>NZ_JBHYHV010000006.1:0-579703 GCF_042739215.1 Mesorhizobium sp. NPDC059054
GTCACACCACCGACAACGCCACCGAGTGAACCGCCGATGCCACCGGTACCGCCTGCGCCACCGGCGATGTCGCCGATCGCGCCGGTCACACCACCAACCACGCCACCAAGCGTGCCGCCAATGCCACCCGTACCGCCAAGTTCACCACCGATGTCACCGATCGCGCCGGTCACACCACCGACAACGCCACCAAGCGTGCCGCCAATGCCACCCGTACCGCCAAGTTCACCACCGATGTCACCGATTGCGCCGGTCACACCACCGACAACGCCACCGAGTGAACCGCCGATGCCACCGGTACCGCCTGCGCCACCGGCGATGTCGCCGATCGCGCCGGTCACACCACCGACAACGCCGCCGAGCGAGCCACCAATGCCGCCGGTACCGCCTGCGCCACCGGCGATGTCACCGATTGCGCCGGCCACGCCACCAACCGCACCACCGAGAGCGCCGCCAATGCCACCGGCGCCGCCGCCGACACCACCGAGACCACCAAGCGCACCGTTCAGGCCGCCGGCAACGCCGCCGACTGCGCCACCCAGGGCACCGCCAAGACCGCCGGCGCCGCCGCCGACACCACCGAGGCCGCCAAGCGCACCGTTCAGGCCGCCGGCAACGCCGCCGACTGCGCCACCCAGAGCACCGCCAAGACCGCCGGCGCCGCCGCCGACACCACCGAGACCGCCAAGCGCACCGTTCAGGCCGCCAGCCACACCGCCGACTGCGCCACCCAGGGCACCGCCAAGACCGCCGGCGCCGCCGCCGACACCACCGAGGCCGCCAAGCGCACCGTTCAGGCCGCCGGCCACGCCGCCGACTGCGCCACCGAGAGCGCCGCCAAGACCACCGGCGCCGCCGCCGACACCACCGAGGCCGCCAAGCGCACCGTTGAGGCCGCCAGCCACACCGCCGACCGCGCCACCGAGAGCACCGCCAAGACCGCCGGCGCCGCCGCCGACACCACCGAGGCCGCCAAGCGCACCGTTGAGGCCGCCGGCCACGCCGCCGACCGCGCCACCGAGAGCGCCGCCAATGCCACCGGCGCCGCCGCCGACACCACCGAGACCACCAAGCGCACCGTTGAGGCCGCCGGCCACGCCGCCGACCGCGCCACCGAGAGCGCCGCCAATGCCACCGGCGCCGCCGCCGACACCACCGAGGCCGCCAAGCGCACCGTTGAGGCCGCCGGTCACACCGCCGACCGCGCCGCCCAGGGCGCCACCAATGCCGCCGGCGCCGCCGCCGACACCGCCCAGACCACCAAGCGCGCCGTTGAGGCCACCAGAAACACCGCCGACCGCGCCACCCAGAGCGCCGCCAATGCCGCCGGCGCCGCCGCCGACACCGCCCAGACCACCAAGCGCGCCGTTGAGGCCACCAGAAACACCGCCGACCGCGCCACCGAGGGCACCCCCAATGCCGCCGGCGCCGCCGCCGACACCACCGAGACCACCAAGCGCGCCGTTGAGGCCACCAGAAACACCGCCGACCGCGCCACCGAGGGCGCCGCCAATGCCGCCGGCGCCGCCGCCGACACCACCGAGACCACCAAGCGCGCCGTTGAGGCCACCAGAAACACCGCCGACCGCACCACCGAGGGCGCCGCCAATGCCCCCGGCGCCGCCGCCGACACCACCGAGACCACCAAGCGCGCCGCCAATGCCACCAGCGCCGCCGCCGACACCACCGAGGCCGCCAAGCGCGCCGTTGAGGCCACCAGCCACGCCACCGACCGCGCCACCCAGGGAGCCGCCGATACCGCCGCTTGCAGTACCGCCGATCCCACCGATCGACCTACCGCTGGTCGACGCTCGGCCGGCAGATTTGCCTCCTAGCGAAGCGCCACCTCTGGACGACTTGCCGCCGACCGAGGCCTTGCCACCAGACTTGCCGCCGATCGAGGCGCCGCCTCCTGACGACTTGCCGCCGATTGAGGTCTTGCCGCCAGACTTGCCTCCGATCGAAGCGCCACCTTTGGACGACTTGCCGCCAGACTTGCCACCGATCGAGGCACCCCCTCCTGACGACTTGCCACCGACTGAGGCCTTGCCACCTATCGAAGCGCCTCCTGACGACCTACTTCCAACCGAGGCCCCAGTTGACGATCTGCCGCCAACAGAGGGGCTGCCGCTGGACGACTTGCCACCAACAGAAGCTGAACCGCCGATCGAGGCACCACCGACCGAGGCCGAGCCACCGATCGAAGCGCCGCCAACGGAGGGGCTGCCATCAGTCGATTTGCCGCCAATCGAGGCCGAACCTCCGATCGAGGCACCACCAACCGAGGCCGAGCCACCGATCGAAGCGCCGCCTATGGAGGGGCCGCCGCTAGACGACTTACCGCCAACCGAAGGCCCGCCCAGCGAGCCACCAAGGCCTCCAACCGAGCCACCTCCGACCGAGCCGCCAATGCCTCCGCCCGCTCGGTCGCGAGCATCAGCGCTGTCCACTTGAGCGACGACCGCCGTCAGCAACGCAGCTGTTGCCGTGGAAAGGAGGAAATGAGAACGCCTGCTGATGCTAGCCATGGTACACTCTCCTGTCAGTTGTCCTTGTGGTGCTGCGCACGATCAATGGTATCGGCGCGCGCCTCCCGAGGGGCTTTTTAGAAGCCGGCTAAATTTTTCCGATTTGATCTGCGAATGAAGGATTGTCATGCCGGGGGCGCTGCGAGGGCCGCTTTGCTCGGCACGGCGAACAGAGTGGGATCCGCCGAGATGGGAGGCTTCGCTTCGCCTGGCGGCACGGGTGCAGCGGTTGCTGCCGTCCCGGAAGCGAATTTGGGATGCTGGAATTGCCACGTCCGTTGCCTCCTCAGCAGAGTTTGGCGCGCGCGAACGCGCTCACGGTCTGCCGCACGGCAAACCAAGAAAAAAATTTCATCTAAAAGAATAGCTTCGTGTCGGCGTTAATGCCGACACGCTTCATGATATAAGGTTGGTAAAATACTTTTTAATAACTCAAGCCATAATCGGTTTTACCAGACGCAACTTCTCATTCGAAATTCCTCTATTAAACAGCTCTATCAAATCCAATAATCAAATTCTTTCACATATCCTGGGTGTCGTCATTGTCTATTACCCAGAAGTATTGACTGAAACGCTCCGCTAATTCCTTCTTTCCGGGCAGCGGATGTCCCATAGGGATGCCACCTGGAGGCCGCGGAACTCTACGGCCCGGTGAAAAACGTGACATGAACCGTAGGCTTGCAACCGGCACATTTGCTGCCGCTGTTCGCATCCCTGGCTATGTCAACATCGAGAGTCTTGTTGATACAAAACCAGATCTCGACGCGTCCCTTTAAGCGATATGGTGAGCCGAGACGCTGCTTGCGTGGTCCGTATCGGTGTGTGCGTCGTCTTCGATGAACGGCTGACCGACAAATGTCAGTATCGGGGTGATCGCATCGGCGACACCTTCCGTGATTTGAAGCGCCGAGTGCGCCACGTCAAAAAAAGTTGATGCCGCTCCAGGATCGCCATGCGCCTGGGTCCCGGTCGTCACACTGTTCTGTGTCGAGGCAGCACCTTGCGTCGAGGTAGCACTGTTGGATGCTGTCGCGACTTCACCTGCCGCAGAGCCACTGCCAAGAAGGCCACCCAGGATACCTCCGTGGCCGCCACTCAAGATACCTCCAAGGATTCCGCCGCCAGCGTTGTCAACCAAGTTATCGACTGTGTCGCCCAGACCTCCAACGAGCTCGTGGCCGGTGACGGCCAGGTCCGCAACGACATCGCCGTTGTGTTCGCCGGTCAGAGTTCCAAGGAGGCCATCTTTGCCAACAAGGCTCTGGACAGCCCCTGAGATCACAGGTGCGATAGGAAGCAATCCGCCATTTCCAAGCAGGCTGCTTGTGACACCATCGACTACCCCCAGCACTTTCCCGGCCCCGTCCAAGGCACCGTCAGAGGGAGCAACGGTCGCTATTGCCGAACTGATGACAGACGACGCACCGTGCGCGCCTTCGAATGCTCCAGCTTCTTCGGAATTCGTGTGAACGGCCGACGTTGAAATGTCGGTGTCCACCGATGCGATCACTGTTGTCGCATCATGCGTGGTATTTCCGGTGAGAGCGTCATCTGCTGCGGCCTGGGAAGATGCCGATTCCGGCGCCTGTTGTGCGACCACGGGCGAGGTCTCCGAACTCAACACGCTCGCCGCCTGGGCGCTGACCTCTCCCCCGCTTGCCACAGCCGGTCCACCATCCGCGCGATTGTCATGGTGATCGGCGGCCCTCGAGTGATCGATGCCGGACATGGCTTGATCTGCAGAAGAGTCTGACCTGCGATCATCGTCGCGCTCGAAGGTGGACTTGGAATCCGTTGCGGCGGCCGCTTCCTTCAGGTCGATCAACGCAAGGCCCAACCCCACAGCGCCGGCCGTAAGTGCAAAATTCAGCGTGTCGGCCTTACCGGTTTCAGTTTTGTTGTCCGAACGACGGCCTTTGCGACCATCCAATTTGTCTACATTTGCCATGGGTTGATCCTCATTCTTCTCGAAACGCGTGCCCGACTTCATCAAGAAGCGGCCCAAGCAGATAGGCTATCAGGGTCCGGGATCCGTTCGTGACCACCACCTCCGCCGGCATCCCTGGTTGCAGGGGAACCGTTGAATTGCGCAGGTCATCGGAATTGATCTTGGTGCGGATCGCAAAGTAGTTAAGTCCAGATCGCGAATCCGTGATCTTGTCCGCCGAGATGCTGATTATTTCGCCGCGCAGCTGCGGGCGTTCATTTCTGGGCACGCCGGTCAACCAGATGTTGGCGGCTGCTCCTGTCTTGACACCGTTGATGTCGGAGAGCGGCAGCCGGGCTTCGACAATGATCGGATTGTCGGCGGGAACAATATCCATGAGCCGTTGGCCGGCTTGAACCACCCCACCTTCCGTGAATACGGACAAATCGACGATGGAACCGCTGGCAGGCGATTTGATGACCGTTCGATCCATTACGTCCTGCGCCGCCTTGAATTTTGGCAACGCCTCGGCCAACGACGATTGCGTTGTTCGGATCTGATCGACGATCTCATTGATCCGCTGATGGTCCAGCTTGGCGATAGCCAGCTCAGCCTCGCCGGTTTCCTGCGTCGCCGTGGAAATCTCGGCTGTACGCGAGCCCATATCGGCAAGGATCCGGGCCGTTGCTCTTTCCAGTTCCAGCACGCGTGTCTTGGGCGCGTACCCCGATTTGGCCAGCTTTCGGGTGCCTTCCATCTCTTCAAGCATCAAGGCGTTCTGCTTCGACAGCCCGTCTTTTTGCGCCTGCAATCCGCCAATCTTCTCGCGAAGCTGAGCGACCTTGGAGACGAGCATCCCTTTCTCGGCCTCGTATTGATGGGCTCGCGCAACCTTCACCGCAGATTCGTTGGCGACCGTTTCTTCCATCCCCTCGGATGGGTTGGCTTTCGCCCGGAATTTTTCAAGACAGCTGGAATCGGCATTGTCGCGCTCACACAACAGACGTGCCTGACGAGCCACCAGGGTCATGACCTCGGCCTTGGCTATATCGAGCTTTGCTCGAGACTCCGTCCCGTCGAGCTCGATCAATGGCTGACCTCGCTCGACATACTGGCCCTCCGAGACCAGGAGCCTGGAGATGATACCACCATACGGGTGTGCCACCGACTGCCTCTGCGCCTGCACCTGCAGGCTTCCTTCGGCAATTGCCGCGCTCGATAGCGGTGCCACATAACCCCAGCCGACAACCAGCAGCACAAAGGCCAACAAGGAAGCCGCCCCCCAGACGGCGGGACGCCAGGGATTACGATATGCCGCGCTGTCGGGAACTGTAATGGTGGTCATGAGCTGTTCCTCAGCTTGGCAAAGCGGGAGCTGCGAAGCTCTCTGGCGGCCCAAACCTGTCGATTTTGCCGGAATTCAGTGCCAGAACGGTATCGACCACGCTGAGGATGGCTGGCTGATGGGTAACCACCACGACAGCCGTTCCCTGCGCCTTGATGAGGAACAAGGCCTTGCTGAGCGCGCGGACACCTTCTACGTCCAGATGCGCGTTTGGCTCATCCAGGACCAGCAGCCGCGGACGCCCCAACAGAGCCCTTGCCAGCCCGATGCGTTGGCGCTGTCCGCCCGACAGCCCCAGTCCGCCCGGACCCAGCATCGTGTCGTATTGCTTAGGTAAGGACAGCACCATCTCATGGATGCCTGCGAGTGTTGCCGCTTCCATGATCTGCTCGATGGAGGTGTCGTTAAAGCGCGAGATATTTTCTCGAACGCTGCCGGCGAACAACCCCACGTCCTGAGGCAGATATCCGGTGATGCGGCCAAATTCCGCTTGATCCCAGTGTGAATAGTTCAGTCCACCGAAAGAGATATCGCCTTCGGCCGGCTGAAGGGCTCCGATAAGCAACTTGGACAGCGTGCTCTTTCCCGAAGCGCTTGGACCGACAACCGCCAACGCTTCGCCCTCTCCGATCTTGAAGGAAATGTCCTCCAGCACCGGCTTCGGGCGCCCTGCGACACGGTAGGAGAGATTTTTCACATCCAGCACGATTTCATTGGTCGGGACGATCGTCTTGACGTCGCTTACAGGAACGTCGTTCAGGAGGTCTCTGATCCGTTGATAGCCGGCCCGGGCTCCAGCTGCCTGCTTCCACGCAGTCACGGCTTGTTCGACGGGTATGATTGCGCGCCCCATGATGATGCTGGCCGCAAAAATCGTCGCAGGACTGATGGCGTGGTCAATCGCAAGCCACGCACCGGTGCCCAATATCAGTGATTGAAGCAGAAGCCTGGTAAACCGGATGGCAGCCGAAATCAGTGCGTTGCGATCACTCGCGAAAGCCTGCCTGACAAGCATTCCGGCGCGACTTCCCTGCCAGTGGCGTTCCACGGCAGACTGCATCCCCATGGCATGAATGACATCCGCGTGCTGCATGATGTTTTCTGTAAAGACGAAAGATCGCCTGGCAGCGGCCTGGGCATCATCCATGGGCTTGCGGGTGACGGCCTCGTTTACGAAAGCGAGGACCAGCAGCAGCACGGCCCCGACCGTTGCTACGACACCCAGAATGGGATGGATGAGATAAAGGAGGATGAGGTAAAGCGGGATCCAGGGGACGTCGAATAGAAAATGGATCCCCGGACCGGTGACGAACGCGCGGAACTCGTCCAGTTCCCGCAACGGCAAAGCTCCAAGCGAGTATCCGCTCCTGGATGATTTTTGCACGAGCGCCGAAAACACGCGGCTCGCCAGTTTTTCGTCAAGCAGAATACCGCAGCGCGTCAACATCTGGGCACGCATGGCATCCAGGACAGCCATCACGAGCAGCGCGACAATCAGGATAAGCGTGAGCAGGAGAAGCGTGGGAATGCTTTCGCTTCTCAACACGCGATTGTAGACCTGCATCAGATAAAGGGGGGAGCTGAGGTAGAGTAAATTGATCGTGCTCGAGAAGATGCCCACAGCAATGATGTAGGGACGAAGCGATCTTATCGCCGAGCCGATCTCGGTTTCCGCACGCTTTTTGGTCGGTCGAAACAGCGCGGTTGCATCAGCCAAGGACATAACTGGAGGCCCTTCGTTACTTCTCACAACGACAAGATCAGGACGACAGGCTTAAACTCTTCATCCAAGGAGCGGCGGAACTGCCCATTGAATGGCAATCGCAAGATCCTGAGCATCGGCCGCTGCGAGGGACACAGTTCCTCGCAGCGGCTAGCGCCGCTCGGGAGACGCTTTGACACATCGAACTGGCGACGGCCAAAAAGGCAGCGCCTGTTCGGTCAAGGAGGGCCAATCAGGCGATATGCACGCCGTCGTCAGCCTGCAGGGAATCGAGCACCAGCGAAGGTGTCAGAGCGATGCCTGTCCAGGCGCTGCCGACAAGCATAGCAGCTCCCATGCCAAGATGGCCGCCACCATTCATAAAGTTAAGATAGGCGTCATCAAAGGTTACTTCACCAGAACGATCATAATGATATTCATTGATTTGGTCGACAGTCGAAGTTCCAGTAGTGCTGCCACCGAATAAAAAACTAAGCATTTGAAAATCTCCTTTGAGTTTACTTCGAGCGATACCAGCGTCGCATAGAACCCAAAGGAGTCAAGAATTTACAGCCCAATTCCGATTTTGCGCAAATGATTCCAGACAATCGTCAAAAAGCGCGACGGCTTGAGTGTCCGCAATGCCGTCGCATCGCGATAAAGGGGTCGGAGGTGCCTCGTCGCAAGAATCTGAGGGAGCTCGACGATCGAGTAATTATACTACCTGTCTAGTGGTTGAGGCGGCTCGATGTGATACCGGCTTGGCGGTCATCGCAACGGGGAATGGGACTAGACCAGGACAGATCCGAAGCGCAGATATTTCCGGCATTCCGAAGAGTGTGCCGTACTCCCGTTCTCTCATGCGGGTCGATACGATCGCCCTGCCCGCTATGCGTTTCGGCTGTGTTTTTGAATTTTCCAATTGCAGGAATTCGCATTCCGGAAGTGAATCGACCGGATTCGATTTTGACTACGCCGTAGCCCTGCGAGCAAAGACGCGCGCCCAATCGTCGAGTGTATCGTGATAGACGCCGCTGTCGGATTCCTGCACCGTGCCGTCGGGGCACAGGATCGCATAGTGCTCGGAGCATATGACACCTTCGACCACGGGCTCAGACCAACCAGCCAGACCTTCATCATCGAGGATGATCTGCCAGGCAGTGATGGGGGAGCGGCCGAAGCCTCGCACGGTATCCGGCGCAGGCCAGACCACGTAATATCCGGCTGCCGCCGTGATGATTTGGATAGCCATGTTGGTCTTTCCTCCTCCCAAGCAATCCGATCCCATGCGTCAGGCAGCAAGAAACGGGCCAGAAGGAAACGAGATCAAAAACACCTGCGAATTTCGATCTTCCAGCCAGTTAACCGGGTTGAGGATAAAACAGAGGGGCATGGAATTCTGATAATTGTACCGCTCTTTGGGCGCCGCTGGCGCCGGCTGGGCCTCTTTAGCCACCGGGTTTGCTTAGGGCTCGTCTGCGTATCACTTCAGGTTGCTCTTGTACTAAAGGCCAGATTGCGGCGGAAAGCTGGCAGGCGAGGCTTATCATTGTGGACAGGCATCCTTCCGGGCCGTCGGCTGCGTGCCAATCTGAAGTGTGCCGATCTGGCACATCGTGCTTTTCGGCGAAGGGAGACGGCAAGATGAGTGAGCAGACGTGCTGGCTTCGCCCTTTAGCAGTGCTGCCAATCAGACGACGTCGACCGCAGGCCCGGAGAAACTCTTAAGCGGAGATATTTCCCAGGAGGCTTTTGCAGCGATTCAATCAGAAGCGTGTTTGCGGAAAGCAGCAGGGGGTTGACCAACAGTTTTCGAGAACACTCTCGTAAAGTGCACGTGATCCGAAAATCCACATTCTGCGGCAATGCGAACGACGGGCATCGACGTCTTTGCCAACAGGTACCGCGCGCGGTCGATCCGGCTGTGAAGCAGATATTGGTAAGGTGTCGTTCCGGTGGCCTGCTTGAAAAGATGGGCAAAATGTCCCGTCGACAACCCACTCCCTTCGGCCAGATCGGTCAGCGTCAACTTCTGGCTCAGCCGGGTGTCGACCATTTCCCGAAAGCGTGCGATTTGGCTGCGGGTGAGCTCCCCGGAGGAGTCTTCCAAAACCTGCGGCGAACGTAAAGTCGAGTATTTGCGCAGCACATGGCACGCCGCAGCGCGTGCGAGATGCTCCACGTAAGGACGGGTTCCTTCTATCTCCAGTTCCATTGCGTCATCGATGGCGGTGACCAATCCTTCGAGCAGGGGATCCATAAAAGCCAGCCTGCCAACCACATCGACGGAGGTCGATTGATTTCTGGTGATATCGCCCGCAACCTCGGTCAAAAATGTGTTTCGAAGATAAAGATGGGTCGTGTGAATACGCCTGTCCCATTTCATATTCACCGGCTGGTTCGGCGCCAGGATGCTCAATTGTCCCGGATGGAGATACGCTCGGTATTCCTGCGATTGAACGTTGCACATTACCCGCGTTGAGCCGGATCTTGTCAGGCTGATGAAAAGATGCGGGCTCGCCCGAAAAATACCCTCGTTGGGATCTTCGATCTGCTTCGATATGTATACGTTTTCCCAATTTCGGCCGGCACTCGTTCGAAGAGTGCGACAGGAATCGAGTTGGCTGAAGCTGTGGGTTTCCTCCAGCGGGAATTCGCGAAGCGGGGCAACATCGCCTTGCGCGAGATGCTGAGCCGGCGATGCGGCATGAGGGTGTCGTTGCTGAGAATTCTGCTCGCTAGGCGGAGGGATCAACGTGTTCATACCGGGCCACCTCATTGCATCGAATGCAAATCCGGATACTTCAGGATATATCCGCCCAGCCCCTCTCCAAGATAAAACATTGCTATCTTGGCGCTAGCTTACATAATCAGCATGGTTAATTAGCAATAGGGAATAAGACTTAAGGCCAAGAGGGGTTGCCCGAGTTAATATTCATTAACTCGGGCATTTGCAATGATTCGGAAGACGCTCTCCACCCTCAAACTGGAGCGCAGACAGGAGCTCATCCGACCGGGGCAACGGTAGTGAATCTCCGATTGCCCCTGCCGCGCCAGCCTGGCATTGCTCTTTTGCAGCGTCTTCGCGGTGTCCTGGAGGTTGTTCCTTCAACTCCAAGAACAATCAACTATTCAGCCGGTGCGGTTGTCCCAAATGCTCGCTTGGCTTGCGACACCTTTACCAAAATCAATGTGAGCACGGTCACAGAACCCAGGAACACCAGATAAAGCGAGATCGGCCAGGAGGCGGCATATGCTCCCAACAGTGCTGTGGCGATGAGTGGCGATAGTCCGCCACTGAATACCGATGCGACCTCATGACCGAGCGCCAGCCCTGAATACCGTACCTCGGTGTCAAACAGACTGCTGAAGAGCTTGGGCTGAACCGCATTCATCAGGGAGAAACACACGGTGTTGGCACCGATAAAAGCAATGAAGATGCTTGTCGTGCTGTTCGCGTCGATGAGCCAGAAGAACGGAAAGGCAAACAGGATCAGAGCCACGGCTCCAGCCATGTAGAGGGGCCATACTCCAATACGATCCGAAAGCGCTCCGATCCCGACCAGAATAGGCAGTTGGATCAAGAACGAGAATATCAGCGCCAGCATGATCGTGTCGCCGGATGCGCCCACGTACTTTCCATATGCGAGGGAGAAGGCAACGAAAATGTAGCTGCCGCCGTTCTCGGCAACGCGCAGGCCCATCGCGATGAGAATTTCCTTTGGATGACGTTTGATGACTTCCATGAGCGGCATCTTGTGATGGTTGTCTGCCGCAGCCGATTTCTGAAATTCCCGACTTTCAGGAACCTTCGAGCGGATGTACACACCCACGCCGAATATCAGAATGCTGACCAGAAACGGCAGGCGCCAGCCCCAGCTCATGAAGTCTTCCTGCGGAAGCCTTTGAACAAGATAGAATGCGGCGGCGGCCAGCAGGAATCCTGCGCTCAGGCCGACCTGTCCGAAGGACGAGTAAAAGCCTTTACACTTCTCCGGTGCATTTTCGGTGACCAGCAGAACTGCGCCGCCCCATTCCCCGCCTGCCGCAATACCCTGCATGACGCGCAGGACGACAACGAGGATTGGAGCCCAGATCCCGATTTGCGCGTATGTCGGCAGCAGGCCCATCAAAAACGTCGCACCGCCCATGATGGTGAGCGTGGCAACGAGGGCACCCTTACGTCCGTACCTGTCCCCGATGTGGGCAAATACGATGCCGCCCAGTGGTCGAGCGAGAAAGCCCATCGCAAATCCTGCAAAGGCTCCAAGAGTACCAATGAGTGGATCGGTTCCGGCTGGAAAAAACAGCTGTCCTAGGACAAGCGCCGCCACGAAACCATAGAGAAAGAAATCATACCATTCCAATGCATTGCCAGCGACCGACGCAAAAATGAGCTGGCGGAGTTCCTTGTCCGTCAACTTCCTCGGCTCACTGCCCGAAACCCGTTCAGACATTTCCATTCCCCTTTGATTTTTATTATTCAGTTTGAGAGTTTGAAGCTCGCATCAGACCATGCGCGCGCCTCCATTCAGGTCGATCGTCGCCCCCGTGAGGTATGCAGCCTCGACGCTCGCCAGGTATGAGACCAGCGATGCAAACTCCTCCGGTTTGCCGAGCCTTCTGACGGGGATTGTCGAGATCTGCCTGGCCATCTGTGTGGCATCTGTCGCGATGTGATACGCCTCGGTATCAAATCCGCCAGGCGCGATGGTGTTCACGGTCATTCCCATTTCGGCAGCTTCCAGCGCAGCGGTGCGCGCAAGGCCGATAACGGCAGCCTTTGCAGCAGAATAGGCAACGCCAGCGGCGATCGCTGGTCGCTGCGCCGCGGTCGAAGATGTCAGGATGATCCGCCCATCGGCGACAGGTCTTGCCTTGCGGACGCGAAACATCTCCCGAATGCAAAGGAAGGTCCCTCGGGCATTCACAGCTTCGGATCTTTGCCAATCGGCCAATGTTGTTTCAGACAGGGATGGTTGATTTGCGCTGGTTGCCGTCGTTCCCCCTGCACAGCATACGAGCACCGCGACCGGGCCGATCTCCTCTTCGGCGCGACCGAAACAGGCCGCAACGGAGGCCTCGTCGGTTATGTCCATCTGAAAGAAAATAGTCGCATTCTCATCCATCCCCTTTCGAGTGGGCACGCGGACATCAGAGCAAACAACGATGTAACCTTCGGCGTTCAATCGCATTGCGCACGCCTTCCCAAGGCTGCCTTCTGCACCGGTGATCAGCGCAATTCGTGCCATTTCACATCACATGCATTCTCATATGTTTTTTCAAATATGAGCTAATTTTGCTCCGAGTCAACCGGGGGAACTGAGCAGGAAAACAACGTCTCCGGCAAAAAGCTGGTTGATTATTGCGATATCATATGTATTTTCATATCATAACAATGGGAACACCGGTAATGAAAAATCTGGCACTCAAAGACGAAGGTTTCTGGGACGCAGGTTTCCGGCCTGCTCCCAGTGAGCGCAACGCAGCGCTCGAGGAACATTTTCGCGTAGCCATGCGCGGCGTTGCGTCCACGGTCATGCTGATCACCGCCAGAGATCGCACAGGAAAATTTCACGGGATGGCGGCGACCACTTTCATCTCGGTCTCGATGGATCCTGCAACCTGCTTGATCAGCATAAACCGCACGGCATCCATCCACCCGACGCTTCTGGAAGAGAAGAACTTCTGCGTGAACATCATGCATCAGCAGAACCTTCCTTCGATGCCGGCCTACACCAAGCCGGAGTTCAGAGGAGATCGGTTTCAGGAAGGCGGATGGGAGATCGGTGCCAACGGCGCACCTTTCCAGACACATGCGCAAGCCAATGTCTTTTGCGAGCTGATGTCAGTCCGTTCGGTTGGGACTCACGATCTCATCATCGGGCGCGTCGTGGACGTGATCAACAGCGGCAGCATGGATCCGCTTGCTCATTATGACGCTCAATATCGCAGGGCCGTCTAACGCAATTCGTATCCGAGACACAGCTTTTCAAACCAACTGGGGACGACCATGAGTGAGCAATCCAAGGGCGTGAAATTCGGCTTCCAATTGGCCGCTGTCGATGCCACTGGCTCAACCGACGCAAAGCTTTATCAGACCATGCTCGAAGATGCCCAGCTGGGCCACGACCTTGGCTATGAAATAGCCTGGGTGGTTGAACACCATTTCTCGGACTATTTCCCGCAACCCAGTCCGATAGCCATTCTATCGCACGTTGCCGCCAAATGTCCCGGCATTGGATTGGGGGCGATGGTACTGGTAACCCCCTGGTATCAGCCGGTCCGCCTCGCGGGCGAAATTTCGATCCTCAGCCATCTTTCGAAAGGCGACCTCCATCTTGGAATGGGACGCGGCAACGCCCCTATGGAATACGAAGCCTTCGGCGTTCCAATGGATGAGGCCAAGCAGAGATTTGAGGAGACCTGGCGCATCATCGAACTGGCCATGAAAGGCGAGAGCTTCACGTTCCAGGGCAAGAACCTGAGCGTCGACCGCGAGATCACGCTTCGACCTCATCCCGTGACTTCGAAGATCAATTTTTATGGCGCGATCGGCAACCCCGCAAGCGCGACGAAAATTGCAGAACTGGGGCTTGCCCCTATCTCGAACGGCTCCCTGCCGTTCGAAGTACAGCGCACGGTCATGAAGACCTGGACAGAGATTGCCGTATCCAAAGGTCTCGATACCAACGTCGACAAGCCCATCGGCGTTACCTTGATCGTGGCGGACACCGATGAAGAGGCAATCGCGCTTGGCCGCAAATACATGCCTCGCTGGTTCGAAGTCCAGGTCGAGCACTACGCATTCGACGCAAGCCGCCATAACGATCTTCCGGATTACCGACCGTTTGCCGAGACCCATGAACGACGCATCCGAATGACCAATCCGGACAATCTGGGGCCACTCTTCGAGGTGTCCCTGATCGGATCACCTGAAACGATCAAACAAAAACTTCAGACCTACATCGATATCGGCTTCAACAGTTTCATCCTCCAGGCCGCCACGCCGGATATCCCTCAGTCTGTTCGGGCGGGTTGGCTCACTCGCTTTGCACGCGAGATCGCTCCGGCATTCTCTGATCGGTACAAAGCTTCTCAGCAGATGGCAGCGGAGTGACATGGCCTCGATTGAAACCGCTATCGTTCCAGGGATTCCGGCCCTCGCCGTAGACTATACCGGTGAAGGAGAGCTTGTGCTCTTCCTCCATGGCATCGGTGGCAATCGAGCGAATTGGAGGGACCAGCTGGATGTGCTCGCGGCCGAATACAAGGCTGTAGCCCTGGACTGTCGCGGATATGGCGACAGCGAAGATTACGAGGGCCCCGTCACATTGGACATTCTCGCGCAGGATGTGCTGCGTGTTATGGATTATTTCGGCGCCGAACGGGCGCATATATGTGGCCTGTCTCTCGGGGGACGCATCGCGCAAAGATTTTATGCGCATTATCCCCATCGTGTGGCGTCCCTCATCCTGGCGGATTCACGTCCGGATACCGTGGACACCAGAAGTCCAGAAGACCGGGAAGCCTTTTACGCATTGCGTGCCAAGCCCCTGCTTGAGGGAAAAAAGCCGGCTGACATTGCCGACAGAGTGGCGCTCTCTCTTGTCGCGCCGGATACCAGCGAGGCGGTTTTGCAAAAGCTGCGAGACAGTATTTCCGCGCTTCATGCGGAATCGTACCTCAAGACGATCAGAGCAAACCTCGATGACGACTATGCTGGCGACATTACCTTGATCGATGTTCCCACGCTTCTGATCGTCGGTGAACTCGACAAGCTGACCCCTCCGGAGCTTGCGAAGGGAATTGCTGCCGGCATAGGTGGGGCACAGCTATCGATCATTCCCAACGTCGGCCATCTTTCCAATCTCGAAGATCCATCAGGATTCAACGCGGCACTGGTATCGTTCCTTAGAAAAGTGAAAGGGGCCCAGAGCAATTCCAGGAAAAGTGTGTAACGGTTTTCCGTCCGGAATTGCGTGAAGACAAAGAGTGAGAGCGTTTCCGCGCTTCCGTGAAAACGGAAAGGCTCTAGTCGCCGCGTAGACTGGCCATCATCTTCTTGAGTAACTGACGCAGGGTCTCCTGCTCGTCGCCAGTGAGTCCATTTACCGCGAGCTCAGCGTGCTCGATCGCCATTGGCCATGCTCGATCGCGAAGGCTTTGACCTTCTCTGGACAAGGCAATTTCGTTGAAGCGGCCGTCTGTCGCGCGAGGAGCTCGTGTAACCAGATTTCGTTCAACCAGCAGGTCAATCACGCGGCTAAGGCTGGGCTGGTCGATTGCCGTCATCGCACAGAGATCCGTCAGCGAGACGTTTCCTTTTTGTCCCAGGGCTGCCAGAACGCGCCATTGCGTGACATTGAGATCGAATTTCCGCAGTGATTTCTTGAAACGCTGATTGATGGTGTTGGTAACGTTGTTCAGAATAAACGGCACGAATTCTTGAACGAAATAATCGCCTTGCGGGATCGTGTGGTCCGTCTGCTGAGATGACTTTGACGAAACTTCGCTCACTGACTTCTTCTACGCTCAATTTATAAAGATACAGCCAGCTAGAACGGACGGCGAGCCTCCGTCAAGGTTCGCCGCAACCATCATATTCACGCGTCGCTCTGCGAGTGAAGCCTGCATCCGGCAAGGCGCCATGCCAGCGGTTCCGCTTGCCAACGACGCGGACAGCTCGATACGTAAGTCACGGCAATTGGATAGGAGACTGCAACGATGACAACAGAGCGTCGTGGCGGCTGTGCATGCGGAAAGGTCCGCTATTCCGTGTCAGGCGATCCGTCGCGCGTGGGCCTTTGCCATTGCACCGACTGCAGGCGCACCAGCGGCTCAGCTTTCACCTTTTATGGAATCTGGCCACTGGCGGCGTTCACATGCGAGGGGCAGACGTCGCGTTACAAAGACCGCAGCTTCTGCCCGACTTGCGGCAGCCAGGTGTTTGCGCTCAACGATACCGAGGCCGAGATCATGGCTGGCACGCTTGACGAGGCGCCCTCCGATCTTGTCCCGCAATACGAGCTTTGGACACCACGTCGCGAGCCTTGGCTGCACGTGCTTCCTGGGGCCGATCAATTCCAGGGCAATCGCTGACCGATCCTCGACAGTCCGCCGCCGGCGTTCAGTCCGGAAGACCGGCCTTGCGATAACCCTCGACGAAATGCTCGAGCGTCGCAGCGTCTCGGAACGGCTCCGTCGCAGCCCAGTGGCCGGTTGTGAAATGCGGATTGCCGACGAGAAACAATTCAACCTCCGCCCGCGCCTCTTCGAGCTGGCCGAGCTGCGCAAGGCTTGCCGCCAGGAAACGGCGTGAGCTCGTCCGATAGGTTTCGTCTCTGCGCAGTGTCTCGACGGCCGCTTCATAGTCTCGCGACGCATACTGCGCCTGGCCGAGCGTCAGATAGTACCAACTGGTCGGGAACGGATTCAGCCGGAAGGCCTTGCGGATATGCTCGAGACCTTCCTCGACCCGCCCGGCCAGCACCGCGATATCGGATAGTGCCGCGAAGGTATCCCCTTCATTCGGGTCGAGTTCGATCGCCCTGGCGAACTCCGCGTCCGCCTCGCCGAAGTTGCGCTCATAGGCAAGCAGGTAAGCCAGAACCCAATGGCAGCCGGCATCCTTCGGGTCGATCGCCACCGCCTTGCGCGCCAGTTCCAGGGCAACGTTGCGGTTCTCTTCCGTGGGCCCGCCCCAATGCACCCACCCCATCCAGTGGTTCATGGCAAGCCAGCGATAGGCCTCGGCGTATTCCGGATCGAGCGAAACCGCGCGCGTGAGCATCAGATGCACTTCCCGCGCCATCTGCGGTGAATCATCCATCAGTTTGCGGGCCCGCATGCAGAGCTCATAGGCCTCGGTATTCTTTGGCCGGTTGCGCGGCGACGGCGCGCGCAGCCGGCCAAGCAATGCTTCGACGATCTTGGCCGTTACCTCGTCCTGAACGGCAAAGATATCCTCGAGACCTCGGTCGAAGCGCTCCGCCCAAAGATGTTCGCCGCTCACCGCGTCGACCAATTGGGCGTTGATGCGCACGCGCTCCGCCGCCCGCCGCGCGCTGCCTTCCAGCAGGTAGCGCACGCCAAGGTCCTGGGCGATCGCGCGCACGTCCGTTGCCTTTCCTTTGTAGGCAAAGGCCGAATTGCGCGCGATGACGAACAGTCCCGAGATCCTGGACAGATCCGTGATCAGATCCTCGGTCAGTCCGTCCGCGAAGGATTCCTGCTCAGGATCGCTGCTGACATTGACGAAAGGCAGAACGGCTATCGAAGGCTTGCCGGGGAGCGGCAAGGGTTTTCGCGACACGCCGCTGATCTGTTCGACGGCGCCTGAGAAGCGGTAGCCGACACGCGGAACCGTGGCGATCCATTCACCATCCTCTGCGGCCGGACCAAGCAGCTTCCTGAGCTGTGCGATCTGGACTGTAAGGTTGCCCTCCTCGACGGCTATACCCGGCCAGGCCGCGTCCATCAGTTCGGCCTTGCTCAGGATTTCGCCAGACCGTTCGACAAGTGCCGCAAGCAGTTTCAGCCCGCGGTAGCCGATGGCAACAGGGGCATCGTTCCGAGTGAGCGTTCCCGCATCCGGATCAAGCACAAATGGACCAAAGGCAAAGCGCGACCCCTGCATGGCGCATCCTTAGAGCCTTTCAGGCCCAGTGGGAACCTGTCGGGTCATCCAGCCCCGGAAGGAGACTCGACCTCAATCCTGCCGGACGATGGTGCCGATCGCATTGACGAGAAGGCGGGCAGCCGTCTGGGCCGACAGGCCATCAATGTCGGCGGGAGGGTAGAATTCGACCAGATCGAATCCTGCAATCCTTGCCCGCCTGCCGAGGCCCGCGATCAGGTCGATCCCCTGCGTGTAGGTGAGACCGCCGGGTGTGCGCGCCGCCACGCCCGGCATGATACCAGGATCGAAGGCATCGCAGTCGAGGGTGACGACGACCCGCGCACCCTCGGGGATATGCCGCAGAGCGGCATCGACACCCGCAGCATGCACCTCGCGGGCGGTCACGAAGCGGCTGCCGTAGCGCTGCGCTGCTTCGATTTCGGTCAGCCTTGCGCTGCCGACGCTGCGCAGGCCGACCTGCACGATGCCGGCGACATGCGGCATCTCGCTCGCCCGACGCATCGGGCTCGAATAGCCGTGGCGCTCGCCATGTATCTCGTCGCGCCAATCGATATGGGCATCGATCTGCAGGACCCAGATCGGCCCGTGGTCCACAAAGCCGGCAAGGAAGGGGATGACCACGGAATCGTCGCCTCCGAGCAGGACCGGCACGGCAGGCATCGACAGGACCTCGCGCGTCTTCGCCTCGATCCGTGCCCGGTTACCGGCATTGTCGTGCATGGTGGTGGCAATGTCGCCGATGTCGATGCAGTTGACCGACCCGCCATCGAACAGCGGGCCGCCGAGGTCGAAATCCCAATGCTCGACAAGCTCGGCGTCATATTGACTGGCAGTGCGGATCTTGTCGGCGGCCGAGACATAGCCGCTGCTGTCCTTGCCGGGATAAGTGCTGCCGTGACCGGCCCCGAAGATCACTGCGCAGGGTGTGCGGCCATCGCCGAGGCGATCGGGGAAGCCGAGAAAAGGTAGCGAAGCGGTCATGTCCTGATCGTCGTGATGATGGTTTCGCTGAATTCCAGGAAACTTGGGCGATGGTCTGCCGGACGGTGAGATCCCGTCCCAGGCTTCGAGATCGCAAACTTAGCCCATTTGGAAGTTTTGGGAACTATTTGGGAGAGCTTAATTACGACGCTGGCCGCATCCGGCAGAATTCAACCTCATCTGAACGAGGGCACTGCCCTCCAACCGTATGGAGGTTGCCATGCATGACACCCTTTGCATCAGCCCCGCGTCGACAGAGCGGTCAAGACCGTCCGCCAAATCCATGTCGCGCCAGCGCTACAGCTTGGCGGGCCTGTCCGGCAGCATCGCAGCCTGGCAACGGCGCACGCGCTTCCGCTGGGAACTCAAGCGACTGGCGAAAGATACTCCTTATCTGATCGATGACATCGGTCTGACGAAAGAGCAGGTCGAGGAAGAGATCGCCAAGCTGCCCTTCTGGCAACGATGATGTTGCACATCGCCATGGCTTGAAAGGAGCGCTTCAAGTGAAGCGCTCCCATCTCTCGTACGGGCGCGGGGGCAAAACGCCCTACCCCTCCAGCCACACCTTTTCGAAGTGCTGTTCGAGTGCCTGGTGCTGCTCGCAATCGTGCACGCCATTGCGGAAACTGCGGTAGACGGAACGCCAGTAGGGCTGGATGATAATGCCGGCATCGCGCAGATTCTGCTCGATCTTGCCCATCACCTCCTGCCGCTGCTTGGCCTCCGGCATCGCCAGCGCCTTGTCGAGCAGTTCGTCGAATTCCTTGTTGGAATAGGCGCTTTCATTCCAGGCTGCGCCCGACCGGTAGGCAAGCGCCAGCACCTGGACGCCGAGCGGCCGGCCGAGCCATTCCGTGCAGGAGAAAGGATACTTGCTCCAATCGTTCCAGAAGGTGGCGGCGGGCAGCACCGTTCGCTTCACCTTGAGGCCGGCGTCCCGCATCTGGGCCGCGATCGCGTCGCCGGACGATTTCTGCCACTCGACGTCGACGGAGATCAGGTCGAATTCGTGATCGCCCTTGCCCGCTTCCTTGAGCAGCGTCTTGGATTCATCGACCTTGCGCACGGCAGGGCCAATATCGGCATATTCGGGATGCATCGGGCCGACATGGTGGTTGTCGGCAGGCTTGCCGCGATCGTCCAGCGCGATCTTCAGCACCGCGCTGTTGTCGACGGCAAGCTGCGCCGCGCGCCTCACCTTGACGTCGTCATAGGGTGCATTGTTGACGTTGAAGCGCGCCACGATGGTCGAGCCGGTAGCGATCTCGGACTGGCCAAGCCCGATCGACTCGGTCTGCGACAGGATATCGGCGGAGGTCTCGTGATTGGTATCGATCTCACCGGATTCGAACGCCGACAGCATCGGGCTCGGATCGGAGCCGTAGTCGACCCACTTGATGCCGTCGAGATAGACCTCGCCCTTCCACCATTTCTCCTTGCGCTTGACCTCGGCACTGGTTTCGGCATCCCAGTTCACCAGTTCGAACGGGCCGGTGGTAATGGCCAAAGCCTTCTTGGGATCGCCATCACCCTGATAGGAGCGATGCATGATCAGCGCCGGATAGTCGGCCATGCCCGCGATCAGCGAAATGTCCGGCTTCGGCAGGTTGAGGCGGACCGTGTGGTCATCCACGCGTTCGATGCCGCCCGCAACCGCTTTCTTGGAATTGGCGTCGACCAGCGCACCCATCCGTGCTGCCAGCGAATTGCCGGCGACATCGGCCTCGCACCAGCGGTTCAGATTGTGGATGACGTCGTCGGCATTGAAGGCATCACCGTTCGACCAGGTGATGCCCTTGCGCACCTTCAGCGTCAGCGTCTTGGCATCGTCGCTCATCTCCCAGGCTTCCAGCAGCCAGGGTTCGAAACTGAAATCGCGGTTCCAGCGCACCAGATATTCATTGCAATGGCGCGCGACGTTCGACATCTCGACGCCGTCGAAAGTGCGCGGATCCTTGAAGCCCTTGACGTTCATGGCGACCCTCAGCACGCCGCCTTTCTTCGGCTCTTCGGCGCGGGCAGGTGTCGGCACGATACCGCCAAGCGCAAAAGCGCCGGCCGTGCTCACGCCAAACGCAGCCATGGCAGCGAGATATTCGCGCCGGTTCATCATGCCTTTCTTGAAGTCGCGCGCGGTCGGTTCGGCGCGTGGGTGGAGCGGCCGGTCGGTCAACATCAGCTTGATCATGGCTTTCCCCTGCCTGACGCCGGCTTGTTGGTGGCTTTGATGGTTGCCGGGCGTTCTTGGTAGGAGCAGAGGATAAGACCGGGACAGGAACAGGAATGTTCCGGTTTCCGTGAATCTTGTGCGCTGTTCCGCAGTTGCTGGATGAGACGCCCCCGCTGGCGGATGGCATGATCGTGAAACGACTGCAGCGCGATCAATACGGCCAGCGGCCCTTCCCTAATACCGTAACCGCCGCGACGATATCGGCCATCGCCTCGCCCGCACGTGGAGAACTCTTGCGAGCTCGCAGAAAGCTGTGCGTGAGGCGTTTTTCATTGAGCCATGCCGCCTTGCCACCGACGGCAAGAATGCGGTCGCGATAGGTTTCGCCATCTGACGACAGCGGATCGCATTCCGCGGTTATGATCGCGGTCGGCGGCAGTCCTGCAAAGTCGCTGTCCCACAGCGGTTCCAGCGTGGCGTCGTCCGGCCGTGGCGTATGATCGGTGCGTACTTGGCCGTAGAAGGCGAGATCGGCCGTCGACAGCAACGGCGCCTCGGCATGTTCGACATAGGATCCCATCGAGGAATCGCCGCCAAGGCTCGGATAGATCAGCACCTGACCCACCGCCGGCCTTGGCCGGTTGCGGGTCGCATGCGCCACTGCGGCCGCCAGATTGCCGCCGGCGCTCTCGCCGCACAACACGATCGGGAGCTTGGTCGTGGCCGCCAGCCAATCGAAAGCCGCCACAGCGTCGTCGAAGGCGGCGGGATGAACATGTTCCGGCGCCAGGCGGTAATCGATGGAAACCAGCGCAAAGCCGGTTTCCGCGCACAGTTCGGCGCAGATGTCGTCATGGCTGTCCAGCCCGCCGAACACGAAGCCACCGCCATGAAAATAGAGGATGGCCGCCTGCGGCAGGCGGCCATCCAGCCGGTACCAACGAAAAGGGATGGCGCGATCCGCCAACGGGATCACGCCATCCTCGGTTCCGACGCCGGCAGGCCGGCCGACATGAAAGGCGGCCGCCATCTCATCATAAAGTGCACGTTCCTGTTCGACAGGCATGTCGGCGACCGCGGGGAAATGCCGTGCATTCACCGTGTCGATATAGGCCCAGTACTCCGGATCGAGCAGCGCCGCGTATTTCCCGCGATCCATCGTCCTCAAGGTCCAGTCAGGCGTTCCGGCGGCTCCTGCCGCGTCGATCTTTCAAAGCGATTGGTAGAGTTCGGCTGCATTCTCATAGGTGAAACGCAACGGCACGGAACCCTCCACCTGCCAGGCTGGCATCATTTCACCCGCCATCAACCGGCAAGCGGTGTCGGTATCGGTCACCGCGCCGCCGTAGAGGCGGTTGGCAAGGTTGAGGATCGCCGTCTGGTGCATGGCGGCACTGCCGCTGCCGCAGGCGTCCTTGACCAGAAGTACGCGGAAGCCGGCGGTCACCGCGTCCCGCACCGTGGCGTCGATGCAGGCCTCGGTCCAGACCCCGGCAACGATCAGCCATTCGATGTCGTGCGCCTTGAGAAGTTCGATTGCCTCCGGCGAGCGGAAAGCGCTGGCATGTGCCTTGATCAACAGCGTCTCACCATCGCCCGGCGCCACTTCAACGCAGATTGCCGTCAAAGGATCGTCCTTGCCGGAGAAAGCCGACTTGCCGTTTCCGTCGAGCGGATGGAACGGGCGATCCTGCGTGTCGAGATCGACGATATAGGCCCAATGATAGAGCGGCACGCCGTTCGCCCGTGCCGCGGCCTGCAGCCGCTGCACATTGGCGAGCAGATCGGAAAAGCCCTCGACCAGATAGCGGCTGTCCTTGCGGTGCTCTTCCTGCAGGTCGATGAAGACGGCTGCGGCCGTACCGCGCCGGATCGAAACAGGCGACTTCATCAAGCATGGCCCTCGAGGAATTCGTCTTCATAAGGAAAGCGCGACAAAAGTTCCGTCCCCGTTTCGGTGATCAGCACCTCGTCCTCCAGCTTGACGCCCTCGCGTCCGCCCTTCTCGCCGATATAGCTTTCGACGGAAACCACCATGCCGGGCTGCATGATGCCGTCACGGCCATAGGTTTCGTAGTCCATGGAATGCGCGATAAAAGGCGTTTCGCCATGCATGCCCACCCCGTGCATGACCGATGTGTAGCGCTGGTCGACGAAGCGGTCGGGAATCTTCCAGGCCTTCTCGGCGATCTCGCGAAACGGCATGCCCGGCTTCACGATCGAAATGTTGTGCTGCACCTGATCGTAGGCCATGCGGTAAAGCATCTTCTGATAGTCACTCGGCTTGCCCGGCCCGCAGCGGAAGGTGCGGGAGAAATCCGAATAATAGCCATAGCACCCGATCGTATCGGTATCGAGAGCCACCAGTTCGCCCGGCCTTACCTTGCGGCCGCTCGCTTCATTGAACCAGGGATTGGTGCGCTGGCCGGAGGTCAAAAGCCGCGTCTCGATGAACTCGCCGCCCTGCCGGATCACCTCATGATACATGATGGCGAAGAGCTCGTTTTCGGCAACGCCGGGTTTGATGGCCTCCCGCACCGCCGACACGGCGGCCTCTGCGCCGGCCATCGAGGCGACGAGGCATTTCACCTCCTGCGGAGTCTTGATCGCGCGCACGGCCAGGATCTCACCCTGGCAATCCTTCACGTCGCAGCCGCGCTTCTGCAGCGCCAGCGCCTGCAGGTGGCTGCAACGGTCCAGTCCGAGCTTCATCGAGCCGCCACCATGCGTCTTCAGAAGTTCCGCGATCTCGTCGGCGAAAGGCCCGGCCGTCTCGTCGTCGCGGCCGGAGACCGAAGACCAGACCAGCTTCGAGGGCCTGGCTTCATCGACCGTGTCGAGCACCATGGAGACATGGTAGCTCTGCGGATATTCGAACAGCACGATCGGCCCTTCGGTCGGGATGAAGAAGTAGCGTGTCGAATTGCGCAGGAAGTAGCCGAACATGTTGCGCGAGCCGGTGGCATAGCGCTGATTGTAGGGATCGAACAGCACCACGGCGCCATAGCCCGCCTCGCGCATCCAGCCGCGCAATCGTTCGAGCCGTTCTTTTCTCAGCGCCACCGCGTCGATGAAGGACGGCTCGGTGTCGGAAAGCCACATACCGCCGGAGGGATCTGCGGTCGCCGGATGGCGCATGCGATCCTTGAAATCGACGTCGTCGGTGCTGTCGGGGTCGAAAACCACAATGCTCATGTCTGCCTCCGAGAGCGCCGCGCGTTCATCGGAACGCGCAAAGGACGCTCTAAACCTTTGCATCTACGCATCGTGCTTTCCGAAAACCGATTCCGATTTTCGGGCTGATGCCAAGGCTTCGAACAATGAGCCAAACCGGTTGCAGGAATTGCGCAGGAACCCGCATGGATCGTGCAACATTCCGCTATGCTAATTCCGTCTCGCTGCCTTCGGCGTATGGCCATATTGTTCGCGGAAGGCGCGGGCAAAGCTCGACATCGAGGCAAAACCACAGGCCAGCGAGACATCGCGCACGGCAAGGGTCGAATGCGCCAACAGATCGGCCGCGCGCTTCAGGCGCAGCCGGCGATAATAGCTGTTGGGCGAAGTGGAGAGTTCGGCACGAAAGCTGCGCTCCAGCCGGTCCGGCGAGACACTCAGTCGCTCCGCCAGATCTGCCATGGCGAGCCGCTCCTCGACCGCATCTTCCATGATGGCGATGGCCGACAGCACCAGTTCGTTGCGCACGCCGGTGCGCAGCCTGAGCGGCATCAGCTTGCGGTCGACGCTCGAGCGCAGCGGACTATGCACAAACCATTCGGCAACGCCGGCGGCGAGCTCCGCGCCATAATCGCCGGCAATGATCTCCAGCATCATATCCAGGCTGCCCACGCCACCCGCGGAGGTGAAACGCCGGCGGTCGATGACATAGAGATCGCGCCGCAGGTCGATCTCGGGAAAGGCCTCCGTGAAAGCAGCCTGGCTCGTCCAGTGCAAGGTGCAGGCATGGCCGTCGAGCAGGCCGGCACGTGCAAGAAAGAAGGCAGCATCGGCCACGGCGCCAAGGTGCGCGCCGCCACGCAGGCTCTTGCGGATCCAGCCGACGGCGTCAGCCGCGACGAGATGGTCGGCATTGCCACCGGAACAGACCACGATCCGGTCCGCCTTGGGATTGGCGCTTGCTCCAAAGCCCGGCTGGATGACGACGCCATTGGAGGCCTCGACGGGCCCGCGGTCGGCGCCGACGATGATCCAGCGATAGCATTCCTTCCTGGCCAGCGTGTTGGCGGCGCGCAGCGGCTCGATGATCGAACTGAACGCCATCATCGGAAACTGCGGAAACACCAGGACGGCGAAGGTGATCGGAGCGTTGCTTGCCATCGATGCAATCTTGGCGGGCTGCGGTTCTTGTCCGGCGTCGACCCTGCGACGCTTCGCGCGTGATGAGAATTATAGGGACTGCCCAAGTCAATACCTTGTCGGAGCAGCCTGCCCTCGCGAACCGGTGAAATCAATGTTTGTTGGCGAAGCAAAGGAGGCGATGTGCTGCATCAGGCGAGAATGATCAAACGCCGCTCTTGCCAGGCATTTCGGAATTGATCATACTCCATGAATAATTCCGATCGATGCTCGCGATCGACCGGATTCACAACGTTCCAGACATCCTAACGCGATCAGGGAGGGCGCATCGGGATGGCCAGCCGGCTCAAGCGCGGGCTGAGGAATTACACCGGGAAGACATTCAGGTTTCATCACGGTCCGCGCATCTCCGGTGCGCGAACTGAGTTGGGAGGTAGCCGGCGACAGCCGGTCATGTGACTGCAACAAGGGAGGAAGTTCATGTTGCGCAAACTGCTTATCGGAACGATGCTCGGCTCGGCGCTCACCGCCGGCTATGCGGCGTCGACCTATGCCGCCGGCGGCTCGGTCGAAGTGCTGCACTGGTGGACCTCTGGTGGCGAGGCCGCCGCGCTCGACGTTCTGAAGAAGAAGCTCGAAAGCCAGGGCGTCACCTGGAAGGACATGCCGGTGGCAGGCGGAGGTGGCGAAGCAGCCATGACCGCACTGCGCGCCCGTGTCACCGCCGGTGATCCACCGACCGCCGTGCAGGCTCTCGGCTTCGACATCACCGACTGGGCCAAGCAGGGCGTCGTCGGCGATCTCGGCGAAGTGGCCGACAAGGAAGGCTGGGACAAGGTCGTTCCGACCGCGCTGCAGAACTTCGCCAAGCATGACGGCAAGTGGATCGCGGCACCGGTCAACGTACACTCGACGAACTGGGTCTGGATCTCCAAGAAGGCGCTCGACGCCGCCGGCGGCAAGACACCCGAGAACTGGGACGAGCTGATCGCCGTGCTCGACAAGATGAAGGCAAACGGCATCACGCCGCTCGCCCATGGCGGCCAGGCCTGGCAGGACGCCACCATCTTCGACGCCGTGGTGCTCTCGCTTGGCACCGACTTCTACAAGGCCTCGATGATCGACAACGATCCCGCAGCCCTTGGCGGCGAGAAGATGGTCGAAGCCTTCGATCGCATGGCCAAGCTCAAGAGCTATGTCGACAAGGACTTCTCGGGCCGCGACTGGAATCTGGCTTCGGCCATGGTCATCGAAGGCAAGGCCGGCATGCAGATGATGGGCGACTGGGCCAAAGGGGAATTCCTCAAGGCCGGCCAGAAGCCCGGTTCCGACTTCGTCTGCATCCGCTTCCCGGGCACCCAGGGGGCCGTCACCTTCAACTCCGACATGTTCATGATGTTCAAGGTCGGCGACGACAAGAAGGCGGCGCAGCTCACCATGGCGTCCGACATCGAGAGCCCTGACTTCCAGTCGTCGTTCAACGTGGTGAAGGGTTCGGTGCCGGCGCGCACCGATGTGCCTGACACCGCCTTCGACGATTGCGGCAAGAAGGGCATCAAGGACCTGGCCGAAGCCAACTCGTCCGGCAAGCTGTTCGGCTCGATGGCTCACGGCTATGCCGTGCCGGCTGCCGTGAAGAACGCCATGTATGACGTGATCACCCGCCACTTCAACGGTGAGCTGGACTCCAAGGCCGCTGCTGCCGCGCTGGTCGAAGCGGTTGCTGCAGCCAAGGGCTGATCGCCTGTCCATCGTGCCCCGGCTACGGCCGGGGCACCCATTCTTTCCGAACCGAGGCTGAACCATGGCCGACGCCACAGCGACCGCGCGCAATGCCATAGCGAATCCCCGCGCCACCTTGCAGGATCTGTTGCCGAAGATCGTGCTGGCGCCGAGTTTCGCCGTGATCCTGATCTTCGTCTACGGCTTCATCGCGTTCACGGCCGTGCTGTCCTTCTCGGGCTCGAAGCTGCTGCCGGATTTCTCGACCTGGGTCGGTCTCAGTAACTATGTGCGCCTGTTCAACCATCCGAACTGGATCGTGGCGCTGAAGAACCTCGCGATCTTTTCCATCCTCTACATCGTCATCTGTTCGGTGATCGGGCTCGCGCTCGCCATCTTCCTTGACCAGAAGATCCGCGGTGAGGGCCTGCTCAGGCCCATCTACCTTTATCCGATGGCGCTGTCCTTCATCGTCACTGGCGTTGCCTGGAAATGGTTCCTCGACCCCGGCATCGGCCTTGAGCACGTCATGCAGTCGATCGGCTGGGAAAGTTTCTCGTTCCGCTGGATCAAGGACGGCAAGATGGCGATCTACACCATCGTCATCGCCGCGGTCTGGCAATCGTCCGGCTTTGTCATGGCGATGTTCCTCGCCGGGCTGCGCGGCGTCGACAACGAGATCATCAAGGCCGCCCAGATCGATGGCGCTTCCACTTTTGTCATCTATCGCCGCATCATCATCCCGCTGATGCGCCCGGTCTTCCTGTCGGCCTTCGTCGTGCTCGCACACCTTGCCATCAAGTCCTACGACCTCGTGGTGGCCATGACCGACGGCGGCCCGGGAACCGCCACCTGGACGCCGGCGCTGTTCATGCAGAAATTCACCTTCGGCCGCAATGAAATGGGCATGGGCGCGGCCTCGGCGATCATCATGATGATGATGATTTTCGCCATCATCGTGCCCTACCTCTACTCCGAACTCGGGGGAAAGAAGAAATGAGTGCCCCCTCTCAAGATGTGGCCACCCGCAACGGCGTCATCGTCCGTGCGCTGATCTATGCGCTGCTCATCCTGTTCGCGGTCTACTACCTGCTGCCGCTCTATGTGATGGTGGTGAATTCGCTCAAACCCCTCGACGAGATCCGCCAGGGCAACATGCTGGCGCTGCCGCAGCAATGGACCATCGCGCCCTGGCTGTCGGCCTGGTCGACAGCGCAGATCGGCGTCTCGCCGACTGGCCTGAAACCTTATTTCCTGAATTCGGTGCTGATGGTGGTGCCGGCGGTGGCGATCTCGACCGTGCTCGGCGCGCTGAACGGCTATGTGCTGACCAAATGGCGCTTCAAGGGCGACAACATCGTCTTCGGCATGATGCTGCTCGCCTGCTTCATCCCCTTCCAGATCGTGCTGATACCCTCGGCGCGCATCCTCGGCCTTCTGGGGCTCGCCGGCTCGGTGCCCGGCCTGATCCTGATCCACGCCATCTACGGCCTCGGCTTCACCACGCTGTTCTTCCGCAACTATTACGAAGCCTTCCCGACGGAACTTGTGCGCGCCGCGCAGATCGACGGCGCCTCCTTCTTCCAGATCTTCCGGCGCATCCTTCTGCCCTCGTCGGGGCCGATCATCGTGGTGACCGTGATCTGGCAGTTCACCAACATCTGGAACGACTTCCTGTTCGGCTCTTCCTTTTCCAGCGTCGATTCCATCCCCATCACCGTGGCGCTGAACAATCTGGTCAACTCCTCGACGGGTGTGAAGGAATACAACGTTCACTTCGCCGGCGCGATCCTGGCAGCTCTTCCCACCCTTATCGTCTACATCGTCTCCGGACGCTATTTCGTGCGTGGCCTGATGGCCGGCGCCGTGAAAGGCTAAAGCAAGAATGTCCTTTCTTGAGATCGACAACCTCGACAAATCCTTCGGAACCACCCGGATTCTGAAAGGCGTGACGCTCGGTATCGAGGAAGGCGGCTTCCTTGTGCTGGTCGGCCCTTCCGGCTGCGGCAAGTCCACGCTGCTCAACACAATCGCCGGCCTGGAACAGATCACCAGCGGCGAGATCCGCATCGCCGGCAAACGCGTCAACGAGTTGCACCCCTCGAAGCGCGATATCGCCATGGTGTTCCAGTCCTACGCGCTCTATCCCAACATGACGGTTGGCGAAAACATCGGCTTCGGCATGGAAATCCGTGGCATTCCCAAGCCCGAGCGCGACAAGGCGATCGCAGACGTGGCGCAACTCCTGCAGATCGGCCATCTGCTCGACCGCAAGCCCAGTCAGCTGTCGGGCGGCCAGCGCCAGCGCGTCGCCATGGGCCGCGCGCTGGTGCGCAAGCCGCAGGTCTTCCTTTTCGATGAGCCGCTCTCCAATCTCGACGCCAAGCTGCGCATCGACATGCGCACCGAAATCAAGCGCCTGCACCAGCGCATGAAGACGACCATCGTCTACGTCACGCACGACCAGATCGAAGCGATGACGCTGGCCACGAAGATAGCAGTTTTGAAGGACGGCATTCTGCAGCAGTTCGGCACGCCGGCCGAGATCTACAACAATCCGGTCAACATGTTCGTCGCCGACTTCATGGGCTCGCCAGCCATGAATCTCGTGCCGGCAACCATCGGCCAGAGTGGCAGTGAATCCACCGTCGAGCTCGCCCGCGCTGGCGCGGCACCCGTCTCGCTGGCGTTAAATGGCGCATCGAGCGCTCTGTCGGCCTATCGCGGCAAAGAGGTGGTGTTCGGCATCCGCCCCGAAGCCTTGACCGACCCCGATGGCGCTGACCGCAACGCCAAACATCTGGTGACCACGGACTGTCACATAGAGGTGGTCGAACCTGCCGGGTCCGACACATTCGCGGTCACCAATCTGGGCGGCAAGGGCGTAGTGGCCCGCCTGCGCGCCGATGCTCGCATCAAGCCTGGCGCCACCGCCCCGCTCACCTTCAACCTGACCAAGGCGGTGTTTTTCGATCCGGCGACCCAGGAAAGGATCGCGTGAAAGACGCCATGATCCGGCATTGTGTTTTCGTGAAATTCCGCGCCGATGTCCCGGCCGTGGAACGATCGGCCATCCATGCCGATCTTTCGGCGTTGCGCGGCATGATAGACGGCATGGGTGCCGTGCATTTCAACGGCAACGTCAGCCCCGAACCCTTCGCGCGCGGGTTCACACATGGCTTCACCATCGATTTCAGCGATGCCGCCGCCCGCGATGCCTATCTGGTGCACGAGGCGCACCAAAGAGCCGGCGCGCGTCTGGTCGCTGCGCTCGAAGGCGGCACGGATGGGCTGATGGTGTTCGACCTGGAGATCGGCGAGAGCTGACCCGCCAGGCGTTCAGCCCAGCCTCAAAGCCACGACGCCGGCGACAATGCCAAGCGCGGCAGCACTGCGCCACACCGTCATTTTTTCGCCAAGGGCGAAGACGGAGATCAGCATCGCGAACAGGATCGAGCTTTCGCGCAGGGAAGCCACCGAAGCGATCGGCGCCTTGGTCATCGCCCACATCACGATCCAGTAGGCCGTGCCGCTCAGGCCTCCAGTGATGATGCCGACTTTCCAATCGCGCGCCATGGCTGGCAGCGATTGCGGCCCACGCACCAGCAGGCACAGGATCAACGACCAGATGCCATCCGCGAGGAACAGATAGACGGCATAGCTCGAGGCGCTGGCGGCCAGGCGCGCGCCGCTGCCGTCGGATAGCGTATAGCTTGCGATGAAAACGGAGGTGGCCAATGCGTAGCCGACGGCATGGAGATTGAGCTTCTCCAGATGGCCACCGCCGCGAAACGACATCACCAGCGTACCGGCGCACAGAACCACGATGCCGACGATCGCCAGCGGCCCGGGTACTTCCGACACAACGAAGATGCCGCCGATGGCGGCAAGCAAAGGTGCCGTGCCGCGGGCCAGCGGATAGGTCTGGGCAAGATCGCCGGCCTTGTAGGCGCCGATCAGGCAAAGCTTGTAGCCCATGTGGAAAATGGTCGAGGCCAGAATCCACGGCCAGACTTCCGCCTTGGGGAACTCGACGAAGGGCACGGCCAGCAGCGCCATCGTCGCCATACCCAGCGTCAGAACCGTCACTGAGAGGAAACGGTCGAGATGCACCTTTACCATCGCATTCCAGCTTGCGTGCATGGCTGCAGCGGCCAGCACGGGGAGGAAGACGGCAAGGCTCATTTCGTATCCGGTCCCTTTCAGGCAGCACGTCCGCCTTCATTCGGACGCCCAGGCGTGTCGCCGGACCAGGACGAAAATCGTTACCCGGCTCAGCTCTCGCGCTCGGAATACGCCTTTGTGCAGCCAGCTGCAATGTACAGCCGGCGCATCAGATCTTGGACCAGAAGGGATTTGAAAGAACTCGAAACAGCCTCAGTGCAGAACCAGCACGTCACCGGATGAGAAGGAAATTTCGGCCTTGTCGCCAACATTCGGCGGCGGCGTAGAGGAGTTGTTGAAGGTGTCGAGCGAGATCTTCGAACCGCCGATGCCGACCCTGACACGGATCACCGAACCCAGGAAATGCACGTCGGCGATCTCGCCGGACAGTGTCGCGTCATGGCCTGGACGCGGCCCCAGGGTGATCGCTTCGGGCCGCAGCGCCAGCGAGAGCGTGTCGCCGGTCCTCGAGCCATTAAGCTTGCCCTTGAGACCGATTTCCTCGGCGTTGATACGCACGCGCCCCGATCCGGCATCGCTCACCACCGCTTCCAACACGTTGAGCGTGCCGACGAAATTGGCGACGAATTTGGTGGCCGGGCGGTTGTAGATCTCGAACGGCGTACCGACTTGCTCGGCCTTGCCGCCATACATCACCGCGATGCGATCGGAGATCGACAGCGCCTCTTCCTGATCGTGCGTGACGAATATGGTGGTGATGCCGAGTTCCTTCTGGATGGCGCGGATTTCGTCGCGCAGCGACACGCGCACCTTGGCGTCCAGCGCCGACAACGGCTCGTCGAGCAGAAGCAGCTTCGGCTTCGGTGCCAAAGCGCGGGCCAGAGCGACACGCTGCTGCTGGCCACCGGAAAGCTGATAGGGGTAACGATCGCCCAGTTGCGGCAGCTTGATCAGCTCCAGCATCTCGGCCACGCGTTTGTCGCTCTCTGCCTTCCCCACACCGGCGACCTTGAGACCGAAGGCGACATTCTGCGCGACGGTGAGGTTCGGGAACAGCGCATAGGCCTGGAACACCATGCCGACATTGCGCTGGTTCGGCTTCAGCCGGGTCACGTCCTTGCCACCGACGATGATCGAGCCGGCGGTCGGCTCCTCGAAACCGGCAACCATGCGCAGCACCGTCGTCTTGCCGCAGCCGGAAGGCCCGAGGAAGGAGACGAATTCGCCGCGCTCAACGTCAAGGTTGAAGTCCTCGACCACGGTGGTGGGACCGAAGGTTTTCTTCACATGCTGGATCGAAAGGAAGGGATCGGCCATGGGCTGGACTTTCTCGGGGGCTCAATTCGGGCGGTTCGCCGATTTCGGCGCAAAACGGGACAGCACCTGGATGATCGACATGCAACCCCAGGTGATGACGAAGGCGATGATGGCGAGCGCCGCCGGCTCATAGGCGCGGTTCGCGCCGATGTTCTGCAGATACGGGCCGAAGGCAGGGCGGTTGAGCAGGCTGGCGATGGTGAATTCGCCGATGACGATGGCGAAGGTCAGGAACGCACCTGACAACACTGCAATCAGCACATTGGGCAGGATGACGCGGCTGATGATGGTGGTCCAGCCTGCACCGAGGATCTGCGCAGCCTCGGTCAGGGTTCGCACATCGATGGTTCGCAAGCCCGTGTCGACGGCGCGATACATATAAGGCAGCGCAAGCGTCGCATAGCCGATGACCAGTAGCGCGCTGGTGCCTATGTCGCTCGACAGGAACGGCAGCGGCGAATTCGAGCCATACATGCGGATGTAACCGAAGACGATGACGATCGCCGGAATGACCAGGGGCAGCAACGTGACGAATTCGACTACCGGCCGAAGTTGCGGCAGGCGCAGCCTGATCCAGTAGGCGGTCGGCACCACCAGAAGCACGCCAAGGATGATGGTGAACACGGCGGCTACCACAGAGAAAGTGAAGCTCTCCTGGAAGCGCGGGTCGCCGAGCACGACCCGGTAGGCCTCGAAGGAATATTCGCCACGCTTCATGCGCATGGAAAACTCCATCGTCGCGATCAGCGGAATGAAGAAATAGGCAGCACCCAGAATGAAGGTGATCCAGGCCCAGAACTTGCCAGACTTCATTTCAGCCACCTTTCCGAACGGGTCCGGAACCAGATGTAGAAGATGTTGGCCAGCCCCGTGATGAAGATCATGCCGAACGCTATCGCATAACCAAGATTGGCGTTGTGCAACACGTCACCGCGGATCTGCGCGTAGAGCACGATCGGCACGATGTTGAGCGATGAGCCGGTCAATGCATAGGCGGTAGCGATCGCGCCGAAGGAGTTGGCGAAGAGCAGGATGACCGTGCCGAGGAAACTCGGCCAGATCACCGGGATGACGACCATGCGCCAATATTGCCACTGGGTAGCGCCCAGCGTGGCGGCGGCCTCGCCCCATTCCTTCCTGATACCGTCGATCGCCGGCGTGATGATCACGACCATCAGCGGAATCTGGAAGTAAAGATAGGTGAGAGTCAGCCCCCAGAAGGAAAGCACGTTGAAGCCGTGCTGGTAGAGATCGAACCCGACCGAACGCAGAAGCACGGTGACGAGACCGAGACGGCCCAGCGTCGCGAGAAAGGCGAAAGCCAAAGGCACACCGGCGAATTGCGAGGCGACACCGGAGAAGGTGAGCGTCGCGGAGCGGGTCCAGTTGGGCAGTCCTCCGCGCACGATGGCGATGGCAATGGCAAGGCCGATGAACGCGCCAAGAAGCGACGACGCGACCGAGACCTTGATGGAGATCCAGTAGGCGGCGCGGATCGTCGGCTGTGCGAGCTCGACAATATTCTCCAGCGTGAAGGCGCCGTCGGCATTCTGGAACGCACCGAGGATGAGATACAGCGTCGGCAGGATCAGGAACATCAACGCGAAGATGATGAATGGCGCCACGCCCAACCATTGCGTCGGCAGCCGCATCGCGCGCGCCTGCGCCGGCGGTATGGTTTTTCCGGCAGCAGCCGGTCCTGAAAGGCTGAGATCAGTCATGCCGGCCTGTCTTTGACTTAAGAAGAATCCGGGCGACACGGGGTCGCCCGGACAATCGTCAGCAATTTACTTGACGTTGGCGCCGACCGCCGAGTCCCAGCTCTTGGTGATCACTTCCTTCGAAGCGCCCTGCTCTTCCAGCGTCGGGAACACGGCCTTCTCGTAGGCAGCAGCCGGCGGCAGTTTATCGAGCAGTTCCTGCGGGATCTTGCCGTTCTTGGCGAGGTCGTTGAAGCGGATCGGGTGGCAATAACCCTTCAGCCAACCGATCTGTCCTTCGTCGGAATAGAGATGTTCCATCCAGAGTTTGGCGGCGTTCGGATGCGGCGCATAGGCGCTGATCGCCTGCACGTAGACACCGGCGACAACGCCCTTGGCCGGGATGACGATCTCGGTCGGCGGGTTGCCGTTCAGCGTGTCGCGCCCGGACAGGTTGTTATAATCCCAGTTGATCAGGATCGGCGTCTGGCCCTGGGCGAGCGTCGCCGGCTTGCCGATGACCGGAACGAAATTGCCGGCGCCATTGAGCTTCTTGAAGAACTCGAGACCGGCTTCGCCCGCGGCCTTGCCGGCAGCGGCGCCGGAAGCGAGACCCGCAGCGTGAACGGCCTGGATCGCCTGGTTGGACGCGCGCGGATCACCGGCCAGCGCGACCGAGTTCGCATATTCCGGCTTCAGCAGGTCTTCCCAGTCGGCCGGGATGTTCTTGACCAGATCCTTGTTCACCATGAAGGACAGGACGCCGTAATAATCGCCGTACCAGAAGCCTTCCGGATCCTTGGCACTGTCAGGGATCGAATCCCAGGTCGAGACCTTATAAGGCTGGATCAGACCATCTTTCTTGGCCGAAGGGCCGAAGGAGAGGCCGACGTCGATGACGTCGGGAGCTTGCGGGCCCTTGTTGTCCTTGTTGGCCTTGATCGCCTCAACCTCATCGCCCGAACCGGCGTCGGGATTGAGTTCGTTGATCTTGATCTCAGGATACTTAGCCTTGAAAGCGTCGATGACAGCGCCGTAGCCGCACCAGTCGTGAGGCAGCGCGATCGTGGTGAGCTGACCTTCGGCCTTGGCCGCGGCAACGAGCTCAGCTGAAGGCTCGGCTGACGAAATCGCCGTCGTGACCATCAGGGCCACTGCCGTAAGGGAAAGCACTTTTCCCGTGAATCTGAACATTTTTCTCTCCGTTGAACTGCGCCGTGGGACGCCAGCAACTGGCTGGTATCCCTGATATATGACAGTCCGATGAAGGCGGACCGCCCCCGCGCCCCGAAGGGCGCGAAAAGTTAACTACAACTCCCGAACACCCGCAATCGGGTGCCCGATCATTTTCCGGCTAAGCTTTTGGCGCCTCCTCCCAGCCCTTTCGTTCCCCTTGCATTTTTTGTTTTTTCGCAAGTTTTCGAAAGACAGTCGCACCTGTCTCGCGCGTCTCTTATACCGTTCCCGACAAAGAGTTTTCCAGCAGCGACAGCGCCGCTTTCTTAGTCAGCTTAACGGGGTTGCCACCGGCGGTGGGGTCGACGATGGCCATATCGGCGATCAGAGCCTTGCGCTTCTTGTCCATGTCGAGGTCCTTGATGAGGCCGCCAAGCGTGTGCGGAACCTTCAGTTCCTTGCGCAGCTTGATGATGGCCTTTGCAAAGCCATTGAAGCCGCCCTTGATGCCGCAATAGGCAGCCAGGCGCTCGATCTTGCCTTCGATGGCTTCGCGGTTGAAGGCAAGCACATAGGGCATGAAGACGGCATTGGTCATGCCATGATGGGTATCGTAGAGCGCGCCAATCGGATGCGACAGCGAGTGGATCGCGCCGAGCCCTTTCTGGAAAGCGGTGGCGCCCATGGCGGCCGCGCTCATCATATGGGCACGGGCGGTCAGGTCCTTGCCGTCGGCGTAGGCCTTGGGCAGGTTCTCGAACACCAGGCGCACGCCTTCGACCGCGATACCGTCGGCCATCGGATGATAGCCGGGCGCGCAATAGGCCTCCAGGCAATGGGCGAGCGCGTCCATGCCGGTACCCGCGGTGATGAAGGCAGGCATGCCGACCGACAACGCGGGATCGGCGATGACGATGCCCGGCAGCATCTTCGGGTGGAAGATCACCTTCTTGGTGTGGCTCTCCTCATGTGTGATGACGCCAGCACGGCCAACTTCCGAACCGGTACCGGCGGTGGTCGGCACAGCGACAATCGGCACGATGGCGTCGGCATTCGCACGCGCCCACCAGTCGCCAATGTCCTCGAAGTCCCAGACCGGCCGGGTCTGGCCGGCCTGGAAGGCAATCAACTTGCCGAGATCGAGCGCCGAGCCACCGCCAAAGGCAATGACGCCATCATGCTTGCCCTTCTTGAAGGCAGCGATGCCGGCGGTGAGATTGGATTCGATCGGGTTCGGCTTCACTTCCGAGAAGACGCCATAGGGAACCTTGGCATCGTCGAGAATCTTGAGCGTGGATGCCACCACCGGCAACTTGGCAAGGCCCGGATCGGTGACGAACAGCGGCTTCTTGATGCCGGTCGCGGCCAGCGCATCCGGCAGTTCCGAGATACGGCCGGCGCCGAAACGCACGGTGGTGGGGTAATTCCATTTCGAGACGAGCTTGGACATGGTGCGGTTCTTTCGGAAACAAAGATGAATAGGTCTGCTGAGAAGAAACGCCCTCCATCGCCTTTGACGATGAAGGGCGCCTGGGGCTAGATCGTCTCTCTGAGATGAAAGCTCTTCGGCCGGGTCAGGTTGTCGTAGCCGATCTGCGACAGCGCGGCCCCCTTGCCGGTGTCCTTGACTCCGGTCCACACCAGCGCCGGATCGAGATAGTCGCAGCGGTTCATGAACACGGTGCCGGTTTCGACACGGTCGCCGATGGCAACAGCGCGATCGGTGTCAGCCGTCCAGATCGAAGCCGTCAGCCCGTAAGGGCTGTCGTTCATAAGCGCGATCGCCTCCTCGTCGTTGCGCACCTTCATGATGCCGACGATCGGCCCGAAGCTTTCCTCGCGCATCACGCTCATCTGGTGGTCGACATTGGTCAGCACCTCGGCCGGCAGATAGGGCGATCCGGCCTTGTCGGCGGCATCCTTGGTGTTCATGTGCGCGGTGGCACCCTTGCGCAGCGCCTCGGCCTTCTGCTCGCGAATGAAGTCGGCAAAGCGCGCCTGTGCCATCGGGCCCATGGTGGTTGCCTGATCGAGCGGATTGCCGAGCACGTAGCTCCTGGTTTCTGCGATGAAGCCTTCGACGAAATCGTCATAGACCTTCTCGTGCACATAAACGCGCTCGATGCCGCAGCAGCATTGGCCCGAATTGAAGAAGGCGCCTTCGACGAGATTGGCGACCGCATGGTCGAGCTTGGCGTCGGGCAGCACATAGGCGGGGTCCTTGCCGCCGAGTTCGAGGCCGAGCGTCATGAAGGTGCCAGCCGCTGCCTTCTCGATGGCACGCCCGCCGGCAACCGAGCCGGTGAAGTTTACATGGTCGATCTTACCCGAGCCCAGCAGCTTCTCGGTTTGCGCATGGTTGAGCACGACATTCTGGAAGACATGTTTCGGCAGGCCGGCTGCCTCGAAAGCCTTGGCGAAACGCTCGCCGACCAGCAGCGTCTGCGCGGCGTGCTTGAGGATGACGGTGGAACCGGCGATCAGGGCCGGCACGATGGTGTTGACAGCGGTGAGGTAGGGATAGTTCCACGGCGCGATCACCATGACGACGCCGAGTGGATCCTTCTTCACATAGCGGCGGAAACCGTCCTTCGGATTGGAGGCCGGCACCGGCGCCAGCGCGCGCTCGGCGATCTCGACCATGTATTGCGTACGTTCCTTGACACCGCCGAATTCGCCGCCGTAACGCACCGGGCGGCCCATCTGCCAGGCCAGTTCCGGAACGATCTCGTCGGCCATGCCGACGAGCGCCTCCAGCATCTTCAGCATGTATTTGGCCCGCTCGGCCACCGGCAGCCGTGCCCAGTCGGCCTGTGCGGTACGAGCACGCTCCACAGCGGCGTTGACGGCCTGGTCGGTCGCGATCGGTCGCTCGACATAGATCGAGCCGTCGATGGGGGATGTGAGTTTGACCGTCTCGGTCATATCGGTGTCCTTCAAATCAAAATGGTTCGCTGCTTTCGCGCAAAAGCGTCAGCGACGCGGGATAGGTCGAGCAGCGTCTAAACGAAATGCTTTCCGTCAAACACCCCTTGCTCGGGCCCATGCGGATTGTCTTTCCGTCACCGGAAAGGCAGTGGTCATCAATACCGTTCGAAGCCGCGGTGCAGTTCCCAGTCGGTGATGCGGCGGTCGTACTCGAACTGTTCCCAGCGGGCGGTGTGCACATAGTGCCCGATCACATCCTCGCCGAAAGCAACCTTCAGCATCTTCGACTTGGCCATGGTCTCGGTCGCTTCGCGCAGGGTCTTCGGAATCTCCGGCAGGCGCGAAGCCTGGTAGGCATCCCCCACGAAAGGCTGCTGCAGTTCCAGCTTCTCGTCGATGCCGGCCAGGCCAGCCGCGATCAGTGCCGCGAAAGCGAGGTAGGGATTGAGGTCGGCGCCGCCGATACGGCATTCCATGCGGATGCCCTTGGTGCCCTCACCACACAGGCGGAAGCCGGCGGTGCGGTTGTCTTCCGACCACATGATCTTGGTCGGTGCGAAGGTGCCGGACTGGAAGCGCTTGTAGGAATTGATGTAAGGCGCCAGGAACCAGGTGAACTCCTTGGCATATTTGAGCTGTCCGGCCGACCAGGCCTGACCGAGTGTCGACAGCGTCCACGGACCCTTCTTGTCGTAGAACAGCGGCGTCTTGCCGTCCGCGCTCCACAGCGAATTGTGGATGTGGCTGGAGTTGCCGGCCAGGCCGTAATTGTACTTGGCCATGAAGGTGATCGCCTTGCCTTCGGAATCCGCGATCTCCTTGGCGCCGTTCTTCAGGATGACGTGGCGATCGGCCATCTCCAACGCCTCGGCGTAGCGCACATTGATCTCTTCCTGGCCTGGGCCCCATTCGCCCTTTGAGTTCTCGATCGGAATGCCGGCGGCCTGCATCTCGTTGCGCAGGCGGCGCATGATGCCTTCTTCCTTGGTGGTGATGCCGATCTGGTAGTCACCGATATAGGGAGACGCTGTGTCGATGCCTTGCCAGTGTTTCTTTCGCGCGGCGTCGTAGCTCTCGCTGAACAGATAGAATTCGAGTTCGGAGGCGAAATAGCCGATATAACCCCGTTCGGTCAGCCGCTTCACCTGCTTGCGCAGGATGGCGCGCGGCGAATGGGCAAGGTCCTCATGGCTGTGGTGGTCGAGCAGGTCGCACAACACCAGCGCCGTCTTTTCGAGCCAAGGTATCTGCCTGAGCGTCGCCAGATCCGGCTTCATGACGAAGTCGCCGTAACCCTTCGACCAGCTCGCGGCCTTGTAGCCGGGCACAGGCTCCATATCGATGTCGTCCGCCAGCAGATAGTTGCAGCCATGCGTCTCGTCATGCGCGGAATCGACGAAGTACTGCGCCAGGAAACGCTTGCCGACGAGTCGGCCCTGCATATCGACGGCGCAGGCGAGAACGGTGTCGATCTCCCCTGCCTGTACCGCCTTCTTCAACTGGTCGAACGAAAGGTTGCCTGCCATTCTTAGAGCACTCCGGCTTTCACTTTTTCAGGAACGGAATTCTTGGAGGGACGACCGTGGCCGGCGAACCGGCCACGGTCTTGATCGATCGGTCAGTGCGAGCCACCGGTTTCGCCGACCGCCTGCTCGGCGGCCTTGATGGCGGCCTGACGCGCCGCCACGATCTCGCCTATCGGCGGACCTTGGAAACGACGGGCCTCGAAAGCGAACCAGACGATCGCGGTCAGCACCAGGAAGCCGATGGTGATGTAGAGCGCCCAGTCGTTCGGCGGCTGGATGCCGATGATGAAGATCAGGATCATCGAAATGATCGAGAGCAGGCCGAACAGCATGAACACGCCCTTACCCATGTTCCACGGCCCCATCTTGTCCCACTTTGTGGTGCCCCAGGCCATCATGCCGAGCACGATCGGCACCGTGAAGGACAGGAACAGGAAGATGACGGTGCACGACACCACGATGGTGTAGGCCGAGGTACCGGCAACCGACACAAGAGAAGAACCCCAGACGAACAACACCGAGAGGATCGATGCCGTCCAGATCGCAGCCACCGGCGTGCGATATGTAGGGCTCACTTTCGACAGCGCTCCCGAGGCAGGCAGGCCGCCATCGCGCGAGAAAGCGAAGATCATGCGCGAGGCCGATGTCACAGTGGCCAGGCCGCACAGCAACTGTGCCAGGAACACGACGATATAGACGAGTTCCTTGACGCCAGAGCCGACGCGCTGGTCGAAGGCCCAGAAGAACACGTTCCAGCCCTGCTTGGCCGCTTCGTCCATGTTGGGGATCATCAGCACGAAGGCAGCGAGGAAGGCGTAACCGAACAACGCTGACCAGACGACCGACATGACCATGGCGCGCGGCACGGAACTCGCGGCCTTGATGGTTTCCTCGGAAGTATGCGCGGAGGCATCGTAACCGGTGATGGTGTAGATCGGCAGCAGGAGGCCGAGCGAGAACACCCACCAGTCGGAGACCTGCGGCCACACACCCGCACCCGCGTCACCCGAATAGTTCTTGAAGGTGAACAGGCGGCTGAAATCCCAGGTCTCCGCCGAGAACAGGCAAACCAGCGCGATCAGGATGGCACCGAAGAAGATCAGGTAGCCGGAGAAATCCGTCAGCTTGGCGGTCAGCTTGATGCCGAGGTGATTGATAAGCGCCTGTGCGCCGGTGATGATGATCAGGAATATGGTCTGCGTCGTCAGTGTGTTCTCGATGCCGAGCGTCGGACCGAAAGCACCCATGAAGAACGTCCAGGTGCCGACATTGATGGCGCCGAGCACGGTGACGAGGCCAAACAGGTTGAGCCAGGCCGTCACCCAGCCGGTGCCGCGGTTTCCGAGGATCGAGCCCCAGTGATAGAGGCCACCGGCAGTCGGATAGGCGGAGGAAATCTGCGACATCGCCACGGCGAATGTCAGCGACACGAAGCAGCCGACCAGCCAGCCGATGCCGATGCCGATGCCACCGGCGCCGGAGGTTGCCTGGGCAAGCGAATTGATGCCGCCCGACAGGATGCAGATGATGGAGAAGGAAACGGCGAAGTTGGAGAAGCGGGAGAGCCGCCGCTCGAGTTCCTGGGCATAGCCCATCGAGTGGAGGACCTTCATGTCCTCGCTCTTGTCATGTTCAGAGTAACCAGGCGCTGCCATAAGAGTGTTCCCTTATTTGTACTTTCAGATGGTGCCTTCGATCGTTCGTACCGTTTTCATCGGCGGCGGCTTCGGCAGCCGCGCGGGTTCGAGGCCGGTGAAGATGCCCGCCAGCCGTTCTCCCCATTTTTCCTGTCCGGATTGATCCCGGATCTCATCGTTGCGGATCTCGATCATCGCGCACAACAGGCCACGCGAGCGCGCATGCCGTTCCAGCGTGAAGTAGACGCGGTCTGCCGGCGAATAGGGCTGATTGGCGCCGACGGTAAAGCCACCCTCCCGCTTCAGTGCCGCGATCAGGGGCGCCGATAGCCGTATATCGTCGTCGTGGATGATGCCGATATGCCAGGGACGGTCGATGCCCTTGTAGACTGGCGTGAAGGAATGCACTGACACCAGTCGTGTCTCCAGACCGCGCGCCGTCCGCGCCTCGATCAGGCCTTCGATCGTTTCGTGAAAGGGCTTCCAGCAGCGGTCAACGCGCGCCTGGCGCGCTTCAGCCGAAAGGTTCTCGTTGCCGGGAATGGTGGTTGTTTCGCTGACGGGCGGGATCAGGTCCGGCGCGCCGAGGGGGCGATTGCAGTCCAGAACCAGACGTGAAACGCGGGTCTCGACCAAAGGCGCGTCGAGCCGTTCACTCAAGATCTGCGCCACGGGCAGCGCGCCAGGATCCCAGGCGATATGACGGGCAAGGTCGGAAGCGGGAAGACCGAGCGTGCCGAATTCGGCAGGCAGGAAGTTCGAGGCATGGTCGCAGGTGAAGACAAAGACACCCGCGCCGTCGGGGTTCGTAACCCTCACGGAATCCGCGCCTGGATGCCTGTTGCGGCTTGTCCTCTCCATCCGATCCGCCGTCCCCGGGAACGTATCGTATGTTACGTATTTTGTCTCATTGCGCTCCCGTGAATGATTTCATACACTTTGCCCGTCTTTGTCAAACGCCTTTTCCGAAAAGCTTGGGGGATACCGGGTTGGGAACTGAGACGACGACCACGTCCATCGCCGAACTGATCGCGGACCGGATCGATTCCATGCCCGCGGGCGAACGTCGCGCCGCGCAGACGCTGGTCGCCAACTATCCCGTCATCGGCCTGAAGACCGTGGCCGATTTCTCGCAACAGGCAGGTGTCTCCTCGCCGACCATTTTGCGTTTCGTCGCCCGGCTCGGCTTCCAGAACTATCCGGAATTCCAGTCCACCCTGCAGGACGAGCTCGCCGCGCAATTGCAGTCACCAGCCTCGCGCACAGTCACCGCTCCGAGCAGAAGTGATGCCGCTTCGCCGATGATCGAGGCCACGCTCGACAATCTGCGCGAGACCTTCCGCCACCTGTCGGACAAACAGTTGAACGAGATTGCCGAGAAGATGGCCGATCATCGCGGTCATATGTTCCTGATCGGCGGGCGTTTCACCGACCCGCTGGCGCGTTACATGGCTGCCCATCTTGCCATCGTCCGACCCAACGTCTTCCACCTTGTCGGCCAGGAAAGCATGTGGCGCGACCGGCTGATCGACATGGGCAAGCGCGACGTGCTGGTGATCTTCGACATCCGCCGCTACCAGGACAGCCTGATCCGCTTCGCCGAGAAGGCGCATCAGCGCGGCGTACAGATCGTGCTGTTCACCGATCAGTGGCTGTCGCCCATTGCCCGCTTCGCCCGCCATGTCATTGCCGGGCGCACCGCCGTCCCTTCACCTTGGGATTCCTCCGCAGCCTTGTTTGTCGTTGCCGAGACATTGATCGGCGCGGTGACCCGTCAGATGGAACCGGACAGCGCCAGACGCATCCGCGAGATGGAAGGCCTGCGCTGACCGACAAGCCTAGCGCAGCAACCGGCCCTCGATCGACCAGCGCGCAGCGAGGAAATTCAATGCCGCCGCTACGATGATGCCGGCAATCTTGGCAGGCCAAATGCCAATCCAGCCGGCAAGTCCGGCAATGAAGGCGCTAGACACGCCAAGCGAAATCAACGCGCCGAGCGAGACGAACCGGAACACGGAATGACTGAGCGGGATTGAACGGTCGCGCTCGAAGGACCAGAAGCGGTTTGCAACGAAGGAGAAAGCGACCGCGACCAGCCACGCACCGACATTGGCCGTCAGCGCAGGCATGGCAAGCCAGAGCAGCACCGTGAAGGCGGCGAGATCGATTGCCGTGTTCGCGAGACCGACGACTGCAAAACGGATCATCTTGCTGCCGAGCGAACGGCCGGGTTCGCTGCTCACGACACTCCACTCCGCACTACAGCATCATGCGCCGCCAGGATCGCGCCGAATTCGTTGGACATGAGGAAGGCATATTCGACCTCGCGCACTTTCTGCATCGGGTCGCGCGACACGAGCTCCGCATCGACATGGCCGGGATGGCACATGAAAACGCCGTCTTCGGGTAGAGTGACAACAGCCGCTCGCAAGGTCGGCGCGAAATCCTCCGGCCGCTTCCAGTCGTAGATGCCGGCCAGCGGCTTCAACATCGGAAATCCCGCCGCCTGCATGGTCCGGTCGAAGCCACGCGCAAGCGCCGCGATGACGGCCGTTTTCACAGCGATGGCGCCGACTTCAAGCGGCACCACGGGTGCGCCGCGCAACGCCGGCTTTTCGGAAGCGGCGAAGCGCACCTTCAGCCAGTCGCGAACGACAGGCAGGAAATGCACATGCTGGTGCCCATCGATGAAGTCCGGCGTGCAGCCAAGCGTATCGACAAAGCGGCGAAGCTGCGCGTCGAGCTCGGCGTGAACATCGCCCGCCTTGATCCGCCTCCGCTTGAATGGCGCAGCAAGGTCTCTGAGCGGCGGCAAGCGTCCGGAAGATACCAGGCTGGAATCCGCCGACAGTGCAGGCTGATCCGTCAAGGTGAGGTGCAGGCCAACCGCTACGCGGCCGATCAGTGGCTTGATGCGCACCGCAGCCTGCTGCCATTCCGGCGAACCGGTCATGCAACCGGTGCCCGTCAGGCGCTCGCGCTCGAGCAGTTCGAGAATGGCATCGCACACACCGGGCGCCAGCCCGTAGTCGTCGGCGATCAGGCGGATCTGCCGCGTCACGGCTCTTGGCCATCCGACTCGTGGCTAATCACATCGCGTACGATATAGACCGGCCGGTCCTTGCTCTCGCTCAGCGCCACCCAGACATATTCGCCAATGAGTCCGAGCAACGCGAGATTGAAGCCACCGAGCACGACGATGGCAATCAGCAGGCTGGGAAACCCAGGTACGGCGATCCCGTAGAAGGCGACTTCGAAGAATATCTTGAGGCCGTAGACGATGCCCGCAAGGGCTGTTGCCAACCCTGACAGGCTGAGGATGCGCAGCGGCACAACGGAGAAGGAAGCGATGCCTTCGAGCGAAAAGGCGAGCAGGTTGCGCCGGCTCCATTTGCTGGTGCCGCTGGCGCGGTCCGCTGGTGTGTAGATCAGCGCCTTGTGCCGGAATCCCGCCCAGGCATAGAGGCCTTTGTTGAAGCGCCGTTTGTCGCGCAGTTGAGTCAATGCCCTGGCGACCGGGCCGCGCATGACGCGAAAGTCGCCGGCATTTTCCGGAATATCGAAGCGCTGGCTCGAATTGATCAAACTGTAGAAAAGTTTGGCCAGCTGGCTGCGCTTCCAGCTCGCGCCCTGGCGATTGGTCCGGGCATAGACCACGTCGACGTCCGGGTCCTCGACCAATTCGGCGATGAGCTTGAGACTGACATCCAGTGAATGCTGCAGATCGGCGTCCATGATCAGCACCAGGTCGCCCTGCGTCCTGTCGAGACCGGCCAGAACCGCCACCTCCTTGCCGAAGTTGCGGCTGAGCCGGACAATCTCCCACTCACCTGTCAGTGCTTTGGCGAAACGCTCGGCACCATTATCGGTGCCGCCATCATCGACCAGGATCTTGCGTGTCCTGAAACCGAAACGGCGCGAGACCTCTGCTTCCAGATCGGCCAAAAGCCGCGCGAACTCTTCCGCCGAAGCAGCCTCGTTCCAGAACGGCGCAACGATATCGAGCGTCAGTTTGGCTTCAGACATGAGCTTGAGCTCCGGCGCGCCTGAATTTTCCCTGCGCGACCGACCAGAACCACCACAGGATCGGCAGCGTGATGGCCGTCATGGCAACGGGGCGGAACCAGAGACGCAAGGCATCCTGGAGATGCGAGTTGATGCCGCTGAGGCCAGCGGCAAACAAAGCTATGGCCAGGATGCTTCGCAGGGCACCACCATCTTCATTGTCCCAGATCGCAGCCAGGGCCACACCGGCCGGCATCGCAAGCAAGGCGAAGGTGTTGTATTCGACGCGCGGGTTGAGCAGGCTCATATAGAACGCAGCAGTCAGGAAGATCGCGAGACCGGCGAGCCGACGGTCGAGGTTGCGGTCGTACCACAGCACCATGAGAAGCGTTGGCAAGGCAACCACGATCCTTATCAGGGTCGCGGCCTGGGTGGAGATGGGCACGCCGAGTGCGGCGAAGGGAGCCGTGAAGTCGGCCATCTCGAAGGCGATCGATTTGTCGACCGACATCGAGGTCATCAACGTGGCGAAGTCGCGGTAAAGCTGGTTGACATAGCCGGCCGGTGCAAAGGCATAGGGAAGTGCCAGCACCGAGAGCAGCGACAACACAAGTATCGGGATAAGCCGCAGTCGAAGCGCCCCGACCAGCAGAAAGACGATGATGGCGGTCGGCTTGGCGATAACGGCGACCGTCGCCCATAGGAAGGTCTCTGCACGCCGCCCCTCCAGCGCGGACAACACCAGCAGCCAGCAGGCGCCGGCGAGCAGGATGGTTGCCTGGCCGTTGCGCAGTGCCCCGGCCGTGATCGGCACGGCCAGAAAAAGCGCATAGGAGAACATCCAGAGACGGTTCGCCGGGTCGATCGTACGAACCTGCCGCCAGACGGCATAGGTCAGCACGGCAAAGTTCAGGATACGCCACAAGCTGTCGCCGACCACCGGGCCGAGCTTCATGAACGGCACATAGAGCGCAGCGAAGGCGGGCGAATAGAGATAGCCCATGGCGATGTCGAGATCGTAGAGCGGCTTACCGGCAAGGAACATATCGCTGGCAATACGGTAGCTGCGCATCACCGACCGATGGTCCGGCGCCATGCCGGCCATGACCAGGATGGCGACAAAGCCGCCGATCCACAGGACAAGACCACCCCAGTCCCAAGACTGCCTGACTTTTGCCATTACCCAACATTGCCCAACGTTGGCAGCTTCGCGAAATCCGGAGCCGCCTTTTTATTCGGCGCGGCATATCATGCCCTGGGTTGTGCGGTACAGCCCACGCGCCGCGGAGGTGATCGTCAAGACAGCTGTCTATGCGGCCAACATTGCCGCAGAATTGCGATCAGGGCCGGATGAAGACTTTGCCGTTGGGTTTGGCGAGTTCCGCCGGAATGCGCTCCATCGCATGGTCCAGCGGCACCACCGCGGTCACGTCGGTGGACCAGCTCCCGCTGGAGAAGCGCCTTTGCACTTCGAGGGCAGCCGGACCCCTGCGGTCCTTGTGCTTGCGCATCCAGTCGGTCAGCCAGAAACCTTCCACCTGCTTCTGCTGGAAGATGAGTTGGCCAGGCTCCCGGATCAGCGTGTCCGACGGGTCAAGCCGGCCATAGATGATCCAGCGCGAGCGTTTCGGCATGGCGTCGAACACCAGCGAAGCGAGCGGACCGGTGACCGCGTCAAGGAAGATGCGCGGCTGCTCCACTCTCATCACTTCGCGCAGCGTCCTGGCGAAATCCGGCGCCTTTTCGTTGAGCACATGTGCCGCGCCCAGTTCCTTCAGCGGCGCGATCTGGTCATCTCGGCGGACCGTGACGATCGGATGATAGCCGTCCTCCTCTGCAAGCCCGATGATCAGCTTGCAGAGCTGGCTGGCGCCGGCTGTCATGACAAAAGCCTTGTGCCCTTCGTCCTTGACGATGCTGTACATGGCGATCGCGGTCAGCGGATTGACGATCATCGCCGCCGCGTCCTCGTCGCGGACGCTGTCGATCAAAGGAATGCAGGCGAGTGCTTCGGCCAGCGCATAGTCGGCCCAGGCGCCCCAGTTGGTGAGACCGGTGGCGAAGGCAATGCGCCTGCCGACAAGGCTCTGCGCATAGCTGTCCTCACCGGCCGCAACCACCGTGCCCACGCCTTCGAAGCCGGCAGGCTGGCCCTGCACGCGAGGCTGGCCATACAGCCCTTTCACGAACATCACGTCGGAAGGATTGATCGAAGCCAGGCTCACTTTGATGAGAACCTGCGTTGCACCCGGCACCGGTACCCCGATGACGCCGGACCGCACATAGGGCTCCATCGCTTCCAGCACACTGCCGCTCGGCTCGCGCGCATAGCCGTCACCGACCAGAAGAAGCGCCTGCATTTCGGAGGGAATGGTCATCGCAGCATTCCTTGCCTGGGACATGGGTTACGGTTTGAGGATCAGCTTGCCGGAGGCGCCGCGGCCCAACACGCGTTTCAGGATATTGGCCGCATCGGACAAAGGGTAGATACCTTCGATCACCGGCTTGACCTTGCCGGCGAGATACCAGCCGATCAGCTCGCGCATGTTGTCGGCATAGGCTTGAGGCTCCTTCACGGTGAAATCGCCCCAATAGACACCCACGACCGAGAACCCCTTCACGAGGGTCAGATTGACGGCCAATTTGGGGATGGTGCCGGAGGCAAACCCGATGACCAGCAGGCGGCCGTTCCAGCCCATGGCGCGCGCCAGCGCCTCGAATGCATCGCCACCGACCGGGTCGAAGCCGACATCGACACCCTTGCCGCCGGTGATTTCCTTGAGTGCTTCCTTCAGATTGTCGTAGCCGATCGCGATATCGGCGCCGGCCTCCAGGGCAAGGCGCTGCTTCTCGGGCGAAGACGCCACGCCGATGACCTTGGCGCCAATCGCCTTGCCGATCTGCACGGCGGCGATGCCGGTGGCACCAGCCGCACCCAGCACACAAAGTGTCTCATCGGGCTTGAGTTGGCCACGCTGCTTCAGGGCATGATGAGATGTACCGTAGCCGCAGACGAGCGCACAGGCATCCGCCGCGCTCATCGCGTCAGGCAGCTTCATGGTCACGGCCTCGGTAACCGCCACCTTTTCGGCGTACCCATTGATGACGGTGAGAGCGGCCACCCTGTCGCCGACTTTCAACCCCGCCACCTTGGGACCGATGGCGGCGATCCGCCCCGCCACCTCCATGCCCGGCACGAAAGGCGTCGGCGGCTTCATCTGGTAGAGGCCCTGGACCAGCAGTCCGTCGGGATAATTGACCCCGATGGCCTCCGCTTCGATGACGACCGCGTCGCCCTTCGCCTCAGGTTCCGGCCAATCGCCGTAGACGAGTTGGTCGAGCGGCGCGAAGGCGCGGGCAATGATGGCTTTCATGCTCTTCTCCCGACCTCGCTTATACGCCGAACGAGCGCCTAAAGCTTTTCCTGCGTATACTTCCTGAGTTCCTCACGCGCGACCTGGCGGCGATGCACGGCGTCAGGCCCGTCGGCCAGCCGCAGCGTACGAAGATGCGTCCAGGCACGCGCCAGGGGCGTGTCCTGACTGATGCCTTGCGCGCCATGCATCTGCACGGCCTCGTCGACTACCTTCAGCGCGACGCGCGGCGCCACCACCTTGATCTGGCTGATCCAGGGCGCAGCGGCGCGCGCATCGCCCTGATCGATCATCCAGGCTGCCTTGAGGCAGAGCAGCCTGGCCATTTCGATCTCCATGCGACACTCGGCGATGATGTCGAAATTGGCACCGAGCCTGGCCAGCGGTTGGCCGAATGCCTCGCGCCGCATCGACCGCTTGGACAGAAGCTCCAGCGCCATTTCGGCCTGGCCGATGGCGCGCATGCAGTGATGGATGCGGCCTGGCCCCAGCCGTCCCTGTGCGATCTCGAAGCCCCTGCCCTCGCCAAGGATCATGTTGGCGGCCGGTACCCGCACATTGTCGAAGCGCAGATGCATGTGACCATGCGGAGCGTCGTCGTCGCCATAGACCTGCATGGCGCGTACCTTCGTGACATCCTCGCTGTCAGCGGGCACCAGGATCATCGAATGCTGCTTGTGCTTGGGTTCGCTGTCGCCACCGGTCTTCACCATGACGATATAGATGGCGCAGCGTGGATCACCGGCACCGGAGGCCCACCATTTCTCGCCGTTCAGCACGTAGTCGCCGCCGTCGCGTTCGCAGCGCATGGAAATGTTGGTGGCATCGGAAGACGCCACATCCGGCTCCGTCATCAGATAGGCCGAACGGATCTTGCCCGCCAGCAATGGTTCCAGCCACGCTTTCTTGTGCTCAGGCGAGCCGTAGCGTTCCAGCACTTCCATGTTGCCGGTGTCGGGCGCCGAGCAATTGAAGGTTTCGGCGCCGAGATGAGCCTTGCCCATCTCTTCAGCGAGATAGGCGTATTCAACGGTGCTGAGCCCATAACCACGATCGGAGCCGGTCAGCCAGAAATTCCACAGTCCGCGCTTTCGCGCCTCGGCTTTCAGTCCTTCGAGAATCTCGGTCTGGCGTTTCGTATGGGTCCAGCGGTCGCCTGCCCTGCCGACTTCCGCCAGGAATTCCTCGTCCAGCGGTATCACCTCGTCGCGCACCATCGCGGCAACCTGGGCGTGGATCGGTTTCAGCCGCTCCGTCATGCCGAGATTCATGTCGGCCATCACAGGCTCCCTTCCTCGAAGCGTTTCCGTTTTTCTCGTAAACGCGGAAACGCTCTGACATTTTGATCTGGCGCATGACGGGCGGCGGATGCCGCCCTTGCTTTCCGAAAATCGGCGCCGATTTTCGGGGTCATGTGCGAACTCCCAATCCGCGTGCGGTGAAATCGACGACCTGCGTCACGATCATTTCGATGTCGCGCTCGCTTTCGCCGGAACGCGGCGTGTACCAGAACAGCGGCGAATTCAGCGAGACGAACATCAGCTGTTCGGTGACGCGAGAATCGTCGAAACGCATATCGCCTGCCTCGCGAGCGGCAATGATCACCTGCCGGAAGATCGCGCCATAGTCGTTGCGGTATTTCATCAGTCGCGCGAACTCCTCGCGCTGTTCCGGTGTGGTGGCGCCCCGCAGATAGAGTTCGACGCCTTCCCACACGACACGCTGGTAGGGTCGGGTCACGATCATCTGGCGGGTGTGAACCATCGCCATCCGCCGCCACCGTGCAACCGCCGATCCGGCAATGTCGCGCAGCGGCTCGATCGCTGCATAATTCGCCTCCATGCCGGTCCGAAAGACATCGGCGAAGAGGTCTCCCTTCGACGGGTAGTGATGATAGATGCGACCCTTGGTCGATCCGAGGCTGCGCGCGACATCGTCGATGGAACTCGCCGCATAACCCTTGGCCATGAAACAGGCGGCAGCCGCATCGAGGATCGCGGCGCGGGAACCGTCGGCGACGGTGACGCCGCCAACGGTTCTGGCCTCCTCTTCCCGCACCGCCAAATGGGATCCCGCTGCCATCGCCCCTCGATTTTTGCCGGCTTTACAACGATCGAAGTTCAACATACTACTCGGTATGTTGTCAATCCGAAGACCGCCGATCGGAGCCGGAAGATAACGGGAGGACCGATGAGCTATCTCGACGAACTGTTCTCGGTGGCCGGCAAAACGGCGCTGGTGACGGGAGCCGCGACCGGCATCGGTCGCATGGCCGCAACCGCACTGGTGCTCGGCGGCGCCACCGTCATGATCGCCTCGCGCAAAGGCGAGGATTGCGCCAAGGTCGCGGACGAGCTTAACGATCTCGGCGCATCTGGCCGTGCGGAAGGTTTCGCCGGAGATGTCTCTTCCGAAGTCGGCATCGCCGCGCTGGTCGAAGCGGTGAAGGCCCGCACCGACCGGCTACACATCCTCATCAACAATGCCGGCGTTTCCTGGGGAGCACCGCTCGAGAATTTTCCCTACCATGCCTGGGCCAAGGTTTTCGGCGTCAATGTCACGGCCGTCTTCCATTTGACGCGCGAGTTGCTGCCGCTGTTGGAAAAGGTGGCTACCGATACCGACCCGGCACGCGTCATCAATCTCGGTTCGGTGATGGGGACACAACCGCTGGCCGATGACGCCTATTCCTACACCGCCTCCAAGGCAGCCGTTCACCATCTCACCCGGACGCTCGCCATCGAACTGGCGGCCAGGCGTATCACCGTCAACGCCTTTGCCCCAGGGCCTTTCCAGAGCCGCATGACGGCTTTCGCGACGGGTACCGATGAACAGGCCAGGCATATCGGCAGCCATGTTCCCATCGGCCGCATCGGGCAACCGGATGACATTGGCGGCGCCACGCTCTATTTGTGCAGCCGGGCTGGCAGCTATGTCACCGGCGCGATCCTGCCGATCGATGGCGGACAATCGGTGCAGCACGGCCTGACCCTGTTCAAGGAATGAAGGCCGAGCCGCCACCAGGAGATGTCCGTGCAACCCATCAGCCTCGAAATATTGCTCGCCAGTGTCGGCAAGGAAGTGGGCCTCTCACCCTGGCGCGTGGTCACGCAGACCATGATCGACCAGTTCGCCGACGCGACCGACGATCATCAGTTCATTCACTGCGATCCGGAACGCGCCGCTGCGGAGGCGCCGTTCGGCGGCACCATCGCACACGGTTTTCTCACGCTGTCGTTGCTTTCGGCCATGACTTTCGAAACCCTTCCCCCGCTCGCGAAGGGCAAGATGGGCGTCAATCATGGCTTTGACGAAGTGCGGTTCCTGGCACCGGTCAAAACCGGCGCCCGCATCCGCACCCGTTTCGTGCTGGCCGATGTAAAAGCGCGGCCGTCCGGCTGGGTGCAGACTTCGCACGACGTGACCATCGAGATCGAAGGCTCGCTGAAACCGGCACTCACCGCCCGCTGGCTGACATTGACCTTCGTGGAACCCGAAACGCAGGACACATGACCGACCCGAACACGCTCGATCCTGCGCTGCTGTCTCCCTATCTCGAGCGGGAAATTCCCGGCTTTTCGGATTTGCAGTCGATCGAGAAGTTCAAGTCGGGCCAGTCCAATCCGACTTATCTGCTGACGGCAAAAAGCGGCCGATATGTGCTGCGCGCCAAGCCGCCCGGGCAATTGCTGAAATCAGCCCACCAGGTCGACCGCGAATTCCGCGTCATGCGGGCGCTGGCCGCGACCGATGTGCCGGTGCCGCGCATGCTGCATCTGTCCGGCGAGGACTCGCCGATGGGGCGTATGTTTTATGTAATGGCCTTTGTGGAAGGTCGGATCTTCTGGGATCCGGCCCTGCCGGAGGCTTCAGACAGGCAAGCACGAGCGGCGATCTACGATGCGATGAACGCGACTTTGGCGGCTCTTCACAGCGTCGACATCGACGCGGTCGATCTCGCCGACTACGGCAAGCCCGGCAGCTATTTCGAGCGTCAGCTCGGGCGCTGGACCGGCCAGTATCGCGCCTCCGAAACCGAGCACAGGGCCGAGATGGAGGCGTTGATCACCTGGCTGGAGGCGAACAAGCCGGCAGACGACGGACAACTCGCCCTGGTGCATGGCGACTACCGGCTGGACAACATGATGTTCGCGCTGGATCGTCCCGATGTGACCGCCGTGCTCGACTGGGAACTGTCGACGCTCGGCCATCCCTTCGCCGACATCGCTTATCAGTGCATGCAGTGGCGCCTGCCGCATCAATCCGGGTTCAAAGGGCTCGGCGGCATCGACCGCGCGGAGGTCGGACTGCCATCGGAAGATGACTATGTCGCGGCCTATTGCCGTCGCCGCGGCCTGACCGGCATCGACAACTGGACCTTCCTGCTTGCCTTCTCCTTCTTCCGGCTCGCGGCGATCTGCCAGGGCGTCTACAAGCGTGCCCTGGACGGCAACGCTTCCAATCCCGCCAAGGCGAAGGTCTATGCCGATGCGGTGAAGCTGCTCACTCACCTTGCCGCGCAACTGATCGAAAAAGGAAAATGACCATGGGCCGTTTCGATGGGGCGACGGTGCTTATCACGGGCGCTGCCGGCGGTCTCGGTCAAGGAGCGTGCAGGCGTTTTGCCGCCGAAGGTGCACGGTTGGTCCTCTCCGATATCGATACCGACGCGCTGGACCGCTTTGCCACGACGCTCGACACCGAAACGGCAACTCTGGCCGGCAATATAGCCGACGAAGCGCTTTCGGAAGCCCTGGTGAAACTTGCCGTCGAACGGTTCGGTCGGCTCGACGTTGCCGTCAACAATGCCGGTATCGCCCAGAGTTTCGTGCGCCTGCCGCAGGTTTCCTCGGACGAAGCCCGCCGTATCTTCGAAATCGACTTGTTCGGTGTCTTCTATGCGATGAAGCACCAGATCCCGCAGATGGAACGGCAATTCAAGGCAAATGGCAGAGGTGGCGTCATCGTCAACATCGCTTCCGTGGCGGGGCTGGTCGGCGCGCCAAAGCTGTCGGTCTATGCTGCGGCAAAGCACGGCGTGGTCGGCCTCACCAAATCGGCCGCGGCCGAATATGCCACCAAGGGCGTGCGGGTGAATGCCATTTGTCCGGCGCATACACGCACAAAAATGGTCGACGACTTCGTGAAACTATCGGGCGCACCGGAAGCGCTGGCACTTTCGGAACTGGCGCGGGGTGTGCCGATGAAGCGGGTCGGTGAAGTGCCGGAGATCGTCGAAGCGATGCTTTTCGCCGCGGACCCCAAGAACACGTTCATGACGGGCCACTCGCTTGCCGTCGACGGTGGCATTGGAGCCATCTGAGTAAGGTCCTGGAAGGCAATTTCCCTAACGATATCTTGCGGATGACTGTGCCGAGTATATACTGCCCGCGAGTGGGGAATGGGAGCAAAATAAGAAAGGCAACACGATTGCCCCAGAGTGCGCAAACACGCCGCGAACAACAAAAGGCGGCATTGCGATCCGAACTCGTGGCCGCAGCTCACAAGCTGGTACAGGAGGAAGGTTACGAGGGATTGACCATCCGCAAGCTGGCCAAGATGGTCGGCTATGCGCCGATGTCGGTCTATTCTTACTTCGCCGACAAGCAGGATATCCTGTTTGCTCTGGCTGAAGATGCCTTCCAGATACTGGCCAAGCGCATCGAACAGAATGCCCCCGACGACCCGATCGATGCGCTGCGTGCGGTCATGACCGAATATGCCGCCTTCGGCCTTGGCAATCCCAACGAATACCGCACCGTCTTCATGACGGAGAAGACGAAGCTGCCCGAAGGCCGTTCATTCGAAAAGCTTGACGAAGAAAACCCGGCGATGAAGTTGCTCATCGACCGCGTAGAAGTCTGCGTCGCTGCCGGCAAGTTGAAGGGCGATCCCCACGCCATCGCCACCATGCTGTGGGCAACTGGCCACGGCACGATCTCGCTGTTGATCACGTTCCCCTTCTATCATTTCGGCGACCAGCAGGCTTTCGTGAAACGGATGTGCGAATTCGGCCTGGCGGCGCTGCAAGGCCAAGACATTCCCCCTCTCGGCGACCAGCCTCCCAAGAAATGCTGAGGCCGTAGCGCCACAATCGATGCTCTGGCGGCGCCGGAACCGCGACCGGAAATCTCTGCGAGTTGGCTTCATACCGTAGCGACCGGTGCTTTCCCGCACTTGCCACAAACCGCACCATTCTCTGAACGTCTTCAGCCCCGTCCTTTCAATGACTTGGCTTCGACACGCGCACCGGTCTGGAGATCGTACCAGGCACATACTCAGAGAAATTTTTTGTACACGTACGATTTTCTCTTGAACTTCCTTCAGGACGGGCATACATGTGCGGAGCAGCGTACATGTACGGAAATAGAATTCAGATCTTGAACCGGAGAAAGTCGATGAAAACGACAGCTCTTGCCCTCGCCGCCCTGGTTGCCCTTTCGGGCACGGCCTTCGCAGGCGAAACCGTGAAGACCCACGCCCCTGCCACCCATGCCCAGACCACCGTCAAGGGCAAGCTCGATTATGCCTCGACCGGCTCGATCAAGCAGGACAAGAACACCAATGGCCCGCGCCTCGGCGTTGACGTGAGCCCATGGACCATGCCGACCATCCGGTAAGGCTCTCCCCCTCCCTTACGGACTGAACGGCAAAAAAAGGCGACTGGATTTCCAGTCGCCTTTTTTCTTTTGAAACGCGGACGCGAATTTCGCCGAAACGGCCGCCGGAAAGCGGCCTTAGAGCTTCGGTTTGCCGGGTTTCGCGGGCGCTCCCGAGATGGAAGTGTTCGTTACCGCGACCGGATCGCTGGCCGGAAACGTATCCTCCAGCCCCTCTTCCAGTTCCTCTTCAGCATCGTGCCCGCTGTGCCGTTCATGTTCGAATGAGCGAACAGCAGCTGTTTTCTTCGATTTAGATGATCCTGCGGACTTGGACGGACTGGCCATGGATCACTCCCTCTATCCTTCGGACAGAACGGCGCGGCCCGTCTTTGGTTCCTCGCGCATCCGAAGGGACACGCGGCACTTTATGCCGCCGCGTCGCGTGCTGCCTCTGAAAGGAAAGTAAAGACATAGTCGGAGAAGGAGCGCCAGCATTCGACGCGGAAGGCGTCTTCGGCTGTCCGATGAAGCACGATCTCGACCTTGCCGAAGATGGTGCGCGAACAGGCGCCAACCGGAAAAACGGCCAACGATAGATCCTGCGGACAGCCAGCGCTGAGCGTCGCTTCCGCACCCGGACCGGTCACGCCGATCGCCACATTGCGGTGCGAGATGCCGACCGCGGAATGCAACTGCTTGACCTTGGCACAATCGGCCAGCGGGTCACCGCCAGCCTCGTCGATCACCAGCCACTCGTCCGGCCCCAGCCAAAGTGCAAGGCGGCCACCCTTCGAGGCTGAGGTTTTCGGCTTCCTTGGGAGCGTCAGCCCAAGCGCCTTGGAAAGGGCAGCGAGCGAAGCCTCCGGAGCACGCAGCGAAATGCGTTCGGCAGGGTCCAGCGCGGTCAGCGCAACATGGGCAGCCGACGCGTTGCGTCCCGCCAGAGCGGGGTGGCGCTCCGCCTGGACAATTCCGGTTTTCTGGGCAGCCTTAGCCATTGAGGCGTTCTCCCTTCTCGTCGAAGAACACCATGCCGGTGACTTCCACCTCGATCACCTTGTCAGGCATCGGCACATAAAGCGTTTCGCCCATACGGTCACGCTCGCCGGCAACCAGCGCCAACGCGATCGAGCGCCCGCAATTCTCCGACCAGTAGCTCGACGTGACATGACCGATCATCTTCATCGGGATCGGCTGGTTCGGGTTGTCGACGACCTGCGCGCCTTCTTCCAGGACGATCTTCGGGTCCTTGGTCCTGAGACCGACAAGCTGCTTGCGGCCCTTGGCAACGAGGTCGGGCCGCGTCAGGCCGCGAATGCCGACGAAGTCGGTCTTCTTCTTGCCGACCGCCCAGTCGAGACCGGCATCGTTCGGCGTGACGGTACCGTCCGTGTCCTGGCCGACGATGATGTAGCCCTTTTCGGCGCGCAGCACGTGCATGGCCTCGGTACCGTAGGCTGCGGCATCATGCTTTTGCCCTTCGGCCCAGAGCGCTTCCCAGACCGCCTGCCCGTAGTCGGCCGGCACGTTGACTTCGAAGCCGCGGTCGCCGGTGAACGACATGCGGAACAACCGGGTCGGCACGCCGCAGATCTTGCCCTCGCGCACCGACATATGCGGCATCGCCTCGTCGGACATGTCGATGCCTTCGACCAGCGGCGCGATGATATCGCGCGACTTCGGCCCTTGCACCGCGATGACCGCCCATTGCTCGGAAATCGAGGTCAGCCAGACATTGAGTTGCGGGAACTCGGTCTGGAGATAGTCTTCCATGTGGTTCATGACGCGGGCAGCACCGCCCGTGGTCGTCGTCACATGGAAGCGGTCGGCGGCAAGACGACCGACCACACCGTCGTCATAGATGAAACCGTCTTCGCGCAGCATGATGCCGTAGCGACAGCGGCCGACTTCCAGCTTTTCCCACGGGTTGGTGTAGAGCAATTCCATGAATTTGGCGGCATCGGGCCCGACCACTTCAATCTTGCCCAGCGTCGAGGCATCGAAAAGACCGGCGGTCTTGCGCACCGCCACGCATTCGCGGTCGACGGCAGCGTGCATGTCTTCGCCGGCGCGCGGGAAATACCAGGCGCGCTTCCACTGCCCGACATCCTCGAACACAGCACCATGCTTCTCGGCCCAGCCATGCATCGGCGTGCATCGCGTCGGGTCGAACAGCGGCCCCCGCGCGTGCGAGATGATGGCGCCGAAGGTGACAGGCGTATAGGGCGCGCGGAAGGTGGTGAGGCCCACTTCCGGGATCGGCTTGCTCAACATGTCGGCGGCGATCGCCAGGCCGTGCATGTTGGAGGTCTTGCCCTGGTCGGTCGCCATGCCGTTGGTGGTGAAACGCTTGACGTGTTCGATCGAGCGCATGCCTTCGCGCACCGCCTGGCGGATGTCCTTGGCGGTGACATCGTTCTGGAAATCGACAAAGGCCTTCACCGTCGCATCCGGACCAGCGCCGGGTGCGGAACCGAGCATGCCGCGCGACCAGACCTCGTCGGCATCGACCTTCGGCTTGTTGGCCTTGGCCGCTTTGCCGCCCGTTTCCTTCGCGGCCTTGGCGCCGGCGGCATAGGCTTCGTCCACCGAGGCAGCGAGCCCGTCGGTGCCGTTACACGCGCCGACCGAAACGCAGTCCTGCGCATAGGTGCCAGGTACGAAACGCTTGTCCTCGTTGAACGCGACTTTGCCGCGCGATTGCGAAAACAGATGCACCGACGGCGTCCAGCCGGCCGACATCAGCAAGGCGTCGATGGCGATCGTGCGCTCGCCGCCACCATTCTTCGGCTGCACGACCATCGACGAGACGCGCAGCTTGCCGCCGACGCGTGTGACCGCACGGCCGTCGTGGATCTCGATGCCGGCAGCGCGGGCCAGGTCGATCAACGCACCGGAAGGATTGTCGCGCAGATCGACGATGGCTGCGATATTGACGCCGGCCTTCTTCAGGTCGATCGCCGCGGCATAGGCGGAATCGTTGGCGGTGTAGACACCGACATTGCGGCCGACCGCGACGCCATAGTGATTGAGATAGGTCCGCGCAGCGGACGCCAGCATCACGCCCGGACGATCGTTGTCGGCGAACACCATGTGCCGTTCGATGGCGCCGGTGGCGAGCACGATACGCTTGGCGCGCACCTGCCACAGCCGCTCGCGCGGCACGTCATGGCCGGGATCCGCCAGATGCTCGCTGACGCGCTCCACCAAGGCGACGAAATTCTGCGCGTAGTAGCCGAACGCCGTCGTGCGCGGCAGCACCCGCACATTGCCCATGCCCTTCAGCTTGGCCACGACACCTTGCGCCCAGGCCCAGCCATCCTGGCCTTCGATCCCAGCGCCGCTCTCGAAGCGCAGCGCTCCGCCGAATTCCGCCTGCTCGTCGGCGACGATGACGCGTACGCCGGTTTCCGCTGCCGCGAGCGCCGCGGCAAGGCCCGCCGCACCACCTCCCACGACCAGCACATCGCAATGCGCGAAACGGGACGAATAGTGATCGGGATCCGGCTGATCCGGCGCGACGCCCAGACCGGCGGCCGAGCGGATATTCGGCTCATAGATGTTCTTCCAGGCCGACTTCGGCCACATGAAGGTCTTGTAGTAGAAGCCGGCCGAAAAGAACGGCGAAGCCACATCGTTGACTGCGCCCACGTCGAAGGACAGCGACGGCCAGCGGTTCTGCGACTTGGCCGACAGCCCGTCATAAAGCTCCTGCACGGTGGCGCGCACATTGGGCGTCTTGCGGGCGCTGTCGCGCGCGATCTCGACCAGCGCGTTCGGTTCCTCCGCACCGGCCGACAGGAACCCGCGCGGACGGTGGTATTTGAACGAACGGCCGACCAGATGCACTCCGTTGGCGAGCAGCGCCGAAGCCAGCGTATCGCCCTCGACGCCGGTGTAGGCCTTGCCGTCGAAGGTGAAACGGGCGGTCCTGGCCGGCGTCAAGCGGCCGGCATTGCCAATGCGAAAAGCCCCGCTCATTTCGAAACTCCGGGCAGCTTGGAAGGCTTCGGCTCGCCGGCCTTGTAGGTCATCACGAACTTGTCGCTGACGGTGTCGCGCACCGCGTTGAAGAAGCGGGCGCAACCATGCACGTGCCGCCAGCGCTCGTAGATGATCCCTTTGGGGTTCTGGCGGATGAAAAAGAATTTTTCGAAATCGTCGTCGCTGATGGCGGCGATATCGGTCGGACGCGCGATATGCGCCTCGCCGGCGTTGCGGAACTCGAGTTCCGGACGCTCTTCCTCGCAATAGGGGCAGCGGATGAGAAGCATTGTCTTGATCCTAGAGTTCACCGTCGCCGAGGCGCGCGCCTTGCGGCTGGTCGCAGAGCTTTTCGCCGAGCACCTCAAAGGGTGCGACGCGCTTAATCAGTGCCTCGACCGAGTCTGCCGGCGCGAAAAGGTCACGGTTGGTGATGTTGAGCAGGGTAAGTTCAAACGGGTCGGTCGTAACGATGACCATTCGTGGGTCCGGAGCGCCGCCATCATGAGAGGGCTCTCGCTTCTCCACAAAGGATACCGTCTTGCGTCCGGCGCTCCATACGCAGCCGAGATAGCCGGACGAAACCGAAAACGGCCAATCGTCTTCATGCGCGGCGCGGCTGATATCCTGCAGCCTCACCTCGCTGGCGTCGGGAAAATGGAACAATCCCTTCTCGCCAGTCAGCACAAAGGGCGCAGCCAGGGCCATGGTCGCCGCCAGCGCTTGCATCAGTGCGCCACCGCGGCCGCGGCCGCTTCATCGATCAGCCGCCCGCTGCGGAAGCGCTCGATGGTGAAGGGCGCGTTGATCGCATGCGGTTCGTCGCGTGCAATCGTGTGGGCAAAGACATGGCCCGAACCCGGCGTCGCCTTGAAACCGCCCGTGCCCCAGCCGCAATTGACATAGAGCCCCTTGACCGGGGTCTTGGCCAGGATCGGTGAACGGTCCGGGGTCACGTCGACAATACCGCCCCAGGAACGCAGCATCTTCATGCGCGTGAACATCGGGAACATCTCGCAGATCGCGTCCAGCGTATGGGTGAGAATGTGCAGCCCACCGGTCTGCGAATAGGAAACATATTGATCGGTGCCGGCACCGATCACCAGTTCGCCCTTGTCGGACTGGGAGATGTAGGCGTGCACCGTGTTGGACATGACCACGCAGGGGAACACCGGTTTCACCGGCTCGGATACCAGTGCCTGCAACGGATAGCTTTCAAGCGGCATGCGCACATCGGCCATCTGCATGATCACCGAGGAATGGCCGGCCGCGACCACGCCGACCTTGCGTGCGCCGATGAACCCTTTCGAGGTCTCGACACCGGTCACTGCGCCGCTGGCATCGCGCCGGATGCCGGTGACCTCGCAGTTCTGGATGATGTCGACGCCGCGCGCCGCCGCACCGCGGGCATAGCCCCAGGCGACCGCATCATGGCGGGCGGTGCCGCCACGCCGTTGCAGCGCAGCACCCACCACCGGATAGCGCGCGTTGCGCGAGATGTTGAGCGGCGGGCAATAGGCCTTGGCTTCTTCCGGCGTCAGCCATTCATTGTCGATGCCATTGAGGCGGTTGGCGTGGACGTGGCGCTTCAGCACCTGGACGTCGTGTACATTGTGCGCCAGCATCATCACGCCGCGCGCCGAATACATGACGTTGTAGTTGAGGTCCTGCGAGAGCCCGTCCCACAGCTTCACGGCGTGGTCGTAGATGCCGGCGCTCTCGTCATAGAGATAGTTGGAACGGATGATGGTGGTGTTGCGGCCGGTATTGCCGCCGCCAAGCCAACCCTTCTCGATCACCCCGACATTGGTGATGCCGTGTTCCTTGGCAAGATAATAGGCTGTCGCCAGCCCATGCCCACCGGCGCCGACAATGATGACGTCGTAGCTCTTCTTCGGCTCCGGCGAAGGCCACTGCTCTTCCCAGCCTTTGTGACCGCGCATGGCCTCGCGGGCAATGGCGAATACCGAATATTTCTTCACGTTATCTGGCCTCGCGTATGGCAATCGGGCGTCCGACGCGCGAGGAGTATCACTAGCGAAACCTCGCTGTCATCCTTGCACTGTTTGCGACGGCAATTGCCGTTTTGCGCCGTACCGTTCCCCGATCGTCGAGCCGGTTTCGGGTGGTTCGTCTCCTACCGATCTGCGAGCAAGCCTCATCCACTTCTGGAAAGGAACAGGACCATGCTCGCACTGACCAACAAGGTCGCCATCGTCACCGGCGCGTCCTCCGGCATCGGCCGCGCCACGGCGCTGCTGTTTGCCAGGGAAGGCGCCAGGATCATCGCCGCCGCCCGCCGCCAGGCCGAACTCGATGCCCTGGTCGCCGAGATCGCCGAGGACGGCGGTGAGGCGGTCGCTCTTGCCGGCGACGTCAACGACGAAGCCTATGCCAAGGCGCTGGTGGAGCTGGCGCAAGGCCGCTTCGGCGGACTGGATATCGCTTTCAACAATGCCGGTGCCGTTGGCCCTATGGGACCGGTGTCCGAAATGCCGCGCCAAACCTGGGAAGACGTGCTCGACACCAATCTGACCAGCGCCTTCCTGGCCGCCAAGCACCAGATCCCTGCGCTGCTGGCACGCGGCAACGGCTCGCTGATCTTCACCTCGAGCTTCGTCGGCGTCACCGCAGGCATGCCGGGCATGGCCGCCTATGCCGCCGCCAAGGCTGGCCTGCTGGGCCTGACCCAGGTGCTGGCCGCCGAGTATGGTCGCGAAGGCATCCGCGTGAACGCGCTCCTGCCCGGGGGCACCGATACGCCTGCCGCGACCTTCAAGACGGCAGACGAACGCACCTTTGTCGAGGGTTTGCATGCCCTGAAGCGCATCGCGCGTCCGGAGGAGATCGCCCGCTCGGCTCTCTATCTGGCGTCGGACGCCTCTTCCTTCACCACGGGCACCGCGCTGTTTGCCGATGGCGGTGTCTCCATCAACCGCACCTGAGCAAGAGATAGAGACGGCGACGAAGCGTCCGGACGGGATCGCGACTGTTTGAATTGACGGTTGCCTCCGGGCGCTTCATGTTGTGTGTATTGGTGGCATTGAATGGCGTAGCGGGGCAAAAACCGCGCAAGCCGGACAAGCAACTGTGGACAATCAGTCCCGATTCTGCTATCAGCCGCCGGAATTCGTGGTGGAAGCCGCCGCGGAGGTTTGTGGCTATTGCCACTTACCTATTGATTTCAAATCGAAAGACAGGATTGCCCGTGCAGGTACTCGTCCGCGACAACAACGTTGATCAGGCGCTTCGCGCGCTCAAGAAGAAAATGCAGCGCGAAGGCATCTTCCGTGAAATGAAGATGCGCGGTCATTACGAGAAGCCGTCCGAGAAGCGTGCGCGTGAAAAGGCCGAGGCCGTGCGCCGCGCCCGCAAGCTGGCACGCAAGCGCGCCCAGCGCGAAGGCCTGCTGCCTTCGACCCCGCGCCCGGCTCCTGCCGGCGCCGGTGCTGCGCGCGCTCCGCGCTAATCCTGCCTGCATTTCGTCCTTTTCGAAGGATACACAAGGTGGCGCGATGTAAATCGCCGCCACCTTTTTGTTTGACGCAAGCTGATATTTGTATAACGCAGAACGGCGGGACAGGGGCCGGAGCGATAGCCCGGAATGCCGGGCGTCGATGTTGAGGATACGGCAGCCGATGCATGTTTTGACCACGGAGCGCAAAAACTCCTTGAATGGTTTTGTCTTGAGTGCCGCCTTGATGGTGGGCTTGGCGCTTGCCGGCTGCCAGTCGACGCCGACAGGTGAGCTCGGCTCGATCGACCAAGCTCAGGGGTCCAGCGAGAATATCTCGTCGCTCTCTTCGGTGGTCGACCGCAATCCACGCGATCCCGAAGCCTACAACGTACGCGGTTCGGCCTATGGCCGCGGCGGCAAGTACCAGGCTGCCCTGAAGGATTTCGACACCGCGATCCAGTTGAAGCCCGATTTCTACCAGGCCTATTCCAACCGCGCGCTGATCTACCGCTTCATCGGCGATCAGCAGAAGGCACTGGCCGACTACAATCGCGCCATCCAGATCAATTCGAACTATGACGCCGCCTATATCGGCCGCGGCAACCTCTATCGCAAGGCCGGTCGCACGCAGGACGCCTTCAATGATTTCCAGAAGGCGATCCAGCTCGACACCACCGACGCACGCGCCTATCACAACCGTGGTCTGATCTATCAGAGCCAGGGCCAGCACACTTTCGCCATCGAGGACTTCTCGACCGCGATCTCGTTGTCGCCGGAGGCGTCCGAACCCTATAACGGCCGCGGCCTGTCCTATCTGGCGCTCAACCAGGACGACAACGCCTTCGCCGACTTCAACATGGCCATCAAGCTTGACGGCAAGAATGCCGAAGCCTGGACCAACCAGGGGCTCATCTATGAGCGCAAGGGCGAAAAGGCCAAAGCCATAAAATCATACAAGGAAGCCGTCCGACTGGCGCCGACCTATCAGCCGGCGCGCGATGGCTTGTCACGCGCGGGCGGAGCCTGAGCCAGCAAATCCATTGTTGCCTGCGCGGCGCATCGACCGACGCCGGAATCGGCAAGACGACGTACTGCCCCAGGTATTGCGTGTCAGAACGGACACGCCATGACCTACCGTGGCTGATCGGCAACGGCATTCCTCCATTTTAACCATGCGACAACACCACCATGATTGCGCCACCATCGCGCCACGGTTTTGAGGGAACGCTCTTCGTACTGAGCCGTTGTCCGGCATGAACTTCAGAAGGATCGCCACAATGAAAAAACTTGCTTGTTTAGCCGCCTTGGCCATGACGACCGTTGCCGCGCCGGCGAGCGCCGGCAGGGTTGAACTCGGCGTTCTCGATTGCGTCATCGATGGCGGTCAGTCCTATGTCGTCGCCTCCAACAAGGGCGTCACCTGTACCTACCGTCCCTACAACAGCCGTAGGTCCGAACTCTATACCGGCGTCATCTCCAAGGTCGGCGTCGACCTCGGCATGACGCACCAGGGGCAGTTGTCCTGGGCCGTTCTGGCTGCCTCGAGCAGCTACGATTCCGGCGCTCTTGCCGGCAAATATTTCGGCGTCAACGCCGAGGCCAGCGTCGTGACCGGTGGCGGCCTGAATCTACTCGTCGGCGGCTTCGACAACTCCTATGCGCTGCAGCCGCTTTCCGTACAGGCGCAGACCGGTCTCAATGTCGCGGCGGCCGTGACCTCGCTAGAACTGCTGCACTCGCTGAAATAAGCTGAATTTCGATCCCAGAGCGTTTCCGTATATACGGAAACGCTCTGACCCTTTGTCGACCCTTAGAACGCCCGCACCCGATCGCCCAGCACACGGCGCGCTTCTTCATACTTCGTGCGAGCGTCGACAATATCCTTGTCCAGTTGTTCCAGCGCTCGTTCCTGATCCAGCATCTTCTGCGCATAGAGGCGCGCGAGATCCGATCCTTCGGGGGCAGCGCCGATATTCTCGCGAATCCGCTGCTGATCGGCGGTGATTCCGTCACGGCGCTCCTGCCGGCTCGCCAATGCCAGGCTTGCCTCGTCGCTCGCCTTGGCCGCTTCTGCGATCGCGGCAAGTCGTGCTTTGCTTTCGGCATCAAGCTCCGTGCTGGCGATCAGCGCGAGAATGCGCTCGGCGGTCAGTTCCTGAATGGCGACCGTCTCGACGACAGGCCGCTCCATCACCACCGGAAATTCCCTGGTCTTGCCGGGCTCAACCTCAAAACGCATCCGGTAGGCGGAACCGGTCAGCGTCGCTTCCTCGGCTTTCGGCTGCACCAGATGCCAGTCCTTGGCGCGCGGCTGCTCGATCACCATGCGCCTCGCCTCTGCGGCGATGTTCTTGACGCGGTAGAGCGTCGTCTCGCGCAGTTTGCTTTCGATCTGCAATGCACCATCGACCGACTTGACCTTGGTAACGGACGAAGCCGTCCGGTTTTCGCGGTCGACAAGGATCTTCTGCTCCGCACCAAACCCGACAAGGCGGGAATCGCCCGCCGGCAGAAGCGGAAATTGCGCTTCACCCGAAAACAGCGGGCCCGCGTCGGTCGCCTCGTAGATGGTGGCCGATCCGGCGGGCAGCGACATCGTCCCATCATTCTTGAGGGTCATCCCCTGCCATGGATTACGCCCGGCGCCCTGATACCAGGACACGGCTTCCGCCGGTACTTTCTGGTCGACAAACGGGATGGTCAGGCTTTCACCGGATCCGACGCTGACCGGGATCGACAGCGTAAAGCTGGCGCCCGCGGCATTCTCGTCGGTTGACGCCGGTACAGCATCGGCCTGCTGAACCATCTCGTCCTGAACAGCGGCCGTTGCCTTGCGAGCCACCATCCGCTTTTGCTCCGGCGCTGCGGGCACGGCCATCTCAGCATAGTTGGCCCCACCAAGCGCAACCTGCCCCTGATCGGTTCGCGGCAAGGCGGCCTGGCTCACCGGCGGTGCAATGATCTGGCGCGAAACGTAGTAGGGATCGTAGAGCGCCTGACGGAAAGTAACAGGCGCGGCCGACGACAGCGTCACCGCAACATCCTTCCAGGCATCGCCGGTCATGTTCTCCAGCACCACCCAACCTTGCAGCTGCGCCTTGTCTTCACCCGCTTTTGGCAGGGTCAGGCGGTACGCGGTTTTCCAGACAGGAGCCTCGGCAACATAGCCGATGCGCACGGTGCGCTGCGCACCGTCAGCCAGATGGATGGAAATGTCGCGTCCGGAACGATCCTGCGCGCTGCGCAGCGCGGTCAGCGCGCCGGAAACTTGCTCGCCCAGCCGCGCGTCAGCAAACTCGAGACCTTGCGCGTCTTCAAGAACAAACTGATCCATCGACGCGCCTGAAAACACCCAGACGCGCGTCCGCGTGGTTGTCCGGCCGTCCTTGTCCGTGATCTGTTCTGATTGGACGCTGGCAATGCGGCCCACCATGCTGCGTGGCGCCGAGACCTTGATCTCCGCGCCCTTCAGGGCCGCCATCAGAGATGGCATGCTGTCCAGATCTGATCGCGAAAATGGCAGCGCGTTGAAGGCTTCGTCGGCACCTGCCTTGCCCGGCAGCGTGGCCGACCCCGTGCCGGCGGGATCGAGGACGATCATGCTTTTGAGAATGTCGTCGACTTGATCAAGCCGCGATCGCAAGGTCAGCGTTTCCCGACCGGTGACCGTAGCCTCATATTCGAAATAACCGACGCCCCCGGTGCCGAGAACCGCCCGTTTGAGCACAAGATCGGCAGAATGAGCAGAGGCAGTCATCGCAGTTGCTCCGAGCAGAATGAGGGTGAAAAGGCGCATCGAGGTACCTCGTTTCATAAGATTCGGCGACGCTGCAGACTATTCGTGGCGATGTGATGAACGAAAGCCAGGTACCCGGCAACGGGCGGGCCGCAATCAGGACTCCGTTGAAGGGCAACAAAAATATCGCTTGCGTTCAAGCCCGCTTGAGCTTTTACAAGTATACACTTGGAAAAACATTGAGCCGGTCGCAGCTGGGGGCTTCGGACGAACCGCATGACGCAGGGCAAGGCGAACCGGGTGGATTGGCGCGCGTTGTGGGCCAGCGGCGACTTGGCCCGCTTCTGCTTCATCTCACTGGGAATTTTGCTGCACGCCACGAACGAAACGATGGTGGCAACCATCATGCCCGCCATGGTGGGCGACCTGGCGGGCGTGCAACTGGTCGGCTGGTCGCTGGCCATCTACGAGCTGGGCGCGATCGTCGCGGGCGCAGCGGCGGGTCGCATGGTCAGTTACGTCGCCCTGCGCAGCAACGTCATGGTGGCCGCACTGCTCTATTCAACCGGTGCCCTCATCTGCGCCGCAGCACCATCCATGCAAATCTTCCTTGCCGGCCGCCTCATCGAAGGTCTTGGCGGTGGCGCCTTGGTCTCGCTGGCCTTTGTCTCGGTGGAACGGCTGTTCCCACGCGCGATCTGGCCGCAGCTGTTCGGCCTGATGTCGGCGATCTGGGGTGTCGCGGCCTTCAGCGGCCCGTTGCTTGGCGCCCTGATGGCAGAATTTCTTTCCTGGCGCTGGGCCTTCGGCGTCTTCGTCATTGGCGGCGTGACAATGGCGCTGGCGAGCCTTGCGGTGCTGAACACGCCGGAAGCCCGACGCAGGCGCAATGCCGGCACAGGACTGCCGCCTTTCCCCGTTGTCCCGCTGGCCTGCCTGGCGGTCGGCGTGATCCTGATCGCCTCGGCAGGCGTCGAGGTCGCCTTGCTGCGCTCAAGCCTGCTGCTCAGCCTGGGGCTTTTGGGGCTGGCGCTGTTTTTCCGGATCGACGCGTTGAAGCCGCAATCCAGGCTGTTCCCGGCGAACCTGTTTTCATGGCGCACCCCGGTCGGCAGCGGTATGACGATGATTGCCGCGTTCTCGGTCGCCACCTGTTCGTTCGCCGTCTATGGGCCGCTGATCCTGACCAGCCTGCACGGCATCTCGATGCTGACCACCGGCTACATCATTGCAGCGGAATCGATCGCGTGGTCGATCCTTTCGATTCTGGTCGCCAATGCGCCACCGGAACGTGAACGGAGCATCATCGTCTGCGGTGCCTTCATGATCGCGGCCGGTATCGCCGGCTTCGCTTATACGGTGCCGCACGGCTCAATTCCGCTCATCCTCTTCTGCGCACTCTTGCAGGGCGGCGGCTTCGGCATCGCCTGGCCCTTCGTGACACGCGTCATCGTTGCCTCCGCACCCACCGACGAGCAGACCATCGCTTCATCGGCCGTACCGACCATGCAGCGCATCGGTTATGCGGTGGGCGCTGCGAGTGCCGGCATCGTCGCCAACGCCAGTGGATTTTCAGAAGGCATCAACCGCGCAGCCGCGGCAAATGCCGGGGTCTGGCTTTTCCTGGCTTTTGTACCGCTGGGATTGCTCGGCTCCATCGCGGCGTTCAAACTGTCCTCCGAGCCACGGCGACCAGGACAACCACAGGAAGCGTGAATTGCCGGCAAGTCGCTGATCAGACGGTTTTCAGGCGTTTCGCAATCAGCTCTGCCAGCCGCGACGCCACCTCTGCCTTGGTAAGCTCGGGCCATTCCTCGACGCCCGTTTTCGAGACGATGCGAACGCGGTTGCGATCGCCGCCCATGACGCCGGCGGGGCCGACGCCGCTGTCGTGCGAGACATCGTTGGCAACGATGAAGTCGGCGCCTTTCCTGCTCAGCTTGGCTTCTGCGTTCTTTTGAATTTCCTGTGTCTCGGCGGCAAAACCCACCACAAGACGCGGGCGCTTCGCGTGATGCCCAATACCAGCCAGAATATCGGGGTTCTCCACCATCTGCAGCGCAGGCGGCCCCTCGCCCGCCACTTTCTTGATCTTTTCGCCAGCCGAATTCGCTGTCCGCCAATCGGCCACGGCGGCGACGAACACCGCTGCGTCCGCGGGCAACAGACCTTCGACGGCTGCCTGCATCTGCCGCGCCGTCTCGACATGGATCGTTGCCACGCCGGCCGGATCGGCGATCGTTACCGGACCAGAGACCAGATGGACGTCGGCACCGAGCCTTGCGAGAGCGCCGGCCAGCGCGTGGCCCTGTTTCCCCGACGAGCGGTTCGCAATGTAACGCACGGGATCGATCGGCTCATGCGTCGGACCGGATGTGATGATGATCTTCCTGCCAGCCAGCGGTTTCGGCTGGCCGTCGAACTGCGCCTCGATCGCCGCCACGATCTCCAACGGTTCGGCCATGCGGCCTTCGCCGGCTTCGCCGCTTTCGGCCATCTCGCCCTTGGCCGGGCCGACGAAGGTCACGCCGTCCTTGAGAAGCGTGGAGTGGTTGCGCCGCGTTGCCGGATGCGCCCACATTCTGGGATTCATCGCGGGCGCCATCAGCACCTTCTTGTCGGTGGCGAGCAGTACCGTCGAGGCAAGATCGTTGGCATGGCCGTTGGCAAGCTTCGCCATCAGATCGGCTGTGGCCGGCGCCACGACGATCAGATCCGCTTCGCGCGACAGCCTTATGTGGCCGACATCGTGCTCGTCCTGGCGATCGAACAGATCGGTGAAGACATGGTCCGCCGAAAGCGCGCCAACCGAAAGCTGGGTGACGAATTCCTGTGCCGCCGAAGTCATCACGCAACGCACGGCCGCGCCGCGTTCACGCAGCCGTCGGATCAGATCAAGCGACTTGTAGGCCGCGATGCCGCCACCGATGACGAGAAGGATACGCTTTTCGGAAAGGGTCATGCTTTGCTCTCAACGGCAATGCCGTCAGATTAGCTTCCAGGCAATGAAGATCAAGGTCAGCGCGATCACCCAGAGCGCGACCCGCCCGGAGCGCGTGTGACGCGCCTCCGCCTTGCCGATCGCCTTGGCGGTCGCCTCGTCGAAACGCAGGCCGTGTTCGGCCATCAGGTCGATCTCGCGCGACAGCCGCTCGGCGCGCGCTGCGAGGTCCGGCGCCTGCCTGGCCAGCGAGACCAGCGCACCGACGCCCTCGCGGGCATCGTCCAGCATACCGCGTGGGCCAAGGTTCGAGCGGATCCAGTCGCCCACCACCGGCTCAGCCGTCTTCCACATGTTGAAAGCCGGGTCGAGCGTGCGGGCAACGCCTTCCACCACCACCATCGTCTTCTGCAGCAGGACCAGTTCCGGCCGCGTCTGCATGTCGAACAGTTCCGTCACCTCGAACAGCAGCGTGAGCAGCTTGGCCATCGAGATGGTTTCCGCCGGCTGACCGTGGATCGGCTCGCCGATCGCGCGGATCGCCTGCGCGAAGGCGGCGACATCATGCTTGTGCGGCACGTAGCCGGCCTCGAAATGCACTTCCGCCACGCGCAAGTAGTTGCGGGTGATGAAGCCGTAGAGGATTTCTGCCAGGAAGCGCCGTTCCTTCTTGCCAAGGCGGCCTGCAATACCAAGGTCGACCGCAACGATGGTGCCGTCGGCCTCCACGAACAGATTGCCCGGATGCATGTCGGCATGAAAGAAGCCGTCGCGCAACGTGTGGCGCAGGAAGGATTGGATCAGGTTGGCGGCAATCGCCTTGAGATCGTGACCGGCCTCGGCCAGGCCGGCGATATCGTTCATCTTGATGCCGTCGACCCACTCCATGGTGAGCACGTCGCGGCCGGTGCGTTCCCAGTCGACAGCCGGAACGCGAAAACCCGGATCAGCCTTTGTGTTTTCGCCCAGCTCCGAAAGCGCCGCTCCTTCGAGCCGCAGATCCATTTCGATCTTGGTGGTCTGCGCCAGTGTTTCGGTCACTTCGACTGGACGCAGGCGTCGCGACGACGGAATGTATTTTTCCTGCAGGCGCGCGGCCAGGAAATAGCTTTCGAGGTCGTGGTGGAAACGCTTGCGCACCCCCGGCCGTATCACCTTGACGGCAACCTTGGTCGGCACACCGTCATATGCCACTTCCGCCTCATGCACCTGCGCGATCGAAGCCGCCGCCACCGGATCCTCCAGGCGGACATAAAGATCGGAAACGCGCCGGCCGAGCGACGCTTCGATTGCCGTGATCGCCGCCGACTGTGGGAAGGTGCGCATCTTGTCCTGCAGAAGAGCAAGATCGAGCGCGATGTCGTTGCCGACCACGTCCGGCCGCGTCGCCAGGAACTGACCGAGCTTGACGTAGGACGGCCCAAGCCGCGCCACCGCATGCGCCATGCGGTCGCTGCGGCCCTCGCGGAGCGCTCGCCGGCGTGTGAACAGCCTGGCCATCCGCCAGCCGAATTTCGGCATGCCGGACAGCTGGTCGCCCGGGATCGCCGCGACGACGCCCTCGCGCACCAGCACCCAGCCGGCCCGAACGAGCCGGAATGCCGCTCCGACAGAACTCATGAACGCGCCCGCCTCAAAGCTTCCAGCCCGAATGAGCAGCCGCAATGCCGCCGGTGTAGTTGCGGAAGCTGACGCGCTCGAAACCGGCCCTGCCGATCATCGCGGCGAAATTCTGCTGGTTCGGGAACTTGGCGATCGATTCGACCAGATAGGCATAGGGTTCGCCATCGCCGGTCACAGCCTTGCCGATCTTCGGAATGGCGTTGAAGGACCAGGCTTCGTAGACCTTGTCGAGCAGCGGCATCTCCACTTCGGAGAATTCGAGGCACAGGAAGCGTCCGCCAGGCTTGAGGACCCGGAAGGCTTCGCCCAGTGCAACTTCGATGCGCGGCACATTGCGGATGCCGAAGGCGATCGTATAGGCGTCGAAGGAATTGTCGGCGAACGGCAGGTCCTCGGCATTGGCTTCGACGAAATCGATGTTCGCGGCCAGCCCGCGTTTTTCCGCTCGTTCGCGGCCGACCGCCAGCATCGAGCCGTTGATGTCGAGCACGGTGGCCTGAGCCTGACCCTGGCTGGCATCGATGATGCGAAAGGCGATGTCGCCGGTGCCTCCTGCCACATCCAGAACCCTCCAGCCCGGCCTTTTCGGCGGGTTGAGCCAGGCGACCATGGCATCCTTCCACAGCCGGTGCAGACCGGCCGACATCAGGTCGTTCATCAGGTCGTAGCGCTTGGCGACCTTGTGGAACACCTCGTTGACCAGCGGCTGCTTCTCGCCGGTCCCGACCTGCCGGAAGCCATAGGAGGTCTCCATGCCCCCGGTCGCAGTGGTTCTCTCAACAGACATTGTTTCGATCCGCCTTAAAATCGGCCGGACCATAGCCGATCGCAGTAGGCGAAGCTATTGTCAAAGGCGCGGTGTTCGGCCGCGCCGGACGGCCCGTTCACAGGAATGCCTCATGGTCTTGAAAGCCGAATTGCACTGCCACATCGAAGGAGCGGCAGCACCGGAACTCGTAGTCCGGCAGGCGCGAAAATATGGCAAGGACCCTTCTCCCTTCATCCGGGACGGTTCGTTTGTCTGGCACGACTTCACCTCTTTCCTCGCCGCCTACGACTTTTCCGCCGATCTTTTCCGCTCGGAAGAGGACTACGCGGTGCTCGCCGAACACTATTTGACCAGCCTGGCGCGCGATGGCGCCATCTACTCGGAAGTGTTCACCTCTCCGGACCATGCCGTGCGCGCCGGCCTGTCGCCCAAGGCCTATACCGAAGCTCTTGGCGAAGGCATGGCGCGCGCAAAGGCCAAGACCGGCATCGAAGGACGCATGATCGTCACCGGGGTTCGGCATGTCGGTGTCGAGGCGATCGAGAAGGCCGCCCGCTTCGCAGCCAGATGCGGTCATCCACTGGTGACCGGCTTCGGCGTCGCCGGCGACGAACGCATGGGTGATTTCGAGGACTATGTACGCGCCTTCGAAATCGCCCGCGAAGCGGGTCTCGGCATCACCATCCATGCCGGCGAGCTGATGGGCTGGGAAAGCGTGCAGGCCGCACTCGACCATATTCGCCCCTCGCGCATCGGCCACGGCGTCCGCGCCATCGAGAACGCGGATCTCGTGCGCCGCATTGCCGATGAAGGCGTGGTGCTGGAATGCTGCCCCGGTTCCAACATCGCGCTGAAGGTATTCGACAGTTTTGCCGACCATCCGTTCCCGGCGTTGAAGACAGCCGGGTGCAAGGTAACGTTGAATTCCGACGATCCGCCCTATTTCTGGACTTCATTGAAGCGCGAGTACGATATCGCAGCCGAACACTTCGGCTTGAACGACAAGGCGCTGACGGCCGTGACCCGCACCGCAATCGACGCCGCATTCGTCGACAAGAAGACCAAAGCCGCGCTCATCGCGCGGCTGGACAAGGCAAGCGTGCGCTGAAACCCGCAAAAACTGTGGTTGGCGCGCCTCTGGGCGTTTCTTGGCCGGAGCTAAATCGCTAGGGTCGTTCCAAGTATCGAGGAGAAGACCATGAAGGGCGTAACCGTCGTCGACCACCCGCTTGTCCAGCACAAGCTGACCATCATGCGCAACAAGGAGACGTCGACGGCGTCGTTCCGGCGGCTGTTGCGCGAGATCTCGCTGCTGCTCGGCTATGAGGTGACGCGCAACCTGGAACTCACCAAGACCACGATCGAAACTCCAATGGAGACGATGGAAGCGCCCACGCTTGAAGGCAAGAAGCTGGTCTTTGCTTCCGTGCTGCGCGCCGGCAATGGTTTACTCGAGGGTTTGCTCGACCTGGTGCCTGCCGCCCGCGTCGCTCATATCGGTCTCTATCGCGACCATGAAACGCTGGAAGCAGTGGAGTACTTCTTCAAGGCACCGAGCGATCTCGCCGACCGCCTGATCATCGTGGTGGATCCGATGCTCGCCACTGCCAATTCGGCGATCGCGGCGATCGACAAGCTGAAGGAGCGCGGCGCGACCAACATCCTTTTCCTGTGCCTGCTCGCAGCCCCCGAAGGCATCGAGCGCTTCACCACGGCCCATCCGGACGTGCCGGTCTTTACCGCGTCCATCGATCGCCAGCTCAACGAAAAAGGCTATATCCTGCCCGGCCTCGGCGATGCCGGCGACCGCATGTTCGGAACGAAATAGACTTTTACCTTTCGTTTACGCAGCCGCGTGGTTTCGGACCGCTGCAGGACAGATAGCGCCGTATATTAAAACGCCAGATACCAAGAGTGCCTAGGATCGCCTCGAGCGGGGGCGTTTCATGCTGCGTAAATTGGTCATTCTGGGTGTTTTCGCCGGCGGCACGGCGGCAATCCCGTCCGTTTTCCAATCGAACCCGAACCTCCTCAACAATCTCCTCGGCAGGGGCAGCGAGGTATCTGCCACGGCGGTCAACCTGCCGAGCAACTCGGGCGCGGCCGCAGCAACTTCGCAGCAGCCCCTCGGCCGCAAGGTACTGATCAAGGCCGATGCGACCGGACATTTCCGTTCGCCCTTCAAGATCAACGGCCGGCAGGTGGATGCCCTTATCGACACGGGTGCGACGCTGGTGGCGCTCAACACCTCGACGGCGCGGCGCGTCGGGCTTTCGATCAGCCCTTCCGATTTCACCCAGCAGGTCTCGACTGCGAATGGTCCGGTCAAGGTGGCGGTCGTGCGGCTCTCCAGTCTGCAGGTCGGCAAGATCGCGCTGGAGAACATCGACGCGGTCGTCATCGACGACAAGGCACTCAGCACCAATCTGATCGGCATGAGCTTCTTGAGCCGCTTGGGCAAATACGCTGTCGAGGATGGCGCATTGCTGATGGTGCAGTAGGCGCCTGTCTTTGACCTATCCGCGCGGGGCAACGCGGCGCAGGATCGCCTTTTCCGTGGCCGGTTTGGTGCGACCAACCGCATAGGCGGCCGAAACAGCCACGGCAGCCTGCTCGGCCGCCGCCAGCGAGCGCGCATGTACAAGCGCGATTGCGTCACCCGGATGCACCTCCGCGCCGACCGGCAACAAGGCCGTAAGCCCGACTGCATGGTCCACCTTGTCTTCTGGCCGTGTCCGGCCGCCACCCAATGCCACGACGGCCAGTCCGATCTCGCGCGTCGCGATACCGGTGACAAATCCTACGCGATCCGCCTTCACTTCAAGTCGCACGGGCGCTTGCGGCAGGTATTTTGCGGCCTTCTCGACAAAATCCGCAGGACCACCGAGCGTCGAAACCATGCGGCCGAACACTGCTGCGGCTCGCCCACTCGACAACGCTTCCATGGCGCGCTGCAGTCCGTCCTGGTTGGAGGCAACGATGCCGGCCGATTGCAACATCTCGGCGGCAAGCGCCAACGTCACTGTCTCCAGGCGTTTGTCGCGACTGCGGCCGGTCAGGAAATCGACCGCATTCTGCACCTCCACCGCATTGCCGGCAGCCGAAGCGAGCGGCTCGTTCATGCCCGTGACCAGTGCGCTGGTCTTCAGGCCTGCGCCAGTCGCCACCTCGACCAGGCTGGTCGCAAGCGCCGTCGCATCGCGCGATTTTTCCATGAAGGCGCCGTTGCCGACCTTCACGTCCAGAACCAGTGACTGCAGCCCGGCAGCGAGTTTCTTCGAGAGGATCGAGGCCGTGATCAGCGGCACCGATTCCACGGTGGCCGTGACGTCTCGGATGGCATAGAGCCGCTTGTCGGCAGGTGCCAGGTCGCCGGTCTGGCCAATGATGGCCGCACCCGCTTCCAGCACGGCCTGTCGCAGCAAACCAAGATCGGGCTGGCTGACATAGCCGGGGATCGAATCCATCTTGTCCAGCGTGCCGCCGGTATGACCAAGGCCACGGCCGGAAATCATCGGCACATAGGCGCCGCAGGCCGCCACGATCGGCGCCAGCATCAGCGAGACGTTGTCGCCAACCCCGCCCGTGGAGTGCTTGTCGGTGACGGGACCGGGCAGATCCGACCAGTCGAGCACGTCGCCGGAATCGCGCATTGCCGTGGTCAACGCCACCGCTTCGTCGCGGTTCATGCCGTTGAAGAAGACAGCCATGGCAAAGGAAGCTGCCTGCCCTTCCGTAACGGCGCCGGAGGTAACCCCTGAAACGAAGGACGTGATCTCCTCGGCCGACAGTTTCAGCCCGTCACGTTTCCTGCGGATGATTTCCTGAGGCAGCATCAGGCGCCGTCCAGCAGTCCATCCTGGAACACCTTGTGCAGCACCTTGGCGAGCTTGGCACCGCCGATCGGCGCCATGTCCTTGGTCTCGGTGTGCGAAAGCTCGGCGCCCGTCATGCCGGCAGCCAGGTTGGTGATGACGGAACAGGCCGCCACATTCAACCCGAAGAAACGGGCCAGGATCACTTCCGGCACCGTCGACATGCCGACCGCCGTGGCGCCCATGATGCGCGCCATGCGGATTTCCGCCGGCGTCTCGAAGGACGGTCCGGAGAACCACATATAGACGCCCTGGTGCAGTTTGGTGCCGGTGATCTTCGCGGCCCGCTCGATCGCCGCACGCATGCCGGCATCATAGGCTTCGGTCAGCCCCACGAAGCGGCGATCGGTCGGCTCGCCGAACAGCGGATTGGAACCCGAGAAATTGATGTGGTCATTGATCAGCATCACCGATCCCGGCGGCATGTCGGGATCGACGGAGCCGGCGGCATTGGTGAGGATCAGCTTCGTTATGCCGATGCCGGCCAGTGTCTCGATCACCGGGCGCATCACGGCGGCATCGCCATGCTCGTAATAGTGGGAACGGCCGGCCAGCATCAGCACCGGCTGCCTGGCGAAATGACCAGCAACAACCGCGCCGGCATGGCCAGTCACACCACTCTTCGGGAAGCCCGGCAAGTCGGAGTAAGGAATGCGGACGGCATCCTCGACTTGGTCGACCAGCCCGCCAAGCCCCGAGCCCAGCACCAGCGCGACACTCGGCGCAAGGCCGTCCAGCCGTTCGACGAGACGATCGATCGCGTCTTTCATTTGAGGATATCGCCCCTGAAGCCATAGGGCAGCATATCGCCCATGGTAACGGTTTCGGCCACGCCCGTCTCATCGCAGAGATAGAGCTTGGTGTCCGGCCGTGTGAACTCCGCCAGCCGCTGGCGGCAGCCGCCGCAGGGCGAGCATTTCGCCATGCGTTCTGCGATGACGGCGATTTCCACGATCTTGCCGCCGCCACCCATGATGTAGTGCCCGAGTGCCGTCGTCTCCGCGCACCAGCCTTCCGGATAGGAGGCCACCTCGATGTTGGCGCCCGCGAAGATACGCCCGTCCTCGGTACGAAGCGCTGCGCCCACCGGAAACTTCGAATAGGGCGCGTAGGCCTTGGCCATGGCCGCCCTGGCGGCAAGGTAGAGGTCATGCGACATGGATCAGCGCTCTTTCACATAGGGCACGCCGCCGGCGCGCGGCGGGATCGCCTTGCCGATGAAGCCAGCCAGCAGGATCACGGTCAGGATGTAAGGCAGCGCCTGCATGAGTTGCACCGGCACCTTGCCGATGATCGGCAGCGGCGCGCCTTGCAGGCGGATCGCCAACGCGTCGAGGAAACCGAACAGCAGGCAGGCGAACATGGCGTTGACCGGCCGCCACTTCGCGAAGATCAGCGCGGCAAGCGCGATGTAGCCCTTGCCTGCCGTCATGTCCTTCACGAAACCGCCGCTCTGCACCATGGAAAGATAGGCGCCGGCGATTGCCGTGAGGACGCCGGTGCAGATCACGGCACGGTAGCGCAGCCACGCTACCGAAATACCGGCTGTATCGACCGCCGCCGGGTTCTCGCCGACGGCACGCAGCCTGAGCCCGAAGCGGGTGCGGAACAGCACCCACCAGGTGAACGGCACGGCAAGGAAGGCGACGTAGACCAGCAGCGAGTGGCCGGAGATCAATTCGGAGTAGATCGGCCCGATGATCGGCACCTCGCGTATCGCGTCGGCACCAGGAAGCGTGATCGCCTCGAACCGTTCGTTCGGCGCCAGCGCCGGCGTGCGGCCGCCCTGTTGGAACCAGGCCTGGCCAAGGATGATGGTGGAGCCGGCGGCGACGAAATTGATGGCGAGGCCGGAAACGATCTGATTGCCGCGATGCGTGATCGAGGCAAAGCCGTGCACCAGGGCGAGCGATACCGAGACCAGGATGGCGATGCCAAGCCCAATCCAGGCCGAATGGAAAACCGAGGCCGCCGCGGCACCGGCGAAGGCCGCAGCCAGCATCTTGCCTTCCAGGCCGATGTCGAAAATGCCCGACCGCTCCGAATAAAGACCGGCCAGGCAGGCCAGCAACAGCGGCACCGACAGGCGGATGGTGGAATCCAGCGTCTGGATGATGACGTCGAAGAAACTCATCTCAGGCCCCCTCGCCCTTCACGGCGGCCATGCCGACCGACTTCGGGCTGATCGAAGCGAACAGCGTCTGGATATAGGGCCGGAACATGTGCTCGAGCGCCCCCGCGAACAGGATCACGAGTCCCTGGATGATGACGATCATGTCACGGCTGATCGCCGGCATCTCGAAGGAGAGTTCGGCGCCGCCCTGATAGAGCATTCCGAAGAGGATCGAGGCGAGAATGATGCCGAGAGGGTGCGCGCGCCCCATCAGCGCGACCGCGATGCCGATGAAGCCGGCGCCACCGGCCAGATCGACATAGACGCTGTGCTGGTCTCCCATGATGGCATTGATCGACATCATGCCGGCGAGCGCTCCTGAAATCAGCATGGCGATGATGGTGACACGCACTTCCGAAATGCCGGCATAGCGCGCTGCCTTCTGGCTGAAGCCGAAGGTGCGGATCTCGTAGCCGAGCTTGGTGCGCCAGATCAGCAGCCAGACCAGATAGGCCATCACCAGCGCCAGCAGGAACGAGACGTTGAAGGGCGCGGAACGGATCCTGGCTGTCCCGAACAGCTCGATGATCCAGTTCAGCCGCGGCAGTTGCGCACCCGCCTCCAACATGCGCGTCTTGACCTCCTGCATCGCCTCCGGCTTCAGGATGTCGCGCAACACATAGATCATCAGGCTGGCCGCGATCATGTTGAACATGATGGTGGTGATGACGATGTGCGAGCCGCGCTTGGCCTGCAGATAGGCCGGGATGAATGCCCATGCCGCGCCGAACAGGGCAGCGCCGGCAATCGCGAAGGGGAATGTGACATACCAGGGCACCACCCTGTCGAGCGCCAGGCAGACCAGCCCCACACCGAGGCCCGCGACATAAGCCTGGCCTTCGCCGCCGATGTTGAACAGGCCAGCATGCATCGCAACCGCGACGGCAAGACCGGTGAAAATGAAATTCGTCGCGTAGAACAGCGTGTAGGCGATGCCTTGCCCGCGCCCGAAGGCTCCTTCCACCAGGATGGCAGCGGCGCGGAAGGGGTTTTCCCCCACCAGCAGCACGACAAGACCGGCGACGATGAAGGCGACAGCCAGATTGATGAGCGGGATCAGCCCATAGTCGGCCCAGGCCGGGAGCTTGGCATAGGGCGTGCTCATTCGGCTGCTTCCTTCTGCTCGACGCCGGCCATCAGCAGACCAAGCTCGCCCTCGCTGGCTTCAGGCCCACGCTCGCCAACGACGCGTCCGGCAAACATCACCAGGATGCGGTCGGACAGCGAACGGATCTCATCGAGTTCGACCGAAACCAGCAACACCGCCTTGCCCTGGTCGCGCATGGCGATCAGCCGCTTGTGGATGAATTCGATGGCGCCGACGTCGACACCACGCGTCGGCTGGCCGACGATCAAGACACCCGGATCCTGCTCGATTTCCCGCGCAAGAACGATCTTCTGCTGGTTGCCGCCTGAGAAATTGGCTGTCCTCAAGCGCGGATTGGCAGGGCGGATATCGTATTTCGCGATCTTGTCCTTGGCGTCAGCCATGATGGCATCGACGTCGAGCAACGGCCCTTTGAGGTAGCGCTTGTCGTTGTGGTAGCCGAGGATCGAGTTCTCGTTTTCCTCGAAGGCCAGGACCAGGCCGACATGATGCCGGTCCTCCGGCACATGCGCGAGCCCGCGCTGACGCAGCTCACCGGGGTCGGCGGCGCCGGTCAGGTCGATCGGCTTGCCGTCCAGCGTCACGCTGCCTGAGACCGCCTTGCGGATACCCGAGATCGCCTCGAGCAGCTCCGATTGGCCATTGCCTGCAACGCCGGCGATGCCGACAATCTCGCCGGCGCGCACGTCGAAGGAAACGTCGTCGACCATGGTGACGCCGCGCTGGTCCTTCACCACCAGATTCTTGACCGAAAGCTTGACCTCGCCAGCCCTGGCTTCGCCCTTCTCGACCCTCAAAAGCACGCGCCGGCCGACCATCAGCTCGGCCAGTTCCTCGACGGTCGTCTGCTTGGTTTCGCGCGTCGCCACCATCGTGCCCTGGCGCATGACGGAGACAGAATCGGTGATCGCCATGATCTCGCGCAGCTTGTGCGTGATGAGCACGATCGTCTTGCCCTGTTCCTTCAGTTGCCTGAGGATGCGGAACAGGTGATCGGCCTCCGCCGGTGTCAGCACACCGGTCGGTTCGTCCAGGATCAGGATTTCGGCGCCACGATAAAGCGCCTTGAGGATTTCGACGCGCTGCTGCAGACCGACCGGCAGTTCCTCGATGATGGCGTCGGGGTCCACTTCCAGCCCGTATTCGCGCTCGAGCCGCTCGAGTTCCGAACGCGCTTTCGCGATCGAGGATTTCAGCAGCGCGTCGCTTTCGGCGCCGAGGATGATGTTCTCGAGCACTGTGAAATTGTCGACCAGCATGAAATGCTGGTGGACCATGCCGATGCCAGTCGCGATGGCATCGTTGGACGACTTGATCGAGGTCGGCTTGCCGTTGACGCGGATCTCGCCGCTGTCAGCCTGGTAGAACCCGTAAAGGATCGACATCAGCGTCGACTTGCCTGCGCCATTCTCGCCGACGATACCGTGGATGGTGCCGCGCGTGATCTCGAGATTGATGTCGCGGTTGGCGCGCACCGCGCCAAAACTCTTGCTGATGCCGATCAGCTCGATTGCGGCTTCCGCCATGCGATCGCTCCCACAGGTTTTTTATCGTTTGGTCAAAATGCCTAACACGGCGCCCGTTCCCTGCCAATTGGCCGGCCATGGCATCCACTCTCGACAAATCCCGGCATGCTTGTCAATTTCGAACACACGAGGCATGCGCTATTGGCAGGCGGTGTTGTGCAACTCAAGTCTCAAAGCATGCAGCGCAGATGCAAAAGTGTTGGGGCGTCCTTGCGGCTCCAGATGGATGCGCGGCGCTCTAAGGAAATTGACATGTCCGAAGAACGATTGACGACGCTGGAAATCCACATCGCCGAGCAGGACAAGACCATCGAGGAATTGTCCGGTCAGGTCGGCGAACAGTGGAAGACAATCGAACGCTTGCAGAAGAAGCTCGACGCGCTGACCAGCCGCTTTCTGGCGCTGGAGGAGCAGACCGCGCCGGACGTCCCGGTGACCAAACCGCCGCATTGGTGAAAGGCGAAGCGATGACTGGGGAAAGCGACCGCATCGCGCGCGCCAGCGACTACGTGCTCGGACTGATGAACGAGCGCGACCGCGAGCGGGCGGAACGCGACCTTGAGATCGACCCCGCCTTCCGCAATGCCGTGATGCAACTGGCCGAACGCATGCATCTGTTCGACCGCACCACCACGCAGGAGGCTGGCCGGCCCTGGCAGGAGGTTGTCGCCCGCATAGCCGAGCTGCCGCAAATGCCGCCTCGGGGACAGGAAACATCAAGGACCGACCGACGTATCATCGATGGGCCGCGTGCCCCTGCCGGCATCGGCCTGCATGCCTTGCCTGGCCGACTGGCCATTGCAGTGGCTGCCGGATTGATCGTCGCCTTCGCGTTTGGCTATCTCGTCGGTCGTATGGGCATAGGCTGAAGCAGACAGCCAGGATCAGAAGGCATTCTCGACTAAAGTTTCCGTTTCATCAGAACCAGCGCTTCGCCTTCGATGTCCATTCGTTCGACGACGACCCAGCCGAGCTTGGCGTAGAGCGCCTCGGCGCTGTCGGTATAGAGATAGAGCTCATCGCTGCCGACCGACCGCGCATGTTTCTCGACAGCCTCGACCAGCGCGCTGCCGAGCCCACGCCCACGATAGGCTTCCGCGACGACCAATCCGGCGAGCCAGGGCGAAACGTGGTGCAGCTGTTCGATCTCCTCGCGTACGAACAGGCATGAGCCTGCCAGCGTGTCATCGATCTCGGCGACAAAACCGACCTCGAAGCCGTCGCTGTCAATCAGCTTCGCCAGCCCGGCCATATCCGCTTCCTGCGGGAATTTGCCGTCGCCGAAGAAGGTGATGTGTCGCAGCTCCGCGAGCGGCGTCAGGTCGGAATGCCGCATCTTGCGGAGGATCGGGGACATGGCGGTTCTCGTCGAGTCGGCTGCGGCAGGTCTTTGAAACTGCCGTGGACACCTGCCCGCATCGAACCGACACGGCAAGGTTCACGCCAGCCAGGCGGGTGGACCACTGAGAAGGGTGGCCAAAAAAGAACCGCCGGACTTTCGCCCGGCGGTTCTTCATCCCTGATTCAGCAGTCGATCAATAAGGGCACTTGTTATCGCTGGAATAGTCGTGCACTTCGATCTTGCCGGCGATGATCTCTTCCTTGGCCTTGTCGGCGGCCGCCTTCATATCGGCGGTGATGAGATCCTTGTTGTTGTCGTCCAGGGCGTAATCCACGCCGCCTTCCTTGAGGCCGAGATTGTTGATGCCGCCGGTGAACTTGCCGTCCTTGGCATCCATGAACGCGCTATAGACAGCGACGTCGACGCGCTTCAGCATCGAGGTCAGCACCTTGCCGGGCTGCAAGCCGTTCTGGTTGGAATCAACGCCGATACCGAGCTTGCCGGCATCCGCCGCAGCCTGGAGCACGCCGACGCCGGTACCACCGGCTGCCGCGTAGATCACGTCGGCGCCCTGGTCCATCTGGGTCTTGGCGATTTCACCACCCTTGGCCGGATCGTTCCAGGCCGCCGGCGTGTCGCCGGTCATGTTGTAGATGACGTCGGTCGCACCGTTTGCCTTGGCGCCGCCCACATAACCGCAGCCGAACTTGCGGATCAGCGGAATGTCCATGCCGCCGATGAAGCCGACCTTCTTGCTCTTGGAGGCCATCGCGCCCAGCAGGCCGACGATGTAGGAGCCTTCCTGTTCCTTGAACTTCAGCGAGCGCACGTTCGGCAGGTCGACCTGATCGTCGATGATGGCGAATTTCAGTTCCGGATATTCCTTGGCCACCTTGGTCAGGGAATCGACCCAGGAGAACCCGGCCATGACGATCGGGCTGCGGCCGTCTTCGGCGAAGCGACGCAACGCCTGCTCGCGCTGCGAGGCATTCGACACCTCGAATTCGACATAGGAGACGCCGCTCTCCTTCTTGAACTTCTCGGCGCCATTGTAGGCGGCTTCGTTGAAGGACTTGTCGAACTTGCCACCGAGATCATAGAGCAACGCAGGCTTGATATCTTCAGCCATGACCGGGAAGGCCAGCGCGGTTGCGGCCAGAAGGCCGAGAACGATACGTTTCATAGGATCCACACCCCTGAGGTTTATTTTTCCAGTCTGCCGCAGGTCGGGGTTCCGGCCCGGCTTGCGACGTCCGGCAGGAGCTGTTCCCTCCCGCTCAAGCTTTATCTTGCACGGCTAGGAACAAAACTCACGTGGAATTTTGACCCTTTGGAAAAACCATGGCGCCGATGCGGCGCCATGGAAAATCGTTTCTGAATAGGACGCTAACGGCGGCTGGTGCCACCCGCCGCCCGGTATCAGGCCGTGGCGGCGGCGGTGGGAATGGCGCAGCTCACGCCGGTGCCCTTGAGCCCGCAATAGCCGTAAGGATTCTTCGCCAGATACTGCTGGTGATCTTCCTCGGCGAAGTAGAATTCGGGCGCCGGTGCTATCTCGGTCGTGATCTTGTCGCGGCCGGCTGCGCGCAACGAGGCCTGATAGGCATCGCGCGAGGCGACCGCGTCCTGCTGCTGGGCATCCGAGAAGGTGTAGATGGCGGACCGATAGGTGGTGCCGACATCATTGCCCTGGCGCATGCCTTGCGTGGGATCATGCGCCTCCCAGAATATCTTCAGCAGCTCTGCATAGGAAACGACCTTCGGATCGAACACGACCAGCACGACCTCGGCATGTCCGGTGAGCCCGGTGCAGGTTTCCTGATAGGTCGGATTGGGCGTGATGCCGCCAGCATAGCCGACTGCCGTCACCCACACGCCTTCGATTTGCCAGAACAGCCGTTCCGCGCCCCAGAAGCAGCCAAGTCCGAACAACGCCGTTTCCAGCCCTTCCGGATAGGGTCCCTTCAGCGGTCGTTTTGAGACGTAGTGTTTCGAGGCGGTCGGGATCGGCCGGTCACGGCCGGGCAACGCCTCTTCTGGTTTCGGCAGATTGATCTTCTTGTTCAACATATCACTGAGGAAAAACATGAATGTCTCCCTGTTCATCGATTTCTAATTCGCCGCAGACGCCGGAATGTTACGCATTGGCCGCGAAATGCCCCGCGCGTCGCTGCCTGCGGTGGCCGATCGCGAAGAGCAGGAAGGCCAGCACGGCGAACAGCACGAAGCCCGGCAGATCGAGCGCCTTGTCGATCACCGAATCCCAGGCCACGGCACCTGCCTTCTCGCGCACGAACGCTTCCGTCCTGGCCAAAGTATCGGGCGAAACCGCGCTCCAGCTTACCTTGAGCGGTGTCATCACCAGATGCGAAGCGGCAACCGTGCGGGTGGTGTCGAGCACGGCCATGATAACCGCAACGGCCAACGCCACCATGGCGGCAAGTCTGAACAGGAAACGGAACATGCAGACCTTTCCAGCGTCTGTTTGCCTACAGATATGGCGTGATGCGGCGCCAGGCAATCGGACGCGGGCGATAAACCTTTTCCACACTTGGTCATCGTCGCTTTCTGGATATCCCGCGGACAGACAGCACAGACATTCGGAAGGCAGCCGAGTGGCTTCGCGACCTGAGAGAACCACACACCTTTCGTCACCGTCGCAAGAAAGCGCGCAGATGCACCGGGATTACCATCGATATGACTTGGCATTCGCCGCTGGATCGACTAGATGAGCCCCGCGCCCGAAGCTTTGACGGCTCAGGGCGCTGGAAAAGAACCAGCCATCGGTCACGGCAGTTCGATGCGGATTAGAAATCCGCTTTCCGAAAGGGATGCGCTCCCTCGAGACCGGCGCGGCGAAACCGGCCGCGACAGCGCGAGGACGGAGAGGTGGCCGAGTGGTTGAAGGCGCACGCCTGGAAAGTGTGTATACGGGGAACCGTATCGCGGGTTCGAATCCCGCTCTCTCCGCCAGATTCCTGAAAAAGTTTTGTTTTCAAAAAGCTCGCTGTGTTCACACAGGATCGAAACGCATCTCTTTCTGTCGCATGGTTGCCGGTCTCTGCGACGGCTGGACGCCTCTGTTCCCTTCAGGAAAATTATTTGACAGATGGGCAAATATGCGATTGCATCGCCCTTGCCTGATGATGCGATAGCGCGAGCATCGCCAGGCAGGGGACCGACGGTTTCCCAAGCCGGTTTCCCGACCAGCACTGATCAGAGCATGCCCGCTCAACCTAGCAGTCGATGACGATCCGGAACTCGCAATTCCAGGGACAGGGCTCATGGCGGACGAAGCTGTAACGCAGCTTCGTCGAGTTGAATGAGAACCGACCTGGAGAAATTGCATGTCCGTAGACCTGCTCGTGCGCGATGCACATGTTTATGTCGATCGCGGCTGGGAAATCGCCCATGGCTGGGTGGCCATCAAAGACAAGAGGGTTCACTCGGTGGGCAAAGCGGGCGAGGAGCCCACTGCCCTGAAGGCCATCTCGGCGCACGGTCGTCTGGTAACACCCGGGCTCATCAACGCCCACCACCACATGTACCAGAACCTGACGCGCTCCTATGCGCCGGTCACCAACGGCTCGCTGTTCGAATGGCTTACCGGGCTCTATCCGTTATGGGCAGGGCTCACCGAGGAGTCGGTCTACCTCTCCACTTACATCGCCATGACCGAACTTCTGATGGGCGGCTGCACGACATCGATGGACCATATGTACGTCCATCCCAAGCCCAGGCTGATCGACGCCCAGTTTCGGGCCGCCGCCGATATCGGCTTTCGTTTCTACGCAACGCGTGGCTCGATGACCCGTTCGGTCGAGAATGGTGGCCTGCCGCCGGCCTCCGTCGTGCAGCGCGAGGATGACATCCTCGACGACAGTATCCGCCTCGTCGAGACGTTCCACGATGCTTCGCCCGGTTCGATGAGACGCCTAGCGCTGGCGCCATGCTCGCTGTTTTCGGTCACCGAACGCATCATGTCGGAATCGGCGCGGCTGGCCGACAAATACGACCTCAGGCTCCACACCCACCTCGCCGAGGATCCGGAGGAGGACACATATTGCGCCGAGGTCTACGGCTGCACGCCGACCGAGTATTTCGAGCGTGTCGGCTGGGCGAGCAGGCGCTCCTGGGTCGCGCATTTCATCTACCCGAGCGACGATGAGATCGGCCGTCTTGCCCACGCCGGCGTCTGTGCCACTCAGTGTCCATGCTCGAACATGCTGATCGGTGGCGGCTCCGCCGACGTCATGGGCCTTCGTGCCCGCGGCATGCGGGTCGGCCTTGGCTGCGACGGCTCGGCCTCGACCGATCACGCCTCGATGTGGCTGGAAGCGCGAACCGCGCTGCTGCTCGGCCGCTACCGCAACGGACCGAATTCCATGTCGGCGCGCGACGCGCTTGATGTTGCCACGCGCGGCGGAGCCGCCTGCCTTGGTTGGGACGACGAGATCGGCCATTTGCGCCCGGGCGCCTGCGCGGACCTGGTCATCTGGAGCATGTCGGACGTTGCCCTTGCCGGCGCCCATACGGACCCAGTCGAAGCGTGGCTTCGCTGTGGCCCGGCAACGGCCGGCACGACAATCGTCAACGGCAAGGTCCTGGTCGAGGAGGGACGGCCGGTCATGACCGAGCTTGGCGACGTGCTGCGCGAGCACGCCAGGCACTCGCGTCGCATGCAGTGCGTGGAGGCCTGAAGACCGACACGACCGCGAACGCCGCCGCGGCGGCTCATACTTCTGGGAGGAGGTAGTTCAAACCATGACTGGATATGCAGATGCCCATTCGGACGCAACCGAACACGGGCTGGTCGACGACACTGTCGGGGATATAGAGGAGGTCATCCCCGCCAAGCGCCGCATCGCGTTGGGGTTTCAGCAGGCGCTCGTTTCGAACGCGTGGCTCGATCCCATCTTCATCGCTTCTGTAGCGGGTTTCTCCGCCACGCTGGCGACCAACCTGGTGACGGCGACCTTCCTGGCGGCCGGTGTCGTCACCGTCGTGCAAAGCACCAAGCTGGTGCGCCTGCCGGTGGTGCAGGGTCCGTCGTCAGCGTTCTCGCCCCTGGCGATTGGCTATTACAAGGCTGGCACGATCTCTGCCGCCAGCCTTGGCCTGATCATCGGCGCAGCCTTTGTGTTCGTGCTGTCCGTGCTCGGCCAGTTCGCCCGGTTGCGCCGTCTGCTTTCACCGGCGGTTTCGGGCACCATCATCACCCTTGTCGGGATCGCGCTGGCAGGCTTCACCTTCATGGAGTTTTTCGGCGGCGTCGGCTCGCCGAACTTTGCCACCGGGTCGAGCCTGCTGCTTGCCTGCGTCACCACGACGGTCGTGATGGCCAGCGCCGCACTTGGAGGCACCTGCCGCATGTTCGGCTTCCTGATCGCATTGATCATCGGCGACATACTGGCGCTGGGCCTGAGCCTGCTCGATTTCTCCGGCGTCAGCGCGGCACCTTGGATCGCATTTCCGAAATTGCTGCCCTACGGCTCCCTGACCTTCGATCCGGCGATCACGATCACAATGTGCATCGTTTTCGTCGTTGCTGTCGTGGAAGCCATGGGCATGTATGAGGCGACCGCCAAGCTCACCGGCGCCGAACTGACCGACCGGCGTGTCAATGCGGGCATTGCCGGCGAGGCCGGCGGCTCGATGCTTGCCGCGCTGATCGGCGGCTTCGGCACCACGGCCTATGCGCAGAATCTCGGTGTCATCCGGCTGACCGGCGTCGCCAGCCGTCATGTCGTGCGTGTCGCCGGCATCGTCTTCATCGTGCTCGCCTTCCTGCCCAAGGTCGCAGCGGTGCTGGTGGCGACACCCGCGGCCGTCGTCGGCGGGCTGTTCCTGCCGGCTGCGGCCACCGTCGTCATGACCGGGATCCAGATGGCCAGCCAGGATCGCGGCTCACCGGTCAAGAACATGGTGGCACCGTTCGGGCTGATGGCTGGCCTCGGCATTCCGGCACTGTCAGGTGCGCTGTCTCCAGGGCTGCCGCAAATCCTCGGCGAGATGCTCAGCCATTCCATCGTCGTCGGCGCGGTGACGGTGATGCTGGCCGAGTTGGTCCTGGTCAGACTTCCAGACTTCATGCGGTCTCGGTGAAGGCACTCGTGCGCGAGATCGATCGAACCGGATGCCGGCTGAAGCCGGCATCCGGGAGCGTCGCTAAAGCAATTCCAGGAAAAGTGCGTAGCGGTTTTCCGTCCGGAATTGCGTGAAAACAAAGAGTTAGAGCGTTTCCGCGTTTCCGTTAAAAACGAAAACGCTCTAGCGCTGATAAGCGGTCTTGGCGACCAACGTCCGTGTCGACAGCGCCCAAAACAGAAGGAAGCTGCTGGTAACCGTTGCCGGGGCTGATAGCAGTTCCAGGTGTGGAACGGCGAGCAGCACGATGCCAATGGCAACGGCCCCGAACCAGGCGACCATGCCTGGAGTGTAGTAGGACGGGAAATCGTCGTCGGCTCGCGCCCCCTCCTCGCCGGTGCCGTCATGATGCCCGCACAGGATGTATGCGAGCGCGACACCGACCCAGGCGACCACAAAGATGCCCTGATATGCCAGCGCCAGGAGCAGATACTGGAAGATGTTGGCGAGCATCACGACATAGACGATGACGCCGACGATGATGGCCCAGATATATTTCGGCATGTCGAGCTTGAACACCAGGCGGAAGAATGCCTGCATGTTGACCGTCGACAGGTAGAAGTTGGTGGTGTTGATACGGGTTTGGCTGATCCAGACAAAGAGCAGGCCAAGTGCACCCATCATGACGACGAGGGCCTTGACGACGGAGACTTCGGTCGTCGCGCCTTCGAGCGGGATGGTCTGCACGAGGAAGATACCGACCAGGCCGTTGACGAAGTAGGTCAGCGTGTAGAACGGCAGGCCGAAATTGAAGACCGCGTGATAGTTCTCGTCTTCCTTCTTGCCGAAGCGTGCGAAATCGAAGGTGCACATCATCATCCACCAGACGCCCATGAAGGCGATGAAGACGTTGATCCAGCCATAGGGCGGAGCGCCGCCCTCCGGCGTCATGGTCAGCCAGGCGTTGCTGTAGCCGTAGTGGGAAATGGCGTAGATCACCGTGCCCATCAGCCCGAGCAGATAAAGCGGCAGCAGATATCCGTTGAACTTGTCGAGCCAGTGCTGGACGCTGCCGAGGATCAGCGGCACGCTGTAGATACAGACGATCAGGGCTGCCACTGCGAAGGTCAGTCCTTCGAAATAATAGGTCGCCGCAGTGGCGATCACCGACCCTTCGAAGACGGCGTAGTAGATGCTGCTGACAGCGTAGATGAAGGTCGCGATCGCCGATCCATAACGCCCGAACAGCATTCTCGAGAACAACGAGACCGACAGTCCCGACCGGATGGCATAGCGGGTGATCACGGCGTTGATCGCCGAATACGAAATGACCGTCAGGATCAGGCCGATGATCGTGTTGGCCGTGCCGTAGATCTCGGCCAACGTCGCCGAGATGATGAGAAAGAACATGGCGCTGCAGATCGCCCAGAACGCCATGGTCAGATTAAGCTTGGGCATACGGCCACTGGGCGGGACAGGTTTTTGCGAATAGTCCAATTCGCCGGCGACATCGATACTTCCAGACATAGCTCTCCTCCAGATTTCTTTTTCTTAGGTTTGGCTGTCTGAGACGACAGCAGGCCCGCTTGCGAGCCTGCTGCCTGGTTGCGTCAGGCGACTTTCAGGGTTGCCCGTTCAGTTTGTCCCGCCGTCCAATAGGGAACGGTGCGGCGCTTGAGCATTTCTCGGAATTCCGCGGTGGTTTCAGGAAGCAGTTCGCCCGAACCCCAGTCGACGATGACGCCGTACTGCCGGATCAGGTCGAACATATCGAGCTCGCGGGTCCGATAGCGCGCCGCGACCTTCTCGGCGTCCTCGTTCAACCATTCTCTGCGATGCGAAGCGATCCTGGCGCGTTCGGCGAGAGTCGCCTGCTCGTCGAGCTTGTATTCGCTCAGATCCGCATCGACTTCGTGGACGACGACACCGTAGTCTTTCCTGGCGCGGGCGACGGAGACGTAGCCTTCGATCACGTCGTTCAGCACCGCCTCGACATCGCGCTTGAGTGGGTCTCCAAGGCCACCGCCGCCAGCCGAGGGGCGCTGGACGGTGTCTCCCTGCTGCAGCGGCACGCCCGAGAAGAGAGAACCGAGATAGCGCTCCCCAGGCTGGCCCTGGTTGATCCACACACCGTGGGGGATGGACGGCAAGCCACCCCACAGGCCCCAGGTGATCGAACGTTCGCGGTCGCAGCAATACGACACCACGGTGCGCTCGCAGGCATAGAGCGTGCCGCCCTTCTGCACGCCGAGGCCGCCACGGAACTCGCCGGGCCCGCCGGAATCGACCATCAGCTCATGGCAGGTGGTCAGCACCGGCGACAGCCGCTCCTGGCCCTCGAAGGGTTGGGTTCCGAGCTGCACACCGAATACCGGGCCGGTGGCGGCCCAGCCGTCGCGGTCGTTGCGTGCACCCCAGCCGCCGACCATCCAGTCGTACCACATGAAGTACGGCTTGCCTTCGTGACGCGTGTCGCGGCCGCCGATCAGCAGGTAGTCGAGATTGAAGGTACAGGCCATCGCCCGCTCCGGCAGAACCTCGGCCCAGAGCTCAAACACCGCATTCATGATCTTCTCGAACGGACCGGAGGCGAAACCGGCAACCGGCGTCGGCCACTCGGCGTTGACGACCGATCCAAGCGGTCCGGCATCGACCGTGACGACGCGGTAGAAGCCGGAATTCATCGGGATGTCAGGCGACTGCATCTTGGTGCCGGCAACCACCGCGGCGAATGCCCCGCCGTAGCAGCAGTTCAGGAAGGAGCCGACGGTCTTGGGATGGGAGCCGGTCAAATCGTAGTGGACGCGCTCGCCGTCGATGGTCATCTTGACCTTGATCGGCACCAGCCCTTCGCCCTCGTCGGGATCGACGTCGATGTAGTCGACAGTCTCCCAGATGCCGTCAGGCAGCTCCGAGATGCGCTGGCGCGTCATGTCCTCGACGTAGTCCTGGACCTCGTTGAAGGACTTCTTGATCGTGTCGACGCCGTACTTGTCGCACAGGCGCTGAATCTCCCGCTCGGCAAGACGGCAGGCTTCGGACTGTGCCTGCAGGTCGCCGATGATGTCGTTCGGCGCCCGGGTGTTGTGGGCGATCAGCTCGGCCACGTCGGAGAGGTAGACACCCTTGCTGTAGACGCGAACGGGGGTGATGCGGAGGCCCTCGGCCATATGGTCGAGCGCATTGACGTTGAAAGAGCCAGGAACGGCGCCGCCGACATCCGCCCAGTGGCCGTTGGCCTGAGCAAAGCCGAGCAATTCACCCTTGTAGAACATGGGGGCGAACAGGCGGGTGTCGTTGAAATGCGTGCCGCCCTGGTAGACGTCGTTGATGACGAAGACGTCGCCGGGATGGACGTCGTCGCCGAACTTCTTGATCACTGCCTTGGCGGTGAGATGAAGCGTGCCGACATGCGCGGCGATGTCGCCGCTGCCTTGCATGATCGTGTCGCCCTTCGGGTCGCACAAGGCGGAGGAAAAGTCCCGGGAGTAGATGACGAAGGAGTAGCAGGTGCGCAGGATTTGCTCGGCCATCTGGTCGACGATGTTGACATAGGCGTTCTTCAGAACCTCGAACGTGACCGGATCGAGCGTGCGGCGATCTTTTTTCAGTGCCATTTCAGGTCTCCAATTCACAGTGTTGGGGATGTGCGCTGATTTTCAGGAAAGCTGGGGGACGTGCATCTTGATGATCAGATATTCGTCCACCTCGGCCTTGATCCCGGGCGGAACGACGATGGTGGAGTCGAGCTGGTCGATGATCGCAGGCCCCTCGACCACCGCACCCGCATGCAGCGTGGAGCGATCGTAGATCGGGGTCTTGATGCGCTGGGGCGCCTCGTCGAAACGCACCATCCGCTCGCCGACCGGCGCCGGCAACGGAGCCTCGCGAAGCTCGTGCTTGGCCAGTTCCGCCTTGCGGTTGAGGCCGGTGGCCTTGACCTGGATGCGGCACACCTCGACCGGTGCATCCGGCCTCGAATAATTGTGCTCGCGGCCGTGCTCCTCGTGGAACTGCCTGACGGCTTCGTCGAGGTTGGCGATGTCGGCGCTGACCGGAATCGACATCGACCGCCACTGGCCGAGATAGCGCATGTCGATGTAACGCTGGAACAGCATGCGATCGGGCGAGATATCCTCGCTCAGCAGGCGGTCATGGCCGTCCTCCTCAAGGAGGCGGAAGGCGTTGTTGAGTTCGGACATGTCGATGTCGCTGACCGTGTCGGTGTACATCTGGGTGATATCGTGGGTGATGTCGACGAGCAGGCACCCCATCGCGGACGTGACACCCGGGTTCGGTGGGATCAGGACGACGGGGATATAGAGGTCCCTGGCCAGCGCCACGCCGTGCAAGGCGCCTGCCCCGCCGAACGCGACGAGAGCGAAATCACGCGGATCATAACCCTTGCGTAGGGAGACCAGGCGCACGGCATCCGCCATGTTTGCGTTGGCGACCTTGAGGATCGACAGCGCCGCCTGTTCGGTGTCCATGCCGAACGGTTCGGCGATGACGCGGTTGATGGCGCCCTCGGCAAGCTTGGTGTCGAGTTCGACCCTGCCACCCGCCAGCTTGGTGCCCAGCCGCCCGAGGAAGACATTGGCATCGCAGTTGGTCGGCTCCGTGCCGCCCTGGTTGTAGCAAACGGGTCCCGGGGTCGAGCCTGCCGATTGCGGGCCGTTGCGCAGGGCACCGGCCGTATCGCGCCAGGCCAGTGAACCGCCGCCGGCGCCGATGGTCAGGACTTCGATGCTCGGGAAGCGGATCGGATAGCCGTATTCCACATGCCAGTCGTTTGTGACGTGGAGGTGGCCATCGGAGCACAGGCTGATGTCGGTGCTGGTGCCGCCCATGTCGAGGCTGATGGAGTTCTTGTAGCCGGCGAGCTCGGAAATGAAACGGCTGGCAATGGCACCGGCGGCGATACCGGACGCAGCCAGGCGGGCGGCAAATTTCGTCGCGCCCTTGGCCGTCATCACGCCGCCGCCGGAATGGAGCAGCAGCACCTCGCCGCTATAGCCGCCATCCTGCATGCGGCTTTCGAGCTCCGCGCCATACTGTCCCGCGACCGGGCCCAGAACGGTATTGGCCACGGTGGTGTTGAAGCGCTCATGTTCGAAAATCTCCGGCATGATGTCGCTGGACAATGAGATCGAAATGCCGGGCAGCTCTTCCAGCAGGATGTCACGCATGCGCTGCTCGTTGTCAGGATTGACGAACGAATTGACGAAGCAGATGGCGACGTTGCTGACGTTGCGCTTCTTGATGACGCGAGCGAGTTCGCGCGCCTCGGCCTCATTGACGCCTTCGATGATCTTGCCCGAGTAGTCGACGCGCTCGGTGACGACCAACCGGTCGCGGCGCGGCAGATAAGGCGGCGCCATTTCCTTGTAGGTGTCCCAAAGATCGTCGCGGGTGCCGCGGCGGATTTCGATGACGTCGCGAAAGCCCTTGGTCGTGATCATGATGGCCGGTGGGAAACGACGGGTGATCAGCGCGTTCGTCGCAAGCGTGGTGCCATGCGAGAACAGGATGATGTCGCGCAGCGCCACGCCGCCCGCGTCGATACCCTTGAGAACGCCATCGATCGGATCCGGCGTCGTCGGCGTCTTGGCGACATGTATCTTGCCGGAATCCTCGTTCAGGATGCACACGTCGGTAAACGTGCCGCCGACATCGCAGGCCACACGCACCGCTGTGCTGAAGGTTTCGACCTTGTTCACTTCCAGTTCCTCCTCGTGCTGATGTTGTTCTGGTCTTGCAGAAGCGGAGATTTTTTCGGCAAAGCTCCGCACACCCGGGATTCGGCAGGAATCCCAACGGTTCTTGTTGGTGAGCAACGCGCGTTGCTCGTGGCGGCAATGGGTATCGTCAGCGTCGTTGCTGCCTGCGCAGCCGCAGTGTCGGCGGACGCAGTGCATGGTCTTGAACGCAAAAAGGCTCCGGCGGAACGATCCGCGGGAGCCTTTTTGCTCTGGTCTCGGCCAGCATCGTCGCAGGCCTGATATCGACAACCATCCGGGATTTCCATTTTTCTGTCAACTGGCAATTCACCCGACCTATTCGAAGGGCGGCAGGATCGATGTTGATGGCCTTGGACAGCCTGTGCATGGGGAAGCTCAAATCGCATCGGATCGAAATGATCTCGATTGCTTCGCCGGCATTGGCTTCAAATCGACCGCCGGCACGTTGACTGGCAGCAAAGCTTCAGGCAAAACTTACGTAAGGGCAGCGATGCCCTCAAGCAAAGGCGCTTGCAGCGGTTTCTCCCGCGCGAGGCGCTTTTTTTGTGTCGAGTTCGCGGATGAACAATCTGACGGAGTTGGCAATTGACTGAGACAAGAACCCAGGAGCCGATCAAGGTCGGCGTGTTGTTCTCCGAGACCGGGGTCACATCCGTGACGGAGCGCAGCATGCTGAACGCGACGCTGTTTGCCATCCACGAGGTGAACGAGGCCGGTGGCATCAATGGGCGCGAACTCGTCGCAATCCGCTACAACCCAGGCTCCGATGCCCCTGCCTACAACCGGCTCGCAAACAGGCTGCTGGTCGATGACGGTGTCCGGATCATTTTCGGCTGTTACATGTCCAGCACCCGCAAGGCCGTGCTGAAGGCAGTCGAGCACCGCAACGGACTGCTTTGCTACCCTGCCCAGTATGAAGGCTTCGAATACTCGCGCAACGCCATCTATTGCGGCGCCGCCCCGAACCAGAACAGCGTTCAGCTGGGCGAGCACCTGCTGAAGCATATCGGCAAGCGCTTCTACATGGTCGGCTCGGATTACATATGGCCGCGCGAGTCGGACCGCATCATGAATGAAATGGTGCTGAAGCATGGCGGCGAAGTGGTCGGCAGAGGCTATCTGAAACTCGACGCCGAGCGGCAGGCCTTCAAGCCGTTGATCGCCGAGATCAAGCGCAAGAAACCGGACCTGATCTTCTGCAACTTCGTCGGCGAGAGTATTATCCACTTCTACCAGGCGTTCGCGGAAGCTGGTCTCGATGCGAAGTCGATGCCGATTGCGAGCCTGACGACCAGCGAATCCGACATCCAGGCGATGGGCGCCGACGTTGGTGCCGGACACATCACCTCGGCTTCCTATTTCCAATCGGTGGGCGGATTGCAGAACGAACGCTGCGTCGAGCGCTACAAGAAAAGGTTTGGCAGTGATGCCGTGACCAACATGTGCTGGGAAGCGGCCTATTTCCAGGTCCATGTCGTGGCCAATGCGCTGCGCAAATCCAACACGGACGATGTCGAAGCGCTGCGGCCGGCAATTCTCGGGTCCGAATTCGATGCCCCGCAGGGACGCATCCGGATCGATCCCGACAACGCGCATAGCTATGTGTGGCCGCGGGTGGCGCGGGCAGGCCAGGATGGCCAGTTCGAGATCCTGTCGAAGTCCGCTACCGCAATTCGGCCCGACCCCTACCTGGCCAGCTATAACCCCGAAGAATGGGGAGAACGATTGGCATTGCACTTGACTTGATCCTGCGCCGAGGGGGCGCAAGGACGAGCAACGGAAGACCATTGCCGCGATGAGGAACGATGGTATCACGTAGCCCACACGTGGCGTCACATGCCGGATCCGCGCCGATCCAGATCAAGGATATCCGATCGCTTCGCGTCTTGTTGCTTCAGCCCAAGAGCAGCGAAGGCGAGGAGCTGTGGCAGCACCTCAACAGGATCGGCTGCCAGGTGCAGACAAACTGGCCTCCGCCTGCTGAAATTCCGGCCAATATCGATGTGGTGTTCGCCTTCATTCGCCCATTGGTCGAAGGTGAGATCGCCTGGAACTGGAACGCGGACGATCCGCCGGCGGTGCTCATTGCCATTGTCGACTACGAAAACCCGATCATCGTGGAAAAGGTGTTGCGCCTGAAGGCCCAGGCCGTAATCGGCCTGCCGCTACGGACCTTTGGCATCCTCGCCAACATACTGCTTAGCGTCAACAACCACCGACGCGAAGCGCGGCTACGCACCAGGGTCGATCGGCTCTCCGCAAAACTCAAGGCGCAGCGCGATATCGACAAGGCCAAGGAAATCCTCATGGCCACCAACAAGGTCTCGGAACAGGTCGCCTATGAGACTTTGCGTGAGCAGGCTATGAACAAGCGCACTACGATCGAAGCGATCGCCGCGGCCATCATCAATGCCAGCGACCTGTTGAATCTCCCATTGCGTCAAGCTGTCGATGTCGCTTGATGCTGGCTGTCTCTTTTTGAGCCCTCAATCGCAGATGCATTGATGGCTGGCACGGGCCCGGTTCAGGCGAGGTCGCATCAAAAACCCTTGACGCTCCTGAGCGAGAGGGTCGACCTAATTCGCTTCATTTGCGGAAGCCTCGTAATCACTTCCCGATGTATTCTCGTGAAATCTTCAAAAGACTTCGACACAACAATCAGCATGTAATGGGCGGCCCCGGATATCGCGTAGCACTGCCTGATTTCCGCATGCGAATTCACAGCATATTCAAACCGGGCAACACTGGGCTCCGTGAGATCCCACAGCGTCACCTCCACAAAGGTTGCTGCGACGTCCACTTGGCTTTCAGCTGGTTGGGGAAAGCGGTGTTTCGCTCGACGTTGTGCCATGCGCAGCAACTGGTTTTGATAGCGAACAAATCTACGCGGCCGGATTCGCCGATGCGATCGGCATGACAAGCGCCTGGTCCGTGACCCGCCACACCGTGGCCGCGCCGATCATTGCCGCGTCTGCGGCAATGATCGATCCGCAAAAGACTATGCGGAAATCGGCGCCGGCGTCCCGCGCGTCTGGCGACACCAATATTCGAATGTCGCATTCACGATCGAGGGCTTCAGCAGGTAGTCATGCGCCTCGCGAGCGAGGGTGTCGTCTACCTGGGTAAGTTCCCCAAAAGTGCGCGCCCTCGCCTGCATTCGTGCAGCACGCTCAAGATAGACCGAGAGATACGTTGCTTCCTCGACCGACTTGCCTGCGGTCAGATAGCCATGATGTGCCAGGATGATGGCGCGCTTGTTGCCCAAGGCCTTCGAGATGATCACGCCCTCCTCATCGGCAATGGGAACACCCGGCCAATCGGCCAGAAAGGCGCAGTCGTCGTGCAAAGGCGTCATATCCATCTGTGAAATCACAAGCGGCTGCCGCGCCGCCGCCAGCGCCGAGGCCCATGGCGAGTGCGTGTGTATGATCGAATTGACATCCGGCCTGGCCTCATACACCCAAAGGTGAAACCGGGTCGCGGGATTGGGCATGCCCTCTCCAGTCAAAGTGTTGAGGTCGCCGTCGACTTCTATGAAATCCTCCGGCGTTGCCTCATCGAAGCCGAGCCCAAATCGTAGCGTCCAATATGCATTGGGTCGCTCGGAACGGGCTGTCAGTTGTCCGGCAAGGCCTGCCTCTTGTTCCGTCAAGGCGAGTATCCGGGCCGAATAGGCAAGGGTTTCCTGCAAAGTACGCTTGCTGCTCCGGAGATGCTGCTTCATCTCCCGGGTCGCACGATTGTCGAAGTATTTCTTATCCCTGAGTTGAGTGGCCACGTCGGATACTCCCGAGCTAGTTGTTTCCATTTCAAAGAGGACGTTCGGGCAGCCGCTACCGTGTGAAGTCTTCGGGCAGTTGTGCCAGCACCGAATGGAGGCGCTTTTTGACGTCAGCCGAAAGTCCCTGCACGGGTTTTGGAAGAGATGTGTGATTCAGATCCAGATGCTCAGCTATTGCGTAGACGGTACGGACGCTCGAAAACTCTCTGAACAATTCCCACAACGGCGCGAGCACGGCGCCGAGCCGCCGCGCTTCGTTAAAATCGCCACTTTGCGCAGCCGCAGTCAGGCGCAGGCAAATCTCGGGAAGGATGCCACCGAGAACGCTGTGCCAGACATCTGCGCCGGCAACCATGGCATCCGTAGTGCTCCAGTCACCGCTGTATCCAAGAGAGAAACTCTGGGGGACGAACTTGCGCAGGGAAGCAAGGTGATCGGCGACCTCAGACGACGGCATGGCCGGGCTTTTCAGCGCCACAACACCATCCACTTCGGCAAGGCGATGGAGAAGCCCATCGGTGAATCGAAAATGAGACGTCCCCGGATTGTCATAGATGCAGATTGGAAGGCGGCTTTCCCGTGCAACGGTAGCGAAGTGATCAAAGACCTCGTCTTCGGTCAGCGGCTGGTACGAGACCGCCGCAAGCAGCCCGGCCGCGGCACCCGTCGCTTTCGCATCCTGCGCCAGTTTCACCACTTGATCGGTGCGAAGAGACCCGATGCCGACAAGGATCGGGATCTGGGGGCCCACCTCATCGCGAGCCGCCTCAACGGCGCGCCGCCGCTCCTCTCGGGTGAGATATGGGTAGCTGCCCGTGCTTCCCAAGAGCCCTATCGCGTCGACTTTGGCGTCACGAAGTCGCCCCACGAGATACCGCAACGCAGAAGTATCCACCTTTCCGGACTCATCGCTTGGCGTGATTGGATAGGCTGCGAGGCCCCTTGGCAGTGTCATTTCAGCAGTTTCCCTGTTCGTGGTGACAAACTTGACTTCAGGTCACCGCAATAGGCCGTCGGTTGCGGCCGCTTGCGGTTCTGAACATAGCTCTCGTCCATCGAGACCATTGACTTGTTTCCGGCCAACAGTAGTACGATACTGGACAACACCGAACGTCCAGTTTTGGCAAATTTTAGCAGTCCAGTTTATGAAACTTGGCACACGAAAGGGCGCACTGGGCGCCCGGCAAATCTATGAAGCTCTCCGCGATCAGATCGTAAGCGGCGTCTATGGTTCGGACGGCCTGCTGCCATCCTCGCGAGCTCTGGCTGGCGAACTCGCCGTCTCCAGGACGACGATCACGGCCGCCTACGAGCAGTTGAGCGCCGAGGGGTTTATCGATGTCCGGCAGGGCGCCCGGCCACGCGTAGCCCCGGCGGTCGTCGACCAGAACAAGACCATCCAGCCACCGCGAATCCACGGCCCGACACGCCTGTCGGACTATGGCAACAGACTGAAGAGCATCAGCCAGCCTTACCAGGAACGACGGCACAATCTCATTGTCGATTTTAAGTATGGCGATCTCGCACTCAGCGACTTCCCTGCTCTGGCGTGGAAACGTGCAGTCAACACGACTATGGCCAATTCACCGGATCGCCTGAGCTACAGCGATCCAAAAGGGTCGCGACGCCTCCGCTGTGCGCTCCAAGGGTATTTGTGGCGAGCGAGAACGCTGCGCTGTAGCCCGGATCAGATCATTGTCGTGAACGGCTCACAACAGGGGCTCGATGTCTGCGCCCGGCTTCTGCTCAACGAACACGATAGCTTTGTTGTCGAGAACCCCTGTTATACGAGCGCCCGATATGCGTTTCGCGCGACTGGTGCAGCCCTCATCCCGATAAACGTGGACAAAGACGGGATGGAGACACAGCATCTGGCAGACCACGACGCGCGGTTGGCTTATGTGACCCCATCGCATCAGTATCCGCTCGGGGGCGTCATGCCGATCGGCCGGCGCCATCAACTGCTTTCTTGGGCACGGCAGAGGGACGCATACATCATCGAGGACGATTACGACGGCGAATATCGCTATGATATCAACCCTGTGCCGCCCCTCTACGGTTTGGAAAGCACCGAAAACGTCATCTATCTCGGAACGATCTCCAAGACGCTCTCTCCCGCCCTGCGTCTCGGCTATCTTGTCGTGCCCTCGCAGTTGCAGGACGCATTTGCTCTGGCGAAGCAGCTCGCGGATCGGCACACGCCGACAATGGAACAGGAGGCACTCGCAACACTGATAGAAAGCGGCACATATGAAAGCCATGTTCGGCGGGTTCGTCGAAGAAATGGCGAGCGTCGTGCCGTGCTGTTGGGCGCCTTGCGTCAGGCCTTTGGAGACCGCGTCGTCATAGAAGGTGCAGATGCCGGATTGCATATCGTCGTATGGTTTCGCGACTTTCCAAGCTCCATGGAAAACGAGCTGGTCGACGCTATCCTCACGAGATCGGTGGGCGCCTATCCTGTCACGTCTCTCTACGAACCGGACCAGTCTGCGATACGCCCGGACTTTGCGGGTCTCGTCTTAGGATATGCTGCACTGACGACTTCCCGCATAGAGCGTGGCATTCGGTTGATGGGTCAGGCCGTCAACGATTTCGAGGCCAAACGACGCTCAATACCCGCCCGCTCCTGAAGAACGTCCGCACCGCAACTCCATCGAGCGCTCCAGGGCGTCGAAGATTCGGGCATCCGTCAGCCGGGCAACATTGAATCGCAGAAAACTGCGCGCACTTTTCGAGTTGCCGAACAGGGTTCCAGGCGCGAGGGCAACGCCTTGATCCGCGCATCCGGCTGCAATGGCTCTTGCGTCGTATCCGTCTGGAAGGCGGCACCAAAGAAAAAACCCACCCGCCGGCGTGAGCCACGGAACGATGCCGAACGGAGCAAGTCGAGTAACAGCCGCCTCTCTTTCCAGGGCCAGGCGATCGCGCAATCCCGACATATATTTCCCATAGAAGGGACCGGAAAGGACGCTCGCGATGATCTCTGCGGCAAGAGGGCTGGATCCCACCACGCTTGTTGCAGCTTGCAGTTTGGCCAAACCTTCAATCCAGTCTCTTCGGGCTGCAACGTAGCCGCAACGGACAGTCGCCGAGATTGTCTTTGAAAAGCTCCCTATGCGGACAACTCCCTGCAAACCATCGAGGGCAGCAAGACGAGCAGAACGCCTGGGTTCGAAATCTGCAAAAACATCATTCTCTACGATCGTGACACCGTGAGTCGAAGCGAGGCTGACAATCTTGTGGGCTGTTTGCGCCGAAAGGCTCGCGCCGGTCGGATCGTGTACAGCCGTGTTCGTGATGTAGAGCTTCGGTTGCGCGGAGATCAGCACCGTTTGAAACGCTGCCGTGTCCGGGCCATTGGAAGTATATGGAACGCTGACAATGCGGGCGTGATGCGCTCCAAGGAGTTCGTAAAGGTTCTCACCACACGGATCATCGACAAGGACAACGTCCCCAGGACTTACCGCGTATCGGCAAATAAGGTCCAGGGCCTGGGTGCTGGATCCCGTCAGCAGGATCTGGCTCAACTCCACCTCGACGCCCTCGCTGGCAAAGCGGCTCAGCAAGATGTTTCGCAGCCTGCATGGCCCATGAACCTCTTGGCTGCCCGCTTGGAACGCATGGTCTGTTTGCCCGATGCACCGGATCGCGCGTCGCACTTCTCGACCGGGCAAGTAATCGGCGGGTAAGTGGCCGCAACCGGGGTCGAGAATTGGAAGTGCGATGTTCAATGATTGCCCTTGAACCAAGCTCTCGACCCAGCGGAGAAATACCAACGCCCGCGTCGAGTTAGCTGAGCTCCTCAGCCCGGTTTGCCATGATGTTTCCATATCCGAAAAGCGATGCCGCCCCTCCAGTATGGAGGAACACGACCTTCTCACCAGCGGTGAAGCGACGCTTGCGGCAATAATCGATCAATCCCGCCGCCGCTTTTCCTGAATAGACGGGATCCAGCAGTATCGCTTCCAGTTGCGCGAACATGCTGATCGCCTCCAGGGTGTCCTTGCCGGGCACGCCATAACCGGGTCCCACATAGCTGCTGTCGGCGATCACATCATCTCGTGACGGCAGGGCCCCAGGGCCGATCAGATGCGCGGTCTGGATCGCGAGATCGAACACGTTTTTTTCCTGGACTGCCTGATCCTGTTTCACGCTTATTCCCGTCACTCTAATTCCAGCCTTCGCGGCTGTGAATCCAACGACAAGGCCCGCCTGTGTGCCGCAGCTTCCGGTCGCTGTAATCAGGTGGTCGATGGGGAGCTTTCGCTCTGTCGCCTGTAGGGTGAGCTCGAGAGCACAGTCGACATACCCAAGCGAACCTACCGGGTTTGACCCTCCCACGGGGATGACAAACACCTTGCGTCCTTCTTCTTGCAGCTGTTTCAACACCACCGCCAGCTCGGTTTGCAAGTCGACGATTGCCGGCCGGTGCGAGATTGTTGCGCCATGAAGATGATTCAAAAGCACGTTGCCATTGGTACCGTAGAGTGCGTCATGCAATCCTGTCCGGTCTTGCAGCAGGATGTGACAATCCATCCCCAGCTTGGAGGCAAAGGCCGCGGTTTGTCGTACGTGATTGGACTGGACCGCCCCGCAGGTTAAGACGGTATCTGCCTGCATGGCTTGAGCTTCCGCCATCAGAAACTCAAGCTTTCTGGCCTTGTTACCACCGGTCGACAAGCCCGTGCAGTCGTCGCGCTTGATCCAGATTTCCGGACCGTCGAGTTCTTTGGAGAGTCGATCCAGCCGTTCGAGCGGTGTCGGCAAATGCGCGAGCTGGATACGGGGAAAACCGGGTAGCTTCATCGAGCTGCCTCCACCATGGCGTAGGATGCAGCCTCAGGAGAACACGATACGGGGGAAGTAGAACGACACCACCCAGTTCGGCCGGTTGACCACCGCACTCACGCGAAGGTCGCCGCATACGGAACAGAGCATGTAAGCGTCCATCGGATTCAGGCCGTGCTGTGTCGCCAGCAGGTCGATCATCCGCTTCACCGCCTCACGGGCACCTGCCATCAAGTCCGGTCCAATGCCGGTCGTTATTTCATAGCCTGCAGCGTCAAGATGGTTCGTAACGGGCCCGGGCGTCGTACACCGCGGCGCTTGCAGCATAGCCCCTTTGACGAGCTCGATCTTAATCTCGACATCCATCTGGGTTTCGATCGCGGAGCCAGCAATTTCACCGTCACCTTGGGCCGCGTGCGTATCTCCTATGGAAAGCAACGCGCCTTCCACTTCCACCGGGAGGTAGAGAGTCGTTCCGGCCGTGAGGTCACGGATGTCGATGTTGCCACCGACATTGCGTGGCGGCACGACCGAATGAATTCCTGTTTCGGACGGCGCGACACCAACGGTGCCAGCGAAGGCCTTCAGCGGAACGCGACCGCCGGACCCATAAGCGCACGGCTTCATGCTGACCGTGTCATAGTTCCAAAAATAAAGGGCAGGATCTTTGAACTGATCCGCAAGCAACCCAAATCCGGGAATGTTTCCACTCCAGCCCTTTCCGGAAGGATGGTATTTGAGGAAGCTGATCTTCAGCGCATCGCCCGGTTGCGCGCCCTCCACATAGACTGGTCCGGTGAGCGGATTGATCTTGCTGAAATCGAAGCTCGCAATCGTATCGACAGTTGAATCAGCGGTGATCAGCCCGCCCGAAGAATCCAAGCACTGAAAAAGGATGGTGTCTCCAGGTCTCGCTGTCAGTTCGGGAGCGTAATCTCGGCACCATCCAAAATTATGCTGGTGTCTATGTATTGTATGAGTGCACGATATGCACATGCCACGCATCTCCGAACGGGTTGGAAACCATCAACGACATGGCGTGACACGCGGATACAACCTGTCCGTACTTGGCCAATCCATGATGGATCGGATCATAGACATCAACTGGCGCAGGCTTAAGGTCCAGTTTTAAGTCATTTTGCCAATCCAGTAGCCTGACATTCCGTTCGGTCGGTTCCCCTAAGCGCGACTTCGAAAATGAGCTGGTTGGCCATCACAGGGGCTAAATTTGGAAACGCGCCGATTTGCGGCGACCAAGCGTGCCACGGACGCGTCCCGTAGGTACTGGACGAAGGTCAGCGTTTGTCGATCGTGTTGCGCAGTCCTTCGACAATGATGCGCAATCCGAACTCGAATATGGATTCCGCCGATATCGCTATCAGCTTCCCTGATTCTGCCGAGACGCCTCGCTCTAAATGTGATTGCTCCTCCAAAACGCAACCGACGGTGAAGTGGCTGGTCGTACCAAGTGCCATCAACGCTTCCTCATGGGTGAAACCCGCCGCCATGAGGTAGTCGGTCTTGCTCGAAACCTGTTCGCTGCCAGGTCTTGTGCCGGCGTGCAGTCGGGCCCCGTCCCGATAGAGAAGCAAGGCTCGCCGGAAACTACGAGCGTTTTCCGCAAACCATTCGGGCCATTCGCTTGCCGGCTGCGAAGTTGTAACGCGATGATGAGTGGCCATCACCTCCTCGGCCATCTCTCCAAGCAACGCCGCTTTATCTCGGAAATGCCAGTAGAGCGTGGCCGATTTGATGCCCAGCTTGTCCGCGAGTCGTCGGGTTGTCAGATCCTCGATTCCCACCTCGTTCAGCAGGACCAAGGCAGCAGCAACAACCTCGTCTCTTCTGATTTTTGCCATCTTGACTCCCTAACAATGATAGATTACTCGATCGTTGATAGGGAAATATCGCATGGAGCCCGTCGGCTGTCCAGACTCGATGAGCTTGCGGAGATTGAGAGGAATTTCAGCGATGTCATATCGAAAGGCCCCGACGGCCGGCACGATTGGCCCGCAGCATGCCGACACCGTATCGGACCTCGAGCATATTCCCTGGTCTATTTGGGGCCAGGCGGTGATCATCGTGCTCGGCGCATTCAGCTCCATGCTGTCGTCGACCATCGTGAACCTGGCATTGGCGGCCATCGCCAGTGATTTGGACGCGTCGCCGACAGCGACCCAATGGATCGCTACCGGCTATCTTCTTGCACTCTCGGCAGGCGTGCCATTGAGCAGCTGGGCTGCAAAGAGGATCGGCTCGACGCGACTATGGCTGGGTAGTCTAGCTCTATTTTCCATTTTCTCGATCTGGTGCGCGTTATCGACAACGCTGCCCATTCTCATCGTAGGAAGAGTGCTGCAAGGACTGGCGGGAGGCCTTTTGGTGCCTGCAGGGCAGACAATTCTGGCGGTTGTCGCCGGCCGGGGACGGCTTGGCCGGATCATGAGCGTCGTTGGGATTGCCATAGTCGTGGCTCCCACGCTCGGCACGACGCTCGGGAGCGTTGTGCTTGATCGTCTCGGTTGGACCTCCGTGTTTCTGATCAATGTCCCACTCGGCGCAGTTGCGCTGATCGCAGGTGCACTGTGGCTGCCAAAGGTGCAGGCTGGCATCGCTGGCCGCTTGGATTGGTTCGGTCTGCTCTTAGTCATGACCGGTGTGCCGTTGTTGATCTATGGGGTCTCGGCCGCCGGCAAGGGTGGAGGGTTAGGGCGGGTTCACGATATGGTCAGTCTCGCAGCGGGCGCGGCTCTCCTCGTTCTCTTTCTCCTGTGGACGTTGAGAGTCAGCGAACCCGTTTTAAATCTGAAGCTCTTCACAAGTTCCCGTTTCTCATTGGCGGCAGGTATCATATTCGTGGGCGGCGCCCTGAACTTCGGTGCATTGCTGCTCCTGCCCTATTACTTCGTCGATGTTCGCGGCGAGACTTCCGCAGCCGCGGGCCTCCTCATTGCCCCGCAGATCGTTGGCACGGCCATTGGCTTTCCATTCGCCGGCCGGATCAGCGACCGGTACGGCTCTGGCCTACTCCTGTTAGGGGGTGGAGCGCTAACAGTCCTGGCCACGTTGCCGCTCGCACTGGTTGCGCTTGATGCAAATTATTGGTGGCTTGGCACGGTACTGCTCGTGCGAGGGTTCGGCATGGCGCTATGCACGATTCCTGCGATGACAGCAGGACTGGCGCGCATCGGCCCCGCAGAGATCCCCGACGCCATGGCAATCATGAACATGCTGCAACGAACCGGCGCATCCATCGGAATTGCTCTCGTTGCAATCCTGTATGGCGCTAACACAAGTAGCGCCCTAACGGCCGAGGGCTTTGCGAGCGCCTTCACGCATGCCGCCTGGTGGCTCTTTGCAGGAGCGTTGCTGCTCAGTTTGCTGTCGGCCTTTTACCGTCGTGCCGAGAGGGCCAGTGCTTGATTGAGATCGTTCGTCCGGTGACAGCAACGGACGAACGAACCATTCCGGGGGCAGCCGCCTTTCCAAATAAGGACTTTCGAAGGATGCGATGCTCAGCCGCATTGTCGAAACTGCGGTGATCGCGTGCCAAGTGGGCAATTCACTACGTCTTTGGGCGTAACCCGAATGGGACTGGAGCTTAGGCTGACGAGGGGGTATTCTGTTATTCTTGTATAGCCCCAGATGTACGTGGGCCTCATTCAAGTGAGGCAGTTCATCCGGCCTGGGTTGGACGCAAATGGCAACATTTGTGTGAGTTGGGGTGTGTTGAGCACCCCTCGTCCAATCGCATTATTGGGTCGGCAAGGGCAATTCGTTATGGACATAAAGATCGGACCGGCAAAGCGACCAGGGGTCGAGAAGACAATCCTTAAACAGCCACTCGAGCTGATCGAAGTGGGCGTCGAGGGCGATGAGGTCCAGCTGCGTTTTTGCGCCGGCGGCCTCTACGACGATAAATCTCTCTACCGCTACACGATGCGGTTCTCGCGCGATGAGATGTTGGAATTACTCGCGACGGTCGGGCGTATTGATCCGAGGTGGCTGCCGGAGCTGTCACCAGTCAGCCTGGGAACCTAAGAGGTTGCGAAGCCCGCCCGGTCTATCAATGGCGCCGAATGTCCAACAGGAACAGGCAAAAAACCGTTGAAGTCGCGGCGGCGACCAGGACCTGTGCAAGATCGCCCACATTGGCGGGGTTTCAGGGCTTGATTGGTTCCATTGGGCCTCTCGATCGCCCTCCACGACTTCCTGTTAGTGCATTTTGTAGCCAAGTGGGATCGCTTGGCGTTACAAAAATGCTGCGAAAACAAAACTTAGAGCGTTTCCGCGTTTCCGTGAAAAACGGAAACGCTCTAGTGAATCCGTCGCCTATCGTTCAGTGAAGGCCCGCGACATGCTTTCGCGGATCGGCTTCGTCAGATAGTCCAGGAAGGTCCGCTCGGCCGTCTCTATCATTACCTCGACAGGCATGCCGGGCGTCGCGGTGAATCCGGGAATCCGGGCAAGCTCGCTTGCCGGCAGGCGGATGCGTGCCAGATAGACCTCCGTGTTCGGGATGGTGGCGTCGGACAAAGCGTCGGCGGAGACGTAGTAGACGTCACCAAACAGCACCGGCGTCGTACGCCGGTTGAGCGCCACCAGGCGGATGCTCGCTCTCTGGCCCGGCTTGACCGCGTCGATGTCCTTGCGCTGGATCTGGGTCTCGATGATGAGCGGGACGTTGGCGGGAAGGATTTCGAGTATCTTCTTGCCGCTTTCGATGACGCCGCCCGAGGTGTGGTAGTACATCCGCACGACGGTGCCTGAAACCGGCGCATTTATCATCGAGCGCTGCATGATGTTTTGCGCCTGGCGAGCCTCCTCGCGTACGGCGTCGAGTTCCCCCTGGCTGCTCTGCAATTCGTCGAGCGACTTCTGGTTCAGCTCGGTGATTGTCTGATCGATCTGCTGGCGGAATTTTTCGGCCTGGGCATCCGTCTCGGCGACTTCCGCATTCAGCCTGCCGATCTGGCCCTGTGCATCGGCGATGGCCCTCTGGATCGCGTTGACCTCCGGCTTGCGCATGAGCCCCTGGTTGAGGAGCTTCAGCTTGCCTTTATATTCTTCCTGCAGGAAGGAAAGCTGGTCGGACATGGAGGTGCTTTGCCGACGGAAGCCTTCCGAGCGGAATTTCAGCGACTCCATATTCTGCTTGAGCAATCCGATCTCGCTTTCAACCCGGCTCTGGGCCGAACGAAAACTGGCGATCTGCCCGTCGACGATCGAGCCGATGTCGCTGTCGTTCCTGTTGTCGATGATGATGCGGGGAAAGTTGATTTCAGGCTTGTTGGTGACCTGCGCGGAAAGGCGCGCCGCATTCGCTTCGAGGCGCGCCTGGCGCAGGAAAAGTTGCCGCTGCTTTACCTGTGCGGCAATTCCGTCGAGCCGGATCAAGGGCCGGCCGGCGGTGACGTGATCGCCCTCGTTGACCAGTATCTCCTGGATGATCCCGCCTTCGAGGTGCTGGACCACCTTGTTCTCGCCGGTTGCGACGAAACTGCCCGCGCTGATCACCGCGGCTGCCAGCGGCGCGGTCGCCGCCCATGTCCCGAAGCCGCCAAACACCGCCAGGATCAGGGCCAGCCCGACGAGCGCGTGCCTGCGTATCGAACGCGGCACCTGGCCATACCACTCGATATCGTGAACGTCCGCGATGCTCGTGCTCATCACGCCACCTGTGCCGCCCGGTCGGCCACGGCGGGACGTCCGCCGGCGGCGTTATAGGGTGCGAGCGCCTTGAGAACCTCCTGGCGCACGCCGAACATCGAGACGGTGCCGTTGGACAACAGCATGATCTTGTCGACGCAATTGAGCAGCGACGGCCGTTGCGTGATGGTGACCATCGTGATCTTTTCCTCTTTCGCGTGCGCAAGGGCTCGCAGCAGCGCGGCGTCGCCCGCCCCGTCCAGATTGGAATTGGGCTCGTCCAGAACGACCAGACGCGGATTGCCGAAAAAGGCGCGAGCCAGCGCGATCCGCTGTTTCTGGCCTCCCGACAAAGGCGCGCCATCGGCTGCGACCATCGTTTCGTAGCCTTGGGGAAAGGTCGAGATCAGCTCGTGCACATCGGCCAGCATAGCGGCCTTGTAGATGTCATCGTCGCTGGCGTCTTCGCGCATGCGGCCGATATTGGCCTTGATGGTGCCTGGAAAAAGCTGAACGTCCTGAGGCAGATAGCCGATATTCTCGCCGAACTGGCGCTGGTCCCAGTTGCGCAGGTCCATCAGATCCAGACGTACGTTGCCGGATGTCGGCAAGATCGAACCAACGAGCATCTTGCCGAGCGTTGTCTTGCCGGCGCCCGAATCCCCGATGACGGCAAGCGAGTCACCAGGTGCGAGCGTGAATGATATCCCGTTCAGCACGACCCGTTTGGTTCCCTGCGGCACGAAGAGCAAGCGCTCCACGTCGAGCCGTCCTTGCGGCTGCGGCAATTTCAGCCGCTCAAAATTCAAGGGAGACGATTTGAGCAGGGTTGAAATGCGCTCATAGGCGGAACGGGTATTGATGAACTGGTGCCAGCCTTCGATGGCGCCTTCCACGGGAGCCAGCGCGCGGCCGGCGATGATCGACGCGGCGATGACCATGCCGCCCGTCAGTTGGCCTTCAAGGGAAAGGTAGGCGCCCCAACCCAGCATAGCCACCTGCGCAAGCAGACGTATCCCCTTGGAAATCGAGGCGGAAATGACGTTGCGGTCCTGGGCGAGCACCTGGGCCTTCAGGGACCCTGCCGTGTCCTGCCCCCAGATCTTCACCGTCTCCGGGATCATGGCAAGCGCGTTGATGATCTGGGAGTTGCGTGACATGGAATCGAGATGCAGGTTCGCCCTGCTCTGGAAATTATTGGCCTCATGGAACGAGGCGGCGGTCATCCGTTGATTGATGAACGCGATCACCAAAAGCAGGATGGCGGCGACCACCGTGATGAAGCCGAGGTCGGGATGCACCAGAAACACCGCCAGCATGAACAGCGGCGTCAGCGGCGCGTCAAGAAAAGCGAGGAGCGTGCCCGAGACGAGGAACGACCGCAATTGCTGCAGGTCGCCGAGCGTCTGGTATTCGCGCCCGTTGCTATGGAGCGAGGCGCGGGCGGCAGCGCCAAGGATGGGCGCGCCGAGCTGGACCGCCACCTCGACTGCCGTGCGCATCAGGATGAAACGGCGGATAGCGTCGAGCACGGCGTTGAGGACGACCGCGCCTGCGATCAATATTGTCAGCATCACCAGCGTATCGATCGAGCGGCTCGTCAGCACGCGATCGGATATCTGAAAGAGATAGATCGGGATCGCGAGGACCAGGACGTTTGTCGCCACGGTGAAGGCCATGACAACCGCGAGGTTGCGGCGGACGGCGCGTATTCCCGACTTCAGATTGTCGGCGAGATTGATCGGTCCGAGACGACGATGGAACACGTCGGCGGAACCAGCGTCCGCGTTCCCGGCGCGCTTGTTCGGTGTCTTTGAGCCGGAGGGATGCGCCTCCGCTTTTATTGGACCGTTGTCGACATCCATCACTTTGAGGCTGCCGCCGGGCATGTCCCGTTCTCCTCGCTGCCGGAACCGGCGGTTTCGCCCGAATGCCGGCTCGTCCATTTCCTCCGTCGTATCCCTATCCTCGCTCCGGGATTCGTCTCGATCGGACACGGGCGCCGCTTCCTCATCGTCATTGGCCGGACGGAACCAAATCGAATTTGTTTTATTCCTCCTCAGATCGGCAGCCGCCCGATCGACTTCCGCCATGAAGACAGCGAACCGTAGGTCAAGCTTGTCCTTGGCACCCGATGTCGTGTCGCCGGATTTACCAGGTTCGCCATAGTCGGTTTCGGCACCGTCAGGCGCTGCCGTCATTTCCGCGTGATTTCCCGAACGCTCGTCCATCGCCCCCCTCGATTGCAAGATGCTTTAGGAAATTACGGACTGCATGACGTCGCTGTGCCCGGGATGAACATCGAGTGGGTCCTTCAGATGTGAAACCGGGTCTTCGTGGGCTGGGCCGACCATGTCGTCACTGAGGAACGCCACGGCCTCATTGACCAGATGATCGGCATCCCGTGTTTCCAGCAGGTGGTCGGTACGGATGATGTCGGTCTGAACCAGCAGTTCATCCGTATAGCGGTCGCCGCCAACATAGATCTCGCTGCCCGGATCGACATCCACGATCTGGGCCGAATTCACCAGAGCGTTGGAGCCGGTGGTTATCGACCAGTCGGCATCGATGGCCGGGCTGGCGGAGTTCATCGCCAGCGCGATTTGGTCGGCGTCGCCAAGCACATTGGTCTGGTGGATGTATTGCAGGTCGTAGATGCTGCCCGAGATGTAGAGAACTTTGAGGCCGGGAAGACCGAGGAACGCGCTGTCGTTCAACACGTCTGAGGAAAGCGTCTTGTTGCCGTTCCCGAATTCGTGGATCGCGTGCAGAAAGCCGTTCGGCAATCCCTCCGCTGCTCCGGTGCCGATCGAAGTGATGCTGGCATTGTTCCAGAGCAGGTTGTCACCGGTCGACACCGAGCCGTGACCCGAGCTATGAAACCCACCGACCGCGCCCACGATGTCGTCATCGAGAAGCACATTCGTCTGCGAGATGATATTCGCGTCGTAGTAGTTTCCGCCGATCAGCACGAGATCGTAACTCTTCCCGAGATCGGCGATCGAGAGGCCGTTGAAGCCCTGGTTCTCACCGGTGCCGACCTGCGTCGTCACACCGAAGGAAGAGGAGATGACGGCGGTGTCGTGATCAATGATGAAATTGAGTTGCTGTATCCAGTTCAGGGAAATGAAGTCACCACTGATCTCCGTGACAACCCAGCTGCTTGGAAATCCCGCTGCTGCTTGATGATCGGACCCGGCTTCAGCTCCGGCGTCGATTCGTACCATCTCCGCGATGTTGAATGCTGAGGTGGCGGCCTGGTGCGTGGCGGCGTTCCAGCCGTTCACACTCGACCCGATCGCATCGGAATCGCTCCACGCATTGATCTGGATGATGGCATCGAGCGAGAAATGATTGCCGGCCACCGCGAAGACACCGCCCGCGAGCGCAGCGTTCGTCACTGTTGCGGAATTGACCAGGGCATTGCCGCCGGTGCTGAGTTCCACCGAAGTGTCTGCCGACACGACGCCCTCTCCGTGGACCGTGCCGCCGGTGACGGTCGAGGCGACATTGCCGGGCTCGGGATCGCCGCCATTCGCCGCCGCCGGTTCATGGACGAGGGGAGATGCCGCCGGAAGCTTGTCATCCAGCTCCGGCTTCTCCGCCACCTGTCCGTTGACATATGTCCCGTTTCCGACCGGATCGGTCACGACCGAGACATGCGCGTAGACGGAAATCCCGTCGGCACCGACTGGCGTGGAAGGATCGTCGCCTGAACTGCCGGGGGTAGGATCCTCTGCCATTTTGCTGACTGCGTCGGCAAAGCGGTCGAGTGACGCCGCCGTTTCGGCGACGAAGGAACCGATGTCAGAAGGGGCGCCGAACGACGGCGACTGGACCGGAAGGAATTGCAGTGCGTCGTGATGCAGCGTTTCGAGCGCAAGGTTCGGCGAGCCGATCGGATGGAAATCGACGTTTCCTGCACCGATATTGACGAAATCATTGTCGAAAAGGCTGTTGATCTGCGCGACATGCACAGCGACCGATCCGACAGGTTGGAGCTCGAAGACCGGAGCGCCCGAATGTCCCGTGTGATGTGCCGTGGGAGAAATGTGTGGCGCAAGCGCAAGGTAGCCCGGATAGACCACGGGCGGCACCTCGGCTCCGATCGCAACCTCCATCCGGACATATGCCGGTTCGGCATGCACGGTCTGCGTTTCGAGCGCAGGACCAGCCGGAACATAGTGCAAGCCCGGATCGGGGTTGTTGAAATCATAAGGGGATTGAAAAGCGATCGGGAGATGTTCGTCCGGCGGAATCAGATCCGGTGCCGCCTGCCGGGCCTTGAACTCAAGGTAGTCGTCGCGCAACCGTGACTGTTCCGCCGCTATCTGGAACAACCCTATGAAGTGGGCGATCGCCTCGCTTATCCTGTCCAAATACACGGAGCCGTCCTTCCATCTGCCGCCGCGTCTTTTCCGCCGAAGGGCGGTTGGTGGCTACGCGGCACAAGCCGCGTAGCCACCGTTCTTGCATGCAACGTACTCAGGAATCGTCGCCGCTGTTCATGCTGTCGTAGTTCCCGCCGACGATCGTCTGGCTGAGCAGGTTTTCCATCAGATTGGCACCCGTGACGATGCTCTGGTTGAAGGCGCTGGTATCGACGGTCGCATCTGCGTGGGCTTGCGACAGGCCGTTCACATAGCTGTCATGGCCATTGTTGGATCCCCACATGCCGCCGTCGCCGCCGTCACCGCCGGCTCCGTTCGTCACGATGCCGCCGCCGCCGCCATTGCCGCCATTGCCGCCGGTCGCGGCGCCGCCCGTGCCGTCACCGCCGGTGGGCACCACGATCGAATCACCACCCCAGGCGAAGCCGCCGATCCCGCCGGCGCCGCCGATGCCCGCGCCGATGCCTGATCCAGCGCCCTGACCGGCGCCAAGGCCGAGGGCAAGCGCATCACCACCGTCACCAGCAGTGCCACCCATGCCGCCGTCGCCGCTGTCGCCGCCGATGCCGGTGCCCAGTCCAAGCGAGTAGGCGTCGCCGCCGTCGCCCGAATTCGCGTTGCCGCTATCGCCGCCGAGACCGGCGCCGAGGCCGAGACCAGCCGCATCGCCGCTGTCGCCGCCGGAAGCGTTGCCGCTGTCACCACCGGTGCCCGCACCAGAGCCGGCACCTGAACCAGCGCCGCTGCCGCCGGCACCTCCCGCCGCGTTCGCTGCGTCTCCAGCAATACCGACGCCTATCCCGAGCAGGCCCAGGCCGAGACCGCCGGCGTCGCCACCGGTGCTGGCGGCATCACCGCCGCTGCCGCCTGTGCCCGTGCCAGTGCCGCTGCCGGTGCCGGTGCCGTCACCGCCGTCGCCGCTGTTGCCGTTGCCAGCATCGCCGCTGCCGGCTGCGCCGAGGCCAAGACCAGCCGCATCGCCGCCGTCGCCCGAATCCGCATTGCCGCTGTCCCCGCCCGTGGCCGTGGAAGCGCCCGAACCGGAGCCCGAACCGCCATTGCCATTGGAATCGCCACCGTTGGCGTTTCCGCCTGCGGCACCGGCCGCACCGGCAAGACCCAACCCGACGCCGAGCCCAAGGCCGAGGCCGAGGCCAGTTCCGGTACCACCAGCTGCGCCGGCGCCACCGGTCGCGTCACCGCCGCGCGCCGCGCCGAGCGCATCGCCGCCGAAGCCGAAGCCACCGAGGTTGTGGCCGTTGCCGCCGTCGCCGCCGTTGGCGTGGCCGGAACCGCCGCCGCCGCCACCGCCGCCGCCTGCCGTGAGGCCGTCACCGGACCGGGCGTCGCCGCCATTGGCATCGCCGTTCTGCTCGAAGGTGCCAGTGTTGGAAACCGACGCGCTTGCGATCGTATCGTCGTCGCTCATGTTGTTGACTTGGGCGAGCGCAACGGCGGTATCGTTGCCTTCGCCATTGAGCGAGCCGTTCAGGAAATCGTTGAACGAGGCGCCATCGCCCGGATTGTAGAAGATCTGGCCATCATGATTGACCAATAGCTTGTCGATCTGGGCGCCGCCGTCGAGCTTGATGTCGGCGAAATCATCATCGCTCGGCCGGTAGCCGGAGAGATCGAGCCCCACATCGACATTCACATGCGTGGTGCTGGTGTTGGTGTTCGAATTCGTATTCGTGCTCGAATTCGTATTGGTATTCGTGCTTTCGTTGATGGCCTTGTTCAGATTGGCGTTGCCATTGCCATTCAGGTTGAGATTTCCGTTGCCATTGCCGTTGCCGTTTTCATTGCTGGAATGGCTGGATTGGTACTGGCCTTGGCCTTGACCCTGGCCTTGGCCCTGCCCCTGAGCTTCTGCCTGAAGCTGGGCTTGAGCTTCGCTCTGTTCCTGGTTCTGATCCTGACTGGGATCGAGCGGGAAAAACGTGGAGTGCTGGGAAGAGTTTCTGGGAGCCATTGTTCCATCTCGTGGTTAAGGCCGATCCAGCGTGACCCCATTCATCTTTCAAGAGGTCTTTGGCCGCATCGGCGGTTGCACATCAGGGCAATCGCGCCTCCAGTACTCGGAACAAGCAGTCGCCACGGATTGAAACGCTCTGGAAGCAGAAAGCCCACTCGGAAAACGGCCGTCATCCCTCATTCAGCGAAATTGGGATCCGGACCGAGCACCATTCGGACCCTTCGACACTGAAAGCAGGAATAGCCGTGCCTCTGACTTTTCGAGGCGGCGGACAGTCTGTGACCGTCGCGAGCCCACGCCTAGCTATGCGTTGGGGCTAGTTCAGGGCGCCAAATTGATGAAAAACCGACCATCTGGCCAGCGATGCTTCACCTGGCGCACGGCCTATTGGTCGATCCCGTACCACCAAAGGAGGACGTGGATCGCCCCGTTGACCCCACCGTCAGGCGGAGAATTCGGCGCAGTTGTACAGGACCGAAGCATGATGCACAGAATAGAGGCATCGAAAGGCGATGGCGCGGGGATCGAGGATGGACGACTTCCAGCGAATACTACTTCTGATCGGACGTCTGAACTACACATGGACGAATACAGAAAGTCTGCTCATCCACCTGATCGCCGGCCTGGCAAAGGTGGACAAGGAAACCGCGATCGTCATCTTCCTGACACTCAACACGACGCGGGCCCGGATCGATCTCGTCGAACGACTCGCGAAGATGGCGAAGACTCCAAGAAAGTACCGGGGGGAAATTCTTCCGCTTCTCCAGCGGCTCAATGAACAGTCCAAACTGCGGAACAAATACAACCACTGCATCTATTCATTCGACAGCAAGGGAGACATCTCCCACACGCATCTGATGCGCATCTTCGATGGCAAGGATTCGATAAAGTACGGAAAGGTAGAAGCGATGGACGATGCGGAAATCGCCAGGATTTCCGATTGCATCGGCGACATCACCGAGGTGAACAAGGGAATCTGGAACGTCGTGCGCACCAACGGATTCCCGCAATAAAGGGCTATCGAGGCATCGGCAGCGCCCCTGACGCTCGGCAGCCAAGCCATCAGCCGTACACAGCAAGACGTTCGCTCTTTCTGGACGAACAATCGAAGCCGGTAGAAGACTTCGATGCCAAAGTTACGCGCATTCGGGAGGGCCGTCTGTTCCCCCCGCAGTCGGCGAACGCACTGAACTATCCAATAAGCTTAGTGCCAATCTATTCTTTTTGGCGACCCTCCTGCCCCACGGTTCTGTTGACAAAAAAAGCAGCCGATCGATAGGCTTTTGGCAATTAAACTGAAACTTACGACGATTTTCCCAATACAGCCTGTGTATTGGATGAAAGCCGCCGACAGTCCGAGGACTGCAATCGGGTGAACGGTTTGCTGGATATCGAGAAGCGGCAAGGTCCACAAGGCGGACCGGCAGGAGCGCGACCGGGTCGTTCGGAGCCGCTCGCGGCTCCAGTCGTTGAACGCCCGCTGTTTGAAAATTCCCTATCGATATTGAACAGAACCGGGGCCTGGCACATTGCCAGGGACCTTTGTCAGGAATTCGTACCGGAACACGCACAGGTTCGGTACTGGCGACTTGGTGCCAAGGCTCCCGAAGGCTTGGCCCGCAAGATCGCCGCCAGGTTGATGATGATGGAAATCAGCTGGCTTAGAGACAGTCGACGATGCTTGATTGGCTCCAAGGCTATCAAGGACAGCACTCGGATCTTTCTCGACCCACTCTTTGTCCTGAGATCGGAGCTGACCGAAAAGGACATCGTTCTTTGCCACGACGTCGGCCCTTTGAGTCACAGCGACCTTTATGATGCCGTCACCGTCGAGAATTATCGCGTTGCGTATGAGAAAATCCGCAGGCACGGGCCGGCCGTTGTTTTCGTGAGCGATTGGTCAAAGAACAGTTTCATTTCCATCCATGGTTCGAACTTCCGGTTCTTGACCACGATTCCACTGTACGTGCGCGGTGGCCTGTTTGAAGGCCCCCTCGAGGCGCTTCCTGGACTCGACGGTGCCTTCTTCTTGACGGTCGGCGCCTTCGAAACCCGCAAGAATCAGATCGCCGCGCTTGAAGCATATCGGGACGGCGGGTTCTATCAGCAGGGCATCAGATACGTGCTCTGCGGTTCGCGCGGTGAAGGCCGTGACAGGATTATCGAGCTCGCGAAATCGGTGCCCGGCGTTGTGCTGCCGGGATATGTGCCCGATAGCCAGTTGCGCTGGTTGTATGCGCACGCCGAAGCGTTCGTCCTGCCAAGCCTGCTTGAGGGGTTCGGCATGCCTGCGTTGGAGGCTGCTTATATGGGCCTCTTGCCCATTGTCTCCGAACAAAGTGCGCTGGTGGAGGCCGTCGAAGGTGTCTGCCTGGAGGTGCCGCCCAAGGACACGGCAGCAATCGGAAGGGCCATGCGGCAGGCCCTTTCACGGACTTCAGCCGAAAAGGCGGAGACCAGCCATAGGCTGCGGGAGGTTGCAGCACGCGCGTCGAAAGAACGCTTCCTGCAGAGGTGGAGAGAGCTTCTGATAGGACGGTGATCGGTTGGGCTATCGAAGCGATCCTTTCGCCTCGAATTGTGTCTGCTTCATCCAATTGTTCCGAATTTGCATTCACGTCCCACGTTCACAGCATGGTTGCGCGGATTGTGTGCAAACCTGCCCGAAAGGCTGTGGTTGCTAGCGAAAGCAGTCGTTCAGTTTTCAGGATCGTTGACGCAAACGACCGGCACGAGATAACCGTCTGAGCAGCGTCTAGAGCGTTTCCGTTTTTCACGGAAACGCCCGCAAAACCGCTGCGCACTTTTGCTGGAATTGCCCTAACGCGCCGATAGCCCGGGGATATCGAACGCAGGCGCGGATTGTATCGCCCGATACCGACCGTGTCGCTCGAAGACAGCCGCCGTGCGCAGGGCATTGACCCTTGTGGCGGAGACAACGGCGATCGCAATGAAGAAGAGGACGCCGGGGTCGGCGCTGCCGCCCGACACCGAGTTGGCAATTATGCCGGCGAATGAAGCATTCCTGATGCTCATCACGACAGCAGCCGTCTCGGGCGCCACCCACTCCTCCACTCCCCTCAATCCGCGGACCAGGACGCCGAGCAGCATCGCCATCATCAGCGACCCAAAGAAGCCAAGCTGGGACAGCACTGCGATAGGCCAGCTTGAAGCTCTCGAACTGCCGAAACCGACCCCAAGGCCACCTGTATCGACAAAGGACTGCAGACTTTTGACGTTCCAGTAGGTGCGCTCATGTCCAGAAGCGGAATCGGCTTTGTTGATGATGGTGCTGTCGATGAGCCGGATGAAGGGATCTAGCGCGTCGGCGCGGTAAAGACTGATGCCCATGATGCCGACTACACCCATCACCATGAACACGGCGATCAATATCTCCTCGCGCTCGATCCTACCTCGCAGGACTGATGCCGACATTGAGAGCACGACCGGAATGCATAGCAGAGCGAGGCCGACATAGGCCGTCGAAGACGTCGACAGAATGGTCAAAAAAAGCAGGATGACCGACAGCCACTGGGAAAAACGCGACTTGGTCCGTCTCCAGTAGGTATACGAGAATGCCAGGCAGGCCAGGGAGGCGCCGGCGAACGAAGAGGCCTCGGAAAAAGGCCCTGTGATGCGCGCGAAACCGGCCTCATAGGCGTTGCTGATTATCGCATAGTTGGCGGTTCTGATCGGGGCGAGGATATCTCCTATCCCTGCATTCTTGCCGATAAAATCGACTACCCCCATGCCGGCGTGCAGACCGCACCACAAGAAGAATCCACGGCGTAGCTGGTCGATCCTTTCGGCATGCAGCAGCAGGGTGCAAAGCACGATGGTGGTAAGCCCGCCGAGGATGAAATACCCCGTCTGGGAGATATTGCCCGAGACAGGGGTCAGCGATGCTTCCACGACGGTACCGCGGATTTTCGACTGGACAAAGACCGCCGTCTGCCCCGCAAAGAACCGCGGAAACAGCCAGGCCCCGATTATGGCGTAAACCATGAGGCTCGTTAGAATCCAGATCGGGCGGATGCTTCCGAAAACGCTTCCGAGGTCGAGCCAGATGCGACGTCTCGCGGCAACGACAGCGATAAGCAGCGCCTCGAACAGGGTATAGATCAGCGGAGACGACCCTCCCAGGAAAGTGAGGGTCACGACAGCTGTCGCTCCAAATGCCTGGGATGCGATCAGTGCGATCATCGACATGCCCCGGGCATAGTAAGCGATGGCCAGAATAGCCACGCACACCAGCAGACCCGGCAAAGACACCTGCATTGCTGATTGAGCCTCTTGCTCGGCTGGCCCGATGTTGACGTAAGGCGCTTCTCGATGACGCATCTTTCGGCACGCCTACCCGCTCGGCAAGTGAGTCAAACGGCGTAGTCTTGCGTTTCGCAGAAAGCCGTAGGTCTCTCCAATCGGTGCGACGCAACATCACGCATAACGTTGGGACTGTGGGGCGTAGGTCACTCGGGTGGCCGAGCGTAACAGAACCCCGCGTTGGACGAAGAGCGCGCAGTCGTCTGTCCGACACGTTTACAATGCTTCGAAATGGCGGCTTTTCGGACTCCGGCCGGCCCCATCCTGCAAACGGCTGACCCCGAGTTCGCGAGCGCAGACTAAAGAACGCCTCGACGGCGGGAAATGCCGCGCTTATACAGCGGTTGCAGGCATGTTTCTGCATACAATCGTTGGATGTCGTGTAAATTGGAGACTGATCGAGTTCTGGGTATGGGCTGGGTTCTCCAGGCTCCGGCATGAGGAGTTTAAACGGTATGGCCACCCAAGTTGCGCATCGCGCATTTGGCCCTAGGCAGGTAGAGCAACTCAGGGAAATTTACGAACGGGCGCGGGCCGTGAGGGCTCAGTATCCCGAGTCCCACGTTGCCAACAAGGCCGCCAGGAAGTTGATCGATGCCTTCGAAGCCGCAGCTCGCAATGAAGAAACAAGCGAGCACTGGCTGAGCGAGGTCGATCCACAGGGAAACGCCTGACGTCCAGGCAAATTCTGCCGATGTCTAACCACCCGACGACCCTGCCGGCAGGCGGATCCCATCCAATCAGGCACATCGAGGCGATAGGGGAGCCACGTGGGGGCGGATGGCCCCCCTATCCTGTCTCGAATTATCCGTAGACAGACCCCGTCACCCGGGCAGACGCAGGCACGCTGATGTTCGTCTCGGGCGACATATGCCGTCAACGAAGCCTTTGGACTGAGATGCCACCGAGGACGCTCGGCCCATCATCCGCCCTTCGGATGAACACGATGGCTCTCTTTGCATGCCGGTTTACGAACTGAGCCTATCGGCCCACCACCCGCGGTTCCTCACCGTTACGGTGGCCTGAAAGAAAATTTTTTCAGAAAATTAACTTAGGTTAGCGACCGTTTGTTAAGCATAAACTATTCAATTCTAGGTGGCGTAGGGAGAAATGGGCGGGCGCTCTAAGTTGCAGAAGTCCGGCTGTGTTTTCACGAGCCGCTAGAAAAATATCCAGGAATTTTAGGAGGTTAACGGGGCCGCCACGATGGCGTCTCGTATGGGCTAATGTGGGGTAACTAGTATGAGTTCTGCAATCGGACTGCATAGTTTCGCTTCGACAAATCAATCAGAAATCTCGCCGAGCAGTACTGGGGGAGGCAATGTACAAGCAGATAGGGAATGCCTCCTTATTTTGGACGGAAGGGCCTTGGACCGGGAGTGCCTGGCCGGAGCCCTTGAGGACCATGACCTCGGCATGACGGTTGCCGCCATGGGCACAATCGAAGAGTGGCGCAGCAAGAAGGGGGCATACCCTCCGTTGACTGCCATTCTATTCAACCTTGGCGGACGCAAAATCACAGAACAAAGCATTGCCAATGAGATCAAGTTGATCTCGTCGGAATTCAGCTCGGTTCCGGTAATATTATTGGCCGATACAGAAGACTTGGCACAAATATTAACGGCACTCGAGTGCGGCGCACGCGGCTACATCCCGACGTCCGTTGGCATCGACGTCTGTGTCGAAGCCGTCAACCTTGCCGCAGCCGGCGGCATATTCGTGCCAGCCAGCAGTGTGCTGCCGATGCGGCATCTGATCTCTTCAGGCAGCCGCGACACGCGTTCGCTGACGACGATGTTCACGCACCGGCAAGCGGAAGTGGCTCAGGCGCTTCGTCGTGGCAAGGCGAACAAGATCATCGCTCACGAATTGAACCTGCGCGAAAGCACTGTGAAGGTTCACATTCGGAACATCATGAGGAAGCTGAAGGCGACCAACAGGACGGAGGTCGCTTATAAGGTCAACGACCTTTTCGGTGAAGGCGCGCCTGCGCAAGATTGACAGTGTTTCAGTTGGTCCGCCGAGGCCCTGCCTCGACGGGCCAATTTTTTTTGGCTTTTCTTCGACATCTGGCTATTCCGCGACCGACTGATCCCGGTTGGCAGTCACCTGCGCGAAAGGCGATGACCAGTTCTCGCGCCGGGATGCCGCGATCACCGCAGAAAAATACAAATTTCATCTCGGTAGCTCCGATGGATCGATCACCGTCAGGAAAGGAGTCGCCACGACGAATTTCGCGCCCCAGCCGGCGACGTGGTGCATCTGCTTGATGATCTCGTCCTTCAAGTTCCACGGAAGGATCAAGATATAATCCGGTTTCGCATGATCGATCGCATCGACCGGTTTGATCGGAATGTGCATACCCGGCGTAAAACGCCCATGCTTGTAGGGATTTCGGTCGACCGTGAAGTCAAGGAAGTCGGGGCCGACCCCGCAGTAGTTGAGCATCGTGTTGCCCTTGCCGGGCGCGCCATAGCCGCAAACCTTCTTGCCCTCGTTCTTGACCGAAACCAGGAACGCAAGGAGATCTCGCTTCGCGCGCCGCGCTTTTTCACCGAAGGAGGCGTAGGTCGCCATTTCAGTCATTCCACGCCGCTTTTCGCGATCAAGGAGCTGGCCAACGCTGTTGCTTACGGTCCAGTTGCTTTCCTTGCTGGCGAGATAGACCCGGAGCGAGCCGCCATGCGTGGACAGCTCTTCGACGTCGATCAGGCGCATTCCGTGGCGCTTCGCCAGCAGGTCGATGGTCAGCAACGAGAAGTATGAAAAATGCTCGTGGTAAATGGTGTCAAACTGGTTTTCGGCCATCAATCGCTCGATGTGCGGGAACTCGAGGGTGACCACACCTTGCGGCTTTAGAAGAACCCTCATTCCAGCGACAAAATCGTTGAGATCCGGCACCTGAGCCAGAACGTTGTTGCCGATGACGAGGTCAGCGCGAAGGCCTTCGGCCACCATCTGGCGGGCCAGGCGAACCCCGAAGAAATCCACTCTGGTCGGCACACCTTTTTCGAGCGCAGCGCGCGCAACATTGGCGGCTGGCTCAACACCAAGAACCGAAATGCCGAGTGGCAGGAAGTGCTGGAGCAGGTAGCCGTCGTTGCTGGCGAGCTCCACCGCCAGGCTGTCGGGGCCGAGGCCAAGACGTTTCGTGATCGCCTCGCAGTAGACCTTCGCATGGGCTACCCAGCTGGCCGAGAATGAAGAAAAATATGCATATTCGCTGAAGATGGTTTCAGGACTTATGTATTCCTTGAGTTGCACCAGATAGCAGGTGTCGCAAACCAGGACGTTCAGAGGATAGTAGAGTTCCATCTGGTCGAGTTGATCGGCCCGCAGGAAGCTCTCGCAAGGCGGTGACATGCCGAGATCGACCAGCGTGTGCCGCAGGCGCGATCCGCAAAGCCTGCAGCCAATCTTCTGGCTTGTCGCGGTATGATCGCGAGCAACATCAATCGCCTGGATGTTCATTACCTGCTCCTTGTCCATCAGCTTGGAAAAGAGGCCGCGGTGCCTGACGATGAACGTGACGCCCCCGCGCCTTCGTGCCCGGATTAATTCTTTCGGATGCGACCCACCGGCGACACCGGTTCAACCAGGCGCCGGCATGTCCGAGACTTCCCGCATGGCAGCATGCCGGGACTTGAACTCGCTCGAATTGATGATGCCCAAAGCCACCGCATCGCGCGTCATGGAGCCTTTCCGCAGCTGGCGGGCATATGTTTCCAGCCCGTAATTGTCCGCCGGGCGATCCAGCAACAGCCGGTATAGAAAACTTATATAGGCGCGGTCCGTGAGGCCGATCGCGGCGTATTTGGCCTCGAATTCCTGAGAGCGGATCACGTCCATGACCACGTCGACCACCCCGGCACCTCCACTCTCGAGCGCTTCAGACCAACGATTCAGGCTGGCGGCATCGCCGTCTTGGCCAAGGACGAGGCAATAAGCAAAACGCACCTGCCGGACATGGTTGGATCCATCGGCAGACTTGGCATCGGCATCGCAGTGCCGCTCCGGCTTGGGCAGCGCTCGCGGACCCCGGGTGATGTCGCGAACGGCCATGTAGGCAGGTTTCGGTTCGCCCGTTATCCATTTGCCCTGGTTGTTGGCGGCAAGCCTGACCAGCCCCATATTGGCTTCGAAGCTCGGAGCCCAATAGGTCTCATCCAACAGTTCATAGATATGCGCTGCTTCGACCTTGTACTTGTCCTGGAGTTCAGCAAGCCGCGTCATTGCTTGCTTGACACCATCAGCCTGCTGCCGTTCGCTGCGCTGACTTCCATTGGGGTTGTTGAATTCGGTGACCCAGATCGGCTTGCCGTAAGAGGAAATCTCGCGGAAAGCCCATTCCGGATCCTCCCCGTACATATGCCAGACCGAGATGTCCCAGGCGATTCCGTCCTGCTTCATTCGTGCAAAGGCGCCAGTATGGCCCCATCCAGCCGTACCCATTGCCTTTCTTATGGTCGGGTCAACCGCCGTCATTCCGTCGGACAGGCCTTTGAGGACGGCGCTTACCTTCGCCCAGCGCGGACCGTAGTAGTCGAGCACTCCAGTGCCGGCCGCAATGCCCCACGCACAGGGATATTGCGATCCGTCATCGCGTTTTTCGCAGGGCTTTATGAGGGCGTAGATCTCCATCTCGTTGCCGAGTTCCCAAACGCGGATATCGCTCTTGAATCGGGAACCAAGGGTGACCGCCAATTTCCGCGCTTCGCTATAGAGTTGGTCCGCATTGTCCTTGTCCAGATCCAGGCCGGGTGTGATCACGGGCAGGATCTCGATCCCTCTTTCCTTCCCAGCCTTCACGACCCGAGCAAGCGTATCCGCTTCACCTGCGGCGGTGACGTTGACCCGATATGATTTGAGCCCGAGGTCTTTGACGAAATCGAGTTGTTTTTCGATTGGGACGTCCGGGTAGGAAATCACCGGATGGCCGTTCACTCCCCAGAGCAAATCGGCGGATGCGGGCGCCGCTGTTATCAGCAACACAGCAGCGGTGACTGCGAAACGAAACGACATTGCCATCATGCCTCCCTGCACGACATTCGATGCTGGATAGTCGGAACTGCAGGGGGCGGAAGCAATTTGCCTATATGGGCATGGCAAGCTTCGCCTTACCTCTTTTGGAGGCGGGGACCTGGCCATCAGGCGGCATGACCTTTTGACTGCAACGGCCCCGATTCGGCACCCGGACGAGTGGGGACTGCCGAAGATGAGGCTGGTGCGGTAGCCAAGGGTGGGTAGCTGAAACTTCGGGCAATTACCCGTGGAATTCCCCGAAATCCGCGTCGACCTGGATCATGAGCTCGAGATAGGTCCACGCGATCCAGCGCCAGGAATAACTGCTCGCCCTGGCATGCCCCTTGCCAACCATGCGCCTGCGCAGGTCGGGATCGGCTGCCAACCGTCGAACGTTTTCGGCCCATGAAAAGACGTCGTCAGGATCAGCATAGAGCGCCGAGTCTCCGCAGATTTCGGGCAGACAAGGCGAAGTGGAAGCTACGACCGGGCAACCCGAAGCCATCGCCTCGACAGCAGGCAGCCCAAAACCTTCGATCCGCGATGGAAACAGGAAGCAAAGCGCGCCTTCGAGCGACTTTTTGAAGTCGTCATCGCTTATGCGCCCAAGAAGGATGATGTTCGCCGGCATTTCCCGGACATGCCGCAGGATCGTGGTCTCGTCGACATCGCCTGGCATCCAGAGATCGAGACCCATCTCATCCAGAAACGGGGCAAGTTCAGCAAGAAGCCCCATGTTCTTGTATTCCTGATCTCCTCGGCCGAGGCAAAGGACATAGGGTCTGCCGCTGTTTACGGCCAAGGACGACTTTGCTGCGTCCCATTTCTTCGCATGATCGCTGCCGTTGTAGGTAACGACGATGTTTTCCTCCCGTGCGATCCCGAACTCGACCAGATGATTGCGTGAGAGCTGCGAAACCGTGGTGATCCGTGCAGCCCGCTTGCCAAGCAGCGGAAGGACGACGCGGTGCGCCCAACGGAAACCTCGCGCATAGCTCAAGGGCATCAGCCTTGTGTGCATGTCATGGATACACGCAATCTGACGTCTCAATACGACCGGTGCGAGGTTGCAAAAGCTCAGCAGGCCCCCGGGCACATGCCAGGGCAACTGTGCTTGAACCCAGAACTGAGGTAGTCGAGGCCTGTTGAATTCGGGAACGACCCGCACCGGTATAGCCTTCAGTGGAAGAGGCTCGGCCAGCGGACGTGGCACCACGAGATCGATTTCCAGGTCATGGCTGAGAGGATGTCCCTCTGAAACGAGGGCATCGAGTGCCATCGTCACCTCACGAGCGTAGCGCGCTACCCCATTGCCTCGAAGTAGGGTGAAGTCTCCGTTTATCGTCCAGCGTCGTCTGGGCGGCTCGAAGTCCATCAACGTCCGGCCGGGACGACCAACCAGATATTGGGAGGCCCCGGGGAGCGACCGTGCCGTTGCTGCGGCAACGCTGTTTCCGTTCAAATGCCCGCCTCGCCCCGCCGGCGCCGCATTGAACTCAGATTTGCCCATCACCTTTCTCCGCCTTGCCGGATCGGCAGCGAGACTAGCACTCTCGGAAACACAGCGGCCCTCAAACGTTTGAGGTAGTTCCGCCATCTGTCCTCGCCTGGCTGGATGATCCTCAGCGCCTCCAGATGACCCAATGGCCGTAGTGACCGCACGCGATCGCGGTTTCAAACTAAGGACATCGCGAGGGTGATATGGCACGGCACTGGACGATCAACGGACGCTTCCTTTCCCAGCCGACAACGGGCGTTCAGCGATATGCAAGAGAGATCGTCCGCTCGCTGGACGCTTTGATCGCCGAGCGTGGTCCCCTCACCCGCGAACTTGAGCTCAGGCTTCACTGCCCGCCGGGCAGTTCGGACATCTCGCTCAATTCTATCGAACATTGCGAGATCGGCAGTACGGGTGGACATCTGTGGGAGCAGACCATGCTGGCCGCCTCGTTGCACGGCGGCGGCTTGCTCAGCCTGTGCAACACAGGACCGCTCCTGTCCCGCAAGCATATTGTCTGCATCCATGATGCAAACGTCTGGAATGCCCCCCAAAGCTATTCACTTGGCTTCAGGGCCTCGTACAAGGCGATGCTCCCATGCCTCGGCAAGACGGCATACAAAATTTCGACGGTTTCCAATTTTTCGCTGGGCGAACTGGTTCGGCGCGACATCGTCCCCGCGCGAAGGGCCTTCGTTGCACCGAACGGCCATGAACACGTCTTGCTGTGGAAACCTGAACACTCGGCGGCGACAAGGTTGGCCGCCTCACGGAATACCATCGTTCTGATCGGCAACGCCGCCCCCCACAAGAACGTGGACCTCATTCTCGGCTTGGCCGACCGCCTTGGCAAAGCGGGACTTGAGATCGCGGTCGTCGGAATGTCGGATTCGCGTATTTTCAAGACAGGATCAGCCAGGGCGGAAGCCCGAAACATTCATTGGCTGGGACGCATTTCCGACAGCGAGTTGGCCGCGCTTCTGATGGATTCGCTTTGCCTTGCTTTTCCTTCGCTGACGGAAGGCTTTGGCCTGCCGGTTGTCGAGGCAATGGCTCTCGGCTGCCCGGTTGTGGTGTCCGATCGCGCCAGCCTGCCGGAGGTCTGCGGGAATGCGGCCCTTTATGCCCCGGCCGACAACCCGCATGCATGGCTCGACCGTTTCATGGGGCTCCGCAATTCCAAGGCCCTGCGCCTGCAACTGGCGGCGAAAGGAAAAGCCAGAGCCTTGGCATATAGCTGGCGAGCAAGCGCCCTGCGCTACCTGCAGGCGATGGCTGTTGTCGACGGCATCGATACAGAGACCAACGTCGTCAGATTGCGCGAACTCACGTGATCCCGTGAAGTGCCTGGACGGCTCTAATCGACTCCAGCACAGCCCGGTCGAAATTCTCTTCCGAGAAGCGCTGTGCGTTCCTGGCGCAGGATTGCGGCGTGATGAGGTGGCTGTTTTCCTCGAATTGATTGACCGCTTTCTTGAGGTCCTCGATGGTTTGAGCCTTGAACAATACGCCCGTTGGCTCGGGATCTGTCCCCAGGCGCCGCACGATATCGACCGCGCCGCCTCGACCGAACGCGATCAGCGGGGTTCCGCAGGCCTGCGCCTCGGCGAGCGCTATGCCGAAGTCCTCACACCCCGCAAAGACCATCGCCTTCGCCCGGGCAAGCGTGTCCACGTATTCTTTGCGAGGCAGGAACCCCGAAAAAGTGACATTCGGACCTGCCAGCGAACGTAGACTGGCTGATTGCTGCCCTTCGCCGACAACGACCAGCCGTCGCGACGGCATCTCATTGAATGCCCTGATCACCAGGTCGGTGCGCTTGTAAGGGGCGAGGAAGGACGCCGAGACATAGTAGTCGTCCTTGTCCTCGACACAGGGTAGTTCCTTCAGGCAGACCGGTGGGAAAACCACCCGCGCGTCACGTCCATAGATGTGCTGGATTCGCGAACGGACGTAGTTTGAATTCGCCAGCATCAAGTCTGGGCCGTGAGCGGTTCGCGTATCCCACGTTCTCAGACGATGCAGCATATAGCGGTAGAGCATCCCCTTCGGACCGAAGCCGAGCCTGCCCTGCTGGAGATAAGAGAACTGCTCGTCCCAGGCATAGCGCACGGGGCTGTGCACATAGCACAGATGCGGCTGATCAGGCCTTGTAATCACCCCCCGGGAAAATGCGGCCGAAGACGAGATCACCGCATCATAGCCGGTTACGTCGAACTGCTCGATGAGGAAGGGGCAAAGGAAAAAGAGGGACCGGTAGAATTTCTCGATCATCGGAAGCCGGTTGGCGGCAGAGGTGTGGAATTCCACGTCGCGAAAGTATTGCTCCTTCACCTCCGCCGGGAGGAAATCGAAAAGCGTGAACACCTCCGCATTGGGAAACTGCTTGCAGATTTGCGCCAGAACGCGCTCGCCGCCCCGGAAATTTGGGCACCAGTCGTGAACAACCGCTATCCTGCCATATCTGTCGACACCGCTTGCCGAACTAGCCGGAAACTCCTCGATGGGCATTTCGACCTTGGCGGCGATCGCCAGGTCGGAAGAGCGTTCATGGAGCATGGTTCTCCCCTTCCTCCGTGAGGTTCTCAGTCTCCGTTTCGTCCCACGACCCTCGCAAGTTGTCCGATCGGTCACGGATTGCTCCCGTCGAATGTCTGCCTACTGCTTATGGTTGTGAGCCGCGCGCAGGAGATACGTCGACAGAATGTGCCCGGAGGTAGGTAGAGCCCGTCGAACCCACTTTTATGCAGGCTGTCTGGACCCGCGCGTCATCATAGGCTGCAAGCAGTGACGCCTGGACGAGCGATGAAACTTGCAGTGATTATCCCAACCCTCGGCCGCAGCGGGCAGGTTGCTCGCCTGCTGGAATATTTGGGCGGCCAGACCAGGCTTCCCGACGAGGTCATACTGTCGGCACCCGACGCCACGCACGTCGAACTCCCGGATGGCTGCCCGTTTCCGCTGTCGAGTGTTTTCGGTCCGATAGGATCGGCCGCCCAGCGCAATACGGCTCTCGCGTCGTCATTGGATCGCTTCGACATCATCACATTCTTCGATGACGATTTCGTTCCGTCCGCACGATACCTGGAGCAGATCGAGCAGGCCTTCGCCGGAAACGACGGATGGGCGGTTGTGATGGGCAGGGTCGTCAGGGATGGCGCCAACAATGCCGGCCTCACCTGGGACGATGCGGAAGCTGCGTTAAGAGATGCAGAAGGGCGAAAACCGAGTGGGCCGCCGGTGGTCGACCATGTCGGTGCCTACGGATGCAACATGTCGGTGCGCGCTTCGCTGGTTGGCGATTTGCGCTTCGACGAGCGCCTCGTCCTCTATGGCTGGCAGGAAGACATCGACTTCACCAGTCAACTGAGATCCAGAGGTCGCGTCGTGTGCGTGACGTCGATCACAGGCGTTCATCTTGGAATCAAGGCAGGACGCGTCAGCGGGAAGCGGTTCGGCTACTCACAGGTCGTCAATGCGATCTACCTGATAAGGAAGGGGACGGTTCCTGCCTCTTTCGCGCTTCCCCTGATGTTCCGGAATGTTGCAGCCAACCTCGCAAAGAGCCTTTGGCCTGAGCCATATGTCGACCGCAGAGGTCGCCTCAGCGGCAACGCGCTCGCGATCGTGCATATCGCCATGGGCCGGGTCGATCCCGAATACATCCTGAAGATCTGACGACGGTGCGACAATGCGAAAATGGCTTTCAACAGTGGCAGGCATTTCATTGGCAGCGGCAACCGCCTGCCCCTTGTCGGCATCAGCCGCAGAATATCTGCTTGGACCGCAGGACAAGGTCAGGCTCAAAGTCTACGAGTGGCGCGCATCACGCGACGTGATCTTCGAGTGGACTGCTCTCAACGACAGTTTCGATATCGGCGCCGACGGTACGATCTTCCTGCCTTTTGTTGGGCAGATACATGCTCAGGGCACCGCGCCCAGGGATCTCGCCAGAGCCATCGGGGACCGGCTGATGCAGCGCATGGGTCTCGGCCGCCAGCCAGACGTGGCCGTGGAGATTGCCCAGTACAGGCCGTTCTACATGGTCGGAAACGTAAAGCAGCCCGGCGAATTCCCTTACAGACCCGGCCTCACAGTCCTGCAGGCGCTGGGAATCGCCGGCGGATTGCCGATACGCGAGGATGATGTGTCTCGGCTTGAACGAGAAGTCATCTCAGGCCAAGGCGATGTCGGGCTATTGGCCCTGAGCAATGTCAGCCTGATCGCACGCAAGGCGCGGTTGCAGTCAGAGTTGACCGGCAGTGACAACATCACGTTCCCCCCCGAACTGATGGACAGAGCTTCGAACGAGACTGTCGCGGTGGCAATGGATCAGGAGCGCAAGATATTCGCTATCCGCAAGGATGCATTGGCCACTCAACTCCGTTCGCTGCGGGAGCTCAAGGACTTCCTGCAACAGGAGCTGGCTTCGCTTGAGCAACAGCTGACTTTCCATAACAAACAGATCGAGCTCATCCAAAAGGAACTCGCGGGCGTTTCGACTCTCGTGCAGAAGGGCTTTGCAGTTGCGCCGCGGGAACTTGCATTGGAGGGCGCTGTCGCCCGGATGCAGAGCGACAGGTTGGCTGCCGAGACGTCGATGCTGCGGGTCAGGCAGGAGATGAGCAAGACCGACATCGAAATCCTCAACCTCAACAACCAGCGTTCCAACGAGATAGCCGAGAGCCTGCGTGAGACGCAGCAGCAGCTTAACGAAGTCATCAGCAAATCCGACACCGCGGTGCAGCTGCTGCATGAAACACAAGTTGCTGCCCCAGCTCTGCTGGCGCTCAGGCAGAACGCCGCGAGGGCCAAGCCGATTTTCAAGATTGTGAGAGCGAATGACAGCGGCACGCAGGAGCTTGCCGCCGAGGAGACAACCCTTGTCGAGCCGGGCGATACCGTGAAGGTCGAAATCCCACTGCCGCAATCGGGTTTGGATAGCTTGCCTGCAGCGAACGCAAGTGTTCGGGCGGAAACGACCACTGTTCGCAACACGAACTGATCTGATCCCGGTCGGGCCCATCAAGTTCAGCATCGTGGCTCGGTCGCTGCCGGTTTGCTGGCGGTCACGCGTGCGGCCGTTGGCGATGAGAACACCGGCCTGGCATGAGCCGGTTTCAATATTTCGAACGGTACCTCGAGCACTGTCTCAAGCACTTGCCTCGCACTTCGAGGCCGCATATCAGTTGGCGCACGCTGGATTTAGCCTTGACGGAACTCTGCCGCAGCAAGCCGACTGGTTTTGCCCTGGAGATATCGGTGTTCACGAGCATAATCGCCGTATCGGTGGCAGGCATACTCCTGGGCTTACGATTCAAGGCTGCAGCGCTGCTGGCGGCGACTGCTCTGCTTCTGGTCGGAATCGTAATCTGGAACAGCCTGGGATTGCCTGGCCCCGTGACCGTAGGCAAATCTCTGATCCTGATGTTTTTCTCGGCTTGCGGCTATCTCGTGGGCTTATCTCTGTCGCTGTGGCGAAATCGGAACGAAGAGTGATCCCGTTGATTCAGGAGGCTCTGTCGACCCGCATGACCGCAACGATGGTCCTCAGCAAGATGACGAGATCGAGCCAGATCGACCAGTTCCGCACATACTGGCTGTCCAGCGCGACGCGGTTTTCATAGTCCATACTGCTTCTTCCGCTCACCTGCCAAAGACCGGTGAGGCCCGGCCTCGTTGCGAGGTACTCTGCCTGGTGCTCGCCATAACGCCTGAGTTCATCCTCCACGATTGGCCTTGGGCCTACGCAGCTCATGTCACCGCGCAGTATGTTGATGAGTTGGGGAAGCTCATCCAAGCTGGACTTGCGCAGCATTCGTCCGAAGAACGTAACGCGGGGGTCGTTCCTGATTTTTTGGGTCTCTTCCCACTCCTTGCGTGCATCAGGGTTGGCGTCGAGATAACTCTTCAGAACTCCGTCCGAATTGGCGACCATCGAGCGAAATTTATAGCAATCGAATGGCTTTCCACCGAAGCCGACGCGGCTATGCGAGAAAATAGCCGGACCTCCGGCCGTAATCTTGATCAGCAAGCCAACGAGGATCATGACAGGGGCGGCCACAAGGAGAACGGAGCCGGCAATGACCAGATCCATGATTCGTTTGAGGAGGCCGCCAGTGGGAGGTTTGGTCGTTCTCGTACCGATGATACCCGACAGGTCACCCAGCATCGTTCCGGCATTGGTGTAGTCGCGCGCGGCAACAATATGCAGGACCGCCCTGCTATCGACAGCCACCGGAACACCTGGCTGGCTCCAGATCGCTTCCCCCTGCCTTAGCTGCTTTTCAAAGGCGTTTGTCATGTGACGGTCGCCGTTTCTGGATGTTTGACTTCGATAGTCTTCCAAGGTCGGAACGCGCAGGCAAGAAATGCAAAGGAGGTAGCGCGATACTCCCGAGGTTGCCCCCTAATCCCGACGTATGATTGCCCTATACGCATTGCCGATTATCGAAAGCGCCTTACCTAGCCGAACCCGCCGGTGCTGGGACGTCATTGCACGCGCTTTTGCGAGAAGCACGCCAAGTATCGGCGTCCTGGAGGCCTGCAGTGTCCTGACGAGTTCCTGCAGCGTGTCGACGTGCGTCTTTCCCCACTCAGCAACGATCACGACACCGTCAAGCACGGAGCCAACGATCAGGTCGTCGGCCCCGGTTTCAAGTGTCGGCAGGTCAACGATGATTTTGTCGTAAGCAGCCGCTTCGTCGGCATTCAGTTCGAGGAGGAGTGCTTGCATGTTCTTTGGCACGAGCAGATTTCTGGCATCCACCACAGAACTTGAAAGCAGGTCGAACCGCCCCGGAGTGCGAATGATATTCAGCTGAACAAGATCTTTGCACTCCTTGCCCAGCATGCCCGAATGGTTAGGCAGCCGCGTGGTGATCGTCGGCCTGCGAAGATCGACATCTATGACCAGCGTCTTGAGGCCCGACATTGAGTAGAGCGTGGCGAGATTGGTCGCGACGATACTCTTCTGGCTGTTGTTCGAAACAGCGGTCAGTCCAAGGAACCTCACCGGGTGGCTCGTTTCAGCAAGGCTGATTTCGGTTCGCGCTTTCCTCAGGCTCTGGCTGTATCGCGACCAAGGACGTCTGGCCACCTCATCGACGTTTCCGAATTCCTTGCGGTTGCTCACGGGCGGCAAGTCACCGACGCACTCAATTCCCAAATTATCGCGGATATGACGTGGCGACCGTACAGTCCAGTCGAGCGAATGCCGCGCGAAAGAAAGGCCAATGCCGAGAATCAGGCCTGCTACAACCGCGAAAGCCAATACCAGCTTCGGCCTTGGCGCGCTTGGGGACAGTGGCGCTGTCGCGGCCGTGATCACTCTTGCATCGGCAACCGGATAGGATTGCTGGCTGACCGAATTCGTGAACGCCTGCAAAAAGCTCTCATACATTTTCCGATAGGTGTCTGCCGTCACCTCGAGCTCTTCGAGGGTCGGCTCCGGATTAGCGCCGACATCGGTATCTCGGCCCACGCTGTAGTCGTGCCGGGAACGGAATTCCTGCGCCTTCGCCATCGCCTCGTTCATCTGGGTGCGCAGTTGTTGCAGGCGTTCTTCCAGCCAGGCTCCGCCTTCTCTTGCAGCCTCGGCCTTGGTTTCGATTTGTTCGTGCACAAAAGCGTCGGCAGTGGCATTCGCAATCTTTGCGGCACCGTCGGGATCGGCCGAAGTAAAGGATATTTCGATTGCGTAGGAGACACCGACCCTTCTCACATCGAGGCTGTTGCGAAAAATCAGCATGGTGAGGCGGGCCTTCTGGTAGTCAGTCAGCTTCGCGACCGATTCCGAGGCCGAAGTGCTTTTCTGGAATCCCAGAACCTCAGCTATGTTGTCCCTTATCTTCCCGAACCTCTCGACCAACATCGGTGCCCGTGGACGATTGAAATTCGTGTTTTCAATCAGTTTCAGCCGATCGATGACCATCGATGCAATCTTTTCGGACTGCATGACTGCGATCTGACTTTCCACCTGCGCGGTATCCAACGATAGATTTACTTCGGCACCTTCCTGCAGATGTTGCGGTAATCTCGGCTCGATCAGGATCTGCGCACTGGCTGTAAAAACCGGGTCTGTGGTTGAATTGTAGAACCACGCTACCAAGAGTGCGGCGGCAACACAGGCCGCGATTGTTCCGACGTAATGTCTCAGAAATCCGGTTATGTCGGATAGGCCAATGAAATCCTGCCCGGCATTGGCCTGTTGATTGGTTGCCAAGGGCCACTGGCTGGCGAACAAGCGGTTCATCTAACATCTCCAGCGGACACGAAAGAGTATCCTTCGTGTACTCAGGCCTGGCACAGGCGTGCACGCAGGTCTGACACAGGAGCTTCATGGCGTCCGGCCAATGTTCTCATATGCGCCGAGGGCCCCCGCGATCCCAAGCTTTGCGAGAAAGACTATCCCGGCGCAGAGGAAGGTAAACGCCTCCAATTGGCGTAGGCCTACCCCCTATGGGAGTGAAGAATGCGCAGCAGGCTGCCGCTTGATCTGGCTGGAAATGACTTCTGCTGTTCGAGCGGCGCCTGCCGTACCCGGTTGGCCGCAAGTGCAGGGAAATCGCCACGCAGTCCTTCCGCGATACCCAATTGCCATGCCTTGGCGAGACATCCTTTCGACCATCGATCAGCATGACCTATTGGATAAGGAGGCACGAACAACGGAGTAGGGCTACCCGAATTCATGAAGGGGTCGCAGGGCACCGGCATGATAGAAATATTGCCGCAATATCGGAGCGGTAGCCGTGACCTTGAAGATAGTCGACCACGCCAAACCGAATACTTTCGCGTTCGAGAACAATGCTCTCATCAAAGCCACCGGCTTCCGTGAATACGATGCGCGTTGGTGGTTCGGCCATCCAGGCTCGGAGAAAGAGCCCGAGCTCAATTTGATGGGAGCCCAGGCGTTGGGCATGGGTCTTGGCACCCTGATCCGCCGAATGGGCGTGGGACCGGAGATCATCACCGGCCATGACTTTCGCAGCTACTCCATGTCCATAAAGATGGCTCTGGTCTCAGGACTGATGGCCGCTGGCGCGCGGGTCAAGGACATCGGCCTGGCGCTTTCCCCGACCGCCTATTTCGCCCAATTCGCACTCAACGCTCCGTCTGTTGCCATGGTCACGGCGTCTCATAATGAGAACGGCTGGACCGGAGTGAAGATGGGCGCGCAGAGACCCCTCACGTTCGGGCCTGACCAGATGACGGCCCTGAAGGCGCTCGTGCTGGACGGCGACTTCGACCTAGTCGGTGGTGGAAACTATCAATTCGTATCCGAACTTCGCGAGAGATACATCGCGGATTTGGTTACCGGAAAGAGCATTCGCCGAAAGCTGCAGGTGGTCGTTGCCTGCGGCAACGGTACAGCGGGCGCTTTTGCGCCGCAGATGCTGGAGAGCATCGGCTGTGATGTGATCCCCCTCGACGTCGAACTCGACCATACGTTTCCGCACTACAACCCTAATCCCGAAGACATGCAGATGCTGCACGCAATCCGGGACAAGGTCCTGGAGACCGGAGCTGATCTGGGGCTGGGCTTCGACGGCGACGGCGACCGCTGCGGCGTGGTTGACAATGAAGGTAACGAGATCTTCGCGGACAAGGTTGGTGTCATGCTGGCGCGAGACATCTCCAGCCTGCACTCACAATGCACTTTCGTCGTGGACGTGAAATCAACCGGGCTTTTCATGACGGATCCCGTTCTCGCGCAAAACGGTGCGAGCACCGATTACTGGAAAACGGGGCATTCCTACATCAAGCGACGGGTTGCTGAGCTTGATGCAATCGCCGGCTTCGAGAAGTCGGGGCATTTCTTCTTCAATCCACCGATCGGGCGTGGTTATGACGACGGCCTCGTCACGGCGATAGCCGTCTGCGAGATGCTCGACCGGAATCCGGGAAAGACGCTGGCCGAACTCTACCGCACCCTGCCCATGACCTTCGGCACCCCGACGATGTCGCCCCACTGTCCCGACGAAGTCAAATACGGCGTGGTCGACAAGGTTGTCGGTGATTTCATGAAAATGAAGGGGGACGGGACCGAGTTTGCGGGTCAGCCGCTGGCTGATCTGGTTACCGTCAACGGGGTGCGTGTCGTGGCTCAGGACGGCACCTGGGGTTTGGTCAGAGCATCATCGAACAAGCCCGAAATTGTCGTCGTCGTCGAAAGCCCCGTCTCGTCGGAACGACGTCGACAGATGTTCGAGGCGCTCGACGCCGTCCTGCGCCGCAATCCTGAGGTCGGAGCCTACAACCAGACATTCTGAGAGGGACTGACGCATGGCACACCGGATCATCAGCTTTGTCATGAGCGGAGGCGTCGGCTCACGGTTGTGGCCGCTCTCACGTGAAGACAACCCCAAACAATTCCACGATCTTTCGGGGGATGGCTCGATGCTTGCAAAGACGGTCCGGCGCCTCAAGGCGTGGCCGAACGGCGAGACGCCGATCTACCTCATCGCGTCTGAAAGACACGCCGAACGCGTCATCTCCGACATCAGTCCGCTCGGCCTGAACGGAGGAAAGGCGATCTTCGAACCCTTGGGTCGCAATACGGCCGCAGCCGTTGCCGTCGCCACACTGCAGACCATCGCTGAACACGGTAGCGATGCGCTTATGCTCGTGGTTCCGTCCGACCATGAGATTTCGAGCGAAACACAGTTCTGGCAGACCATCGAGGCAGGCATACCAGCCGCCCACTCGGGAAGCATTGTCGTGTTTGGCATCAAGCCCACTCATGCGGAAACCGGATATGGGTACATTGAGGTTGCTGCCAATGGCGACGGTGCAACCGCAGTTTCGCGCTTTGTCGAAAAGCCAGACATCGAGACGGCTCAAACGTATCTGTCGTCGGGACGTTTCTACTGGAATGCAGGCATTTTCCTATTTCGCGCTGAAACGATGCGCGGGGCCTTGCTTGAGCTCCAGCCGCAGATCTGGGACACTGCGGAACGAGCTTTCAGTGCCGCCAGGGGCGACGTTTCGGGTCTTTACCTGCCCCAAGGCTTCTATTCCGAGGTCCCCTCCACCTCGATCGACTATGCCGTCATGGAGCATGCGCAAAGCATCGCGATGGTGACGGCTTCCTTCCGTTGGAATGACCTTGGATCGTGGCAATCGCTACTCGAAGCCAGCCCGACGGACAGCAACGGCAATGTGGTAATGGGTGATGTCGTTGCCATGAATTGTGACGGTTCCTACCTGAGAAGCCAGGGCAGGCTGCTGACCGTAATCGGGATGAAGGATGTCGCGGTGGTGGCGACACCGGACGCGGTGTTCGTCGCTCCTGTCAGCCACAGTCAGAACGTGAAGAAAGTCGTCGAACAGCTGGAGAAGAGCGGACGCCTCGAGACGAAATTCACGGCGTCGGAAGATCGGATTGTCCTCAGCGGATCATGGCGCAAGCGCGTCGAGCACTGGCTTTTCGAGGAAACTCTGCCGCTGTGGTCTACGGCGGGTGTCGACCATGTGCATGGCGGCTTCCACGAGGCTCTCGGTTTCGATGCCAGGCCATTGGGTAAGCCCAAGCGCATACGGACGATGGCTCGTCAGATCTATGCTTTCGCAGTGGCCAAGGAACGCGGCTGGACCGGACCGGCCGACATGCTCATCGACCATGGCATCAACTTCATCGCACAACACGGCCGGACCAACCGTGGCAGCTGGGTTCGCACGCTGAATGCAAATGGCAGTGTGGCTGACCCGACGGAGGACGCGTACGACCATTCCTGCGTGCTCCTGGCGCTTGCCCATGCCTATCGATGCGGTCACCAAGGAGCACTGCAGCTCGCGCAGGAGACATTCAACTTCATCGACTCACACCTTGAGGACGGCAGTCTGAACGGTTTTCTCGAGACCCCCGGCTGGAACGGAGTGCGCTCCTCGAACCCACATATGCACATGCTCGAATCCTTTCTTGCCTGGTATGGCGTGACCGGTGATCGAACATATCTTCGTCGGGCGGCGCGCATCATCGATCTCTTCCGATGCCATTTCTTCGACCAGGACAGTTGGACGCTTGGGGAATATTTCGACGCCGACTGGCTTCCGATCCCCGGAGAGAAGGGCCAATGGACCGAACCCGGGCATCATTTCGAATGGGCCTCGCTCCTTGTCGATTTTGCCCGGGCCAGTGGGCAGAAAGATCTGGCCGCGTATGCGAGGAAACTCTATTCGTCGGCGGTCGCCAGCGGATTGAACCGAGCCACAGGTCTCGCCTACGCAGCCGTGTCGCGACAGGGGATGCCCCTTGACCGGCTTTCTCGCAGCTGGCCGCAATGCGAGGCCATCAAAGCGGCAATCGCCTTGGACGGCGCCGGTGGGCCCGATCTGAAACCCGAGATCGAGGCACGGGTCGCTCGCCTCTTCAGATGGCATATCGATCCCGCCCCGCTTGGGCTGTGGGTGGACAGGATCGACGAGCGCGGACGGTCACTGGCTACGGAGGTTCCCGCCAGCATCTTCTACCATCTGGTGACGGCGTTGATGCAATATCTCGACAAGACCGCAGGACAGATCGAACCGTTCCCGCTTCCAGTTCAGGAAGAGGGTAAATCTGCTCCTAGGCAGAGTTACGGCTAAAGAAAATCGCATCTCCTGGCCGAGTATTCGCACCGCGATGTCGGCAGGCGCTTTCTCCAGAAGGGTCTATCTTTCGACGACAACACTCGGAACGAGCCCATCACCTGCAGGTATTTTTCTCCTACCACTAAATTGGTAGTCCTTTTGCGCCTTTGTCACTCGAAGAAAACTGAGATATATTATGAGTTAAACTCAAAGAGGAAAGTCTACTGACCCGACGTGAGCTAAGCTGCATGGCTCTCCCGAAACCTGGGTATCAGAGCCTGTATTGCCCCTGGAGATCAGGGAAGCGCTCAAGAACAAGTCATTTGACTTGGCACAATGCCGTCGGCCATTTTTATGTCCATGAGCTATCCGAAGAAGGTGTATTTTTAACCCCGCGCAGGCGGTACGGATGACGTATGCTTCACGTTCTCTTTTGAGATGGGATGAGTCCCGCTCGTCATATGTTGGGCTTAAAGGTGACGACGCGGCGCTTATCAAGACCCTGGGGTTCACGTCAAAGCGATGTCCAGCCAACACGGTCATCTTCAGTCAAGGCGACAACAACGATCGCATATACATCGTCGAGTCGGGCTGGGGCTGCATTTCGCATGAGCTTCCAAGCGGACAGCGCCAGATCCTGGATTTTGCCCTGACAGGCGATGTCATTCTGCCTCAGTCACATGGGGGCGGCGCTCTTGAAACATTCTTTGCTCAGACCGAACTTTCGTTGTCGGTGGCACCCATCAAGACGTTCACGGTGGCTGCCATGAAATCACCCCATCTCTTCTCCTTCATTGTTGAGGCCCTGGCACACAACGGTGCGGTGATCGCACAACATCTCGCCAATATCGGACGACGCAACGCCCTGGAGCGAACGGCGTATCTGCTGCTCGAACTGACAGCGCGCTTGCAAAGAGTTGGCTCGGTTACTCACAACAGCTTTGAATGCCCGCTGACCCAGTACGACCTCGCGGACGCCCTCGGCCTTACTCCAATTCATGTAAATCGAATGCTGCGGGAGCTGCGCGAGCGCAAGTTCCTTGAGTTCCGGCAAGGCCATGTTCGCCTGCTCGATCATGCCAGCCTGATGAAGTTCGCGGGTTTCGACGGCGAATACATCGAGAGTTGAGCGTCGGCCTTCCTGGCGAAACGAAGTCGTCATTCGGATAGTGGCTGCGGCAGGTGTGCCTACGGCCGTCGGGTGCCGCAGGCCACTTTCGCGGACGCAAAGAGCTGCGCGGGCGGCGCCCATCCCTGCTGCCGGTCGTCTGGCTGGCCGGTGATCAATGCACGCAGTTGCGACAGATAAGTCTCGACAAAGAAGGCTGCCTGAGACTCCAGCGGCGTGTAGGGTCCGGGACGATAGGCCCGCGAGGCGATGCCCTCGGCATTGTCTTCGGTAATCTTCTTGTCCTGGACGGTGGTTACGTCCCACATCCAGGAAATCCTGTCGGCGTCGACGGCCATGTCGGCGTCCTTGTCGACCAGCCATGTCAGGATCACGTCGGTCTCATTGGCATTGCGCGGGACCATCTGGAACATTGTCAGATAATCATTGGGTGCGCTCAGGAATGAGAGCCTGCCGATCCGGAAGCCGTTCTCGCCACCGTCATACTTGCTGCGCCCGCCCATCAGGCACGAGACCGGCTGACCGTCGTCGGACAAGGTGAGACGTCCCGAACCGATCGGCTTGCGATGCATGGCGAAGGGCATCGTATCCAGGTCCCCCGGCTCCCAGACGCCTTTGTGGAACTCGGCGTCGCCGATGACGCTGTGCCAGGCATCGATCTCCTGCTTCCATTCGGCGGCGTTATATTCATCGCGCATCGCGGTCACTTTCACATGACCGTTGACGCGGAAGTACTCGGGGTGCGCCGGTCGGCAGTGGTAGCACTCCAGGAAATTCTCCAGGACCAGCTTCCAATTCGCCTTGGTGAGATAGCTCTTGCGCGCCACGATGCGGGCGTCCGCCACTCCGTTTTCGCGCAGTAGGTCGGTCAATCCGGCCGCTGCCGGCTCGATATCCGGCAGGCTCCCGGCTTCGAGGCCGCACATCACGAGGCCGCCGATCATCTTGGTCGGGACCTTGTGCAGCGCGAGGTCGTCGCCGTTGACGCCTTCGGGCAGGTCGCGCCTCGTCTGTAGTTCCCCAGTCAGCCGGAAGCCCCAGGCATGATAGGGGCATACCAGCAGCCTGCTGCGACCATCCTTAAGGCAGAGGCGCGAGCCGCGATGCGTGCAGACATTGTGGTAGGCTGCAATGTCGTTTTCACCGTCGCCGTGGCGGGCGACGATGATTTCCTCGTCAAACAGCTGACGGATGATGTGGCTGCCTTTCTCCGGCACCTCGCTGGCATGGGCAACGATGGCCCATTGGCGGGGAAACCACAGCTCGCGCTCAAGCGCAAAGATATCCGGATCGAGGTAAAAAGCCTGCTGCAGCGACCAGTCCTTGCGATGTTCGTCGATCAGTTTGACGACGCGGGCGCGATCGATTTCGGACAGGGTCTTGTCGTTTGCATGCATGGACGGCCTCCGCTGCTGGCTAATGCCTTTTGATTAGAGTTGCAGCGAAGCCTTCCAGTCATCAACCATGAATTTGATACACTTCCATCTCAAAAAGTCATAGAATGCCTGCCAACTGAATCATGAAGACGCTTAAATCCTCCCTCCCCTTGCTCAACGCGATGGTCGCGTTCGAGGCAACCGCACGGCGCGGCAACCTGACCGCCGCGGCGGAGGAGCTCGCTATCGCGCAGTCGGCCGTGTCGCGTCACATCGCCAATCTGGAAGAACGCCTGTCGCTGGACCTGCTGACGCGCAAGGGCAACCGCGTCTCATTGACCGAAAACGGCGCCACGCTTGCCGAGGCGATCCGCGACGGATTGGGCACGATCCGGGATACCATCAGTCGCCTGCAGGGGGCCGGTCACGACTCCTTCGTCATCGCAAGCGGCTACGATCTCGTCCAGTCCTGGCTGATGCCGCGGTTCGATCTGGTGACCTCCCATGTCACCCATGGCCGCGTCACGCTGCTCACGTCGAGCAATGCCGATGATTACAGCCGACCGGAAGTGGCCATTTCGATACGTTTCGGACGCCCCGAGCTTTGGCCGGGCCTCGTCGCCCGCAAACTCTTCGACGGGGAGTGGTTCCCCGTCTGCTCTCCGATCTTCCTCGAACGCTATCCGGCACTGGCTTCGGAAGATCCTGCAGCCTTCCTCGACGTGCCACTGCTGCATCTGGCGGCCCCGCAGGATGCGATCGACAACTGGCGATCCTGGATCGGCACGACGCAGAGCCTACCTGGGCCGACGTTTTCAAGCTACCTGCCGATGATGCACGAGGCGATAGCCGGCCGCGGCGCGGCGCTCGCCTGGGCGGGCTTCGTCGAGGATCAGCTGAGGCTCGGGCAGCTGGTCCGACTGACCAGGACGTCACGCCGCCATGCCGACGCCTTCTACCTCGTCACCCGCAAAAAGACGACATCAACGGAGCAGAAGGTGGCGCTGGCGCTGCTCGAGAGCGTTACGCCACACTGAACTCCGCTGTTTATTCGGCCGCGGCCGAGAAGCGCACACTGCCTTCGCGAGTGCTCCACGCAGGCATTGCCGCTTCGACATCCTGTTCGGTTGGAAAGACCTCCCTCGCATAGCGTTCGATCCTGAACCGTCTGGGGTCGACGAAGCGCGGGGCGTCCAGCAGGATTTCCGTGGCGAGCCTGCCGAGGCCCGGCCCATGGCTAACTCCGGTTTCATTGTCGCCGCCGACAACGACGACATTCGCATGGCCCGGCACATGCCCCACCATCAATCCCAGGTCCGGCGTGTAACAAGGGACGCCCTGCGCCCAACTGGCGATCTTCGAACCGCGCAAAGGCGGAAAGACCTCCTGCAGCCTTGCCATCTGATGATCGACCATGGACTGCATCAGCTCGCCATTGTGCGGCTGGCCGGGCTCGAGTTCAGTCTCCTCCAAGCGGTGCAGCGGGGTGTAGTGGCTGCCAGTGCCCCACATGATCGCGCCGAAGGTCTCGCGCAGCCAAAGGCGCAGCTCGCGGCATTGCACGGTCGGCAGTGTCGAAGGCAGGCCGCGGTTGTCGGTGACCACGCGCGTGGCCAGCACCCGCAACAGGGGGAGGTGCCAGTCCAGGCCGGCGAGGATCTCGTTGTTCCAGGCGCCCGCCGCCACGACCACGCCATCGGCCTCGATCGTCTCGCCGCCGGTTTCCAGCGTAATCTTGCCGCCGGCGTCATGGATCTTGCGAACCCTCGTCCTGTTCCGCACGATACCGCCGAGCCGCTCGATTTCCTTCACCAGCGCGCCGAGTGCGAGCTTGGTGTCGAGCTGGATGCCATGCGGATTGTAGGCGCCGGAATGAACTTTGGCGGGATCGATCAACCCGCCCATCTTCTCGCCGATCTGGCCAGCGTTCAGGTCCTGCATCTCCTTCGGCGCATAAGGCGAATTGAGGACCGGGTTGACGAAATCCTCGCGCCCCTGCGGCGTGAGCGCCATGATCAATGTGCCGTTCGGTCGATAGCCGATCTCGGTGCCCAGTTCATGCAGCATGCGGTAGAAGTCGAGACCGTATTGCTGGAGTCTGAGCCCTTCCTCGCCGACCGGAAACATGCCGGCAGACCAATGCGAGACGAAGCCGGCACCGGCACTGGTGGTGGCCGAACCGGTCTCGTTCGCTTCCAGAAGCGTTACTTTCTTCATGCCGGATTGAAGCAGGTGATAAGCGGTGGAGCATCCGATGATGCCACCGCCTACGACCACGATATGCTTGTTGTCAGCTGCTGCCGGCATTTCTTTTCCTCCTTAAATCTTTGCGGTCGAAGAACCGCTGACATAGGTATCGAGCCACCGGACGATGCGGGCAGCCGTGTCGATATATTCGGGGTAGCTGCGCAGGCTGTGTCCGGCGTTCGGATAGATCGCGAGCACACTGGGGGAGCCAGAGCGCAGGGCCGCGAAATGGCACTCCTGCGCCTGGCCGGGTGGCGTGCTCTTGTCGATGCCGCCAGCCATGACCAGCGTCGGCACCTTGTTGAGCTGCCGATAGAAGGCGGGGCTGCGCTTGAAATAGGCCCCGCCCTCTTCCCAAGGCGAGGCTTCGAGCATGAGCGCGTCAAATTCCGGGATTTGTGTCGTGCGATGCTGACTGTACCAATCGCCCACCGGAGAGATCGGGATGGCTGCAGCGAAACGATCGCTGCGCGTCGGAAGCCAGGCGGACATGAAACCGCCATAGCTGGTGCCGGTTAAGGCAACGCGGCCGGGATCGACCAGGCCCTTTTCCACCAGGGCGTCGATTCCGCTCAGTATGTCGTCGGCATCTGCGCCGCCCATGTCACCCTGCACGGCACGGGAAAAGGCATCGCCATGTCCGGTGCTGCCCCTCGGATTGGGGAAGAAGATCGTCCAGCCGCGAGAGACCAGCAGCGGTGCGGCGCGCGTGCGGGCCATCCAGCGGTTGCGATGGGACGAGATCGGCCCGCCATGGATATCGACCAGGAGTGGCGTCGTCCCGTCCGCCTCCGGTGGGCGTACGATCCATCCCTGAATTTCGAGTTCGTCCGGCGCGCTCCAGGAAAACGGCTCGGCCTTCCCGCACCCGGACATCCTGGATTGCGCGTCGGACGCGGAGAATGAGCTGATCTCCTGCAACTGCCCCTCAACGATCTCGGCCAGAAACGGAGCGCGATCATAGGCCTCGGCGATCAAGATCGCGCCGGAGGCTCCGACCGGCATGCTAGACGGTGCCCACTCGCCGCAGCTCAGTTCGGTGGACGACCAATGCTCTGTCAGCGACAAGGCGGACGTGTCGTAATCCGCGATGACGGTTTCGTGGCCGCGTATCCCCGCTAGATGCAAGTTGACGCCGTCGCGCCATTCGATCGACGTGACATCGATCACATTGGTGGGAACGGTCGTGAGTTCGCGGCTGCCGAGCTCGAACATCGACAGCTTTCCAGCAACGAGGCCCCGGTCACTGCAGAACGCCTGGATGAAGGCGACGCGGGAACCATCGGGAGAACCGCGCGGAACGCCGATCTGGTCGGCAGGGGTGAAAAGCGGCGTCGCCGATCCCGACTTCGCGTCGATCAGCGAAAGCCGTGCTGCATACCAGCTGCCTTCGCCGTGGTCGTCGCTGGTCACAGCAACGATCCTATCCGCGCCGCACCAACTCGCCTCCCAAACATTGACCGGCGCCGATGTCAGCGCCACCGGTGCGATTTTCAGGTCCCACAGCCAGATCCGGCGCCAAAGATCCTCGCCTGCCCCGCAGGTGACCTCGGGCAGCCAGGTGGGCGCTTCCATCTTCTGCTTCTGCGCGTAGCCGCCGTGGATCCCGGCAAGATCCGCGCCCGTGCCGGCAACAACAAGCAACAGTCTTCGGCCGTCGGGCGACCAGTCGATCTGTTCGATGCGGCCGGGGACATCCGACATGGCGACGATCTGCCTACCCGACCAGAGCTCGATCCGGTCGAAGCCCGCTTCGTCGCCGACGCGGGCCAGCGCCAGAACCCGACCATCCGGCGCAAGCCGGATCTGCCTGGTTTCGGCGTCGTTCAGCCGCTCGGGCGCTCCGCTGCGTGCAAGCTGGTAGAGGCGACTGACCGGCGCGACCTTGAGGTCTTCCTCGAAGCTCTGCCCGATGAAAAACAGCGTGTCCGCCGAGACGTGACGGCATGCGGAGCGACCTGAAAACACGTGGCCATGCAGGCCGAAAAGGGCAGAATAGAAGCTCTCCGACTCCACGAATTCCGCGGCAGATCGAAAATCGCCCGACATCGGGCCAGTGCCTTGCGCGTTCATCGATCCCGAATTCCGTACCCTGTCCATAGCAACTTCCCAGCAGCACGCCCGGCCGATGTTGCCGTCCGGGCAAGCATCACGGACGCACCATACCGACAGCTTACGTTTTGTCTAGACACCAGTGTACATTAGGTTGGGCCACGGGCTTCCACGGCGTGATCGACGGTTGACCCGCCATGCCTGGAGTGCGCAGATCACGAAGGGAACGCAACAAATCCGGGCATAACAGATGAAGCTTGACGACAAAATCCGATCGATCCTGGACAGCGAAGTCATCTGGGACGCCCACTCCGGTTTCATGCCGGACCCCGCTGCCGATCTGAACAATCTGCGGATATGGCGCGAGGCAGGCGTGGATTACCTTTCCATCGATGTCGGGTTCGATCTGCTTGCCTGGGAACAGACGGTGGCCACGCTCGCCTGTTTCCGGCATTGGATAATGGCGCGTCCCGACGACTACGCGCTCGTCGGGTCAGCCGATGACATCCTCGCCGCGAAGGCACAGCGCAAGCTGGCGGTCACCTTCGACATCGAAGGCATGAACGCCCTGAACGGCCGGATTGAAATGGTCGAATTCTACCACCGCCTCGGCGTGCGTCAGATACTCTTCGCCTATAACCGCAACAATCTCGCCGGTGGCGGATGCCATGACACCGATGCGGGATTGACGGCATTTGGCCGGCAGGTGATCGACGAGATGAACCGCCTCGGCATGTTTGTCGACGTCACCCATACGGGCTATCGAACGACCATGGAGGTGATGGAATATAGCCGCCGGCCGGTCATCTTCTCGCACTCCAATCCGAAAGCGCTGTGCTCTCACGGGCGCAACATCACGGACGATCAGATCAGGGCCTGCGCCGGCACCGGCGGCATCATCGGCGTCGTTGGCCTCAATCGCTTCCTCGGCGAGGGGCGCACCGATTCCGAACGCCTGGCCGACCACATCGAATATCTGATCGATCTCGCCGGGCCGCCGCATGTCGGCATCGGTCTCGATTATGCATTTCCGGTCGAGGTCGAGGGCATCGAGGACATCATCGCCAGCAATCCGCATTTCTGGCCAAAGAGCGAATACCCCGAAGGCGAGACGACCTATTCCTCGCCTGGCCAAATGGCGGAGCTGGTCGAAGTCCTGCTGCGCCGCGGCCAGCCGGAACAAACGGTCCGCGGCGTCATGGGTGGCAACTTCATGCGCCTTGCGCGAGAAGTCTGGAAATAATCCCTGGCAACAGGCGCTCGCGCTCGGGCGGCGCTTAGGCGGAACAGGCTTCCTGTTTCGCGACGCATGACGCATTTTCCCACTGGACATAAGTGTACAGTCAGGGCAGGCTACCGGATGGAGACCTCGATGTTTCCACAAGCGACGCAGAGCGCTCAATAAAACGAAGGGGAAGAACATGACCAAAGTCGCGAATATCGAGATAACACGCCGCGGCCTACTGGCAGGCGCCGGGGCGCTCGGCCTTGCGTCGCTGATCTATTCCGGCAAGCGCGCGCAAGCGGCCGGCTCTATCCTCAAGGTGCGGTCCTACGGCGACATCCAGACACTCGATCCGGCCTTCCGCCTCGCGGCGCCCGAAGGCGACATCACCAATGTCATCTTCGCCAGCCTTGTCGTCGCCACGCCAGGCGACAACTGGGGCTGGAAGCCGATGGCGGTGGAGAAGATCGAGCAGCTCGATCCGCTCACCGTTGCCTTCAAGCTCCGCGACAATATCGGCTTCACCGACGGATTTGGTCAGCTGACCGCGGAGGACGTGAAATTCTCGATCGAACGCATCGCGGATCCCAGCAACAAGTCGCCCTATGCCGGCGACTGGGCGACACTCAAGGAGGTCGAGGTCAAGGACAAGCTTTCGGGCATCATCCACCTGAAGGAAGGCTTCGCGCCGCTATGGACGTCGACATTGCCGACGCCATCAAGCACCATCCTGTCCAAGCGTGCAGTGACGGAGGCAGGCGGCAAGCTGGGCGTAAAGCCCGTCGCGCAGTCCGGGCCTTACCTGTTGAAGGAATGGTCACCCAAGCAGCGCACCGTGCTCGTGCGCAACCCGGACTGGAAATACGAGCAAGGCAGCTACGACGAAATCCATATCCTTCCAATCGAGGATGAGAAGACCGCCGAGCTCGGCTACGAGGCAGGCGATCTCGACTATACGTGGACTTCGGTGTCGTCGATCAAGCGGCTGAAGGAAACGCCGCCGGCAAACACCGCTGTGGTCCAAAAACCTTCGCTCGCCTTTGTCTGGCTCGGCATGAACCAGACCGCGGCGCCCTTCGACAATCCCGACCTGCGCCGCGCCATTCAATACGGCGTCGACCGCAAGGCCGTGGTGGATGCGGCCTATTTCGGCGCTGCCGACACCTCCACCGGCATCATCGCGCCGGGCCTGATCGGCCATCGGGAGAAGAACCTCTTCGACTATGATCCCGACAAGGCACGCGAACTGGTCGACAAGGCCGGCGCCAGCGGCGTCACCGTCACGCTCGATATCCTCAACAAGGCAGAACGGCTGTCGGCCGCGCAGGTCGTACAGGCCAACCTGCAGGACATCGGCATCAATGTCGAAATCAAGCAGAACGACAGCGGCACGTTCTGGACACTCGGCTCCAAGGAAAATCCCTATTCCAAGAAGCTCCAGATGGTGCTGTCACGCTTCTCGATGCAACCCGACCCGAGCTGGGCCACCGAGTGGTACACGCGTAGCCAGATCGGCGTATGGAATTGGGAGCAGTTCAGCAGCGAGGAGTTCGACAAACTGGTCGTCGCAGGCAAGGTGGAACTCGATCCGGCCAAGCGCGACGTCATGTACAAGAAAATGCAGGACCTGATGGAAGAGAGCGGCTGCTATGTCTTCCTCACCCACGAGGTCACCGGGGTGATGCATCGCAAGAGCGTGGCGGCGGCACTCAAACCCAATGGCGAGCCCTGCTTCGAGGACTTCAAACTCGCTTGAACGTGACGGGGAGCCACGGCATGAGGCCGAGCGGATCGACCGGGTCCTGAGATGCTTCAGTATGCGCTGAAACGGCTGGGACTAAGCGTGGTCATCGTGAGTGTCGCGATGGCGATGCTGTTCGCCATGATTTACGTGATCCCAGGCGATCCGGCCTCCGTGGCGCTCGGTCCGCGCGCTACGCCCGAGATGGTAGAGGCACTGCGCAGTCGCATGGGGCTGGATCAGCCGATCTGGGTTCAGTTCGCCAGATTCTATTTCTCCGCGCTTCGCGGCGATCTGGGCATCGAGATCCTTTCGGGGCGACCCGTGCTCGGCGTGGTGTTCGAACAATTGCCGTTCACGCTGGCCCTGATTGCCGGGGCGATCTCTTGGTCCGTTCTGCTCGGCATTCCGCTAGGCTGCGTCGCCGCGATCCGGCGCGGCGGCTTCGTCGACCGCGTCATCGGTGTTCTGTCCGTCGCGGTGATCGCCGTGCCGTCCTTCGTCATCGCGATCTATTCGCTGCTGATCTTCGCCGTCGCCCTGCAGTGGTTGCCAGCCATCGGCGCCGGGGAGCCTGGCAATCCGGGCAGCCAGTTGAAGCATCTCATCTTACCCTCGCTCGCAATCGGCGTCGGCTGGGTGGGATACATCGCGCGCATGGTGCGGGCCTCGATGCTGGAGACGCTCGAAGCCTCTCATATCCGCACCGCGCGGGCGTTCGGCCTGCCCGAGTCACGCATCACCTATTCCTACGCGCTGCGCATCGCCATCCTGCCAACCATCACGCTGCTCGGCGTCGGCGTTGGCACCATGGTGTCCTCGGCGGTCTTCGCCGAGATCGTCTTTGCCCGGCCGGGCATAGGCAAATTGGTCTACGAGGCGATTTCCGTACGCAATTATCCAGTCGTCACCGGCGCGGTGCTGGTCACAACCGTTTTCTTCGTCGTGGTGAACGCTCTCGCCGACATCATCATTGCTGCGTTGGATCCTCGTGTCAGATCAAGCTTTAGTTGACCAGCCGCCGCGGCGGCGCTTCGCCGCCATCGGCCCCATTTTCAGGCGCATTGTTCGCGAGCCGCTGGGCGCGTTCGGCCTCATCCTGGTTGTGATCGTCGTGTTCTCCGCGCTTTTCGCCGACGTGATCGCCAGCTACCCGCCGACAAAGCTCTCGCCCGCCGAGCGCTTCGCACCGGCGAGCTTCCAACATCTGTTGGGCACCGATCATCTCGGCCGCGATCTGTTCTCGCGCGTACTCCACGGCGGCCGCATCGCACTGGCCATTGCGCTTGGCGCGACCGGATTATCCCTGGCCGGCGGCATCCTGCTCGGCCTCATCGCCGGCTATGGACCGCGCTGGCTCGACAATCTGCTTCTGCTGCTTTTCGATGCCATCAAGAGCTTCCCCACGGTGATGTTGGCGCTCGCGCTCGTCACGCTGACGGGGCCTTCGCTGCTTGCGGTGCTGGCCGTGGTGGTCCTGGTCAATGTGCCAGGATATGCCCGCATCATCCGCACCCAGACGCTTGTCCTGAAGTCGGCGGAGCATGTGATGGCGGCGCGCTCGATGGGAGCCGGCACGGCGCGCATCCTCGCCGTCCACATATTGCCCAACGTCATCGGCCCCATTCTCATCCTGGCGTCGATGGATATTCCGGTCGTCGTGGCGATCGAAGCCGGATTGAGCTTCCTCGGCCTCGGCGTCAGGCCCCCTCTGCCGAGCTGGGGCGCGATCCTGAATGACGGCTTCGTCAACATCCGCGATTCATATTGGATCGTGGTTGCCGGAGGCGTGCCGATTATCCTCACCACGCTCGGCTTCACCTTCCTCGGCGAAACGCTGCGTGACGTGTTCGATCCCAGGCTGAAGAGGCGCCAATGACGATCCTTGACGTCAAGGACCTGAGCGTCGACTTCGTCACCGAGACCGGGACACTGCAAGCGCTGCGCAAGGTGAACCTCGCGGTGCCGGCCAACCGTATCGTAGGCGTCGTCGGTGAGTCCGGCTGCGGAAAGTCGACCTTGATCAACACCGTTCTCGGCCTGCTCGCCGAGAATGGTGCGGTGACGTCGGGCGAGATCCTGTTCGAGGGCCAGAGTGACCTCGTCCACCTCGACGCAAACGGCATGCGGGCACTGCGCGGACAAAAAATCGCGACGGTCTTCCAGGATCCGATGGGCGCGCTCAACCCTGTGCTGTCGGTCGGTCGGCAGATGCGCGACATCCAATATCGGTCGGCCCTGTCTCGCAAAGAAAAGGATGCGCGTTCGATCGAGATGTTGCGCAAGGTCCGCATCCCCGACCCCGAGCGTCGGCTGGCACAGTTTCCACACGAATTCTCCGGCGGCATGAAGCAGCGTATCGCAATCGCGATGGCGCTTCTGATGCAGCCGTCCCTGCTGATCGCCGACGAGCCCACGACAGCGCTGGACGCGACACTGGAAGTCGCCATCATTGAACTGTTGAAGGATCTACAGCAGCAGATCGGCTGCTCGGTGCTGTTCATCTCGCACCACCTCGGCGTCATCGCCGAATTGTGCGATGACATGATCGTCATGTACGCCGGCGAGGTCGTCGAGCACGGCTCGACACGCGATATCTTCCACAATGCGCGACACCCCTACACCAAAAAGCTGCTCGCTTGCGATCCGGCGAGGCTCTCGCGCCGCGAACCGCAGCTGCCCACCATTCCCGGCACGCTACCCGACCTTCGCGACCGACCGAAGGGCTGCATTTTCCAAGCGCGCTGCGAATTCACCGACGAGGCCTGCGCAGAGATGCCCCCGGACATCCCGATCGGTGGCGCCCATGTCACGCGATGCTGGCACGCCGAAAAAACGGCCGGGGCGCGTGCATGACAACGGAACCCCTGCTCGCAGTCTCCGACCTTCGGGTGCGTTTCCGCATCGGCGGCGTGATCAGCGCGCTCGCCGGTCGGCTGACTGAAATCGAGGCCGTCGCCGGGGTCGGTTTCACCCTGGAGCGCGGCCAGACGCTCGCGCTCGTGGGCGAATCCGGTTCGGGCAAAACGACGCTCGCGCGCGCCGTCAACGGCCTCCAGCCGGCGGCGAGCGGCTCGATCCGCTTCGACGGCCGGGAACTGGGCAGTCTTTCGAACGCGGGCTGGAAGCCGTTGCGGCGCAAGATATCGATGATGTTCCAGGATCCGGTCGGCTCGCTGTCACCACGGCTCAGCGTTCGGTCGCTGCTCGCGGAGCCATTCGCCATCCATGGCCTGTCCGGGCGCAGCCTCAACGCCGAAGTGGAGCGCCTGCTTGCCTTGGTCGGTCTTCCACGCGATTTCGCCGACCGTTATCCGCACCAGCTCTCCGGCGGGCAGGCTCGCCGGGTCGGGGTTGCAAGGGCCGTTGCGCTCGACCCCGTGCTGATCATTGCCGACGAGCCGACGGCCGGTCTCGACGTGTCGATCCAGGGCGAGGTGCTCAATCTGCTCAACAGCTTGCGCGACCGCATGGGCTTGTCGATGCTCATCATCACCCACAATCTGCACGTTGTGCGGCAGATCGCCGATCGGATGGCGGTGATGTATCTCGGGCGCTTTGTTGAGGAAGGCGAGACGGAAGCGATCTTTCAGGCGCCGCGGCACCCATACACGGCCGCACTGCTTTCCGCGAATCCCGAACCTGATCCGGACAAGGTGCACAACCGCATCGCACTGCCCGCAGACGTGCCGTCGCTGCTCGACCGGCCTTCTGGGTGTGAGTTCCACACCCGTTGCCCGTTCGCTCAAGACATCTGTGCAGGTCAGGTGCCTGCCTCGTCCGCGCTCGGGACTAGCCGGCTCACATGCCATTTCCCGCTCGATGCGGGCCCGCGCGCCGTCAAGACAATTGCCACAACCTAAGAGAAGGTTCGCCCGATGAAAGACATCCGCGTGGTCACCGATTTTCCGCGCAAGGTGCATGAGATCGAGAACCTGTGGATCCCGATGCCCGACGGCGTGAAACTTGCTGCCCGCATCTGGCTCCCGGTGGACGCCGAGGCAGATCCCGTGCCTGCTATTCTCGAATACCTGCCCTACCGCAAGCGTGACGGAACGGTGGAGCGCGACGCGCTCACGCATCCCTACTTCGCCGGTCACGGCTATGCTGGCGTGAGGGTCGACATGCGCGGCAGCGGTGACAGCGAAGGCATCTGCAAGGGTGAATATCTCAAGCAGGAGCAGGATGACTGCCTCGCGGTGATCGAATGGCTGGCGAAGCAGCCCTGGTGTTCCGGCGCGGTCGGCATGATCGGCATCAGCTGGGGCGGCTTCAACGGGCTCCAGGTCGCCGCCCGCCGGCCGCCGGCACTGAAGGCCGTCATCACGTTGTGCTCTACCGACGACCGCTACAATGACGACGTCCACTATCTCGGCGGCGCGCAGATGTGCGACAATCTGAACTGGGGTACCACCGCCTGGGCAATCGCCATGACGCCGCCCGATCCGCTGATTGCAGGGGATCGCTGGCGCGAGCTTTGGGACGACCGCTTAAACGGCAACGGCATCTGGATGCAGGACTGGTTCGAGCATCAGCGCCGAGACGAATTCTATAAGCACGGCTCGATCTGCGAGAACTACTCCGATATCGAGATCCCCGTTTACGCAGTCGGTGGCTGGGTCGACGGCTATCCAAACCCGATCTTCCGAATGATGGAAAACCTCCCGGGCGTTCGCAAGGGGCTGATCGGTCCCTGGGGACACAAATATCCTCATTTCGCCATGCCCGGCCCGCGCATCGGGTTCCTCAAGGAATGCCTGCGCTGGTGGGATCAATATCTCAAGGGTATCAACACCGGCATTGCCGACGAGCCCATGCTGCGTGCCTGGATCCAGGATCCCGCGCCGCCAGCTGCCATTTATGACGAGCGCCCCGGCCACTGGGCCGCCGAGCCTTCCTGGCCAGGGCCCGGAGCCGGCGAGCGCTCTCTCGCTTTGTCGCCAGGGCGCCTTGGCGAAAGCGCCGGCAGCGACGACGTGCTGACAATCTGCTCGCCGTCAACGGCGGGCCTCTCCTCCGGAACGTGGTGCGGCTATGGGGCCGTGCCGACATTGCCGGTCGATCAGCGCATGGAAGCCGGCAACGCACTCATCTTTGAAACGGAGCCTCTGCAGGAAGCCGTGGAGATTCTCGGCTTCCCGGAATTTGAGGTCAAACTCTCCTCGGACAAGCCGGTCGCGCTGGTCTCGGCAACCTTGTCACTCGTGCTTGAAGACGGTGCGGCTGCACGCATCAGCTATGGGATCCTGAACCTCACGCATCGGGATGACGACCTCGAACCCCAACCCATGAAGCCAGGCAAGGTCGAGACGGTGCGCATGAAATTGCGTTGCTGCGGCCAGCGCTTCGAGAAAGGTCAGCGCATCCGGCTCGCCGTCGCGACGGGACATTGGCCGATTGTCTTTCCGGCACCAGAGAAGGCGACACTGTCGATCCATTGCGCTGGCAGCAGGCTGATCCTGCCGGTGCGCGAACCACAGGCCCTCGACGCGACGCTTGCGGACTTCGAAGCGCCGGAGAGCGCGACGCCCATGGCACAGGAAGTAGTCAAATCCGGCGAGCCTTTCCGGCGCGAGGTGACGACGAATCAGGTGACTGGCGAGACTATCTACACCGTCGTCAGCGACACCGGGACTGTGCGCCACCCGCACACCGGCATGATTGTGTCGGCCAGGCAGACAGAGGTCTACGCCATTCATCCCGACCATCCAAACTCGGCGCGGGGAACCGTGACCTGGGACAAGTCCTACGCGCGAGGCGACTGGAACGCCAGCGTTTCGGTTTCCGCAACGGTTCGTGGGCTGCGTGATGTCTGGCGCATGGAGACGCACCTCGTTGCGCGTACCGGTGACGAGATCGTCGTTGATCGTGAAGAGGTCAGGGAATTTCCTCGCGATCTGAATTGATCCGAGGGGCACCGGAGGCCGGCGCTATCGAACTGCCGAGGCAGCGAGCTCATCGTCAGCGGCACGGGAACTGCGGGGTCGCCTCCGTATCTTTTCGGCAAAGGCCTCCACCTCCCCTTCGCGAGGTTCTTCGCCCGTGTGTGTGAGCAGATAGGCAGGCGTCAGGGACAGGCGGTTGCTCACCGGCTCTACGATTTCAAGCGAATAATAACCGATCTGGGTGAAGTACAGCACGCGCGCCCGCACGAATGCCTCCACATGTTCGTAGCCATGTCGCGAGAACATCGCCCGGATGGCGTCGACCCGTGTGTCGTCCTCCTCGTTCACGATCCGATGCACTTCGGCTGACTGGCGCGACCAGGCGCGCACGGCGAAATCCAGCCGCGGATCGAAAAGCGATTCATCCAGCCAGCACTCGAAGACGTTGAGCACTGCCTGCGTTATCGACGCGGCGGGCCTGTCAGCCTGCTTGACGATGAAGCGGGTGTTGTTGTCACGCCAATGATCGAGAAGCTGGTGCAGCAAGTCCTGACGGCTTTTAAAATACCAGTAGAAGCTGGAGCGGGACACATCCAGCTTCTGCCCGAGCGCAAGGATCCGCACAGCCTCCACGCCCTCGGAGATCAGCGTCTCCAGCGCGAGTTTCATCCAGTCCTCGCGCGTTACCTTGGTGTTGCCACTCAAGCCGGGCCGCCGTGCAACTTCTGGTACGCTGGAATCGGAAAGCATCGCGAGTCCGATAAGATTTAACCGTCGGCTAGTTAGACCGGAAACCGAACAGCCACAAGACCAGAGCAATTCCCGGGGCGTCCTAGAAGATCGATATGCTGCCGCGATCGATCTTTTGCAAAGAAATGACTATCGCTGAAGCGCTCGACGCCTCCGCTGCCCTGCTCCGACTGCTTTCCATAAAACAGATGTCACTCCGGAAGCTTCGCGTCATCGCCATCTGTTCGGGATTATCGAGCGTATTCGGAGCTATTTGCCCGATTGCGAAATGTTGCCCTGGACAATGCGATCGATCACCATGGCGCAGAGCAGGATTGCGAAACCAGCCAGAAGCCCCTGCCCCACGGCGGCATACTGCAATGCATTGAGTACATCCTCGCCAAGCCCCTTCGCTCCAATCAGCGAGGCAATGACAACCATGGAAAGACACATCAGGATCGTCTGGTTGATGCCGGCCATGATCGACGGTTTGGCCAACGGCAAGTCCACACGCGTGAGGAGAAACCATCGCGTCGCGCCATATGCCTGCGCGGCCTCGCGGATGCTGACCGGAACGCCCTGCAGGCCCAGCGCCGTCAGGCGCACGACGGGCGGTGTGCCGAAGATCAGCGTGGCGATGATGCCAGGTGGCTTGCCGATGCCGAAGAGCGCGATGACGGGGATGAGGTAAACAAAGGCCGGCATGGTTTGCATGAAATCCAGCACCGGGCGTATGGCCGCATAGACGCGCGGCCGGCGTCCGCACCAGATACCCAGCGGAATCCCGATGGCCAGACACAGGATCGCCGCCGTGCCGAGCAGGGCGATCGTGTCGAGGCTCTTTTCCCAGAAGCCGAGCAATGAAAGATAGGCGAGCGCCGCGCCGGTGAAGATGGCGACGCGCGGGCCGGCAACCTGCCAGGCAAGCAGCAGGATCAGCGCCATCGTAACGGGCCATGGCATGGAGGCCAGGACATAGGCCAGAGCATCGAGAAAGCCGGACAGACCCCGGGTGATGAGGCTGAAGAAGCCGTCTCCCGACTGTGCCACTTGCCGCATCACGCCATCGAGCCCGGATGACAACGCGGCCTGCCAATCCCTGTTCGACGGCGCAGCCGCCAGCCACGACGGCGGAGCAGCCGTGGCAAAACGATACGCCGTGAGTGTAAAGACCGCGACGCAGAAGAGCGTGGCGCATGATGCAAGCAGGTGGTTCCGGCCGTTGTGAAGGGTTCGATCCGAACGCCACCGAGTGAAGCGGCGTTCAAGCATGCCGTTGGCAAGCAGCCCGCCGAGAGCGGCGCTGAATGCCAGCGTGGCAAGGCCGCTTGCCAGAACGCGCGGACCTCCAGCGCGCGCCGCGGTTGCGGTCGCCACCGCCTTGGCCGCCGCACGCTCGAGAGCCTTCGCCGATTTTTCCAGGCCATCGGCATTGGCGGCGCCCGCATCTCTGGCAGCCTGCGCCTGTTTGGCTCGTTCGCCCGCCTGTTGCGTCAGGCGGTCGGCACGGCTCTGCTCCGCGGCACCAAGGTTGCCGGAAGCGCCGATGCTGATCTGGGCGACGGCCGCCATGTGGAGCAGCAGCGTTATCCAGAACAACACCAGCAGATTTCGCGAGGCCGCCCACGCAGGCCCAAGAAGTGCCGCGGTAGGGTTGAATGACCAGGCTCTTCCGGTCGCGTTCCTGATCCTTGCGAAGGCGCGGACATAGTAGTCAGAACTCTGGACCGCGAATTCGCGGATAAGCGCGTCCTCGGATCCGGCCTCTTGCGGGACCGCGAGGGCGGGACGCGAGGGCGTATGCGAATTCACCTCATATCCCCTTTCTCAAACCGTCGAGGATCGACTGGCGATCGACGATACCGACGATAACACCCCTCGCGTCCTCGACCGCCAGCGGATCGGGCGAGACCGCCGCAATCTCCACGAGAGTGGACAGAAGATCATGTTCGGCAACCCTGCGCAGTCCTTGCTGCTCCGGCCCGGCCTTGGCAACAGGCTGCATGACGCGGCGCGCGGTGATGACGTTGAGGCGCGAGATATCGGCGATGAAGCGAGCCACGTAATCGTGCTTCGGTGCCGTGACCATCTCTTCCGGCGTGTCGGTCTGGATGATCGCGCCGTCTTTCATGATGGCGATCCGGTCGCCGATGCGGATCGCTTCGTCGAGATCGTGGGTGATGAAGATCACCGTCTTGCCCATCGACTTGGAAAGGGCCACGAACTCGTCCTGAAGCTGTCGCCTTATCAACGGATCGAGCGCGCTGAAAGGCTCGTCCATCAAAAGGATTGCCGGATCTGCCGCGAGAGCGCGCGCCAGTCCGACGCGCTGCTGCATGCCTCCCGATAGTTCCTGGCAATAGCGGTCCCCCCAACCCGACAGATTGACCTTCGCCAGCGCGGCCTCGGCGACGTCGAAGCGGCGTTGCTTGCCCGCGCCCTGGATCTCCAGCGGCAGCGCGACGTTGTCGCGCACCGTGCGGTGAGGCAGCAGCCCGAAGCTCTGGAACACCATGCCGATCTTGCGCGACCGCAACGCGCGAAGCTCCGTCGGGCTCTTCGCCATGATGTTCTCGCCATCGATGAAGATTTCTCCGGCGGACGGTTCGAGCAGGCGATTGATGTGGCGGATCAGCGTCGATTTCCCACTGCCCGAAAGACCCATCACGCAGAAGATCTCGCCGCGGGCAACCGAGATGTCGATACCCGCGACCCCGACCACGCAGCCGAAGCGCTCCGAGACTTGCTGCTTGTCGAGCCCCTGGCTCCGGATCGCCTCGATCGCTTCGCGCTCGCGGCCACCGAAGACCTTCCACACCGACTTCATGACGATGGCGGGATCGGGATCCGGCACCGTGGCGTCATACGCGACGGAGGTTGTGCGATGCGCCTGCGTCATCGCGGCATGCCCTTGCGGGAAACGAACCCGTCCGTCTTTGCAACCAGCCTGTCGCGATGCGGAGCCCTGCCGTTCAGTGGCCAAACCACTTGGAAACCGTTTCGGGATTTGCCTTGATCCAATCCTTCGCAACCTCGTCCGCAGGCTTCTTGTCCACGATGATGGAATAGGCCCATTTGCTCACATCATCAGGATTGAATTGCATGCGTTCCAGCGCGGCGACAAGATCGGGCTGCCTGTCCGTCAGCGATGAAGCATAGGCGACATGGACCGTTGTCTTGGCATATGCCGACGCGATCTTGGATTTCTCGAACCATTGCGGGTCTTCGTTGGCCTGGACAACGACAAACTTGGCCGGATCATTTTGCGGCTCTTCGAGGAACTGCAGCTTGTAGCGCGCGAAATTCTGGTGAGGCCCGTAGCAATATCCAATCCAGGGCTTGTCCTGATTTGCCGCGCTGTCGAGCGTGGCGTTCGAGATCGCCTCGTCCGTCGCTTCGAGATTGAAGAAATCGGCGAAGCCGTAATCCCGGGCGCGGACCTTCTCGATATTGGTCGACTGCCAACCCGGCGCCCCGATCCATATGTTGCCCTTCCCGTCGCCGTCACGGTCGAAGATCTTGGCATTGTCGGGATTGGCCAGATCCGAGACGTTCTTGATGCCGTGTTTGTCGTAGGTGACCTGCGTGACACAATAGCCCTGCCTAGCTTCGTATCCGTTCTCGGCCAGCTTAACCGACTTCTTGTCCTTGACGTATTTGTCGACGAGCCCCTGCTGATTGGGAAGCCAGGTGTCCGGCCAGATGTCGACCTCTCCCTTGTTGCGGTCCATCGCCTCCCAGATCACCGGCACCGCAGTGGTCGTGACCGTCGATATCGACAGGCCGAGTTCCTGCTCCGCCGCCGCCTTGATCACATTCATCACCGCCGTGGCGGTCGCGTAGTTCGGGTCCGGCATGGTGACGTCGGCGGATAACGCCGATGCCGTCGTGGCGAACAGCGTAACGCCGAGCGATAAACCGAGAAGACAATGTTTCATGAGGTTCCCCAATCCTGATGCCGGATTTTCTCTGATCTTGCCGTCAGGTTAGCGGAAGGAACAGGCAATCCATCCCATATTCTTTTGCATTAGCAAAAACGATGACTCGCATAAGGCCTTGACCAGCAAAGCGCTTTTACCGCTCAGAAATAGTCCTGGTCCGGCATGCTCTCCTTGCGCCTGGCGATGAAGGCCTGCAGTTCTTCGTCGACCGCGGGGTCGAGGCCCGGGTCCGTATAGTCGGCCAGAAGCTTCTTCCACCGGAGGTTGGCACGCTGGGCAGCATCCAGGCCACCCTCGGAATTCCACTGCTCGAATGAATTGTTGTCGCTGATCGTCGAGCGATAGAACGCAGACAGGAAGTTCGACTGTGTATGGGCGCTGCCGAGGAAATGCGACCCCGGCCCGACTTCCTCGATGGCTTCCATAGCCTGAGCGTTCGGCGAGAGGTCGATGCCCTCGAACAGGCTCATCACCTTGCCGCAGAGGTCGGCATCTATGATGGTCTTCTCGAAGCCTGTGACGAGTCCTCCCTCCAGCCATCCCGTGGCGTGATTGACGACATTGGCGCCGGCGAGAAGCGACATCAGCAAGCCCCATGTCCCCTCCTGCTCCGCCTGCGCATCGGGCAGCTTGGATGCCGAAAGCGTGCCCACCGTATGAAACGGGACCCCGAGCCTTCTCGCCAGCTGACCGGCTGCCAGGACCATCTTTGCCGCTTCCGGCGTGCCGAAAGTCGGCGCGCCGCTCTGCATGGAGATGGTGCTGGCAAAGCTTCCCATCAGGCAGGGAGCACCCGGGTTGATGAGCTGCACGAGAGAGAGGCAGGCAAGCGCCTCGGCCAGCACCTGCGCCAGCGTGCCGGCAACCGTGCAGGGGCTCATCGCACCGGCAAGCGTCCAGGGCGTGCAGGCGACCGGCTGGTTGTTGCGTGCATAGACCTTGAGCGAACCGGACATGTTGGCATCGAGCACAAGCGGCGCGTTGGTGTTGCTGACGTTGTAGAGCACGGCGTTGTTTGCGACGAATTCCTCGCCGAAGACGATCTTGGCTATGTCGACCGCATCCTGTGCCCGCATCGAGCCGATGAACGCGCCCATGAAAGGGCGGTCCGAATAGCGCACATGCGTGTAGAGCATGTCGAGATGACGCTTGTTCGCTGGAAGATCGACAGGTTCGCAAACCACACCGCCAGAATGATGCAGGTATGGGATCATCTGATGAATCCGCACCAGATCGCGAAAGTCGTTCAGCGTCGCATAGCGACGGCCCCGGTCGAGATCGTGCACGAAAGGCGGGCCCCAGGATGGACAAAGCACAGTGTTGTCGCCGCCGATCACAACGGTGTTGGCGGGATTGCGGGCATGTTGCTTGAATTGCTGCGGAGCGGTCGCGCGAACGATCTTGCGGCACATGTCGGGCTCGAAGCGGACGCGCGTTCCCTTCACGTCGGCTCCGGCATCGCGGAAGAGATCGAGGATCTCGGGATCGTCATGGAATTCCATTCCGATCTCCTTGAGCAGACGGTCGGCATTGGCCTCGATCAGGCTCAGGCCCTCCTCATCGAGGATGTTGAACGTTCCGATCCTGCGACTGATGTAAGGGCGGCGCGGCTCCTGGGAGCCTCGTTGCACGAGACGCGCGGCGCGTCCGCGCGAGCGCGCCGGGGACGCTGCCTCGCCAGGTGTGACGACATCTTCCATCGTGTCTCTCCAGACGTTCAAAACGACGCCGCGGGCTGCAAATGATCCAGCCCACGCAAACGCAGATTTCGCGGATCGTAAGGGGCTTCCTCCAGCTCTAGCGCCGCGAGTTCCTTGCCGAGGATCGATATGTCGAACTCACGTCCGGCTATCCCTGGCTTGAGATAGGCGAGCGCCAGCACCTTGTTCGTGCGAAAGCCATACCCCCCGCTGGTGATGACGCCGACCGGCCGGCCTTCGCGCAGAACAGCGTGGCTGTAGAACGGAAGCCGTTCGCCATCGTCCTCGATCTCCAGCAGCGCCATCCGCCAGGGACGCGCCTTCTGGCGTTCGAGCATGGCCTCGCGGCCGATGAAGGAGCGTCCGTCCGTCTTGACCAGGGCGCTAAGCCCGGCCTCAAGTGGCGTGCGCTCGGTCGTCAGGTCGGCGCCCCAGCCGCGATAGCCTTTCTCCAACCGCATGAAGTTTAATGCATAGACGCCGAAGGGACGCAGGCCATATTTCGCACCTGCCTTGACGATCGTGTCGTAGAGGCGCCGGAACTGCGCGAGCTGGACATGCAGCTCCCATCCCGGTTCACCGGCGTAAGATACCCGAAGCGCCGTCACCTTGATGCCGGCGATCCTGATCGTCTGCGCCGACAGCCACGGGAAGGCTGCATTCGAGAAATCGACCTCGCTGACCGCTTGCAGGACGGCGGCAGCGTTCGGCCCCATGACGCCCAGGACACCTCGCCTTTCGGTGATGTTTTCGATGACGACACCGGGAAACGAAGCAGAGCGGGCACGAAGCAGGTCTTCGTCGTGTCGTTCTGCCAGTGCTGCGCTGGTCAGGTAGAAACGGTGTTGTTCGAGCCGCGTGACGGTAAACTCGGACGCGACACCGCCCTTCTCGGTCAGAACATGGATGAGGCCGATGCGGCCAAGGCGCGATGGCGGCGTGTTGGCGCCCAGCGAGGCCATGAACGCTTCGGCATCCGGTCCGCTCACATCGAATTTCGAGAAGGCCGAGAGGTCGATGACCCCGACGCCGTCCCGCACGGCAAGACATTCCCCTCTTACGGCATCCAGCCAGCCCGGCCGTCTGAACGTGAGCGGCGGATTGCATCCGCTATCTGCTTTCGCGAACCAGTTGGGTCGTTCCCACCCGTAGGCGGCGCCCAATACCGCCCCCTGCGAAAGCTGCACGTCGAGCGCCGGCGTGGTGCGACGCGGTCGCCCCGCCTCGCGTTCCTCGTAAGGATAGTGAACGCCGAATTGCAGGCCGAAGCACTCCACAGCCCTGTCGACGCGGTAGTCGCGGTCGGCATAGTTGCCGAACCGCCGGGGATCGATGGCCAGTGCATCCCTCGGCGGCTCGCCGTCGACGATCCAGTCGGCAAGGAAGGCCCCGGCTCCGCCGCCTTCCATCACACCCATGCTGGAGCCCGTCAGAAGCCAGCCGTTCCTCACTCCGAAAGCAGGCCCCACCAGCGGATTGGCGTCGGGCGTGAAAGTGATCGGGCCATTGACGACGGTCTTGATGCCTGCGTTGGCAAGTGCAGGCACCCGTTCCATGGCCAGTGCGATGATATGTTCGACGCGATCGAGATCCGGCGGCAGCAGTTCCATGCCGAACTCCGGAGGAACGCCGTCGATCGCCCAGGGATGAGCCGCCTTCTCGTAGGGTCCGACGATGTAGCCGTCCCTCTCCTGGCGCAGATACCAGCTTTCCTCCGGGTCGCGGATGATCGGCAGTTCCCTTTCGCCGCCGGCGATCCGCTCGGCGATTTCAGGCACCGTATCGGTGACGACATATTGATGGAGCATCGGCACGACGGGCAGGTCGATGCCCATCATCGTACCCACTTCCCGGCACCAGGTGCCGGCGGCGTTCACGACATGCTGTGCCCTGATGTCCCCTTGCGCAGTGCGCACCAGCCACTCACCCGAAGCCATGCGCTGGATCGAGAGGACAGGATTGTGGCGCATGATCTCAGCACCGCGCGAACGCGCTCCCGCGGCCATCGCGTTGGTGGCAAGCGTCGGGTCGACATGCCCGTCATTCGGCTCATAGAAGGCGCCGAGGATGCCGTCGGTTTCGCAGAGCGGGTATATTTTCTTCAGCTCGGCAGGTGTCAGAATCTCGAAGTCGTAGCCGACGAAGCGGCCAAGGCCCTGCACGTGACGGAACTCGTCCATCCGCTCCTGCGAGCGCGTTACGCGCAGCGCGCCGCTCGGATGGAAGCCGGTAGGCAGGCCGGTTTCAGCCGCCAGCACCTCCCGGTAGAGCCGCACGGAGTGGGCCCGCATCTCCATGATCGTGGCATTGTGGGCGAAATGCGTGCAGAGCCCTGCGGCGTGCCAGGTCGAGCCCGCCGTCAGTTCCTGCCGCTCGACAAGCACCACGTCGCTCCAGCCGCGCTTGGCCAGATGGTAGAGAAGGGAAACCCCCATGGCGCCGCCGCCGATCACGACGACGCGGGCATGCTGTCTCATAGTGTCTCCTATTGGCTGCGCATCCTGCTGCCCGATGGATCGTAAGGCGGCCTGTCGAGGAGCCTGAGGCCGAAGCGCTGTCCCGCGACCGCAATCTCATAGTTCGAAGCGGCAAATTGCTGTCTTGTTTCGCCCGGCTCGAAGGCGACATAACCGAGGCAGAGGCTCAGCCCCGTGCGGAAGCCGAAGCCGCCGGAGGTGGTCAGCCCTGCAAACTTGCCGTCCCGATAGATGGGCTCGTCATGCAGCAGAAGCGGATTGGCGCCGTCGACCGCGAAATGCAGGAGGCGGCGGCTGAAACCCTCTGCTCTCCGCGCTTCGAGCGCGTCGCGACCGATGAAATCGCCCTTTGTCCAGGAGACTGCAAAGCCCAGCCCCGCTTCGATCGGTGTCTCCTTCGGCCCGATATCGTGCCCCCAGTGCCGATAGCCCTTTTCCAGCCGGCAGCCGTCCAGCGCATAGTGACCGCAAAGGACCGCATCATGCGCCTTGCCGGCTTGCCTGATGGGCGACAGCAGGCTTTCGGCACATTCGACGGGAACATAGAGTTCGAAGCCAAGCTCGCCGACGAAGCTGACGCGCGTTGCCCGCACATTGACCATGCCGACATCGATCCGCCGTGAGGTGGAGAACGGAAAGGCCACGTCGGACAGATCCGCATCGGTCAATTCCTGCAGCAGATCGCGGGCGCGCGGTCCCATGACACCGAGAACCGCCTCGGCGGAAGTGGCGTCGAACACCGAGGCATCGAGCCCGAGATCGTCGGCGTGCCTGGCGATCCAGGCGAAATCCTTTTGCCGCGTCGCCGCACCCGAAACGATCCGAAAGGCGGTCTCTCCGCAGCGCGTGACCGTGACGTCGGCCTCGATCCCGCCGTGCCGGTTGAGCATCTGCGTGTAGACCGACCTGCCTTCCGCAACATCGACGTCGTTGGCCGAAAGCTGTTGCAGCAATCTTGCCGCATCGCGCCCGGAGACATCGAGCTTCGTAAAGGGAGAAAGCTCGAACAGGCCAACGCCGCTCGCCATCGCCACCGCCTCGCGCTCCGCCGCCGGCCACCAATACTGCCTGCCGAAGGTGTAGCGCGGCTCGCGTTCCGCCTCTTTGCGGGCGTACCAGAGCGGCCGCTCCCAGCCGGTCGGGGCTCCGAATACCGCCCCGGCTTCGCCCAGCATGCCGTGCCACGCCGAACGGCGCAGGCCACGGCCGGCCTTGGGCTGTTTGTGAGGCCAGTGCATCCGGAACAGGTCGGCGACTGATTCCTCCATCCGCGCGCTCACGAAAGCTCGCGACGCCGAGCCGCGATCGAAACGCGCGATGTCGAGCGGCCACAGATCGAGGCCCGGCTCGCCATCAACGATCCATTCGGCCATCGCCTTGCCGGCGCCGGCAGACGACATCATGCCCGTCGAATTGAAGCCGGCCGCCACGAAGAAGCCGCGCAGATATGGCGACTCGCCCATCAGCGGCTGGGTGTCCGGCGTGAAGCTTTCCGGCCCGTTCATGAAGTGGCGAATACCGGTCTCGGCAAGTGCCGGAAAAAGCCGCAGGCCGGCCGACATGAAAGGTTCGAACTGGTCCCAATCCTCGGGGAGTTCGAGAAAGGGCCTGTCGCCAGCCGGGCCAGCGACGTCGAGGATCTTGGCGTTCGGCTCGAAGCCGCCGAGCACGAGCTTGCCGGAATCACCCTTGACGTAGATGCCCTCGTCCAGGTCGCGCACGATGGGAAACGGATTGGGCAGACCGGCAACCGGTTCGGTCACCACATACATGTGTTCGACCGCCTGCAGCGGAACCGGGATACCGGCCATGGCGCCGATATGCTTTGCCCAGGCGCCGGCGCAATTCACCGCCACGTCACAGCGGATCGTCACACCCGACGCGAGCCTGACGCCGGTTACCCGGCCTTTTTCGATCACGAAGCCGCTGCAGGCGGTTCCTTCAAGTATCCGGATTCCGGCGGCGCGCGCCCGCTTGGCATAGGCAGCGCAGATGTCGACGGGATTGGCCTGTCCGTCTTCTTCCACCCAGAGCGCGCCCACCAGCCCATCCGGCGCGATTCCGGGAACCCGATCGCCAACGACGGCGGCATCCACCATCTCCACCCGAAGGCCGCAGACGTCGCCCAAATGCGCGATGCGTTCGAGTTCCCTTATTCGCTCTTCCTGACGTGCCAGCCAGACCCCACCCGTTCGCCGATAACCGGCGGACTGGCCGGTCAGATCCTCGAGCCTCGGGAACAATTCCGCCGCGTACTGCGCCAGGCGCGTCAGATTGAGCGTGGCCCTGAGCGGGCCGACGATGCCGGCGGCATGCCAGGAGGTGCCACTTGTCAACTGGTGCCGTTCGATGAGCACGACATCGGAAACGCCGAGCTCAGCAAGATGATAGGCGACGCTCAAGCCGATCACGCCGCCACCTATGATCACGATCCGGGCGTCTTCCTTCACCAGTGGGATACCTTCGCTGTCAAAACGGCGCGATCATTCCCGCCAAGCAGGCTTGCGCTCAATGGGATTTCTGCAACATTAGGAAAACTTATGTACGGCGGGTGCGAAGGAACCCTGGTGAAGAGTGGCAGCTTCGACTTCAACCTGTTTCGATCGATTGAGGTCTTCGCAGCCGTCGTCGAAACACGGCATGTGACACAGGCCGCGCAGATGCTCGGCATGACGCAGTCCGCCGCGTCGCAACATTTGAAGAATCTGGAAACGGCGCTCGGCGTCAGCCTGATCGACCGCAATTTGCGGCCCATCGAGCTGACCAAGGCAGGGATTGCGCTGCATCGCCGGGCTGCTGCGATCCTCGCGGAAGTGGAGGGACTGCGCACCGACGCGCGCCGCATCAACGCAGCGCCGCTGCCCTTGCTCAGGGTGGCACTGCTGGCTTCCATCGCCACCACTCTGGCGCCCGCGCTTTCGGTTCTAGCCCGCAAGAATTTCGGAATTCCCGAGCTTAGCCTTTTCGCCGGGCTCGCCACCGACCATGTCGCGCTGCTCAGGGCACGCCGCGCCGATCTTGCGGTGACGTCCGGCGAACTGTTCGAGATCGAAGGGCTGACACGCTACCCGGTCATGACGGAGAAATTCCTGCTTGTGACCCCGAAGGGCTTTTCAGGCGATGTCGGCGACATCACGAAGCTTGCCAGAAAACTCGCTTTCGTCCGCTTCTCCAGGGAGACGCCGGTCGGCTTGCGCGTCGATCAGCATCTCAGCCGTATGCGCATAGAGCTGCCACGGGCTATGGAAGGCGACCGCTCCAGCGTCGTGATGGCGCCCGTCGCGGCGGGCATGGGTTTCGCCATACTGACACCGACCCTGCTGATCGACGGCCTTGCCGAGGGCATGGAAATCGACGTCCATCCCCTGCCGTTCACCAGCCTGTCCCGCAATATCCTTTTGGTTGCGCGCGAACGCGAGCTGGGGGATCTGCCCGAAGCCTTTGCCGCGCGCACCGCCGAGGTGCTGAAACAGGCGATAAACGAGCGGTTGCCCGATTTGCCTCCCGACCACTACACCCTGGAATCGTCGGTTGTTCCAGCATGACGCCGGCACGGCTGCGTCCGGCAGATCGCAAAGCTGCTAATCGGCTGCATCAGTTATCCTGATGGACGATTTTGGCGGGTGCCTTCGGCGCGCGTCCATGGTCTGCTCTGCTCCAATCGGAGGCCAAGACATGAACGCTCCCCATACCCATCCCTCGCTTGCAGTCGACTGGTCGACGCAAGGTATCGTCGACCGCAGGAATCGGTTCTACTCTGCCTCCCAGCGCAAATTCGTTCCTTACAAGGATCCGCTGATCATCAAGCGTGGCCGTGGGCAATATGTCTGGGATGAGCAGGACAGCAAATACATCGACCTGCTTGGGATGAATCTTTGCATTTCGGTCGGGCACGCCCACCCGCAGGTCGTCAAGGCGGCGAGCGAACAGGTCGCCGAGCTGACCCACTGCACCACGATGTTCTACCACCCGGTCCCCGCACAATATGCCGAAGAACTGGCAGCCACCATGCCGGCCGGTCATGAGTGGGTGGTCCACTTCACCAATTCCGGTGCGGAAGCTATCGACCTCGCCCTTCTCATGGCGCGTTCCCACACCGGCAATATCGACATGCTGGCGCTTGCTTCCAGCTATCATGGCGCCACGTTCGGAGCGCAATCGGTGACCGGAATAGCCGGCTTCCGTCACGCCGTCCCACAGCTTGGCGGCGTGACCTTCGTGCCCGAGCCGAACCAGTATCGCGGCGTTCACGGCGAAGGCGTGGAGCCCTATTTGAAGGAGATCGACCGGGCGATCGCGACGTCGACGAGCGGCAGGCTGGCGGGCATGATCATCGAACCTGTGCAGGGTTATGGTGGCATCGTTCCCATTCCCGAAGGCTACATTGCCGGTGCGTTCGAACGGGTGCGAGCCGCGGGTGGTCTGTGCATCATAGACGAGGTGCAGGCCGGCGTCGGCCGTACGGGCGACGCCTTCTGGTCTTTTGAATCCCATGGCGTGGTGCCCGACATCGTGGTTGTTGCGAAGGGCGTCGGCAACGGAATCCCCCTCGGCGCGGTCATCGCCAGACGCGATGTTGCCGAGTCGATGGCCGACAAGTTCCTGTTCCACACCTATGGGGCGAATCCGGTTGCCTGCGCAGCCGGCCGCGCCGTCCTCAAGGTGATGCAGGAGGAGCGGCTGCAGGAAAACGCCAAGGCCGTCGGCGGCGCGCTCAAAGCCAGGCTCGATGAGCTGAAGGAGCGCTATCCCATCATCGGCGATGTCAGAGGCCGCGGCCTGATGCTGGCGATCGAGCTCGTCAGGGATCGAGCAACGAAGGATCCGGCGCCGGAGGAGACGCTCGCGGTCTTCGAGGAGACACGCCGCAACGGGCTCGTCGCCAGTCGGTCGGGCCCCTACCGCAATGTCATTCGTATGTGCCCGCCGCTCTGCCTGGCGATGTCCGATGTCGATGATGTCGTCGATCGTTTCGAGAAGAGTTTCGCCGCAATCGGCCGTTGACGACTCCTGATCGCGCAGAGCGCAGGCCTGTATCCCGGATCGTCCGGCCAAGCGGCGTTCGTGGGTGAGGTGCTCGGGGCACGCCGCCACGCTTTGTCAGGCGCCCGTTTCGCTGTCGGGAGCAGAGACCGGTTTGGATTCGGGCGAGTGGCGATGACGCAGCCATATGGAAAGCACGACCAGAACCGCCGTCGACAGGAACTCCGATTGCCAGTTCTGGAAGGATTCGAACCAGAACTCGGCATCGCCTAAATAAGTCCAGGCCGAATGCAGCGGAGTGCCGTGAAGTCGAGCATCCTCGTTGGCGGCAACAAGGCTCGATCGCCAATGTGCGAAAAAACGACAATGCGAACAGGCCTGCCAAGGTCAACCCCAGCGAGTGGTCATAGAGCCATCTCCCGGTGCGGCTTGGCCATGGCCGCATGTCGCCTGGCCGCTCCGGATCATCGGGATCGCGCGACTCCGCAGAACCGCGTTGGAACAGGATGGCGGTAAAAACCACATAAGCGGCCATCTGCAGGAATTCGCTCTCCCAGTTTTCGAAGAGCGCCGAAAGGAATTGCCCGCTTTGCAGATATGCCGACAGACCGACGCCGCTCACGGAATGTTCGGCCAGTTCAGCATTGTGGCTTCCCAATCCAGCGATGACCATGCCGAGCAGGCTGACCAGGAAACAGATCATCAGAGCGATGGTAAGCCCGTTGTCACGCAGGGACTTTTTCATGGCGTCACTCCCGACCAGTCCAATTGGCAAGGATGTCGGCGCTCGTCGCCAACTCGATCTGTTCGCTGAATCGGGTCGAATAGAGTTTCAGCAGTGCATCATGCGTTTCATCCGCCGAACTGCATATCGCATCGGAAGCGATGATCGTGCGAAAGCCACGATCGACCGCGCCGAGCACGGTGGCCAGCACACAGACGTCCGTTTCCGCACCGGTTATGATCAGCGTCGTGGCGGGCCGTCGCGATAGAAGTGCGTCGAGGCGTCCTTCCGTCCAGGGTGAGTATACGGTTTTGTCGATAGTCTCGGCGGGCGGTGAATAGCCGGCGAGTTCAGGTGCGATTTCGATCATCCCGGGATCGATCCGTTCCAACGTCACGCAGCGCCAGCGCTCGTAATAGCGGCGCCACATCGCCACGGCATCGGCCGGGCGATTGGGCGGCAGGAAGCGCGTGAAGATCGTCGTTGCCGTGTGTGCGCCAACGATCATTTCTATTCTCGGAAGGGTCTTCTCGAACCACGGCACTTGCCACGGGGAGCCATTTGCGAACAGGACCTGCATGTCGACGCAAACATGCAGCGAACTGGCTTCAATGGGCCCGTGCCTAAGCGCGGTCGCCATGGCCGTTCGCGTCAGCCGGGATGCCCGCGAAGGCGCGGGTGGCTATGGCTGCGACCGTCGGAGTGCCGCGTCTTTTCGTTGACGTCATCGCGATCTTCAACGAGGCCGTAGGGTTTCTTGGGCTCGTCACTGCGGTCGCCGGTATGGACAGGGTCCGGGCGCAGGGATTTGCCAGGCTTCGGTACGCGCGCGCCGGTTTCAAAATCGTTTTGACGGGACATCGGGTCGCTCCACTGCGTTTCGTGTGGCGGCGTCATTCACGATGGAATGACTTCCTTGTCGGACCCAACCTGCGACGAGCGAAGTCGTTCCGATAATTCGAAATCTGCTCTCGTGTGCGGCCAGCCGGCTCAATCAACGCCGGACCTTGACCCTATTGACGGGTTGGACCTGTCAACGCTCCTGGATAATCATGCAACTTCCCCCCGCCCGCCGCGTTGAGCCACATTGGCAATGCGTTGGGAGGAGTTCCATGCAGAAAGGATGGTTCGACAGACCGATCCCTGTTTTCATTGGCACAGTGAGGACGGTGCATAAAGTATCCAATGCCCGCGAAGCCGCCTATTTGCTGATCAACCGCTGGCCTCGGCAGGGCACCGCCATACATGTCAGGGCACGAACGCTGTGTCTGGCCGTCCTGCACGGGCAGCAGAAACCGAACGCCGCCCGGGAGGCTTTTGCGGAAGCGGCTAAGGAGGCGGATGTCTTTGCCAAAGTCACCGTCGACATCAGCGATGCGATGGACGGCAGTCTGAAGTTCGACGTCCCGGTGCGGATACGAACCGGTGCAACCGGAGCATCGTCGCGAATGGTGACATCCGTACAGGGTGCAGCCGACGTGCTCATCGATTGGCCGCAGTCGCGGCGCGGAGCTGCCTATCACGCAACCAGGGACATCGTCGAAGGCGCGATCGATGGCCAGACGACACCGGCGGAGGCCCGTGAAGCCTTCGCCGCGCTTTCTGCCGACGAGAGAATATTGCTGGAAGACTGACGGTGCGATTGCCCCGCGTTGCTTTGATTTACTGGTTGCGGAGGGAAGCCTGATGCCGAGCCATCCATGGGATTTGCCGGAACGCTTCCGTTTTAGAGGCCATTCGATTGCCTGGGGCGCAAGTGGAGAAGGACGGCCTGCCGTCCTTCTCCACGGCACGCCTTTTTCGTCGGTAGAATGGCGGCGCATAGCGCCGTTGCTTGCACGCGAACGCAGGATCTTCTGCTTCGACATGCTCGGATATGGACAGTCGGACAAACCGGAGGCCGACGTGTCCCGTGGCGTTCAGAACGAAGTATTCGCAGCGCTATACCGACATTGGCAATTGGAACTCCCCGACATCGTCGCGCACGATTTCGGCGGTTCAAATGCCTTGCGGGCCCACCTGCTGAACGACCTGGAGTACCGATCGCTCGTCCTGATCGATCCCGTGGCGATCAGCCCGCAGGGCTCCCCGCTGGTTCAGGCGGCCCGAAAAAACGAACAGGTCTTCGCGAACCTTCCCGCCTACATCCACGAAGCGATGCTACGCGCCTATATCGGCAACGCGGTGGCCAATACGCTGCGCGAGGACGAGATGCGGCTCTATCTTGAACCGTGGCTCGGCGAGATCGGCCAGAAGGCCTTCTGGCGTCAGATCGCGCAGATGGACGATAAATACAGCCAGGAGGTGGAGGAACGATTTGGCGAGATGCGCTGTCCCGTCACGATTCTGTGGGGCGAGGATGACGACTGGATTCCGATAGAGGATGGTTATGAATTGGCGCGACGCATGTTGAATGCGCCCTTCACTTCGGTTCCTGGTTCGAAGCATCTGATGCAGGAAGACGCGCCTGAAGCGATCGTCGCGACCACACTGCGCTTCTGGCAAGCGCTGGATGGCTGAGCGCATCAGCAGGGTTCAGCAAGCCGAAACCTCTTCAAAGCTCTGCCTCCTCAACCGGCCGGAGGTTATTGCTGCGTTTGCTGTTTCTCGATGAAGTCCAGCATCAGGCGAAGCGCCGGCTCGGCATGCGTTTCAAGCAGGAAATGGCTACCGTCGAAGATATGGGCTTCCATGCGCGGCAGGTCCTGCATCCACGACAGCGTCTCGGCAATATCGAAATATGGGTCGTGGCGGCCCCAGAGCATCAGCGCCGGCGGCTGCCTCTGCTTGAGATAGTCGGCAACGGCATCGAAATTGGCGACATGGTTTCCGTAGTCGGCAATCAGCGCATGCTGCGTTTTCATACGGCCGGGCAGGTTCATCACGCGCCAGTCCTCGACCCAAGGTTCTCCTTTGATTCTGGCGGCGATCTCCTGCGGCAATCCACCCGTGTATTGCTCGCGCGTGAACTCGAAGGTCAGGTGCGACGTCGCCTTCTTCTCGTTCTCTTCGGTCGGATTTTCCCAGAATTCGAATGTGTCTTGCCAGAGCGGCCCGAAGCCGGTGCGGTGCTCGTTGGCGTTCTGGATGATGAGGCCTGCCACGTGTTCGGGCGCCCGCATGGCGACATGCACCCCGACCGGTGCGCCCCAATCGTGCAGGTAGATGAAGCGCGGCCCGACCTTGAGATGATCCAGCAACTCCTCGATCGCGCCACCGAGCGCTTCGAACGAGGGCGCGGCCAAAGGAGTCGATTGGCCGTAGCCGGGCAAGTCGGGCGCGATCACATAGGCGATGCGTGCCAGCCCGGGAATGACGCTGCCGAACGTGCGCCATGAACTTGGAAAGCCATGCAGGAGCAGCAGCGCGGGGTTGGATGCATCACCTGCGGTGACGAAGGAAAGATCGGTTCCGCCTGAGAGTTGCAGCCGCTGTTGCTTCGGTGAAGTCATGCCGGCACTCCTTCGCTTGGACGCTGCTTCGGCAACGCGCGCGCTTCGGTTCGGTTGCGAGCAATGTGAGGAGCGGCTCCCGCGTGCAAACGGGCGCGTTTCCTGGGCACCGGAAAGCTCCGCCTCTCACGAAACTGGCTTTCGGGCGTGGCTGCAAGGCGCGCGCCGTGGGCCGGGAGGCTTGACGTTTCGGGAGCGGGAGCAGCACTTCCGTATATCATTATCTTGAAGATATCGGGGGAGCACGATGACGGTCAGTATCACCACCAGAAGCGATATCAATCTCGAGACCGTGTTGCGCGTTGCCTGGCAGAACGAGGGTGTGACGCTCAGCGAAACCGCCCTTTCGGAGATTGCCCGCTGCCGGGCCGCCTTTCTCAAGCTTATCGACAAAGACCCGTCGCTCGTCATCTATGGCGTGACGACGGCAATGGGCGAGCTTGCCCACACGCGTCTTTCGATCGAGGAACGCGAGCGCCATGCCCGGATAAAGGCCTTCGCCGCCGCGACATCGTTTGGTGATCCTTTCCCTGAGCGCGTCGTGCGCGCGATGGTCTTTGCGCGGCTGGCAAATTTCGTGGAGGGGCATGCAGCAACCACCCCACGGATTGCACTTGCTGTCGCCGAAATGCTCGACGGCCGACCGATGCCCACCGTCGCCTCGTCCGGCCAAGGTGGGGCCGGAGAAATCCTCGCGCTCTACCCCTTGTTCGCGGAACTGACGTCGCGCGTCGATCTCGAAGTCAAGGAACGAGGCTCGCTGATCAACGGCTCACCGTGCGCGGCTGCTCTCGTCGCCGACAGCGCGCTTTCCGCGAAACGACGCTTGCAACGTGCCGAGCAGGTCTTTGCCCTTTCGATCGAGGCGTTCCGGGCGCCACTCGAGCATTATGACGAAGCGCTTGAAACCCTCTGGGGCGACGAGCATGAGGCGGCCGCCTTGACTGGCCTGCGCAGTCATCTGGAAGGTGGGACGAACGAACGGCGCAACTACCAGGCGCCTGTCAGCTTCCGTATCGTACCCCGGGTACTTGGACAGGCATACCGCGCCGTTGCGGCTGCCGAGCGCGCCGCGACCATCTCGCTGCGTTCGGCCTCCGACAATCCCATTTTCATTCCGCCGGACGACAAACATGCCTATGGCCGTTGCATCAGCACCGGCGGATATCACAACGCCATGGCCGCGCCCGCGATGGACGAGCTGGCGGCGATCTGGGCGGATCTTTGCCTGCTATGCGACCGCCACGGATCCAAACTTCTAAACGGCGCGGTATCACATTTGCCCAATTTGCTGATGGTCGATCGGAATCCAAGCGACAGTGATGGGCACGGAGCGCTTGGCTACGTGCCAATGGCTTCCACGGGATATCTCGAACAGGCGAAGCTGGCAGCGCAGACCACTTTCATCCCTGGCACCGAGTCGGCTGGCTCAGGTCAGGATGATGTTGCAACGACAGCCTTCATCGCCTGGACGAAGGAAGAAAAAGCCGGCCGATATCTCGATGCCTGCATGGCAGCTCTTTCAACCATTGCCTCGCAGGCCCTTTACGCCACAAGACGCAACGCGCCGCCTCGCCTTGCCCGCTTCACCGATGAAGTGCGCTCTATCGTACCACCGGTGAAGCAAGACAGGGTCCTCGGTCCGGAACTGGAGCGGCTCTCGCGGCACTTCACTTCGGAAACCTTCAAACCGTAGACCCGCCTTTTGAGTTTCGTGGGAGAGCAGCGCCTTCCAACGAGAGCGTTCGCGGAGACCGACGCACATCTTTCGTTCAAGAATCCTGTTGTACAAAGGCAGATGGGCGATCTCCAGCCGAACATCCGGCGGCCGGGACAGTCACCGGCGCCTTTGAACAGACGGGAGCCGCTTTGGGTCGATCCGGCATCATCACCTTAGCCAGCTGTCTCGCTGTCCTGGCGGGAGTTCTCCCGATCGTGGCGGCTTTCTATATGTCGTGGACGATCGTGGAGACCCGTAAACAGACGCAACTCTTGGATATCGCCAACTATGCGCTTGCGCGCACTCAGGCGACATTCAGCGAGGCTGCCAATGCGCTTGAGATGGCGGAGCGGCTGACGGAACCATCCTGTTCGGCTGCGCATGTCGCCGCGCTGCGAGCGATTGTCGTCAACACACGGTCGGTCGAGGATATCGGCTTTTTCGACAACGGCACGCTTCAGTGCAACTCGTGGGGAAAGCCGACAGCCCCGGTTCTGCGGTCTCCCATCGACGTCACAACGAGCAACGGCATGGGCGTAACGGCCAGCCTGCGCCCGCTCATCAGCGGCGGCACCCCTTTGACGGGCTTTCATTTCGGAGCCTATGTGGCGCTGACCAATCCCGGACGCTTCACTGATGTTCCGATGGACAAGGAGGTGAAACTGGCCGTTCTGGCCGGAGGCAGCCAAGCGGTCGTCGGCACGCGCCATGATCCGGACCTGCAATTGCTGCAAAAGCTGGCAGATGGTGCAAAACCCGAGTCCAACGAGCGCACGCTTTACGGCATCGCACGCGATCGGGATTGGACGGTGGTTGCCGTCTCGCCAACGGCGGATGTCTTCCAGGACCTGGGCGACGATCTGCCCATGCCCCTGGCGGTGGGTGCCGCCACATCTCTGTTGATGGTTGGCCTCGTGGTGTGGCTGTCGCGCCGCCGGTTGTCGCTGCTCGGCGAATTGGCGACGGCCATTCGCCGCCGCGAATTCATCGTCCACTATCAACCGATCATCGACATGAAGACCGGGGCATGCGTCGGCGCCGAAACGCTGGTCCGCTGGCAGCGGCCCAATGGCGAAACCGTCCGGCCGGATATTTTCATCCCATTGGCCGAGGAAAATGGATTGATCGAAGCGATCACCCACCAGGTCATCGAGATTGCGATCGCAGAGTTGAAAGACCTCCTCGTTGCCGACCGTTCGCTGCACATCGCCATCAATCTTTCAGCGGAGGACATAAAATCCGGCAGCTTCCTGCCATACATGGCCGCGCTCCTGGAGGCCACCGACATTCGTGCACAGCAGCTTTGGCTGGAAGCGACGGAACGTGGCTTCATGGATTCGAAACTGGCTCGCGTCACTCTCGAAAAGGCAAGACGGGAAGGTCACTCCGTCGCCATCGACGATTTCGGCACCGGCTATTCAAGCTTGCAATATCTGCAGGATCTGCCGCTCGACGCATTGAAAATAGACAAATCCTTCATCGACATGATCGGCATGGATGCTGCCGCCAGCGCCATCACGCCCCACATCATCGACATCGCGAAATCGCTTGGCTTGTTCATCGTTGCGGAGGGAGTCGAGCGACAGGAGCAGGCCGACTACCTGTCGCAGCGCGGCGTGCATTACGCGCAAGGATGGTTGTTTTCCAAAGCGCTTCCCAAATCCGAATTTATTGAATTCTATCAGCGATGCCGGCAGTCCAAAGGGCCAGGCCCGGAGGTCATTCGGTTTGGCGACGGCAACACGTCACCCGATCCGTGATCCTGATTAGGCATTCCGCTGAATACGTCGAAGATAGACACGCAATTGTCACAGCCGCTGCCCCAAATGGGGTACGCGTCTTCACCTTCACAAGTTTACATGTAGACTGTCTTGGAGATGCGCGGGGGTGCTGGGCACTGCAGGGCATGCCCGGTCGATAGCCTATCGACCGGGCGGCTTTTCTGGTGAGAGTAATGCAGAGGGAACCTGCGCCATGTTCAGTATGAAAGAAAACCATCTTGCCCATGACGGCAAAACGGAGCGGTCGATCGTCAAGTTTTTCGATCCCTGGGAGCGCAAATTGGCCTTCGATCACAACCACGACGATCGAATGGGCCCAATCGTCTCGGGTGAAGATCAGGAACGTGCCGATATCGATGATCGCTGACTCTGAAGGGTACGAAGGCTTCCAGTCCGACAGCGTGCTATCGAGCCAGAGAGCGCGCCGAATTTAGGGGCGGCACCGTTTTCAATCCATCCGAAAATCGGTGCGATGCGTTCGACCACATCGGACAGTATCTGCTCATAGTCCTCGTGGTGGAAGCTATAGGGCAGTTCGAGGCGCAACTCATCCACCTCCGCGAAGACGCGGATCGCTGAGCGCTAGCGGCGATGGCCATAACTGCGGCAATCAAGTGGCTCCTACTCCCCCAACTTCGGATATTTTGATTGTTTCCACCTGCGACTATTTTCCCCTGTCGCATGGGCGCAAGCACCGCTAAAAGGGCCGGGCAATCGAGATGGCGCCAGCGTAGCAGCTACAACCGCCGGCGCTGTTCAACCGGAAATTCCACGCAAGCCGTTAAGAATACGCTCCGCGAAAGCTGTGCATTTTCAGAGTTGCCTCCACGGCGTCTTAAGCGACTCGGTGTATCTCTTGGTTGCATACGTGCATGCCCCCAACCAATGAGGAATGACAGGATGGCTTCGATTTCGAAGGCTGCCCCCTCCCGGGCCGGCAGTAAGCTTCACACGGTTTCGCTGTTTTGCGCTGCAATCGTGACAGTGGCCCTATCGGGCTGCAACTCCGTAACCGACAGCAATTTAAAATCCGCCTCCATCACCACACAGGCGAGCCATGCCTTCACGGCCGAAGTGATCAAACCCAAAGGCAAGATCGCTGCCGCCAGCCGTCATGCCGTGGTCGCCAAGAAGACGCAGAAAATTTCCGATAGCGTGCGCTTTTATGGCCGTGCGCCGCATATCTGCTCGCCAAGCGGCTTCGGACAAACCTCGCACTGCTTCCTGCGGACCTGACACCAGACTTCCTCGAGACGGCAGCTGCTCGAGCAGCTGCCGCATCTTGTCAGCGCCTGGCTGCCAACTTGTCCTCAACCTTGCTCAATCTCGCCATGACATAGTCACCGCGACGCAGTTTGGTGATCTCGTCACCCTTTCTGACAGGCGCGTTTGCGAAGACGTACCAATCGCCCTTCGGCTCGCGCTTCTGGAATATGACGTTGCCTTTCCTGCGATGGCTGAAACAAGTGAGGGCTGGTGCCGAGCCGCTCTTGGCGTACCAATCGGCTCTGAAACAAAGTCGCCCGACATCGGCAATAAACCAGCTCCCGACCCCGTAGGAGGCGCTCCTGCCCTTCCCTGTCCAGGCTGAAAAACGGCGCTGCGGCACGGCGAAGTAACCGGCGCCATCTTTCCATATCCACGACCGCTGGCTGTACAGTCGATAAAGGTCGTCGTTGCTGAGCGGCTCGGCCTGTTTGATCGTGGCAGCGCTCGGCGCGGCTGAAGCGGCAACCGTTCCAACGCCTGCCATGCCGACCAGCACTGCCCCCATGATCAGTCTGTTTACAATGGACATCTGCTTCACTCCCACCCTAGAGCGTTTCCGTTCTTCACGGAAACACAGAGACACTCTAACTCTTTGTTTTTACGCAATTCTGGACGGAAAACCGTCACACACTTTTCCTGGAAATGCTCCGGCCTCTTCTTTCAGTTGGATGCCTCGCGCGTTTGCACGACGCGCCAATTGGGCAAGCCGTAACCCTTCGGCCACGGATAGACTTCGCGGTCGTCGAAATAGACAACGGCCTTCAATTCGGGAAATTCGGGATAGGATTTGGCAACGCCCTGCGCCCAGTCGCGAACGTAGCCGGCATCGCCTTCATATCCCAACTCCGCGACCATGATCGGCTTGCCGAAGCCTTCGACACGGGGATATTTCTGTCGCATCTGCTCGACGAAACTTGTCTCGTGGCCGATGACACCCTGGTCATAGGGCTGGTAACCAAACACCGAGAGGCCGACGATATCGACAAAGTCGGTGCCAGGATAGAACGCCTCCAGCCCTTCATTGCCTTTCGGAGACCACATGTATTTGGCCGTCTTGTTGTGCTCGCGGCACACGGTGACCATGCGCTGATAGGCTTTGGCATAGTCCGGCGGATTCCAATGCGCCCAGGTGAACTGATTGTCGGTCTCGTCCATCTCCTGCGCCCAGCGGATGGTGACGTCGCTTTTCAGCTTGGCGGCTTCGGTGCAGACAGCAGCCATGTACCCATCGCGTTCGCCGCTCAGAATGCTGCTCAACAGTTGAGAGGAGGATAGGCGCCAGTTGGGCGACCATGACCAGGGCTCGACCGTGATGAGCAGCGAGCGGCCGCGTTTCTGGGCATAGTCGTCAGCAAGTGCCAAAGTGCGTAGATCGACGTCCTCCCAGGGCAGGAAGAGATGTTCGATCTTCGAGTTGGAATCGTTGCCGAAGTCCCCATAGGGATCATAGGCGCCGAAGCCGATCGATGTGGGCGTAATCACCGGACGCTTGTCGGAAGGCATCGTTGCCGTTGCCGAATTCTCGTTCGGAACACCGAGAGGAAGTTTGTTGGCTGCCAGGACCACTCCCGTCAGCAGCAAACCCGCGCCTGAAAGCGCGATCGTCATGAGTCTCCTGTTCATCTTCGTTCTCCACTATCAAAACGCACCGATCGGCGCTGGCGTCGGAAGCGGTACGGTTTTTGGGGTTGTCGTCGCCTGCGCCACCGGCCGATAGGCCATCACTTTGGCGCTCACCGTGTCTTGCATGACGAGCTTGCCATACTCATCGTCCTTGTCAGGCGCCGCGTGCTTGAACACGTACCAGGCGCCGGACGGCTCCTTCTTTTGATAGACCGTGCCCTCGTGAAGCATGTGGCGGAAGCAGGTCTTGTTGGGGAAGCTGCCGCCGGGACCATGCCATATGGCCCGCAGGCATAACCGTCCGTCATCGGTCAGGGTCCAGCGTCCTTCTGCCCAACTGGCGTTGGTCGCGTTGCCAGACCAGGCCCGGAAGATGCGACCCTTTTCCTGGAAGCGTCCCGCGCCATCGCTCCACTGCCAGGTCTTGTCCCGATAAAGGTCATAGAGTTCGGGGGCGGTCATGGCTCGTGCTTGCGCAGGCACAGCAATTGTCTCCGTGGCAAAGGCCCAGCCACAACCCAGCGAGAGACCGAAGGCAGCGGCCGTGAACGGCCGGATTCCGTCGGAAAGCCTGTGGCGCCAATCGATGAAATGATTGTTCATCTGCGCCTCACTTTCCACGCGCCATGCGAGGCAAAACGGAACTTGTCTTTTCGAAGTCCGATTCCTCGGTTGTGAGGTTTGCCCGTTCCGGCTGCTCGGATCGCTGTCCAATTGCCGAAACACGGAACCCTGCGGCGGACGCCGCGCCCGGCTCGAACGCATTACGCAGATCGACGAGCACCGGCGTCCGCACCAGCCGCCTGAGACGGCCTAGGTCGATGCGGCGGATACTGCCCCATTCAGTCACCACCACCACCGCATCCGCATCGCGTGCGCATTCGTAAGGATCGCTGAGCAAGGTGACGTCTTCGAAGAGACGCGCAGCGTTCTGCAACCCGACCGGATCGTAGGCGCGAACAACGGCACCGTAGCGCTGCAGTGTCTCGATCAATGGCACCGAAGGCGCTTCGCGCATATCGTCGGTATCGGGCTTGAAGGTGAGCCCAAGCACTGCAATCGTCAGCCCCTCGACATCACCTCCGACAGCCTCGATGACCTTGAGTGCCATCTTGCGCTTGCGCGCTTCATTGGCGATGATCGTCTCCTCGACAATCCTCAGCACCACTCCGTAGTCTTGTGCGGTCCTGAGCAGTGCCAGCGTGTCCTTCGGGAAGCAGGACCCGCCATAGCCCGGCCCCGCATTGAGGAAGCTGGTGCCGATGCGCCGGTCAAGCCCGATGCCGAGAGCCATTTCGCCGACATTGCAGCCCACCTTCTCACACAGATCCGCCAGTTCGTTGATGAAGGTGATCTTGGTGGCAAGGAAGGCGTTGGCCGCATATTTGATAAGTTCCGACGTGCACCTGTCGGTGAAAACCAGCGGCGTTTCGCCAAGCGAGCCCTTGTAGAGCGCGGCCATCACTGCGCGTGCGCGACCGTCCTCGACACCGACGACCACGCGGTCTGGCCTCAGAAAATCGCCGATCGCCACGCCTTCACGCAGAAATTCCGGATTGGAAACAACCGAGAACGATCCGTACGGGCGCATATGAGCGATGATTTTCTCCACCGCATCGCTCGTGCCAACGGGGACCGTGGATTTGACCGCCACCACTGCCCCCTCGGCCAGGAGCGGTGCCATCTCGCGCGCCGCCATGTAGACGAATGAAAGGTCGGCGTCGCCCTGCCCCGCCCGCGATGGCGTGCCGACAGCGATGAACACCACCTGCGCGCTCGTGACCGCCGCGGCGAGATCGCAGGTAAAGGAAAGTCTCCCTGCCGCCTGGTTGCGCGCCACCATCTCATCGAGATCCGGCTCGTAGATTGGCAACCGCCCCTTGACGAGACCAAAGATCTTGTCGGCGTTCTTGTCGACACAGACCACTTCATGGCCCCATTCAGCAAAACACGTCCCGCTGACGAGGCCGACATAACCCGTTCCAATGACTGCGATCTTCATAGCACCAACGCCTTGCGGCGCCCCCTGTTACGCGGTTCAACACTCAGTACGTCTTATTCTCGATGGCCCAGCGCCAATGCGGCCTGAATGCCGTCTTGCGCAGCTCGCTATGACCAACGCCTGCCCCGGCGGCCGAATAACGCTCCTCGAACAGCCGCACATGCTGCGCACCCCAGGCCAGAGCCTCGACGCCCTCGCGGCCGTGCTCGACTGTGGCAAAGGCCGGTAGAACGACCATCGACAGCACACCGGCCGCAGCTACAGGACGATAGAAACGGCCGACCGCCCTCATGCGGTTTTCGCGACCGTGCCTGATCAGAATGACGACGATCAGCACGGCGTAAGAAAGACTGTTGATGATGGCGAACAGATAGAAGCCGCGGCTGGCTCCGGCGTCCTGAATCAACAGAGCAGGCAAAGCGGAGCTCACAACGATCAGGACGTAGGGCGCATAAACCCTGAACGGCAATGGATCGACTTCCGAAGTACCCTTCGGGGTGACGCGGAAATCAACGAAAGTCCCCGTCAGCCAATCTCGTATGGCAGCAATGCTTCCTGCCAGCGCCCACGGCCAGCGTGCAAGCAGGAAAAGCGCACTTTCCCAGCTTATGATCTTGCCATCGACGGGTCTGAAAATACCGCTCGCGCGCAGGCGATAGCACAGAACGACGAGGACCAGGGATTGCGGCAGAAAATGCGCCAGGAAATCCGGATAAGTCACCGCCACGAAGTTCTCGCCCCGCACCAGCGCGACGATTGGCGTTGCGATCATCACCGCCATCAACGATGAGAACAGCGGATACCAGAACTGCGAGAACAGGAATTGGAAGCGCAACCGCGGTGGCAGCCGTGGCACGTAGACGGGTGAATATTGCAGCAACAGCGTGACCAGACTGCGCGACCACTGAAATTCCTGCGTGATGAGGTCGGCGAACGTGTGCGGACCATCGCCATGCGCAATCGCATCCACCGCATGCACGCCGCGCCAGCCACAAGCATTCATCATCAATGTGGTGGAGTGATCCTCGGCCAGTTCCGGTCCAAGACCACCGATCTGCTTCAGCGCCACAGTGCGCACCGCATAGTGCGACCCGATACAAAGCGGCGCGAGGCCGCCATTGTGACCGACCTGAAGCGCACCGTGCATGCTGGCCTCGGCGTAGAGGCGGCCGCGTGCCGACCAGCTCTGGTCTGCATTGCTGTCGCAGATGCTCGGCGCCGATACGTAGCCCACAGACGGATCGGCGAAGGGATGCAACATGTGCCATAGATAGTCAGGCTCCGGCACATGATCGGCGTCCAGCTGCGCGACGAAGTCGTAGCGGTCATAGCCGTAGTTATCGTAGAAGAAAGCGAGATTGCCTTCCTTGCAACGGGTGCGACGCGGCCATGTCGTACGATGATAGTCGGATCGCCCGCGGCGTGTTGAAATGAAGACGCCATGCCACCGGCACCAATCGATAGTCTCTGGCGACGGATCTTCGTCGGCGAGCCACGTGTCATGCGATACGGTTTGCGCAAGCATCGCGCGCAGCGTTTCGGCCACCACCGTGAAGGGTTCTGAAGGCGCCTTGGTCACCACCATTGCGACCCGGCTTTCCGGCGGCAGCTTCAATTGCCCCGCCGGCTTCACAGCCCTGGCGAACATCACCAGGAAGTAAGCCGGGATAAGCGTCAGCCAAGCCAGGGTCCACGTTGAAACAACGCTGCCGAGCCACGAAAAATGATGGGACGGCTCGAACCACCAGACCCAGAAATAGATCAGGGCGGCGAACCACGAGGCAACGCCGACGAAATATTCCGCACGGCGGTACCCTGTCAGAACAGGAGCCAGCAGCGGCTCTCGAACAAGCCCAGCATGCCGTGTTTCGTCGATGGGGCGCCTTGTCATGACCGCGCCCCCAATCCGAAGAAAGGCGCCGCCGTCCGCACAATGGTATCGAGATCCGAATATTGCGGCGAGAAGCCAAGCGCGGAGCGAGCGAGGCTGGGATCGGCGTAGAGTGCCGGAGGGTCGCCGGCACGGCGCGGCTGGATAGCGATTGGAACGCTGTGCCCGGTGACGCGATCGATCGTTTCGAGGATTTCGAGGATCGAGGCGCCGCGCCCGGTACCGAGATTGACGGCAAGGTTTCTGCCACCGCGAGCCAGATGTTCATAGGCGAGCACATGGGCCCAGGCGAGATCGCTGACGTGGATGTAGTCGCGCACACAGGTGCCGTCGGCGGTGTCATAGTCGTCGCCGAACACTTCGAGCCGCTCAATGCGCCCGGCCGCGGCCAACAACGCCCTCGGAATAAGATGCGTTTCGGGATCATGCCACTCGCCAAGCTCGCCTTCGGGGTCGGCTCCGCAGGCATTGAAATAGCGCAGCGCCACATAGTGCAGACCAAAGGCGGCAGCGTAGTCGGCCAGCATCTGTTCCGCGATCAGCTTCGTCTTGCCGTAGGGATTGATGGGGACCTGCGGCATGGTCTCGGCGATCGGCAGGCTGGCGGGCACGCCATAGGTGGCGCAGCTGGAGGAGAAGATCATCTTTTCCAACCCCGCCTGCCGGGCAGCGTCGAGCAGCGACAGCATTCCCGCAACATTGTTGCGATAATATTTGGACGGGTCCGCGACGGATTCGCCGACATAGGCGGAGGCCGCGAAATGAATGGCGGCTGCGGGCTGGAAGCGCTCCATCGTGCGCGTCAGATGCACGGTATCCAGCACATCGCCGTGCACGAATGGCCCCCAGCGCACCGACGAACGGTTTCCCGTCGCCAAATTGTCATAGACGACGGGCTCCAGGCCCCTTGACCGCAACAGCTTGGCTGTGTGGCTTCCGATATAGCCGGCACCGCCGGTGACGAGGATGCGCCGGCTGCCCATCACGCCACCTCGATAAGCATGCGGCCCTTGGCTGCAAGAATGGCATCAAAATAGGCGATGGTTTTTTTCAATCCCTCGGCCAGCACCACCTTGGGCTGCCAGCCGAGTTCGCGCATCGCTCGCGAGATATCCGGGCGCCTCTGGCGGGGATCGTCTGTCGGCAGCGGCCGGCGAACGATGCGTGATCGCGATCCGGTCAGGGCAAGCACCTGATCGGCAAGTTCAGCGACCGTGAACTCGACCGGATTGCCCAGATTGACCGGTCCCGTCAGCGAAGGTGGCGAGGCCATCATGCGCAGGAAACCGTCGATCAGGTCATCGACAAAACAGAAGGAGCGCGTCTGCGACCCATCCCCATAGATGGTGATATTCTCACCCTTGAGGGCCTGGACGATGAAATTGGAAATGACGCGGCCGTCGTCGGGGCGCATACGTGGCCCATAGGTGTTGAAGATGCGGACGATTTTGATTTCAACGCCGCGGATTCTGTTGAAGTCGTGAAACAACGTCTCGGCACAGCGCTTGCCTTCGTCGTAGCAGGAGCGCGGACCGAAGGGATTGACGTTCCCCCAATAGGTCTCGACTTGCGGGTGAACGTTTGGATCGCCGTAGACTTCCGAAGTCGAAGCCTGGAAGATGCGGGCACCATGGCGGGAAGCGAGTTCCAGCAGGTTCAGAGCGCCCAGCACGCTGGTCTTGGTGGTGTGGACCGGATCCGCCTGATAGTGCGGCGGCGAGGCCGGGCAAGCAAGATTGTAGATCTCATCGACTCTCAGATCGATTGGATCAACGACATCATGGCGAAGCAGGGTAAAGGCGCCGGACGATCTCAGATGCCGGACGTTTTCCGGCACGCCCGTAGAGAAATTGTCGGCGCAGACGACCCGATGCCCTTTCCGGATCAGAAGTTCGCACAGATGCGAGCCCAAAAATCCAGCCCCACCGGTAACGAGGATTGTCTTTGAAAAATCGGGAGACCCTGTCCTTGCAATGCCATCCCAAGCCGGCTTAATATTTACCGGCTTGGGATGAAACAAACTATCGTCTACTCGACTCACTGAAGCCCCCAACACTTTACGCACACATCAGATTTTCATCTGCTTTACACACTTACACAAAATTTCCAGTCAAATACTATTGTATATTCTTCAAGTATATTATGCCCAAAGGCATCGTTAATTAGTAACTCCTCATTGAATATTTAAAGCATATGTTAAGGATGGTGTCGTTATCTTTGAATCCTGGAAATTATCCCGGCGTACATTTCTCTTGGCAGGAACAGGACGCAGCACACGAATGAATGGAACTCGGCTCAGGTGATCGCGCTGGCACGAACCGGCGTAGAAATAAGCTTTTGCTCTGCAACTTTTTGAATGGTTGCAACGTTCATTTGCCAAGGTGATCTGGGTTGGAGGATCTGAATGAGAGATCGTTCGGACCAGCCTGATAAGTTGAACGTGTCGCCCACGCCTGCGCGGGAGCCTAGTGTGGAACGACGGCGCTGGCCTCGTGAACCTGATCAGACGGACAATGCGGCCTCTTCCACGCCACCGGCCCTGATGCCGCTGCGTTTTTCAACAGCACCGTTTGAACCTGCAGAGCAGTTCGCAATCTGGCGCTCGCATCTGGAGCCGATAGTCGAGGTCAGTCTGCCCGACGGCGTGGCGCCGCAAGAAGGTTTTACGGCCGAACATACGGCCTGGAACCTCGGCAAGATGTTGCTCGTGCAGCAGCGCACTGCCGCATATCGTTATGCGCGATCGGCGGAAAAGCTGCGCTCCAGCTCAATCGACCATTGGTACATTGGCATCCCGCACAAGGGAAATGCCTGGACCGAGGTCGATGGTCATGTCGTGGAAAGCCGTTCCGATACAGTCACCTTCCGCTCTCTCGGCCACCCCTACCGCGGGCGGGCCACGGAAAGCGAGGTGACCCTGCTCTACATGCCATACGATCTCTTCGGCGATCAGGCAGGCATGCTGGTTGCGGCCAACAATTCAGTGCTCTCGGGCAACTACGCAACGCTTTTGATCGATTATATCAGCAGCGTCGAAACAAGACTGCCAGCGCTGGTAGCCAACGATCTGCCAAAGATCGTGCACACGATAAGAGACATGCTCGTCACCTGCGTGACGGATGCAGCGGCCAATGCCCGAAACGGGGTCAATCCACTGACATTGAGCGCAATGGAACGGGTACACCGCTACATCCACAGCAACCTTGGTGCACCAAATCTCAATCCCGACAGCATCTCGCGCGCCATGGGTATTTCCCGCACTCGCCTCTATCAACTGTTCGAGGCGAGCGGCGGCGTTCTCAACTACATTCGCAGGAAGCGCCTGCAGGATGCCTATGCAGCGCTCAGCGATACGACCAACAACCAGCGCATATTGGACATTGCCGAGGGGGCTGGTTTTGACGTCGCGGCGAATTTCACGCGTGCGTTCATACACGAATTCGGGCTGAGCCCTAGCGAAGTCCGGAAAGCGGCCAGCAGCGCCCAGCCCCCCACCATCCAAACCGATCCGTCGCCGACGCCAACTTTCGAGAAGTGGCTGCGAGAATTAGGGCGCTGACGTTCGGCCTGGGCAATATGCGGCCGTATGATTGCCTTTCGACGATGGGACGTCGGTCTGTTCCAAACTAGCTCTGCTCACCCAACCAATCCCACGCCCCCTGAACATCGGCATCCCTGAGCCGGTCCTGCGTGGATATGGCATACCACGCGCGGCCAGTTTCAAGGGTGTGGTCATAGGGGAGCACGAGAGACCGGGCCGCTATGGCCGCCTGGACCAGCGGCAGGCTACCCAGCGCCACGCCCTGACCGAGCTCAGCCGCGGCAAGCGCGAGATCGCTGTCGCTGAAATTGCTTCCGTGCCAGCTGCCATTCGCCTCGATGCCGGCACTCCGCAGCCAATCGGCCCAACCGACGGGACGCTCGTCATGAATGAGAGGAACACCGAGCAGGTCGGCGGGATTGTCCAGAGCCCTCGCCAACGTCGCAGTTGCGACCGGCGACAGGATATCTTTCGCGATCAGCAGGCTCTCGCATCCCTCGGGCGGCGCTTCGGCATGGATGATTGCCAGGTCGATCTCCATCGTCTGGAAATCGATCGCCGCCCCGCTGGTGTCGAGCCAGGGTTCGCAGGCCGGCACGGCGGCTTGCAGCGAAGGAAGGCGATGCAGCAACCAGCGTCGGCTGAAATCACGTGGCGCATAGATCACGACGCTGCCGGGCTTACGATAGGGTTCCAGACGCCGATAGCCTTCCTCCATGAGTTCCAGGCACTGGCGTACGGTGCGCTGATAGTCGCGCCCCGCATCCGTCAACCGCACCTCGCGGCCGATACGCAGGAACAACGGTTGACCGATATGGCCTTCGAGCAGCCGCATCTGGTGGCTGATGGCCGATTGGGTGAGACCCAGATCCTCGGCTGCACGGCTGAAGCTTTCGAACCGCGCGGCCGCCTCGAACCCCTTCAGGAATTGCGTCGGAGGAATATGCCGGAACCTTGCCATTCATGAATTCCATTCAATGACAACAGGAATCCTTCTCAGTTGTATGGGCTGTTCTTCGGCTTAACAATGAGCACTGTACATGAATGGAGAGTTTTCGATGAATGCCATCGAGTGGCCGGCGCAGCAGTTGAAATTTCGTCGACCTGCCGAATTCGAGCCTCATGCGAAGACATGGATGGCATGGCCTCACCGCCAGGACATGTATGGCGCCGCTCTGCCTGCCATGCAGAAGGCCTATGCCGCCGTCGCCCACGCCATCGCACAGTTCGAGCCGGTCAGCATGGTGGCTCATCCTGATCACGCCGGGGACGCCCGGGCCATGCTTGGAAGCGGCATCGATGTCGTCGCGATCCCGATCGACGATTGCTGGATTCGCGATTCCGGTCCGACCTTCCTCAAACTCGCCGATGGCGGCCTCGCCGGGGTGTCGTGGCGTTTCAACGCCTGGGGCCGCAAGCACGAGCCCTATGACCAGGACAACGCGCTTGCCGAGAGGTTGCTCAACAGGGAGAACGCGCTCGCCCTGCGCTCCTTCCTCCATTGCGAAGGCGGTTCGCTGACGACTGACGGCGAAGGAACGCTGATCGCGACCGAAACCAGCCTGCTCCATTCCAACCGCAATCCCGGCTTGTCGAAGGCATGGGTGGAAAAAGAACTCCTGCGCATGCTTGGCCTCGAAAAGGTCGTATGGCTGCCTGGCGACCCGCTGGATCTCGAAACGGACGGCCATGTCGACGGTATGTGCTGCTTCGTGCGCCCCGGCACAGTGATGTTCGAATACAATCCCGATCCATCGGACCTGCACGGACGCGTCCTTGCCGACAACCTTGCGGCCTTGCGCAGCCAGACCGACGCTCGGGGACGCAGCTTCGAAGTGATCCCCATCCCCGAAGCCTACGATGTCGAAGCGACCAGCGAAGTGTTTGCACGCTCCTACATCAATTTCGCGCTCGCCAATGGTGGCGTGGTCATGCCGACCTTCGGTCAGCCCTCGGGCGAGGAAGCCAAGGCGGCCGTCGCGCGCGCCTTCCCGGATCGGCGCATCGTCACGGTCGATGTCGGAGCCGTGGTGCCGGCGGGCGGCGCCATCCATTGCATCACGCAAGAACAGCCGCGGTAGCGGGCTGCCGAATGAGGACATCATGGACACGTCGTCACGTTATCATGGCAGCGGCAGGATGGACGCTCATGTCTGAGATCTCGATCAAGTCGGCACAGGCGAATGACTGGAAGGCGGCCGTTCCTTCCGAGACCGCACCGCATGCCAGGACCTGGATGGCCTGGCCGAGCACGCCGGCCGTTTATGGCGGGCCGGGTGCATATTACGAAAGCGTCCAGGAGACACTGGGCCGGCTGGCGGCGGCGATCGCCGAGAACGAGCCGGTGGCCATGGCGGCGGCCGCAGAACATCACGCCATTGCGGCGGAGCTCTGTGGTCCAGATGTCGAACTCGTCGACATCGCAACCGACGACATGTGGATGCGCGATTCTGGGCCGGTATTCGTGCGCACCGCAGACGGTGCGATGGCTGCGGTCGACTTCCGCTTCAACGGCTGGGGCAACAAGCAGGCGCATCCGCGCGATGCAGACATCGCTTCCAATGTCGCCAGACATGTCGGAGCCATTCGCCATGTCTCTCCACTTCGGGGCGAAGGCGGCGGCATCGAATATGACGGCGACGGCACCTTGCTGCTCGCCGAGAGCTGCTGGGTCAACGACAACCGCAATCCCGGACTGAGCCGCGCCGAGATCGAGCAACACCTCAGGGCCGCGCTCGGCGTCGAGGCTGTGATCTGGATTCCAGGCGTCCGCGGCAGAGACATCACCGACGGTCATGTCGACGGCTCCATCCGCTTCGTGAAACCAGGCCTGCTTATCGCCAGCAGTTGGCCGGGCGATACGTCCGAATGGGGCCGGGCACACGAAGAAGCGCTTGCCATCCTGGCCAAAGCCAAGGACGCACGCGGACGCAAATTCGAGGTGGTCTCCGTTCCTTCCGCCACGAACGCGCGTTCCAAAAGCGACGATTTCCTGACCAGCTATGCGAATTATTATGTCGGCAACGGCGCGCTCTATACGCCGCAGTTCGGTGACAAGAAAGCCGATGCTCTGGCCAGGGAAACGCTTGGGCGGCTGCACCCGGACCGTCGCATCGTCCAGCTCGATATGGACCGCATCTACGAGAATGGTGGCGGCATCCACTGCGTCACCCAACAACAACCTTTGTGAGGTGAACCATGCGCCAGTTGATTGCCGCTGCTGTCCAGATTTCCTGCACCGACGAGGTCGAAGCCAATCTCGACAAGCTCGAATATCAGGTCCGCGAAGCCTCCCGACGCGGCGCCCAGCTCGTCGTGCTGCAGGAACTGTTCGAAGGCGTCTATTTCTGCATGGATGAGGACAGACGCCACAATGTCCGCGCCCGCCCGCTTGAAGGTCATCCGACTGTTGCCCGCATGGCGGCGCTGGCACGCGAGACAGGTACCGTCCTGCCGGTATCCCTGTTCGAGCGCGACGGTTCAGGATTGTTCAACACGCTGGTGATGATCGACGCCGACGGCAAGGTGCTCGGCCACTACCGAAAGAGCCACATTCCAAACAGCCCCGGCTATTCGGAAAAGCTCTACTTCACCGATGGCGATACCGGCTTCAGGGTCTTCGAAACCGCTGCCGGTAAGATCGGCGCAGGCGTGTGCTGGGACCAGTGGTTCCCCGAAGCAGCCCGCGCCATGGTGTTGATGGGCGCCGAGGTGCTGATCTACCCGACCGCCATCGGCTCGGAGCCTTCCTATCCCGGCTGGGATTCGAGGGACCATTGGCAGCGCGTCATGCAGGGCCATGCCGGTGCCAACCTCACTCCGGTCATTGCCGCCAATCGGATCGGCGTGGAAAGGAGTGAAACAAGCGAAGTGGTGTTCTACGGCTCGTCCTTCATCACGGACCATACCGGCGCCAAGCTCGCCGAAGCCGACCGTGTCTCCGACAGCGTGATCACGGCTGCTCTCGACCTTGACGAGATCGCCGCGGCCCGGCGCAGCTGGGGCGTGTTCCGCGACCGACGTCCCGATCTCTACGGCGCGCTTCTGGAACCGACACCGGAGCGCCTGCTCGCCAAGGAGGCGGCCTAGCGCATGCCCTGAAGGCGGCAGCTGAAAACGCGGAAACGCTCTAACTCTTTGTTTTCACGCAATTCCGGACGGAAAACCGCTACGCAATTTTCCTGGAATTGCTCCAAGGGAGGAAATGATGAAACATTGGCTCGCGCTTGCCGCGGCATGCCTTTTTGCGACCTCGGCTCTCGCCGAGGAAAAGGTGCTGCACCTCTATTCCTGGGAATCCTATTTCGGACCGGACACCATCGCCAAATTCGAGAAGGAGACCGGCATCAAAGTCACTTACGACCTGTTCGATTCCAACGACATGGTCGAGACCAAGATCCTCACCGGTGGTTCCGGTTACGACGCCATCACCATCAACCTGTCACCGCACCTGCAACGCGAACTGCCCGTGGGCGTCTGGGCAACGCTCGACAAGAGCAAGCTTTCCAATCTGGGCAACCTCGATCCGGCTGTGGTCGCGCGTGTCGACGAGATCGACAAGGGCGGCGCGCACGGCGTGCCCTGGATGTGGGGAACGACCGGCGTCGGCTACAACGTCGACAAGATCAAAGCCATCATGCCCGACGCGCCGGTCGACTCGCTGCGCATGCTTTTCGACCCGGAAATCGTCGGCAAGTTCGCCCCTTGCGGCGTCACCATGCTCGACGATGCCGAACAGGTTTTGGGTCTTGCGCTGATCTATCTCGGCCTCGATCCGGATACCACCGATCCGGACGAATTGCAGAAGGCGGTGGACGTCGTTGCCAAGATCCGTCCCTATGTGCGCAAATTCCACAGCTCCAGCTACATCAACGATCTCGCCGAGGGCGATGCCTGCGTGGCGCTTGGCTTCTCCGGCGATATGCACATCGCCGACATTCGGGCCAAAGAAGCGAAACGGCCTTTCTCGATCACCTATCGGCTGTCCAAGGAAGGCAATTTGATGTGGGCCGACGTGTTGGCGGTGCCGAGTGACGCGCCGCACCCGGAAGCCGCGCATGCCTTCATCGATTTCGTGATGCGGCCGGACATTGCCGCGTCGGCTGCCAGGGACACCGGCTTTTCGACGGCGAACAAGGCGGCACTCGCGATGCTCGACGAAAAGCTGCGCGCTGATCCAGACCTCTATCCGTCGGACGAAGCGCAGAAACGCTTTCATCTGCCGAAGGCGCTCGATCAGAAGGCTTTGAAAATGTGGTCGAAAGCGTGGAATCGAGCCAAAGGTCTGGAATGAACCGTTGCCGGGCCAGGCAGCGTCTGCCCGCCCCTATTCAGCGATCAGCCTTTCCAGCCGTTCGATCCAGAATGGGCTGCGCGTAGCAATGAAATCGTAGCCGAAACGCCGTGATTTCTTGATATCCGCCAGTTGCTCCGGCGCCGTGATTTCGCGGTGCCGGCCATGCCCCAGCCAGAAAACGCGCAGCTTCAGCATATCCAGCGCATGACGCGTGGTGGCATGATCGAGATCTGAACCATGATCCTCGTAGACAAACACGGTATCGCCGCCGAGCAATCTCGTTGCGCCGGAAAACGCGGCTATCTCCACACCCTCGACATCAAGTTTGACGATGAATTTGTCGAGCCCGGCAAACAGCGGCAATGCAGCGAGATCGTCGACGCTGATCGTGTCGCATTCGAGAATGGGGGGCGAACCGTCGGCGGGATCGACGATGGTGCGCGCTTCATGCTTTGCGCCGAAAATGCGCACATGTTCGCCACTCATCGCACCAATTGCCCGGTTCAATGCCGTATAGCGGCCACCATTGAGCAAGCGATTGTCTTCCAGCACACGGAAAGTATCGGCGGCGGCCTCGATCGCCACCGTGGGCTTGCTGCCGGCCTGCGGGCCACTCGCCAGAATTGACCAGTAACCGTAGTTCGCCCCGCCGTCGATGAAGCCGTAGCCGACATCGCGTACCGCATCGAGCAGGGTCAGCATCGAGCGCTCATACGAATAACCGGGCAACAGCAAGATCGACCAATAAGGGTCGCAATAAGGAACACGCATCGATGCGCCGGACGTCAACGTAAAGACCATCGGCCGCTTGCTTGGCAGCAAGGCACGAACGGCGCGCGCCACATACGAAAAGCCGAACTGGCGCAGCGGCAGCAGTACCCGCATGGCCAGCCGCAATGCCCGCAAGGCCACGGCCTCATGCAGGCTTGCGCCTTCTATGCGGCCGCTATGCGCGTCGACGACAATGTCTTTTGCCAGAGGCTTCAACATACGCGGTTCAATATCCGAGATTGCCTCCAAATACGATGCCACCTGCACCCCCAAGGTCATTTCCCGAATGCGGCTCCTGTCACCCGCCACCCCATACATCACGTTTGCGGCGTTTCTGCTTGGAAACCAATTGTTAACCTTACCGGCGCGCGACGAGGCCGAAGCCCATCGGGTTGCCGTCGACGACACGGCGGTTTGCTGGCCTCAGCCATTGGCTTGACAAGCGCGGCCCCTTTATTATTTTACCGATCATCTAATTAGCCAATCGGAAAAATAATGGACCAGCTCAGCCTCACCTTTCATGCGCTTGCCGACCCGACCCGGCGCGCCATCCTGATGCGACTGGTTAAAGGCGATGCCACCGTCAATGAGTTGGCGGAGCCATTCGACCTGCGCCTTCCAACCATATCGAAGCACCTCAAGGTGCTGCAGGAGGCGTCGCTGGTTTCCCAGACCCGCGAAGCACAACGACGGCACTGCCATCTCGAAGCCAAGGCGCTGAAGGAGGTTGCCGAATGGGTTTGGAATTACCGAACCCATTGGGAGGAGAGCTTCGACCGGCTCGACGCCTTTCTGAGCGATATCGAAGCAGCGAGTAAAGCCAGCAAGAATTAGCCGCACCGCTCAACGCAACTCGTCGTTTTGTTACGAAATGGAGCAGTCATCATGTCCAAGACCACTTTTACGGCCGAAACCGGCAAATACGAGATCGTCATGACGCGAACGTTCGATACGCCACGCGAACAGGTCTTCGCCGTCTACACCGATCCCAAGGAGATCCCGAACTGGTGGGGCCCGAGTTGGCTGACGACGACGGTTGATAAATTTGAAGCAAGGCAAGGCGGCGTCTGGCGTTTCGTGCAGCGCGACAAGGCCGGCAACGAATACGGCTTCCATGGTGTCCACCATGAAATCACAGTCCCTTCCCGCATGGTGCGCACCTTCGAATTCGAAGGCATGCCGGGCCATGTTCTGCTCGAGACCGTCACCTTCGAGGACGTCGGCGGCAGGACCAGGATCGTCGCGCAATCCGTGTTCCAGTCCATCGAAGCGCGTGACGGCATGGTGCAGTCGGGCGCCGAGTCTGGAGCCACCGAGAGTTGGGATCGCCTGAACGCTCTGCTTTCCGCCTGACAACTCGGAAATCGACGAAACAGGCCGCCGGCCATGCCGGCGGTTTTTCTTTCAGGCGCGAGAGACGCTATCAGGACGGTCGAAGATTCCGCCCATAAGCCGCGCAAGCGCGCTTGACCCTCCACTTGGTGGAGACGGTAGGACGGTTCCATGAGCGAGAAAATGCACACGATCGGCGACCTTTCGCGGCTAAGTGGTATCTCGGTGCGGCGGATCCGTTTCTATTCGGATAAAGGTTTACTGCCGCCGACAACCCGGACCTTCAGCAATTACCGGGTCTACTCCGATGCTGACGTCGCCCGTCTCGACTTGATCCGGGCTTTGCGCGAGGCAGGCATAAGCCTCGCCGCCATCCGCAAGATCCTGTCCCGACGTCTTTCGCTGAAAGAGGTCCTGGCAATGCGGCTAGAAACATTGGAGGCCGAAATCACCTCTCGCCGCCGGATCGCCACCGTGTTGCGCACCACGCTCAAGATCGACCAGCCGACCGAAACCGACTTGAGGAGACTTTGGACAATGACAATTCTGTCCCAGACGCAAATGCGAACCGAGATGGAGCGCTTCTACGACAAAGTAGCCGTGCACGCCGACATGAGCGAAGACTGGAAACGCCAGATGATCGACGCCTCCATGCCGGAATTGCCGGACCACCCGACAGCGCTCCAGATCGACGCCTGGAACGAGATCACCGCCATGATCACCGACGGGAGCTTCCTCGCGGAAATGCAAGCCGACACAACCACGATGTGGAACGGTGAATTCGACCCGGAAGCCTACGCGGATGCAGCGCATTCGATCCTGGCCAAGGTCAGGGCCGCGATCGATGAAGGCCAGGATCCGGTCTCTCCTACCGGTGCGGCCATCGCCCGTGAATGGCTGGAAAAATCAGCGAAGGCGATGCGCCGAAAGCCTGATCGCGCATTCCTTGACTGGCATCTGGGCCAATACCGCAAGCACCATGCTCGTTCAGCACGCTACCAGGAACTGCTTGCCGTTCTACGCGGCGAGGAGCCGAACCAGAAACCCGGTAACGAGTGGCAATGGATCAATGAGGCCATAATGCCGTTGCTCACGGACCGGGGTTGATCGGAATCCGCCGGCACAAGCGCACAGCCTGTGCCGGCGGATGGTTCAAGTTACGGCTATTGCGCCGTCCAGCCGCCGTCGACCGGCAGCGTCGTGCCAGTGATCTGCCTGGCGGCGTCCGAGCAGAGGAACACCGAAAGCGCCGCGATCTCTTCCACCGTCACGAATTCCTTGGTCGGCTGCGCTGCCAGCAGAACGTCATGCTTGACCTGCTCTTCGGTCATGTTGCGCGCCTTCATCGTGTCGGGGATCTGCTTCTCGACCAGCGGCGTCCACACATAGCCCGGCGCGATCGCGTTGACGGTCACGCCGTCCTGCGCGGCTTCGAGCGCCACCGTCTTGGTAAGGCCAGCTATGCCATGCTTGGCCGAGACATAGGCCGATTTGAAGGGCGACGCGACCAGCGCGTGCGCGGAAGCGGTGTTGATGATCCGACCCCACTTGCGCGCCTTCATACCCGGCAGTGCTGCCTTGATCGCGTAGAACGCTGCCAGCAGGTTGATGCGGATGATCGCCTCCCACTTGTCGTCGGGGAATTCCTCGATCGGCGCGACATACTGGATACCGGCATTGTTGACCAAAATATCGAGGCTTCCAAAGGCTTTCTCGGCCTCCTGCACCATGGCGGTGACTTCTTCACCCTTCAGCATATTGGCGCCGGAATAGCGGCACTGGACGCCGAAATCCGCTTCGATCGCCACACGCTCCTTCTCGATTTCAGCAGGGTCTCCAAGTCCGTTGATGGTGACATTGGCGCCTTCGGCAGCAAAGGCTCGGGCAATGGCAAGGCCAATGCCGCTGGTAGAGCCGGTGACGAGCGCATTCTTTGAAGTCAGGGAACCCATGGTGATCTCTCGGCTGGCAGTTGGAGTGACATTCTAACTAGGTGCATTGCAGCAAGTTTCCATCACAAACATGTGTCGATTTCATTCTGGAACCGACAAACGACTGGAATCGTTCATCGACCCGACACAAACCCGTCATGCTGCCATGCAACATGACATGCGTTGTTTCTGATGTGACATCCGTCAATCCCGAGGTGACAACTTGGAAATCGCCGACGTCGTGAAGCGCGCCTACGCCATGCCGCTGACCAACCCCTCCTTCCCGCCCGGGCCTTATCGTTTCTTCGACCGCGAATATGTCATCATCACCTACCGCACCACGCGCGAGGCGCTGGAAGCGGTGGTGCCGGCGCCGCTGGAAATCGATGGCGAGCCGCTGGTGAAATACGAATTCATCCGCATGCCGGACTCGACCGGCTTCGGCGACTACACCGAAAGCGGCCAGGTCATCCCCGTGCGCTTCAACGGCGAACGTGGCGTCTATGTCCATTCCATGTATCTGGATGACGACGCTCCAATCGCCGGAGGGCGCGAATTATGGGGCTTTCCCAAGAAGCTGGCCAATCCCAAAATCGTCAACGAAGGCGAAGTTGTCGTCGGCACGTTGCACTATGGTTCGGTGCTCTGCGCCACTGGCACGATGGGCTACAAGCACCGCGAAGCCGACCGCGAACAGGTGATGGCCGCGCTGACCGCACCCAACTTCCTCATCAAGATCATTCCGCATGTCGACGGCACGCCGCGCATCTGCGAGCTCGTGCGTTATCACCTCACCGACATCACACTTAAGGAAGCCTGGACCGCTCCCGCCGCGCTTGACCTGCGCCCGCATGTCATGGCCGACGTGGCTCGCCTTCCGGTGCTCGAAGTCGTTTCGGCTTTGCATTTCACCGCCGACCTCACCCTCGGCCTCGGCGAAGTCGTCCACGACTATCTCGCCGGCGCACGCTGACCTTTCTTAATCATGTGCCGGAGTTGACCGTGCTGGACCGCAACAGAACGAAGGCGAACATCGCCACCATCCAGGAGATCGCATCGCAATACGACCGCGTCGCGCTCGTACTTCAGGGCGGCGGTGCGCTCGGCGCCTACCAGGCCGGCGTCTATCAGGCCCTGTCCGATGCCGGTTGTGAACCCACCTGGCTTTCCGGGGTTTCGATTGGCGCCATCAACGCTTCGATCATCGCCGGCAATGAACCGAGCCGCCGCCTGCAAAGGCTGGAACAGTTCTGGCAGACGATTTCCGGTCGCAAGATCTGGGCCTATACGCCGGAAGGCGACATCTATCGCGACATCCGCAACCGCACCAGTTCGTGGATGACGATGACGATGGGACAGCCTGGCTTCTTCAAGCCGCGCTTCCCCAACCCATGGTTGGAGCAGGTGGGTGCGGAAGGCGCGACCAGCTTCTACGACACGGCGGAATTGAAAGACACGCTCGAGCAGGTGATCGATTTCGACGTGCTCAACGATGGCCGCAAACGCCTCAGTGTCGGCGCCGTCAACGTGCGCACCGGCAATTTCGTCTATTTCGACACCGACAAGGTCCGTATCGGACCGGAACACATCATGGCTTCCGGCGCCCTGCCCCCGGCTTTTCCGGCCATCCGCATCGAAGGCGAGTATTATTGGGACGGCGGCATCGTCTCCAACACGCCGCTGCAATATCTGCTCGACCAGGAAGAGGACCGCAGCTCGCTGGTTTTCCAGGTCGACCTGTTCAGCGCCCGGGGTGTGCTGCCTCGCGGCATGGCCGACGTGCTGTCGCGCCACAAGGACATCATGTATTCGAGCCGTACGCGCCAGAACACGGACAACTTCAAACGCATCCATGATCTGAAGATGCAGCTCCTGGATGCCCTCAAACGCGTGCCTTCAGAGATGCGCTCGCCCGAGGAAGAGCGGCTGATTGCCGACTATTCCGATGCCGGCGTGGTCAACATCATCCACCTCATCTACCAGCACAAGGGCTATGAGGGGCACGCCAAGGATTATGAATTCTCCGGCACCTCGATGCGCGAACATTGGGACACAGGGCTCGAAGATACACAGCGCACGCTGCGGCACCATCAGTGGTTGACCCCGCCGACGAATACGGAGGGCGTGGCCATCCACGACCTGCATCGCGAAGACCCGACCTGACCCAAAGCAATCCTGAGACCAGAGCAATTCCAGGAAAAGTGTGTAACGGTTTTCCGTCCGGAATTGCGTAAGAACAAAGAGTTACAGCGTTTCCGCGTTTTCGTGAAAAACGGAAACGCTCCAGGTTCAGAAACGCACACTGATGCCGGCGCGGCGCAGCAGCCAATAAAACAGCGCTGTCGCGCCAACACCCAGCGCGACCGCCCACCAGAAACCGCCATCGCCGTGTGTGAACGGCAAGCCGCCGGTATTCATGCCGAAGACACCCACCACGAGCGTACCGGGCAGGAGCAGCGCGCTCATCACAGCCATGGCTTTCAGGCTGCGGTTGGATTCGTCGGCGAGTTCAGCTGCCATTTCCTCCTGCAGCAGCCTGGCGCGATCGTTGATCATAACGATCTCGCGGTCGAGCCGCTCGAGCCGTGTCGACAGGCGCTGCAACACCGTATGAGCGACCGTGGAAAGCTGCCATTCTTCGCGGTCCTCGTCTTCGAACAGTGCGACCATGCCGGAAACCGGCCTGTGCAACGAAACCGCCAACCGGCGCACTTCCTTGAGCCGCCGCCGCTCGTCGCTCAACCTCTCCGTGACCAGATTGTCTTCCACTTCATCGAGCTGTCGCGCTGCTTCCGCGAGCCTGAGGCCGGTATTCTTGCAGAAGGCGCCGACGATTGCCTCGAACAGATCAAAGGCCGTGGGCAACCTCAACCCATCGCCTAGCGCTCGGCGCAGTTGGTCGACCCCCTCCAGCGAATGCCGACGCCCGGTCACCAGCAGGCGTTCGGTAACCGCGAAATGCAACCGTCCGATCGTGCTCGAACGCCGCTCGATATCCTTGTGCATGTCGGCCGACACGCCATGCACCACTCCATCTTCATGGCCAAGCACCAGACTGTCATGCCCTTCCAGGATGGCACGCGATGCGTGAGGCAGCCGACAGGCATGCCCCACCCAACCATGCGCACGCTGATCGACCAGATCGACGTGCAGCCAGACCCATCCTTCGTCGGCGGCAAGGGCGGTTTCGATGTCCTTCTGCGCCAGGACGGTCGCTGGCTGACCGGGCAGTGCGCGATAGGCAAAGATCAGGCCTGGCGTCTGATCGGTGCTTTCACTGCCCGGAAGGCTGAAACGCGGCGCTTCATTCATCGACGGCACGGAGCCTTGATTGGACGGAGCACGATCCCGGAAAACCTTTCCGGACAAGGATCATGCGACAAAACCACGAAAGAGGCTGGCACGGCTTCGCCGCGCCAGCCTCGCTTGACGAGACGCTAGAACACCGCGCGCATCAACACGAACAGGCCGAAGGCCAGCGCGATGGAAGCTGGCAGGGTCAATACCCAGGCGAGCAGCATGTTGCGCACCGTCGACCATTGCAGGCCTGAGCCGTTCGCAGCCATCGTACCGGCAACGCCCGACGACAGAACATGGGTGGTCGAGACGGGCAGCCCCAGCATGTCGGCGGCACCGATCGTGCCCATGGCAACGAGTTCGGCGGAAGCACCCTGGCCATAGGTCAGGTGCGTCTTGCCGATCTTTTCACCCACGGTGACGACGATACGTTTCCAACCGACCATCGTGCCGAGCCCGAGCGCCAGCGCAATCGCGATCTTGACCCAGAGCGGGATGAACTTGGTCGCGTTGTCGACGGCCTTGTGATAGCCGGTGACCACCTTGAGGTCGTCGGCCTCCATCGGCAGCAGCTTCTTCTTGTCGATCAGCTTCAACGCCTCGCCAATGAGATAGATATCATTGCGGGCGTTGCTGACCAGTTCGATCGGCAGTTTCTCGACCGATGGATAGGGCGACACCAGCGCGTTGGTCTGATGGATAAAGGTCTGCAGCGCCGGTGTGGTCTGATCGGTCCAAGTCTTGGTGCGCACCGCCTCGCTCACGACGGCCTTGGCGTCGGTGACGGTTACATCCGGCTTCACATATTTTCCGAGCACGGTGTCAACCTGCGCGGCGGCGGTCTTGTAAGCTTCCAGATAGTTGACGTCCGGCGTGCGGTTCAGGGCAAACGCGGTCGGGACAACGCCGATCAGGATCAGCATGATCAGACCCATGCCCTTTTGACCGTCATTGGAACCGTGCGCGAAAGACACGCCCGTGCAGGTGAAGATCAGCAGTGCGCGGATCCACAGGGGCGGCGGCGTATTGCCTTTCGGGGCCTCGTAAAGCGCCTCGTTGCGGACGAGCAGCTTCATCGCCAGAAGCAGCAATGCCGCCATGCCGAAGCCGAACAGCGGCGAGATCAGCAGCGACATGCCGACCTCCGTCGCTTTCGACCAGTCGACACCGCTCGTGGCGCTGCCGGCCGGCGCCAGGAACTGGTTGGCGAGACCGACGCCGACGATCGAGCCGATCAGCGTGTGCGAGGAAGAAGACGGCAGGCCGAGATACCAGGTTCCGAGGTTCCAGATGATCGCGGCCGTCAGCAGCGAGAACACCATGGCGAGACCCGCACTGGAACCGACTTGCAGGATGAGTTCCACCGGCAGCAGCGAAATGATGCCGAAGGCCACCGCGCCGCTAGCCGTGAGCACACCGAGAAAGTTGAAGAAACCCGACCACATGACGGCGAGTTCGGCAGGCATGGAGTGCGTGTAGATCACGGTCGCCACCGCATTGGCGGTATCGTGAAAGCCGTTGACGAATTCGAAGCCGAGCGCGATCAACAGCGCAAGACCAAGCAGGATCCAGGGAACGGCCACAGCGCTGGTCAGATCCTGGCTCAGCGCGTAACCGACATAGATCAGCCCGCCAATCACGATCGCCAGGAAGACCGGCATGAACCATCGGCCGGCCATGCTTGGCCCTTCGAGCGGATGCTCGGGCCGCGGAATGCCTATTTCACTCGAGGTTAAATCCACCATCGTCCCGCTCCTTTTGCAGTGCAGCAAAATTCAACGAGACCCTATTTCGGCTAAATGAACCTGTTGTGACGCCAATCTCCGCCGGGCAGCAGGTGCTGGCGGCAACCCTCGTTCCATGGGATTGCACAGGCAAAAACCGGCCTCCGTGTTCCTGTTTTTTCAAAGCTCCGGCGTCGGTTCGATTTCGATATCAAATAATTCGCAATATTTATCTAAAGTTCTTCTGGCTTGAGTTGTGTCTTTGTTAAGCAAACGCCTGATCTACACTTTGTTTACCATTTGGCTTAACCGGTCCGCAATCGAAGCCGCACAGAATGGGCCACGGTTCGCAAAGAGACCGTCAAACGTCACAACCGGGCAAAGGGTACCACCATGACCAATCTTCTTTCGCGCTTCTTCAAGGATGAATCGGGCGCGACCGCCATCGAATACGGCCTGATCGCTGCTCTGATCGCGCTGGCGATCGTTACCGGCGCCGGCTTCCTCGGCAACACGATCAACGCCAAGTTCAACACAATTGCCAACAAGCTGGCCGGCGCCACCGCCCCATAAGTTGGGCTGCTAAGTACCCGAAATCGGGTTCAAACTTTCCAAAGCGAATGATTGGGGCGCCTTGGCGCCCCAATCATTTTTCATAATTGCCGGTCGAGCCGTAGATCACTTCTGAGCGTCTCCCTGGACCCATCTACCGCGTGCACTATATATGCGATTATAGCCCTCGCATAAATCGGAGCGACGAATGATGGCGCGCCACCTCATCATTGCGGTTTTTCTCGGCACGGTTTTCACCGTGCCTGGCACCACGGCTTTTGCCGTAGGTGAAATGCAGTTGGCTCAGGTGCAGCCGCGCGCCAATTCCATCGGCCAAGCCGACCTTCAGGCGCTGCGCAATCAGCTTCAGCGCCAGCAGTTCCAGCAGCAGCAGCAGATCTACCGCGAGATAGACCGACAGGTCGTTACGCCACCGCAACCGGCAGCGCCAGCGGTCAGGCAACCTTGCCAATCTTCAGCCCGTGGCGGTAGTGCAGTGGGTGGCTGTCGCTGACAGAACAACATTTTATTTGCTTAGCCGTCTATAAAAAATCCATACTGTGATTTGAGCAGCCGAGCACCCGCTCGCGAGTGATATTTATGCTAGTTTGAAAGCGCGCCTGAACCGCCAGGCGGGTGAGATGGGAATCATGGCGGCAACCAAGAAAAAGAACGGGCGCGAAATCGCTCCCAAGAAAAACAACTCTGCCGCCCCGACCGTCGTCAAGCCGTCGGTTGCTAAGCCATTGCCGAAAAAGCAGGCGGTCGAGCAAGCGAAAAAGGGCAAGACCATCCGGCAAGTCGCCGCTATCCCTTTTCGCAAGGGAGCGGATGGCGGAATCGAAGTCATGCTGGTGACATCGCGTCAGACGCAACGCTTCATCGTCCCCAAGGGCTGGCCGATGTCCGGCAAGAGTGGCCGCAAGGCCGCTACCATCGAAGCCAGGGAAGAAGCAGGCGTGGTCGGCAAGACGTTGAAGCAGCCGGCCGGCAGCTATTCCTATTGGAAACGACTGGAAACCAATTTCGCGCGTGTCAACGTCACCGTCTATCTGCTTACCGTCAGTGAAGAACTCGTGAACTGGCCGGAGGCACGCACGCGCCAGCGGGCATGGCTCAAGGCGGAGGATGCTGCCACATTGATCGACGAGCCGGAATTGGCGACGCTTTTGAAGACGCTTCGCGTTCCCGCCGAGTAGAGCATCTCCGCGTTTCCGTGAAAAACGGAAACGCTCTAGCTTAACGGGCGCCGCTCGAAAAGGATCGTCGGCTCTCCATGATAGGTCGTGCGGAGCACTTCGACGTAGCCGGCCCTTCCCGCCACTTGCAGCGAGGGCCTGTTTTCAGGATCGATTATGCAGACGGTTCGGGCCGCACCGATGGTCTCGTCGGCCCAGGCAACCATGCGCGCAACCACTTCGCCGGCGATGCCCTTGCCATGGGCTTCCGGGGCCAGCACCCAGCCGGCTTCGGGAATACCTTCCAATGAGGGCTTGATGTCGCGCTTCATGTCGTGGAAACCGGCCTCGCCGATGAAACGTCCGGTCCCCCTGTCTTCGATCGTCCAATACCCATAGCCAATCAGTGACCATAATCCTGCATGGCGCAGGAAGCGCATCCAGCTTTCCTCGCGCGTGCGCGCCTTGCCGCCGATGAAACGGCATACGACGGGATCGGCCCACATCTGCGCATAAGCGTCAAAATCACCCAAAGCGTGGGCGCGAAGGACGGTTCTGTCGGTTTCCAGGGTCGGTGCGGTCCGGATTGCTGTCGTCATGGTTGCCTCTTCATTTCAGCCGCACCTAGCAGGCGGTGCGGTGATGACAAGGGCCAGCGCATACGGCATTCCCGGCCAGAAACCGGCGACGCGACGCGTCAGCCATCGAGGCCGAGCACATTGGCAGCTTAGCCGCGCCAAGCCATGTTCATGTAGACGCCGCCACGCTTCAATTCGTCCAGCATCTGGTTGAGCCGCTTGATCCGCGTCTCCTCGCGCCTGGCCCGCGCAATCCAGCCCAGATAGTCGTTCTTCTGGTAGTCGGGCCTTGCCGCGTATGCAGGACCCAGCCCATTCCGGTCGAGAGCCGCCCGAATATCGTCGGGCATGGGATTGATGGCACGCTTCAACTTCGTCATCCGGTGACGTTAGAGCGCCACGTCCGGAAGTGCAAAGGACGTTCCAACACTTTAAATCTGCGCATCGTGCTTCCGAAATCGGTTCCGATTCCGGGCCGATACTCTAGCTAGCACCTGACGACCCGCTGGGCATTTCCCCGCCGAGGTCGTATGAAACACACCATCGCGAGGAGGGAATGCAGATGGAAACCACCGATCTCGTACTGACCATTCTACACCATCTGCTTGCTTTCTCACTGGCCGGCATAATCGCGGCCGAGTTCGTGCTGATACGCAACGAGTTGACGCCCGGCACATTGCGACGCCTCGCGCGCGTCGACCGCCATTACGGCCTGCTTGCGGTGCTGATCATCCTTGTCGGCATCGGCCGCGTGTTCCACGGCCTGAAGGGCTGGGAATTCTATGTCTACAATTGGGTGTTCTGGGCGAAGATGGTGACTTTCGCCGCGGTCGGCCTGCTCTCCATCGTTCCAACCATCCGCTTCATTGCCTGGAACCGGCAGGCGGTCTCGAACAGTGCATTCCAGGTGCCAGGTCACGAACTCGCTTCGGTGCGCCGTTATGTCTGGCTGGAAGCATTGCTTTTCCTGGCTATCCCGGCTTTCGCCGCCGCCATGGCCCGTGGCTACGGCCTCTGAGGCTGGCCGGCCTGGAGCGTTTCCGTTTCGCGGAAACGCCCTAACTCTTTGTTTTTGCGTAATTCTAAAGCACTTCACCGGCCGGTTCGAGCGGCGCCAGTTCGACCAGCGGTGCCGGAATGGCATTTGTCTTTTCGGCAGCCTTGCAGATGTCGGCGATGATACAGGCCTGGCAGTCGGGTTTGCGCGCCTTGCAGACATAGCGGCCGTGCAGGATCAGCCAGTGGTGCGCATGCCGCATGTATTCATCTGGAATGATGCGGATGAGCCCTTCCTCGACCTGCTCCGGCGTTTTGCCGGGCGCAAGGCCGAGGCGATTGCCGATCCGCAGAATATGCGTGTCCACGGCCATCGTATGCTGGCCGAAAGCCATGTTGAGCACGACATTCGCAGTCTTGCGGCCGACGCCGGGAAGCTTGACAAGTTCGTCGCGGCTTTCGGGTACTTCGCCACCATAGTGCGCAATCAGGGCTTTTGAGAGCAAAATGACGTTCTTGGCCTTGTTGCGCCACAAGCCGATGGTGCGGATGTATTCGCCTACCTTCGCCTCGCCCAGCGCCAGCATCTTCTCCGGTGTGTCGGCTATCTTGAACAACGCGCGGGTCGCCTTGTTCACACCCGCATCGGTCGCCTGCGCCGACAGCACCACCGCCACCAGAAGCGTGAAGGCGTTCACATGTTCGAGCTCGCCCTTTGGCTCGGGCCGCTGTATGGCAAAACGGCGGAAGATCTCATGCACTTCAGCCGGCGTATAAGCCGATTTCCCGCGTGAAGATTTCTTCGCAGGCGCTCGCGCCGTTCCGTTGCGCTTGGGCGCAGGACGATTTTCCGAACTGCGACGATCTTTGAGCTTGGGGACTGCCATGTGCTTCCTATAATATCAGGTCATGAGCGATACAAATGCCCCTTTCGCTGCTGACGAGCCGATCTTTCAGGCTTTGCTCATGCCGCATCGCTCGCTTGGCCGCTTGGGCTTCATGATCCTGATCGGTGCGCTTCTGTTTTGCTGGGCTGTGACGGGCGTGGTTTTCCTGGCCAACGGTGCCTGGCCGATCTTCGGCTTCTTTGGCCTCGACGTGCTGGCAATCTATGTCGCCTTCCGCCTCAACTACCGTGCTGCGCGCGCCCGCGAAGAGGTTTCCGTATCGCGCACGGCGCTCGATATCCGCAAAACCGCTCCGTCAGGCAAGACGGAGGAACACCGCTTCAACCCATTCTGGTCGCGCTTCTCGGTGGCACGCCACACCGAGATCGGCATCACCGCCATGGCGGTCGAGTCGCGGGGTCAGAGCGTGCCGATCGGCGGCTTCCTGAACCCCGATGACCGCGAGAGTTTCGCCACGGCCTTCACCCGCGCGCTCGCCACCGTCAAGGCGCGCTGACCTTCGCAGGAAACGGGTGGAGACTGGCTCCGGAAGCCCCGATATTCGCGTTCAAGAGCACGATCCCGGAAAATTGCAGACTCTCCGGACAGGATCATGCGACGAAACAACAAGAAGGAGCAGCATGCAATGCATTCTGCTCCGGGAGAAATTGCCATGAACGCTCATCTCGCTATGAATACCAGGATGCCGATGAAGATCGCCCCGACACTCGAGAAGGACATCACGCCGGACGGCAGCGACTATGAGGTCGTGCGCCGCGCCATCGAGAAGATCAGCCTGGACTATCGCGATCAGCCCTCGCTGGAGGCGCTGGCTGAGGAGGTCGGCGAAACGCCCACCGGCTTGCAGAAACTGTTTACCCGCTGGGCCGGACTGTCGCCGAAAGCCTTCCTGCAAGCCGTGACGCTCGACCATGCGCGCAGGCTGCTCGATTCCGGCATGCCGCTGCTGGAAGCCTCCCTCGAAGTCGGCATGTCCGGCCCCGGCCGCCTGCACGACCTGTTCGTGACACACGAAGCGATGTCGCCGGGCGATTACAAGACCCGCGGCGAGGGATTGATCATCCGCTACGGCTACCACATTTCGCCTTTCGGCGTCGCGCTGATCATGGTTACCGATCGTGGCCTGGCCGGCCTCGCCTTCAATGATGCCGGCAGTGAGCAGGCTGCCTTCAGGGACATGTCGAGCCGTTGGCCGAATGCCACCTATGTCGAAGACATCAGCGCCACGGCTCCCTATGCCGCGCGTATCTTCGACCCCGCCCACTGGCGTTCCGACCAGCCGCTGCGCGTGGTGATGATCGGCTCGGATTTCCAGATCCGCGTCTGGGAAGCATTGCTGCGTATCCCGATGGGCAAGGCCTGCACCTATTCGGCGATCGCCGCGGAGATCGGCCAGCCGACGGCGAGCCGCGCGGTCGGTGCCGCGGTCGGCGCCAACCCGCTGTCCTTCGTGGTGCCTTGCCACCGCGCGCTCGGCAAGTCCGGTGCACTCACCGGCTACCACTGGGGCCTGACCCGCAAGCGCGCTATTCTGGGTTGGGAAGCGGGCCAGCTCTCGGTCGGCGCGGCGTGACGCTGCGCAGCTTCAAGGTGTTGGAGTATCCTTTGCGCGTCCGAATGGACGCGCAGCGCTCTTAAGTCTCGCCCCGAACAGGTTGATGCACAGGCCCGCGATGACAAGGGCGGAGGCGGCAAGCTTCCAGCCCTGCAGCGGTTCGCCGAGCAGCACGGCGGAGCCGAGGAAGCCGAACACCGGCACCAGCAGCGTGAACGGTGCAACGGTCGACACCGGGTAGTGTGCAAACAGGCTCGCCCAGACAGCGAAGCCGAGCAGCGTCGACAGGTAGACGATATAGGCGATCGAGCCGACCGACACCCAGTCGAGATTGGTAAAGCTGGATATCAGGTGATCCGGGTCGAGCAACAGCGCCACCACCAGTAGGATCGGCAACGCAAAGAGGCTACCCCAGACCACCAGCCCCAGAACGTTGGGAGTGGCGGCAAGCTGAGAAATCCGTTTCGAAACGATATTGCCGGCGCCCCAGGAGGCGGCTGCCGCGACAAGCAGAACGAGGCCGACAATCGTCACGTCGCCGCCGACATTCAACGCAACCACACCGACACCGCCGAAGGCAAGCAGAGCGCCGGCCAGTTGCCATACCGTCGGCCGTTCGCCGAGCATGATCACGGAGAGGCCAATGGTGAAGAACACCTGCAATTGCAGGATGAGCGAAGACAGGCCTGCGCTCATGCCGAGCTTCATGCCCGTAAACAGGAAGCCGAACTGCATGGCGAAGATCAAAAGACCGTAAAGCGCGATCAGCCGCAACGGCACCCTGGGGCGCGGAATGAAGAACACCCACGGGAAGGCCGCGAGAGCGAAACGTGCCACGCCCAGCGCCAATGGCGAGACCTGTCTCAGGCCCAGCTTGATGATGGCGAAATTGACACCCCAGATGAAAACGATGCCGAGGGCCAGCAGGAGATGACGCAGCCGCATGGTTCAGTTTTCCTGATGAATTCATTTAAATAATTGAATTTATTATTTTATTTTACCCACACGAAAACAGTTTCGCAAGCTGGCGCACCTGTCGGCCGGATCACAATTCATCTGTCGGGAATTACGCAGGGGAAGGACGCCCGGCCTACCGGCAAAGCAGTTTCCTTCGAGGCAGAGAACCGCTAGGGTCCGCGCCGAAATAAGCCCAGAACAATCCAGAACAATCTCGAGGGGCCTGCCTTGATCGTCACCATTGGTTCCATCAATCTCGATCTGATCGCCACGGTCGAGCGTCTCCCGGGTCCCGGCGAGACGGTCCCAGGAACCTCCTTCACCACGGCCCCCGGCGGCAAGGGCGCCAACCAGGCGCTGGCAGCCGCGCGCGCCGGTGCCAAGGTGCGCATGGTGGGTGCAGTCGGCAAGGATGGCTTCGCCGGTGAAGCGCTGGCACTGCTCGATCAGGGCAAGGTCGATCTTTCGGCGGTCGCCAAAACGCACAGCTCCACCGGCACCGCCCATATTCTGGTTGGCGGTGACGGCGAGAACATGATCGCGGTCGTGGCCGGTGCCAATGACGCCGTGCTGGCCGGCGACGTCGCGAAGGCTGCACTCAAGAAAGGCGATGTCGTATTGCTGCAGCACGAAATCCCGTTGAAGACAGTGGAGGCCGCCCTCGATGCAGCGCGCAAGGCTGGCGCAATCACTGTACTCAACACCGCACCGGCCCGCATCGAGGCCGCCAAGCTGCTCGACAAGGCCGACTACGTCGTGGCCAACGAGACCGAGTTCGACCTTTATTGCGAACCGCTGGCATTGACCGGAACGGATCGTACCGAGCGCATGCGTGCCTTTGCGAAAAAGAGCGGACGAACCATCGTCGTCACCCTCGGCGGGGAAGGTGTTCTGGCCGCGACCGGCGACGAATTCCTGAAAGTGCCGGCCCTCAAGATCGTTCCGGTGGATACGGTGGGCGCCGGCGATACATTCTGCGGCTACCTGGCAGCCGGACTGGAATCCGGCCTCCCGCTGAAGGCAGCGCTCGCGCGCGCTGCCGCAGCCGGCTCGCTCGCTTGCCTGAAGCCCGGCGCCCAGCCGGCGATCCCGCTAGCCGCCGAAGTCGAGGCCGCTCTCAGCTCGGACAGCCACTGACATGACCGACACGCGCCCCGCAAGCCGGCACGCCATTCCACCGGCCGGCGACGTCTGTGGCCTCAATGCAGTCGATCTCGCCACGGCGATCCGCGAGCGCCGGCTTTCCGTACGCCAAGTCATGATCGCCTTCCTGGATCGCATCGAAGCGCTCAACCCAAAGGTCAATGCCATCGTCTCACTGCGCGATCGCGCCGATCTCCTGGTCGAGGCGGATGTTGCGGATGCCCATCTCGCCAGTGGAGGCACAACGGGCAGCCTGTTCGGTCTGCCGATCGCAATCAAGGATCTCGCCCAGACCAGAGGCCTCAAGACCACGTTCGGCTCGCCGATCTTTGCCGATCTCGTGCCAGAGGCAGATGAGTATTTCGTCGAGCGTATGCGCAAGGCGGGCGCCATCGTCATCGGCAAGACCAACGTGCCGGAGTTCGGTCTCGGTTCCAACACCTACAACCCTGTCTTCGGACCGACGCTCAACGCCTTCGACCCTGCCTGGACGGCTGGCGGGTCCAGCGGCGGCGCGGCCGTCGCCCTGGCGCTGGACCTCGTGCCCTTGGCCGACGGCAGCGATTTCGGCGGTTCGCTGCGCAACCCCGGCGCCTACAACAACGTCTTTGGCTTCCGCCCGTCCCAGGGACTGGTGCCGGGCGGTCCCGGTTTCGAGGTCTTCCACGCGCAGATGGGTGTGGAAGGGCCGATGGGCCGCAGCGTGCGCGATATGGCACTCCTGCTCGACGTGCAGGCTGGCTACCATCCGCATGCACCGCTGTCGCACGATCCGCATGGGTCGTTCCTGAAAGGGATCGATGAAGGGCCAGCGACCGGCGGCAGAATCGGCTGGCTGGCCGATCTCGGCGGCCATCTGCCCATGGAGGATGGCATCCTCGATCTTTGCGAGACAGCACTCCAGCGGCTCGCCGTCATCGGCTTCGAGGTCGAGCCCCTGCTGCCGAGCGTCGATTTCGAAGCCCTATGGCAGGCTTTCGTGACGTTGCGGCAATCTTCCAGCGGTTGCGGGTTGAAGCTGCTCTACGACGATCCGTCAAAGCGAGCGCTTTTGAAGCCGGAGGCGATTTGGGAAGTGGAAGGAGCTGCCCGGCTCACCGCGCCACAGATCCACGCCGCCGCGATGCAGCGCACCGCCTGGCACCGTACGCTGCTGACGCTGTTCGAGCGCTACGACCTATTGGCACTGCCAACGGCGCAGGTGTTTCCTTTCAATGTCTCGACGCATTGGCCACACCAGGTCGCAGGCCGTGCCATGGACAGCTATCATCACTGGATGCAGGTCACAGCCTTCGCGACCCTCGGCGGTTGCCCGGCCGTGAATGTGCCGGCAGGATTCGACGCCAAAGGCAGACCGATGGGCATGCAATTGATTGGTAGACCGCGCGGTGACCTTGCCGTGCTGCGCGCCGCCGCTGCCTATGAAGCCGTCCTGCCCTGGAAGGTCGGGGCCTCGCCCCAGAACTAGTCGTTTCGCTATCCTCTCAATTCACGCTTGACTAATCCATAGCCGGTCAGTTATACGTCAATTCATAGCCAACGGGTTATCGATTTCGATGACGGACGCGCACGACCAGCTGTTCAAAACGCTTGCCGACCCGACCCGTCGGGCGATTTTCGAACGGCTCTGCCGCGGTGGGGAACAGACGGTCGGCACGCTGACAACGCATGCCGGCGTCTCGCAGCCGGCTGTGTCGAAACATCTGGGCGTCCTGAAACAGGCTGGCCTGGTACGCGATCGTCACGAGGGCCGCCAGACGCATTACAGCGCGCAACTTGGTGCGCTGGCCCCACTGGTAGACTGGACAAAGGAGATGGCAGGCTTCTGGGAAAGTCGTTTCGACGATCTCGAAGACCTGCTGAAAAGGATGGATCAATGAGCGAAACACGCACCGTCATTGTTGAACGGGAAATCCCGTTTCCTCCTGAAAAGCTGTGGCGCGCGCTGACCCAACCGCACCTGATCGAGGAGTGGCTGATGAAGAACGACTTCAAACCCGCCGTCGGCCACCGCTTCAATCTGCGCGGCGAATGGGGCGGCGTTCTGGACTGCGAAGTGCTCGCCTTGGAGCCGAACAAGACACTCTCCTACCGCTGGGACTTCGCCCATGACGACCCGGCCTACGGGTTGAAAAGCGTGGTCACATTCACGCTGACGGCCACGCCTGCGGGAACGCATCTGCGCATGGAACAATCCGGTTTCCGGCCGGATCAGAAGCAGGCCTTTGGCGGCGCCAAGGCAGGCTGGCAACAGTTCTTCACAAATCTCGAGCAGCTCCTGGCGAAGGACGATTAGGTCCATAGCCGGGCAAGCCGCTTTGCTTCACTTGGAATGAGAGAACCATGACCTGGAACAAATGGATACGGCAGTTCCATCGTTGGCTGTCGATCATCTTCACCGCCACCGTCGCAGCCAATTTCATCGCCATGGCAATGGGGCAGCCACCGGCCTGGATCGTCTACTCGCCATTGCTCCCGCTCTTTCTGCTACTGTTCAGCGGGCTTTACATGTTCGTTCTGCCCTACGCCACGAAGGGACGCGATAGCCAGCCAACCAGCGGATAGGATCGACAAGCGATGCCGCAAGGGAAAACTAAAGCGACCAAGACCGCCAAGCAAACGGCCAGGACCAAGCCGGAGCAGCTCGTTTTGCTCTCCGGCGGCAACCCCCAGATTCCGAAGGGTTATGGCGACGCCCCGGTGCAGGCCTATATCGCGGCGATGCCGGGCTGGAAGAGCGACGTCGGCCGCCGCCTCGACGCCATCATCGAAAACGCCGTGCCCGGTGTACGCAAGGCCGTGAAATGGAATTCGCCGTTCTACGGCGTTGCCGACGAAGGCATGGGCTGGTTCCTCGGCATCCATGTCTTCACCAGATATGTGAAGGTGTCGTTCTTCCGCGGCGCGGCGCTGAACCCGGCCCCGCCGGGCACCTCCAAGCACAAAGACGTGCGCTACTACGATATCCACGAAGACAAGCTCGACGAAAAGCAATTCGCCGATTGGGTAAGGCAGGCCAGCCAGTTGCCGGGCGAAAAGATGTGACGCGCCGAAGTTCCGTGCGCGCTTGGCTCCCACTGCAGAAGAACGATGCGATCAAGGAGAAACAATGCTCTTTCTGGTGCTGATCTATCACCACGACGCGAAAATGGCGGCGGCAACAGCCGCCGAGCACGAGGCCCTGGGCCGAGACTATGGCGCGTTCAACAAATTCCTTGCCGAAAGCGGCGCCTTGCGTGGAACCGCCACATGGCCTGCCGGCGTCGCGACGATCCGCTCGCCGGGCGGCGAAGCGCTTGTCACGGAAGGCCCCTACAGTGAGGCCAAGGACAAGGTGGCGGGTTTCTTTCTCATCGAAGTCGAGAATATGGACGCCGCGATCGGATTCGCCAAACGTGTGCCCGGCGCGCAATATGGCGGCGTCGAAATCCGGCCTGTGCAGGTGTAACAATCATGACGAAGAACACGATCGACACTGAAAGTGTCCCTGCCTCCGAGCTCATCGACCAGACCATCAAGGCCCTGGGCGATTGGCGTGGCGAAACGCTCGCCCGGCTCCGCGCCCTCATCAAGCAGGCAGATCCCGATGTTGTCGAAGAGGTGAAGTGGCGAAAGCCCTCCAATGCGATGCTGGGGGTTCCGGTGTGGGAGCATGACGGCATGATCTGCACCGGTGAGACCTATAAAGCCGCCGTGAAGCTGACCTTTGCCAAGGGTGCTTCGGTGGAGGATCCTTCCGGCCTTTTCAATTCGAGCCTCGACGGCAACACAAGGCGCGCCATCGACTTTCAGAAGGACGACGCGATCAACGAGGAAGCATTCAAGGCGCTTGTCCGTACTGCGGTGGCTTTGAACACCTCACAGGTCGGAAAGAAGCCAAAGAAGGCCTGAGGCCGCGAGGCTTCCTGAAAGACGGCTGAGGCCCTCATCCGGGATCTCTGACAACACACCCTCCCTTGCGCGCCCCGGGGCGGCGTGCATTGATCCCGATGCCGGCTGATGCCGGCATTCGAATTGGGAGATCATCCATGTCGCCGTCGCTTTACGCCGCCTATGTCGTGGCCTGCATCGTCATCGTCCTTGTGCCGGGACCGACAGTGACATTGATCATCGCCAATTCGATCCGCCATGGCACGCGCGCCGGGCTGGCCAACGTGGTGGGCACGCAGATCGGTCTCGCGGTTACCATCGGCGTCGTCGCCATCGGCCTGACCTCGCTGATTGCCGGCATGGGTCACTGGTTCGAATGGGTACGCCTCCTCGGCGCCGCCTATCTCATCTGGATGGGCATCCAGATGTTCCGCAACAAGGGCAGCCTGAATCCGGATGGTTCGGTCAGGAAGCCGCGCGGCGGCTTCGTACTGCAGGGCGTTCTGGTCGCCATCAGCAATCCCAAGACGCTGGTGTTCTTCGGCGCCTTCTTCCCGCAATTCATCGACCCGAGCGGCAATTTTTCATTGCAGATGACGGTGATGGGCCTCACAGCCCTCGCCTTCGCCGCCGTCTCCGACAGCTGCTACGCGCTTGCCGCCGGCCGCGCTGGGCGCCTGCTCTCGGCGCATCGCATTCGGCTCCTGTCGAAGATCAGTGGCGGCTTTCTCGTCGGTGGCGGCCTTTGGCTGGCTTTCTCGCGGGCGAAATAAACAACGCTTCCCCGTCTTCGCAGAGAGAGGGGGGATCTGGCCCCCTCTCCCGTAAACGAGGAGGGAACTCTCAGAGCCGCCCCAGCCTTTCCGTCAGCAGCGCAAAGAAACCGTCTGAATCGATGTCGCGCATGACGGTGGCGTTCTTCGGCCGGTCGGTCACCCCCCACCAGTCGATCACGGTCATGCCCATGGTGAGATCCGACGCGGTTTCGACGCTGACGTTGCAGTGACGGCCCTTGAACAGGTCCGGCTTCAGCAGATAGGCAATGACACAAGGATCGTGCAGCGGCCCGCCGTCGGTGCCGTACTTTTCCTCGTCGAAACGCTCGAAGAAATCGAGCAGCGCGGCGGTTGCGTCGCCCACCTTCGAACCCATCGCGCGGAACGCCTCGACCCGCTTGGCCGTCGTCAGCGCCTTGTGCGTCACGTCGAGCGGCATGACCACGATCGGCACCCCGGAGTGGAAGACCACGTCGGCCGCGTGCGGATCGACATAGATGTTGAACTCGGCCGCGGGCGTGACGTTGCCACCCTCGAAGAAACCACCGCCCATCAATACGATTTCCTTGATGCGCGTGGCGATCCTGGGCTCGCGAACCAGGGCCAGCGCGATATTGGTGAGCGGCCCGAGCGGGCACAGGGTCACCGAACCCGGCTCCTCGCGCATCAGTGTCTCGACGATGAAATCGACGGCATGCTGCTCTTGCAGCTTCATCGTCGGCTCCGGCAAATCAGGACCGTCGAGGCCGGTCTTGCCGTGCACATGCTCGGCGGTGACCAATTGCCGTACCAATGGCCGGATGGCGCCCGAATACACCTTGATATCGCGGCGGCCAGCCAGTTCGCAGATCTTGAGGGCATTCTTTTCAGTAAGCCTCAGCGGCACGTTGCCGGCGACTGCGGTGATGCCGATCACATCCAGCTCGGGACTCGCCAGCGCCAGCAATATGGCTACGGCATCGTCCTGGCCGGGATCGGTGTCGATGATGATCTTGCGTTTATCCGGCATTTTGTGTCCTTGGTTGGCGGGCCTTTGATGGCTTGAACTCGCCCGCGCGGCGGACCATATCAATGAAGACCGGGAAAATGCCAGTCGGGTTTTTCCGGTTCATGTCGCTCTTGGAGGACAACGGTACGATGAGTCGAATGACGCCCTTTTCCAGCCCGCTTCTTCTGGGCTTCGATGCAATGGAAAAGACGCTGGAGCGCCTGGCGAAATCCGGTGACAGCTATCCGCCCTACAACATCGAACGGCTGCGCGGCAGCGAAGGCGACGCCGAGAGGCTGCGTATCACGCTGGCGGTCGCCGGCTTCGCGGAAGACGATCTGGACGTAACCACGGAAGAGAATCAGCTGGTGGTGCGTGGACGCCAGAACGACGACACGGAACGCGAATATCTTCACCGCGGCATCGCGGCCCGCCAATTCCAGCGCTGCTTCGTACTGGCCGACGGGATGCGGGTGCTGGCGGCGGAGTTGAAGAACGGTCTTCTGTCGATCGACCTCGACCGGCCGGAAGCCGAAAGGCTGGTACGAAAAATAAACATATCGGTGAAAGACTAACTTTGCCGATGGCTCTTACGCGCGGCGGCCCTGGACAGGCGCCTCGCCGAAAGGAGGCTTAAAATGCCCAGAACTATCGAAAGACTGACCATGACCAACAGCGAACTCGCCCATCTCGGCGAAGGCTCGGTCGCCTATCTCAGAAAAGTGTCGAGCGATGATCTGCGCGGCCGCTTCCCCGGCCTCGAGGAAATCCAGCCCGGCATGGAACTGTGGGCGCTGTTTGCCGCAAATGGTCAACCGATCCTGCTGTCGGATGCCCGCGACCGTGCCCTTGCCGGCGCGATGGAGAACGACCTGACCACCGTCGCTATCCACTGACGGCGGCCATCTGACTGGAATGAGAAAGGGCGGCATCCGCCGCCTTTAGAGCGTTCCGTCTTTCACGGAAACGCGGCAACGCTCTAACTTTTTGTTTTACGCAATTCCGGACGTAAAACCGTTACACGCTTTTCCTGGAATTGCTCGTGTAGATCTCAATTTTCCGAGACCTTAGGCCGCGTGCGAAGCCGGTGCCTGCGAAAGCAGCGCCAGGATGGCATTGGCATCGCGCGTGCCACGGATCTTTGCGACCGTGTCGCTGTCGCGCAGCAGGCGCGCTATGCGCGACAGCGCCTTGAGGTGGTCTGCGCCCGCGCCTTCAGGCGCCAGCAGCAGGAACACCAGGTCGACGGGTTGATCGTCGAGCGATTCGAAATCAACGGGCGTCTCCAGGCGCGCAAACACGCCGGCGATACGCTTAACCCCTGGCAGCTTGCCGTGCGGAATGGCGATGCCGTTGCCGACGCCGGTGGAGCCCAGCCGCTCGCGCTGCAGGATGATGTCGAAAACCTCGCGCTCCGGAATGCCGGAGATCGTGGCGGCACGCTCGGCAAGCAGCTGCAAAAGCTGCTTCTTTGAGTTCGCCTTCAACGCCGGCATGATCGCCGAGACGTCGATCAGATCACTCAGATCCATGCTGAAAATCCTTTTTCGCCCACCACCCCTGACCGCGTCGAAACGCAGCCGGAGGTCGTTATCCCTGTGCGACCTTTGTGGTCGAAGGGTCAATCCAGCCAATGTTTCCGTCCGGCCGGCGGTAGACGATGTTGAGATGATCGTTTCCGGCATTGCGGAAAACGAAGACAGGACTGTCCTTGGTGTCCAGTTCGATCACAGCTGAGGCGACCGACATGGTCTTCAGCACCATGGTCGATTCCGCGACGATGGCGGGGGCATAATTATCCGGGATTTCCTCGTCGTCATCGGCGAGCGGCGCCATCACCGTGTAGGCGATGTCGGTGGCCGCACCGTTGCCGGCGCCCGAGGCATGCGATTTCAGGCGGCGCTTGTAGCGGCGCAGGCGGGTCTCCAGCCGGTCCGCCGCCGCCTCGAAGGCTGCCGTCGGCTCCTGGGCATCGCCGGTCGCTTGCAGCGCGATACCGGAATCGAGACGGATCATGCAATCAGCGGTGTAACGCGAACCAGCTTTCACAACCGTCACATGTCCAGCAAAGCCGCGGTCGAAATATTTCCCGATGGCTTCCCCGATCCGATCGGTGATGCGCGTACGAAACGCATCGCCGATGTCCATGTGTTTTCCCGAAATGCGCAGCGTCATTTGAAAACTGACCTTTCCTGCTCAGGCTTCACACTGTCTGGAGTTTATACCTGTGGTCCGCGCAGACAAGCTTCGCGGTACCTTCCACGCCCGATTTTGTAACCGAACCTTGTCGCTGGCCTTCGACCGTTCCTTGACCGCCCCCAGGTCAACTTCACGACGGACCGACCACTTTCGGGCCGCAGCCCGTCTCATGCGGGCGGGCTTCTAGCCAACTCCCCGGCGCTTGTCAACGAAACGAAAAACTGTGGAAATCCGCGGCTTCTCAACGCCCGGCGCCAGCCAGCGCACGCTTTTCGCGCCGTCGCTGCACCGAGGACGGAATGTTCATTGCTTCCCGATACTTGGCGACTGTCCGTCGCGCGACGTCAACACCGTCCGCCTTGAGCAGGTCGACGATCGTATCATCGGAGAGCACGTCTTCCGCCTTCTCTTCCTCGATCAGTTGCCGGATGCGGTCCCGCACGGATTCCGAGGAATGTGCGGCCCCGCCATCGGCTGCGGCGATCGATGCGGTGAAGAAATAACGCAGCTCGAACACGCCTCGCGGGGTCAGCATATATTTGTTGGCCGTCACCCGGCTGACGGTGGATTCATGCATGCCGATGGCATCGGCCACCATCTTCAGGTTGAGCGGTCGCAGATGCCGCACGCCATGGACGAGAAAGGCATCCTGCTGACGTACGATCTCGGAAGCCACCTTGAGGATTGTCTTGGCGCGCTGATCCAGACTGCGGGTGAGCCAGTTGGCATTCTGAAGGCACTCGGAGAGGAAATCCTTCTCCGTCTGGTTCCTGGCTTGGCCGAACACCCGGGTGAAATAGACCTGGTCGACCAGGACGCGCGGAAGCGCGTCCGCATTGAGTTCAACCGCCCAGCTGCCGTCGGCGGCCGGCCGCACCTCGACATCAGCCACGATGGCATCGCTGGCACCGCCCGAAAAAGCGAGACCTGGCCGCGGATCCAGTGCCCGGATCTCAGCCAGCATGTCGAGGAGATCTTCTTCGTCAACGCCGCATAGGCGCTTCAGCGTCTGGAAGTCACGCCTGGCCAGAAGCTCCAGATTGGCGACCAACGCCTTCATCGCCGGATCGAAACGGTCACGCGCCACAAGCTGCAACGCAAGGCATTCAGCCAGATCGCGCGCGAACAGGCCTGCTGGCTCGAAGCCACGGCAGGCGTCAAGAACACGTTCGACCGAAAGCGCGTCTGTCCCAAGACGTTCGGCGACCTCGCCCAGCTCGGCATGCAGATAGCCGGCATCGTCCAACCCGTCCGCCAGTTCAGCCGCGATCAGCCGGTCGCCGGCATCAAGGAAGGCAAAGGCGATTTGCTCGCCGACATGGTCGCGCAGCGTGACGGCGGCTGCCGCCATGTCCTCCATGTCGAAACCTTCGGAAGCGCCGGAACCGCTACCCGGCGCCGACTTCCATTGCTGCGAGAGGTCGGGGCCGACACGTTCGCTGACGCCCGGATCATCCGGAAAGAGGTTTTCGAGCGATGAATCGAGCTTTTCCGAGATGGCCTCGGAGCTCCAGGCTGTTTCCGCCTCGAACCATTCGTCGGCGTCCGCTGGCTTCCGCTCGTTTTCTTTCTGCTGTGCCGGCTCTGTCGCCGCATCCGGCTGCGGGTCGGCCCGCTCCAACAAGGGGTTGCGCTCGATCTCTTCATCGATGAAGCGCTCGAGTTCGATATGGGTGAGCTGCAACAGTCGGATCGACTGCATCAGCTGCGGCGTCATCACCAGCGACTGCGATTGTCTCAGCTGTAATTTGGCCGCAAGCGCCATGTTCCGGGTGCGAAATCCTTATTCGGCGAAGCCGTTGACTGCCATCCTATCAAATGGCCCGGCTTTTGCTTGTCAAGGGAACCAGGCACGGCGCGCGTCCACTCGAGCGCACAAAAGGACGCGGACACATGCGGCAACGCCGAAATCAAAGCGTGAAGGCTTCCCCGAGATAGAGCCGCCGCACGTCCGGATTGGCAACGATCTCTTCCGCGCGGCCGTGGGTCAGAACTTCGCCAGCGTGGATGATATAGGCACGGTCGATCAGACCCAGCGTCTCGCGCACATTGTGGTCGGTGATCAAGACGCCAATGCCGCGGGCCGTCAAATGGCGGACAAGCTGCTGGATATCGGCCACCGCGATCGGGTCGATGCCTGCGAAGGGTTCGTCGAGCAGCATGTAAGCCGGACGGGTGGCCAGGGCGCGCGCGATTTCGAGACGCCGCCGCTCACCACCCGACAAGGCCATGGAAGGCGCCTTGCGCAGATGGGTGATGTGGAACTCCTCCAGCAACGCGTCGAGCTCACGCTCGCGCGTCTTGCGGCTCTTTTCCACCACTTCCAGAACGGCGCGGATATTCTGTTCGACGTTGAGGCCACGGAAGATCGAGGCTTCCTGCGGCAGATAGCCGATGCCGAGCCGCGCGCGGCGGTACATCGGCATCGAGGTCACATCGAAACCGTCGATCTCGATCGTGCCCTCGTCGACCGGAACCAGCCCCGTCACCATATAGAAGCAGGTGGTCTTGCCGGCGCCATTGGGGCCAAGCAGGCCTACGGCCTCGCCGGCGCGCACGCCGAGTGAAACACCGTTGACCACCCGCCGGCCTTTGTAGCTCTTGGACAGGCCGCGGGCCATCAGCGTGCCTTTGAGCTTGACCTTCTCGCCACCGACAATGGCAGGCGCGGCCGGCTTGGCGTCGGTTTGTTTCAGCAACTGCATCGCGCTTCCGGTCAGGGTTTCTTGGTCGAATCCGGATTGATCTGCATCATGACGCGGCCGGAGCCGCCTTTGCTGCAGCCGTCGACATTGGCGAGGCCGGATTTCATCTGCACGGTCAGCTTGCAGCCGGTGAGCACATTGTCGCCTTGGCTCAACACCACCTTGGAGCCGGTCAGGACCAGAACCTGGCTCTTCATGTCGAAGGTGCCGCGCTCGCCGGTGGCAATCTGGTCGTCGGACTTGAGATAGACGGTACCGTCTACCTCCAGATGATCGATGTTTGTGGATCCGCCGAGCGCAGGACCGGCCATGGCCGCACTCTTGGAGCCATCCTTGCCGGCAGCCTTGTCCTTCAGATAGTACACCTTGAGGATGCCGGCCTTCAGCAGGGTCGGGCCTTGCACCACACTGACATTGCCCGTGAAGATGGCAAGGTTCTCTTCCTGCCTGACTTCCAGCTTGTCGCTCTCGATCTGGATCGGCTTGTCGCCGGAGAGCTTCAGGCCGGACATGTTGGTTTGAGTCGACTGGGCGAAAGCCGGCACGGCCGCAGCTGCCAGAAATGCCGCAGCAGCAAGCCACTTCATGTTATTCGGCCGCATTCGGCTCTCCGCTCTTGTCGCTGGCCGTCTTCAGCACGCCAGGCTCCAGGTTGACTCGCACCCGCTTTTCGAAAACCAGCACCTTGCCGCTGTCTTCCACCGACATGGAGTCGGACTGGATATGCGAGCCGCGCGTGACGATGTCGACCGGGTCGTTCGTCTTCATATTGCCTTTCGCCATATCAAGGAAGGCCGATTTCATCTTCACCACCATTCCACTCGTGGTGGTCATGGTGATGTCCTTGGCCAACTCCAGCGTGTTGGCATCGCGGTTGTAGACACCCTTGGCGGCTCCGACCACCGCCGACGTATCCTTGTCGAGCGGCAGCTTGGCGTCGATGCCTTCCAATCCGATGATGCTTTCCTTGGCGACGTCCTGGATCGCCCTCAGCGCCTTCATCGAATAGGGCAGGTTTTGCTTGGTGAAACCCTCGAGCTTGGGATTGGCCATGACCAGCTTGCCGTTGGAGAAGGCGCTGCCGTCGGCCTGCACCGGAGCCACCGGAGGGGTTTTCAGATAGGAATAGACAGGGAAGGCGATCGCGATGATGCCCGCCACGATCGGCAAGGCCAGTTTGAGGACACGGACACGGCGCGAATGCCGCTGGGCGCTGTCGAAGGCGACCGCGCGTTCGGACGGGATCTCGCCGCGTTTCGGCGCGACAACAATATCGTCCTTACCCTCCGGGTCGGTCGTTCGTGCCAACATGTAAACCTTCTGGTCCTTTTGCCTGCCGAACCCGCGCTTTATTTGGTGCGGGTTCGCGCCCAAGCAAGCGCATGCGAAGAAAAAACGCAAAAATATGACATATCCCTGAAGCGCCGAAAAATCGCCAGGGCTCTATCAAGATTAGCATGACGCCTTTTTCGCCGCCATGCCTGCATTTCGACTATCAGTCGGCCTTTTATTGCCGGATCGCTCATAATGAGTTGCCCCGGGCTACCGGGATGCTTGCGGCGACGATGCCGCACGGCGCGCAGGCCCGAAAGCGGTAGCCCTGAATTGGCGGTTGCATTAAAAGCATCTGCTTGCGTGCCCCGAAATTGAGGCTGACATGACCCTGAGAGCCGACGACCTGATCGACCGCCGCCGCCTGCGGCGCAAGCTGACCTTCTGGCGCATCGCCGCCATCGCCGTGCTGCTGATCGGACTGGCCGCGCTGTCTGCCTGGTATTATCGCGGCGGCGAAGGCACCGGCATCGATCATATCGCCAAGATCAAGATCGAAGGCACCATCACCCAGGACGACGAATTGATCCGCCGTATCGAGGCGGTGCGCAAGGCGCCACACGTCAAGGGCGTGATTCTGCTCGTCAACTCACCGGGTGGCACCACCGTCGGCGGCGAAACCATCTACGACGCCGTACGCAAGCTTGCCGCCGAGAAGCCGGTCGTGACCGAGGTCGGCACGCTGGCCGCCTCCGCCGGTTACATGATCGCCAGCGCTTCGGACTATATCGTCGCGCACCAGACCTCGATCGTCGGCTCGATCGGCGTGCTGATCCAGTATCCCGATGTGACCGGTTTGATGGACAAGATCGGTGTCAAGCTCGAGGAAGTGAAATCCTCGCCGCTCAAGGCATCGCCCTCGCCGTTCGCACCGACCACCGAGGAAGCACGCGCCATGGTGCGCAAGCTGATCATGGATAGCTACGACTGGTTCGTCGACATCGTCGCCGAGCGGCGCAAGCTGCCGCGACCGCAGGCGCTGGCGCTCGCCGACGGCTCGATCTTCACCGGCCGCCAGGCCGTCACCAACAAGCTGATCGACGCATTGGGCGGCGAACAGGAGGCCGTGAAATGGCTCGGCACCAAGGGCGTCGACGAAAAACTCAAGGTCGTGGAGTGGAAGAGTACCGAACGCAGCAGCTTCTTCCTTCCCAATGCGATGGTGCGCCAGCTCGGCCGCGCGCTTGGCCTGCCGGTGGAGAGCGAGCAGGTGCTGCGCGAGATCGGTGCCGACCGCTTGTTCCTTGACGGTCTCGTTTCGGTCTGGCACCCTTGATCTGGCGTGGGGCATAAGTCAAAAAGCGAATAAAATCATCCGCATAAAATTGGCCGCCGCGCCTTTACGGGGACCGTCCGCATGATCAAGTCCGAACTCGTCCAAATCATCGCCACCCGCAACCCGCATCTGTTCCTGCGCGATGTCGAAAACATCGTCGGCGCGGTCTTCGACGAAATCACCGACGCGCTCGCCGACGGCAACCGCGTCGAGCTTCGCGGCTTCGGGGCTTTCTCGGTCAAGAACCGGCCCGCCCGCACCGGCCGCAACCCGCGCACCGGCGAGTCGGTCGAGGTCGAAGAAAAATGGGTGCCGTTCTTCAAGACCGGCAAGGAATTGCGCGAAAGGCTGAACGGCGAGAAATAAGCCGCCATGCCGGCCTCCAGTCGGATGGCCGCAACCAGCCTTCCGACCGGAGACGCCATGTTCAACCGCTTCGCCGTCATCGTCATCTTCGTTCCGCTGGCCATCGTGCTGATTGCGCTGGCGGTAGCGAACCGCGAACTGGTCGCCTTCACGCTTGACCCGTTCAATCCCGGCAATCCGGCCTTGACGCTCACTTTGCCCCTGTTCGTCATGCTGTTTCTGGCGTTGGCCGTAGGCATCCTCGTTGGTTCTTTCGCTACATGGATGCGGCAGGGCCGCTACCGCAAGCTCGCGCGCCAGCGCGGCGTCGAGGCTGAGAACCTGCGCCAGGCGATCGCGCGCACGCCGTCCGGCGGCCAGGGACCGACCCTGCCCAAGCCGACCACCTGACCGGCGCTTCATTGGAGCGCCGCGCGTCCATTTGGACAGACGCCTTAACGCTTTGAACCTACGCATCGTGCTTTCCGAAAATCGGTTCCGATTTTCGGGGCTCTGCATTGAACGGGAGACCAATCCATGCTGACCATTTCGGCCGCCGAGGTCGATCGTGCGCTGACCTTTTCCGGCCTGGTCGAGACGCTGCGCATCGCTTTCCACGACGGTGCCGTACAGCCGGTACGCCACCACCATACGGTGGAACGGCCCGATGGCGCCGCATCCACGCTGCTTTTGATGCCGGCCTGGACCGATCTCAATGCTGCCGGCACGTCCAAAGATGGGCACATCGGCGTCAAGATCGTTACCGTCTCACCCGACAACAATGCCATCGCCAAACCTGCCGTGATGGGACTCTACTTGCTTCTCGACGGCAAGACCGGCGAACCGGAGGCGTTGATCGACGGCCAGCGCTTGACGCAATGGCGCACCGCCTGCGCTTCGGCGCTCGCCGCCACTTATCTCGCGCGTGAGGACGCCTCGCGGTTGCTGGTGATCGGTGCCGGCGCGCTTTCGCCATTCCTGGTCAAGGCGCATTCCGCGGTACGGCCGATCACGTCGATCCGCATCTGGAACCGCACGCTGGCCAACGCCGAAAAAGTCGCTGCGGCTCTCCGTGCGGAAGGTTTCCCGGCAGAAGCGACTGCGGATCTCGATGCCGAACTGGCCGAAGCCGACATCGTTTCCTCCGCCACCATTTCCAACGAACCTCTGGTCAAGGGCGCACGCGTCAAGCCAGGTGCCCATATCGACCTGGTCGGCGGTTTCACACCGACCATGCGCGAGGCCGACGATGCGGCCATTACCCGCGCGCGCGTCTACGTCGACACCCGTGCCGGCGCCACCAAGGAAGCCGGCGACATCGTCCAGCCGCTTGCCTCCGGCGTGCTCAGGCCCGATGCCATCGTCGCGGATCTGCACGAGCTGGCACGAGGCCAGAAGAAGGGGCGCGAAGGGGCGCAGGACATCACGCTGTTCAAGTCGGTCGGCGCAGCACTCGAGGATCTGGCCGCCGGCATCGCCGTCTACAAAGCCTTGAAATCCTGACCCGCGATCACGCTTCGGTTATCGCTTCCGTTTTCGGGAAACCGGACGTTGAGCTGCGCGTTTGTTGCCCGCAGCAACAGCCAAGGACCGAAGCCATGAACGAAGGCTGGTTTTCGAAAGTCGTGCCGGTAGCCACCGGCATTCTGGGCGACATTCGTCATATTTCCAACGCAAGACAAGCGATCGACCTGCTCACCAACCACTGGCCGGATGCCGGCACGCGCAAACATCTCGATGCCAAGCGTGCCTCCCAGGCCGTCATCAACGGCAGCGCTTCGGGTGACAGCGCAAGGGAGGCGTTCATCGAGGCCGCCCGCGAGGCGCGTATCCTGGTCGAGTGACCCGCTCGGTTGGCGTCCGCTCATTCGATACTCCGATCGTTGGTCGCCGAAACTCCCATCGTCCCGGCGATCAGCTGAAAATCATGTTCGCTGAGCTCGACCAACCCGAACCGCAGCTGATAGCCCCAATTGGACTTTCCAGCAGTCAGTTCCAGCCTGTCGAGCAGCGGCATGATCGGCGTCTCGTGAGACCATTCCCAGGCCACATCGCGCCGGAACGGCTGGAAGCCGTCAGCCATGACGCCTTGGTAGGGTTCACCGTCACGCAACCGGCCGATGGCGGTGAAAGAGCGCAGGCCGTCCTTTTCACCGAGTACCGTGCTCGGGGAATAATAAACGACCCCGTCCCCCGGCTTGATGCGACGCAGGGGGGCGGCCTTGCCATGGTTCACCTGCATGAAACCCTCGGCTCGGCCACGCCTGACATGCGCGGCTGAGGCCACGGCAAGCCAGTATCGCGTCATGATTGGGTGCCTTCCACATCATTCGCGCAGTAGACGCGGAGCCTATGCTTGTCGGGATCAAGCGCGACGAAGGTTCGACCGAAATCCAGATCGGTCGGCGTCTGCAGGATGGAGAGGCCACGGTCCGCCCAATCGGCATGCGTTGCATCGACGGCATCGGGCTTTTCGAGCTGGAAGACGATCTCGAATCCTCCGCCCGTGGCAGCGACGGCGGGCTTGGCCGTATGTCGCGACCAGAGGCCGAACTTGAAGCCATTGTCCAGCACGAACAGCACGAAGGTCGGCGAGGATTCGACCGGCTCGCGGTCGAAAAGCGCCTGATAGAAAGCGCCGCTCACCTGCGGCTGGTCGACATAGAGGATAACGAAGTTCGGACTTTGCATGGTTGCTCTCCGTGTTGCGATGGAGAGACCGTAGCTGAAGCCACTGTCAGATTCTGGCAGCAGCGATCACCGCTGCGCTACGTCTTCCAGCGTGGCACGCCACTGTTTGAGCAAAGCCTGCCGTCGCCGCGGATAGCGCAGTCCGGTGGCATCCAGCGTTGCGATGCGATCGGTGCGGAAATGCCGAAAATCCTGCCGCATCTCGCACCAGGCCACCATCACCCGCACCTTGTCGAAAAAGCTGAGCGCAAAGGGCCACACGATCCGCTTGCTGCCGGCACCGCCGGCATCGCTGTAGGTGATGGCAAGTTTCTGTTCGTCGCGGATTGCCTGGCGCACGGCGGCCAGGTCGATACCTTCGCTGGCTCCCATACGCGGACCGACAAGCAGTGTTGATGCATCGAGATCGTTGCGCAGGTCGTCCGGCAGCACGGCAGCGATCTTGGCAAGCGCATCGGCAGCCGCTTTGGACAGCCGGCTGTCGGGCTGCTTGACCACCCAGCGCGAACCGAGCACGATCGCCTCGATCTCCTCATCGGTAAACATCAGCGGCGGCAGCATGAAGCCGGGCTTCAGCACGTAACCCAGCCCTGCCTCGCCCTCGATTGGCGCGCCTTGCCCCTGCAGCGTGGCGATGTCCCGGTAGAGCGTGCGGATCGAAACGCCGAGTTCGCCCGCCAAGGTGCGGCCGCTGACCGGCAGGCGATGGCGACGCAAGGTCTGGACGAGATCGAGCAGGCGTTCGGAGCGCGACATGGGATGCTTATACCGCTTGCGCTGCTCCGGTACCCTTGAATTTGTCGGCGCCGCCGTTTCACTCGCGCTGAAAGTTGCGCGGTTGCAGCCCCTATGCCAAAAGCAGCGCGAAACGCGGAGCGTCCTTCTTGAAATTCACGCGCGACAAACGCCGGGACAAATCGAGCCGCCGAGACGGCAGCGCGCAGTCGCCGCGCGCGCAGGATGGACGCCGCGACAAGCGTCCCGAGCGCAAGGCCGAGCATCGCCAGGAGAACAAGCAGGCGTCCCGGCCGGAGCCAAGAGCCGAGCGCCAGGAGAACCGGGCTTCGCGGCCGGTCGAAGCCAGCCCCGAAGCCAAAAGCGAAACCGCGCAGCGCGTACTGACGCGCCGCGAAGGCGCCTTGCCGGCTGAAAAGCTGCCGTTGATCCTCGAAGTCGCGCCCAATGCCGACTATGCGCTGCTCGACAGCGGCAACGGTCAGAAGTTGGAACAGTACGGCCCGTACCGCATCGTGCGTCCGGAAGGCCAGGCGATCTGGCAGCCGGCACTGCCTGCCAAGGATTGGGACCGCGTTGACGCCGTCTTCACCGGCGACACCGACGAGGAAGGCATGGGCCGCTGGCGTTTCCCACGCCAGCCGCTTGGCGAAACCTGGCCGATGAAACATGACGGCATCGACTATCTTGGCCGCTTCACGTCTTTCCGCCATGTCGGCGTCTTTCCCGAGCAGGCCTCTCACTGGGACCATATGGCTGGCCTGATCGAGAGAACCAGACGCCCGGTCAAGGTTCTGAACCTGTTCGGCTACACCGGCCTCGCCTCACTGGTGGCGGCGCGCGCCGGCGCCGAGGTCACCCATGTCGATGCCTCGAAGAAAGCCATCGGCTGGGCGCGCGAGAACCAGGAGATGGCCGGCCTCGGCAACAAGCCGATCCGCTGGATCGTCGAGGATGCAATGAAGTTCGCCGAGCGCGAGGAGCGCCGTGGCAGCCGCTACGACATCATCCTGTTCGACCCACCGGCCTACGGTCGCGGACCGAAGGGGGAAGTCTGGCAGCTGTTCGAAAACCTGCCGGCGCTCACCGACATCTGCCGCGCTATCCTCACACCGAAGCCGTTGGCTGTGGTCTTGACCGCCTACTCGATCCGCTCCTCCTTCTTCGCCACCCATGCCCTGATGCGCGATACCTTTGCCGGCATGGGCGGACGCGTGGAATCGGGCGAACTGATCATCCGCGAACAGTCGGCTGGACGGGCGCTGTCCACCTCCCTCTTCTCGCGTTGGGTCTCGGCATGATCCCGAAAAATGGAAGCCGGTTTTCGGGCAAGATCATGCGGAAACAAAAGAGTCCGAAATGACGGAATATGAGAACCGCCGCGCGGTGGGACAGGTCAAGGAAGTCACCAGCCTGGCCAACCCCCTGGTGAAAGACATCAAGGCGCTGGCGCTGAAGAAATTCCGCGACAGCCAGAATGCCTTCATGGCCGAAGGCCTGAAGCTGATCATCGACGCGCTCGACCTCGGCTGGCAGATCAGGACCTTGGTTTTCGCCAAGGCCGGGCGCGGCAACCCGGTCGTCGAAAAGGTCGCGGCCCGCACTGTGGCCGCTGGCGGCACGGTGCTCGAAGTCTCCGAAAAAGTGCTGTCCGCCATCACCCGCCGCGACAATCCCCAGATGGTGGTCGGCGTTTTTTCGCAGAAATACATGGCGCTGAAAGACGTCCGTCCGAAGAATGGCGACGTCTGGGTGGCGCTCGACCGCGTGCGCGATCCCGGCAACCTTGGCACCGTGCTGCGCACCGTCGACGCCGTCGGCGCCAAGGGTGTCATCCTGATCGGAGACACCACCGATCCGTTCTCGCTGGAAACCGTGCGGGCCACCATGGGTTCGGTCTTTGCCGTACCTGTCGCCAGGGCAACGCCGGATACTTTCCTGTCCTGGCGCAAGAACTTTCCGGGCCTCGTGGTTGGGACGCATCTCAAAGGCGCAGTCGACTATCGCTCGGTCGATTTTTCGAACCGTCCGGTGCTGCTCCTGATGGGCAACGAGCAGCAGGGCCTGCCGGACGATCTCGCGAACAGTTGCGATAGACTGCTGCGCATCCCGCAAGCCGGGCGCGCGGACTCGCTGAACCTTGCGGTCGCCACCGGCGTTATGCTGTTTGAAATCCGTCGCGGCGCGCTCACGCTGGAGGACCGACCCTGAAATCGCTGACGCCTTATGCCCTGTTGACCATCGTCGCCATCGCACTCGACCAATGGATCAAGCAGTGGGTCGAAACCGGCCTGCCCTTTCAGGAGAAGATCGATCTCCTGCCCTTTCTGGCGCTCTTCCGCACCTACAACACCGGCATCGCCTTCTCGATGTTCTCGTCGTTGAGCGACACCGGTCTGATCGCCGTGGCCGCTGTGGTGGTTGTCTTCGTGCTCTATCTGGCGCTGAAAACCCCGCCCAACCAGGTGCTCGCCCGCATCGGCTTCGCGCTCATCGTCGGCGGCGCGCTCGGCAATGTCATCGACCGTACCGTCTACGGACATGTCATCGACTATATCCTGTTCCACACGCCGGTCTGGTCCTTCGCCATATTCAACCTGGCCGATGTCTTCATTTCGGTAGGTGCTGCCGCAGTCGTGCTCGACGAATTCCTTTCCTGGCGGCGGCAACCGCGACCTTAGAGCAATCCCAGCAAAAGTGCGCAGCCGGAGTTGCGCAAAAACAAAGAGTTAGAGCGTTTCCGCGGTTCCACGAAGAGCGGAAACGCTCCGGGACGATTGACCACGTTTGTTTTCGAACTAGCCTGACCTTCTCATCCAAAGATCGAGGAACAGCCTGTGCCGGATACCTTCAAAGCCATTCTCGTCTCGCGCGACGAGGACAAGAAGCAGTCGGTCGCGGTTACCGAGCTGAGCGAAGCCGATCTGATGGAAGGCGACGTCACTGTCGCGGTCGAAGCCACGACGGTGAACTACAAGGACGGGCTGGCAATCACCGGCAAGGCGCCCGTGGTGCGCCGCTGGCCGCTGGTGCCCGGCATCGATTTTGCCGGTACGGTACTTTCCTCCGATCACGCCGACTGGCGCAAGGGCGATCGCGTCATCCTGAACGGCTGGGGCGTCGGCGAAACCCACTACGGCGCTTATGCAGAACGAGCCCGCGTCAAGGGCGACTGGCTGGTGCCGCTGCCGGAAGGCATCACCGCGCACGATGCCATGGCCGTCGGCACCGCAGGTTACACCGCGATGCTGTCGGTGATGGCGCTGGAACGCCACGGCATCGTGCCGCAGCGCGGCCCGCTGATCGTGACGGGAGCGGCCGGCGGCGTGGGCTCCGTCGCGGTCGCGATCCTGTCAAAGCTCGGCTACCATGTCATTGCCTCGACGGGGCGCTCGTCCGAAGAAGCCTATCTGCGCGATCTCGGCGCCGCCGAGATCATCGCCCGCGACGAACTGACGGGTCCGGCCAAGCCACTCGCCAGGGAACGCTGGGCCGGCGGTGTCGACGCCGTCGGTTCCACCACACTGGCCAACGTGCTGTCGATGACCGCCTATGGCGGCGCTGTCGCTGCCTGCGGCCTGGCCGGCGGCATGGACCTGCCTTCTTCGGTGGCCCCCTTCATCCTGCGCGGTGTCTCGCTGCTCGGCATCGATTCCGTGATGGCGCCAAAGGAGGTGCGGCTCGAAGCCTGGCGGCGCATCGGTCGCGACCTCGATCTGGCAAAACTCAAGGCGCTTTCCACCACGATCGGTTTCGACGACATCGTTGCTGCCGCCACCGACATCGTCGACGGCAAGATCCGTGGGCGAGTGGTCGTCGACATGTAGCTCCTCGATTGCCGGGCCGGTTGGCGGCTTAACCTGCCGCCTATCCGAGGGTCTCCTCAAAAGCCTCGCGTCCGCTCCCGGAAAGCCAGGACCGGAACGAGCGAATTTCTGGATTGATCGCACGCATGGCATTCAGGTCGACGTGGTCGGCCAGTGGCCCGGCGTCCAGGCTCGCGGCCATATGCCCGAGATCGGGATTGGCCGCGAGAACCTCTTCGGGGAAGCGTGCATAGGTGATCGGACGGCCGGCAGCTTGCGTAAGGATGGCCTCCAGCTCACTGCCGGTAACGGTATCCCCCGCGATCTTCAGCGTCTTGCCGCCGAACCGCGTCTTGTCGGCAAAGACCGCGGCCACGAATTTGCCGATGTCGTCCACGGCGATGAGCTGCATTGACTGATCCGGGCGGAGGAAGAAGGTGAAGCGCCCCTCCTCCAGCCCGAACCCGGGTCTCACGAGCATCTCCATGAAGATCATGGGCCTGACGATGGTTGCAGCAATGGGCAGGCTGCGGACATGCGCCTCTATGCGCGGTTTGGCGTCGAAACGCGCCACACCTGTCAGCGTCTCCCCCGCGCTGGCGCCCGAGGAATAGACAAGATGGGCAATGCCGCTCTCTGCGGCAAGGTCCGCGATAGCGATCCCGGCGCGCACCTCTTCTTGCTGAGCCAGATTGCCCGGCAGGACGCTGAAGACGCCGTATACGTCCTTCATCGCGGCGCGGATCGCCTCGATATCCTCGAACGAACCCTGCACGAGTTCGACACCGGCATCGCGAAGCGCGATCGACCCTGGTGCCGCAATGTCCCGCACCAGAGCACGAACGGGCCACCGCGCCTGCAGCAGAGCCCGGGCAACCGATCCTCCCTGCCGGCCTGTGGCGCCGAACACCAGGACTGGAAGTTTGCCATTCGTCATCCGGGAACCCTCGTGCTGAACGAGGGTACCCATATATACTGTTGGAACGCCGCTGGAAGACGGCACATTTTCCAGCCCAGGGCACAAGGATGATACGCTTGGACAAACCGCTCCATGGCAGGCCTGATGAGATTGTGGGCCGCCGCTTCAAACCGTACCCATCGAACGGGGTCTGCACGCGGCTCGGCGACAAATGGACCGTCCAGGTCCTGTGGCGCCTCTCTGTCGCACACGGAAAACGGCTTCGTTTTTCAGCGCTCAAAAGCGAGATCGACGGAATTACGCAGCGCATGCTGACGCTTACGCTGCGCAATCTGGAACGGGACGGCCTCGTGGCGCGCCACTACTTTCCCGAAGTGCCGCCACGCGTCGAATATGAACTGACCGAGATGGGCGCAGGCATTTTGTCGGCGCTCGAAGGTCTCAACTTCTGGATCCAGGACAACTTACCTCGTATTGAGGAAAACCGGCGCGCTTACGACGATGCCGGGCAATGAGATGGCGGGCCGTCGTCAGATCACCTCGGAGTAGTCCGTCGGACGCAGCACGCGTTCGGTTATCTGGCCGACCATGCTGCCGGATTCGGTCGCGGTTCTTTCCTTGATCTCGGACCATTCGCTGTCCGCCATGAACCTCGCCCAAGCGTCGGTCATCGTCTGCTCGTCCGGCCAGCGAAGCAGATAGACAAACTCGGTTCGTCCTTGTGGCTGCGTCTCCCACAACGCGATGAAGTCGAAGCCGTATTTTTTCATGATGCGGATGGCGTGGTCGCGGAAGCGGGCATGGAACGCTGCCTTGTTCGCTTCGAATATCTCGTAGATGCGCAATTGGTGGATCACTCGGATGTCTCCTTTCTGCTTCTCAGCCAGGGCCGGAGAGATCGCGGGCCATGCCGCGACAAGCATACCCGTCAGAATCTCACGGCGGGTGGCCGATAATCGGCACCTGGAACCTCTGTTGGCCCGATCACAGTGCTGGGATTCCTCGCCCATGGCTCACTCCATCCTGGCTTCATGAACAGGATGGATGATTGGTTTCCGCAGGTAAAATATATTGTATATGACTATTTGATATCTCTAGGATATCAAACTGCTCGTTGTTCGGACAATGTCGAGGAATTTGTCCCGTGCGGGCGTTGGCCTGGATGCATCCCAGGCTGCAAGGACGTCCAGGAACGAGGCGTCTCCTGTCCCCTCCACGACGATCTGGCGAAAGACGATGCCGTCGCGTAGCCCTTGCCTGACGGAAGCGGGCACAAGGGCAATGCCGAGCCCACCCGCGACCAATCCCGTGATCGTTTCGATCTGCCGGGCTTCCTGTACGATGCGGGGAGAAAATCCTGCTGCGTTACAAAGCGCGATCATCTGATCGTAGAATCCCATCCCTTCAGAGCGAGGGGTTGCGATAAAGTCGTCTTCCGCCAGAGCCGCGAGAGGAACCCGCTGCTTGGCAGCCTGGGCATGCCCTTCCGGCAAAGCAACCACGATTCCTTCGCGGGCGATGCGCTCGAAAACCAGCTCCGGGACTGCGACGCCTGGCCGTCGCATCAAACCGATGTCGGCCAAGCCCGCTTTCAACGCGGCGATCTGTTCGTTGGTCGTTGCCTCCCGTAGCGTCAATTCGACATCGGGCAGACGGGACCGAAAAGCCTGGACCACCCTGGGAAGAAAATTGAAATGCAGCGTGCCAACGAACACTATTTTCAAGCTGCCGCTTGTTCCTGACGCGACCCGCCTCGCCTGCTCGACACCCGTTTCGAGTGCCCCGAGAACATTGCGCGCCGTCTCCAGAAACGAGACACCCGCAAGCGTCAAAGCCACATTGCGGTTGTTCCGTACGAACAATGGCGCGCCTATCTCGGCCTCCAGGCGCCGGATAGCCTGACTGAGAGGAGGCTGGGCCATATGCAGCCGCTCCGCCGCACGGTGGAAATGTAATTCTTCGGCGACAGCAACGAACTGACGAAGCAAACGAATCTCGATCATCAGGCCGACGTTACAACGATTGTACGAGACCTACATGTCCCGCATTTGCACCCATGCTGCAGACCGGCGCAGGGAAAGCGGCGAAAATCGCTAAAATTCGAGGGGTCCGGCGCAACCTTCTATAATTTATCTGTGGCTAAGATAGCCGCATGATAGGGGACGAGACTGTAACGAAGGTGGGACCGCAGCGGCTCGCTGACCAGGCCGAGCCGGCAGCGCAGCGCCGCCTGCTGGCCACCACGCCACCGCTGGCACCGACGATGGATCGGCGCGAACACGAAGGCTTGCCCTTTGCGATCTTCGTGGCGCTTGTCGTGCTCGCCGGTCTTTCCCACCTCACAGGCGCGCCGCCCTTCATCACGGCCGGCGTGCTTGCGACAAGCCTTGCCGGCTTGGCCCTCTTCCTGCGCAATCGACGCAGTGAGCACGACGCCGTTTCGATCCTTGACGACACAGCCGCCCGCAGCCGTGCCGAAATCGAAACCATGGCCGACCGCATGTGGGAGATGCAGGAAAGCGAGGAGCGTTTTCGTGGCCTCATCGACGCGCTCGGCGACCTAGTCGTGCACCGCGACCGCGACGGCCGCATCGTCTATGCAAACCGCGTCTTCGCCGACCTGGTCGGGCAGGACCAGGTCGATCTTGCCGGCATGACGCTGAAGGAGCTCGGCGTCGACATAGGCATCGTCCCGGACGCCGCCTTTTCCGGCCGCGACTGCCTGAGTTCGACCGACGTTGTCATCCGCACGCCGAACGGCCCGCGCTGGTTCTCGTGGATCGAACTGTCGATGCGCGACAAGGACAGCGCCGAGGTTTCCCACAGGGCGATCGCGCGTGACATCACTGCCCGCAAGCAGGCTGAATCTTCGCTGATCAATGCCCGCGAGCGCGCCGAATACGCCAGTCAGGCCAAGTCACGTTTCCTCGCCACCGTCAGCCATGAAATCCGTACGCCGATGAACGGCATCATGGGCATGGCCAAGCTGCTCGCCGATACCAGGCTGACGCCCGAACAGCGTACCTATGTCGGTGCGGTTTCGACATCGGCCAGCGCGCTGCTGGCGCTGATCGAGGACCTGCTCGACTATTCCAAGATCGAAGCGGGACGTTTCGCGCCCGAACCGCAGCCGATGTCGCCGCGCGAGATCGCCGACAACGTCGTGGAACTTCTGGCCGCGCGCGCCTTTGCCAAGGATATCGGCCTGGCCTGCCATGTCGCCGCGGATGTACCGCAGATCATCACGGCCGATCCTGGTCGCGTTCGTCAAGTGTTGCTCAACCTGATCGGCAACGCCGTCAAGTTCACCGAGACGGGTGGTGTGCTGGTCAACGTCACCCGTCAGAGCACCAGTGGCGGCGACCACCTCGTCTTCTCGATCACCGACACCGGCCCAGGGCTCAGCGAAGCTGACATGGACCGCATCTTCGAGGATTTCGAACAAGCAGACGGCACTTCGACACGAAAGCACGGCGGCGCCGGCCTCGGACTTGCCATTTCGAAACGGCTGGCAGCCGCTATGAGCGGGACGATCAGTGTTTCCAGCGCGCCCGGCGAAGGCTCGCAGTTCGTTTTCCAGCTGCCGGCACGGGAGCCCATCGAGACAACCGGCGACCGCGCCGGCGTCCTGGTCGATCGCCGTGCTGTCATCGTTTCGGAAAACGCCACCGAGGCCGAGGCGATCGCCCGCACCATCCGTGCCCATGGCGGCGATGCCGAAATTGTCGCCAACGCCGCCCAGGCATTGCCGTTCGCGCGTTTCTGCAACGTTCTCCTGATTGACGCGCGCCTGGAAGACAACGAATGCCGGACGCTCAAGCGACTGCGGCGGACGGGCTTCATGACCTGCGAGGCGGTGACGCTCATCGCCCCATCCGACCGCGGCGCCCTGGTCGAATTCCGTGCCGGGGGATATGCAACCTTCCTGGCCCGCCCGGTCCGCGGCGAAACCCTGCTGAGGGTGCTTCTGGCCGGCAACGCCGCCGTCGGCGGACTATTGCCCGGCCCGAGTCAGCTCGTGACCGCGCCTGCCGGCAGCGCAAGCAGCCTCTCGGTGCTGATCGCCGAGGACAACGACATCAACGCGATGCTTGCCCGCGCCACGTTGCAGAAAGCGGGACATCATGTCGACATCGTCAACAACGGCCGCGCCGCAGTCGATGCGGTAGCCACTGAAAGCCCGGCCAGGCGTTACGACGTCGTGCTGATGGACCTGCATATGCCGCTGATGGACGGCATGGACGCGATCGCGGCGATTCGCCGCCATGAAGAGGCATCCGGCATTGCCCCGGTGCCGATCATGGTGTTGTCGGCGGACAGCCAGGAAAGGACCCGTCATGCCGTTCTCGCTCACGGCGCCTCCGGTTTTGTCACAAAACCGCTTGATCCACAGGCTTTGGTGCATGCCGTGGAGAGCCAGGCGGCAGCCTGATTCCGCAGTTCCCGGTTGTTAGGTAAGCCGGCTAGGCAGGGGGTCGTTGCCGTCTTCCCCTTGCTCCTCACCATGTATCACGGTACTGTCACAATCCTGTAGCACCTACATCGTATCCCGACGCCAAGAGGGATGGCTCGAAGGAGAATCACTCGTGCATACAGCGATGCCGCAAGGTGAGATGCAGGGGAACACCGGAGGCAGCGCGATCCAGAGGATGAGGACGATCGAGTCCATCACCGGTACCTTGGGCAAGATCGGCAGCCTGGAAGTGCGGCTGGCCCGGGACGAGTTGGAAATCGCCGCCGCTCAGGAAATCCGTTATCGCGTTTTTTATGACGAGCTCGGTGCCCGCAAGAGCCGGCTGCAGTCGCTCGAACGCCGAGACGCCGACCGTTTCGACCCCGTCTGCGACCATCTCCTGGTATTCGACAACGCCCTTCCCGGCCCGGACCATCGTCGTATCGTCGGCACCTACCGGTTGCTGCGCCAGGAAACGGCGGTCCGCGCCGGCGGCTTCTATTCCGAGGATGAATTCGAACTCAGGCGGCTCATTGCCAAGCACCCCGGTCAGCGCTTTCTTGAGCTCGGCCGCTCCTGTGTTCTGCCCGAATACCGCTCAAAGCGCACCATCGAAGCGTTGTGGCAAGGTCTGTGGGCCTATTTCACCCATTACGACATCGGCGTTTTGACCGGCTGTGCTTCCTTCCACGGCATCGTTCCGGCAGCGCATGCCGAGGCGCTCACCTATCTCGCGCATCACTGCCGCACCAGTCCGGCATGGGACATCCGCGCCAATGACGGACGCTATTGCTCCATGGATCTGATGCCAATCGAGGCGGTCAACGCCAAGGCCGCGATCGCCGCGATGCCGACGCTGGTAAAAGGTTATCTGCGCGTCGGTGCGCGCATCGGCGATGGCTGCGTCATCGACCACGACTTCAAGACTGTCGACGTCTTCATCGTGTTGCCCGTGCGCGAAATCGGCGCCCGCTATCTGAATTATTACGGCGGCGAAGGGCAACGCTTCGCCGCCTAGCAACAACGATGGCTGATGACTTTTCCACCGTCTTCGAACGCCTGAAACGGGCGGCTCAGGACCTGCCTGACCTTGTCGAGACCACTTCTTACGGCACGCCGGCGCTGAAGGCCGGCAAGAAACTGCTCACCCGCGTCAAGGATGCGGAAACGGCGGTGGTGATGTGTCCGCTCGACGAGAAGGAAATGTTGCTCCAGGCAGCACCTGACATCTATTTCGAGACCGATCACTACAAGGGCTGGCCGGCGTTGCTGGTGCGCATGAACGTGGTGTCCGACCACGAACTGCGTCATCGCCTGGAGCGAACCTGGCTGACCCAGGTCCCGAAAACGAAAGCAAAGACCTGGCTGGCCGAGCGGGAAAAATCACCGGACAAACGATAACGTCGCCCCGAATTGCGTAAAAACAAAGAGTTAGAGCGTTTCCGATAAAAGCGGAAACGCTCCGCATCGAAATTACGGAATATCCTCGGGCCGCCGTCCCGGGCGGCTCTTATAAGGCGTAAACGACCAGCCGAATTTCAGTGCCCCACCCCGTACCGCGAGGGCCGCAAGCACGCCGGCAGGATATGAGAGCTGCGGCGGCAAGTGAAGAAGCTCGCCGGCCGTATAGACACCGGCGCCTATGATGGCCGCCGTCACATAGATTTCCGGCCTGAGCAGCACCGAGGGCTCGCCGGCCAGCAGATCGCGCAGGATCCCGCCGAAACACGCCGTCATCATGCCCATGATGATCGAGATGGCCGGCGAACCGGTGATCGCCATGCCCTTCGCAGCGCCGATCACCGCAAAGACCGCGAGGCCGACGGCATCCAGCCACAGTAAGAGCTTGTAGCGGGATTCGACGCGGTGCGCGCCAAAGAAGACCACGAGAGCCACCACGGTGCAGATCAGCACATAGTCGCGGTTGGCAACCCAGAACACCGGCACGCCAAGGATAAGGTCACGGAAGGTACCACCGCCGATACCAGTCACTGCCGCCAGGAAAACAAAGCCGATGATGTCGAGCTGCTTGCGCGAGGCCGCCAACGCACCCGTCGCCGCGAACACCGCGACACCGGCATAGTCGATGAAGGTGATGGCGGACATCGGAAGCCTGAGGCTGGAGCGGCAGTAGGCAGTAGGCAGTAGGCAGTAGGCAGTAGGCAGTAGGCAGTAGGCAGTAGGCAGTAGGCAGTAGGCAGTAGGCAGTAGAAACCTATATGCTGCTCAGTACAAAAGCCAAGGGCGCCGCGGTTCTCACCTGACGCCCTTTTTCTACTGCCGACTGCCTATTGCCGACTGCCTATTCAGGCATCCTTCTCGGCCTGCTCGTTGACCGGCCCTGGCTCGGTGGGCTCGGCAGTTGCCTTGGGCCCGCCCTTGGAAACGCCGACCATGGCCGGGCGCAGCACGCGCTCACCGATCGAATAGCCGGGCTGCACGACCTGGACGACGGTGTTCGCCGGCATATCGGGGTTCGGCACTTCGAACATCGCCTGATGGAAGTTCGGATCGAACTTCTCGCCTTGCGGCTCAAGCTTCTTCACGCCATGGCGCTCGAGTGCTGAGAGCATGGCACGCTCTGTTATGTCGACGCCCTCGATCAGAGCCTTGAGACCTGCGTCGGCAGCCGCCTTCGCTTCTGCCGGAATGGCATCAAGCGTGCGCGCCAGATTGTCCGATACCGAAAGCATGTCACGCGCGAAATTGGCGATCGCATAGGTACGGGCATCCTGGACGTCACGCGCGGTACGGCGGCGTAGATTCTCCATCTCGGCCGCGGTGCGTAGCGCCTTGTCCTTCAGTTCCTCGTTTTCCTTCAGCAGCCGAACCAGCGCCTCATAGTCGCCGTCGACGCCACCTTCTGCGCGTTCCGTTTCAGCTTCCGCCGCTTCGATATCTTCAGGCGCGCGTTCGTCTTTTGCCTGGTCGCTCATCGCCATTTCCCGTCATGCCGGTTGGTTCTGGATTTGTGCCCGATATCGAGGTTTGGAACTCAAAAATCAAGGGGAAAGGGCATTTCCAGCAGTATCGTTGTGCCGATCGTCAAAAGCACACAACACAAACAAATTAATTCAAATTTTACGCTGTTTCGACCCGGCGCTTGCCAAATTGCCGCAATGCGGGAACGATTCACCGGCGGGGAAGTTTCAAGGCCGACTAAGGATTTGAGGCCATGTCCCGTACCAATGCAGCCAAGCACGATCAGTTGCCGACGCAGATCAGACGCCAGTTTTCCGATCGTTCGAACCAGCGGTTCCTGCACAGCTTGCCTACCTTCAGGGTCGTCAGCGAGATCCCCGAGCCGTTGCGCACTCTGCTCGACAGGCTCGACGCACAGGAAAACAGCACTCGGAGCCGCTAGAGCAATTCCAGGAAAAATGTGTAACGGTTTTCCATCCGGAATTGCGTAAAAACAAAGAGGTAGAGCGTTTCCGCGAAAAAACGAAACGCTCCAGCAGCAAGCCAATCGACCCGCGATAAACCCGTCAGGCGGCTGCAGCCTTCATCAGGTCGGCCGCTTTTTCCGCGATCATGATCGTTGGCGCATTGGTGTTGCCGCCGATCAGCGTCGGCATCACCGAGGCATCTACGACGCGCAAGCTTGAGACACCGCGGACGCGCAACTTCGGGTCGACGACAGCCATGTCGTCCGTACCCATCCTGCAGGTGCCCACCGGGTGATAGATCGTGTCAGCGCGGGCACGGATGTGGTTCATCAGTTCGGCATCGCTGGTCACGCCAGCCATATGGAGTTCCTTGTGGCGATATTTCGCCAGCGCCGGCGCTTCCAGCACATTGCGCATCATCTTCGCGCCTTTCAGCATGAGTGCCGCATCGCGCTCGTCGGACAGATAGCGCGGATCGATCCGCGGCGCGGCCAGAGGATCAGCACTCGCAAGCGTCACCTCACCGCGCGAATGCGGCCTTAGCACGCAGACATGGCATGAGAAGCCATAACCCATATGCATTTTTCGGCCGTGGTTATCGACAATCGCGATGATGAAATGCAGTTGCAGGTCGGGCCGCTGCAGCGACGGCTCCGATTTCATGAAGGCACCGCCTTCGGCATAAGGCGTCGCGATCATGCCGGTGCCATCCTTGCGCCACTGCAGGATGTTTTTCACCAGATTGATCGTGCCCTTGAAGCCGAGACCCATCATGTCGGTTTCCCTCGATTTCCAGCTCATGATGAAATCGAGATGGTCCTGCAGGTTCTTGCCAACGCCGGGCAGATCGTGCGCCACCGAGATATTCTGACTGGCAAGTTCCCTGGCCGGACCGATGCCCGACAAAAGTAGAAGCTGCGGCGAACCGAAGGCGCCGCTTGAGACCACCACCTCGCGTCCGGCGTGGGCAAAGGCCTCGCCCTTGGCGGTGCGATAGCGCACACCGGTCGCCCGCTTGCCGTCCAGTATGATGCCGGTGGCATGGGCACCGGTGATGACGGTGAGATTCTTGCGGCTCATGGCCGGGTGCAGATAGGCGGCTGCCGCCGAACAGCGTTCGCCATTGCGCTTTCCGCCCCAGAACTGGGTGACCTGATAGAGCCCTGCCCCCTCCTGCTCCGGCCCGTTGAAATCCTCGTTCGGTCGGATCTGGTTCTCGCCGCATGCCGCGACGAAGGCACGGCTGAGCGCGCGCGGGCTTTGCTGTTCTGCCACCCGCAGCGGGCCGTCGCCGCCATGCAGATCGCTGGGGCCGCGCTGGTTGCCCTCCGCGCGCTTGAAATAGGGTAGCACTTCGTCCCAGGACCAGCCTGCACAACCGGAGGCGACCCAATCGTCATAGTCGGCTGCGTGGCCGCGAACATAGAGCATGGCATTGATGGCGCTGGAGCCACCCAGTGCCTTGCCGCGTGGCTGATAGCCCTTGCGCCCGTTGAGACCTGGTTGCGGCACCGTCTCGAAGGCCCAGTTGTTGATCTTTGGACGACCCGGCAGCAGCGCCACGATGCCAGCCGGCGCACGGATCAGCATGTCCTTGCCTTCGCCGCCCGCTTCCAGCAGGCAGACACTGACGGACGGGTCCTCCGAAAGCCGCGCGGCCAGCACCGAGCCCGCCGAGCCGCCGCCGGCGATGACATAGTCGAACTTCATGCTGGCCCCTCCAGGCTGCCGGCGGATATTCCGTCCAGCCCGCTCACAGAAGCCGCAAACGCCAGAGTTGTAAAGATATGCAACCGGCTACCAAGACCGGACCTTGGCCGATTGTTCTGCGACCGTTCCCGTGCCGTGGGATCGTTCAGTTGGTCGGGGTGCGGCGCCAGCTGTAGTTGCCGGTCGGAGCCGAAGCTTTTGCCGCCGGCTGGTAGTGGACCGGAATGCCGTCGAGGCGGCCTTCCTCCAGGCGCTTGAGCAGAACCGGATGCGTGATTTCGAACTCGTCGAAACCGACGCGCAGCATATGTGGCAGCTGGTCGATCAGCACCTGGCCGGTTGCCCTGACTGCACCTTCGAAACCATGGCGGCTGCGCAGCAGCGATGCCTTGGAGAAGGAACGGCCGTCGGTGAAGGCCGGGAAGGCCAATGCCACCAGTGAAAGCTGGTCGAGCAGGTCGACGATCTTGTCCAGTTGATCCCCCGGCTGCAGCGAAACACCGAGCCGCTCCTTCGCTGATACCCTGACCTGCGGATCGAGATCGAGGAATGCCTGCAGCGGCAGGATGAAACGGCCATTGCCGGAAAGCGCGTCGGCGGTTTCGGCATGCGTCCAGTCATCCTCGCGGAACCCGTTGGGGGTCCACAGGCGCGACGCCGGCGCGGCGCTCGTCTCGGGCTTTGCGGTTTCGGTCATGAAGGCGAGCATATGGCTTATTCTTCTGTCAATTTCCAGTGTGGAGAAGGGATTAAGGGAGTAGGGCAGTAAGGGAGATCCAGGGATTGCCCTTACTGCCCTACTCCCTCCATCTCACAGCGCTGCATCGGTCAGCGACTTCTCCAACCCGGAGAGGTGAATGCCGCATTCGGTCTTGGCGTGACCGGCCCAACGACCGGAACGTGCGTCTTCGCCCGGCTGCACGGGCTGCGTGCAAGGGAAGCAACCGATCGACAGATAGCCATAGGCGACCAGCGGATTTTCACGCAGCGCGTGCTGGCGCATGTAATCGGCCTGATCGCCGGTCGTGAAACGCGCAAGCGGATTGATCCGGACGCGCGGGCCGACCGCTTCGAACGCCGGCAGCGCCGCGCGGGTCGAGGCCTGGAAGCGCTTGCGGCCTGTGAACCAGGCGCGATACGGTTCGACACCACGCGCCATCGGTTCCACCTTGCGCACGTCGCAGCAGGCATCGGTATTGGTCTCGTGCAACTTCCCCGTCGGGTCGATACGGGCAAGTGCTGCCTCGTCAGGTGTCACGACCTGGATATTGGTCAGGCCGAAATCGGCAGCCAGCGCGTCGCGATAATCGAACGTTTCCTCGAAATGCTTGCCGGTGTCGAGGAAGATGATCGGCAGGTGCCGGTCGACCCCGGCAATCATATGCAGGAGCACCGCCGAGTCCGCGCCGAAGGAAGACACCGCAGCGAGTTCGCCTGCGAACAGCTCAGTCGCGGCGCGCTCTATGATCTCATGCGGGCTCAGATGTCCGTAAAGCGCTTCGAAGGCAACGGCTTGCGCTGCCGCTCCACTTTCGCTCGGACCAGCCTGATCAAGCGGCCTTGGCTTCGCCAGCATAGAGCGCCTCCTTGAACGGCGCCGGACCAACGCGGCGATAGGCATCGAGGAATTTTTCCGATCTGTCGAGACGGATGGCGAGATAGGTCTCGACAACGGTTTCGATGGCGTCGGTGATTTCGTCCGGACCGAAGCCGCGGCCGATGATCTCGCCGACCGAGGTGTGTTCGTCCGCCGAACCGCCGAGCGTGACCTGGTAGAGTTCAGCACCCTTCTTCTCGACGCCGAGAATGCCGATATGGCCGACATGGTGATGGCCACAGGCGTTGATGCAGCCGGAAATCTTCAGTTTGAGTTCACCGATGTCGCGCTGCCGCTCCAGCGAGGCGAAACGCTTGGAGATGTTCTGCGCCACGATGATCGAACGCGCATTGGCCAGCGCGCAATAATCGAGGCCGGGGCAAGCGATGATATCGGAGATCAGGTCCGAGTTGGCGGTCGCCAGGCCGATCTCGGCCAGCCGGTCGTAGATCGCCTTCAGGTCGGCGCGCGCCACATGCGGCAGGATCAAGTTCTGCTCGTGACTGACACGGAGCTCGTCGAACGCATATGTCTCCGCAAGGTCGGCCACCGCGTCCATCTGGCTGTCGGAGGCATCGCCCGGTACCTCGCCGATGCCTTTCAACGAAATCGTCACCGCCGCGTAATCGGGATTGCGGTGGGTAACGACGTTCTGGTCGAGCCATTCGGAGAAGCTGCGCGAGTCCAGACGAGCCAGCTTGATCGCCTCGTCACCTTCGGGCCGCGCCGGCAGCATCGGCGGCGCGAAATAGGCGTCGATCGCCTTGATGTCGGCTTCCGGCAGCGTCAGTTCGCCATCCTTCAGCTCAGCCCATTCCGCCTCGACCTGGCGCGTGAATTCTTCGACACCAGTCTCGTGCACCAGGATCTTGATGCGCGCCTTGTACTTGTTGTCGCGGCGTCCGTAGAGGTTGTACACGCGCAGGATCGCCGTGCAGTAGGACAGAAGGTGCTCTTCGGGCAGGAAGTCGCGGATCTTCTTGGCCACCAGCGGCGTGCGCCCCTGCCCGCCTCCGACATAGACCGCAAAGCCGAGTTCACCAGCCGCATTCTTCTTCAGATGCAGGCCGATGTCATGCGTCTGGATGGCGGCGCGGTCGCGCTCGGCCCCAGTCACCGCGATCTTGAACTTGCGTGGCAGATAGGAAAATTCGGGATGCACGGAGGACCACTGACGCAGGATCTCGGCATAGGGGCGCGGATCGGCGGCCTCGTCAGCGGCAGCGCCGGCAAAATGGTCGGCGGTCACGTTGCGGATGCAATTGCCGCTGGTCTGGATGGCATGCATCTCGACCGAGGCAAGGTCGGCGAGGATTGCCGGAATGTCGGATAGTGCCGGCCAGTTGAACTGGATGTTCTGGCGCGTGGTGAAATGGCCGTAGCCCTTGTCATATTTGCGCGCAATGTGGGCGAGCATCCTGAGTTGCTTCGAGGACAGCGTGCCGTAAGGCACCGCGATACGCAGCATATAGGCGTGCAATTGCAGGTAGACGCCGTTCATCAGGCGCAGCGGCCGGAACTGGTCCTCGGTGATCTCGCCGGCAAGGCGGCGTTCCACCTGGTCGCTGAACTGGGCGACGCGGGCCTGTACGAACTGATGGTCGAACTCGTCGTAGCGGTACATATCTTGTCCTCCGGGCACCGAGGCGCCCGCTTCTAGTGATCAGGCCGCGTTCGGGCGGGCCTGTTTGCCGAGATCGTTGCGGTTGGTAGGGCCGGCGGCACGGATCCTCTCGCGCAGACGCAGCGGATGAATGACGCCATCGACGACATCGACATCGATCAGGTTGACGTCGACCACTTCGTTGGCAGCCAGCGAGGCGGCGCCGATCGCTTCCAGACGCTCTTCGGCCGCCTTGTCGGCAGCGAGTTCCGAGCTGTCGATCGTCTCGGCCCAGGCGCCACCGGCGTACCAGACGGCCTCACCATCGGTGAGACGGTTCGCGGTGAGAATCTTCATGATGCTGCTCCCTGGACGGCCGGCTGACCGGCCTCTTGGTGCTTGCGGGCCGCGAGGGGCTCGGAACGGTCGAAGTTGGCGCCGGCGACCGCATCGCCGATGATGGTCATGACAGGACCGACCAGATCGCCGCGTGCCTCCAGCGACGGCAGGTCGGCCAGCGTGCCATGGAAACGGCGGCGGTTGGTCAGACTGGCATTCTCGACGACGGCAACCGCCGTATCAGGTGACAGCCCGGCTTCGATCAGCCGGCCGGCGACGTCGGCAGCGACACTGCGGCCCATATAGACAGCGACCGTGGCGCCAGAGATGGCGAGCTTCGCCCAGTCCGGCAGTGTACCGCACTTGAGGTCGTGGCCGGTGGTGAAGACCATCGAAGAGGTCACGCCGCGCAAGGTGAGCGGCAATTCGAAGTCGGCTGCAGCGGCGAAGGCGGCGGTAACGCCAGGCACCACTTCGTAGGAGATACCGGCCTCGCGCAGCGCCGCCATTTCCTCGCCTGCTCGGCCGAACACCAGCGGATCGCCGCTCTTCAGCCGCACCACGCGCCGCCCTTCGCGGCCGAGCGAAACCAGCAGGGCGTTGATTTCCGTCTGCGACTTGGAATGGCAGCCCTTGCGTTTGCCGACCGGCAGACGCTCGGCATCGCGGCGGCCCATGGCGACGACAGCTTCCGGCACCAGCGCGTCGAAAACGATGACGTCAGCTTCCATGAGAAGGCGCTGGGCGCGCAGGGTCAGCAGATCTTCGGCGCCCGGTCCGGCACCGACCAGCGCGATATGGCCACTGTAGACTTTGTTGGAAAGCAGCAGCTTGGAGGCGGCCTCATGGGCAGCCGGCAGATTGCCGGCTTCCACCGCGCGCGCCGGCGAACCGGCGAAGAAATCCGCCCAGAAGCGGCGACGGCGATTGCCCTTGGGCAGGATACGCTCCGCCGCTTCACGGAAGGTTGCGGCAAGGGCTGCCAATGGTCCGAGCGAGGGCGACAGCAATTGATCGATGCGGGCACGGATCATCTGCGCCAGCACCGGGCCGGCGCCCTCGGTGCCGATAGCGACGGCCACGGGCGCGCGGTTGACCAGGGCAGGCGTGAAGAAATCGCACAGTTCCGGCCTATCGACGGCGTTGACCGGGATATTCAGCGCACGAGCATCTTCCGAAACCCGACGGTCGAGTGCTTCCTCGCCGGTGGCGGCAAAAACCAGCGCCGCACCAGCCAGATGCGCACTGCGATAAGCTTCGACAATGTGGTTTGCGCCGTTTTCAGCGACCCAGGCAGACAGGGCCGGTTCCAGATGTTCGGCTACGATATGCAGGCGAGCACTGGACTGGCCAATCAACCGTGCCTTGGCCAGCGCTTCCTCGCTGCCGCCGACGATGACCACGGCTTCGCCTTCTACCCGCATGAAGACGGGAAAGGCATTGAGCTTGGACGTGGCGTGCGGCATTGCGGTAAGACCCTGAACAGGTTGGCATTTCTACGCGCATGCGGGAAAGATCAGAAGAAACGCACTCGCGCGCCTTCGTTTTGGATGCAATCTCTTTTCTGAAAGCAGCGGGGGCTGGAGAAAAATTTTTCTCTCGACGGCAAAACGAGGCCGGCAATGCCAGCCCATTTCCATTCCGGCCGATCTTTTAACCGCAGCCCGCCTTTCCAGCAAAACACATTTTTCTAATTTCTATCTATTTAGTAGAATTAAGCACTGGAACACCGAACGGCCCGCAGACACCGCAAATCGCCCTACCCGCGCATTTCACATGCATTTCAAGGACCTCGTGGGGTTGCACGGCATCGTCGCCATCCCCATAGTGGAATAAGGCGGCGGCTCAGGGCGACGCTCATCCAACATCGTTAGAGCGCTGCGCGTCCATTGGGGGACGCAAGAACGCTCTAACATTTTAAAGCTGCGCATCGTGCTTTCCGAAAATCGGTTCCGATTTTCGGGCCGATACGTTGGAACCAAGAAGGGCGCTCCATCGACCATGCCGCATGACACCCCCCTTATCGCAACCATCGTCGTCGGTCTGGGGTTGGCATTCGTCTTTGGCGCCATAGCCAATCGCTTCCGCATTCCGCCTTTGGTCGGCTATCTGCTGGCCGGCATCCTCGTTGGTCCCAACACGCCAGGCTTCGTCGCGGACCAGGGCCTCGCGCTCGAGCTCGCCGAGATCGGCATCATTCTCCTGATGTTCGGCGTCGGCCTGCATTTTTCAATGAAGGACCTGCTTTCCGTGCGCGCCATCGCGCTGCCCGGTGCGGTGGTGCAGATCGGCTTTGCCACCTTGCTCGGCTGGGGGTTGGCCTGGATGCTCGGCTGGTCGCTCGGTGCCGGTCTGGTGTTCGGCCTGGCGCTTTCGGTGGCCAGCACCGTGGTGCTGCTGCGCGCGCTGCAGGAGCGCCGGCTGGTCGAGACCGAGCGCGGCCGCATCGCCGTCGGCTGGCTGATCGTCGAAGATCTTGCCATGGTGTTGACGCTGGTGCTTTTGCCGGCGTTGGCTGGTGTGCTCGGCGGAGTGGATCAGGCGCCCGCACCTGGCGGCCTCTATGGGCTGACCGCCGACTATGGTGTCTGGGGCGTGGTCGGCGTCACCCTGGCCAAGGTCGTCGCCTTCGTGGTTTTGATGCTGGTGGTCGGCCGCCGTGTCATTCCCTGGGTTCTTCATTATGTCGCCCACACCGGCTCGCGTGAACTGTTCCGCCTGGCGGTGCTGGCCGTGGCACTTGGCGTCGCCTTCGGCGCGGCCAAGCTGTTCGGTGTTTCGCTGGCGCTCGGCGCCTTCTTCGCCGGCATGGTGATGAGCGAATCCGAGCTCAGCCATCGCGCCGCTGAGGAATCGCTGCCGTTGCGCGACGCCTTTTCCGTGCTGTTCTTCGTTTCGGTCGGCATGATGTTCGACCCATTCAGCGTGATGCAGCACATCTGGCCGGTGCTGGGGACGCTCTTCATCATCGTCATCGGCAAGTCGCTGGCCGCTTTCGCCATCGTGCTGCTGTTCGGCTATCCGATCGCGACGGCACTCATCATTTCGGCCAGCCTTGCGCAGATCGGCGAATTTTCCTTCATCCTGGCCGAACTCGGGGTCGGCCTGAAGCTTCTGCCCGAGGAAGGGCGCGACCTGATCCTGGTCGGCGCGATCCTTTCCATCATCCTGAACCCGGTGATGTTCCTGCTGGTCGATCGGCTGAAGCCGTGGCTTGAGCAGCGGCGTGGCGCCGATGGCGCGGCGGTCGCCACGGCCCCGATCGGCCCGGCAACGACTGTCGGACAGGTCGCGACCACGGGCGAGAAGCCGGAAGAGGACGATGCCCCCACCCCCACAACCCAGACCAACCACACGATCCTGATCGGCTACGGCCGTGTCGGCAGTCTGGTGGGCGCGGCACTGAAACAGGCCGGGGAGCCATTCCTCGTCGTGGAGGACGCGGACAAGACGGTGGCGCGCCTGAAGGCGGACGGCATCGAGACCGTGACAGGCAACGCCGCCAAGGAAGACGTCTTCGCCGCGGCCAACCCGACATTGGCCAAGCGGCTGATCCTGGCCATTCCGAATGCCTTCGAGGCTGGCCGCATCGCTCTCCTCGCCCGGGCCGCCAACCCGACGATCGAGATCGTCGCCCGCGCCCATTCCGATGCCGAAGTGGAACATCTGGAAGGACTCGGCGCCAACACGGTTATCATGGGCGAACGTGAAATCGCGCGCGGCATCGTCGAAGCCGTGCTGAAACCGGGACCAAACCAGACCACAGTGGAGCCTGTGCCGGCTGCCTAGAGCAGTTCCAGCAAAAGTGCGTAGCGGTTTTGCGTCCGGAATTGCGCAGAAACAAAGCGTTGGAGCGCCGCGCATCCTTTCGGATGCGCAATCGACGCTCCGACACCATGATTTGGTGCGTGACCTTTTCCGGAATCGATCCGATTTTCGGGGTCATGCGCGAGGGCTGGCGGTTTTCGGCTTCGCAGCCTTGCGGCCACGCTGCCGCACCAGCAGCCGTGCACGGTCGCGTTCCTCGGCAACACGCCGCGCCCTGGCAGCCAGAAGATCCTTGCGGGCGACCAGGCCGACCAGCTTGCCTGCGGCGTCGATCACCGGCACACGGCCGATCCCGTTTTCCGCCATGCGGTCCGCCAGATGGCCGACCAGTTCGTCCGGCCTGCCAAACAGCGGTTCCTCGACAAGCACATCGCCAAGTAGGGCTCCGCGGTCGACCTCGCCGCTCTCGCTGATCCAGGCCAGAACGTCTCCCCGCGAGACCATCCCCACAACGATCCGATCCGATGTGATGACAGGATAGCTCTTGTGGCGATGATCGGCGCTCATGAAATAGTCGATCGTCTGGCCGACGCTCCAGGATGCGTCGATCGCATCCGGTTTCACCATCACATCCTTCACCCAGGCTTGTTCGAACGGATCGGCTTGATATTCGCGCGTGATGTGCAGGCCACGACGCGCGATCTTCTCGGTCAGGATGGACCGTTTGAGCAGAAGCACCGTCGTGGCGTAGGCGATCGCGCAGGCAACCAGCAGCGGCAGCAGCGCGTGCTGATCTCCCGTCAGTTCGATCGCGAAAAGCGTTGCCGTCAATGGCGCGCGCATCGTGCCGCCCATCATGGCAGCCATACCGAGAAGCGCCCAGAAACCGTTGTCAGCCTGCGGTAGCAGAGGTGTCAAAAGCGCACCCAGCGCGCCGCCGAAGATCAACAGCGGCGCCAGCACACCACCGGACGTGCCCGAGCCCAGCGCCACTGCCCAGATGATGGCCTTGACGACAAGAAGCAGAAGGGCCGCTTTGAAAACGAGGTCTCCGGCCAGCAGATGGTGGATATTGTCGTAGCCGACGCCCAATGCCGCCGGTTCGATCAGGCCGCCAAGACCGACCACGAGACCACCGATCATCGGCCACCACATCCAGTGGATCGGCAGCTTCTGGAACAGGTCCTCCGTGCCATAGACCATGGCCGTGAGCAGACCTGAACCCAGCCCCATGGCGAGCCCAACCACCGTCCATGACAGAAAGGCCGGCAGCGAGGGGGCCATCTGGCCCGCATAGGCAAACAGCGGCGCCGGATCGAGCAACAGCGTGCGTTCGGCCGCCGCAACCGTCGCGGCGACGACCACCGGCAGGAAACTTCTCGGTTTCCATTCGAAAAGCAGAAGCTCGACCGCCAGCAGCACCGCGGCAAGCGGCGTGCCGAAGATAGCCGTCATACCGGCGGCCGCGCCCGCCACCAGCAGCGCCTTGCGCTCACCGGAGCTGAGATGGATCGTCTGCGCGATCAGCGAGCCGACGGCGCCGCCCGTCATGATGATCGGGCCCTCCGCGCCGAAGGGACCACCGGTGCCGATCGAGACCGCCGAGGAAAGCGGTTTGAGCAGGGCAACCTTGGCGCTGATGCGGCTCTGGCCGATCAGGATCGCTTCGATGGCCTCGGGTATGCCATGACCGCGGATTTTTTCCGAGCCGAAACGCGCCATCAGGCCGATGATCAGGCAGCCAATTACTGGCACCGCAACCATCCCCCATCCGAGAGGTGAGCCTGCGATCGGCAAGGCTTCCAGGGAGAAGCGGCCATAATAGGCGATGTTGGTGCAAAGTGTGATCAGCCTGAGCAGGACCCAGGCGGTACCCACCGAGGCGGTGCCCACGACGGCGGCAATGGCCATCAGCATGAGCACACGTGCATCGGCGGTGAAGTCACCCGGCCTTGGCACGGAGTGCCTGGACGAGAAATGGGGCGGGTGTCCCAGCGCAACGCTGGCTGGCTTATGGGTCTCGGTCGATGTAGGCATGATGACAGTGCTGTTGATGAATTTATATCGCACTACGATATAAATTCTCGAAAGGGAATGACCCGGTGATCAAAAAACCGAAAGCAGGCTCGGGGCGCCCGCGTTCTGGCGGCTCGCAAAGCGTCGACTATCGCTCCCTCGCCGAGTTCCGTTATGCGATCCGCAGGTTTCTTGCCTTCAGCGAAGCGGCGGCAAGCAAGGCAGGCCTGACGGCGCAGCAGCACCAGGCGCTGCTCACGATCAAGGGCGTGGGCGAGGCTGACGGCTTGTCGATCGGCGATCTGGCGACCCGGCTGCTGGTGCGACAGCATACGGCCGCAGAACTCGCCAATCGGCTTGAGGAAGCGGGCCTCGTGCGCCGCCGGTCTGATCCGAACGATGGCCGGCGGGTGCTGCTTACGCTCACACCGGAAAGCGAAAAACGCCTGCAATCGCTTTCTGATATCCATCTGGACGAAATCAGCTCGATGGCGCCACAGCTGGTGTCCATTCTGGCGAAATTGAGCAACACCGGTGCGTAAGAGATGAGCTAGCGCGACCGCGCTTTTCCGAAACCCGCCGGCGTCTCAGCCACCGCTCAGGATATCGAAGATCGAGGTGCTGCGCTTCTTGGTAGGCCCACCGACATCGCCGGGCGGTACCGGATGATCGATCGAGGCGGTGCTGCCATTGTCGCGTGGCATGGCAGGACTGTCGTCCTGAGCCTGTTGACGCACCGCGCGCGCCGGCTGATCGGCCGAGGCCGACGGCACGCCTCCCGACACCGGCGCCGGTGGCGTGAGGTCCGAGGGAATATCGTCCTGCACGACCGTATCGGATGGCGTCGAGCGCCAGGTGCCAGGCAGAGGCTTCACCGGAACGCCCTGATGCGCGGCCATCATGAATTCATGCCAGGCCTGCGCCGGCAATGCGCCGCCGGTGACGTTCTTCATCGCGGTGCCGTCGTCATTGCCGAACCACACGCCGGTGGTGAGATTGGCGGTGTAGCCAACGAACCAGGCATCGCGCGAATTCTGGCTGGTACCGGTCTTGCCGGCGGAAGGCCAGCCGAAAGCGGCTTTTTTCGCGGTACCGACCTCGACGGTGCCCGACATCATCGAATTCATCATGCCGATGATCTCGGTGCGCGCCACGCGCGGCGCCGAGCCTTCCTTGGCCTTATAGAGCACCTTGCCGTTGGTGTCGGTGATGCGGCGCACGAAATGCACCTCCGGCCGGAAGCCGCCATTGGCGAAGGGGACGTAGGCCGAGGTCAGTTCCAGCGGCGTCACTTCCGAAGTGCCGAGCGCGATCGCCGTGTTGTTCTGCAAATCGGACTCGATGCCCATGCGGTGCGCGGTTTCAATGACCGCATCGGGGCCAACTTCCATGGTAAGCTGCGCCGCCACCGAATTCAGTGATTTGGCCAGGGCCGTCGCCAGTGTGACCTTGCCGTAATATTTGCCCTTGAAGTTGGCCGGCGTCCATTTTCCGATGCGGATGGGAGCGTCGTTGCGCACGCTGTCAGGCGTGCGGCCGGCTTCCAGCGCCGTCATGTAGACGAAGGGCTTGAAGGCCGAGCCGGGCTGTCGCCGTGCCTCCGAGACGCGGTTGAACTGGCTGGTCGAATAGTCGTAACCGCCGACCATCGCCCGCACCGCACCGGAATTGTCGATCGACACCAATGCTCCCTGGGTGACATTGAGTTTCTTGCCCTTCGCATCGACCAGTTCGCGGATCGATTTTTCAGCGAGCTTCTGCAGCGTGAGGTCCACCGTCGTTTCCACGACAATGTCGCCGCGCACATCACCGATCAGGGTCGGGATTTCTTCGACGATGGTATCGGCGACGTAGTTTTCCGAGCCGGTCCAGTAGGATGGCGCGCGCACCGCGGGGGCTGCCATCGCCGTCTTCAGTTGCTTGTCGCTGATCATGCCCTCCTCACGCATGGCGCCCAGCACCAGCTGAGCACGGCGCTCGGCGGCCTTGGGATCGCGCGCCGGCGAGAAGCGCGATGGCGCCTTGAGCAGGCCGGCGAGCAATGCTGCTTCCGAGAGCGTCACGTCCCGCGCGCTCTTGCCGAAATAGCGGCGCGAGGCCGCTTCGACGCCATGCGCGCCGGAGCCGAAATAAACCCGGTTCAGATACATTTCGAGGATCTGATCCTTGGTGTGCTTCTGCTCCAGCCAGATGGCGAGCAACACCTCCTGCACCTTGCGCTCCAGCGTCCGGTCCGGCGTCAAGAACAGGTTCTTGGCCAACTGCTGGGTCAATGTCGAACCGCCCTGCCGCAGGCTGCCGCCGATAAGGTTGGTCACGACCGCACGGGTGAAGCCGATCGGGTCGATGCCGTAGTGTGAATAGAAGCGCCGGTCCTCGATGGCGATGACGGCTTCGGGAATATAGCGCGACATCTCGTTGAGGCCGACCGCCTCGCCACCACTCGCTCCCCGATTGGCGATCAATTGGTCATCGACATCGACGATCTTGATATTGGGCGCCCGGTCCGGAACCGACCATGTGGTGGCCGCCGGCATCTTGGCGCCGTAATAGACGACGACGCCGGCACCTGCGATGCCGCCCCAGATGGCAAGCACGAAACACCAATAGAGCAGCCGTCCGAACAGGCCGGTCTTGCTGCGCTTGCGCCGGCCGCCACGGGCCGGCTTGGGCCTGGTCGCGCTGCGTTTGCTGGAGGATTTACGGTTTCCCGGCACGACGCGGTCCTCTTCCCGCACCGAGAATCCCGTAGAAGAAGCCGCTTGCGACGGCCCGTCGAAGCTGGGCTCGATGCGTCTGTCCCTGCGGTCCGCCATGCGCGCTGCCGATAGTCCCGATGCCGATGGCGCTCCGATGGAGACTAGATGAGGCGGTTTAAAGGCGGGTTAACCAGCGCTTGAAACAGCACCATTACCGCGCATTCGCGATCAGGCGTCGGAGAGTTAGGCGTGCGTGGCGGGCTTTCCAAACAGCTTTGCTGTCGCGATTCACCGAGCAGCGGATCACTCCCGCAGCAGCGCTTCATAGCGATCTCCGATCTTCCCGACCTCGAAATCCGCCGCCCTGCCTGCCAGGATCTGGGCGGGTTTCGGCCGATCCAGCATCTCGGCCATTGCATTTGCCATCGCCGTGTCGTCGCCTACTGGCACGAGGGCTCCGAAACGGCCATCCCCAAGAATCTCGCGCGGGCCATGTGGTGCATCCGTGGAGACTACCGGGACACCCGCTGCCATGGCCTCGACCAGGACATTGCCGAAGCCCTCGCTTGTCGATGAGAGAACGAACAGATCGGTTGCCGCATAGCAAGCTGCGGGATCATTGACATAGCCCGCAAAGAGCACGTCGGAGCCTATGCCGATTTCCTGCGCATAGACTTGCAGCTCTGCCGCCAGCGGCCCTTCACCGAAAATGACAAGACGAGCCCGGCGGTCGGCGCGCAGCGCGGCAAAAGCTCTCAGCAAAGTCCAATGGTCCTTGACCGGAACGAGGCGTCCCATGGTGGCGATGACCGGACCATCGCCCATCGCCTTCAACCGGGCCTGCCAAGCATGGGAATGCCCTGGGCTCGCGGCGGTCGGTGGCAGCGGGTTGTTGATGACGACTACCTTGGATTTGGGAAAGCCCCCCGCCACAAGATCCCTGCCAACGCCTTCCGATACCGCGATGACCCTGGTTGCGCGTGCCGCCACCAATCTGGAAAGATGGTGTGCCAGTCTGGCGCCGAGCCTGTCAGACGAAAGCGAAGCGGCGGCATGGAAGCTCGGAAAGAACTTGGCCCGGCTTCTTGCCAGCAACAACGCCACCGCCATCAGCAGATTGGCGAATTCGGGCGCGCTGAAGACCGCATCGGGTGCGAGACGCTTGAGCAGGCGTGCGCCTTGCACGACGCCCTTCAGTGTTTTCGCCTTGCTATAACCTTCGTCTCGAATGGCAAAACCGAGGTCGATCAGGCGTACCGCGGGCGAGCGCAAGGCGGCATTCGGTCCTTCGGCATTCCAGGTAAAAAGCGTGACGTCGTGTCCCCGGGCGGCGAGTTCATTTGCCATGAGGACAAAGACACGCTCTGCGCCGCCGCCTCTTAAGCTGGCGATGTGGAAAACAATGCGCTTTGCCATATTGTTTTTCAGGCGCGGGCTGCGCCAACTTTCGGATTGTTTGGAGGGCGGCGCATGTCACGTATGATACCCCAGGCGATAGCGAGGAACATGCCGAGAGCAAAGCCAGCTACTGCCCCCAACACGATCATGATCGAGGTACGGGGTGGCCACGAGCGCCCATTCGGCGGCACCGCCATGGAAATCACCTGGACGTTTGTGGTGTCGATCTGCTCGCGTTCGGTGATCTGGCGCGCACGGGAAAGGAAGCTCTCATAGATCGCCGACTTCGACGCTGCATCGCGCAGAAGCTCGCGCAGGGCGACTTCCGATTCATTGTCCGTAAAAACCCTGCCTTTGAGATCATTCATTTTTGCATTGAGCGAAGCCAACGCTGCTCTGCTCCTGTCGAGATCGACTTTTGCCTGATCGACAGTGCGGCTGAACTCGGCTCTGAGCTGCGCGTCGACGGTCGTCAATTCCGTTTTGAGACGTACGATCGTTGGATGGCGAGGGCCAAACGTCATGGCTTGCGAATCGATTTGCTGCCGCAGGCTGTTTGCCCTTTCGCGCAGCGCCGCAAGCGTTCCTGAAGTCTCGGGAGCGGAACGAGTTCCGTTGACGCCCGATGCGACCAAGGCATCATAGTTCGCCTGCGCGGCGACAACACGCGATTGCTCCTCGACAAGTTGGGTATTGAGCTGCGTCATCGTTTGAGAGCTGACGAGCTGGCCATTGCTGGAAGACAGACTGTGGCTGCGCCTGTAGGCCTCGACTTTTTCTTCGGCCGCCTGCACATCGTTCCTGAGCTGGCCCAGTCGTGCGTCGAGAGCGGCAGCGGCACGGCTTGCACCGGAAGCCTCGGCATTCGCCAGTTCTTCCTGGAACGTCTTGGTTATGGCCTGCGATATCTCGACGGCTTTGTCCGCAGTTTGGGCCGATACAGAAAGCGTCGTCACGAACGACTTTTCATCCCCACTGGTTTTGACCTTCTGCGCCAGGTTTTTCAGCGCGGTAAGTTTCGGGTCGGCCTTGGCGTCGTTGGCTTTGCCGCCACTTCGGCTGGCATCAAAGAATTCTGGATCGTTGGTGAGGTCAAGCTCATCCACCACACGTGAAAGCACACTGCCCGAGGTCATGATACGCTGCTTGCTGCGCATGCTCAGGATCTGTCCATCGACCTGCCCCGATTGAGGGTAAAGATCGTTCTGGACAACCTGCAAATTGGCGGGGTTGATCAAGATGTCGGTAGTGACAGTATAGCGTTGCTTGCCCAGCAGCCCGTAGGCTCCCCCGAGGATACCGCCGACGATTGCCAGTAGAAGAGCCATCACAAGACCCGCGCGCAGCCACACAAACAGACGCCGAAAATCAAGTTCCAAAAAGGCCCCGATCTTGTCGAGCGTCACCGTTGCGACTGGTTCTTTGGCAGTCATCACCTCCTTCGAAGGTGACGTGAGCGCCGATGCCACGGGTGAAGCACGTTGTTGCAGCCCTGCTCCGCTGGCACGCCGCGCATTTTCGATCCGTTCATAAGGGCTGATACCGCCGGCCGCCGCGGACGTTGGGGGGCGGGAACCCGCAGACATGTGTTAACCCTTGTTATTCTTCACCATACGCAGCCTGCTTACCGAAACATCGTTAACATTTTATTTTCCATGTTTGCATATAGATTGGCCAATCCGGCATACCATGACGATCCGGCGAACCTTGCGGATATCGGTGACCAGATGTCGTGTGAATACCCCTATTTAGGATAGGCTATGAGCAGCCTGACTGCCGGATCGGAACAGTTATCCAGCCGGGCGCGCCGTCAGAATGCGCTGTCGCTTCTGTTTTTCCTATGCGCGGCCTTTGCACTCCTGATCCGCTTCACCGTACCGCCGCAGCTGATGAACATGGTGGTCAACTATACGGACGAGGGCGGGCCTTTCTACGCAAAACTCCATTTCGGCACCTATGCGATCTTCTTGCTGACCCCGCTTGTTCTTTTCAGCCGGCCCTTTCTGCTGCGCGGCGACGAAATTGGAATATTCAAGGTGTTGCTTCGCTATTCAGTGCTGGTTTTGGCACTGGTGCCCTACCTGTTTGCTGCCGGCCGCGCCGGTGCGTCCGGTTTTGTGGTCGACACATATCTGGTGGCAGGCGCCGCGGGCTTGATGATGCTGGCCTTGAACCCGCAAGCGAGACGAGCATTGGGCGATGTGGTCCTCGTAGTGCTGATCCTGAGCGCCGCAATAGGTGTTGTTGAAGTCATGATCCAACATCGTTTTCTACCCTTCACCGAGAATGAACCCGAGTTCAGGCCAATCGGATTGGCGGGACACCCCCTGGCATTGGGGGGGCTTAGCGCTATCGCGATAGGCTTCGTGGCGTCGACCCGCTGGCGCATATGGGTGCGGGTGCTTTCGATCTTGATATTGTTCGTCGGCATCGCGGCGTCGGGCGCGCGCACTGCCCTGATCCTCACAGTTGGTGAAATCTTCATTCTCCTGTTGTTCGTGCGCTGGCCGCGATTGACGCTCGAACATCAGCGGCAAGCCAAGTTCGTCGTGCTGATGTTCGCCGCGATAGCTGGCATGGCGATGATCGCTGTCCTGTTTTCCGCCGGTTTCCTGAATCGGTTCAGCAACACGATCTTCGACGCAAATTTCATGGCACGGGTGACGATCTACCAAGTTTTCGGGCTCGTCAGCTGGAAGGACATTCTGTTTGGGATGGACGCAAACGACCTCTTGAGGATTGTGAATGAGCAGTTGGGGCTACCCCACATCGAGAGCGCTCCGGTGGTCTTTGCCCTGTTGTTCGGCATTCCCGTAGCCATACTCTTCTTCGCATTGATACTCTGGTTCATCTTCAGGTTGCTGCACGACGTCCCTCTACCAGCCAAGGTCGCCACCGCTGTATTCCTGCTCGCCTCGCTGTCGAACAACGCCCTGTCTTCGAAAACGCCCGACGTGACGATTTTGGTGGTGTTGTTGCTTGCCTCCAGAAAGCCGCCAGACGTTTCGCCTTCGGTTGTCTTCGAACGGGCGCGCACTCAATCCGGCTGATGCATTTCGCAGGAGGACCTGCCGGCTTGGGACCGGCGGAAAAATTTAGCCGGCGCTGTCTATGACTTCGACACGCCCTGCGCGGTTGAGCGTATGAATGCCGGCGCGTGCCCACGCTGACCCCGGACAGATCGGGCGAGGCGAGGAAAAACGGACATCGTTATCGTCGAGCTGCTCCAGGCTCATCAGGCCAAGACCGCCGCCATAGGCGCGTGAGCCGTCTTGAACGGGCAACACCTGAGTTGCGCCGCGGCGAATGATAGCGCCGCCGGGACGGGCCGCAGAGTGATCGACGGCGATGGGATTGAGCGCATGGCCAATCCATGGTCCTCGCAGTGAGGGCGCACCATAGACAGCCAATGTGTCCGAGGCGCTGCCATAGCCGTACCGTTCTGTTCCCAGCAGCCAGAAACGACCATCGGATTCGAGCAATGTCGCGTCATTGAAATCACTGTCGGGGATCAGCACCGTGTCGCGTACCCACCGGTCCGGAAACCGCACGGCACGATAGAGCACGACTTCGCGCGCCGAACCGCTCTCGGGGATCATGAAAACCTCGCCGTCGTGGGCGAATACCTGCGGATATGACAGGTGGTGCCCTTCTTCGAGTACGAGCCGCGGAACCCCGAACTTGCCATCACCATGGAGTTCTGCGACGGAGATTACGCCGCGACCCGTCGCATATGGAAATTCCTCGACAAACAGATAGTGGCGGCCATCGCGCTCGAAAACAAACGGGTCAGCGTAAAAACGTTCGCCATCATCCGGAAGAACCGTGAACGGCGAACCGTCAATCCTCCCGGTTTCGGCGATTCCAGGTCCATCGATCAGCCGATAGGCGACCTGCCAATAGAACGGACGCCGTCTCTGCCTGAGTTTCTCTACGGCGCGATTGACCAAGCCTTTGCAGAAATATGGCCCGGCGTGCCGAACAAAACCGCCATTCTTCAGAGGGGGCTGCGCGCTATCGGCAATCGGCTGGAGCTTGCCCCCGAAAAAACGGGCGACGCTTTGCACAATCAGCGAGATAGCGCCGGCAAGCAGATTGTTGCTGGTCCGAGAAAGCCAGAACCTGTCCCCGAGCATGGGGCGAGCCCGTGCCACGACAACGCCATCGAGGCGAGCAGCAAGTTCGGGCAGTTGCCCGCTCGCCAGCATTGTGTTGATGCCGGCGAGAAAAGTGCCTTGACCGCAAAACTCCAGTTGCAGGATCGGTGTCGTTTGTCTCGTTGCACTGCCGGTGAGATCGATGATGAGATCGGGAGGGCCGCGATCGATCGCCGGAAGCGGCGCGACGCGAGTCGCCAGAGAGGGACCAAAGCGCCAGCTTTCGATCGCCAGAACAGCATCGAATGCGCGAGTGCTCGGTGCCGCTGCCGATGTGCGACGGTATGAAGCGACGTGGCCCGCCGCTTCCAGCCGCACAAAAAGCTCATTTTCCCAGCGCCGAGACATGGCGGCGTGGCCGATAAATAAAATATTACCCAAGCCCAAGTATTCTCTTTAGCGCCACTGCGGTTTGATATCTTTCGATACAGTCCTTGGCAAGAGATGTTGCAGAAGATGTGAACTCGAAGATTAACCGTATGATAACGTTTACAATCGTGAAGACGCTACCAAATGCTATGCAGTCTGGCAGGGACGCCATCTTCGGCGATCGAGGGTAACCATGAACGCCGCTTCATCTGCCAAGGTGCCTTCCAAGAGGAAACTGCTGATCGTGTTCGGCACGAGGCCGGAGGCGCTCAAATGTTTTCCCGTAGCGCGTGCCGCCCTTGCCCAACCAGGCTTTGTCACGGAGATATGCGTCACGGGCCAGCATCGCGAAATGGTCGATCAGGTCATTGAGCTGACAGGCCTGCCGGTGCACCACGATCTCAATATCATGCAACCCGGCCAGACATTGTTCGACGTGACTTCGCGCGTGCTACTCGGGATGGCCAATGTGCTGGACAAGGCCAAGCCCGATATTGTCCTCGTGCAGGGCGATACGACCACCGCGATGACAGCGGCGCTCGCTGCCTTTTACAAGCGTATCCCGGTCGCTCACATAGAAGCAGGGTTGCGCAGCCATGACATCAATTCTCCCTTTCCGGAGGAATTGAACCGCAAGATCGCCGGCAGCATCGCCACCTGGCATTTCGCGCCAACCGCCGAAGCACGCGACAATCTGCTCGCCGAGGGAAAGGCTGCGGACACGATCTTCGTGACCGGCAACACGGTCATCGACACGCTGCTGCATTTCTCCGACGAGATCGATGCCAACATCGAGATGAACGCCAAGTTTGCCGCGCGTTTTCCTTTCCTCGATCCAACCAAGAAGATGATCCTCGTCACCGGTCACCGGCGGGAAAATTTCGACGGCGGCATCCAGCGCATCTGCAGCGCCCTCAAGACATTGGCGATGCGCGAGGATGTGCAGATCGTCTATCCGGTCCATCCGAACCCCAACATCCGGCAGGTGGTCGACGAGGCACTTGCCGGAGTGCAGAACATCCACCTGATCGACCCGCAGGACTATCTGCCGTTCCTGTACTTGCAGAAACGGAGTTATCTGGTGCTGACCGACAGCGGTGGTGTGCAGGAAGAAGCACCATCGCTTGGGAAGCCGGTACTGGTGATGCGGGAAAATACCGAGCGCCCGGAGGGCGTCGCGGCAGGCACCGCTCGGCTGGTCGGCACCGACATCGAGAAAATTCTGTTCAATGCCAATAGCTTGCTCGACGACGGGCGCGTCTATCGTAGTATGGCGGAGCGACACAATCCCTACGGCGATGGCCGAGCCGCGACCCGGATCATTGAGGAACTACAGCATCATGGCTGAAATCAGAACCGTTTCCGTTATCGGCATGGGCTATATCGGCCTGCCGACCTGCGCCATCTTTGCCAGCCGTGGATTCGAAGTCATCGGCATTGATGTTAATGAGTCGGTGGTCGCGAAGGTCAACCGTGGCGAAATCCACATCGTCGAACCCGACTTGGACGGTTTGATCCAAAAGGTTGTGGCCAATGGCAAGCTCAGGGCCTTCGGCACCCCCCAGTCGGCTGATGCCTATATCATCGCCGTACCGACCCCGATCACCGAAGAGCACAAGCCGGATATCAGCTATGTGCTTGATGCGGCTCGAAGCATCGCTCCGGTCCTGAAGCGCGATGACCTCATCGTGCTGGAATCGACGTCGCCGGTCGGCACAACACGCACCATGACAACCCTTCTTGCCGAGTTGCGGCCCGATCTCAAATTCCCTGTCCCGCATGGCGAAGAGGCGGAGGTACTGGTTGCCTATTCTCCCGAGCGCGTGCTGCCGGGAAAGGTGCTGACCGAGCTGATCAACAATGACCGTTCGATCGGCGGGCTTTCGCGCAAGTCGTCGGAAAGAGCCGCTACACTTTATTCGAGCTTTGTCGCCGGCGATCTGTTCATAACGCAGGCCGAAAGCGCGGAACTGGTAAAGCTGACCGAAAATGCGTTTCGTGACGTCAATATCGCCTTCGCCAACGAACTTGCGGCGGTCTGCCAGGATTTGTCGCTCAATGTCTGGGAGGTGATCGATCTCGCAAACCGGCATCCGCGCGTGAATATCCTCCAGCCGAGCCCTGGCGTCGGTGGTCACTGTATTGCGGTCGATCCGTATTTCATCATCGACGCCGCACCGAACAGCACGCGGCTGATCAGTTCGGCGCGCCGCATCAATTCCGAGCGTCCACTGTCGGTGGTCAAGGACATCGAAGCATTACTCGACCCTACCCGCGAGCAGACAATCGCCTGCCTTGGACTCAGCTTCAAACCCAACATCGACGATATGCGCGAGAGTCCTGCCGTCGAGGTGGTGAAACTTCTGTCCAAGCTCCCCAATCTCAAGATCATCGCGGCAGAGCCCAACGCGCGCGCGCTGCCACGCGAGCTCGAGGGCAACGATATCGCTTTTACAGATGCACTTTCCGCCATCGACCAATCCGATATCGTGGTTCTCCTGGTTGATCATCGACAGTTCAATTTCGTTGATCCCGAGGCGCTGAAAGACAAGAAGCTGGTCGACACGAGAGGCCTCTGGACCTGGCGCAAGGCGCGTAAGCCGGATGCCCGCATCGAAGGCAAGAGATCCGAACTGGAGCGTTCCCGTACCGGGGAAGCGGCATGAACGTGCACGATGCGGCGTGGGCGCAACATCCCCTGTTGGCATCACGGCACCGGGAGTTTCTCGGCGCGCCCATTCATGCGTTGACCATGGCGGAGACGCTTTCCATTGTCGACGAGGCAATGGCCACGCGTCGACCGCTGCACCATGTCGTCGTGAACGTCGCCAAGCTTGTAAACATGCGCAACAATGCCGAATTGCGCGAAGATGTGGTCTCGGCCGACGTGATCAATGTCGACGGCAAGGGAGTGCTTTGGGGCGCTCGGCTCTGCGGGATCAAATTGCCGGAGCGCGTCACCGGTGTCGATGTCATGATCAATGTGCTCGCCCTCTGCGCAAAGAGGGGTTACCGGCCGTTTCTTCTGGGTGCCGAACAGCACGTTCTCGACGCGGTTGAAAGTCAGCTCGCCAAAGATCATCCAAGTCTCAGCATTGCCGGCAAGCGCAATGGTTATTTCAAGACGGAGGAAGAGGCCGAGGTCGTCCAGGCCATCAACGATTCAGGTGCGGACTGTCTGTTCGTGGCCATGCCGACGCCGAGAAAAGAGCGCTTCCTCAAGCGCTATCGTGACGAACTTACGCCGAATTTCTTCATGGGGGTGGGAGGCAGTTTCGACGTCTATGGCGGGAAAGTCGCCCGGGCACCTAAATTGGTCCAGGCGGCCGGCATGGAGTGGCTGTTTCGCGTCGCGCAGGAGCCACGGCGTTTGTGGCGGCGTTACTACGATACCAACACCGCCTATGCATGGTTGCTGTGCCAGGAGTTCTGGTCCCGCCGGATACGCCGGAACGTCAATCCATAGGATTGGTCTAAAAGGTCGGCAGGCGCGCCTTGACCTTGTCGAGGAAAAGCACGGCCTCCGCAGGATAGAACATACAGATCAGCGCAAAAAACGTCGCCGTCCCTGCGCTGCCGCCGGCCGCCAGCGGCAGAATTGCCGGCGCTTGACCAAGAAAACCGGCAGCAAGAGCGGCGACCAGGCCCGTGCTCGCAGAGAGGACGACAGAGATGCCAATGTCGCGCCACGGCACGGGCACCGGCGTGAGCCGATGGCTGATGACAATGCAGGTTACCAGAGCTGCCACCGATCCACCCGCCAACGCCAGCGCAGCACCCAGTTCCGCCATCTTGGGGATCAACAGGAAAGACAGCGAAATCGTCCCGACCGAGCCGAAGAAATTGACAATGATCAGCAGCCACGGCCGCTTGTGTGCGTGCACCACGACGCCATAAACGAAGGTTGCGAGATTGGCGCAGAGCACGCTGAAAGCGATAACTGGAAACAGCAGCCCGAAGCGGCCATGATAATCCGCAGGCAGCATAAGCCGCGTGATATCGGTGCTGAGCGCGACGAGCATTGCCGCGACCGGCAGGCAAAGGCGCATCATCAAGGCTATAAGCTTCGACAACAAGCGGCTTGATGCCTCAGGACCCTCCTCGTCAAAGCGGTTCACCACCTCCGGAAATGCCCCTGTGTTGATTGCATTTGCAATCATGTCGATCGGCTGTCGGGCCAGTGCATAGGCGGCAGCGAAGACTGCTACGGCGCTGGCATCGTAGTAAACCTTGAGGAACAGTCGTTCAGCACTGTTCAGTCCAAAGCCGACCAGGGCCATGATGACCAAGGGAGCGCCGAAGGCAAAAAACTCCTGGCGAGTGAAGCGCGACGGGCCGGGAACGACGTGCCGGGACGCGACGATACTCGCTGTGATGCCTGCAATCAGCATGCCAAGGCTCGAGCCGAGTGACACCGCAAGGAAGGAGCGTTGGAACAGCAGGATGGCGGCAATCGGCAATACGAGTTGCAGCAGACTGCGCAAGGCTTCAAGGATCGAATAGACCGAATGCCGCTGTTGCATCTGCAGTATAGTCAATGCGAAGCGGCCGATCGACCCGGCAATCAGATAGCTGCCGACGGCAATGGCAAACTCGCCCCAATGTTCCGGCACGATTATCACCGAGGCAATTGCGGAGATAACCAGCGCAACGAGGGTCGTGGCAAGCAACACCTGCCCCGCCAGGATCAGGCTGCCTTTGCTGATGTCGCCTTTGCCACCAAGTCTAAGAAGCGAAATGCGCAGCCAGTTGGTGACAGCGACATCCGTCATTTCGCCCACCGTGACCACCAGCGTCAGCAAGCCGTAGTGGGTCTGATCGATCATGCGCGTCATGATGACCAGCAGGAGCAAAGCGGAAATACGTGTCAGCAGAATCGCCGGGGCGTATATTAGCGTGGAACGAAGTAGCAAAGGTTTTCCCCGGACAATTCAGCCTGATTAACCGTTGACCGGCGCGAAAGCCAGCAGCATGCCACCAAAGAACGACAGATCAGTTGGGCTATAAGCTTTATTTGACACCTTTGCTTTACCGCTGGTCGCATGTGCTATCCGCAATGGTGTCATGTTGCAGTCTCCCCTGAGCAACCCAAAACTGCATGTCCTCGTCGCAACGCCTTCGGGTGGCTCGGGGCAAGGGGGCATTGACCGCATCATGGGGGCGCTCAAGCGGGAGTTCGCCCGCCAGGAAATTGCGGACATCGACGTGCGGTTCATTGCCAGCCGCGGTCCGGGACATGTCGGGCTTTCGATCTTCTATACACTCGGTTTTTGTCTGCGCATGTCTGCGGCACGCTTTGCCGGAACCGCCGACGTCGTTCACATCAACGTAGCGAGCACGGGCAGCACATACCGGAAGATGGTTATTGCGATGTGCGCACGAATGCTCGGCATCTCCTATGTGCTGCATCTGCACGGGGCGGAATACAGGACCTTCTGGAGCGGAGATGGCGGTTTTTTGGACCGCCGTATCCGAAGCATGTTCGAGCATGCCAGCCGCATCGTGGTGTTGGGCCGAATTTGGCGCGACTTCATCGCCAGCCGCGCGCCGGGTGCCGCTGGAAACATCGTCATCGTGCCCAACGCCACTGAAACTCCGGTGCTGGAACATGTCGGCGGCGGAGACGGTGTCCATATCCTGTTTCTTGGTCGTATCGGCGAGCGCAAAGGCGTGCCGCAACTATGCGATGCCCTGGGGAACATGAAGTCTGTAGGGCGTTGGCGCGCGACGATTGCCGGCGACGGCGAGGTCGAGGAGACGCGTGCGCGATTGGCACGACTCAGCCTCGCGGACCGCGTTCAGCTTCCGGGCTGGGTCGGGCCAGATGAGGTTGCCGCTCTGATCGCTTCCGCCGACGTGCTGGTGCTTCCCTCCTTTGCCGAAAATCTGCCTGTCTCGGTCATTGAAGGCATGGCCAGCGGCCTAGCCGTTGTGGCGACGCCGGTCGGAGCCGTGGAGGACATTGTGACCAACGAGCAAAATGGTTTGTTGGTCCCTCCCGGTGACGTTGCTGCATTGACGGAAGCGTTGACGCGCTTGGTTGAAGATCCGGCACTGCGTAAGCGCCTTGGAGAAGCCGCCAAGGCTGTGCACAGGGAGCGGTTGGAAATTGCTCCCTTCGCGATGGCATTGCAGTGCGTGTGGCGCGACGCGGCGAGCGGCACCCGACTGGAGGCAAGATCATGAAATTGCTCGACATCGCACGCGGCGCCTATGTGCGAAGCCCCGAACCCGTGAGGCGGCTTTTAGCGCCGCTGGTGGCGCGCGTACCGACCACGATGAAGTTCGGTGCGACCTATCGTTCGTGGCGAGAGCAGATCGCTCACGCGGCGGCGGATCCTGCTTACGCCGGGCAAGCACATCTGGCCGCGCTGCGGGGATTGCTGCAGAAAGCGCATGGGGGCAGTCCCTTCTATCGTGGGTTGATCGACAAGGCCCTTGGTCCCGGCTTCGACCTTGCGGCACTGCAGCTCGCCGACCTGCGCCGCCTGCCAGTGCTTACCAAACAGGCCTTGCGCGACGCGGGTAGCGCCGCGCTGGCGGAGCCCGCCGCAGACCTCGACGAAGCCACGACCAGCGGAAATCATACCGAGCAGCCTTTTGTCTTCTATCTGGACAAGGACCGGAGCTCCCGCGAGATCGCCTTCGTCTATGACGCGTGGTCGCGCATAGGCTACGACGAGCAGACCGCGCGCGCCTGCTTCCGGGGTTTCGGCCTCGACGCCCAAGGCAAACGCCTGCACGAGTGGGAGCCGGCGTTGCGCGAACTGCGGCTTTCGGTGTTTCCGATGACTGTCGAAGATGCTGCCTTCTACCTCGATCTGATCGACGAACGAGGCATCCGTTTTCTCTATGGCTATCCTTCGGCGATCGAGTTGTTTTGCCGGCATATGCGCAAGCTCGGCAGGATACCGAAACTGCGCATCGAAGGCATCATGCCGATTTCGGAGCCCCTTTTTCCTCACCAGCGTGCCAGCATCCAGGCCGTGCTTGGCGAGGTGCCTTTCGCCTGTTTTTACGGCCTCAGTGAAAAGGCACTGTTCGCCATTGAAATACCCGGACGCGTGGACAGTTACGAGTTCAATCCGCTTTACGGGCTGGCGGAACTGATCGATGACAACGATGCTCCCGTCGTGAAACCGGGCAAGCTGGGGCGGCTCGTCGGCACCGGCTTCCTGTCGACCGGCATGCCGTTCATCCGCTACGATACCGGCGATCGTGCCCGGCTGCTCGAACTGCCCAGTGCCGAAAACGGCCAGCGGCTGAGAGTCGAGGCCATCATGCCACGCCGCAACATTGATTATCTGATTGCCGCGGACGGCAGCCATGTGGTGAGTTTGTCGCTCGCGCCGGAGGATCCCATTTTCTTTGAAGGACTGCAGGAATTCCAATTCTATCAGGATACGCCGGGTGAAGCGGTGGTCCGCTACATTCCGATCGACGGGACCGCGGGCAATCCAGCCGAGCGGCTGATCGCCAACCTGAATGCGCAGACCCATGGCGCTATCCGGTTTTCGTCGAAGCAGGTCGAGCGCATTGCCTGGGGGCGCGGCGGCAAGCGCGCGTTTGTCGATCAGCGTCTCAACATCGCGGACTTTGAATAGAGGGCCTCAAGGTGCGAGACCCAGTGCCTTCAACAAATCGAGATCCGGTAGCGCAGGCCCGCTGGGCTGGATGACGGTCATTCCATACGGATTGGTGTATTCCCAGATCGACCACGGCATCCCATAGCGCTCCGCCAACTGCCGTACCGCCGTCAGATAACGCAAACGGTCGGCATTGAATGCGCCCATGCTGCCATCGGAGGACATCAGGATGACGCCGAATTCGCCCATGAACAGGCGCCGGCTTTCAATGTTGTTGGCCTTGGCCCAATCGACCGCCTGTTGAAAAACAGCTTCGAGCTGGCTCGCCCCCCAGTTTTCCTCGAAATATTGGGCAATCCTTTCGCGCGCCGCCACTGTGTTCATCATGCGTTCGACCTGGCTCAGACCGGCGGCTTCCATTTGCGCTGCAAGCGTTTCAATCACGACTTCAGGCGTGCTGCTGGCGGCCGGCCACGGAAGGCCTGAGGCGAAAGTGGTTGTCCCGTCTGGCCGCTGGTGCGTGAAACTGTGCGGCTCGTACATATGAAAGCTGTAGTAGAGGTGGGGATCGTCGAAGCCGGGCTTCAGATTGACCAATCCGGCAACGCTGCCGCCACAGCCACCTGTCGCGACGACCGTGAGATCGCGGCTGACCGCGCGGATATCGCGGACCGTGTCCGACATGATCCGCTGCCAGTCATCGCTTCCGCTTGAATCGCAAGGGTAGTGGGTCGGCTCATTAAAAGGTTCCAGGGCAACCTTGTCGGTGCCGATCTTGACCAGCATCGCAGCCACCGCCGCGACCATCGTGCGGTAGCGGGTCACGCCTTCGCTGTCGGCGCTACCAGAAATTATCTTGAGACCGTAGGCCGGAACCTGTTCGACGCTGTGCAGGTTGAAAACCACCTTGAGCCCGTTCGACACGACATGCTCCACTGCGGCGGCAAGGACGTCCAGTGCCTGCTGGCGTTTGGCGCCATCGCTGGCAAGCAGAGGGCCCGGATCGACAGTCAGCCGGACGAAGTCGAAACCCATGGAACGGATGCCGGCAAAGACCTCCCCATCGGGCCAGTCGGCGAGAGGCCTGCCTGCGCCGAGCCATTCCTTCTCGGTTCGGTAAGGCGGCCATTTGTAGGAGCGGTCCTGTTCGACCGGGGACCAGTTCAGCCACCCATGCACGCCAACGCCTTTTTGCAGGGCAATCGGCTCGGCTTCGGCGCCTGTGATCAGCGAGAGTGCCCATATTGCGACAAACGCCACTATTCTCATCGCCGATCTCCGTATCATTATCGAAGATATTAACCGGGGGAATGCAAAGGAAGCATTGCGGTCAAATGGCTTCCCGGCGGCATGGAGTACAACTGTGGCGGAGCTTGCATGAGGATCGGCTGGTACATCAACCGATTGCGCAGCATGAGCCCGGCCGAGATTTTGCATCGGCTGGGCGAGCATCGTCGCAAGGTTGTTTCCAAGCGTCGCGACGATGGCTGGCAGCGTTATCGTTCACCCCAACTGCATCCCGTGTTCCGCGCATTGAGGGGCGCCGCGCAGGCAAACGCGACCGCTGACCGACGGCAAGCCATTACGGCTGCCGTCGCGGACACACTTGCAGGGCGGTTTTCCGCGCTCGGGCGGACATGGCCACCGCGCGATCCCGGCTTTCTGTTTCCGGCTGAATTCTGGCGTCTCGATCCGGTGAGCGGCACGCTCTGGCCCGGCCCTGAAGTGCATGCCTTCAATGTCGACTTCCGGTCGACCGGCGATCGTGGCGACGTAAAATATGTATGGGAGATCAACCGGCTACAGCAGTTGCCGCCGCTGGCTATGCATTGGCTTCTCTCTGGCGATCCACAATGCCTAAACGCCATCGAGGCGACCATCGACAGTTGGCATTCCGCCAATTCCCCCTTTCGCGGAGTCGCCTGGGCCTCCGGCATTGAAGTCGCGTTACGAGCCATCAGCCTGATTGTGACGCTGGATATTGCAGGCGACAAACTGGCTGCGACGACACGCGACAAAATAGGTGAGATACTAGCGGCGAGCGCTTACTGGCTGCCTCGGTTTCCTTCCCGGTTTTCGTCCGCGAATAACCATCTCGTCGCGGAACTGGCCGGGGAATATTTGATCAGTCTGGCTTTTGGGGCCGAGTCCGCCTCCGCCCGCACGGCACTCATTGCCGAAGTCGACAAGCAGATTCTTGCCGACGGCGCCGGCGCCGAGCAAACCCCGACTTATGCGGCCTTCACCGCCGAGCTCATCTTGCTGTGCGCCACCGCGGCACATCAGGCCGAGGCGCCGTTTCCCGCATCCGTCGAGAAACGCTTGGCTGCCTTCGCCGATTTCGTGGATTGGCTTCCCGCAAAGGCCCGGGGATTTGGTGACGACGATGAAGGCCGCGTGATCACGCTGGGGGATGAGTGCGATTATGTCCGATCGGTCGCGGCTGCCATTCACGGTTATTTCGGCATGGCAGGCGCTGCCCCGGTGCCAGATGATTTTCGCAGCCTTTTCTTTGGCGTGCCACTGCAGCCGGCAGCAATGCCGCACGGATTACGAACATTTGAGCAAGGTGGCCTCTCCGTCTGGCGCGGGACGATGAATGGTCGCAGCATCGAACTGACATATGATCACGGCCCACTCGGCTATCTCTCGATAGCGGCTCACGGTCATGCGGACGCGCTCTCACTCACCTTGTGTATCGACGGCGATCCGGTACTGGTCGATCCTGGCACGTGGCTCTATGGCTCGGGAAGAGAGTGGCGCGATTGGTTTCGCTCCACCCCGGCGCACAACACCTTGAATATAGAAGGTCAGAGCCAAAGCATCATCTCGGGCCCGTTCAACTGGTCACACAAGGCGCAGGCAACATTGGTGGAGAGCCGACACGAGTTGCCATGGAGGCTGCGCGCGCTGCATGATGGATACAAAAGCCGTTTCGGCATTGTGCATCAGCGCACTGTAACGGGCGAAGCCGACGGCATTCTGGTCACCGACCAATTGCTTGGCCGCAGCCGTAAGGCCGAAATCGTTTTCCAACTTGCAGCCGGCTTGGAGGCAAACCGAGACGGAAACACCGTCATGGTGTCGCGCGGCGGCGAAACACTGATGACAATCCGCTTTCCGGACAATTCGGTCGACATCCGCGCTGGCGGCGATACACCGGGGCAAGGTGGCTGGGTTTCACCACGTTTCGGCGTAAGACAACCTGCGCAACGTCTCGCCTGGCGTGGTGAGGTCGGCAAGCACGGCGTAGATGTTCGTCTCGCGGTAAGTCCACCACAGCATCAATAAGACGGCCAGGCTTTCCGTCCTGTTCAACATCATTTAAAATACATTCAGGGGTTTAGCAGTTTTGACACGGTTGATCTGCTAACCGGAGCGGCATGTTGCCCTTTCGCATTTCGAATGATCGCGAGTCTCATGCGGCGGGCTTGGCAAAATTTGCGTTTCACATCTAACCGGATCGCCAATTCACGATCCAGGAGACCATGGCATCGATGCTCTCGGAAGTTGTCAGAGTGGTCACCACAAAGCTGGCGAACATCGACTACGTGACGCTCGGCCTCCTGTTGGTCACGGCGTTGGGCAGTGCGTTGATCGTCTACTGGCGAACCGTCGAGCATAAGTCCTTCCGGGATTTCTTCGATTTCGCTTTTCCGGCGGAAGTCATGCTGCATCCCTCGGCACGGGCAGACCTTTTATTCTGGGTCACCAAAAAGCTGATGATGCCTTTCCTGCTCATTCCTGCCGGCGTCACTTTCATCGCCGCTATGGGCTATGCGACAAATCAGTCGCTCGGCTGGCTCTTTGGCATCTCGGGTCCGATCATCGACGGGCCCGCCGGGCCGGTGACCCTCATCCTCTTCACCGTGACCATGCTGATCGCCTATGACATCTCGTACTATCTCTACCATGTCGCCCAGCATCGCTTCCCGTTCCTATGGGAATTGCACAAGGTGCACCATTCAGCGGAAGTGATGGTGGGGATCACCAAGGATCGGGTTCATCCGCTTGACGATCTGATGAACCGTGCCTGGGACGGCGTTATCCCGGGGATCTCCTTCGGCATATGGAGCCTGATCGCGCTAAATCCCGTAGAGATCGCCGTTTTTGGCATCAACGTCTATGTCATCCGCAACATCCTGATGATGGACTTTGTCCGCCACACCCATCTGAAGATCTCCTTTGGCCCGCTGGACCACGTTATCCTGTCTCCGCATTGGCACCAGGTGCACCACAGCGTGGATCCCAGACACTATGACAAGAATTTCGGCCTGCTTTTTTCGTTCTGGGATCGCATTTTTGGAACGCAGTTTGTTCCGGATCCGAAGGAGGATCTCAAATTCGGCCTGATGGACCGTGATGTGCGCGACTATCAATCGCTCTACGGTCTTTACATCCTGCCGCTCAAGAAGATGGCGGGACACATCGTTCGATTTTTCAAAAGACGCTCCGCAAATGTTGCGCAGCCGGAAGATCGTCTTCATCCATGAACGAAACTGTCGCGATCGACACCGTTGGGATGGAGCGGATGGAAATTGTCGGCTCAGCTGATCGCTTGGCTGCGGTCGAATCCGAGTGGATGGAGCTATGGCAGCGCACCGACAGCCTGGTCTTTCAAAGCCATGGCTGGATTTCGGCCTGGTGGAGCACGGTACGGGACCGTGATCAGCGCTCGCTGCGGATCGGCCTTGTCTGGAACGCCGATCGATTGGTCGCTGTCATTCCCCTGGCGATCAGCAGGCGCAAGGGCCTTCGGTTCCTCGAATGGGCTGCCAACAGCTACACAGACTATGGAAACATTCTGGTCGCACCAGAATGCAGCCAAACAACGCTCGAGCATCTCTGGACTCGCATCTGGTCCGAAGGTGGTTTCGATATCGCCTTTATCAATCGTCTTTTGCCGGATGCGCAGGCCCACAGGATTTTCGCACCAGGAGTTTCCGGCGGCATCAAGCTTCGCCGCAATCATCGGGAAGAAGTCAGCTATCGGGTAGTCGGACAATGGGACAGCGGAGCAGCATGGCTGGCAACGCATCCGAAGAAAACGCGGCAGAACTATCGGCGTGGCATCAAAATGCTGGAAGAGGCAGGCGAAGTGAAGTTTCGCCTGGTTGCGCCTGACGAGCCTCTGCAGCCAATGTTGGAGAGGCTGTCTGAACTCAAGCGTAGATGGTTGGTGCAGCACACACGCGAATCCGACCTTTTTGAAGAGGGCGAGTCCGTCCTCACCGCGCTGGTGGACATGCTTGCGCGCGCCGGTGTGCTGCGGATTTTTGTGATTGAATGCAACGGCGAAATGGTCGCAGTCTCGATCAATATCGTCCAGCGCGGCGTCATGATGGCATTCGTCACCACCTACGATCCGGATTTCAGCCGTGCGTCGCCGGGGGTCGTCTTGATGGTGGACTATATACAATGGTCGATCGACCACGGCTTGCGGATGGTCGATTTCCTCTGTGGTGGCGAGGCTTTCAAACATAGGTTTGCAACGGAGGCTGTGACCCTCCAGTCGGTTCTTGGCGCACGCACCACGCGGGGCGCACTCGCTGTCTGCGCCGATCGCATCTGGAAGAAGATCGGCAGCGTGCGCACACGCGAATCGACGTCCGAGCGCCAATCCAGCCCGACCAAGGAGACTGCCGAATAGCCAGTCGCCTCTTTCCCGCGCGTAAACTTGCGGTTCAAAAGAAATCCGTTGAAAGCCTGCTCCAGCTTTCGCCTGCCAAGCCGCCTATAAAGATATCGTTTTGTTGAACCGCGCTCAGCACGTCGGCGCGTGCGGTCAAAACACAGACATTGGTCGCCAGGCGAAAGAACATCGTAGATTGTTGTGAAAGCGCACTGAGATAGCGTGGATCTACCCGACCTTGCGCCGCAATATGACCCTCTTCTTGCAGATGAAATAGCATGCCGTCGACGGCATGCCTTTCCGTGCCGGACTTTGCGATCACACTCAACACTTGCGCCATGCCGTTCGGTCGGCGGTAATAACAAAAGAAGCCGGTTGGACTTCCAGCACGATCGTTGATTGCAAACAGTCGTAGCGTGCCCATGGCACGATTTTCCATTGCCATGCCGAGCAACCAGCTGAAATCGTCCTCTGTCCAGGCCGGATGCGCCGGATAACTTTTGAGCAGAACCGGAATAAGGGAAATGGCTTCGTCCTGCGCTATTTCCTTCACTGTCGCACGGGATTTTGCGGCTTGGCTAACCGGAAAAAGCGGATTCAGAATCTTGCCTACGGCGTTTGATGCCAATCCGCCCAGGAAGGGCAGCCGATTTGCAACGTACTTCGTCACATAGCTTCCCGTCTTGAATATGCGGGTCCATCCGAGCCCATGTGCGCCGAGCGTCACGCCTCCGATGGCCTCAAAATGCCTCAGACTCACCGGAGCGGCGCTGTCGCTGAAACTAAATATCTTTTCGCTCGGCCGCAGGCTGAGGGTCAATTCGGCTGCCCCGCGTGGCGAACCTCCCGGTTTCATCATGTAAGCGCAAAGGAGCCGCCCCATGATCGATTGTCCGTTAACGGTGTAAGGAATTGGCAAGGCTGCGACCACGCTGTCTATTTCGCCATGGTCATTTTCATGCACGATGCTCGCGATCGCCGGATCGTAATAAGCATTCTCAAAAAAGAGCCGCTGAAAATACCGATCGAAGTTTTCGTTGCATGACTTCGAATGGGGGCGGAAAACCAATTTGAACAGGGCACGGACGGCTGGAATGTCGTCAATATTCATCGCGCGCACATGTCGCAATTTGACGTTATTCGCCGATGACGAGATATACCCCATCTGGGCCCCCAATTGTTTGTCCCTCGGTGGAACTGCGACTCACCTGGCCACATAATTTAGACAGGTGACAGCATCGTTGCGAATTTACGTTAAGCTGCCGGTTGCAATACCGTAAGCGTCGAAATTCGGTTATCTTTCGGTTAATCCTTCTCGTTGTTTGATGATTATTTCAGGGGCGTCTGCCAGAATCAAAACTTTAAGGTCATAGAATCGGGCAGCCCTTAAGCTTTAGCCAGATTGATCAATTCTTGCGGGATCATTCCGACGTCGACGATCCGGGATCCAAAATCGAGATAGCGCAGATCGCAGGAGATCGAAGTGGCGTGGTCTTCGCGACACTTCGGATAGCGGCATGGCGGCGCCCACAACCGGCTGACACGAGAGCAACTGCTCGCGCGGTGTTGATGCGGATGCTGATCGCACAGAACAGGTATGAGCCGTCCTAAGTGTCATCTGCCCCCAGCCGCAGCAAACCAGATCTTCGTCAACTACTCCGTGAAAACAGACCGCGTCACTCTTTCGTGAATGAAACGGAAGGAACTTTGCCGGGAACGGCCCGTTGAGGGGGACTTCCTGAGGAATTTTCGTCCGCTCGAAGTCAGGCATGTCCCTCCATGTCCTGTAAACGGCTCGCTGCAACACCCCCTGCAGCGGGCCGTTCAATTTTTAAGGTCCCGGGGAATTAAGTTCGCTGACGAACGGCTATCAGAGACGTCACGATCGCCGGCAGGAGGCGCTCCAGATCAATTTTTGAATCTGGTCATCAATCCTACGTGCGTGGCCTTTCGCTCTCCCCACAAAGGAGTACAGTGAACATCTCTCCTCACAAAGGAGTACAGTGAACTGCTCCAGTGCATGACCCCGAAATCGGGTTCGATTTCGGAAAGGAGCATGCGCTGATGTCTGGGAGGTTGCCAATGAACCGCCTGCAATTTGTCGTGCCGGTGCGGCTTTCGCGTGGACCGGGCCATCCGATCAAAGAAATCGAAGGCGTCGCCGAAGCGATCGCATTTTTGCGTGAATGGCCTGCAGGGCGTCGCGGCCCCGTTTTCAACTGCGCCATGAACTGCTGCCTCGCCGCCGATGCCGGCCAGATCAGCACCGATGATGCGCGCCGCTCCTTTGCCGGCTTCATCCGCATCAGCGGAATGCTCGTCGATGAGAGGATTGGCCACTATGTGGTCGATCATAGCCATGAAAGGCCGATGCGCAGAAGCGCTTAAGGTCGATCCGGATAGGACAAGGCCGTTTTGAAAGCCATTCCCAGGAACAGGCCCGGGAATGGCTTTTTCATTTTTTCTGCCGCGGCAGGCGTTCTGAAGCAATTCCAGGAAAAGTGTGTAACGGCTTTCCGTCCGGAATTGCGTAAGACAAAGAGCTGGGGCGTTTTCGTGAAACGCTCTAGGCCTGTTTGACCAGCCTGATCAGGACCAGAAGAATGATCGCGCCGATCGCGGCGTGAATGATCGAGGCAATGATACCCGATCCCAGGCTGATGCCCAGCGCTGGAAACAGCCAGCCTGCGATGAAAGCGCCGACGATACCGACAACGATATTGCCGATCAGGCCGAAACCGAAGCCCTTGACGATCAGGCCGGCTAGCCAGCCGGCAATCGCGCCGATGATGAGGAAGACAATCAGACTTTCGACACCCATGGCAGTCCCTCTCGAACATGGGCCGAAACCAGGCGAAGCTGCGAATCAGGCCCCGGTTGCAATGCGGGGACGATAGTTCAACCGGGCAAGAAAAGCCAAGCGCGCTTTAAAGCGCCGCTCTAGAGCAAATTGCGAAAAACAAAAGCTAGAGCGTTTCCGTGAAAAACGGAAACGCTCTAGGCGTCGTCATCCTCGTCGGCGGAGGCAGGCCGCCAGCTTGTCGGTTCTATCTTTTTCTGGGTATGGCCGTCGATCGCCGCCCACCAACCGATATCGCCAGGATTGACGTCACCGCCGAGAGCCTTGAGGCGCTCGGCCGAGCGGTATTGCGCGATGGATTCGTTCAACACGCCGTCGCCGTCGGTCCAGTAGACGGTCACCTTGGAGCCGTCCTTCGGCGCGGTTTCGATCGGTTGTCTTTCAGCCATGTCCTAGCCTCCATCGGCCCTCAACTGTGGGCGAAAATATCCTCTTCGTCCCAGCCCATGAGGTCGAGTTTGGCACGGGTCGGCAGGAAGCGGAAGCATGCGTCTGCTTCCTTGACCCTGCCGTCGCGCTCCAATCGGCCGGCCAGCACATCGCGCAGCCGATGCAGGTAGAGCACGTCGGAGGCAGCATATTCGAGCTGTTCCGGCGAAAGCGTCTCCGCTGCCCAATCGGAGGACTGCTGCTGCTTCGACAGACTGACCCCAAGCAGTTCCTGGCAGATGTCCTTCAGCCCATGGCGGTCGGTATAAGTGCGCACCAGTCGCGATGCGATCTTGGTGCAGAACACCGGCTCCGGCATGACGCCGAAGGCGTTGTAGAGCACGGCAAGATCGAAGCGGCCGAAATGGAACAGCTTGGTGACCTTGCGGTTTTTCAGCAGGCTGACCAGGTTCGGCGCCTTCTTCTGGCCAGGCGCGATCTGGATGACGTCGGCAGAGCCGTCGCCCGGCGAGATCTGCACGACACAGAGCCGGTCGCGGTGCGGGTTGAGGCCCAGAGTCTCGGTGTCGATGGCAACTGCATCGACATCGTAATGGCTGAGATCGGGCAGATCGTTCTTGTGGAAGCGAATGGTGCTCATGGCCGGCGCTCTCAACGGGTCAGCGCGTCGAGGATACGCGCCCAGGAGCGCTGTCCTTTGTGGAACGAGCTCAAATCGTATTTCTCGTTCGGCGAGTGGATACGATCATCCGAAAGGCCGTAACCGACCAGCAGCGATTCCATGCCGAGGAAATTCTGGAAATCGCCAACGATCGGGATCGAACCACCCATGGCGATCATCACCGCCGGCTTCGGCCATTCATCCGACAGCGCGTTCTTGGCCTTGGTCAGGAATGGCGAGTCATAGGAAAGCTGGATCGCCGGCGAGCCGCCATGCGGGTGGAATTCGACCGAGCAGTCCGCCGGCAGGCGGCTCTCGACGAATTTGCGGAAGGCGGCGCGGATCTTGTCCGGGTCCTGCTTGTGCACGAGGCGGAAGGAGACCTTTGCGGAGGCCTCCGCCGCGATCACCGTCTTGAAACCCTTGCCGGTGTAACCACCATTGATGCCGTTGAACTCGGCGGTCGGGCGCGCCCACACCAGTTCCAGCACCGAACGGCCCTTCTCTCCCGACGGAACCGAAAGGCCGATTGGGCCGAGGAAGGTCTCGGCCGTCTCACCCAACGCTTCCCACGATTTCAGCACCTGCGACGGCGTCTCTTCGACACCGTCGTAGAAGCCAGGGATGGTCACGTGGCCGGTCTCGTCATGGATGTCGGCCAGGATCCTGGCCAGGATGCGGATCGGGTTGGCCGCGGCGCCGCCGAATTCGCCCGAATGCAGGTCGCGGTTGGCTGCCTTGATGACGATTTCTTCGCCGACGAGACCACGCAGCGCAGTCGAAATGGCCGGGGTTTCGCGGTCCCACATGCCGGTATCGCAGACCAGCGCGAAATCCGCCTTCAGTTCCTTGGCATTGGCATCGAGGAACGGCTTCAGCGATGGCGAGCCGCTCTCCTCTTCGCCTTCGAACAGGATGGTGATGCGGCAGGGTAAAGAACCATGTTCGGCTTTCCAGGCACGGCAGGCCTCGACGAAGGTCATCAACTGTCCCTTGTCGTCGGCGGAACCGCGACCGGTGATGACCTTGCGGCCTGGCTCGATCTCCTTCATCGCCGGCGCGAACGGATCGTCGTGCCACAGATTGAGCGGGTCGACCGGCTGCACGTCATAGTGACCGTAGAACAGCACGTGCGGCGCACCGGCAGGACCTTCGTGATGGGCAACCACCATCGGGTGGCCGGGCGTGTCGCGCACAGAGGCGTCGAAACCGATCGACTTCAGATCCGCCACCAGCCATTCGGCGGCCTTGCGGCAGTCGGCCGAAAAGGCCGGGTCGGTGGAAATCGACTTGATCTTCAACAGGTCGAAGAGACGATCAAGGCTCTGGTCGAGGTTCTTGTCGAGACGATCGAGGACGGGATTGAGAGCGGTCATTGCGGGCCTTCTGATCTAAAACGGCGATTCCGCGGCGACCCTATCGCATGACCCCGAAAATCGAAATCGATTTTCGGAAAGGATCATGCGCCAAATCAAAATGTTAGAGCGTCCTTTGCGCGTCCAAGTGGACGCGCGGCGCTCTAATAGAAGCGTCGCCCAAAGAAAACCACGGCCGGCTGATTGGCTCTATCGTCAGTCATCGGTGCCTGGCGGCGCATAGACGGCGATCGCTTCAGGATGGACAAGGAAAGAGGCCGGCGTCGAGGTGACGATCTCGCCATCCGTGTTCACCGGCTGCGGTGTCTTGGTGGTCACATCGAACTGCACGCAGCGTGCCGTCCTTACTTCGTTCCATGCACCATGTGTGCCGGAACGGAAGGAACGCAGCAACAGCGCCAGCTTCCAGACGTTGCGCATTTCGAGGCTGTAGAGATCGAGGAAACCATCATCGATGGCGGCGCTCGCCTCGACGACATTGCCGCCGCCATAGTGGCGGCCATTGCCGACGGCGACCTGGAAGGTCTTCACCCGCACCGTCTCGCCCTTCTCACGGATCCAAGCAGTGAAAGGCCGCGCCTTGAACAGCACGCGCGCCGCGGCAATGGCGTAACCAAGCCGGCCCCAGCGCTTTTTCAGCTTGGGTTGCAGGCCCTGCGCCAATTGTGTCGAGAGCCCAATGCTGGCGACGTTGAAGAATGCGTGCCCGTTGACGGAACCCAGATCGATACGGCGTTCGTAGCCGCCGACGATGACATCGACAGCCTGCATGATATCCATCGGCAGGCCGAGCGTGCGGGCAAGGTCGTTGGCGGTGCCCATCGGCAGGATGCCCATCGGCAACCCGCTTTCCATCACGGCCATGGCGCCTGACGAAACGGTACCGTCGCCACCGCTGATGATGATGCAGTCGGCCTGTTCACGCAGCCTTGTGATATCGCGAGCGAGTTCCGGCAGCGCCGAAAACGGCTCGACCGTCACCTGCAGCCCGCCAGACCGCAATCTCTCGAGAATGCCGTCGAGCGGCATGTCGCCACGCCGCGCCTTCTGATTGATGAGCAACAACGCGCGCCGCTTGGATCTCTTCGAGACCTTCGTGGTCGCTGTCTTTTCGGCTGTTTCGGTGATGATCCTGCTCCCAAAAAAGTGCCGCCGTGGTGGAGGGGGAACCACGGCGGCGCTACTCGAAACAATGCGGCAGCCCGGAGAGGGGGAAAGGCTGCCGCAGATGTCCGGCATAGGCGGGGGACGGGCCTTGTTCCGGACTTCGGCGAAAACTGCCGATGACCCTTATTTGTGGAGGCGAACATGGCGATTCAAGGGCACGAACATTACACTTTCGTAACATGCCCGTGAGCAGCCTCATCAGCAGCAATGAACGGCTGTTTCGGGTCGGGAACAAGGCCGATCATCTTTTGCCAACGACGGCGCGCGACCGCAGCCGGAAAGCCGCCTCAAGTCTTTTGACGGATCGCCTGCGATCCTTGGTCGGCACTGTTCGGCCGGAGACCCACCGATGCCCCGATGCTTCATTTCGACCTTGTCTGGGACAGCGACGACGAGGCCTGAGAAGCATCCGGCGCAAACCTGTTCGAAGAATGTCAGGAGACGGCGGCACAGCGGCCTAAACCATGGACAGCCGCCTGTTGCCGGGCTACCCGTATCGCCATGAAAAAAGGCGATCATCTCTTCCTTGTCGACGGCTCCGGCTACATCTTCCGCGCCTATCATGCGCTGCCACCGCTCAACCGTAAGTCCGACGGCCTGCCCACCAACGCGGTGCTCGGTTTCTGCAACATGGTGTGGAAGCTGATGCAGGACGCGCGCAACACCAGCGTCGGTATTACACCCACCCATTTCGCCGTCATCTTCGACTATTCGTCGAAGACCTTCCGCAACGAACTCTATGCGGAATACAAGGCCAACCGATCGGCGCCGCCGGAGGACCTGATCCCGCAATTCGGCCTCATCCGCGAGGCCACCCGCGCATTCGATCTGCCTTGCATCGAGATGGAAGGTTTCGAGGCCGACGACCTCATCGCCACCTATTCGCGGCTGGCGCGTGAGGCAGGCGCCGATGCCACCATCATCTCCTCGGACAAGGACCTGATGCAACTCGTCGGCACGGCTGTCGGCATGTACGACCCGATGAAGGATCGGCAGATCGGTATTCCAGAGGTAATCGAGAAATGGGGCGTGCCGCCGGAAAAGATGATCGACCTGCAGGCTCTGACCGGCGACTCCGTCGACAATGTGCCGGGCGTGCCCGGCATCGGTCCGAAGACGGCGGCGCAGCTTCTGGAACAGTTCGGCGACCTCGACACGCTGCTTGCCCGCGCCGGCGAGATCAAGCAGGAGAAGCGCCGCCAGTCGATCGTCGACAACGCCGACAAGGCCCGCATCTCGCGCGATCTGGTGACGCTCAAGAATGATGTTCCGGTGGTCGAGGGCCTGGACGACCTGGTGCTGCAGCCCCCCAACGGCCCACGGCTCATCAGCTTCCTGAAGGCGATGGAATTCACCACGCTGACACGGCGTGTCGCCGAGGCGACCGACACCGATGTCGCGGCCATTGATGCGGCAGCGCTGACGGTCGAAACCGGCGATACCGCGCATGGGCCTGACGTCGGTGCCGGCGTGCAAAAGCAGCCGGCTGCCGAACCGACCCCGGTGGCAACGGCCACGCAAGGCAATGTCGAAGGCACCGTCGCCGCGCTCGTCGCGGCCCGCATCCAGCAAGCGGCGGTGGCCAAGTTCGATCCGACGACCTATGTCTGCGTCCGCGATGCCGCCACCCTGCAGTCCTGGGTCGCGGAAGCCCGGGAGGCCGGCATCGTCGCTTTCCGCGCCGAAACGACATCGCTCGATCCGATGCAGGCGGATCTGGTGGGTTTCTCGCTGGCAACACGGCCCGGCCGTGCCGCCTATGTGCCGCTCACGCATCGAAGCGCCGAAGACGACCTGCTCGGCGGCGGCATGGCGCCGCAACAGATATCGTTCGACGACGCACGCGCGGCGATCGCTCCGCTGCTTGCGGATCCGTCGGTGCTGAAGATCGGCCACAATGTGAAATACGACTGGCTGGTGCTGCGCCGGCACGGCCTGCTGCTCCAGCCTTATGACGACGCCATGCTGTTGTCCTATGTGCTCGACGGCGGCACGGCGGGCGGGCACGACATCGCTTCGCTGGCCGACAAGTGGCTCGGACGCACGATGACCCCTTACAAGGACATTGTCGGCTCCGGCAAGAAGCTGGTGACGTTCGCTTTTGTCGAGATCGACCGTGCGACGTCCTATTCCGCCGAAGGCGCCGATGTGGCGTTCCGGCTGTGGCAGGTGCTGAAGCCCCAGCTTGCGGCCAAGCGGGTCGCTTCGGTCTATGAGCGGCTCGAACGGCCACTGGTGGAGACGCTGGCAAAGATGGAGGAGCGCGGCATCTCCGTCGACCGGCAGATGTTGTCGCGGCTGTCGGGAGACTTCGCGCAGCGTGCGGCGGCACTCGAGGATGAAATCTACCGGGTTGCCGGCGAACGCTTCACCATCGGTTCGCCGAAGCAGCTTGGCGATATCCTGTTCGACCGGATGAAACTGCCCGGTGGAACCAAGACGAAGTCGGGCCAATGGTCGACCACGGCGCAGGTGCTGGAGGAACTGGCGGCGGAAGGCCATGAGCTGCCGCGCAAGATTGTCGACTGGCGCCAGGTCACCAAGCTGAAATCGACCTATACGGATGCGCTGCCGGAGTATGTGAACCCGGAGACCAAGCGCGTGCACACATCCTATGCGCTCGCCGCCACCACGACCGGACGTCTGTCATCGTCTGAGCCAAATCTGCAGAACATCCCGATCCGTACGGCCGAAGGACGCAAGATCCGTACCGCCTTCATCGCGGACAAGGGCAACAAGCTGATCTCGGCCGATTACAGCCAGATCGAACTGCGTGTACTGGCCCATGTCGCCGATATTCCCCAGTTGAAGCAGGCATTCGCCAATGGCGACGACATCCACGCCGCGACGGCTTCGGAGATGTTCAACACGCCCGTCGAAGGCATGGCACGTGAAATCCGCAACCGCGCCAAGGCGATCAATTTCGGCATCATCTACGGCATTTCGGCCTTCGGCCTGGCCAACCAGCTCTCGATCCCACGCGAGGAGGCTTCCGACTACATCAAGAAGTATTTCGAGCGTTTCCCGGGCATCCGCGACTACATCGAATCCACCAAGGCATCGGCGCGTGAGTTGGGCTATGTCGAGACCATCTTCGGCCGGCGCATTCACTATCCTGAAATCCGTTCGTCCAACCCGTCGATCCGCGCCTTCAACGAGCGCGCGTCGACCAACGCCCGCCTGCAGGGCACGGCCGCCGACATCATCCGCCGCGCCATGATCCGCGTCGACCAGGCGCTGGAAGACGCCGGACTTTCAGCGCGCATGCTGCTGCAGGTGCATGACGAACTGATCTTCGAGACCGTTGAAAGCGAGGTCGAGGCGACCATCCCTGTCGTGCGCGACGTCATGGAGAACGCGGCCATGCCGGCGGTTGCGCTGTCGGTTCCGCTGCAGGTGGACGCTCGCGCTGCCAACAACTGGGACGAGGCACATTGACAGGCTCCAGGGTGGAAGAAAAAGCCTCCCGGCTGAGCGGCGGCTGCTTCTGCAAGGCTTCACGCTACGAAGTCGAGGACGCCTTCGTCTATGCAGCCAACTGCCACTGTTCGGATTGCCGACGCACAACGGGTTCGGCCTTCAAACCTTTCGCCGGCATCGAGCGGGAAAAGTTTCGCCTCGTCACCGATAGAGATGCACTGTTGATCTACGGCGACGACACTACCCACGACAGCTCCCATAACGCGCATTGTGCCCGCTGCGGCTCGCTGCTCTATTCCGTGGTGCGGGATGGTGCCTTCGTCCATATTCCGATGGGCACGCTGATCGACGCGCCGACCATCCGCCCGGACCACCATATCTTCGTCGGCTCCAAGGCGGCGTGGTTCACCATCACCGACGACTTGCCGCAATATCAGGAGCACGCCAGCGAATAGTCGGACGCAGCCTATGCCAAAGCCGCCTGACAATGATGGTTCACAGGTTGGGATGGTTCACAGGTTGGGATGGTTCGCAGGTTGGGATGGTTCGCAGGTTGGCTGCGGCAATAGTGTGTTCACCAAAAGCGATTGTAGCGCGTGACGCGGATACACTCTTAACTAGAAATTATTCTACTGGCTGGTAGAAGGCGCCACCTATTTCAAGCATGAAATGATTTGGGTGGTCATGACGAGACGCTTCGAGATTGTCCTTGGTCACGCTTTCTTCGGCCTGGGCTTCGGCTTCCTGGCGATTGCCTTGTGGTCGGCCGTCGCGTCGACCCCACCTTCAGGTGAACGTCTCGCCAGTCTGGTCATTCTTGTTACATTCGGCATGGCAGCGGCAGGTGTCGTGATGGGTGTGCTCAATGCGCGAAATGTGCCAGCGCTGCTGCCCGCCAAGGCGCGATACAGCGCCAGAAGAACTCTTTTCTATGCTCTGGGTCCGATACTGATCACAGCGCTTGTCGCCCTCATCGTCAGTTTCCCGCCGCAATAGACCAAGTCACGACCAACTCCGCCCCCGCGCGTCCGCAAGGCTCTACGGGTGATCCTTCCACGCACGAGTTAGATGGAGAAAACCACCAGCATCGTCAGGACGATTGAGCCCTGTCCGACGTAGACCCAAAACCCCGCCGCAGGAACGACAGTCTCCTGGAATTGCTCTAGGCGGCTTCTGCCCGACACTTGGCACAGGTGCCACGGAACTCGATCACCGCCTTCTTGGCGACGAAACCGGCTGTGCCGACCCATTCATCCAGCCGCTCGCCGATCTTCTCGTCGCAGAATTCGGTGACCTGGCCGCAATTGTCGCAGATGGCAAAGGCGGTCATGCCGTGACTGTGGCCATGCGCGTGGCCGTGGTCGTGCGGATCCGAGCAGGCGACGAAGGCATTCAAGCTTTCCAGCCGGTGCACATAGCCTTCCTTCATCAGCGTATCGAGCGCGCGATAGACCTGCAGCGGCGCGCGGAAACCGCGCTCACGCAACTGGTCGAGCAGCGTGTAGGCGCTGAGTGGCGCGTTGGCCGCTTCCAGTTTTTCCAACACACTCTGCTGGTTCTTGGTCAGCACGTTCCTTGCTGTCATGATCCCGCTTTCAATTCCTCAGTCGACCGGCTCACCATCCTGACCGGCAAACCGTCAGCCTCAGAAATAAGCATGAATCGACGATTTTGCCATCATCTCGCGCATCGGCCCAAAAATCGAAATCGATTTTCGGAAAGCACGATGCACAGCTCAAAGTATTGGAGTGTCCTTTGCGCGTCCCAATGAACGTGACGGCCCGGAGGGCGACCGGACCGTCCTGGCACGGATTGGCGTGCTTACTTGCGCGCCGGTCCCGTTCTCTCAGCAGAAGCGGCCCACAGATTGATGTTGGCCTCGCGTGCATAGCCGTCGATCTCGGCAAGCTCAGCGTCGCTGAAATCGAGATTCTTGAGCGCGCCGACGCAATCCTCCACCTGCTCCGGCCGGCTGGCACCGATCAATGCCGAGGTGACGCGGCCGCCACGCAGCACCCAGGCCAGCGCCATCTGTGCCAACGTCTGACCGCGCTTCTTCGCAATGCCGTTCAGCGCCTGGATGTTGGTGATCGTCTGTTCGTTGAGGAAGGATTGACGCAGCGATTTGCCTTGCGTGGCGCGGCTGCCTTCCGGCACGCCGCTCAGATACTTGTCGGTGAGCATACCCTGAGCCAGCGGTGAGAACACGATCGAACCGACGCCAAGTCCTTCCAACGTATCGAGCAGGCCGTCATCCTCGACCCAGCGGTTCAGCAGGGAATAGCTGGGCTGGTGAATGATACAGGGCGTGCCGAGTTGCTTCAGGATATCGGCCGCCTCACGCGTACGCTGTGAATTGTAGGAGGAAATGCCGGCATAGAGCGCCTTGCCCGAGCGCACGGCGTGATCGAGCGCGCCCATCGTTTCTTCCAGCGGCGTGTCGGGATCGAAACGGTGCGAATAGAAGATGTCGACATAGTCGAGCCCCATGCGCTTCAGGCTCTGGTCGAGGCTGGCGAGCAGGTATTTGCGGCTGCCCCATTCGCCGTAAGGCCCTGCCCACATTTCGTAGCCGGCCTTGGTCGAGATGATCAATTCGTCGCGATGGCCGGCGAAATCGCTGCTCAGGATCTCGCCGAACGCAATCTCCGCCGAACCGGGCGGTGGGCCATAATTGTTGGCCAGATCGAAATGAGTGATACCGAGGTCGAATGCCTTCTGGCAGATGGCACGCTTGACCCGGTGCGGTGTGTCTTCCCCGAAATTATGCCACAACCCCAGCGAGATGGCCGGCAGCTTCAGGCCGGAATGGCCGCAGCGGTTGTAGATCATCGACTGGTAGCGGTCGGCGGCTGGAGCGTAGGGCATGGTTGATCCTTGGACAGGGTGTTCCGCAAATAGATGCGTCCTTCGAGGCAACCCTCGAAGGACGCATCTATAGTTCAATCAGCCGCCTGGACAAACCGCCGCTAGAGCAATTTCAGGGAAAGTGCGTAGCGGTTTTCCGTCCGGGATTGCGTCAAAACAGAAAGTTAGAGCGTTTCGCGTTTTCGTGAAAACGGAAACGCTCTAGCGAAGATTCAATTCTTCGCCAGCAGCGCCTTGGCCTCCTTGACGCCCAGTGCCGCCGGCCGCTCACAGCTTGTCTGCATGGAGACGAACTTGCCGGTCTCCGCAGATTTCAGCAGGCTGGTCATCACCTCCACCGCATGCAGCGCCAGTTCCATCGAGCAGCGGTGCGGGCGGCCTTCCATGATGGCCAGCGCCATGTCGGCAAGGCCGGCGGTTCGATAATTCGCCATCATGCCCTGGGAGTGCTTTTCATTGGGCACGCCGAACGGATGCTGCCATTTCGGCAGCGACTTCATCGCCTTGCTTTCCTTGGTGTAGGCAACGTTGCCGCCGAAGAAATTGGGGTCCGGCACATAGAGCGTACCTTTCTCGCCGTAGAGTTCCATCGGCGCGTGGCCATGGGCCCAGACGTCCCAGCTGGTGTTCAAAGTCACCACCGCGCCGTTGGCAAATTCGAGCAGGCCATGAATGGTGGTTGGCGTGTTGACCGGGATCCTTTCGCCGGCGCGCGGCTTCGAGGAAATGATGCGCTCCTTGGCTGGGATCGAGGCAAAGGCCGCCACCCGCCTCACCGGGCCGACCAACTGGATCAGGTTGGTGACGTAGTAAGGCCCGATGTCGAGCACGGGTCCGGCACCCGGCTGGAAGAAGAAATCCGGGTTCGGATGCCAATGCTCCATGCCATGGCTCATCACCGTGCAGGTGCCCCCGGTGATCGCCCCGACCTTGCCTTCGTCGATGAGATTGCGCGCCAGCTGATGCGCACCCCCGAGGAAGGTGTCGGGCGCCGAGCCGATGCGCAGACCCTTCTTCTCGGCGCGTTTGCGCAGATCCAACCCCTCCTGCAGCGACAGCACGAACGGCTTTTCCGAATAGACATGCTTGCCGGCGTCGAGCACCCGCTTCGATACTTCATAGTGAACGGCGGGGATGGTGAGGTTGACCACGATATCGATATCGTCGGCCTTCAAGAGTTCGTCGACGGTATCTGCCCGCAGCTTGAACTCTTTCGCGCGCGCCTTGGCGGCGGCCATGTTGATGTCGGCACACGCCCGCATCTCGATGCCGCGAAACAGCGGCGCCAACCTGAAATAGGCGGCCGAAATGTTGCCGGCGCCGATGACGCCGATCCCGAGTTTCTTTGCCATCGTCCCTCTCCTAGAAAGTCCTGGCTGCCTCGATCGACCGGCGCGCGAAGCGCTCGATGTCGTTCGGGTTGTCCTGTTCCATGATGAAATATTTAGCGTCGCTGCGCTCACGCAGCACCTTGGCCAGCTTCGGCCAGTCGATGGTGCCGTGGCCGACATCCGACCAGCCGTCCTCGTCCAGACCCTGACCGGCCTTGGCGATATCCTTGACATGGACAGCCACAATGCGGCGGCCGTGCCGTTCGATCCAGGGCAGCGGATCGGCACCGCCGCGCACCACCCAGGCGACATCCATCTCCCAGCCTATGTCAGGCGCCGCCGACAAGATATGTTCCTGCGGGATCGAGCCGTCCGGCAGCGTCTTGAACTCGAAATCGTGGTTGTGCCAGGCAAAGCCGTAGCCAGCCTTCTTCGCCGTCTCGCCAACCTTGGCCAGCCGCTCGCCGAAACCGCGCCAGCCGGCAGCGTCCGTCGGGCGTGCCTCCGCAACCAGATAGGGGCAGATCAGGAGCCCGATGCCGAACGCATCGGCTGTTCTGCGCACGCTGTCAAAATCGGTCTCCAGCGCCTCGATCGAGAAATGCCCGGTCGGCATGGCGAGCTTGTTCTTGTCGAGCTCCGCGCGGAAGGCCTTCGGATCGTCATAGACGCCGCCGAAACCTTCGACCTGAGCATAGCCGAGACTGCCCAGCAGTTTCAGCACCTTGTCCCAGGGCTGAAAGTTGCGGGCACTGTAAAGTTGAAATGACCAGTCCATTCTATCTGTCCATTCTGCTTGGGGCTGCTTGGTGGGGATTCCTTTGGCTGTCACAGCCGATTGCCGTCTTCGCCGAATAGCGAGGCACGCATGGGGTCGAAGCCGATCTCGACCTGGCTGCCGATCTGGGGGGCACGCTCGGAAGGCATGCGTACCGAAAGGCTTTGCGCCCCTAACCGCACCCAGACCAGCGTGTCGGAACCCATTGGCTCGACGACATCGACGGTGGCCTTCGCCGAAAACGGCCAGCCGGAGCCGGAATTGAGGCCGATATGTTCCGGTCGAACGCCGAACACCGCCGGTCCGGCAACCGGTTGCTTGTCGAAGTCGTAAGTTGAAAGCCGGATGCTCAGGTCACCGGTTCCGAAGCGCCAGCTGCCATCGCTCTCTTCCAGCCTGCCGTCGACGAAATTCATGCCGGGCGATCCGATGAAGCCTGCGACGAAGCGGTTGACCGGACGGCTGTAGATCGCCTGCGGCGCGTCCAGTTGCTGGATCACACCGCCACGCATGACGGCGATGCGGTCGGCCAGCGTCATCGCCTCGATCTGGTCGTGGGTGACATAGATCATGGTGTTGGCAAGCCGCTGATGCAGCCGCTTGATCTCGACGCGCAATTCCGAGCGCAGCTTGGCGTCCAGATTGGACAGCGGTTCGTCGAACAGGAAGACATCGACATCACGCACCAGGGCCCGGCCGATCGCCACGCGCTGGCGCTGGCCGCCGGAAAGCGCTGCCGGCTTACGCTGCAGGAGTGGCTCGATCTGCAGGATCTCGGCTGCGCGCGCGATCCGCTTGCCAATCTCCTCCTTCGGCGTCCCCGCCACCTTCAGGCCGAAGGACAGGTTCTTCTCCACGCTCATCTGCGGATAGAGTGCATAGGACTGGAACACCATGCCGATGCCGCGGTCCTTGGGTTCTTCCCAAGTGACGTTCTTGCCCTTGATGAAGATGCGCCCGTCGGAAATATCGAGCAGGCCGGCGATGCAGTTGAGCAGTGTGGACTTGCCACAACCGGACGGCCCGAGCAGCACGATGAACTCGCCCTCCGCAATGTCTAGGTTGAGCGACTGCAACACCGAGACCATGCCGAAATTGAGCGTCAGGTCCTGAATTGAGACGCTGGTATTGACGGTCGCGCTCATGCTCACCCTTTCACCGCGCCGGCGGCGATGCCGCGCACGAACAGTTTGCCGGAGATGAAATAGACGACGAGGGGCACGAGGCCGGTCAGCAGCGTGGCTGCCATGTTGACGTTGTATTCCTTCACGCCCTGCACGGAATTGACGATGTTGTTGAGCTGCACCGTCATCGGATAAGTGTCTGGGCGCGTGTAGACGACGCCGAACAGGAAGTCGTTCCAGATGCCGGTGATCTGCAGGATCACGGCGACAACGAAGATCGGCACCGACATCGGCAGCATGATGCGCAGGTAGATGCTCCAGAAGCCGGCGCCATCGACACGTGCGGCCTTGAACAGTTCCTCCGGCAGTGACGCGAAATAGTTGCGGAACAGAAGCGTCAGGATCGGCATGCCGAAGATCGAATGCACGATGACCAACCCTGTCAGGCTGCCATAAAGCCCGATCTCGCGAAGGATGATGACGATCGGGTAGAGCATCACCTGATAGGGGATGAAGGCGCCGATGATGAGGATGGTGAAGAACAGTTCCGAGCCCTTGAAGCGCCAGTTGGCAAGCGCATAGCCATTCACCGAGGCGATCGCGATCGACAGGATCACCGACGGCACGGTGATGCGCACCGAGTTCCAGAAACCACGCGAAAGCCCGTCGCAATTCAGCCCGGTGCAAGCCGTCGCCCAAGCCTTCACCCAAGGTTCGAAGGTGATTTCCAGCGGCGGGGAAAAGATATTGCCGAGCCTTACCTCTGGCATGCCCTTCAGGGACGTGACCACCATCACGTAGAGCGGCAGCAGATAGTAGACAGCGACCACGAACAGCGTGCCGTAGATGAAGATGTTGCGCTTCGAGAAGCGATGGCGTGGCTTCGGCCCGCGTGGGCCGTCTGCGGCAAGCGTCTGCGACATCGCCATCGTCAGCGCCTCCGCCCGAATTCGAGATAGGCCCAGGGCACGATGATGATGGCAACCGACAGCAGCATCATCGTCGAGGCGGCAAAACCCTGGCCGAGATTCTGGGCGAAGAACATGTAGTCGTAGACATATTTGGCCGGCACCTCGGAGGCGATGCCAGGGCCGCCACTGGTCTGCGCCACCACGAGGTCATAGACCTTGACGATGCCCGCGGCGATGATGACCAGCGTGGTGACCAGCACCGGCCGCATCATCGGCAGGACGATGAAGAGATAGGTTCTCCAGGCCGGAATGCCGTCTACCCGCGCGGCCTTCCAGATGTCCTCGTCGATGCCGCGCAAACCCGCCAGCATCAGGCACATCACGAAACCGGTGCCCTGCCACAACGCCGCGATCAGCACGCCATAGATGACGATGCTGGAATTGTAGAGGGGATCGAAAGCGAAGCTTTCCCAACCCAGCGAGCGCACCACCGCTTGCACACCGAAATCAGGGTTAAGCAGCCATTGCCAGACCACGCCGGTGACGACGAAGGAAAGCGCGAAGGGGTAGAGGAAGATGGTGCGGAACGTGTCTTCGAAGCGGATTTTCTGGTCGAGCAGCGCCGCCAGCACGAAGCCGATCACCAGGGAGAAGATCAATGACAGGATGCCGTAAATGGCAAGGTTCTCGATCGACACCAGCCAGCGCGGCGTTGCCCACAATCGCTCATACTGGTCGAGGCCGACGAATTTGAGCCGCGGCAACAACCGCGAATTGGTGAAGGAATAGAGCACGGTCCACAACGTGCCGCCGACGAACACCACCAACGCGGTGAGGATCATCGGCACCGAGGCGATCTTGGCGCTGAGGTTGCGGAACAGTCTGCTTGGGCGCTTGGCTGCACTGGTCATGGTGGAGGCCACGCGTTAGCCCTCCGGGAATTCCGGCCCTGTCAAGCACATGGCAGGACCGGAACCCGGGAGGATCGGGTGAAACAGGATCAAGATCAGGACAAGGTCCTAATCTAGTCGGCGCTGGAGATGATGTCGGCGAAGCGCTTCTGCGCATCCTCGACAGTCAGGTCCGGCTTGGCGAAGAATTCGGAGAACAGGTCCTCCTTCTGCTTCTGCGTATCCTGCGACAGCAGCTGATCCGTCCATGGGATCACGGTGCCCTTGGCGAGGATGTCGAGACCCTTCTTCATGCAGTCATTGGCGGAGTTGAGATCGACATCGCCACGCACCGGCAGCGAACCCTTCTTCAGATTGAAGGCAACCTGCGTCTTGGGATCGAGCAGCGTTTCAGCAAGCACTTCCTGCGCCTTGGCCTTCTCGGCATCCTTGAGCAGCGGGAAATAGAAGGCATCGCCACCCGTAGCGAGGGCATTGCTCATGCCAAGGCCGGGCAGACAGGTGTAATCCTTGCCGGCAACCTTGCCGGCCACCTGGAACTCGCCTTGAGCCCAGTCGCCCATGATCTGTCCGCCGGCCTTGCCGGTGATGACCATGTTGGTGGCCTGGTTCCAATCCTGCACATTGGTGCCCTTGGACATCTTGCGGGCATCGTCGGCCGCCTTGAACACCTTGGCGATCTCGGCTCCGCCGGCGAACTCGCCATCCTTGTCCTTGTAGACCTTGAGGAAGGCATCCGTACCGCCGACCGCCAGCAGGAGCACGTCGAAGGCGCCCGAGGCCTGCCAGGGCTGGCCACCCACGGCGAGCGGCACGATGCCGGCCTTTTCCAGTGCCGGCGCCGCCGCCACATATTCGTCCCAGGTCTTCGGCACAGCCACGCCGGCCTTGGCGAAGGCTTCGTTGGAGAGCCACAGCCATTGCCAGGAGTGGATGTTGACAGGCACGCAATAGATCTTGCCGTCGATGGTGCAGGAATCGAGCAGCCCCTTCGGGCGCACGACTTCCGTCCACTTGCTCTTGGTGGCGATGTCGGTGAGGTCGCGCATCAATCCGGCCTGCACCAGCTCCTCGGCCTGACGGCCATGGTTGAACTGCGTGGCGCCCATCGGATCGCCACCGGTGATGCGTGAAATCATGATGGGGCGCGCCGTGCCGCCGGAGCCGGCGATGGCACCATCCACCCATTTGTTCCCGGTAGCATCGAAGGCCTTGGCGAGCTCGGCGACGGCAGCAGCCTCGCCGCCCGACGTCCACCAGTGCGTGACTTCCAGATCCGTCGCGTAAGCGGCTCCGGCGAAGCCAAGAGCCGTCCCAGCCGCCAGCACGGCAGCCTTCAAAGTGCGTCGCATTCCGATTCCTCCCAAAATCTGAAACGTTACAGATTTTGGATACGGCAATTGCGCCTATGTGGCAATCCCCAATCAACAGCCGGGTCAAAATATTTTCGAAGCTCGACAAAATAGAGGGCCGGAACTCCTAGGAATGCAAAATTGTCCATATTGCGCTGCAAAATCGGTCACTGCGGTGCAAAATGCCGGAATTCGAGACGCGCCTCCCCTTACCGACCAAAGGTTGGGCTGGAGAATCTGTAACGTTTCAGTATATTGCATAGCGAAGGCGCAGACAGCGTACCCGGCGAATTCAGTCATTGTCCCCGCGGGGACAGGCTGATATGCGCGCTGCGGGCAGGGTTATGGACAAGTCGAGCAACAACACGGGCGAGGAAGAAGCGGAGGCCGGCAGGCCGACGCTGAAGACGCTTGCCTTCATGACCGGCCTCGGCGTCACCACCGTCTCGCGGGCCTTGAAAGACGCTCCCGAAATCGGCGCCGAGACGCGCAAGCGCGTGCAGCTCGTCGCGCGCCAGATCGGCTACCGGCCGAACCGGGCCGGCGTACGCCTGCGCACAGGCAAGACCAACGTCATCTCCGTCGTACTCAATACCACCGAACAGATCGGCGGCTTCCTGTCCGATTTCATCTACGGCATTTCAGAACGGCTTGCGGCGACGCCCTACCATCTGGTCGTCGCCCCCTATTCCCACAACAACGATCCTATGGAGCCGATCCGTTATGTGGTCGAAACCGGCTCCGCCGACGGCATCATCATCTCGCGCACCGAACCGAACGATCCGCGCGTGCGCTATCTGACCGAGCGTGGCTTTCCTTTCGCCGCGCATGGCCGCACGGCGATGGGCATCGAGCACGCCTATCATGATTTCGACAACGAGACCTTCGCACGACTGGCCGTCCGCCGGCTGGCGGAACTCGGCCGCAGGCGTCTCGCGCTTCTGGCGCCACCGCCTGCCCTCACCTACCACCAGCATATGCGCGGCGGCTTCCTCGACGAGTTGGACCGGCACGGACAGAGCGAGGCTCCGTTCTCGTCCGTCAGCAGCGACAACATCATCGACGACATCCGCCGCCACACCATCGAACTGATGCGACGGACAGGCCGGCCCGACGGCATCATTTGCGGCGCAGGTGGCCCGGCCTTCGCGCTCATCGCCGGCATCGAGGCGGCGGGCTTCAAGCTTGGGCGCGATGTCGACCTCGTCGCCAAGGAACCTTTCAACCTGCTGCAGCTGGTTCGTCCCGAAATCCATGTCGTCGAGGAAGATTTCAGGCTCGCCGGACGCGATCTGGCCACAGCGGTGCTCAGCAGCATTAGCGACAGATCGGCACCCCCGATGCAGCGCCTGGTAGTACCGGCCGAGGTCATCGCTCCGCGATAATCTCCGCCGTCAGAAAGGTCAGGCCGGAACGAGGCCGCTCGCTCAATTTGCCACTGCCGAATCTATCGCGGAGCAGGGTCTCTGCTGTGGATAGGGACGCCAAGAGGTGATGCTGGAGAGCTCTCTTGCCATCAGCTCCACAGCGAGGTCCAGTTGTGGATCAGCTCCCATTGCATAGGGAATTGGTGCCTCCACAGCGATGTCCGGCACGACACCCTTGCCCTCTAGAACTTCGCCATCGACGCGAACCGTTCCGACCGCCAGCATCAGGAGACTTTTGTCCGGAAGCAGATAACCTCTGCCACCGAGCACCACCCCTGCTGTTTTTTTGCCAATCACGGCAAAGCCACGCTTTTTGATCGCACAGGCCAGTACCTCGCCATTGCTGCGCGTTCCTTCGTCGACGAGGACAACGATGGGTCTGCGCCAGGCCTCTTGCCACCCGAAGGTTTGACCATCGCGCGTGGTTATCGTGATGTCGGAAAAATCCTCCATCAGCATCGCCGGAAGCTCACTCGATAAGCCTCCCCAGCGCCCCCGCAAATCGAGGATCAGACCTTGAGCACCGCTCAAAACACCGTCGCGCAGCATCGCTTCCACGGTGTCTTTCGTCTGCCTCGAAGCGAGTGTCCAAATTCGGACATAACCAATGTCATGGCCGCGGTTTTCGATAATGCGACCACTGGCTCTGATTGCGTCGAAGTACATTCGAACCGGCGAGATTGAAGCGACTGTTACCGGTATGTTCATGGGCCGGCTGTTGACGGCGCGCCTCACGGTGACGACCACCGTTTTCCCCGCCCGTCCTTCGAAAGATCCAACTTCGTCGAATGGCTTTCCGTCGACCGTTACGATTTCGTCGCCGACGAGAATGCCCGCTTTCTTTGCCGCCGCCCCATCATAGACACGAGTGACAAATCGCCTATCGTCGATGATGGCAGTATTGATCCCGATACCGTCATAGGTAACTTCGCCGTCCGGGGGGAAAATCAGGCGATTGACCCCTCGCCATGGTCCGAAAATATCGGCCACTTCATAATAATCAATGGTTCCAGGTAAGAACCGATGTGTGTGGGACGCCTTCAGCTCGATCAAAGCCTTGTCGATATCGGCGTTTGTTGGGTGCTTTCCTGTAAAAGAAGGAAAGTCTACTGATTTGTAAAAATCCCTCTCGACGAGTTCTTCGATCTTCGTGGCCACCTCATCAGCCACGAGCTCTTCTGCGGTCTTGCTCTGGGCCTGCGCCGTCATTGCCCAGCAAATGACAGCCGCAGCCGACAGAAACCACCTCACGCGCATATGCCCCTCCAGCCCGGAACCAGCGGACGGCATCCAAACACGAACGGCCGCGTGGCGCCACTTTTTCAGCGATCGCCGCGTTTCGAACTGACGCTATCTGAAAAACCTCAGCCCTGCCCCCATGGCCCGTGGAAAGCACCTTTTTCGCCAATGCGCTCAAAGCCATGCGCACCGAAGAAATCGCGCTGCGCCTGGATGAGATTGGAGGTTCCCCGGCCCTGGCGATAGCTGTCGAAATAAGCGAGCGCCGACGACAGCGCCGGAACCGGCGAGCCGGCTTCCATGGCCAGCGCCACCACGCGCCGCAAAGCCGGGTGCGCCTCCTGCATCATTTTCACGAAATCCGGAGCCATCAAAAGATTGGTCGTAGCGGCGCCGGCCCCAAAGGCCTCGGCCATCGTGTCCAGCATCTGTGAACGGATGATGCAGCCGGCGCGCCAGATCTTGGCAATCGTCGGCATGGGCAGGTTCCAATCGAATTCCTTCGACGCGCCGGTCATCACGGCGAAGCCTTGCGCATAGGCCGCGATCTTGCCCGCGAACAGCGCCAGTTCCAGCTGCTTGAGCAGCGCGTCACGCGGAGCCGTGATGCGCGCCACTCCATCGCCATAGACCTTCTCCGCCGCCAGCCGTTCGTCCCTGAGCGACGACAGCACGCGGGCAGCCACCGCCGCCTCGATGGCGGTCGCTGGAATGCCGAGCTGCTGCGCTTCGATCACCGACCACTTGCCGGTGCCCTTCTGGCCGGCACGGTCGAGGATGATGTCGACCACCGGCTTGCCGGTCTTGGCATCGTCGGCCTTCAGCACCTCGGCGGTGATCTCGATCAGGTAGGAATTCAACCGGCCCTTGTTCCATTCGGCGAAGACCGGCGCGATTTCCTTGGGTGCCATGCCGAGCCCATCGCGCAGGATGCCGTAGATCTCGGCGATCATCTGCATATCGGCATATTCGATGCCGTTGTGGATGGTCTTGACGAAATGACCCGCCCCATCAGGGCCGAGCCAGGCCGCACAGGGCTCACCCTTGAACTTGGCCGAGATCGCGGTAAGCACGCTTTCGATCCGGTGCCAGGACTCCTCCTTGCCGCCGACCATGATCGACGGACCGTGACGCGCCCCCTCTTCACCGCCAGAAACGCCCATGCCGATGAAGGTCAGGCCCGAACCCTCCAACTCCTTGAAACGACGCATCGTATCGCGGAAATTGGCGTTACCGGCATCTATGATGATGTCGTTGGCGGCAAGTTCTCCGCGCAGCGCCGCGATCTGCTCGTCCACGGGGGTGCCGGCCAGCACCATGATGATGATCGGCCGCGGCGGACGGATGGCGGCGGCAAGATCGGCAAGGCTCTCGCAAGGCACGATGCGGCTGGCGAGATCGCCGGCCTTGGCCACGAAATCGTCGGTTCGCGACGGCGTACGATTGTACACCGCGATGCGATGGCCCTTCTCGGCAATGTTGAGGGCGAGGTTTGACCCCATCGTACCGAGGCCAATCAGGCCGATTTCGGCTTTTTCCATGCTGTCGTTCCTGTCTGCGAATACCGGCTAGCGCCGTAAAGCCGGCATGATTGGCCTTCGGAACCCGCTTCGTCAACAAGTGTCGCTATCTGCCCAGCGGAAATTTCAATCGATTAGTGCGTATTGGGTTTCGCGTAAGGATGAGCCCCCGGAAGTGCAGACGCGGCCGATTGTTCGAACCTCAACACGCCCGAAGCCATGCCTGCACAAACGTCAGGGCCGGATATCGATGGGGCCTTCCAGCTTCACCATTTCGAAGTCCGAAACCAGAATGTCGAGCCGCACCGTCCAACGCCCGGGGAACGGGATGACCAGACCGTCGACCAGCCATGTGCCGTCACCGGGCTTTGCCGCGATACGTTTCAACGGCTCTATGCTCGTCTCAGGCTTCGAAAGCACCAATGTCACTTCCTTGGCATCGAGTGGTCCGAAATCGCCGGTCATCAGCATGATGCTGGCTGACACCGACCCGGCTCGGCCAGGCGTCACGGTGAGATCGGCCATGGCGTCCAATGTCATCATATGCGTCGAGGCGGGCTCGGCAGCGGCAATCGCCAGAGCACGGGGCGGCGGCGTGAAGCGCCAGCCGGCGGCAACGCCGAAGATCACCAGCACGATCACGGTCTCCACCGCAATCGAACGCACCAGCCGGCGCCCCGCCGCAGTCTGCCCGGCTTCCGCGGGACGTGTCAGCACCCAGCGATTGGTTGCGGCGAGAGCGAACAGTCCGACCACAAGCGCGAGCTTTGCCAGCAGCAGCCGGCCGTAGTCGGTGTCGGCCAGCGCCGAAAGCGTTTCCACCTGGATCACAGCAAGCACAGTGCCGGCAATCACAAGGATGCAGACTATCGGCATGATAGCCTTCGAGAAGCGGCGCAGGAATGTTTCCGCGCCCGGCGTCTGGCGGCTCAATGTCACAGCCAGCGGCGTCAGGGCACCGGCCCAGAAGGCAATTCCCACGCCATGGAGGAAGACCATCGGCCGCGTCAGCCATTGCGGTGCGGCGGCACTGGCATGACCGCTGGCGGCAAGTGCCACACCGACCGCGATCAAGGCGACAGCGGCGAACGGCTTGGCATCGGCACGCGGCAGGACGAGCGCCAGAAGACCCAGTCCCAGCGCGATGGCGGCAATCAGCGCCGTCCAGACAAAGCTGGTGCCAAAGGCAGTCTTCCAGACGATCGCTTGCGCGAATTGCTCGAACGGCGCGCCCAGCGCATCGAGCCCTTGCAGGCCGAGTGACACGGGTGCAACGACCAGACCTGCAAACAGCATCGCGAGCACGAAGCGTTCAGCTCCACGCCCCTCGCCTGCCAACCAGGTCAGGGCGAACGCCCCACCCACGCCCAGGAACAGGCCCAGATAGAGCACGATCTTCGCCGCCCAGATCGCGCAATGCAGCCAGGGATCGGCGATCTCGCCGATTGCCGGCGCGGCACTGATCGAGCCTACCGAAAACAAAAGCGAACCGCCGACCGGATGCCCGTCGGCGGAAATGACCCGCCAGCTCAGCACATGCGTACCGTTGCCGAGCGGTTGTGGACTGTCGATGTCGAGTGTCTGCCCGTCGCTGCGGAATGACGTCAGCCGCTCCTGTGTGCCATCCGGGCGCACAAGGGTGAGCACCAGCGGCGAAACCGGCTCACTGAAACCAAGCGAAAACCGGCTGGGACTTTGTTGCAGCATCGCCCCGTCCGCCGGCTCGGTCTTGACCAGGCTGGCGTGTGCGGAAGCTTGACTAACCCCGAAAACAGCAAGCAGGCCGAACACAACGACAACCGCAGCAGCAAGGCTCTGGAAACCTGCTCGCAGACTGTGGGAAATGAGGTGCTGCATGGACCGGGTACACCTGAGGGGCGGCGCGCCATGACAGGCGCGCCGCAGGTCATTATTTCTTGGGCAGAAGTTTCAGGCCGGGTGCAGGATGCTCGAGCGCATCCTCGTCCTGGCCGGCGGCCGGAATTTCGATCCAGCGGGCGGTGCCGCCACCTTCGCACTCCTGCACGACCGGAAAGCGCAAGGTCTCGCCGGCAGGGAGATCGCCGGTCAGCCGCGCCCGCAGCACGAATTCGTCGTAGAATTCGTCCGGCAGGTTACCGCCGTTCCAGTTGACCTCGGTCACGCCTTCGCTGACCGTCTCGCCCCAAAGGGAATAGGGCTTGGCGTATTTGCCCTTCACCGTCTCCAGCTTCCAATCGGCCTTTGGCATCGGCTTCACGTCGATGACACCTTCCGGGATCTTGATGCGCACGGCAGTGGTCGCCTTGCCATCGCAGCCGTGTGGAACGCGGAAGACCGCCTTGTAGGTGGAATCGACCGCCGCTTCCTGTGTCTCCAGCGAGACGTGGGCAAAGGCTGCCCCCATGCCGGCGCCCACGAAAAGGCCGGCAACAATCATGGTTCTGAACATTGGAGTTCCTCTAAAATCGTCAGTTCGCGTGGTCGCCATGCGCCTTGGGCGCAGCACCACCAACGGCCTCGACATTGAACTCCACCGTGACCGGTCCAGCCTTCTCGAAGGTCAGCGTCGCGGCGAATTTCTCGCCCTGCTTGGGCTGGCGATTGAGGCCGATGAACATCAGATGATAACCGCCGGGCGCGAGTTCCGCCTTGCCGTTGGCCGGGATTTCCAGGCCGCTGTCGAGTTTGCGCATGGTCATGACGCCGTCCTTGACCGACATCTCATGCACCTCGGCTTTCTGCGAAACATCCGAAGCGATCGAGACCAGGCGATCCGGCTCGCCGCCGCTGTTCTTGATGGTGAGGTAGCCGCCGGCCACCTTGGCGCCGGGTGGCGTGGCACGCGACCAGGGATGATCGATCTCGAGATTGCCGACCTTGAATTCATGCGCGAACGCAGCCGGCGCGCCGACAAGCAGAACCGCGAAGGCGGCCGACACAAGGCCAAGCCGTGCGGGGACCGAGTTACCGAAGGAAGACGCGCGCGAAGCGCTGTTGGAAATAGGCATGGGGGTTGCTCCATGGCAGACGCGCCGTTGCCGGACGCGCGGATAAGACGAAGGAGAAAATCGTGGCGCGGCCAGAGGCCAGGCACAACGGCAAAGATCAGGCCGAAGCGGGTGGCGCGCGCGGATTGCCCGGCGACCAGTCATGGCTGAAGCCAACGGCATTGCGAGCAGGGAAGGCCATCAAGAGGCTGGCGGCAAAGGCTAAGCCGTCAAGCAGAAGAGAAGCTTCCGGCGGCGCGCCAAAGGCTGACGAGTACATGTTGCAGCCCAGCACGCAGCACGATTGCTGGTGCTGCTGCGGCTGCTCGCCCGGCGGCAACTGCGCCGCACCGTCATGGGTACAGATGACGTTGCCGAAGGCATCGAGCTGAGCAGGGTTGGGGCCGACACCAGCGGCAAAGGCGCCAAGCGCGGATTGCAGGACGAGCAGCCACGCAACGGCGAGGGCCGTCGGCATGCTCCATCTCCTGCGCCCAGCGATCACGGCGTCGCGCACTCCCTTGCCAGTCCGCAAAGACCTACCACGAGCCAAAGGACCGGCAAACCGTCAAATCGGCGCTGCGGCAACAAGCCCATCGTGAAGCAGGGTGTCAGGCTGTATTCGCGGCAGGCGTTCCAGCGCGTTTCGCCATGACGTTCTGCCGGCCCTCAGGCGTCGAATCGATCAGGGTCTGCCGCGCCGACATCAGATGCTTGCGGCAGGCAGCCTCGACCTTCGCCGCATCGCGCGACTTGAGCGCCGCGATATAAGCGAGATGCTCGGCTACGGCCGTCTCGTTGCGGCTGCGCTGGCCGGCCTTGTTCCACTGGTAGTGGTAGTGGAAGATCATGGCGATGACATCGTAGAAATCGACGATGAAGCGGTTGCGCGAAGCGCTGTGGATCAGTCGGTGGAAGCGCTCGTCCAGTTCCGAAAACTCGGGATAGCGATTGGCGATGTCACGCGCCAGGACATGGTGCTCGGCTTCCAGCCGGTCGAGATCGACCCAGACGGGACTGTCATCGGGCAAGACAGCAAAGGCTGCCGCCGAACGCAACTCGAACATCTCGCGGATGTCGGCCAGTTCCAGCGCGAAGGCATGAGTGAAACCCTTCAGCACCCAATGGCTGTTGCGACGCTTCTCGATCAGGCCGAAGCGGCTGAAGCGGATAAGGAACTCGCGCACGCTGGTGGTGCCGACACCGATTTCGCGTGCCAGCTCCAGTTCGTTGATCTGCATGCCGGCTTCGGCGCCTTCGGCCAGCAGGCGCCGCATGAAGGAGCGCTCGATGATCTGCGACAGCGAGTCGGTTTCCTCCTCCGGGAAGAAGTCGTCTTCCTTCGGTGCACGCAGCACTGTCTTGTCGCGCTTGTCCCAGGCGATCAGCCCGTTTTCAGCCATGCGGGCCAGGATGCCGCGAACCGTTGTGCGACTGACGCCCAGTGTCGCCCCAAGCTCCGGCTCCGAGGGCAGGTTGCTGGTTTCCTCCAGCAGCCGCAGGCAGCGATTATAGGCATCCTTATAGACGTTGTTGCTCTTCGACATCCTGTTCTCTTGGCCTGCGCACCGTTCGCGGAAAGCGCTCTAACCGAAAATGCCAATTGACGCTCAAATGTTTTTTTACGATAAAAGACATTATCGACAGGAATGCCGGTGTCAATCCGGCAAAAGACCCAGGACCGTCCCAGGAACCACCACCGTGACCACCGCCAATTCGATCGTGCTCTCGCCTTCCGACAATGTCGTCGTTGCCAACGGACGGCTGGAGAAAGGCACGGCACTGCCCGGCGGCGCTGCCACAGCGGATGCAATCGAATCCGGACACAAGGTGGCGATCCGGGCCATCCCGGCCGGCTCCGCCGTCGTCAAATACGCGCAGGCGATCGGGCGCGCCACGCAGGACATTGCGGCGGGCCAGCACGTACATTCGCACAATCTGGTCTTCGAGGCCGGCCGCATGCCGGTGGTGCCGCCTTCGGCGCCGCTGGAGGCCACCGAGACGGACAAAGGCCGCACCTTCATGGGTTATCGCCGCGCCGACGGTCGCGCCGGCACCCGCAATTTTGTCGGCATCGTCGCCAGCGTGAACTGTTCGGCCACCGTCTGCCACGCGATCGCCGACGAGGCCAACCGCCGCCTGCTGCCGCTTTATCCCGGCATCGACGGTTTCGTGCCCATCGTGCACGGCCAGGGCTGCGGCATGAGCGCCACCGGCGACGGCATGATGGTTCTGCACCGCACGCTGGCCGGCTACGCGCGCCACCCCAATTTCGGCGGCGTGCTGATGGTGGGGCTGGGTTGCGAGGTCAACCAGCTCACCCTGTATGGCCAGAAAGGCGTTGCCGCCGGCAAGCGGCATTTCAACATCCAGGATGCCGGCGGCTCGCGCAAATCGGTCGAAAAGGCAATGGGCGTGCTGGCCGAGATCGCCGAAGAGGTCGGCAAGCTGCAGCGCGAGCCGATCCCGGTCTCGGAGATCGTCGTCGGCCTGCAATGTGGTGGCTCGGACGGCATGTCCGGCATCACCGCCAATCCGGCGCTGGGGGCTGCGGTCGATCTGCTCGCCGGCGTCGGCGCCATCGGCATCCTCTCGGAAACCACCGAGATCTACGGCGCCGAGCACCTGCTCGCCTATCGCGCCGCCACGCCGGAAATCGCCGACAAGCTCGATCGTCTGATCAAATGGTGGGAAAACCATACCGCCATGCACGGTGCTTCCATCGACAACAACCCCTCGCCCGGCAACAAACGCGGTGGACTGACCACCATCCTCGAAAAATCGCTCGGTGCGGTCGCCAAGGGCGGCCAGACCCCGCTCAACGGTGTCTTTGCCTATGCCGAGAAAGTCACCGGCAGTGGCCTCGTCTTCATGGACACGCCGGGCTACGACCCCGTCTCGGCCACCGGCCAGGTGGCGGGCGGCGCCAACGTCATCGTCTTCACCACGGGGCGCGGTTCCTGCTTCGGCAGCCACCCGACCCCTTCGATCAAGGTAGCCACCAACACCACGCTGTTCGAAGCCATGGAAGAAGACATGGACGTCAATTGCGGCGTCATCGCTTCCGGTGACAGGACGATCGCCGAGATGGGCCGTGAGATGTTCGAACTGATCATCGAGACCGCCTCGGGCAAGAAGACCAAGAGCGAGCAGTTCGGCTACGGCGACAACGAGTTCGTGCCTTGGCATCTCGGCGCAACGCTGTAGCTTCGACAAGTCAGCCAACGGCCGGGGAGCGGCCGCGAATGGGAGTGCCTGCATGAAGACCCGCCGTATCGGCAAAACCGCGCTGGAAGTCACCGAGATCAGTTTCGGCGGCGCCTCGCTGGGCAATCTCTATCAGGCTGTTCCCAACAAGGACGCCGAAGCGGTGCTCGACGCAGCCTGGAATTCCGGTATCCGCTATTTCGACACGGCACCCCACTACGGCTTCGGGCTCTCGGAGCGCCGTTTCGGTGATTTCCTGCGCGACAAGCCGCGCGACAGCTATGCACTTTCCACCAAGGTCGGCCGTCTGCTGAAGCCGGCACCGGAACACGAGGTTCCCAATCTCGGTTTCTTCAACCCGCTGCCGTTCAAGCTGGAATATGACTACAGCTATGACGGCATCATGCGCTCGGTCGAGTTCAGCTATGCGCGGCTTGGCCTCAACCGCATCGACATCCTCTATGTGCACGACATCGGTGTCTACACGCACGGCATCGAGCTCACCAAGGCGCATCTCGGCCAGTTGCTGGGCGGCGGCATCAAGGCACTGGAAGAGCTGAAATCGGGCGGGGTCATTTCCGCGTATGGGCTTGGCGTCAACGAAGTGGAGATCTGCGTGGAAGTGATGCGCCGCGCGCCGCTCGACTGCATCCTGCTTGCCGGTCGCTATTCACTGCTTGACCGCTCGGCAGAGGCGGAACTCTTGCCGCTCTGTCATCAAAGCGGCACCACGCTGGTCATCGGCGGCGTCTTCAACTCCGGCATTCTGGCGACAGGCGCAAAGCCCGGCTCGCATTTCGACTATGGCCCGGCTTCGCCGGAAATCCTGTCGAAGGTCTCAGCCATGGACAAGATCGCCGGTCAGGCCGGATACCCGCTGGCTGCGGCCGCGCTGCAGTTCCCCTTGCATGAGAAAGCGGTTTCGACCGTGCTGATCGGTACCGCCAAGGCTTCCAGCCTGACGCGCAATGTGGACCTGCTCAAGATTGACGTTCCCGAGGCGGAATTTGAAAAATACCGTCCTCATACGACTGTCCAGCCGCCGCTGACAGGAGCCGTGCGCGAATGAGATCGGTTGAGCGGAGCGCGAACTCCAGGAAGGATATCGCCTGATGCTGCGCGGCATTCACCCCCTTCTCGGGCCCGATCTGCTGCACGCGCTGCGCAGCATGGGGCACGGCGACGAGATTGTCATCGCCGACGGCAATTTCCCGGCGAGCACACTGGGTCCGAAGGTCGTGCGTGCCGACGGGCTGGGAGGCGAGGCATTGCTGGAAGCGATCCTTACCCACATGCCGCTCGATACTTACGCGCCGGCCTCGGCATTTCGCATGGCGGTTGTCGAAGATCCGGACCGTGTTCCTGAAATATGCCGGTCCTATCAGGCGATCATCGACCGTCTGGCCGGTCCCTTCGTCATCGCTCCCGTCGAGCGGTTCGCCTTCTATGAACGCGCGGCCAAGGCCGCCTACATCGTCGCCTCCGGCGAACGCGTCGCCTATGCGAACATCCTTCTCAAGAAAGGCGTGATCCAGACGGAGCAGGATTGATCGCCAGAGACGCACGGCCAAACAATATGGAATGAATATTCCGTCTTGACCTTATTTTGGAATTGATGCTTCATATCGGAAAGAGAGCAGTGAGGACGACGGAGGAAAGCGCCACACTTGCAAGCGCAGTTGCGATCCATTAAAAATCGTAGTGCTGTTTTTTATCTATAAAGTCCTGATTGGACTTCGCCTATCCAGAAGGGACTCCGCATAATCGACTGGGCGACTTTGGGAGGAAGCCTATGAAATTCGTGAAAAGCATGCTCAACCGCCGCGCTTTCGTGGCGCTCGCCGCCGCTTCCATGCTGGCCGGCGCATTCCAGACGGGGCCGGCCGCCGCTGCCGACACCACCATTCCGATCATCGTGAAGGACACCACCTCCTTCTATTGGCAGATCGTGCTTGCCGGGGCCCGCAAGGCCGGCAAGGACCTCGGCGTCAACGTGCCGGAACTCGGCGCGCAGGCTGAGACCGACGTGAACGGCCAGATCTCGATCCTTGAAAACGCAGTTGCCGGCAATCCGTCCGCTGTCGTCATCTCCCCGACCGAAGCCAAGGCTCTCGGCAAGCCGATCGACGAAGCCGCCAAGAAGGTGAAGATCATCGGCATCGACTCCTCGGCCGACTCCAAGGCCTTCACATCCTTCCTGACCACCGACAACAAGGTCGGTGGCCAGGTTGCGGCCGATGGTCTGGCTGCGGCGATCGGTGCCGCCAATGGTGGCAAGGTCGAAGGCAAGGTGGCGATCATCACTGCGCTTCCAGGCGCCGGCTCGCTTGAGCAGCGCCGCGAGGGCTTCCTCGAACAGGTCAAGGCCAAGTATCCAGGCCTCACGGTGGTCGCCGACAAATACGCTGACGGTCAGGCCACGACCGGCCTCAACATCGCAACCGACTTGATCACTGCCAATCCGGACCTCAAGGGTATCTTCGCCTCGAACCTGATCATGGCGCAGGGTGTCGGCCAGGCGATCGCCGAAAACAACCTCTCCGGCAAGGTCGGACTGATCGGTTTCGACAGCGATGAGAAGCTGATCAAGTTCCTCAATGACGGTGTCATTTCCGGCCTTGTCGTGCAGGACCCGTATCGCATGGGTTATGACGGCATCAAGACCGCGCTCGCGGCCTCCAAGGGCGAGAAGGTCGAAACCTTCGTCGACACCGGCGCCAACCTCGTCACCAAGGAAAACATGAAGGAGCCGAAGATCGACGCGCTCCTCAATCCGAAGCTCAACTGAGCCTCGACAACCAAACGTCTCCGGGGCCGTGTCGGCCCTGGAGATCCTGCCAGGGGTGCCGTCCGTGCCCAGCCTGGCAAAGACATCGCTCTTGCGAGAGCGTTTCCTGAAGCGCGACGGCATGCCTGTCCGGCTCAGGACTCATGCGCTAGGCTGCACGAGCTGTCCAAAGCGTGCCAATCGGGAGGATTGTCATGACATCGGCGACACAGCACCAGCATCCTGCCCCGGAACTCGAACCCGGCAAGGTGATCCTGGAACTGCGCGGCCTGGAGAAGAAGTATCCCGGTACCCATGCCTTGAAGCCGGTGAGCCTCGCTTTCAGGGCTGGCGAAATCCACGCGATCGTCGGCGAGAACGGCGCCGGCAAATCCACGCTCATCAAGCTTCTGACCGGCGTGATGCCGCGCACCTCCGGCGATGTCATCTGGGAAGGTGAACCGGTCGCGCTCGCCACGCCGCATGAAGCGATGGCGCTCGGCATCAACGCGGTGCACCAGGAAGTGGTGTTGTGCCGTCACCTCACCGTTGCCGCCAACATGTTCCTCGGCGAGGAAAACGTCCGCTACGGCCTCCTGCAGCAGCGAGCCATGGTGCGCGACGCACAGAAGATCATCAACGATCTCGGCTTCAACCTGCCCGCCCACGCCATGCTGGGCGACCTCACAATCGGCCAGCAGCAGTTGATCGCCGCTGCCCGCGCTACCGTGCGCGGCACCAAATTCCTGATCTTCGACGAACCGACCGCCTATCTCACCCGCAAGGAGGCCGACCAGCTTTTCGCGCTGATCCGCCGCCTCAAGGCCGAAGGCGTCACCATCATCTACATCAGCCACCGCATGGAAGAAGTGTTCGAACTGGCCGACCGTGTCTCGGTGCTGCGCGACGGCACCTATGTCGGCACCCGCAACATCAAGGAAACCGACGAAGCCGAGTTGGTGCGGCTGATGATCAACCGCTCGATCGAACAGATCTACCACAAGGACGAGTTCCCGATCGGCAAGGCTATCCTGGAAGCCAGGCAGCTTTCCGGCAAGGGTTTCGAGAATGTCTCGATGACCGTGCGCGAAGGCGAGATCGTTGGCCTCTACGGCCTGATCGGCGCCGGCCGCAGCGAATTCGTCACCACGCTCTACGGCCGCCACGCCAAATCCTCCGGCACGGTGTTGTGGGACGGCAAGGAAGTGCACATCCGTTCTGAGCATGATGCGATCAAGCTCGGCATGGCGCTGGCGCCCGAAAGCCGGCGCGACCAGGGGCTTTGTCTCAACCTGCCGGTGGGACTGAACCTCAACCTGCCAATCTACAAGAGTATCAGCAAAGGCCTACTGATCTCCGGCAGTGAAGAGGCAAAGCACGCCGAACAGCAGATTGCCGGCCTGCGCATCAAGACTCCCGGGCGGCATGCGCTGGCTTCCAGCCTGTCAGGCGGCAACCAGCAGAAGATCGTCATCGGCAAATGGCTGAACCACGGTGCCAAGCTGTTCATCTTCGATGAACCGACGGTCGGCGTGGACGTCGGCACCAAGGCTGAAATCTACCGCCTTTTCTCGACGCTCCTATCTCAGGGCGCGGGCATCATCCTGATCTCGTCCTATCTGCCGGAAGTCTATGAACTGGCCGATACGCTGCATGTTTTCCGGCGCGGCAAGCTGGTCGCCACGCATGGCTTCCACACCGCCAGCCACGAAGACATCCTGACCCAGGCGCTCGCCGAAAAACAGGAAAAACCGGGAGGACAATCATGAGCACCGAGGTGATCCCCGCCGAAAAGCCAAAGCGCAACTACAACGCGCTGTTCGGGCTGACGCTGCTGGCATTGCTGGTGCTGTTGTGGGTCCTGCTGTCCTTCTCGACATCCAGCTTCGCCACCGCCAACAACATCTCCAATCTGCTGCGCCAGGGCTCCATGATCGCCATCCTGGCAGTCGGGCAGACCTTCGTCATCATCACCGGCGGCATCGATCTTTCCGTTGGCGCGGTGGTTGGCTTCGCGACCGTGACGACGGCGATGCTGATCAATTCCGGCCTGCCGGTTTTCGTCGCCATCCTGATCACCTTGCTGATCGGCGTCGCCATCGGCCTCTTCCACGGCTTCGGCATCGTCAAGATGGGGCTACCGCCCTTCATCATCACGCTGGCCACATTGACCTCGCTGCGCGGCATCGGCCTTTTGATGACCAACGGCAACTCCATTTCCATCAACAACGATGCCTTCCAGGAATTCTCGCGCGGCTCCTTCGTCGGCGTGCCCAACCTGTTCTGGATGGTCATCCTCGTCGGCGTGCCGGCTTACATCTTCCTGCATCACACGCGCTGGGGTCGCTACCTGTTCTCGGTCGGCTCCAACGCCGAGGCCGCGCGCCTTTCCGGCGTCAATGTCCAGCGTACGATCTACATGGCCTATACGCTGTCGGGCCTCTGTGCGGCCTTCGTCGGCGTGTTGCTCGCGTCCCGCATCGGCATCGGCAACCCCACCCAGGCCGAAGGTTGGGAACTGCAGGCGATCGCCTCGTCGGTCATCGGCGGCACATCGCTGTTCGGCGCCGTCGGTTCGGTGCACGGGCCACTGCTCGGCGCCTTCATCCTGGCCACCATCAACAACGGCGCCAATTTGCTCAACGTCAACGCGTTCTGGCAGCGTGTCATCACCGGCGTGCTGATCATTGTCATCGTCTATTTCGACGGGCTGCGCCGGCGCGGCAGCAAATAAGGGCCCCGATAGAGCGGAAGTGTTCCCGCTCTATCGCCTGCCTTGCAGAACCGGTTCAGGCCTTCAGCAAGGATTCGACCGAAGCCGCGATCGCCAGCAGGCGACGGTCATGGCCATTGCGACCGACCAGCATCAGGCCGGATGGCAAAGCGGTACCTGGCATCGGCAGCGAGATCGCGCACTGGTCGAAATAGTTGAACACCTCGGTGTTGCGCAGCAGCAGCCCTTCCATGCGATCGTCGAATTTCGGGTCTGCCATCACCGCATCGATCAGCGGGGCCGCGACCGGCACGGTCGGCAGCGCCAGCACGTCGAAATCCACCAGCCTGCGATCCATCTCGACGACATGCTCGGCGCGGCTGCGCATGGTGCGGATGTAGATCGGAACCGGCGCCTTGGCGTAACGGGCCAAAGGCACGCTGACGTGCGGATCGACCGGCACGTCCGTACCAGCCTCCAGCCAGTCGGCATGAATGGCGGCACCTTCCATGCCGGCAATCGAACCATATTGGGTGGCCTCATTCATCGCATCGACCAGGTCGTCGATGGCGATGTCGAAAAGGCGCGCGCCGGATCGCTCCAGCTTGCGGATCGCGTCCTCGAAGGCGCGCGCGATCGGCTCTTCGGTGTCGTTGAACAGATCGCCGCGCGGAATGCCGACGCGCAGGCCATCCAGCCGCGCCGGCACGAGTGGTACGGCTTCTTCACCTGCCAAGACCGCGTCGGCCGCCGCGCATTCGGCGACGGTGCGTGCCAGGGGGCCAAGCGAATCCAGCGCGAAGGAAAGCGGAAAGGCGCCTTGCAAAGGCACGCGCCGCGCGGTTGGCTTGAAGCCGACAACGCCGTTCAGCGCCGCCGGGATACGAATCGATCCGCCGGTGTCCGACCCGATCGAAATGGCGCTGGTGCCTTCGGCCACCGACACGCCGGCGCCGGAAGAGGATCCTCCCGGCACACGCTTCGCATCGGCGCCGTTGCCCGGCGTGCCGTAGTGCGGATTGAGGCCAAGCGCCGTGAAGGCGAATTCGGTCATGTTGGTCTTGCCGATGATGACGGCACCGGCCTGACGCAGGCGTTGCACCACCGGCGCGTCTTTCTCCGCCGGCGCGGCGGTGCGGCGAAGCAATGAACCGGCCAGCGTCGGCTCACCACCGACATCGAGCAGATCCTTGATCGAGACGATCTCGCCGTCGAGCGGTCCCAGCGCGATGCCGGCCTTCCGTCGTGCGTCGGCCGCATCGGCGGCCGCGCGAGCCACTTCGGGATAAAGCTTGGTGAACACCTTCTCGTCGGCAACTCGCTCGCCAAGGCGCGAGAGAACAGCTTCGAGACGATCGCGCGCTGAGGACATCGGCATCTCACCTGGCGTTGATGTTCGGACTCCCCTGCTGTCTCATGCGTATCGTCAAATCGCAACGTCTTTGGCCGGCACGACCGCTGGTCCAGCGGATGGAAATTTCACCGCCAGAGCCTTCCGCGCCAAATCCTTCTCTGGCGAAACGGTGGACAAAGGTCATAATCCGCGCCGGTGGAACAGGCGGCCAAGCCTGTCCGGAATTGTCAGCCCCGCCTGGCGGGTCATTTGGGGGTTCAGTCATGTCGGATTTCAGCCTCACCAGACGTTCGGTGCTATCAGGGGCTGCATTGCTGCTTGCCTCGACCGCCCTCCCAACCATTGGCCGGGCGCAGGAGCCACAGAAGGGTGGACGCTTGACGGTTGCGGCCGACTCCGAGCCGCGCAACCTGAACCCGGCAATAGTCGCGTCCAACGGCGTCTTCTTCATTTCCTCCAAGATCGTCGAACCGCTCGCCGAAGCCGACTATGAAGGCAAGGATGGGCTCAGTCCTCGCCTCGCCGTCAGTTGGGAAGGTTCGGAAGACGGCAAGTCCGTCACCTTCAAGCTGCGCGAAGGCGTGAGCTGGCACGACGGCAAGCCGTTCACCTCGGCCGATGTCGCCTTCTCGGCCTTGCAGATCTGGAAGCCGTTGCAGAACCTCGGCCGTGTCGTCTTCAAGGATCTCGAGGCGGTCGAGACGCCGGACGAACACACCGCTGTCTTCAAGTTTGCCAAGCCGACGCCGTTCCAGCTGATCCGCAACGCATTGCCGGCGCTGACCAGCGTCGTGCCCAGGCACGTCTATGAAAACGGCAAGATCGACGAAAACCCGGCCAACACCGCGCCCATCGGCACCGGTCCGTTCAAGTTCGCCGAACACAAGGCGGGCCAATATTACCGGCTGGAGAAGAACGCGGCCTACTGGGGCAAGAGCGAGCCCTATCTCGACGAAATCGTCTATCAGGTGCTGCCGGATCGCTCCGCAGCCGCCAATGCGCTGGAGGCCGAGGAAATCCAGCTCGCGGCCTTCTCGGCCGTGCCGTTGGCTGACCTCGATCGCATTTCCAAGGTTCCGGGCCTGAAGGTCGTCACCAAAGGCTATGAAGGCCTCACCTATCAGCTCGTCGTGGAAATCAACCACCGCCGCAAGGAACTCGCTGATGTGAAGGTGCGGCAGGCGATCGCCCATGCCATCGACAGGGACTTCGTCGTCAAGACGATCTTCCTCGGCTACGCCGAGACCGCCACCGGACCGGTGCCGAAGAACGACAAGCAGTTCTATACCCCCGACGTGCCGGCCTATGCCTTCGATGTCGCCAAGGCCAACGCCTTGCTCGACGAGGCCGGCTACAAGCCCGGCGCCGACGGCAAGCGCTTCAAGCTCAAACTGCTGCCGGCTCCCTATTTCAACGAAACCAAGCAGTTCGGCGACTATCTGCGCCAAGCGCTCGCGGCCATCGGCATCGATGCCGAGCTCGTCAACAACGACTCTGCCGCGCACATGAAGGCGGTCTATACCGACCACGCCTTCGATCTGGCGGTCGGCCCGCCCGTGTTCCGTGGCGACCCCGCGATCTCCACCACCATCCTGGCGCAGAGCGGCATTCCCGATGGTGTGCCCTTCTCCAACCAGGGCGGCTACAAGAATGCCGACATCGACGCCATCATCGGGAAGGCGGCCGAAACGCTGGATGCCAAGGCGCGCACCGAGCTCTACAAGGAGTTCCAGAAAAAGGTTGTCGAAGACCTGCCCTTCATCAACGTCGCCGATTGGACCTTCATTTCGGTTGCCAGCGACAAGGTGGGCAACATCGCCGACAATCCGCGCTGGGCCGTGTCCAACTGGTCGGACACCTGGCTGGCGCAGTAATCCGGATCGGTGCTTGAGGTCAGCCGCCGCCAGCGGCTAAGTTGGCGGCTCCGGCCTCGAAGTTTGTATTCATGTCACGCGCCTTCCTCCTCCTGCGCCGGCGGCTTGTCGGCTCCGTCTTCGTGCTTCTGATCGTCGTTGTCGGCACGTTCCTCCTGCTCGAGGCGGCTCCAGGCGATGCGGTCGACGCCTATCTTGTGTCGACCGGCGGCGATGCCGGCCTTGTCGAGGCAATGCGGCAAAGCTGGGGTCTCGACCAGTCCGCCGCGACGCGGCTGGCCAACTATCTGTGGGCGCTGCTGCATCTCGATCTCGGCCACTCGGTTGCCTTCTCGCGGCCGATCCGCGACGTCATCCTGGAGCGCCTGCCGGTTACGCTCATCCTGATGGGCGCTTCGACCGCACTGTCCTTCGGTCTCGGCTCGGCGCTGGGCATCTATGCCGGCGCAAGACCCGGCAGCTTGCGCGACCGTTTCCTGTCGACGGCGTCGCTGGCGCTCTATGCGGTTCCCGGATTCTGGCTGGCGCTCGTCCTCGTCATCGTCTTCGCCGTCGACCTGCGCTGGTTCCCGATCTCCGGGTTCGAGACAATCGCGTCCGGCAAGACCGGCCTTGCCCGCGCCGCCGACATCGCCCACCATCTCGTCTTGCCCGTGACCTCCCTCGGCGTGATCTATCTGGCGCTGTATCTGCGGATGATGCGGGCCGGCATGGCCGAGGTCTGGCGGCTGGATTTCATACGTGCCGCCCGCGCCAAGGGGCTCAGCCGCCGACGCATCGTGCTGGCCCATGTCGCGCGCAACGCGCTGTTGCCTCTGGTCACCATGCTAGGCCTGCAATCCGCGCAGATGCTGGGCGGCAGCGTCGTCATCGAAAGCATCTTTTCCGTACCAGGCCTCGGTAGGCTGGCACAGGAAGCCGTGGCGCTGCGCGACACGCCGCTGCTGCTCGGCATTATTCTGGTCAGTGCCGTTCTGGTCGTTCTCATCAACCTTCTGGTCGATATCGCCTATGCCTTCCTCGACCCACGTGTCGGCGCCAGCGAGGCCAGCGCATGAGGCGGCTGACAAGCGTACCCGAAGCACTGGTCGGGCTGGGCATCCTGGCCGTGCTGGCGGCCATGGCGCTGGCAGCTTCCGCGCTTTTCCCGGGCGATCCTCTCGCCATCAAGGGAACGCCGCTGCTGCTGCCGTTCCAGGATTGGTCGCTGCCGCTCGGCACTGACCGCCTCGGCCGCGACGTGCTGGCTGAGCTCTTCCATGGCGCCCGCACATCGTTGGCCGTGGGTCTCGCCGCAGCAGCCGCTGCCATTGCCGTCGGTGCGGTGATCGGCACATTGGCAGGCTTTGCCGGCGGCTTTGTCGATGAGGCGCTGATGCGTATCACCGACGCCTTCCAGACCGTGCCATCCTTCCTGCTGGCGCTCGCTTTCGTCAGTGTCGTTGGCCCGTCGCTCACCGTCGTGGTCATCGCGATAGCCCTTTCGGCCTGGACCGGACCGGCACGCGTGGCGCGCGCTGAAGTGCTTTCCATCCGCGAGCGCGATTTCGTTGCCGGCGCGAGGGTCATCGGCATGCATCCGCTGGAGATCGCCTTGCGCGAGGTGCTGCCCAATGCCTTGCCGCCGGTGCTCGCACTTTCCTCCGTCATCGTCGCATCAGCGATCCTGATCGAGGCCGCACTTTCCTTCCTCGGACTCGGCGACCCCAACCGCGTCACCTGGGGCGGCATGATCGCGGAGGGCCGCACCGTGCTGCGTTCGGCGCCGTTCCTCTCGATCGTGCCCGGCATCGCGCTGGTGCTGACCGTACTTGGTGTCTATCTCGCCGGCGAAGGCGTGGTCGAAGGTACCGCAGTCCGAAAGGGCCTGTCATGACCGGCCCGCTCGTCTCGATCCGCAACCTGTCGGTCTCCTATCGGCGCGACGCGATCGCGCCTTCGCTCGGCAATATCGATCTCGACATCGCCGCCGGCGAGCGTCTGGCGATCATCGGCGAAAGCGGTTCGGGCAAAAGCACACTGGCGCTTGCCATCGCCGGGCTGCTGCCGCCGACGGCAGCGGTGAACGGCACGATCCTGTGGTCAGGACAGCCGCAGCTGCCCCGTGGCGGCCGCGACATCGGCTTCGTCTTCCAGGATGCTTCGGCGAGCCTTGACCCGGTGATGACTGTCGGCCGGCAGATTGCCGAGGTCGCACACACGCATCTCGACCTCAATTGGGTGCAAGCGCGAAGCCACGCCCTCGACCTGTTGCGGCGTGTCCGGCTGCCAGACCCGGACACCGCGCTGCATGCCTATCCGCATCAGCTATCCGGAGGACAAAGGCAGCGGGTAGCCATCGCGGCGGCCATCGCCGCCGGCCCGAGATTGCTGATCGCCGACGAGGCAACCAGCGCGCTCGACACCATCGTGCAGGCCGACATCATCGCACTGATCCGGCGGTTGGTGGCCGAGGATGGAATGGCGCTGCTGTTCGTCAGCCACGATATCGCGCTTGCCGCCGAACTGGCCGATCGCATCGCTGTCTTCCGCAGCGGCGAGATGGTCGAACTGGGCACCGCCGACGCAGTGATCGAGGCACCGCAGCATGCCTATACAAAGAAGCTGCTGGACGCCCATATCGGCCTCGACGCCGCGCCGATGATCGCAGCGACAGGGCATGGCCATGTCTGATCCGCTGCTTGCCATTTCCGGGCTGACCAAACGCTTCCGCCGCAGCGGAACAACCGTCACTGCAGCCGACAATATTTCCCTTTCGATTTCTGGCGGCGAAACGCTGGCGCTCGCTGGTCCTTCAGGCTCCGGCAAATCCACCATAGCCCGCCTGATCCTGCGGCTGATCGAACCCGATGCCGGCCGCGTGGATTTCGAAGGCGGGGATTTCCTCGCTCTGCGCGGTTCGGCATTACGAGCCAGACGCGCACGGCTGCAGATGGTGTTCCAGGATCCGCTTGCCGCGCTCAACCCGCGCGCGACGGTCGCGCGTGTTCTGGATGATCCGTTGCGCATCCATAGGCTTGCTGCCCGCAGCGAACGCCCGGACCGCATTGCAGCTCTGCTCCAACGCGTCGGCCTGACGCCGGATCTCGCCGGTCGCCATCTTCACGAGATTTCCGGCGGTCAACGCCAGCGTGTGGCGATCGCCCGCGCCATCGCCACGAAGCCGTCCTTGATTGTGCTGGATGAGGCCGTTTCGGCGCTCGACGTCTCGGTGCGCGGCCAGATCCTCGAACTGCTGCTCGACCTGCAGCGCACGGAACGCATCGCCTATCTTTTCGTTTCGCATGACCTTGGCGTGGTGCGCGCCTTCGCGCATCGCGTCATCTTTCTCGAAGATGGTCGTATCGTCGAGCAAGGGGATGCCCGCACGGTCATCGACAATCCGCAATCGACCATCGGCAAGGCGCTGGTTGCCGCTGTGCCCAGGCTGACAAGAACACAGGACCGATCATGACTGACCCTCAGGCACGCGCGGAAAAGCTTGCCCGCGAACTCGACTCCGCCTTCCGCAATCGCGCCGATCTCTACCGGCTCATGCTGGACGAACTGACGGCGGAACTGGGCGCGGAACAGGCAGAAGCGATCATGGTGCGCGCCATCGAAAAGCGCGGCCAGGAGGTTGCGACGGCGGCCTTCGGCAAGTTCGGGCCAAACGACGCGCGCGCCATCGGCGAGGCCTTTCTGTCCTTCAGTCCCGATGACGGACGCATGTATCCGACCGATGTCGAGCGCGCGCCGGACCGCATCGCTTTCAAGGTGAAGCGTTGCCCGCTCAAGGACGCCTGGATCGAGGCCGGTGTCGGCGAAGAACAGCTCACCACGCTCTGCAGGATTGCAGGCGCTTTCGACCGTGGCCTGTTCGAAGCCACCGGCGTGCGCTTCGACAACGTCACCTGGTCGCCCGGCCACGGCAGCGGCTGCTGCCACATCGCGCTCACCGATCGCGACGCGGCCTGAGGGGTTATTCCTTATTGGCCTGTCTGAGTTCCACCCGGCGGATCTTGCCGGAAATGGTCTTGGGCAGCGCGTCGACGAACTCGATCTCGCGCGGATATTTGTAAGGCGCGGTCAGGTTGCGGCAGAACTCCTGGATATCGCGTGCAAGCTCGTCCGATGCCGCGAACCCCTTTGCCAGGATGACATAGGCCTTGACGATCTGCCCGCGGGTCGGGTCGGGCTTGCCGATGACCGCGCTTTCAGCGACCGCCTTGTGCTCTATCAGCGCGCTTTCCACCTCGAACGGGCTGATGCGATAACCGGCGGATGAAATCAGGTCGTCGGAACGACCGACGAACCAGAGATAACCATCCTTGTCGCGGCGGGCGGTATCGCCCGTATAATACCAGCCATTGCGGAATGAGCCGGTGTCCAGCGCCTTGCCGGTGTAGTAGCCGTGGAACAGGCCGCCCGGGTGCGGATCGGTGACCCTGACCGCGATATGGCCGACTTCCTCGTCGGGCAGACGCTTGCCATCGTCATCGACGACGTCGACATCGTAACCCGGCACCGGTTTGCCCATCGAGCCGAACCGAACTTCCTCGCCGGGGAAATTGGCGACGATGTTGATGGTCTCGGTCTGGCCGTAACCATCGGCGATGGTCGTGCCGGTCGCTTCCTTCCAGATGCGCATCACCTCCGGATTGAGGGGCTCGCCCGCACCCAGCGAACGGCGCAAGCTGGAAAGATCGTAGCGTTTCAAATCCTGCTGTGCGAACAGGCGGTAGACGGTGGGGGGCGCGCAGAAGGTCGAGACCTTGAGCTTCCCGATCAGCTTCAGATGCATGTCGGCATCGAAGGCGCCGTCGCCATTGTAGAGCACCGCCGGCGTGCCGAGCATCAGCTGTGGAAACAGGATGCCCCAGGCAGCCTTCGCCCAGCCGGTATCGGTGAGCGACCAGTGCACGTCGCCGGGCCTGAGATCCATCCAGAACAGGCCGGTCGCCACATGAGCCAGAGCATAACCATGGTCGCGCGGCACCATCTTCGGCATCGAGGTGGTGCCGGAGGTGAAATAGGCCATCATCATGTCGGTGGCGCGATTTGGCGGAAAGTCCTTCCGGTCCAGCTCCGGCGAAGCCTCGGCAAGCAGCTTCTCGAACGACAGCCAGCCATCGCGCTCGCCGTCGACGACGATGAAGGTCTTCAGCGTCGGGCATTCGGCGCGGATGGCATCGACCTTGGCGCAGTGCTCGGAGGTGACGATGACCACCGTGGCCTTCGAATGGTTGACCCGATAGGCGATGTCATGCGCGGTCAGCAGATTGGTGCCCGGCATCGAGACGACGCCCGCCTTCATGCAACCGAACAGCACGGTGTACCAGGCCGGCACGCGGCCGATGACGAGACACGCAAAGTCGCCGGCGGCAACGCCCAGCGTGCGCAAGGCGTTGGCAAAGCGGTTCGAACTTTCCGAAAGCTGCGAATAGGCGATGCGCTGGATCGTCTCGCCGTCGCGCGAGACGGCAATTACTGCCGTGCGATCGTCCCGCTTCGCCCAGCCGTCGATGACGTCGAAAGCGAAATTGAAATGCTCGGGTATTTCCAGGCGAAATTCCGCTCGCGCCCTGGCATAGGTGCGGTCGACCGTCGAAAAATCCATCCTCTCCTCCGCGATGGCGATGCAACGTTCAGGTCGCATCACATAGCGCGGACGAACTTAGGAAGCCATCGAACGAAAGGCTATGCCTTTTAGTGCCATTTCTCCTGCATCAGCCAGGATTCGAGAATGTTGTACTTCGTAAGGCCCAACTCGCTGTGAACAAGCGAGAATGTCCTGATTGTGAAATGCAAGGGACCGATCTGTTGGGGCGCAACCGATCGAGGGCTGTAGAAGAGCGTGATATGCGGATTGAAGTTCAGCGTCCCATGCAACCCGTTAGAGATGAGAGCAACACCAAGCCGACGCTGAAGATCCATCAACGCCGTGCTTCCGCCGAGAAGCACCGTTGCTCGCCTGTCCGGTCGCCCAGCTGGGAATGTGACGATGCGATCGAAACAGACATCAAACGCATCGGCGCTAACGGAATTCGCAGCGCATTTGGCCGCAAACACATATTTCTCGCGCAAACGTTTGTCGTCCATGATGTGTTGAAGCGAGATGTGCAGGTGTTTCAGCGGACGCAATTTCGCCTGGAACCCGTTTGCCGTCTGTATCTCGGACGCGATCTCCAGCGCCTGACTGCCCACCGGCGTTTCAAGCAACGCCATCAAGATCAGTCGCTCCGGCTTCTTGGGTCGACGCGGGCCTTCTGACTGGCCGAAATCGAAAACACCTTGGGACATGTTTCGCCCAATTCGCAGGGTCGAAACACTCAGAATAGAACAAATAGGGAACAAACGCAAGCGCGATCCCGAAGGACCGCGCTTGCGCCGCCAGCCCCCTACGCCAGCGAAATCCAGGCCGTTTTCAGGTCCGAATATTTGTCGAAAGCGTGCAACGACTTGTCCCGGCCGAAGCCTGACTGGCCGAAACCGCCGAGCGGTACGGTCATGTCCGCACCGCCATAGGTGTTGACGTGCACCACGCCGGCACGGATCGCCCGCACCATGTGGTGGGCCCTGGCAAGGTTCGACGTCCACACTGCCGAGGCGAGCCCGTAGACGGTACCATTGGCGAGCCGCACGGCCTCCGCTTCATCCTCGAAGCGCTGCACGGCCAGCACAGGGCCGAACACTTCCTCGCGCGCCACGGTCATGCCGGGAGCGACGCCGCCGAAGATGGTCGGCTCCATGTAATAGCCACCGGTTTCCTCGCGGATGCGGCGGCCACCGGAAACCAGTTGCGCGCCTTCGTCCAGCGCCGTCGCCACATGACCGAGATCCTTCTTGAGCTGCTCCATGCTGCTCACCGCGCCGATGTCCGATTTGATGTTGAGCGGATCGCCGACCTTCATCCTGGTCGTTGCCGCCACCAGCTTTTCCACGAAGGTGTCATAGATCGAGGACTGCACAAGCAGCCGCGAGCCGGCAACACAGACCTGGCCGGCATTGCGGAAGATGCCATGCGCGGAGACCTTGGCCGCGACATCGAGATCTGGCGCGTCGGCAAAGACGACGTTGGGCGATTTGCCGCCAAGTTCCAGATGCACCCGCTTGAGATTGGAGCGCGCCGAATAGTCGAGCAGACGGCGCCCCACTCCGCCGGAACCGGTGAAGACGATGGCGTCAACATCCATGTGCAGGCCAAGCGCCTCGCCCGTCACGCTGCCACGCCCCGTGACGACATTGAGAACCCCCTCCGGCAGGCCGGCTTCCGCCGCCAGCTCGCCGAGGCGCAACAAGGTGAGGGATGCCACTTCTGCCGGTTTCAGGACCACGCTGTTGCCGGCGGCAAGTGCCGGCGCCACCTTCCAGGCGCCGATCATCATCGGGAAGTTCCACGGCACGATGGCGGCGACGACACCCAGCGGCTCGCGATGGATAAGGCCGAGCACGTCCGGCGCCGTCGGCGCGATCTCGCCATAGACCTTGTCAATGGCCTCGGCGTAGTAGCGGAACGTGCCCGCCGCCGACAACGGCTCGGCCTTGTAAGCCATGCCGATTTCGGTGCCGTTGTCACGGACGCCGAGCACGGCCAGTTCGAGTGCGTGCTTCTCGATCAGATCGGCCAGTTTCAGCAGCACTTTCTTGCGCGCGGCCGGTGCTGCACGCGACCAGCTTCCCTTCTCGAAGGCAGCACGCGCGGCGGCCACTGCACGATCGACATCCGTGGCTCCCGCATCGGCAATCGAAGTCAAAGTCGTACCGTCGATCGGCGAGATGACGGGAAGCGTTTCCCCATCCCGGCTGTCGGCGAATGCGCCTCCGATGAAGAGCTTTTGCGCTGCGACAGGTTTCTGCCGCAGCGCGTCGATCGTGGCCTGGTCCATCAGGTCTTTTCTCCGAATGTCACATGAAGCGCGGTCGGCGCGCGGAACTCCCAACCCCGGAACACAGGGGTTTCACCATTCGCCAGTCGCATATTGGGGAACCGCGCCAGCAGCAAGGCTACCGCCAGGCACATCTGCTCGCGTGCGAAGAAGCGGCCCGAACAGAAGTGATGACCGAAGCCGAAAGCTGCATGGCTGCCATGGTTGCGAAGGATGTCGAACCGGTCTGGATCGGGAAACCGGCTCTCGTCACGGTTTGCCGACGAGACCAGCGCGGCAACTGGCGCACCGGCCGGGATCGAAGCGCCGCCGAGCTCGACGGCGCGCGTGGTCTGTTTTGTCTGCGTGCCGATCGGGGCAATCCAGCGCAGGCCTTCGTCGACCGCCTTCGGCACCAGCCCGTCAGGATCGGCCAGTACGGCCTGCATCTGCTCAGGATGCGTCAAGAGGCCGGCAAGGACTGAACCGGCGCCATGACCTGGCTCCTGCATGCCGCCCAAAAGGATGACCTTGATGGTTGGCATCAGAAAGTCGATCGACCGCGTCTGTCCGGGCGGCATGCCGCCATGCAACATGTGCGAAAATGCCGAGCCGTCCGGTTCGCGTGCCAGCCGCTCCAGTGTTGGCCGAACAGCTTCGCTCACCTCAACGCTGACGGCCTCGGCGATCTCGTCTCGCTTCGGGTCGTTCTCGAAATTGATGGCGCCTTGCGCCAACCCGTAGAACCAACGGCGCAGCGTCGGCACATCGACGTCATAAAGCCCCATCGAATGAGCTAGCGCCAATGTCGAGACCGGCTCGAAATACTCCGCCATCAGTTCGGCCGAACTCCGCTTGGCCAATTCATCCAGAAGGGGCTCGGCGATGCCGCGCACCAAGTCGCCGGCATAGCCGGCGACGGTCCGGGGGCGATACTTGGGATCGACGCCGGTGCGAAGCTCCCTATGAACCTCCCCATCGGTGGTGAGGATGGTTGGCTTGCCGAAGGAGCGCTCCACCGGCGAGGTGCCAACCACATTCGAGAAGATGTCCGGCGTCTTGCCGACCGTCTCGACGTCCTTCCAGCGCGTGACGAACCAGAGATCGACGGCTGGAACATAGGCCACCGGTGCGGTGCGTCTCAGCTCCGCATAGATCGGATAGGGATCGGCTTCGAGGGCCTCGACGGTTATGCTGTCCGCATAGGTCATGGCACCGCCCTACCCTTTCACCTCGTTGCCGAGTTGGGCGAAGGCTGCCGGGTTCTTGCTCTTGAGGGCAAGGGCCAGCACCAGGCCGAGCACTGCCGCGATCAGAACCAGGGAAGGCAGGAACCAGGACAGTGTGCCCGATGCGCCCGACAGGCTGCCGAAGTTCTCCACGATCTGGAAGATGATGTAGGCAAGAACCAGGCCGGCAATGACCGGCGCGACCTTGGCCTTCAGCACATTGCTTTCCAGCGAGGGATTGCGGCTGAAAAAGGCAAGCACCGAGAACGACGTCAGCGCCATCAGCGTGATGATGCCGAGCGTACCGACATTGGTGAGCCAGGAGAACAGCGCCAGCACCGGATCCTGACCGGTAGCGGCGAACAGCGCGATGACCAGGAAGGCGATTGCCGTCTGGATCAGCGAGCCGACATGCGGGCTCTTGAACACCGGATGCGTGACGCCAAGCGACTCAGGCAACAACTTCTCGCGCCCGGCGACATAGAAGTAGCGGGCGACGCCGTTGTGGAAGGCGACCACTCCGGCGAACAGGCTGGACACGAACAGGATGCTCATCAACTGCGTCACCGCAGTGCCGACATAACGCTCGGACAGCGTGAACAGGAAGGTCGTCGGATCCTGAAGCGCCTGCAATGAAGGCACCAGCTTGTCGACACCCGCGCCATTCGCCATCAGCCAGGACGTGAACATGTAGAACACGCCGATGACCAGGATCGAAATGTATGTGGCGCGCGGCACCGTGCGATGCGGCTCGCGCGCTTCCTCGGAATAGATCGTGGTAGCCTCGACACCGATGAAGGCGGCGAAGCAGAAAAGCAGACCAATGGCCGGCGCGCCGCTCAGGATCTGGGTCGGCGTGAACGGCGCCATGCTGAGGCCGGAATCGCCTCCCTTGAGCAGGATGGCGAGATCGACCACCAGCACCACGAGATACTCGAGCAGCACCAGAACGGTGAGGATTTTGGCCGACAGGTCGACCCGGCGATAGCCGAGGACGCCGACCAGGGCGACGCCGATGAAGCAGCACACCCACCATGGCAAGTTGATGCCCCAGCCAGCGAACAGGCCCGAGGTGGCGGCGCCGAACAGGCCGAAGACGCCGATCTGCATGGCATTGTAGGACAAGATGGCGATGAGCGCTGCGGCACCGCCCAGCGCACCGCCGAGGCCCTTGGCCGTATAGGCGTAAAAGGCGCCGGCATTGGCGACGTGCCGGGCCATCGCGACGTAGCCGACCGCGAAGATCAAAAGCACTGCGGTGACGATCAGGAAGGTGCCGGGAATGCCGGCACCATTGCCCATCAGCATGGAAAGCGGCACGCCGCCTGCGACCGCTGTCAGCGGTGCTGCGGCTGAAACCACCAGAAACGTTACGGCGCCGACGCCAAGGCTGTTCTTTCTCAGCCGATTGGCTTCTCCGGATTCCACTACGGTTGTCATGAATTCCTCCTCCTTCCCCGCCAGGCGGGGCCACAAGCCCATTTGAAATGCCGGATAGCCGAACGGCCTGTTTTCATTTCATTATTTAAAACGACATTTCGAATATAGACTTGCAAAGATGCTCGGCACCTGTCAAGTTAATTCGCGCGTTAAGTATCTGGAGGAGAGACAAACGCATGAGCACTGTGGCCAAGGCCGTGTCCCTGCTGGAGGTGCTGGGGCAAGGCGAGCCGGAAAGGACGCTGGCGGATCTCGCCCGGTCGGCCGATTTCGACAAGGCGACGACCCGACGTCTGCTTCTGGCGTTGATGGACCAGGGGCTGGTCGAGCAGGATGGCGGCAGCCGCCTCTACCGGCTGGGCATTGGCGTGGCACGGCTGGCGTTGATGCGCGAAGCGCAGTTTCCTTTTCTCAGGACAGCGGTTCCGCTCGCCGAGGCACTGGCCGCCAAGACCGGCGAGACCGTACACTTCTCCGAACATTCGAGCCGCGGGCTGATCTCTGTCCACGTGGTGGAATCGAGCAAAGCCAACCGCGTTGCCGTGCCGATCGGCGAAACCCTGCCCCTGCACGCCACGGCCTCGGGCATCGCTTTCATGGCTTTTGCCGACCGCCGCATCATGGAAGCGGCGTTGGGCGCCAGGCTGGCATCCTACACACCGCACACGGTCACCAATCCGGCGGCGATCAGGGATCTGGTCTCGGCCGCCCGTGCGAGAGGTTATTCCATCGGCGCACAAGGCTATGAAGACGGCGTCTTTTCCGTCGCAGCGCCCATCCTGGGTTCGCGCGGCACCGCGGTCGGCGCGCTTGCGATCGCGGCACCACGTGCCCGCATCGAACCCGCTGACACGGAGTCCCTGGGGACTGCTGTCGTCGAGACCGCCTTCCAGATCAGCGAGCGCCTGACCGGCCGTCGCGCCAAGGCAGCCAACGAATAGAACCAAAAATCACCAGAGCGGAACGGATGACCAAAATCCCGAAGATTCTTCTATGCGGCACCGGCGACACCAAGGCCGACGAACTGCTTTACATGGCCGAACGCATCCGCAGCGCAGGTGGCGAGCCCATCATGCTCGACGTCAGCGTGCTCGGCGACCCACCCTACCGCCCCGAATACGACAAGCACGCCGTGGCCGCCGCGATCGGCACCACCATCGAGGCGATCGCGCAGTCCGGCGACGAGAACAGTGCCATGGAACTGATGGCGCGAGGCGCCTCCGTCCTCGTCCGCGAGCTCGAAGCTGGCGGCAAGATCGATGCCTTCATAGCCATCGGCGGCACGATGGGCACCGACCTGGCGCTCGACATCGCGCTCGCGTTGCCGATCGGCGTGCCGAAATTCATCGTCTCCACCATCGCCTACTCCCATCTGATCCCGCCCGAGCGGATCGCGCCGGATCTGATGATGATCCTGTGGGCCGGCGGTCTCTATGGCCTCAACGACACCTGCAAGGCCGTGCTCTCCCAGGCATCCGGCGCCGTTGTCGGCGCCGCGATCACGACGGCGAAACCGCGCCCGAACCTGCCGACCGTGGCAATTTCGTCGCTCGGGACGAGCTGCCTTTCCTACATGAAGACGCTGCGGCCTGAGCTCGAGAAACGCGGCTACGAAGTTGTCATCTTCCACACCACCGGCATGGGCGGACGTGCGCTTGAATCGCTCGCAGCCGGCAACCGCTTCGTCGCGGTTCTGGATTTCAGCCTGCAGGAAGTCGCTAATCATTTGAACGGCAGCGTCGTCTCTTCCGGCGTCGACCGTCTGGAAAATGCCGGCCGCGCCGGTATCCCGCAGATCGTTGCCCCGGGAGCGGTCGACATGGTCGACTTCCCGACCTGGAAGCCGGTTCCGGACGGACTGTCAGATCGTCCTTATCACGCCCACAATCGTCTGCTCGCCTCCGTCACGACGGGAAAAGCCGGCCGCCGCCGTGTCGCCCGGGCAATTTCGGAAAAGCTTGCTTTGGCTTCCGGCCCCGTCGCTTTCATCCTGCCGGCAGGCGGTATCGAACAATGGGATCAGGAAGGTGAGCCGCTCTACGAACCCGACGCGCTTGCAGCCTTTTCCGACGAGATACGCAGCGTCATCAAAGCACCTGTCGAACTCCACGAGATCGAAGGCCACATCAACAGCGCCGAGTTCACCACCACGGCTCTGGCGATCTTCGATCGTTGGGCGGCGAACGGCGTGATCGCCCCCGGCCTTCGCCGGGAGCGGGTCCAGGGGCAAGCATCGTGAATGCCCCCAAAGCCCTGGTGTTGGATTTCGGCGGCGTCGTCACCAGGACGCTGTTCGAAACGCACGAGCTCACCGAGAAGGCGCTCGGCCTCAAGCCCGGCACACTGACCTGGCAAGGACCGTTCGACCTGGCTTCCGACCCACTCTGGCGCTCCATGCAGGCAGATGAGATCAGCGAACGCGACTACTGGAAAACCCGCACCCGCGAGGTCGGCCGGCTCGTCGGCGAGGATTGGGATGCGATGGAGACCTTCGTGCGCCGCGCCCGCGGCGCCGATCCGGAAGCCGTCGTGCGACCGGAAGCCGATCGCGCCATCCGCAAGGCTCATGCCGTGGGTGTGAGGCTTGCGGTGCTCTCCAATGAACTGGACCTGTTCTACGGTGCCGACTTCCGCGGCCGGCTGCCGCTGCTTTCCCTCTTCGAGACGATCGTCGATGCCACCCACACGAAGATCCTGAAACCGGACCTTCGCGCCTACCAGTCCGTTGCCGATGCACTTGGCTTGCCGGCCAGTGACTGCGTGTTTGTCGACGACCAGAAACGCAACATCGACGGAGCGGTCGCCGCCGGCATGCGGCCCGTTCATTTCGATGTGGCCAGCCCTGCCCGATCTTACGCCGAAGCGCTCGGCCATTTCGGCCTCACCCTTTAGGAATTGGAGACTTCAGATGCGCGACACCAACTTTTTCGCCGAAAACAATGCCAAGCCGATCTGGCATCCAATGGCGCATCCTGCGGAGATGCGCGCATCGCCGCCGCGCGTGATCATGAAAGGCGAAGGTGCCCATGTCACCGATATCGAAGGGCGTACGGTGCTGGACGCCGTCGGCGGCCTGTGGAACGTCAATCTCGGCTACAGCAGCGATCCGATCAAGCAGGCGATCGCAGCCCAACTCGACACCCTCCCTTATTATTCGGGCTTCCGCGGCACCTCGACCGGCCCGTCGATCGAGCTCGCCTATGAGCTCTCGCAGTGGTTCGCGCCGGAAGGCATGGTGCGCACCTTCTTCACCTCGGGCGGTTCGGATTCCGTCGAGACCGCGCTGCGCCTTGCCCGTCAATACTGGAAAATCCGCGGCCAGGCCGATCGCACAAAATTCCTGGCGCTGAAGAAGGGCTATCACGGCACGCATTTCGGCGGCGCCTCGGTCAACGGCAATGCCAATTTCCGTCGCAACTACGAGCCGCTTCTGCCGGGCTGCTTCCACACGCCGGCGCCCTGGACCTATCGCAACCCGTTCGATGAAACCGATCCGGCCACGCTCGCCAGGCTGTGCGCGCGCGCCATCGAGGAAGAGATCGCCTTCCAGGGTGCCGACACCATCGCCGCCTTCATCATGGAACCGGTTCTCGGTGCCGGTGGCGTCATCGTGCCGCCGGAAACCTTCATGCCGCTGGTACGCGAGATCTGCGACCGGCACGACATCCTCCTGATCGCCGACGAAGTGGTGACGGCTTTCGGCCGCACCGGCGCCTGGTCAGGATCCCGGCTCTGGAACGTGAAGCCGGATTTCATGACCATCGCCAAGGCGATCACCTGCGGCTACTTCCCGCTCGGCGCCACGCTGATCGGACAGAAAGTGGCGGATGTCTTCGAAGCCGACAAGACCAGCTTCGGCGCCATCGGTCACGGCTACACCTATTCCGGCCATCCGGTTGGCTGTGCAGCGGGCCTTGCCGCGCTCGCCGAAACCAAACGTCTCGGCGTCAACGAAAACGCGGCAGCGCGCGGCGTTGAACTGGGCAAGGCGCTGGAAGCGCTGAAAGCCAAGCATGCGCTGGTCGGCGATGTACGCAGCAAGGGCCTGATGGGAGCGCTCGAACTGGTGTCCAATCGCGGCACCAAGAAAGCAGCCGACAAGAAGACCATGGCCAAGGTGGCCGATGCCGCCTACGACGCCGGCGTCATGCTGCGCGTATCGGGCAACATGATCATCCTCTCGCCGCCGCTCATCATCACCGCCGCCGACGTCGCCAGGATCGCGGAAGGTCTCGATGCCGGCCTGACGGCGGCGACCGCCTGAGCAGGCTTCAACCGGCGGAGGGACCTAGTCGCTCCCTCCGCCACGCCGCGGGCGACAAGCCTGTCGCCTTGCGGAAGAAACGCGAGAAATAGGCAGGGTCGTTGAAGCCCGTCTCGAAGGCGATGTCTTCAACCGAGCGGATGGTAAAGGCGAGCAGCCGCTTGGCTTCCACCAGGCGCCTTTCATTGACGGCTTGCCGCACCCCGGTGCCCAGCACTTGCTGGGCGGCCTTGTCGAGCAGGTGCCGTGTGGTGCCCAGTGTCTCGACAAAACGCTCCACCGGCCAGTCTTCACGAAAGTTCCGGTCGATGAGATGGCGCAGCCTGGCCGCCAGCGCGCCCGCCGCGGGAAGTTCGATCGGTTGCGGCCCGCTGCCCAGCCGCGCAATGCCGGAAAGCGCCACGGCGATCAGCGACGGCAGGATTTTGTCCATGCCTGGCAGCGCATCGGCATATTCCTCCTGGATTGCCTGGATACTGGTCTCCAGTTTTCGCCACAGCGTGTCGTCGCCGCGTCCGGTGATGAAAACCGGCCGGTCAAGTGGCAGCAACGTGTTCGCTGCGATTGCGGCGAGCGCATCGTCGGCAACCGAGACCACGATCGCGTCCGTGCCCGGCTCGATAATGAAGCCATGCACCACGCCGCTCGGCACGAAACTCACGGCGGGTGCTGCAAAATCTTCGGAAAACTGTTCGATCCGGTAATTACCGCGGCCGCTTGTCCAGAAGGTGATCTGGCCCATCTGCGGATGCTTGTGCGGCTGCACGCGGCCGCGATGGATACCTTCGCGCGCGAGAACGGTTTCGACGTGGAAGAAACCGACGTCGAGCGCGCGCGCGGGTTCGCCGTAGACGAAGAATTCAGGGATGAAGACCTGGCTCATGGCGCCCGAAAAAGTCCAAGCGGTTTTCAACTTTTGTCCATAAACCATCGCCCTGCCCGGCGCTACTCTCAACGCATCAAGGGAGGATCATGATGCGAGCAGAAGATTTCCGGGCCGACAAGACGCGCCCGTTCACAGGCGCCGAATATCTGGAAAGCCTGCGCGACGGCCGCGAGGTCTATATCAACGGCGAACGGATAACCGACGTCACCACCCATCCGGCGATGCGCAATTCGGTGCGCTCGCTCGCCCGTCTCTACGATGCTCTCCACGACCCCAAGCAGCAGGCTGTTCTCACTTCACCGACCGATACCGGCTCGGGTGGCTATACCCACAAATACTTCCGCGTCGCCCATTCACCGGCCGACCTCGTCGCACAGCAGGGTGCCATCGCCCATTGGGCGCGCATGACCTATGGCTGGATGGGGCGCACCGCCGACTACAAGGCGGCGCTGATGAACACGCTGGGCGCCAATGCCGACTGGTACGGCCCGTTCAAGGACAACGCTCGCGCCTGGCACAAGCGGGCGCAAGAATCCGTCCTGTTCATGAACCATGCCATCGTCAATCCGCCGATCGATCGCCACAAGCCGGCCGAACAGGTGAAGGATGTCTTCGTCCACATCACCAAGGAGAACGATGCGGGTATCTGGGTCTCCGGCGCCAAGGTGGTGGCAACCTCGTCGGCGCTGACCCACTACAATTTCCTGGCGCAGAGTTCCGCCACGGTGACGGAAGATCCCTCGCTTTCGGTGATGTTCATCGTGCCTATGAATGCGCCGGGCGTGAAGATGTTCTGCCGCGTTTCCTACGAGCAGACGGCCAACACGGTCGGCCACCCCTTCGATTATCCATTGTCGTCCCGCTTCGACGAGAACGACGCCATTCTAGTGCTCGACAATGTCTTCGTGCCCTGGGAGGACGTTCTCGTGCTGCGCGACGCGCAGAAGATCCTCTCGTTCCACCCCGCTTCCGGCTTCATGCACGGCTATTGCTTCCAGGGCTGCACACGTTTTGCCGTGAAGCTCGATTTCCTGGCCGGCCTGCTTGCAAAGGCGTTGCGCGCCACTGGCGGCGATGCCTTCCGCGGCAACCAGGCGGCACTCGGTGAAGTGATCGCGCTGCGCCACATGTTCTGGAGCTTCTCCAACGCAATGGCCTATAACCCGATCCCATGGGCAGGCGGTGCCGTGCTGCCGAACATGGAAGCTGCGCTCGCCTACCGCACCTTCATGTCCGAGGCCTATCCGCGCGTCATCGAGACGGTACGTAAGGTCGTCGCGTCCGGCCTGATCTACCTGCCTTCCTCCGCCAAGGATTTCGGCAATCCCGACATCGACCGCTACCTGGCGCAATATGTGCGGGGTTCCGACAACATGGGGCACATCGAGCGCATCAAGATCATGAAGCTGCTTTGGGACGCCACCGGCACAGAGTTCGGCGGCCGCCACGCGCTTTATGAACTCAACTATGCCGGCGCCCAGGAAGAGGTCCGGCTGCAGGTTCTGAAGGGCGCCGAGCGCGGTGGCCGGCTTAAGCAGATGGAAGAACTCGTCGACACCTGCATGGCCGACTATGACGAGAACGGCTGGACCGGCAACACCTGGCTGCCGCCGTTAGGCGACGATTGAGCATGAGGACCAGCCATGCAACCGCAGGTCTCGAGACTGGAATTTCGTGACGCCATGGCGCGTGTCTGCGCGCCCGTCAACATCGTCACAACGGATGGACCGGCCGGTCGCGGCGGCTTTACCGCGACGGCCATGTGCAGTGTTTCCGACGATCCGCCAACCTTGCTCATCTGCATGAACGAGCGCTCGGGGCAGACGGGAATGTTCCTCGACAACCGACGTTTCTGCGTCAACGTGCTGACGCAGGCACACATGCATCTGGCCTCGAAATTCGCTGGCGCCATCCGGGACATGGCCGAGCGCTACCAGGCAGCGACCTGGCAGACCATGCCGTCCGGCATGCCGGCGCTGCTCGACGCCATCGTTTCGTTCGATTGCGAGATCGGCGACGTCAACAAGGTTGGTACGCACAATGTGATGTTCGGCCGCGTCGTCGACATCCGCCACGGCAGCGGCGAAGCGGCACTGCTTTACGTCGACCGCAACTATTCGCAGCCGATGGCGCTCGGCAGTTTCGGTGGGTGAGAAACGGGCCACGATGGCGGATGGTCGAACGAGGCTCGCAGCCGCTCGATCCCCAAAGAGAAAAAACTCAGCCTTCGCTGCTCTCCGACTGGATCAGGCTTTCCAGCATGTCGAGGAGCTGTTCGTACTGCTCGGCGCCATATCGTCCCTCGATCGCCTCGTAGATGGCGATGCGCTCGGGAGCCAGGTCCTCGATCAGCGCCACGCCGCTTGGCGTGATGGCAAGCAGCGCGCGCCGGCCATCGTCCTTTACCCGATTGCGGGTGATGAGCCGGCGCTCCTCCAGCGCCTTGATGATGCGTGTGAGACTCGGCGGCAGGATCGAAGCGCGGCCGGCAAGTTCGGTTGCCTCGAGCGGCCCGGTCTCGGCCAGCACGCGCAAAACGCGCCACTGCTGTTCGGTGATGTCGTGCCGGGCCAGCATCGGCCGAAAATGTGCCATGATCACTTCGCGGGCACGCAGAAGCGTCATCGGCAGGGAGCGTCGTGTGGAAGGCGGCAGCAAGATGGCGTCTCCGCTCTGGTTCCGTCTGTTTCACGAACCGGCACACGCGCTACGCGCAGTCGGCTTTTAAGCGCTATATCCGCGATTTTGGCGGCACCGGCAATCCCGCCGCGAGCGGATGGCACAACCCATTCAACAGCGCTTGACTTTCATCGGTCAAGATGTAATTCACATGTTAATTACAAACAGTCGACTTTATAGTGGAGGAACGCCGTGCCCCACATGGCGATCGAATATTCCGCGAACCTCGATGAAACGGTCGATATCCAAGGCCTGTGCACGTTGGTGGCGGACACGATCCTGGAAACGGGTCTGTTCGAGATCGGCGCCATCCGTGTGCGGGCATTTCGCGCGGAAGCCTACGCGATCGCCGACCGGCTGCCTCAGAACGGCTTCATCGACATGAATTTCCGCATCGGCAAGGGCCGCACAGCGGAAGAAAAGAAGCGCACCGGCGAGGCCATCTTCGCCGCCGTGTCACAACGGCTGGTACCGCTGTTTGCCACCCCTCATTTCGCGCTGTCGCTCGAGATCCGCGAGATCGACGCCGAACTGAGCTGGAAGAAGAATGCGATCCACCCGCGACTGCGCGGCAAGTAACGAGGACGAAAGCATGAGCGCACTGGACGACAATCTGCGCAAGGCAAGCGCCTATCTTGAACGCTTCAAGCGCGACGGCGTGCTCAATCATATCGCCGGCGAGGCAGTACCGGCCGCCGACGGCACGACCTTCGAAACGATCTCGCCAGTCGACCTGAAGCCGCTGGCCAAGGTGGCGCACGGCAAGGCCGCCGACATCGACCGCGCCGCCAAGGCAGCGAAAGCCACATTCCGCGACTGGGCGGCCATGTCGGGCGATGCCCGCAAGAAGTTGCTGCACAAGATCGCTGATGCCATCGTCGCGCGCGCCGAGGAAATCGCCTTCGTCGAATGCATGGACACCGGGCAGTCGCTGAAATTCATGGCCAAGGCGGCACTGCGCGGCGCCGAGAACTTCCGCTTCTACGCCGACCGTGCACCACAGGCACGCGACGGCCGCACCCTGCAGGACGCCGGCCAGGTCAACATGACGACACGCGTGCCGATCGGCCCTGTCGGTGTCATCACGCCCTGGAACACCCCCTTCATGCTGTCGACCTGGAAGATCGCGCCGGCGCTGGCCGCCGGCTGCACGATCGTCCACAAGCCGGCGGAGTTCTCGCCGCTGAGCGCGCGTCTCCTGGTCGAGATCGCCGAAGAGGCCGGTCTGCCCAAGGGTGTGTGGAACCTCGTCAACGGCCTCGGCGAAGATGCCGGCAAGTCACTGACCGAGCACCCCGACATCAAGGCCATCGGTTTCGTCGGCGAGAGCCGCACCGGCTCCATGATCATGAAGCAGGGCGCCGATACGCTGAAGCGCGTGCATTTCGAACTGGGTGGCAAGAACCCGGTCATCGTCTTCGCCGACGCCGATCTGGAACGTGCGGCGGATGCCGCGGTCTTCATGATCTATTCGCTCAATGGCGAACGCTGCACCTCTTCGTCGCGCCTGCTGGTCGAGGCTTCCATCCACGACAAGTTCACCGCGCTGGTTGCCGAGAAGGCCAAGCGTATCAAGATCGGCCATCCGCTCGATCCCGAGACGGTGGTCGGCCCGCTGATCCACCCCGTGCACGAGAAGAAGGTGCTCTCCTACATCGAGATCGCCAAGTCGGAAGGCGTCACCATCGCTGCCGGCGGCACCAAGTTCGATGGTCCTGGCGGCGGCTGCTATATCGCCCCCACCCTCTTCACCGGCGCCAACAATTCGATGCGCGTCGCCCGCGAAGAGATCTTCGGCCCTGTGCTCACCGCCATCCCGTTCAAGGACGAGGCAGAAGCGCTGGCAATCGCCAACGACACCGATTACGGCCTCACCGGCTATCTGTGGACGTCCGACGTGACACGCGCCTTCCGCTTCACCGAAGCGCTGGAAGCCGGCATGATCTGGGTGAATTCCGAGAATGTGCGCCATCTGCCGACACCATTCGGTGGCGTGAAGAATTCCGGTATCGGCCGCGACGGCGGTGACTGGTCGTTCGACTTCTACATGGAAACCAAGAACATCGCTTTCGCGACCAAGCCGCACGCCATCCAGAGGCTTGGCGGCTGACGCCCTGCCGCGCGGCTTCGCCATGCCGCGCAGCCAGGCCGCGCAGCGACACATACGAGGAGGAACCCGATGCCTTTGCCGCAACCCAATCTCTATCCCGCTTTCAACATCGTGCGGCTGAGCCATGTCGAACTTGCCGTCACGGACCTGGCGAAATCCCGCGCGTTCTATGTCGATACGCTCGGCCTGCAGGTGACTGACGAGAGCAAAGACGCCATCTACCTGCGTGCGCTGGAGGAGCGTGGCCATCACTGCATCGTTTTGCGCAAGGCCGACAAGGCGGAAGCCTGCGACCTCGGCTTCAAGCTGTACAGCGAGGAAGACCTCGACAAGGCCGAGCATTTCTTCAAGGCCAAGGGCCTGCCGGTGGAGTGGGTCGAGCGGCCCTACCAGTCGCGCACTTTCCGCACACGCGATCCGCACGGCATTCCGCTCGAATTCTATTCCAAGATGGACCGTCTGCCGCCCATCCATCAGAAATATGCCCTCTACAAGGGCGTGAAGCCGCTGCGCATCGACCACTTCAATTGCTATTCGCCGAATGTCGATGAATCGGTTGCCTTCTACAACGAGCTCGGCTTCCGCGTGACCGAATACACGGAAGACGCCGAGACCGGAAAGTTGTGGGCCGCCTGGACGCACCGCAAGGGCGGCGTGCACGACATCGCCTTCACCAACGGCCGCGGCCCGCGCCTGCACCATGTCGCCTTCTGGGTGCCGACGCCGCTCAACATCATCGATCTGCTCGATCTGATGGCCACCACCGGCTACATCGGCAACATCGAACGCGGCCCTGGCCGCCACGGCATTTCGAACGCCTTCTTCCTCTACGTCCGCGACCCCGACAACCATCGCATCGAGATCTATTGCTCGGATTACCAGACGGTCGATCCCGATCTTGAGCCCATCAAGTGGGACCTGAAGGATCCGCAGCGGCAGACCTTGTGGGGGGCACCTGCGCCGCGTTCCTGGTTCGAGGAAGGCAGCGTGTTCGCCGGCGTCGAGCCGCGCGACCCCGATCTCGCCGCTTCGCCGATCATCGCGCCCTGACCGATATCGACGTAGGTAAGGAGCCGGGCATGAACGGACGCATCGCCACATTCACCGCAGGCGGCAAGACGCGCTACGGCGCCATCACCGATAACGGTGCCGTTGATCTTTCCAGCCGCTATGGCGGCCAATGGCCAACGCTGCGGGAAGTCATCGAAGCCGGTGCCTTGCGCCGCCTGGCAGAAGAAGCGGCCGGCTTGCCGGCCGACTTCTCGCTCTCCGACATCGCCTATGAGATCCCGGTGCCGATGCCGGAAAAGCTGATCTGCGTTGGCGTCAATTTTCCCGACCGCAACGAAGAGTACAAGGACGGCCAGGCCGCGCCTTCCAACCCTTCGCTGTTCATCCGCTTTCCGCGTTCCTTCGTCGGCCATGGGGCCAATCTGGTGCGCCCACCGGAATCACCGCAGCTCGACTATGAGGGCGAGATCGTCATCGTCATCGGCAAGGGCGGTCGCCGCATTCCGGAAGCAAGCGCACTCGACCACATCGCAGCGCTTTCGCTGTGCAACGAAGGCACGATCCGCGACTGGGTCCGGCACGCCAAATTCAACGTCACTCAGGGCAAGAATTTCGACCGTACCGGTTCGATCGGCCCCTGGCTCGTGCCGTTCACCGATGAGGCGCAGATCGCCGACATCAAGCTGGAAACGCGTGTCAACGGCGAGGTTCGCCAGAGCGATCGCACCAGCCGCATGATCTTCTCTTTCCGCAAGATCATCGCCTATATTTCGACCTTCACGACCCTGGTGCCGGGCGATGTCATCGTCACCGGAACCCCGACCGGCGCCGGCGCCCGTTTCGACCCGCCGATCTGGCTGAAGCCTGGCGACGTTATCGAGGTCGAGGCCGAGGGCATCGGCATCCTGCGCAACGGAGTTGTTGACGAGTGAGCGCGACGACCATGACACCCGCCGAAATCGACGATGCCGCGACACGCCTGTTCGAGGCCGAACGCAGCCGGCGCCAGATCCGCCTGCTCAGCCTCGATTTCCCGAACGCCACCATGGACGACGCCTACAAAGTGCAGGCAGCTCTGGTGAAGAAAAAGAGCGAAGCCGGCGCAGTCACCAAGGGCTGGAAGATCGGCCTGACCTCCAAGGCCATGCAGTCGGCGCTCAACATCAATATCCCGGATTCCGGCATTCTGTTCGATGACATGTTCTTCGCCGACGGCGGAACGGTTCCCGCCGATCGCTTCATCCAGCCGCGCATCGAGGCCGAGATCGCCTTTGTCATGAAGGCGTCGCTGCGCGGCCCGAACGTGACCATCTTCGATGTGCTGAATGCCACCGACTACATCACGCCGGCGCTGGAAATCCTCGACACGCGCATCGAGCGCACCAACAAGGAAGCCGGCAAGGCCCGCACCTTCTTCGACACCATCTCCGACAACGCCGCCAATGCCGGTATCGTGCTCGGCGGACGGCCGATCCGTCCACTTGACGCCGACATGCGCTGGATCGGCGCTATCGTCTCGCGCAATGCCGAGGTTGAGGAAACCGGCCTGGGCGCCGGCGTGCTGAACCATCCGGCCATGGGCATTGTCTGGCTGGTCAACCGGCTGCACGCCTACGGGATGGGGATCGCCGCCGGTGAAGTCGTTTTGTCGGGTTCCTTCGTGCGCCCGGTCGAAGCGCGGCATGGTGACACCATCGCCGCCGACTTCGGTCCCTATGGAACCATCAGCGTCTACTTCGAATAAGAGCTTCCACGCGGCATGACTGGTAACCCGGCCATGCCGCTGAAAGATCAAGCCGCCAGTTGCTGCAGGTAACGGTCGGCTTCTTCGGGCACGGCGAACCAGGGGAACAGGTCCGGCGGGTTGTTGAAGCCGTTGGCTATTCTCCTGGCGAGCGCTGGATAGGCCTGTGCCGACCCCATGATGTTGAGCACATGCGGCGGTGGCGGCGTCAGCATCGCATTCGTCCAGCCGACGACATATTGCGCATAGTGCCAATAGCGGTCGAAGGCCGCCTGCATGAAGGCGGCGTCGAACGGCCGGTCGCCATGCGCCAGAATGGCGTCCATATAGATCCTCGCCGCTTTCGAAGCGTTGTTCGATCCCTGCCCGGTGATGGGATCGTTGAGGCAGACGGCATCCGCGAGACCGAGCACCAGCCGGCCTGAAGGCAGGTGCCCGACAGGCTTGCGCACGGTGGGCGGGAATGCTCCTGACAGGATACCGTTGGCATCGGTCAGTTCGACGTTGCGGCAGCGATCCGCTTCCCAGGGCAGGAATGTATCTAGGATCCATTTCGACCGCGCCAGATGTTCCTGCGGTGAAGTCACGTCCTTCCAGCAATCCATCGGCCCGCCGGGAATGCCTTCCAGCACCATGATCTCGCAAGCACCCGAATTGGTCAGCGCCGGAAAGACGAAATATTCACCGACGCCGGGGATCAGATTGAAATTGACCGCCGAATGGTCCGGCCGCGGCACCATGCCATGGACATAGGTCAGTGCCAGCGCGCGCTGCGGCTTATCGAAGGGGGATTTTTCCGCGTCGCGCTCGAACAGCTTGGCAATGTCGCCCTTGCCTGCGGCAACGATGGTGAGGTCAGACGACGCAGCGTAGGTCTCGAGATCGGCGATGCCGGCTTCCTTGATTTCCAGCGTGCCACCACGCCGCTCGAATTCGCTCATCCAGACCGGGATCTTCACGCGCTGGTCAACACTTTGCGCCGGCTTGTCGAGTTTGCCGTTCCAGTCGATCGCCTTGGCGCCAGGCTGATCCGGCGATGGTACGACGAAATTGATGGAATCGACGGTCGGGCACTCCTTTTCCCAGAAATTGAGGCCAATCTCCCTTTCGTTCTGCAAGGCGGTGTCGAACATGCATTGGCTGGACAGAACCTTGCCGGTGCGCATGTCTTCCGCCGTCCGGTTCTGGACGACCTTCACCTCGTAGCCGTGCTGAAGCAGGCCGCAGGCGAGCTGCAGGCCCGCCTGCCCTCCTCCTAAAATCGTGATGCGCTTGCTCATCGTCGTTCTCTTCCCTTGTTTCTCTTTGCAGCGCTTGCCAGGCTTATTCCATCAAAAGCGGGATGGCCGGATCGATGCGTTCCGGCCCCATCGCCGTGTAGCCGCCGTCGACACGGATATCGGTGCCGGTGATGAAACTCGCCGCATCGGAAAGCAGAAATGCCACTGCTTCCGCGACTTCCGCCGGGTCGCCGGTACGCCTCAGCAGATGGAAAGGAGCCGCTACCCCGTCGGTCTTCGGTCGGTTGTCATTGGACAGCTGGCGCATGATGTTGCTCCAGGTCCAGCCTGGCGACACCGCATTGACGCGGATGCCGTCGGCTGCGAGATCGAGTGCCTGGTTGCGGGTCAGTTGCAGGATCGCTGCCTTGGAAACCGGGTAGGCCCAGCGTCCGACCTGGGCGACACGCGCCGAGATCGAACCGAAATTGACGATCGCGCCCTTGGTCTTGGCCAGATGCGGACGCGCCTCCTGCATCAGCACCACCGAACCGACAACATTGACATCGAACGCTTTCAGCCATTCGCTGCGCGTGGTTTCTGCACCATTGTCGAGATAGGTGGCAGCGACATTGACCAGGAAGTCCAGCCGGCCATGACGTTTCACCGTCGCCTCGACGAGAGCCTTGATGTCTTCGTCGCTGGTGATGTCGGTGCGGATGAAACTGGCCTTGGCGCCGATCCGACTGGCGACCGCCTCACCATCCGCTTCGTTGATATCGGCGATGACGACGTTGACGCCGTAGCCTGCAAGAACCGCTGCGCAGCCTTCGCCGATCAGCGTGGCCCCACCTGAAATGATCGCCGTCTTTCCGTTCAAACCCTTCATCGATCTTCTCCCAGCTCGTTTCGATCCATTGGTTCAGGCAGCGGACCGGACATGCCCGACCGCCGAGAAACCGCCTTCGACATAGACCAGCGATTGCCCGTCCCCGAGCACCGTCTCCACCACATGACCGATCAGGATCACATGGGTCGTGTGCTCGACGACCTGTTCCAACCGGCATTCGAACGAGGCGAGCGCCCCGCGCACGACCGGAACGCCGGTCACTCCCGAATGCCAATCGCCAATGCCGAACCGCTCGCCCGCCGCGAGCTCGGTCTGGCCGGCGAAGGTGCGCGCAACGTCTTCCTGCAGATGCGACAGCACATTGATCGCGAACACGCCGGAATCCGGCACGAATTGCGCCACCCAGGTCTTGCGGTTGACGCAGGCGACCAGCGAAGGCGGCTCGGTCGACAAAGAGCACACGGCCGTTGCGGTAAGGCCGCGCCGCTCCCCGTCGCTGCCCGTCGTGGTGATCACGGAGACGGCGCCTGCGACCTTGCGCATGCCGGCGATGAAAGGCGCGGACGACATAGGCTCCTCCAGATATTCCCCGTCCGACGCGTTACCCCGACTTTGGCGGGACTCGCGTTTCTTTTAGACTTCAACTAGATTAAGACTGAGGTGGAAGCGCCGTGGCCGCAATCCAATACGCGCAAAGACTATCCAGAATGCGCGGCCGTACGGGGTGAATGGGAAGGCTGCCGCATGGACGCAGTCAATCTGAGATCGCCGCTGGCCCGGCACGCCCTGGTGGACACGTTTTCACCGGAGGAAGCGCGCCAGGAGATCGGCCGCATCTTCTGCCCGCATTTCCTGTCGCCGCGCCAGGCCAACGCCGCCGGCTTCCACGCCGTTCATCGCGCCTCGCGACAGCGCGGCTATTCGCTGAATTTCGTTGGCTATGGCTCGGAAGTCGAAATCGACCCCGGCGAACTCTCGTCCTTCTTCCTGCTGCAGATCCCCCTTGCCGGCTCGGCCGAAGTCCGTTGCGGCACCACCACGGCCCAGGCGCGCCCGGGTCATATCGCCTCGCTGCTGTCGCCGACGTTGCCGACCCGCATGCGCTGGTCCGACGGCTGCGCCAAGCTGATCGTGCTGATCGAGCGTGAAGTCATGCAAAGGCAATGCGCCGAATTGGCGGATCGCGCCGTCGACAAGGTCGAGTTCGAGACGGCCGTCGACCTGTCGAGCCTTGCGGGACGGCTGGCACTCAATCATGTCGGCCTGATGCTGGAAAGTGTCGAGAACGGCAATGCCGCGTTCGGCACCTATCTGGCGAGGCTCGGGGAAAGCCTGTCTTCCCTGCTGCTTTCTTCGCTTGCCCATTCGCAACGCACGGCGCTCGATGCGCCGGCTCCAGCGGCGGCATCATCCACCATCGGTCGGGCACAGGATTGGATCCGCGCCAACATCGAACGAGACTTCAGCGTCGGCGACATCGCCATGGCGGTCGACGTCAGCCTGCGCTCGCTGCAGGAGACAGTACGCCGCCACAATGGAACGACACTGGTGCAGATGATCGAGGCCGTCCGCCTCGATCATTTCCGCTCGCTACTCAACGATCCTCAAAGCAGACGATCCGTGACCGAACTGGCTGGCCAGGCCGGCCTCGGGCATCTCGGCCGCGCTGCAGCTGCCTATCGCCGCAGATATGGTGAAACGCCGTCCCAGACGGTGCGTCGCAGCCGGTGATTTGAAACCAGCATCGACTTTTGCCCCCACAAATGAGCCCAGGTGCCGAAAGGGCTTCTGAAGAACACTCTTCTTGGGACGTCTTAAGCATCTGTTCGCCAAGCTTCACATCTTCTTCCAAACTATGGCGCTGCCAATCATTTGGTTAGAAGTTGCTGATACGACGCTGCCCATACGTAAAGCTGTGCTCGCGATTGGAAGCGTAGACGTGTTCAGGATTGGCCGAGGCGACAAGCATGCCTGAGATCAGACCGGTAACGGCTCAGGATCTGCCGGCCGTCGCAGCGCTGTTTCAGCGGCTCCTGCGCAGCAACGGCGTGGACCCGCGCGCCCTCGCCGATTATCTGAAGACACTGTTCCTCGAAGGTCCGAATTACGATCCAGAACTGGCCTCCAAGGTCCACGTGCGTGACGACGGCACCGTGAGCGGTTTCTTCGGCATCTTCCCGCTTGCGATGGAACATGCCGGCAGGACGCTGCGCGCAGCCGTCTGCGGCACCTTTATGGTGGATGCCCGCAAAGACGACCCCTTCGCCGGTGCCCGACTGTTGCGGGATGTCCTCTCCGGTCCACAGGATCTCTCCTTCACCGAAACCTCGAACGACCTGTCGACAGCTCTCTGGCAGAAGGTGAACGGGCATATCCTGCCGGACTACAGCCTCGAATGGCTGCGCATCCTGCGTCCTGTTTCGTTTGTCGCGGACAGCGTCGCAAAGCGTGTGCCTGGGGCAAGGCTTCTCACGCCTCTTCTCCGGCCCTTCGATGCGCTGGCGCAGCGTGCCAAATCAGACTGGTACGGTTATGTGCCGGAGGTCAGTCGCGCGGACGCATTCACCGATGGCGACGTCAGCGAGGACGAAGCCGCCGAGATTATCCCGACATTCCTGCGCCAGTTCGCGTTGCGGCCGCAGTGGGATGCTGAACGCCTGCGCTATATGCTGGCCGAGGCTCGCCGGAAGGTTATCCATGGTGAAAGGGTGCTGCGGGTTGTTCGCGCCCGCTCGAACGGCGCACCAATCGGCTTGTTCCTCTACTACGGCGACAGGGGGCGTCTCGGTCGCGTCGTCCAGGTCCTATCACTGCCTGGTCGCGAAGGACTCGTGATCGACCGGATGATGCGTCATGCCGACTCACGGAACATGCCGGCGTTGCGCGGACGCACGCAGCCTGCGCTTCTCGGCGCCATGATGGGACGCAAGATCGCATTCGTGCATGCCGCATCCACCATCGTTCATTCTCGCGACCCGAAACTGATCGAGGCCTTTACCAGCGGGCAGGCCTTCGTCAACGGTCTTGCCGGAGAAGGTTGGACTCGTCTGATCGGCGACCGCTTCACATGACGGTGGCCTGATGTGCGGGGTGGCGGGGTATTTCGGAAAGGGTGTAGCGCCGGCTGAAGCGAAGGCGCTGCTGGCTCGCATGACGAGGCAACTCTCTCATCGGGGTCCGGACGACAGTGGCATCCATATCGATGGCGAGGCCGGGCTGGCGCATCGACGGCTGTCGATCGTCGGTCTCTCCGACGGCCACCAGCCGATGTCCGGTCCGTCCGACAATCTGGTGATCTCCTACAATGGCGAGATCTTCAACTATGTCGAACTGCGGAATGAGCTGATCGCCAAGGGCCGGCAATTCCGCACCCGGTCGGACACCGAGGTGATCCTGCAACTCTACGACGAGAAGGGCCTGGATTGCCTTGATGAACTCAATGGCGATTTCGCCTTCGCGCTTTGGGATGCACGTCAGGGACGCATGATTCTGGCTCGCGATCGCATGGGCGTGCGCCCGCTGTTTTACACACAGCGCAGCGACACGCTGTTCTTCGCATCCGAGATCAAGGCGCTGCTCGCTGTCCCGGGCATCGAGGCGAGGCTCGACCCGCTTGCACTAGACCAGATCTTCACCTTGTGGACGCCGCTTGCTCCCCGTACCGCATTCCAGGGCATTTCGGAATTGCCGCCCGGTCACCTGATGATCGTGGAAAGTGGACGCGTCGAACAGCGCGCCTGGTGGCGGCAGACCTATCTCGATGCCGGTGATATCCGGCCGCGATCCGACGCGGTCGAAGAGCTGCGGGCATTGCTCGACGACGCCACCCGCATTCGGCTTCGTGCCGACGTGCCTGTCGGCTCCTATCTTTCCGGCGGTCTGGATTCTTCTCTTGTGTCGGCGCTCGCCGCTCGCACGCACCCCGAAAGGCTCAGAACCTTTTCGCTGGGCTTCGACAGCGAAGAACACGACGAGAGCAAATGGCAGGCCGTGATGGCCTCAGAGCTCGGCGTGGAACACACTACTGCCCGTTGCTCCGCCAGCGATATCTCGGGCTTGTTCCCATCCGTCATACGACATGTCGAACGGCCGATCCTGCGCACGGCGCCGGCGCCACTCGCCAAGCTCTCGGCACTGGTGCACGACAACGGCATAAAGGCAGTGCTCACCGGTGAAGGCGCGGATGAATTGTTTGCCGGGTACGATATTTTCCGCGAAGCGAAACTGCGCCGCTTCTGTGGCCGCCAGCCCAACTCGAAGTTCCGGCCATTGCTGTTCCAGCGGCTCTATCCCTATCTGCCTGGCCTGCAGCGGCAATCGCCGGAATATCTGGCCCGCTTCTTCGGTGCCGACGACGACCGCATCGACGATCTCCTCTATTCGCATCGGCCGCGCTTCCGCTCGACAGGTGCCGCCAAACTTTTCTTTTCATCTGAACTCAAGCAGGAGCTCGGCGACTATGATGGGACCGCGGAGCTGGCCTCCATGCTGCCGTCGGATTTTTCCCGCTGGCATCCATTGCATCAGGCCCAATATCTGGAAACGACGTTCCTTCTGCCGGGCTACATCCTTTCCGCGCAGGGCGATCGCGTCATGATGGCAAACAGTGTGGAAGGCCGCTTTCCGTTCCTCGACCCGCGCATCATCGACTTTGCTGCGGGCTTGTCTCCGGACATGAAGCTGCACGGCCTGCGGGAGAAGCATATTCTCAAGCAGTCTGCGAAAGGCCTGGTTCCCGAGGCGATCATCGAGCGGCCGAAGCAGCCCTATCGCGCGCCGGACAGCCAGGCCTTTGCGGCAACGCCCCCGCGTTATCTGGCAGACGTACTCTCCGGGGCCGCCATCACCAAAGGCGGCTTCTTCAACGCTACAGCGGTCGAAAAACTGAAAAACAAGGTCTTGCATCAGGAGACGGCCAGCTTCCGGGACGATACCGCTTTTGTGGGCATCGTTTCGACCCAGCTTTGGCTGGACAGCTTCTCCACGAAGACCGATTGATGGAAAACACCGGGACAGAGACCATGGCAGATGACACCAAAACGGCGATCCGCGCCTTCATCATCGAGAACTTTCTGTTTGGCGACGACAACCACCCGTTGCCCGATGATATGTCGCTGATCGACAACGACCTTGTCGATTCCACAGGCATCCTCGAACTGGTCGGCCACATCGAGAAAGAGTTCGGCTTCAAGGTCGAAGACCGCGAGATCGTTCCGGCTAATCTCGATTCGATCGCCCGCATCGTCGCCTACATCGACGGCAAACGAGCCAAGTAAAGGGCAGGCTGCAGATGCGTCTCGAAGATCATCTTCGCGCACGTGCAGCCGATGCTGGCCTGAAGACGGCGCTGGTCTGTGGCGACCGGCGGATCAACTATGCCGAATTCAGGCAGTCGGCAGAGCGCATCGCCAGTGCACTTGCCGTCGCCGGCGTGCGACGGGGCGATCGCGTCCTGGTGTTCATGGACAATGGCCTCGAGGCCGTGCTTTCCATTTTCGCAGTCTGGATGGCCGATGCGGTGCTGGTGCCGGTCAATCCGTCAGCCAAGGCCGGACGCATCGCATTCCTAATCAACCATTGCCGCCCCACCGCCATCATGGCGCAAGGCAGGCTGGCCCCCATCCTTGCCGAAGCCGCATCGCAATTCCCGACACCGATCCACATTCTGCTGACGGAGCCGCACGCCGCGCTTCCGGATGCGCCCCTTCTCGAGAACTCTCCGCGCGCCGAACCGGTGTCGATGATCGACGACGGTCGGCAAGAGGACGATCTCGCAGCAATTCTCTACACGTCCGGTTCCACAGGCGACCCGAAGGGCGTGACGATGGCGCACGCCAATCTCGATGCCGCCGCATCTTCCATCGCCTCCTATCTCGAGAACACCGCAGACGACGTCATCCTCAGCGTGCTGCCACTGTCCTTCGGTTATGGACTGACGCAACTGCTGACCGCGGTCTTCAGCGGCGCGACGCTCGTTCTCGAAAAGTCCTTTGCTTTCCCCTATGCCGTCTTCGAGCGCCTACGGGATGAGCGCGCCACAGGCTTCCCATTGGTGCCGTCGATGGTCGCCATGATGCTGCAGATGAAGGACTTTGACGCCGCCCTGTTCGCCAGTTTGCGCTACATCACCAGTGCTGCCGCACCGTTGCCGGTCGACCATATTCGCCGGCTAAGAACCGTGCTGCCTGGTGTGCGTCTCTATTCGATGTACGGGCAGACCGAGTGCATCCGCGCCACCTATCTGCCGTCTGAGCAGTTGGAGACACGCCCTGGCTCCGTTGGCATCGCCATCCCCGGTTCGCAAGCCTATGTCGTGGACGAAGCCGGCAAACCGGCAAAACCTGATGACATTGGCGAGTTGGTGGTGACCGGGCCGAATGTCATGAAAGGCTATTGGGAAGCACCGGAAGCGACCGCTCTGGCGCTCCGCCCACATCCGGAAACCGGTACGTTGCGGCTCCATACCGGCGACCTTTTCACCGCCGACGCCGACGGCTTCCTCACTTTCATCGCCCGCCGAGACGACATCATCAAATCGCGAGGCGAAAAGGTAGCGCCGAAGGAGGTCGAGACCGTCCTGCATGCGCTGCCCGGCATCGCTGAAGCGCTCGTGACAGGCGTCCCCGACCCGGTACTCGGACAGTCCATCAAGGCCTTTGTGGTGTTGGCCGATCCGCAGCTGACCGAACGCGACGTGCTGCGCCACTGCGCACGTCAGCTCGAAGACTATATGGTTCCCAAGACGATTGAATTCGTCGCTGCTTTGCCGAAGACCGACAGCGGCAAGCTCAGCCGCCGGCTGGCGGCAGCGATGCACCTCAGAAAAGGGCCTGATGTATGACCATCCGCTTTTCGGCCGCTGCGCTCGATTTCGATCCGGCAGCGGAAACCGACCGCATTGCCGATGCAATTCGTGAAAGCCTGCGCAAGGATCTGCGCCGACGTGGGCTGGTCCTCGGCCTTTCCGGCGGCATCGATTCCAGCGTCTGCGCTGCGCTGGCGGTGCGGGCGCTGGGCGCTGGCAACGTCTTTGCGCTGCTGATGCCCGAGGCCGACTCCGATCCCGACAGCCTGCGTCTTGGAACGTTGGTGGCCGATACATTCGGCATCGAACGCACCAAAGAAGATATGGCGCCAATGCTGGCCGCGATGGGGTGTTATGAGCGACGCGATGCCTTTATTCGCCAGGTCGAGCCGGATTACGGCCCGGGGTGGGCGTCCAAGATCGTCTTCGACAACGGCCTCACCACCGGAGGCTACAATATCTCGTCGCTGGTCGTGCGCTCGCCGGACGGTGTGGAGAGGAAGCTGCGGCTGCCGCTCGAGACCTATCTCGGCATCGTCGCCGCCACCAACATGAAGCAGCGTACCCGCAAGCAATTGGAATACTATCATGCCGACAGGTTGAACTATGCCGTGCTCGGCACGCCGAACCGGCTGGAATACGACCAGGGCTTCTTCGTCAAGAACGGCGATGGAGCCGCCGACATCAAGCCGATCGCGCATCTCTACAAGACGCAGGTTTACAGGCTCGCCGAATATCTGGGCGTGCCAGCCGAGATATGCGCACGGCCGCCGACGACGGACACCTATTCGTTGCCGCAGACACAGGAAGAATTCTACTTTGTGCTGCCATACGACCAGATGGACCTTTGCCTCTACGCGCTGGACCATGAAGTGGCGGCCTCGGACACTGCTGACGCAGTTGGCTTGACCACCGATCAGGTCGAATTCGTCTGGAGAGACATCGCTGCCAAGCGCAAGGCAGCGCGTTACCTGCACATGCCGCCGCAATTGATTGCCGAGTAGCCGCTCTCGGCCGTCAGGCTCGCAGCGAGCGAGAATGCTTGTCGATATAGGCGCTGGCGCAAATTTCGCTCGCTAGCCGATAGTATATGCAGCGCCAATATCCTCTTTGACGCAATACTATTTCAGCAGCACGGAAATGCACGACCGGACGCGACAGCTTCTCTGTTGGCGAACGGAGAAGGTGCGACACATGCATCGTGCCATACGCCTCGCTCAAACGTTCAAATCGGATCGACAATGGACCTTCTTTATCAAACCCACTCCCCCTATGCGCGCAAGGTTCTGGTGTTCGCGCATGAAGCCGGGCTCGCCGGGCAATTGCGTGTCATTCACCATGAAACCAGCCCAACCAATCGCAACGACCAAGTCTTTGCGGTCAACCCGCTGGGCAAAGTGCCGGTTCTAGTCCTATCGGATGGCGAGACGATCTTCGATTCCGTCGTGATCTGCGACTATCTTGAAACGCTCAACAGGCAGACCTCCCTGATCCCGGCTACGGGGCCCCGGCGCTGGGCAGCCCTGCGGATGCAGGCCGTTGCTCAAGGCATGTGCGAAGCCGGCATCGCTTTGCGCTGGGAGACTTCGCGCCGTCCGGAGCATCTGCGCTATCTCGCGCTCGCGGAAGGGATGAAGACGAAGCTGGTCGAATCCTACGATTATCTCGAACAGTCCACTGAGTTCGATGAACCGCTGCATGTCGGCCACATCGCTGTCGCCAGCGCCCTCGACTGGCTGGCATTCCGCAATCTGCCTGCCTTCGAACAGGGAAGGCCGCGACTGTCGAAGTGGTTCCGCGCCTTTCTGCAGCGCCCATCGATGCGAGCCACGGTTTACGATGGCGAAACGCACGATTGAATGGCACTCGAGGGGCCCGGCTTGCCGAGGCACGAAACGGAACCAGCAACAAAAAATCGGCCAAGGCCGGGTTGATGGAATTGAAGCCGCCCCGGAGAGGATAAAGCCTGCAATTCCGCCGCTCAAAATGAAAAAGGCCCGGATGAACCGGGCCTTTGTCTTGGTTGCGGGAGGGCGCAACCGCGGGAACTTGCGGTCCGTTAACCGGCGCGTTGTGTGCGAATCTGATGTGGCTGAAATCGCCATTCAAGCGAGTTCTCTGTTGGATAGGTTCCGACATCTTTGGTCGCTTTGTAACGCGGAGGCCTAGAAATCGCGCTTGGCAGCACGGGCCCAGAACGGACAGTCCGGTTCGCAGTGACCACAGGGGAGGTCTACTATCGACTGCAATTGGAAGCGGCCAATGAATGGTAATGCATCCGATTTAAGGACTGGCTCGTTCGAAGCCTCATCTGCCCGGCTCATGCCGGATCCAGTACCTCACCGAAGTGACCCATCGTCGGATTTCGGTCACGTCAGCGGGCAGATGGGAGGGACTTGCGATGCGCGAGCGAAGCCAGCTGCCGACGATTTCGATCATCAATGTCGCCAATAGGACAAATTGCATTGCGTTTGTTATATTAGTGTAACAAGCTAGCGTATGCCCTTCAGAGTAATTTCACCAGGGGTAAGAACCCTCGCACTCTGCATCATGATCAACGCCTGCACGAGTTCGGCGCTGGCTACAGTCATGCCTGTTTTCCTGACCTTGGAGCTCCATGCCAGCTACTTCGAGGCAAGTCTTCTGCTGGTCGCAGGAACGTTAGCGTCCTCCGCAGCGACCTATGGTGTCGGCAGGATCGGCGATGCTGCGCGGCTGCGCTATCCGATCGTCATCGGATCCGCCCTTTGCGGGCTGGCCGGTGCACTGATCCTGGCGTTCATAACGAGTTATCTTGGCTTCCTGGTTATCTTTGCATCGCTGCTTGCCATCGCGGGTAGCCTGTTTTCGCAGCTTATGGCGTTAGCCATTGTCCATGCCAGATCGTCCACCGCGATCATCCGTGCGGTCGCCAGCGGCGGCTGGGTGATCGGCCCGCCGCTCGGCGGATTGATTGCTGCATGGCAATCTCCGACGGCGCTCTTTCTTACCATTGCCGGGGCTTATGCGTTGCTGTCGTTGATCATCGGAGCCATGGCGCTACGCTCGTCGCAGCTGGAAGCTACGGCGGGTGAACACAAGCTCGCACCGGAAGCGCCTGACAAAAAACCCGCTTCGATCCTCGTGATCATTTCCGCGCTTGCGTCCATTCACTTTCTGCTGGCGGTCTGCGCACTTGGCATTCCTTGGCGTATCGTCCAGGTCGGTGGCAGCGAATACCATGTCGGCTTGGCCTTCGCGATCGCAGCGGCCGTGGAGATCCCGTTGATCGTTTGCTCGAACGTGATTGTTTCGCGAGCCGGACAGGCCACGATGCTGGCGGTGTCGAGCACTATGCTGCTAGGCTTCTTCGTGGCCGTTTCCTTAATCGACAGCGTGTCAACGATCGTGTTGCTCAGCGTCATCCACGGGATCGTGGCAGGCGTCATGATGGGACTGAGCCTGATCATATTGCAGGAGCGCCTGCCTGATCGGCCCGCCCACGCAAGCGCTATTTATTCGAACACGATCAGGCTTTCCCATGTCGCTGCCCTGCTTGCTGCCGGCGGCATTGCGCAGCAGATTTCGGTCGTGGCCATCTTCCAGATCGCGGGGGCACTTGCTCTCTGCGTCAGCCTTGGGTTGGTCCTTTGGCAGCCTTTGGGGAGACCGGCCTTGCGCTTGCGGGGGTCGCGCGTAGAAACACCCTGACGGGAAATCCTGGGCACGTTTGGTTAGGCCGAGGCGTCTCGGCATTCACCCATGAGATCAGCAGGGGCGATCGCCGGCAGTGGAAAGCGGCGGCGGCGAAGCGGCACCGGTGCGAGTTCTATGCGGTTTCCTTGCGATATGAGCCGCTCCCAAGCGACGTCGGTCCCTTCAAGCCAATGGAACATCGCCCTGCGGATGTCCTCGTCCAGAATCGTTGGATCGACATCGTTTCGCGCCCGCTCAAAGTCATGTAAGGCAGTTCCCAGCCAGCCGACGAGCGCCGCCTTTGACAGACATGGAAAGGCCGCTCGCCGTGCCTTGTGGGACCGTCCCGCCGCGAGGGTAAAGCAGATATCGTCAAGCGAAGCCGAAGGGGCCTGCCGTAGCCATTGCAGCAAGTTGCCGACCGATGCGGCAAGTTCAGCCTCGTCGTCGCCTGAGAGCAGGAGAGGCAACGCATGTTCGTTTCGGTCCTCAAGTGAACGGGCAGGCTCGCCGAGCACAATATGCGCGTTGCAACCTCCCAACCCATAGGCGTGAACGCCGGCCAGGAAGGGCCTGTCCAGGGAAAGATCGCTCACAGACGTGTTGTCGCTGAGCACACGCAGGTACTCCGGGCGCAGAGCAGCATCTTCGATCAAGTGGCGATGCGAGCGCGTTGCCGGCATGATACCGTACCGCATCGCCGTGACGACCTTGATGATCTGCGACATGCCGCCGGCCGCCTCGAGGAACCCAATATTGCCCTTGACGGAACCGATCGTGACCCCGGCACTGAAGACGTCTTGGAACGCCAAAAGTTCGCTGAGGTCGCCACCGCCGCCATTACCATGCGCCTCGACATAACAGGCCGCGTGCGGATCGAGGCCGTGCCGCCGCCACGTCCTGGCGATCAACTCGGCCTGCGCGAGCGCACTCGGACGCGTGAGTCCGCCGGACGACGCACCCTGGTGATTGACGCCACTGCCGTGCACCACAGCATGGATCGTATCGCGGTCCTCGAGCGCTTGCCGCAGCGGCTTGAGGATCAGTGCCGCAGCGCCCTCGCCCAGCACCTGTCCACGCGAATCCCTGTCGAAGGGCGCGCTTTCTCCCGTAACGCTGAGTAATCCCAGCTCCTGCAGCCTGACCAGTCGGCTGGGCTCCAGCAACAGGCTCACACCGCCGACGATCGCTTGCTCGCACTCGCCGCTCCTGATGGCCTCGATGGCACGGTGGACGGCGACCAACGCGCTGGAGCAGGCCGTATCCACTACCTCGCTCGGACCCTTGAGGTCTAAGACATAGGAGATCCGGTTGGGCACCATCGTGTGCGCCGCGCCGGTGGCGAGATATAGACGGGTGATTTCGTCCCAGTCTCCCGCGCGCGCGTAGAACTGGAAATCCGGATTGTAGACCGCGATGAACACCCCCGTTGTCTTACGCCTGAAGTGCTCCAGCCGGTAGCCGGCATTTTCGATAGCCAGCCATGCCTCTTCCAACATCAGACGCTGGTGGGGATCGATTGCCTCGGCCTCACGTGGCGAGATACGGAAGAGTGCGTTGTCGAAGTCGAAAATATCGACCAGCGCGCCAACCTTCGGCACGGCGATACGGTCGTCCGAACACCAGTGCCAACGCTCCCGTGGCGGCGGCGAGAACAAATCTTGCCCCTTGATCAGCGTGCGGTGATAGGCATCGGGCCCAGTGCTACCTGGAAAGCGGCACGACATGCCGACGATCGCAATAGGGGCTGGACGCGTCGGAGCTTCCTCTCGCGCGCCAGCACTGTTTGTCGGCTCGAGCCTCATGACGCTAGGCTTCGACAGCTTCAAGGCTATGCTTCAGTTCGGCAAGGAAAGGAAGGTTCGCGCGCATGTCGGCCACCGACGGGCCGTAGTCCAGCAGGCAGGCAATCTCGCCCACGCCGGCTTCCCTCGCGGCCAACGCGAACTTACGCGTCTCGGCCACTGTGCCGAATAACGCCGCCGTGCTGAAATAGCGTTCAAAGGAATACTCCGCCATCTGGTCGACCTCTTCGGCCGAAAGCTGGCGGCCGACATCGACTGCACCGCCCTGCAAATGGCTCATCAGGCTGGTCTTGATGTAGTCGAGGAAAGGTCCCCGGACCGCCCGATGCACCGTATCGATATCCTCGTGCACGAATGTGTGCAGCATCAAGGTGACCGTGCCTGTATCGGGATCGAGACCGGCGCGCTCGCGTCCTTCCCGGTACAGTGCCGTCTTTTGCGCCAATTGCTCGAGCGAAATGCCCGCAAGCATGGTCAGCACGTTCATACCGAGCTCGCCGGCGCGCCGGAAAGTCTCCGGTTGCTTCGTCGCCGTCAGCCAAAGGTTTGGTTCTTTCTGTATAGGACGTGGATAGGTAGTGATCGGCGTCGGCTTGCCGGCGCCGTTCGGATAGCTAACCGGCTGCCCTCGCCAAAGCGCGCGAATTTCGTCGATGCGCTCGAACCAGATGTCGCGCAGGTTGGCGTAAGCCGATGGCGCGAGCACGAAGTCGTTGACGTTCCAGCCGCTGGCCAGAGCAAGATCAACGCGGCCGTTGGAGAGATTGTCTACCACCGACCAGGATTCCACGACACTTGCCGGATGATGGAGCGACGCCACGGCGCTGCCAGCCCGCAATCGGATGTTGCTGGTGATCGAAGCCAGATAGGCGGCGACAACCGCTGGATTGGGGTAGATGCCGCCCATGGTGTGAAAGTGGCGCTCCGGAATCCACACCGCCTCGAAGCCATGGCGATCGCCGTACCGCGCCATTTCAGAGATCACCGCATAGGCGCCCCCCGCCTCTTGCGGATAGGAGTTCGAAAAGAAGATCAGGCTGAACTTCATGGTCGATCCTCGTCGATCTCGCGGCAGAATCCGGCGCTCCCAGCGAGGACATAGCCAGTCATCAGTCGCCGCAAAGCGACAGCGGGCGGCCGGCCCGGGCAAACCGGGCCGGCCTTGCGATCAGAATGCCGGTTCGACAGAACCCACGTTGTCCTTGGTGACGACGGTCAGCGGGATCGGCAGCCGGTCCTTGACCTCCTTGCCGTCAATGATCTCGGCGATGGTGTTGATCGCGAGGCGGCCATCCTCGACGGGCGACTGCACGATGGTCGCGTACATCTCGCCGCTTTTGATGGATTCGAAAGCATCCTTCTGGCCGTTGATGCCGACGATCGGCGGCGTCGGCTTGGACGGATTGGCTTCCTTCCAGGCGTCGATGAAACCGCGCGCCATTGTGTCGTCATTGGCATAGACACCGTTGATCTGGTCGCCAAAGCGGGTGATCAGATCTCGACTGACAACCAGCGCCTTCTGCTGATCGAAGTCGGCATTGACGGTGTCCAGCACATTGATCTCGGATTTGGCTTCCTTGAGGCGATCGGTAAAGCCGTTCACACGGCCTATGGTCGTGCCGTTGCCTGCCTGGCCAGCGATGACGACCACGGAACCTTTGCCGTTCAGCGCCTTGCTTAGGGAATCTGCCGCCATCTTGCCCTCGTCATAGACGTCCGGGCCGGTGAACGATTTGATGAAAGGCTTGGCATCGTCGCTCATTGGCGAGTTGATAAGGATCGCAGGGATCTTCGCCTGCTGCGCCCGTGCAAGACCCGGAATATAAGCCTGCGGGTCGAGCGGCCATAGGATGATGCCATCGACCTTGCGTGCCACGCAGGTGTTGAGCTGCTCGGTACCCTTCTGAACGTCGAAGTCCTGGCTGAGGCTCAGCACCTCGACGCCCAGCTCCTTGGCGCGCGCCTCAAGCGCCTTGTTGGCCGGCGTCGCATAGGCATGCGAATCCGCTGCCGTTACGTAGCAGACGGTCTTGGCGCTCGCCAATCCGGTCGATGCCAGAAACGCCACCACGGCAATTTGGAACACGCTCTTGTTGCCAATCATATTTTTCCTCCCTCAATGACTGGTTGGTCGCGAATGAGCGCAGGGCGTGTGCCCGGAGCCCTCCCCTTGGAAATTACGGTCCGATCGAGCACGACGAGCAGGATCAGGATCAGCCCGGACACGACCTGCTGGACATATGCGGGTATGGACTGGAACTCCATCGCAATGGTCATCGACCCGATGGTCAGCACACCACCCAGCGTGCCGAGAGCTGATCCTCTGCCGCCTTCCAGACGGGTTCCACCGACGACGACGGCGGCGATGACGGCAACCGTCAGTTCCGAGCCGAAGACGGGCGAACCGGTGTTGGTGATCAGGCTTTGGAGCACGCCAGCGAGACCCGCCAGCGTGCCGGCGAAGACGAAGCCTAGAAAGACCATACGATCCGAGGCAATACCACTTTCCTTGGCGGCAGCCGGATTGGACCCCACGGCGAAGACATTGCGGCCGGGTATCGTGCGCGTCAGCCAAATATGGAGGAGCACGATCAGGGTGATGAACAAGGCACTGCGGATGGTGAAAATCTCGAGGTAGATTTCGGCCAGCGCCAGTGACAGCATGATGTCGGTACCCGTCACCGGCTGGCTGTTGGTGATCCAGTGCGCCAGCGAACGGAAGATCAGCATAGTGGCCAGCGTCAGGACCAGCGAGTTGACTTTCAAACCGACGATCAGGGCGCCGTTGATTGCACCGGCCACCACACCCACTAGAACCCCGACGAGCGCCGCGGGTAGAATGCCGATCTCGCGTTGCAGCATAACCGAGATGATACCGGCCAGCGCGAACACGGCGCCGCCCGACAGATCGATCTGGCCGGCGATCAGGAGAACCGTCAGACCAATCGCGATCAAGCCGATGGTGGCGGCCCGGTCGAGTCCCAGGCCGAGCGTCGAGGCCGAAAGATAGCCGGGCACGACCAAGGCCGAGACTAAGAGCGTCAGACCGAAGATGACGAGCACACGATAACGGGAGGCAAGGGTAAGAAAGCGCATCAGGCCACTCCTCGCTTGCGTAGTGCAGCATCCATGCCGACGGCGCCAACGATCAAGGTGCCCAAGACGAAGCCCTGGATCGGCGTACGGACGCCTTCCAGCACCATGACGTTGGTCAAAAGCTGCACGAAGACCAGGCCGGCAAGCGCTCGCGGCACCGAGCCAAATCCGCCGATGATCGAAACACCACCGACGACCACAGCTGTGATGGCGCTGAATTCATAGCCCGCGCCGATCAGTGGCCGCGCGCTCTGCAAGGTAAGGCCAAGCAGGCCGCCGCTGATGCCGGAGGCGAGCGCCGTGATGACGAAGGCGCCGGTCTTGACCGCCTTGACCGGCACGGCACTTGCCTCGGCGGCATTGTAGTTTCCGCCGGTCGCAAGCGTCCAGCGCCCCCAGAAGGATCTGGATAGAACAAAGTGGCCGATCAGCGCGATGACCAGAAAGATCACCACCACGACCGGAATCCCGAGTAGCCGCCCCTTGGCGAATTCCGCCGAGGCGGCGTTTGAACCGTACACGATGACGCCTCCGACCGCCGCTTGAACAATGCCGAGGCCGATGGTTCCGACGCCAAGCGTGGCAATAATCGGATTGATGCCGACATAGCCGACGAGAACGCCGTTGAGCAGGCCGATCAATCCCGCCAGCATCATCGCCAGGGCGAAAGCGGGCACCGGACCGATCATCGGCTGCAGCCCCAGCGAAAGAATTGCGCCGCAGGCAATCGTGGCAGGCACCGAGAGATCGGCCAAGCCGCCAACGACGAGGACGAATGTCATGCCGACCACGACGATGCCGACGATCGACATCGAGGTCAGAACATTGAGAAGATTGCCGGTGGTGAAGAAGGCCGGGCTAGCAAAGGATCCGTAGAGTCCGACCGCGAGGATGGCCAGTGCAAGTCCCGCCTTCGACAGCATGTGGACAAGCCGGCTGCCCCGCGTAAAGCGATCGTTGCGGTTCACACCGCTCATCTCCATGGCTGCGTCCGTCACGCCGCTTCCTCCCCCGTCGCAAGCGCCATGATGCGCTCCTCGCTGAGCTCGGCACGGATCAGCGGCTGCGATGCGCGACCGTCCCGCATCACCACAACGCGGTCGCACACGCCAAGGATTTCGGGCAGCTCCGACGAAATCATCACCACCGCCATGCCATTGGCAACGAGTTGACCGATGATGTGATGGATCTCGGCCTTGGCCCCGACATCTACCCCGCGCGTCGGCTCGTCGAGGATCAAAACGGCAGGCTTGGCCGCAAGCCATTTGGCGATGACCGCCTTTTGCTGGTTGCCGCCCGACAGAAGATTGATGCGCCGTTCGCCGTCCGGCGGCGAGATGGAGAACTGTTTGACGTAAGCGGCCGACAAAGAACGATCGGCATTGGCCCTAATGCGACCGAAGCTGGTTAGCCGACGCAGGATAGGCAAACTGATGTTTTCGCGCACCGACATGCCAGGCACGATGCCGTCACCCTTGCGATCTTCGGGGACATAGGCGATCCCAGCGCGCACCGCGGCCGACGGCGAGTTGATAACGACCTTGCGCCCGTTGATGCTCACATTCCCTTCAACGATGCGCGAGAGACCGAAGATGGCGCGCGCCACCTCGGAACGCCCCGCGCCGACGAGACCGGTCAGGCCGAGGATCTCACCCGCCCGCACATCGAAGCTGACATCCTGGAAACTCGCGCCGTCGCTTATGCGCTCGACGCGCAGCACCGAGGCGCCAACCTCGACGGCACTCTTTGGGAAGACATTGCTCACCTCGCGGCCGACCATCAGCCTGATCATTTCGCCGGCGGTGATGCCCTCGATGGGCCGTGTCTCGATCATGGAGCCGTCGCGCAGCACGGTGACTTCGTCGGCGATCTCCAGCACCTCCTTCAGCCGGTGGCTGATGTAGATGATGGCGATTCCGTCGTCGCGCATCTTGCGCAGGATCCGAAACAACGCCGCGGTCTCATGTTCGCTGAGCGACGACGTCGGCTCATCTAACACGATGATGCGCGGCTGGGCTGCGTAGGCCTTGGCGATCTCGACGAGCTGTTGCTGGCTAATCGACAGGTTGCCGAGCCGCTCGTGTGGATTGATCGCGGCGCCGAGCTCGTTAAGCACGGCAGCGGCTTTTCTGATCATTTCACCTTTGCGCAGATAACTCCATTTGCCCGGCATACGCCCGAGATAGACGTTCTCGGCGACGGTCAGATCGGGGACGAGATTGATCTCCTGATGCACCATGCGGATGCCGAGTGCTTGAGCGTCGGCCGGTCTACGCATGCGCACTTCGGTGCCGGCGATCTTTATGGTACCGCTGGTTGGCGCATGGGAGCCGTTGAGCACTTTCATCAGGGTGGATTTGCCGGCGCCATTCTCACCAACCACAGCGTGGACGCTTCCGAATTTGACGGCAAAATTGACGTTGGAAAGCGCCTTCACGCCCGGGAACGTCTTGCTGATGCCCCGCATATCCAGGGCGCAATCCGACACCGCAGTCATTTCCGGCTTGGTCCTCCCTGGCAAGATAACCCTGTGCGCCAAGCACAGGGACGAATTGTCGAAGTGCGGAATCAGCTCCTCAACCGACCGCGAGGGCATTCGCTCGAATGACCCTGGCACCGCCTTCGCCGCAACGTTGTTATCGCGACGGCCGGCACTATTGCACTAATATAACAGTTCTGGCAAGGACGTTTTCGGCGACTTTTTAACGATGGTTACGGTCACATCTGCAGGTGCATTCCGATTGACATTCTAATATAACGTCATCAATTGGCGTGGACGAAGAATGGAATTTTCATGGACCTCGACCCCTCGGCCCTGAATCGCGCGCTGCCATTGCGCGACCAGATATACCACATGATCCGCAATATGATCGTCGTGGGCCGACTGAAGCCGGGCGAAATCATCAACGAGATTGCCATAGCCGAGGCGCTTGGTGTTTCACGCACGCCGGTGCGCGAGGCGGTCAAACGCATCAGCGATGAAGGCCTGGTCAAGATCCTGGCGCAGACCGGTACCTATGTCGCGCCGATCAGCCAAGCCGATCTGGAAGAGGCTTACGTTATCCGCCGGGCGCTGGAAATGGAAAGTGCCAGGCGCGCCGCCGTCAAGATGACACCCCAGGCAGTCGAGCTCCTGGAAGACAACATGGCAGCGCATAAGCTCGCGATTTCCCGCGGGCGCTATGCCGTGGCGATTCAGCTCGACGACATCTTCCATCGCACCATAGCCGAGATCTGCGGGCTGCCGATGATCTGGCGTGCGGTCGACATCTCCAAGGCACAGATGGACCGCGGCCGCTACCTTGCAATCCCCAAGCCGGGCTATGGCGAACAGACCATCGAACAGCATGAAGCCATTCTCAGCGCCCTGAAGCGCCATGACGCCGAGGCCGCCGCGCAGGCGATGGAGAGCCATCTGGAGACGTCGTTCCGCAACACGCTCGAAGTTGCTGCCGAACTCCTCGACTGAGGACATGGCAGCACAAAACTAGGCGAGACCTCTCATGAAAAGAATGGGGCTTTGCATTGGCCTGAAGGCCGAGGCTATCGAAGTGTACAAACGGGTCCATGCCGACGTCTGGCGAGACGTGCTTGACGTCATCAGTCGCGCCAAGATCCGGAACTATTCCATTTTCCTGCGAGAGCCGGAGAACCTGCTTTTCGCCTATTGGGAATATCACGGCGACGATTTCGCAGCGGATGCAGCGCGCATGGGTGAGTCGCCGGCAATGCGCAAGTGGTGGGAACTGTGCGAACCGATGCAGCAGCCACTGCCGACCCGCACCCACGGAGAATGGTGGGCGGCGATGGAGGAGGTCTTCCACTTGGATTGATGCTTGACCGGCCGACGGCAGGCCGTTCACTGCGCCCGCGACACGGACCCCGAGCGGAACGTCGTTGTCGGGATCAGTCGACAGCTCATCCCTTGACTGCCTCCCAGCGTCCCGATTTCGCCGATGCCAGCACCGCATCGGTGACATAGTCCGTCTGGAGCGCATCGCGGAACGTAGGAGCAGCCGGCTGCTCGCCCGCGAGACTGCTCAGGAAGTCGGCGACCTGATGTATGAAGCTGTGTTCGTACCCGATCTGAAGGCCAGGAACCCACCAGCGGTCCATGTAGGGGTGATCTCCGTCCGTGATATGAATCGAGCGCCATCCACGAAGCTGCCCATCTTCTCCATGATCGAAATAAGCCAAGCGGTGCAGATCGTGCAGGTCCCAGGCAACAGAACCCCTCTCGCCATTGATCTCCAGTGTATAGAGTGCCTTATGGCCGCGAGCGTAGCGGGTTGCCTCGAAGGTAGCGAGCGATCCGTTTTCGAAACGTGCCAGGAAGGCGCTGGCATCGTCGATCTTAACCTCTTCGACTTTGCCGCTGTGAGCATGCTGACGTTGTTTGATGAAAGTTTCAGTCGCAGCCGTCACGCTATCGATCGCACCATTGAGCCATAGCGCGGTGTCGATGCAATGCGCTAGCAAGTCGCCGGTGACGCCGCTGCCAGCAATGTTTGCGTCGAGCCGCCATGTTCCCGTTCCACCCTGCGGCACGTCAGCGGAGATGGTCCAGTCCTGCAGGAATTTCGCGCGATAGTGGAAAATGCGACCTAGCCTGCCTACATCGAGCATCTGTTTGATCAGCGTAATTGCCGGCACCCGGCGATAATTGTACCAGACCATGTTTGGCACATTGGCTGCTTCAACTGCCGCTACCATCCTCTCGGCTTCAGACGCGCTGCGTCCGAGCGGCTTCTCGCACATGACCATCTTGCCGGCCTGGGCTGCCGCAATGGCAATCTCTGCGTGAGTGTCATTAGGGCTGGCGATATCGATAAGGTCGATATCTTTGCGCTCGAGCAGCCTACGCCAATCGCTCTCGGAACTGTCATATCCCCAGTTGCTTGCAAAATCGGCAGCCCGCTTGGCGCTGCGTGTAGCGACAGCCTTCAGCACCGGCTCGTATTCATTATCGAAGAACCGACTGACTTGACGGAAGGCATTGGAGTGAGTGCGGCCCATGAAGCCGCCCCCAACCAGGCCGATATTGAGTTTTTTCTTGGCCATGTGAATTGCCTCCGAGCCTCACTCGCGCCAGCCGTGAGCTTCACGCACCTTGATCATCGCGCCCAGGACGTCATTCCAAGTCTGCTGTCTGGTCATCACTTCGTTGGGAAACATGCAGCCGTCCCAGGCGATGTGGCGCATCTTTCTGGTCAGCCTGTCGTCCTCGTCGCGCAGCCAGTAACCGGCATGTCTGGGGATATCGAGCTTGCCATTGGCGTCGTTGACCTGGACATGGCGGCCAGTCTTCTCATGATCGCCTGAACCGAAAACGGTGCCGTCATTCTGGGCGACGTGAAAGTCGTAGGTCCAGGGGCGAAGGGCGGCGGCGACCCTCCTGTAGGCCCCGTCGAGCACCGAACGGTCTTCCCAGTCGTAACCTTCGGGGAGCAGTCGATCCTGCTCGGCGTTATGGCCGAGGGTGAAAAGCATCGAATGCGCCATATCCGCCTGATAGCCGACCACACCGGGCATGCCGACCGCTTCAAGAAGCTCAACGTTCCGGCGCCATGACTGCATACCACCCCAGCAGATCTCCCCCTCGGCAACGAGGAACTCGCCATGGTCCTGGGCGGCCCTTCCTGCCTCCCGGAAAGTCTCTGCGATGAGCCTGGTGTTACCCTGCGGGTTCTTGTTCCAATCCGCGACACTGCTGGAGGAATCGATACGAATGCCTCCGGTCGGTCTGATGCCCAGGGCGCGCATCTGCTCACCGATGGCTGCCGCCTTACGCACCTGCGAAACGAAGCGCTTGCGATCCTCTGCGGAGCCCATTGCCGATCCACCGCCGGCACCAGCCCAGATCGGCGCCACAAACGAGCCGACCTTGAGGCCATAGCCTGCAATATAGTCGACCATGCGCTTGACCTGATCTTTGTCGCTCTCAATCGAGAAGTGAGGCTCGGCGAGCCACAGGTCTATGCCGTCAAACCTCTGCCCATCGACTTCGGCCTTGGAGGTCAGCTCCAGCAACGTGTCGAGGGCGATGATGGGCTCTCCCGCTTCTCCCCCCTTGCCAACCACGCCAGGCCACGCCGCGTTGTGAAGCTTTGGAAAGTTGTTTCGTCCAACCACGTCGCATCTCCTCTGCGCCAGTCGGTTTGCGGAACTATTCCGCCTCGTATGACCTGCCAACGCTGCACCAACGATCCCGCGAAGCGGTCTGAGGACCTTTCGGTTTGGGATGCCACTATTCTGATGGGGGTGCCGTTTTCCTCCCGCCGGTCCTGCAACCAGCTTCGCAGCAGGGTATGTTATACTAGTGTATCAAGTCAACAGTCGCTTCGCCGACCCCTCGTCGGAGCTTTCGAGGGCTATACGCTTGACCATTGACATTCTATTATATTAGTATTCCGCTTTATCGATCTCTCGCCGCGGGGACTGGCGAGCGCTTTCTTCAGAGACATGGAAATGGCACGCTTCATCAGGCTCTCGCCCGCCGACAACATCGCTCTAGCAGTGGACCCAGTGGCAACCGGCGAGACAGCCGGCGACGTTTTGGCCAGGACGCGCATCCCGCGCGGCCACAAGATGGCCATACGCGACATCGCTACTGACGAGCCGATCGTGAAGTACGGCCAGACAATCGGCTTCGCTCGCGGGTCGATCACCGCCGGAGAATGGGTGCACGAGCACAACGTTTACCTGCGTGATTTCGAGCGCGACTACGGATACGGCGCCAATGCCAGGCAGACGGAGATATTGCCCGAGCACCAGCGGGCGACGTTCAAGGGTTACCGCCGGCCGAACGGTAAAGTCGGCACGCGCAACTACATCGCCACGCTGACCTCGGTAAACTGCTCGGCCAGCGTCGCGCGCTTCATCGCCGAGGAAGTCAACCGCTCCGGCATCCTGCGCGACTACCCCAATATCGACGGCATCATCTCGTTGGTCCACGGCACCGGCTGCGGCATCGACACCAAGGGGCCCGCCTACGATCTCTTGAAGCGCACACAATGGGGGTTCGCCACCAATCCCAATGTCGGCGGCGTGCTGATGGTTGGGCTTGGCTGCGAAGCCTTTCAGATTCCGCGCTGGATGCAATCCTACAACATCGAGGAGAGCACGACCTTCCGCACCATGACGATCCAGGAGACCGGCGGTACGCGCAAGACCGTCGACGCCGGGGTCCGGGCAATCATCGAGATGCTGCCGATGGTCAACGCCGCCGAGCGCACGTCGCAACCGGCCTCGGAATTGGTGCTGGCACTGCAATGCGGAGGCTCGGACGGCTATTCCGGGATCAGCGCCAATCCCGCGCTGGGCGCCGCGGTCGACCTGCTCGTTGCCCAAGGCGGAACCGCCGTGCTTTCGGAGACGCCCGAGATCTACGGTGCTGAGCATCTTCTGACCCGGCGCGCCGAAAGTCACGCTGTCGGCGAAAAGTTGATCGAACGCATCCGCTGGTGGGAGGACTACACCGCCAGGCACGACATGGAGATGAACAACAATCCCTCGCCCGGCAACAAGTTGGGCGGATTGACGACCATCCTTGAGAAGTCGCTCGGCGCATCGGCCAAGGGCGGCACCACCAATTTACGCGCCGTGCTGGAGTATGCTGAGCCGATCACTGAGCGCGGCCTCGTCTTCATGGATACGCCCGGCTACGATCCGGTCTCGGCAACCGGTCAGGTGGCGGGTGGTGCCAACATATTGTGCTTCACGACCGGACGCGGCTCGGCCTTCGGCTGCAAGCCGACCCCTTCCATCAAGCTCGCTTCGAACTCGTTCATCTTCGAACAAATGCACGAGGACATGGACATCAACTGCGGCGACATCCTGGACGGCGTGACGTTGGAGCAAAAAGGCCGGGAGATCTTCGAGGAAATCTTGCGGGTGGCCTCCGGTGGGCGGACCAAGTCGGAAGCGCTCGGGTATGGCGACAACGAGTTCGTGCCCTGGAGCCTTGGCGCTACGATGTAACGCCAAAGGCTTAGCCGTCACTGCAATCCGCTTCAGGAAATCAGCCCCTTGGTCTGAAGCACGCGCCACAATTCGTCTGGTAGGGCCTGCTCGAACCAGCTGACGTTTTGGCGCACTCGGTCTGGATGCTTGGCACCGATCAGCACCGAGGTCACCGCGGGGTGACGAAAGGGGAACTGGATGGCGGCCGCGGCCAGCGGCACATTGAACGTGGCGCACACGGCCGCCAATTCGTCCACCTTACGAGCGACCTCGGGCGGAACGTCCTGGTAGTTGAATTTGCGATTGCCGCTGTTAGCTGCGGCCAGAATGCCAGAATTGAACACGCCGCCAATGACCACCGACATGCCCTCTGCAAGCGCCCTGTCCAGCAGCGTGTCGGCGTTCTGCTCCAGCAGCGTGTGACGACCAGCAAGCAAGGTGCAATCGAGACGCACCTCGTTCATGGCGTAGAGAACCACTTCGGCCTCGTTCACGCCGAGCCCAAAGCCGCCGATGATGCCGGCCTCGCGCAAGTCGGAAAGCGCCCTAAAGCCCCCGCCTTTGGTCAAGGCAGACCAATGAAAGTCAGCAGCGTTCGCGTGGGTAAGCCGGCCGATGTCGTGGACGAACAGGATGTCGATACGTGTCCGCCCCATCCGCTGCTGGCTGTCGTCGAAGCTGCGCATGATGGCGTCGTAGGAATAGTCGAAGACTTCGCGAAACGGCAGCGCGTTGTGCCATCCGGCATCGAGTGGATTCTTGGTGGCCTCAGGCGGCAGGGACCGGCCGGGCCGCGCATGCGCCATCAACCGTCCGACCTTGGTGCTGACGATCGCGGGAGCCTGCGGCGTGCATTCGCGAAGGAAATAACCGAGCATATGCTCTGCCCGGCCAAGGCCGTACATAGGGGCGGCATCGAAATACGCGATACCGGCATCCAGTGCCGCCTGAAGCGTCGCCATCGACGTCTCGGCATCGACCGATGCATAGAGTCCGCCAAGCGAGGCGCACCCCATTCCCAGCGCCGTCACTTCAAGCCCCGTCGCGCCCACGGCGCGCCGCTCACTAACCTTCACACGATCCTCCTCAACCTGTTTGGAAAATTCCAAGGATGATACTTGCGGGCTTTATTACACTAATATAACAGTATCGATCAAGTCAGATCGGAACTGATGGCGATATTGCAACACGGCGTTCGTCTCCAGGAATTCCGCGAAAAGTCTGCACCGGAGGAAACACTCGCATGAACAAGATTGATCTCGAAGGCCAGCACGCGGTGGTGACCGGCGGTGCCCAGGGACTCGGCCTCGCGATGGCCAAGCGCTTTGTCGCCTCGGGTGCCACGGTGACGCTCTGGGATGTGGATGAAGTGCGTCTTGGAGCGGCTGCGAACGAACTGGGCAAGGCTGCCACCACCGTAGTGGTCGACATTTCAGACTGGGCTGCGGTGGATGCGGCGCGCGCCAGGACCGAGGAGATCGGCGACAAGATCTCCATCCTCGTGAACTCCGCCGGCATCGCAGGCCCGGCGGCACCGCTCGACGTTTATGACGTCGATGTCTGGAAGAAGATCATCGACATCAACGTCAACGGCACATTCTACGTCAATCGCGCCGTGGTACCCGGCATGAAGGAGCGCAATTACGGCCGTATCGTCAACATAGCATCCGTCGCCGGCAAGGAAGGCAACCCGAATGCCGCGGCCTATTCGGCTTCGAAGGCGGCCGTGATCGGTTTGACCAAGTCCCTCGGCAAGGAACTGGCGCATTATGACATCGCGGTGAACTGCATATCGCCCGCCACGGCGCAAACACGCATCCTCGAACAGCTCACGACCGAGCACATCGAATATATGCGCTCACGCATTCCACGCGGTCGGCTGCTTGAAGTCGATGAAGCTGCCGCAATGGTCGCGTGGCTTGTCTCGAAGGAAAACAGCTTCACCACTGCCTCGACATTCGATCTGTCGGGCGGTCGCACCACCTACTGACGCGCCTCTCACGACCGGCACTCAGAGACGTAGCGATCGACGAGAGTGGGCATTCCGGCATCCAGACCAGCCGCCTGCTTCAAACCGACTGCCGCAACCATGTGTCAGTCAATTCGTCCGAGCCGCCAGTCGCTTCTAGTGACTTGAGATCAAGAAATCCAAGGATGGAACTATTATGGCTAGAGAGCCCAAGTTTGCGGCAACCGTCATCATCCCGACCTACAATCGGCGCGGCATGCTTCATCAGAACCTGGAGTCGCTAAAGGCAAGCTCGATTTCGAAGAACGATTTCGAGATCATCGTCGTCGACGATGGGTCGTCGGACGATACGTTTGAATTGATCCGCGGCTTCAAAGACAGCTGCCAAATCCGCTACGTGTACCAGGAAGATCGCGGCTACCGCCTATCGCGGGCTCGCAATCAAGGCATCGATCTGGCTGAGGGCGCCGTTTGCATTTTTCTGGACTGCGGCGTCGTGGTGTCAAGCGGTTTCGTACAGGCCCATGTCGATGCGCACGCCAGGCCGAACAAGTACGTGTTCGGATATGTCTACGGCTTCTCCAATAACGACGATAACGATGAGGCGCTGAACGACGCTCTTTCGACGCTCGATCTCGCCGACGTCGACAGTATGATTGCAAAATTCAAAAAGTCGGGCCAATTTCCCGATCTGCGCGAAGGCATTTACGCGTCCGTCAACGACGACGTTTCGGCTCTCCCGGCGCCGTGGTGTATTGCGTGGGGCGCAAACCTCTCGGTGCGCCGCGAAACCCTAGGCAATCGCTTCCGCTTCGACGAGACCTACCAGACCTGGGGTGCGGAAGACATCGATTTTGCCCTCGCATTGTTCGAGAATGGAACCGAACTTGCAGCATGCAGGGCAGCGTCTGGAATCCATGTGCCTCATCCGAAATCTCACGTGGTGAACTCGACTTCGTCGCGTCCGAACAAGATTCGTCTCCACGCCAAATATAATCGGCCCGAGACAGAATTGCTGATCGACATTCAGTCGTGGGACCTCAACGCATACCTGATGCGTCAGGCTGCAAACGTAGCCTGATCCCCTCCGGCAAGTCCTGAAAGGTAAGACATGAAATTTCTCCGATACGGCTCGGCCGGTTCAGAACGCCCCGGCCTGATAGATGGAGATGGGCATATCCGCGACCTTTCCGGTGTGGTGGATGACATTGGGGGCCGTTGGCTGGCGGACCTTTCCTGGACGCGTTCGCTCGACCCGTCCCAATTACCGCTTGTCGAGGCCGGCGAGCGTCTCGGTCCATGCGTGGCCGGCACCGGCAAATTCATCTGCATCGGGCTCAATTATGCTGATCATGCGGCCGAGTCCGGCCTGGAGGTACCGCCGGAGCCGGTGATCTTCATGAAGGCCACCTCCGCCATCTGCGGTCCAAATGACGACGTTCTGATACCGCGCGGTTCAACGGCAACCGACTGGGAGGTCGAGCTCGGCGTGGTCATTGGCAAGCCGGCGAAATATATCTCGGAAGAACAGGCGCTCGAGCATGTCGCCGGCTATTGCGTTGTCAACGATGTGTCCGAGCGCGACTTCCAGACCAAGCGTTCCGGCCAATGGACGAAGGGCAAATCCTGCGACACGTTCGGCCCCATAGGCCCCTGGCTGGTGACGCGAGACGAGGTAGCCAATCCCCAGAAGCTCAAGATGTGGCTGAAGGTCAGCGGCGAGATGAAACAGAACGGCTCGACCGAAACCATGGTCTACGGCGTCGCTCATGTCATCAGCTATCTGTCGCAGTTCATGACGCTACACCCCGGCGACATTGTCTCCACGGGTACACCGCCCGGCGTCGGCCAAGGCTTCAAGCCGCCGCGTTATCTCAAGGCTGGTGATATCGTGGAACTTGGAATTGAAGGCCTGGGCACGCAACGACAGGTGTTTCGCGACGACATCTAACAAGACGAAGGGCGGCAGAAGCGGCCCTTTCTTCTTAGCCGTGCGATAGTTCGGCAACAACGAGTTCCGCCAGTTCGCCGAATGGCCGGGTGAAGATATCCTCAAGCTCAGGCCGAAAGCCCAACGCAGCCTCGATGCGTCCCGCGAGCATCGGGGCCATCAGCGAGTCGCCGCCGAGATCGAGGAAATGATCCTGGCGCCCAACGACATCGCATTTCAGGATCTTGCGAGCCTCTTCAAGGATCAGGCTTTCAGCCGCCGTCCGATCCACACTTGCCATACTGTCCATTGCTCGTAACTCCTCGTTTCAACCGCCGACCGAACCCACGCCGGCGATTTCCGGCTGCGTGCGTTCCTTCCAGATCCGGTCCCTGTATTCCGCGTCGTCGAGGATCGGTTGCGGCGGCGCCAGGATGCGCGCGACATGGGCGCCGGCATCCTGCAGGAAAAGATCGCGGCCGATCGCCGACACCAGTTGCGGTATGCCATGGCGCATGCCGCTGACCTCGCCGGGGTTGCGGCCATTGCTGAGCATGGCGCCGGCGCTGAAGAAATGAATGTTGCTGAGGAAGGGTGCCGTGCCCCGCTCCTTCTCGGTGAAGGCAAAACCCGGCGACAGATAAGGGTAACGCGACAGCTCGACATTCTCATGGCCGGGCTCAGGCTGGAAGCGGTCGCGCCACAGCGCAATCCGGTCGACGAGGTTGGCCAGCTCAGGCCGCGACGCGAGATCGACGCTGTAGCCGGTTCCGGCGATGACGAAGTCCAGCCGAAAGCCCGTGTCGCGGCCGGCCAGGTCGAGGCGGATCGCTCCGCCGTCCAAGCTCAGTGCAGGATCGCGCGCGCCCAAATGGAGATGAAAGTTTTCGAATTTCGCTACCCGGCGCACCGTGTCCGGCACCGGGCCCTGTGCACGGTGGCAAAGCATGCTCATGATGCGCCAGCGCTCCCGGTCCGGCAACTCTCGAAAGTGCTCGACGGAGCCGGGATAATAGAGCATGCGCATGAGCGAGTAGCGCTCGATGTCATCATGCCGGCAAAAGAGATGCACACTGGCCGCGCCGCTCTCAAGCGCGACCGCTGCCGCGTCGAAAGCGGCGGAAGCGGCACCGAAGATCGCGACCCGGCGACTTTTCAGCGGCGCGAAATCGATCGGCTCTTCGGCATGTGCGTAGAGATCATGGGGCAGTGCCGATCGGATGAAGGCCGGCATATTGAGGCGGCCACTGCCGGCAAATCCAGTAGCCAGAACAAGTTTTCGGCAAGTCTCTTCGACAGGATGGCCACCGGCAGAGAGACGAAGCCGCAGGCCGTCTTCCACGGTTTCGATGCCTTCGAGGCGGGTCTGAAAGCGAACGCTGACACCAACCGCCATCCGATACCATTTGAGATAGGCCGACCAGTCGAGACGCGGAATGAATGTAAGGCTTGAGAACGCGGCTTCGCCATATCGTGCTTCATACCAGGCCTGAAAACCGAGCTCGGGTATGCCGAGTTCCGGCCCGGGCAGCATCTTGGGCGAGCGCAAGGAATTCATCCGCGCCGTCGTCAGCCAGACGCCTTCTTTGCCTTCATCCGCGGCATCGATCACGCTGGTGCTGACAATTCCCGCTCGCCGCAAAGCGAAAGCGATGGCCGTCCCGGATTGACCACCGCCGACCACGACCACGTCGTGATCGACACCGGGTCTTTCCGGAACCCAGTTGTCGGGCCAGGCTCCATGCAGTCGCAGGGCGCGCGCAACCGCGTCGTCGTGCCCTGCAACCGAAGTATCGCGCTTTGGCACTGACGGCCCGGTTTGCGCTCGGATATCGGGCTCGCTCCGCATCGATCCTCCTCCCCGGCTCTGGCCCTTGCGAGCCGTGCTCATCTCCGTCCGCCAGCAAGCCGATGCAAAGTCGACTGTCCGGCTTGCTCGAATTATTACTCTAATATATTAGAACTACGCAAGGCGTCGATGGGAGAGACGTCGGCTCGCAAGGGAGGAAAAGCGGGATGCTCAACGACGTCACGCGCGAGGTTGCCGGCAATGGCGACCGGTCGTTCCTGCTCGAAGGCATTCAGCAGGCCTATTGGGTCGGTCAGAGCGGCGCGATCGAACTCAGCACCCCGGCGCGTTACTATGTCGAGGCGGACATCCCGGAAGCGCTTGCAGGCGGTTTGACCGAGGCGCTGCGGCGCATGGTCGAGCGGCATGACATGCTGCGCGCCGTCATTCGTGTTTCGGGCAATCAGGAAATTCTGCGCGATGTCGGCCCTTACGAGATCGTCATCGAGGATTTACGCACCTTGCCCGAAGCTGAACGCGCATGGCGAGTGGATACGCTTCGCTCCGAGATGAATGAGGCCGAGATACCCGTTCACGCATGGCCGCAATTCGACATTCGCGCAACGCGCTCCAATGACGGACTTCGCCTGCACATGTGTTTCGCGTTGTGGATGATGGATGGCTGGAGCTTCCGCGTCCTGCTGCAGGAACTGCTGACGCTGAGCGCAGACCCGGCCGCCATGCTACCGCCGATCGAGATGTCGTTCGCCGACTACGTCGCAGCGCAGAACGCGGCGCGGCAAGGACCGCGCCGGCGACTGGCCTGGGACTATTGGCGCCCCCGGTTAGCGGACTTTCCCGGGCCACCGGCCTTGCCGCTGACCAGGAAACTGGGCGAAGGTCACCGGCCTCGATTCCGGCACGTCAGCCGCGCCTTTGCTGCCTCCGAATGGAAGAAAATCGTCGACATCTGCACCAGAACCAGGCTGACGCCTAGCCTGCTTGGCTGCGCCGTTTATGCCGACGTCCTTTCGCGCTATGCCGGAAGCCAGCATTTCGCCATCACTTTGCTTCACTCCGGGCGTTTCCAGCACCTGCCCCGTTCAGCCCATGTTTTCGGCAATTTCGGCACAACTATCCTGCTCGAAGTGGATGCCTCGCGCGAACGCTCGTTCCTCGAACGCTCGAAAGCAATGCAGCGTCAGTTCTGGCGCGATTGCGAGCGCATCGAGGTAAACGGCCTCGATGTCACCAGAGCCATGCAGCAGCGGACCGGTAGCGGCCCCGGCGTTGGAATCCCCGTGACCTTCACCGCAGTCACACCCGTCAGCGGATCCGATGGTCAGCCACAGGCGCGTATCGACCATGCCTCGGCCCGCCTCGACGTGCCGCAGGTCTATCTCGACCACCAGATGCATGTCTTCGAGGACGGATCGGTCGTCTTCAACTGGGACTATGTGGAACAAATCTTCCCGACCGGCTTCGTCGAAGAACTGTGCGAGGCTCATCACAGCCTGATGGCACGCCTGGCCAATGACGCCAGCCTCTGGCACGAACGAGAGCCCGCGGCCATAGGCTGCCCCCCGCCGGCGTGCGCCGAAGCACCCCCGGGCGAATTCCAGCGCCTAGAGGCGGGCTTCGAGCGTCAGGCCGTCACCGATCCGGGCCGGCTCGCAGTGATCGCCGGCGAGCGGTGCATGAGCTATGGCGAGTTGCGCCGGCGGGCGCTGAGCATTGCGTGCCAGTTGCGCGACCGCGGGGCACGGCCCGGCCAATTGGTGGCGGTGTCGATGAACAAGGGCTGGGAACAGGTCGCCGCAGTACTCGGCACCCTCTATGCGGGTGCTGCTTATGTTCCGATCGATCCGGAGCTTCCGCAAGAACGCCGAAACCTGCTCTTTCGCGAAAGCGGAGCGACCATCGCATTGACCCAGCAAAACCTTGATGGGTCGCTCTGCTGGCCGAACGACCTTGAGCGGATCGCCGTGGACGCGCTCGCTGATGACGAGCCGTCAGACGTCACAGCACCAAATTGCGGCACAACCGCTGACCTCGCCTATGTGATCTTTACCTCCGGCTCCACGGGCACGCCCAAGGGTGTGATGATCGACCATCGCGGCGCGGCCAACACGATCGCCGATCTCAACGCCCGCTACACGGTCAGACCAGACGACAGGGTGCTGGCGCTGTCGTCTCTGAGCTTCGATCTTTCGGTCTACGATATATTCGGAACGCTGGCCGCGGGCGGTGCGATCGTCATGCCGGAGGCGGCGCGATCCAAGGAACCGTCGCATTGGCGCGACCTGGTGCGCGAGCACGGCGTGACGATCTGGAACTCGGTTCCGGCACTGATGCAGCTTGCCGTCGAGGGCACAGCTGGCGCGATCATGCCTTCGCTGCGCCTGGTCATGCTCAGCGGCGACTGGATCCCTCTCAACCTGCCCGAACGCATTCGCTCCGCCGCACCCAATGCGGCAATCTTCAGCCTTGGCGGCGCCACCGAAGCGTCGATATGGTCGGTGCTCTACCCAATCGGCAGGATCGATCCGGAATGGCGCTCCATCCCTTATGGCCACGCCATGGAGCATCAGTCGATCCATGTACTGGACGCACGTCTCAATCTCTGCCCGCCCTGGGTACCTGGCGATCTCTATATAGGTGGCATCGGGGTTGCGCTGGGCTACTGGCGCGATGAGGCAAAGACCGCCGCGAGCTTCATAACCCATCCGCTTACCGGCGAGCGCCTGTACAGGACCGGCGACATGGGCCGCTACCTAGGCGATGGCGAAATCGAGTTCCTCGGCCGCAAGGATTTCCAAGTCAAGATACAGGGCTACCGGGTTGAATGCGCGGAGGTGGAAGCAGCCCTTCTGACCGGCCCAGAGATAGGCGCGGCCGTGGTCTCGGCTGCAGCCGACAGCGCCGGAACGCGCCATCTGGTCGCCTATGTCGTGGCGAAGGATCCGCACAGCGAATTGGACGCCACGGCATTGCGGGAGCGGCTCCGCGCCACGCTGCCCGCCTATATGGTGCCGACGATCTTCGTTGTGCTCGACAAGCTGCCGCTCAGCGACAACGGCAAGGTCGTGCGCTCGGCGTTGCCAAAGCCCGACTTCGGCTCGCGCGAGAGTGTCGAGCGCGCCTACGCGCCACCGTGTCCGGGTCTCGAACAAGCCGTTGCTGAACTCTGGCGAGAGGTGCTCGCCATTGCCGACATCGGACGCGAAGACAATTTCTTCGCGCTCGGCGGCTCGTCCTTCGCCGGCATGCGGCTGATGGCGAAGCTCGAGGAGCGGTTCTCGCAACGCGTTTCGTTCCCGACGCTCATCGCGCACCCGACAGTGGCGGGCCTGGCAGAGGTGTTGCGCGACGGCGGTAGCGAGCATGAAGGCCGCCTGGCCATCCCCATCCGCGCCGGCAACGACGGCGCTGCCCTGTTCTGCATCCATCCCATCGGCGGCAATGTCATGTGCTACGCCGCGCTCGCTCAGGCCCTACCGTCCGGCCGCGCCGTCTACGGCCTTCGCGCTCCAGGGCTTACCTCCGCAACGGAAACCGCACTTACCTCGATCGACGCGATGGCGGAACGCTATATCGACGAAATTCGCGCCTTGCAGTCTGAAGGTCCCTACAACCTACTAGGATGGTCGCTCGGCGGCCTGGTCGTGCAAGAGATCGCGAGGCGACTTGCAGCAGAGGGTGAGACGCTTGGTTTGGTCGCGATGATCGATAGTGCCATCCCGCAGCCTCGCCCTGTCGGTTTCGACAAAGAAGCGGCACAACCTTTCCGGCGTTTCGTCGACGATCTGGCGGCATCCGCGAACCTCAATCTCGACCTTTGGCGAGAGGAGCTGAATAACCTCTCGGGCGAAGAGCATATGGCCTGGCTGGCGCAGGAATTGACGCGGCTCGGAATGCCAGCCGGAAATGCAGCGCTCAAGGCGGTGCACGGCGTGTTCGAGGCCGGTAACAAGGCCCTTGACCAACATAGGCCCCGTTCCACGGATGCGGCTATGTTGTTGTTCGCCGCGCGCCAACGCGACGACCTTGTCGAAATGCAGGAGGAGTGGCGAAACTTGCTTTCCGGTATCGAAATCGTCGAGATGGATGCCGACCACTATACCATCATGCGCCCCCCTGCGATCGACGCGATCGCCATGCGAATTGCCGAGATCATGTCGACGTCCGAAACTGCAGGAGATGCCGGGACGGTGGGGACGGCTGCGGGGACAGTGCAGGGTTCCGGCCACTCGACACGGCCCTGAGCCATGGAGCGGGAGCGGCCACTTCGGGTTCGAGACATGCCAGCATACCGGACGGCACGGCTGCGATCAATTTTGATCGATGAAGCAGGATTGTCTGATGTTCAAACTCATCGGCTCGCCTGCCGAGGCCGCAGCGATTCCGACGATATGTTCCTCGGTCGGCCGCAGACTCCACAATCTCCAGCGCGACGGGACATCATCAATTGGGGTGGCAAAAGAGATGGTCGGCTGCGGCGACGCCATATCCAGGCAGATCTCTCGCACCGGCAGCGACAGACCCATGCCGCGCGCCTTCACGTAGGCCTCCTTGAGCGTCCAATGTGCGAAGAAGAATTCCGGCTGTGCAGCGCGCGGCAACCGGGTAAAGCGCACCAGCTCTGGCGGTGCGAGCACGACATGCGCCAACTCGTCGAGGCCGCCATCACGATCGCGCCGCTCAACATCGACGCCGATCTCCTCGATGGCGCCGACTATGCAGGTGACCAGGCCATTTGTGTGCGAAAGGTTGAAATGAAGGCCGGTAATTCCGAGGTCGGGATCGATGAAAGGTCGGTCGTGCCGGTTGGCAAGAAAGCGCCAATGCTGCGGCGCGATGTTCCGGTAGCGCGACAGCGTGGTGCGCACGAGACCGCGTCCAGCAAGGTATTGCAGCCTCGCATCCTGCGACTTGAACGCGTCATGACGCCGCCGTTCGGGCCCGTTCAACAACCGCAGGCAGCCGGCCTGTTCGCCGAGCGTGAATTCGTCGAGCCGCGCGTACCAGAGATCGATGCGAGTGGGATCCACGGTTTCCTTCAACTGCGTCCTCTCCGGCAATTTGAAAAAAAGGCCCGCTCATGCCCGAAAGAGCTGTGCCCTATCGCGAGCCGATAACGAAACAAATACAGAGGAAGCCTATGCGCGTGTTCATGTTTCCCGGACAGGGATCACAGTTCAAGGGGATGGGCAAGGATCTGTTCGACTCGAGCGCGATGTTCGGTCCCCTTGAAAGCCGGCTAGACAGCATCGTCGGATTCTCCATCCGCCAGATGTGCCTGGAGGGGGAAGAGGAGACCCTCAGGCTTACCGAGGTCACCCAACCTTGCCTCTTTGTCGTCAATGCCCTCCACAACGAAAGGCTCGCTGCCGCGGGCGCGGTGCCACATTGGCTGGCTGGCCATAGCCTCGGCGAATACAACGCGCTGCAGGCGGCCGGCGCGTTCAACCTGCTCAACGGACTGCGCATGGTCGTACGGCGTGGCAAGTTGATGGCCGGAATGCCCCAGGGCGGCATGGCGGCGATAATCGGCCTTGCCGTGGAAACGATCCGCGAGATACTCGCCCGGCGCTGTCTCGACCAACTTGATATCGCCAACCTCAACACGCGCGAGCAGATCGTGATTGCCGGTCAAACGGGTGATCTTGAAAAGGCCGAAGCGGCGATGACAGAAGCCGGCTGTGCGGCTTTCATTCGCCTGCCAGTGGGCGCGGCCTTTCACTCGCGCATCATGGAACCGGTTGCCGAGACGTTCGAGGATTTCCTGCGCGACTTCTCGTTCCGGCCGCTGCGCAAACCCGTCATCTCCAATGTCACCGCGCGTCCATATCCGGACGGCGGCGATCCTGAAACCACGATCCGCCAGTTGCTGGTCCAGCAGCTGAAATCTCCGGTCTTGTGGGAACCTTCGATCGGCTACCTGAAGGCCAGGGGCGCGACGGAGTTTGTGGAAGCAGGGCCCGGCTCGGTTTTGACCCGCTTGACCGCCAAGATCCCCGCTCTCGAACAAAGCAGCCACGCGGCATGACGCCGCCCTAGCTCGACACTTCCAAGGAAACATCCCATGATCATCGACGCCCATCATCATCTGTGGCAGCCCGCCCGTGGCGATTATCACTGGATGCAGGGCGCGCCCGACATCTTGCTTCGCGATTATATGCCTCACCACCTGGAACCGCTGCTCGAGCGTTTCGGTGTCGCGCGGACGATCGTCGTCCAGGCGGCTGCCACGCGCGCGGAGACCGATTTCCTGCTTGAGCTTGCGGCGCGTACGGATTTCATTGCCGGTGTCGTTGGCTGGCTGGACATGGAGGCCGACGATTTCGCCGACCAGCTTCGTCTCTATGGCGGCAAGCCCAAATTCGTCGGCATCCGGCCGATGCTGCAGGACATCAATGACGATGCGTGGATCCTCAGGCCGACCGTGCTTCGAAATCTTGGCAGGATCGCCGACAGCGGGGTGGCATTCGATTTCCTGACCTTCCCTCGCCACCTGGCACATGTCGCCACCGCACTGAAGAACGTCCCGACATTGCGCGCGGTGATCGACCATGTTTCGAAACCACCGATCGCCAGCGGCGCGATCGAACCATGGCGAGAGGCTATCGCGCGCGTCGCCGCGTTCGATGGCGTCCACTGCAAGATATCGGGCATGATCACCGAGGCCGACGCCGCGGCGTGGCGGGCCACCGATATCGAACCTTACGTGCATCATGCCGTGGCTTGTTTCGGAGCTGATCGGCTGATGTTCGGAAGCGATTGGCCGGTTTGCCGGGTCGTGGGAGAATATGGCGACGTCCTCGCCGCCACTATGCTCAGCCTGCCCGCGGAACTGCGTGGGGATCGCCGGATTTTCTCGACAAACGCGGCACGTTTCTATCGGGTTTGATCCAGAAATCGGTCCAGAACTGACTGCCGAAAATTTCCGTCGGTCATCGTTGCGAATACTATTATATTAGTGTAATTCACCCGAAGCATAAAGTTCCACGCGGCCGGGTATCCGGAGCAAGGGATGCTCAGCGCTGCGTGATTTCCGGATGTCGGGGGAGGCCGCTTTCGAGCGAGGCGGCTTGAGAGGATCGCAATGCAAAACGAGATCTCTGGAAACCTCGTTCAGATCGCGCGGGAAAGAGCCCGCCTTTTGAACGACAAGATTGCCTACGCCAATCTTAGAGACGGCAAGGAAGAGCAGCGGCAGATCAGCTACCGGCAGTTGGACGATTCATGCCGGCGCATCGGCGCCGCGCTGCAGCAAAGGGGCGCTGTGGGAGAGCGCATCCTGTTGCTGTTCCCGCAGGGCGCTGAATTCGTTCTCGGTTTCTTCGGCACGCTTTATGGCGGCGCCATCGCCGTCCCGGCGCACACCCCGAAACCGAACAAGCGGAGCTGGGCCACGTTCGAAGCGATTGTCGACGACTGCAGGCCACGCTTCATCGTCACTTGTCGCGCTATCCGCGACAACATCGCGGCTTGGTCAAAACCCTATCCGACGATCAGTGCCCTGGAACTTCTGTGCGTCGAGGACCTCGAACAGGAAAACAGCCCGGACGACTGGAACGAAGCGGCGGACGCAAGGACAGACATCGCGTTCCTGCAGTACACCTCCGGCTCGACCAGCACGCCGAAAGGCGTGGTGGTGAGCCACGCCAACCTGATCCACAATGCCCGTCTCACCGCCAACCATATGGGCCATGACGAAGGGACCGTGATCGTCAGCTGGTTGCCGCTGTTCCACGATCTTGGACTGATCGGCATCGTGATCCAGACGCTCTATGTCGGCGCGACGTGCTACATGATGAGCCCGGCCGCGTTCAGCGGCAATCCGGCGCTCTGGCTGCAGGCGATCAGCCGCTACCGGGCGACCTCGAGCATGTCGTCCGACTTCGGCTACCGTCTGTGCGTCAAGTCGATAAGGGCGGAACAGCTCGAGGGTGTCGATCTCAGCTCATGGCGCAACGCACTCAATGCCGCCGAGCCGATCCATGCTTCGACACTCGCAAGCTTCCAGGAAAAGTTCGCACCATTCGGTTTCAGCGAGGACGCCTTCTTTCCGGCTTACGGACTGGCCGAGGCAACCCTGCTCAGCACGACATCGCGCGTCGGCGAAAAACCGATCGTCGCCAAGGTCGACAAGGCCGCGCTGGCGCGCGGCGTCTTCACTCCGTCGCTGAATGCCGACGCCGTGGAGCTGGTCAGCTCCGGCCGCCCCGCGGACGACATGGAAGTAGCCATTATCGATCCAGACACGCGGTCGCGCTGTGCCGATGGGGCGCTGGGCGAAGTGTGGGTGCGCGGCGCAAGCATTGCCAGCGGCTACTGGCACGCGCCTGAAGCCAGCCGCCAGACGTTTGCGCAGAGCCCGGCTGGGGCGACGGAGCCGCACTTCCTGCGCACGGGCGACCTCGGCTTCCTTTGGAACGGGGAGCTGTTCATTGCCGGACGGCTCAAGGACCTGATTATATCGCGCGGCCGCAACATCTATCCGCAGGATATCGAGCTCACCGTGAAGGACAGTCATGCCGCATTCCGCACCGTCAACGGCGCGGCTTTCTCGGTTGAACGCGATGACGCGGAAGCGATCGTCGTCGTCCATGAGATCGAGCGCACGGCGCGCAACGCGATCGACCTTGTCGAGCTGGAAAAGACGGTGCGCGGCGCGGTCTGGCTCGAACATGACATCAGCCTCGCCGATGTTGTTTTCATCCCGCCCGCCTCACTGCCCAAGACGACCAGCGGCAAGGTGCAACGGCGGCTGACCAAAGCGCTGTATCTCTCGGGAGAGCTGCCATTGCTCAGACCCCGCGGGCATGAAAAGGAACCGACGGCAACAGGGGCGTGCGAGGCGCCTGCACCCGAGCGCCGAGCAATGGACACCGAGGAGTTGCAGCAGTTCATCCTCGCAGAGACCCTGGCGCTTGTGGGCACGAGGGCCGCGGCGGAAGCCACCGACAGCTTCGGTGCGATTGGCATCGATTCCGTACTCGCAGCGCAGCTCGCAGTCAGGTTGAACGATGTGCTTGGCCTAGCGTTGGAGCCTATGGTCTTTTGGCAACACCAGACGCCTCAACTGTTGGCGCGGCACCTCGCGCCGGGGCCGATAGTCACAACGCACGAACAGTCACCCAAAGCCCGTTCCAGGGACGAGTTGGTGCGGGCGTTGAAAGCGGCGCTTGGCGAACCGGCACTGGAAAAGCAGGAGTAATCCATGGCCGAGGCAGTCCGGATTGCCGCCGCCCACGAGGGCTTGAGCCGCGTCGAACAGCACTGGCAAGAGCCAATTGCCATCATCGGCATGCATGGCCGCCTGCCCGGCTCGCGGACGTTGGCCGACTATTGGGACAATCTCGCGGCAGGCCGCGATTGTGTCGGGCCACTTTCGGCCAGCCCGACTCTCGACCGGGCAGCCCAGCGGCACCCCGGTATCGCCGAGGGAGGTTTCATCGAGGACATGGATGCCTTCGATGCCGCATTCTTCGGCATCTCCTCGGATGAGGCCCGTCTGATGGACCCATTGCAGCGGCTGGCGCTGGAATCGGCCTGGCATTGCATCGAGGATGCGGGCTATTGCGCGGCGGACCTCGCACGCGGACAGACGGGGGTGTTTCTCGCAACCGGAAAGTCCGACTACGAGGAATTGCTCTATCGTAACGACATAGCGCCCGACAAGGAGTTGGCGACGGGCGTTGCAGGCGCGGTCATCGCCAACAGAATATCATTTTCATTGGGGATGACTGGACCGAGTCTGGCCATCGATTCCGCCTGTTCCGGCTCGTTGGCGGCGGTGCATGTGGCTGCGCAGGCGATCCGTGCCGGCGATTGCACGAGCGCGTTGGTTGGCGCGGCAAACCTTATCCTTAGCCCGACCCTGTCGCGCTCGCTTGACGCGGAAGGGGCGCTGAGCCCGGACTGCCGAACGAAAAGCTTCGACGCGGCCGGCAATGGCTATGCGCGCGGGGAAGGCGTGATCACACTCCTGCTGAAGAAGCATGTGCAGGCGTTGGCGGATGGAGACAACATACACGGCCTGCTGATCGGCTCGGCAATCAGTCACGGGGGCCGCGCCAACTGGCTGACGGCACCGAACCCGATGGCGCAAAAGCAAGTCATCGCCATGGCATGGCGACGAGCCGGTATCGACCCGCGCACGCTGACGTACATCGAGGCGCATGGCACCGGCACACCGCTCGGCGACCCGATGGAGTTCAATTCAATCCGCCTGGCCTATGAAGAACTTGCTGGTCAAAGCGAAAATACGTCGCATCGCTGCGGCATCGGCTCGGCAAAGACCAACATCGGCCATCTGGAAGCCGCATCTGGCCTCGCCGGTGTCGTCAAGGTGCTGCTAGCCATGAAGCATGCCTGCCTGCCGGGAAATCCCCATCTGCGCACGGTCAACCCGATGTGCAAGACGCACGACACGCCCTTCCATTTCGTGGAAGCGACCGAGCCTTGGCCACGGCTGCGCGACAGTGGAGGGACACCGCTGCCGTTCCGCGCCGGGGTAAGTGCCTTCGGCTTCGGCGGCGCCTATGGCCACGTCGTGATCGAGGAACATTTCCACCGGCAAAACCCTGAAGCAAACGATGTGGCGGCGGCGGTGATTCCGATCCTGCCGATGTCTGCACGGGATGGTGAAGCACTAAAGCGCGTAGCCGGCCGGCTGCTGCAGCATGTGCAGCATGAACTCAACAGCGCCACCGGCGATGCGCAGCAAGACCTGCAGGACTTTCTCTACACCTTCCAGGTTGGCCGGACTCCATTGCCGGTGCGCGCCGCCATCCTGGTCCGAGATTGGCACGGCCTTGCCGGCTCGCTCGCCAACTTCGTGGCGGGACGTGAGGACGCGGACGTCATCGCCGAGCCGGGAACGTTGAGCCCAGCCACCCGGAACGAGATGGAGGAGCTGTCATTCCGCTTCGCGCACGAATGGGTGAGCCTCGCGGAAGTCGACTTCGCCAGCTTTTACTCTCCAGGACAGCGGCGCCGGGTTTCGGCTCCGGGCTACCCTTTCTCGCGCACGCGCTTCTGGTTCACCGATCCCAAAAGTTCCGAGATGCGTTTGCAGGCGACAGGATCTTGATTGGTTGCGGCAGCCGCGAGTGATGTTGAAGGCACGAACATGAATTCCCGAACGATCCCCCTGGCTACCTCAGACATGGTGCGCGACATCTTGCAGGGGACGCTTGCGCTTGCAGCTGAACTCCTGGCGACGCAACCAGCCGCAATCGGTGCGGATGAGCCGCTGGGCTATCTCGGCTTCGACTCGGCATCGTTGAAACTCTTTGCCGCTCGCCTGTCGCAGCGCTATGGCGCTCAGATCGACACGATCCAGTTGTTCACCTATCCGACGCTTAGGCTGCTTTGCGGATACATTGCTGAGCAGACAATCGACAAGGTTGCTTCGCACAAACCCGCGCCTGCCGTTCCCGAGCAGTCCAATCCGGGTGCTGTCTCGGACCGCGACATTGCGATCATCGGTATGGCGTGCCGGTTGCCGGGCGCCGATTCCAAGGAAACCTTCTGGGAAAATCAAGTGGCTCGCCGCAACCTGATCCGGGAAATCCCGCAGCGGCGCTGGAACTGGAGAGAAGTGTTTGGCGACCCCTTGCGCCAACCGGGCCGCACCGACGTCAAATGGGGTGGCTTCATCGAGGGGGAGGACCAGTTCGCACCGGATTTCTTCGGCATTTCGGTCTATGAGGCCGAATTCATGGATCCGCAGCATCGCCTGTTCCTGAAAGCGGCGTGGGAGGCGATCTGGGATGCCGGATATGATCCGAAGGGATTTGCAGGGCGCTCCGTCGGTGTCTTCGCCGGCGTGCAGTTCCAAGATTACCAGAAACTGCTCGACGCCGATGGCTTGCAGAGCGCGCAGGCCTGCACCGGCAACGCTCACGCTATGCTCGCCAACCGTGTATCGTTCATGCTTGATATCCACGGGCCGAGCGAGGCGATCGATACAGCCTGCTCCAGCAGCCTTGTCGCCATCCACAACGCGGTGCGGGCGATACGTCTCGGCGAATGCGACCTGGCCATAGCGGGCGGCGTCAACCTGCTTTTGACGCCAGATCTCTTCATCATGGGTCGACAGCTCGGCGTGCTCTCGCCCTCCGGTCAGTGCCGCACTTTCGATGCGGGCGCGGACGGATATGTTCGCGGTGAAGGCGTCGGCGCCCTGCTTCTGAAGCCGCTCGCCGATGCGATCCGGGATCACGACCACATCCACGCCGTCATCAAGGGAACAGCCGTCAACCACGGCGGCAAGGCCGCCTCTTTGACAGCGCCCAACAGCCGTGCACAGGCCGATCTGATTACGCGCGCGCTGAAGGACGCCGGCCTCACACCAAACGACATCGCCTACGTCGAAATGCATGGCACCGGCACCGAGCTCGGCGACCCGATCGAAGTGGAAGGTGTTAAGAGCGCGTTCCGAACGCTGCGAGCCGCGCACGACCTGTTGCCTTCGCCCTGCGCGATCGGTTCAGTGAAGACCAACATCGGGCATCTCGAGCCAGCGGCTGGTGTCGCCGGCATTATCAACGCGGTGTTGGCGATCACACACCGCACCCTGCCCGGCATGTCGAATTTCCGCGATCGCAATCCGCGTATCCAGCTCAACGACAAACTTGCGATCCAGGCCGAGACCGGCCCTTGGCCCGAAGGGTCGACCGACAAGCCGCTCGGCGCGCTGGTGAACTCCTTCGGTTTCGGAGGCGCCAACGCTTCTGCGGTGCTCAGGGAGCATCGCCCCGAAGAACGCCCGCTTCCCGTTGTTGAAGTCGTCTACGTTCCGGTGAGTGCTGATACGCCCCAGCAGCTCCAAGCTTATGCCGAGGCCCTTGCCCGAATGATTGCGGCGCTTCCTTCACAAGACGGCGCGCTGCTTCTGCGGGATATCGCTTTTACCCTACAAAGCCGCAACGACGCGCGCGCCGAGCGGGTGGTCGTGCACGCGGCCTCCTTGCCAGAGCTGATCGAAGGGCTCACGGCGATCGCCACCGACGGTGCACCGACCGCCACTGCAAACATGGGCGGCACGGCATCTTGTGCCTCGGCTTGCCCGAACCATGTGATTCAATGGCTCGACAGCGGTGCGACGCATTGGCCGCCTATCTCGGGCGCGAAGCGTCGCTCGCTGCCCGTTCCGCCCTGGCCGGACAGGAGTTGCTGGTTCAAGGCGAGAACGGCCGACGCACAAGTCGACGGACCATCCGCTCAGATGATCTATCTGGAACCATTCTGGCAGCCGGTGGGAGCCGGAGCCACACGCAAGCTGGATGACAAGTGCATCTGGATCGTCGGGCGCAGCGACGAACAGGCGGAACGGTTCGAGGCACTGTTGCGGTCAAAGTTGCCGACGAAAACAACGCTGTTCACATCTGTCCTGGAACCGAGCAATACGATTGGGCCTTCCCTTGCGACATGGAACCTCGCGGGCGATCAGCCCGACATCGTGGTTATCCTGCCGTCGGAGGACGAAAGCGCCGGCGGACAGAATGAAACGGCCGTTCTCTTCGCGCTGGCAAAGACGCTGATGGAACAAGCGTTCAATAGCGAGGTCGACCTGTTCTTCCTGACGCGCGAGGATTTCGGTGTTTCGCCCGCGCTCGACGCATTGCCGGCGCTGGCAAAATCGGCCTTTCTGGAAAACGAGCGCTTGCGGCTGCACACGCTGTTTCTTGGGACGCGCGCCGAGGAAGACTGGGATGCGCTGGCGGCTCGCGAGATCGCGCTGTGTCCATCCGAGACACCAGCTACGATCCGGTTCGAAGGTGGCCGCGCGGTCCGCGGCCTACGCGAAATCAGGCTTGAGCAATCGGGCGAGAGCTCCTGGTTCCAGGATGGCAGCGTCTATCTGTTCGCCGGCGGCGCCGGCGAGCTCGGTTACCGGCTGCTCGAAAGCCTGGTTGCCGACACCGACGCGACATTCCTTCTTTGCGGGCGCTCGCCGCTTGACGGTCAAGTAGCGGAACGTCTCGAGCGATTGAAACAGATGGCGAAGTCCGGAGATCGTGTCGACTACATCCAGTGCGATATTGCCGACAGCGGGCAGACGCAGACTATGGTCGATGCGATCATGAAACGTCATGGCCGTCTCAACGGCGTGGTCAACATGGTTACCGCCCACAATGACGCCTACCTGTTTCGCAAAAGCTGGGAGGATTTCGCCGCCGTCAGCGCCTGTAAGGTGGCGGGCACGGTCAATCTCGACCAGGCGACGGCGCATATCGAGCTCGACTTCTTCGTCTTCTTCTCGTCGCTGGCCTCACTGGGACTCGCCGGCGGCAGCGACTACGCCTATGGCTGCGCTTTCCAGAACACCTTTGCCAATTGGCGCGAGAGGGCGGTCGTGGATGGGAAAAGGCACGGAGCCAGCTACGCCATCAACTGGTCGCGCTGGCAGTGGGACAAGTACGTCACCGCAAGTTTCGACGACTGGTTCGCATCACTGGGCTACGTTTTCCTCGACATCGATACCGGCCTCGATGCCTGGCGCGCGATGATGCGCGGCGGGCGCGCCGAGATTTTCGCTCTTAATGGCTGGCGTGAACGGATTTTTTTTATCCATCTCGACGTCGGAGCGGGATTGCTGCGTTCGAGCCTGACGGCGGGCGATATCGTAAAGCCAGTCCAGCCTGCACGCCCAGTCCTCGAACGTGCCGATGCGCCGGCTTCGGCCGCGGAGCCAGCGATGCTCGCTGCTTTGACGCGACAGGTGACTGAGACGGCGACGCGGCCCGGCGGGGCGGAAAGCCTCCCTGCCGACAGCCTTGAGGATGCCTTGGCGGCAATCGTCTGCGACCTGCTCAAGCTCGAAACGCTCGATCCGCACATTCCCTTCTCCAGCGTCGGACTGGATTCTGTCATGGCGATCCGATTGATCGTTCTTGTTGAACAAAGGCTCTCTCGGCGCCTGACGCCGAAGGACCTGCTGCAATATCCGTCGATGAGCGCGCTCGCCGGCTACATGCTTGCGACCCAACAGGAGGCGCAAATCCAGACCTCAAACCCGCTGGCGAACCGGACGCGATCGCGACCTATCTAGCGTCAAACCTGAAGCGGATGCTGCGTGCCGACGACATTTCAATCCATGCGAAATTCGGGCAGCTTGGCGTGGATTCCATAATCGCCGTCAGGTTGGCCTCCGAATTCGATAAACGCTTTGCTGTCGGCATCTCGCCACGCTGGTTCATCGACTTCCCGTCCATAGACCTCATGGCGCATGAGATCGAGAAACGCCGATCTGCTCGCCTGGGTTTGCTGCAATCGACGCTGGACTGAAGCGCTTCGTGAGCGAGGCGGTCGGAAGGAGACGGCCCAATTGTGGTCATTAAAACCGCCTGGCGTCCCTGTCGATGGCGTGGCGTTCTCTTGCAATGTGAGCGACCGGGCAGAATACTGTGCGGAACGAGCCGCAGGGGCCGTATCCGGTCCGATCTTGGCTGCGATGACCGCCTCCGGCCAGTGCGGTTTGGAGAGCATTCGGCGAAAGCTGCCGTTCCTTACTCAATCTCATTGCGAACGTAGAAGCGCTGCGCCAAATAGCTGTAGCCTTCAACCCATTCGCCTCAACCCTTCGTCGACCTTGTGCGGCCCAGGGCAACCTCACGGCGGGCGCTTTTCAGTGAAGCGGTGAATCCAAAATCGGGATCTTTCAGCAACCTCTGCGTCGCATCAACGTGCTGCCGGACCCTCGCGCTTCCGCGTTCTGCCGCGACAGCAAGGACAGGCCCGATCACGTCCTTTCCCAACGCAACGAGGGCCCGGCTCAAGCTGCGTTGCGTCTCCGCGTCCCCATCGCCAAGGCTTGCCGCCAGTTTTCCGGCCAGCCAGACGCGCTCGCTTTCGGGCACCAGCGCTACGGCCGAATACCATGCCGTGCGGACAACGCTCTGATCTTCGTCATCGAGCCGAGCCGCCACGGCTGGCCACGCGGTTGCGTCCTTGAACTTGGACAGCGTGTGGAGGGCCTGGCGCCTGGCCTGTGATTCGGGGCGGGCCAGTTCCTCGACCACGCGCGGCACGACCACGTTCGCCGGAAGCCGGATCAATGCCCAAGTCAGCATTTCACGGACCTGGAAATCCGGCTCTACGGCACATTGGAGCAGCAATATCTCCAGGTCCCGCAACGATGGGGTCATCCCGGCGCGCAGGGCCGCGTTAAGACGCAGGGATGGGTCGGGATTGTCGAAAGCGGCTTCGAGAGAGTTCATCGGCCTATCGGTTGAGAAGTTCGGAAGGACATTTCGTTGGTCACTGACGGCCGGACCGAGGTTACCCAGCTGGGCTCTGAAACGCAGCCCAATGCCGATCCTCAACCTGCCCCGGCCCTTTTGCGCAGATCAGGGTCAAGCCTCCAGGCATACACTGACGAGCTTGAGCAACATCGCGGCGTCGGCCGGCGATGCGATAAGGATGACCTTGACGCTGCGATGCTCGCGATCATGCGCAATATCAATCGAGATGGGAGCGCCCGAGGGTTCTTTGCCTTTGGCGGCTCCGAGCAGAACTGCCGATAGGCGTTGCACAAACGGCGGATCGACATTTGGAATGTCGACAATGGTGGTGGCTCTAGCATCGCGCTCGTCATTCGGACCAGCCGAACCAGCAAAGCTGTCCAAGTCGGACCGCATCACGCGATACTGCTTGCCAACCTTGGTCGCCCGCAGCCGCCCCTCCCGGATAAACCGCAGAATGGTCTTCGGATGCAATTGCAGAAGATGAGCGGCCGCTTCCACCGTCAAGAATTCGGCTGTCATTTGATGTCATTTATTCTCTATTATTCCCTATGGAAGATATTCAAGGAACAATAAGGAGTCAATGTGATTCACTAAAAAGCGGCCGTCTCATTCACGGGAAAGGGGGGGTCTACTTTTTGACTCGGTCGTCGGATTTATGACGTCGAAAGTCCCTGGCCAGCTCGGCGCCATCCAATTGCCGTCGATGTAGAATCCATTTCGCGAGCCATGCGTTCTCCTTCCGGCACCTGCGTGGTTGCGGCCTGTCGACTGGAAATGGCAAAGACCGGCCGTCGGCCGGCACTCAGTGGTAGTAGATACCGCCGTCGACGTTGAGCGCCTGGCCGGTGACGAAGGCAGAGAGGTCGGAGGCAAAGAACAGCACGGGGCCAATTATGTCTTCCGGCGCACCGAGCCGCTTCAGCGCTGCAACCTCTTCCCAGTGCCGGATCGCGGCTTCGCTGCCCAGATTGTTCTTGCCTATCTCCGTCAGGATGATGCCGGGGCAGATGGCGTTGACGGTGACCCCGTCCATGCCGACCTCCTGCGCCAGAACGCGTGTGAGCGTAGAGCCCGAACCATCGACTTGGGGTAATCACCATAAAAGAGGTACACCCCACGTTCGTATTCGACAACGCTTTGAAACACAGAGAGCGTTCTAAGGTCCTTCAGTACACCTTTGGCCGTCGCGTGCCCCGGCTTCACTTCTAAGATCGCCAGATTTTTTCCCATGTATCCCGGCACGTGAACGAGGAGGTCGGGCGTGGTTAGGTCGGCGCCCAGCCTCTTAATGATCGGATGGCCGCGCTTGTCTATTTCGCCGTTGAGCACGTAGTCAGTGTCCTTCGGCCAAACCAACCGCATCTGATGGTAGAGTTCGTAGCAATAGACCCGCTCTCGATAGATCGGGGCACCGCCATCAATTGGCAGGTTGTCTGACGCTTGAATTAAACCCAGCCTTTGCTGGCGACAGTTTGATTACCGTGGAGATCAGCCGCAATTTCGCCGGGGACGCCGTTGCGGATCCTCACTTCTATGCGTTTGAGGACGATAAGGCTGTCGCTGCCTGAGATAACTCGACAAATGTTGCAGCAGTTATCGGGTCTGGCCGATGCCAAGAGTCGGCACCCTGGATGACCGGGCAACATTTGCCGAGTATCTCGGAGGGCAGAGCCGCGACGGGTAAGGGGTGCCGTCCGGCTTCGCCGGCCATGTGGAAAATCATGCCGTCGGTAGCGGCGAGCAATAGAGTACCGCGCAACGCGCCAACATCAACGCTTTTCACACCGACCGGTGGCGTGAACGTCTGCTTCGAGGTGCTCGCCCGGACTCCGTAGATTTCTGAAATGAGAAGGCGCAAAGCTGCCAATCCTTGCTGGCGACAAAGTCGCAAGTCGCCTGGCCGCGATATTGGCAGGCATGGCCGCCGAATCCCAAGTTGCGAAAGACTGTCTCCGCCACACTCTTGGATGTAGACCAAATCCATAGTCTGAATGCGCTCGAATTCGAGAGCAAACACCGGCTTTCTGGTCGGAGTTTTGATTGTAGCGGGCGTCCGCACCACCTAATAAATACCTTACAGTCCCTCAACATGCCATCCACATTTCCGCAAGCGCCACGGGCGCGCCATTCGTTTACGAAGGACTAAATCATGATCTAGGTCTCAACCTCCGAGCTGGTCTGTCACGAAGGGACAATAGTAATTTGGAGAACTCTTCATGCTCAGATTTCTTCTGCTCGTTGCAATGCTTGGCATCTTCCCGCTCTCATCAGCGCTTGCGCAGGCAGCAGTTGGTTATCGAGAACTTGATATTGCCGACCCTGTCGGTGAACGACCTCTTCGCGCAACGCTGTGGTATCCGGCAATCGCGCGGGGTAAGCCGGAGACCGTCGGTGAGGACGAAATCTTTTATGGGGTCAAAGCTTATCGCGCCGCTCCGACAGCTGATGAAACAAAGCGGCCCTTGATCCTTCTCTCACATGGCTTCAATGGCAGTTGGCGCAATCTCAGCTGGTTGGCAGTCCGGCTTGCCGAGCACGGGTACGTTGTTGCCGTTCCGAACCACCCCGGCACGTCCGTGATGGACATGAATTCCGCTGAGATGGGGAAACTGTGGGAACGCCCGCATGACATCAGCCGCCTGATCGATGCTTTGTTGGTCGATACGTCATCGCTCGGACCTATCGATTCTGATCGCATCTTTGCAATCGGCCATTCACTCGGAGCTTGGACGATGGTAGCGCTCGCGGGCGGGCGCTTTGATGCAAGGCGCTTTGCTACCGAATGCCATAGCCGTTTCGATCCATTTACCTGCGGGTTGGCGCAGCGCTTGGGTATTTCAACCAGCGTCGAAGCCGAAACGCCACTCTCTGCCGATATGAGCGACCCTCGCATCGGTGCGTTTGTCACGCTTGATGTCGCAATGGCGCGCGGCTTCTCTCCCGATAGTCTGGCGCGTATCAGCAAACCATTTCTGATTGTCAACGCAGGGACGGAAAGCGGCGGATTACCGGCGGAGCTGGAGTCTGGGTACCTCGCGCAACACCCCCCGAGTGACAGAATCCAAAGTGCCCAAATCCCAGATGCGATGCATTTTAGCTTCACGCAACGCTGCAAACCTAATGCCGAAAAGCTACTCTCTAAGAACCCCGACGATGTCATTTTGTGTCGCGACGGTGGAACGGTCGGGCGTGCAGCTATTCACGATCAAATTATCGAGCGGATACTGCAGTTTCTGGCGAAGGCGAGTTCGTTGAAGACGTTTGGTTGAGTGGGTTTCGTTCGCGAAATGCGCTCGGAGTCACGCCAGTTACGCGCAAAAATTCACGATTGAAGTTAGACTTGGTATGAAATCCAACTTCATAGATGATGCTGGTTATCGAAAGATCAGTATTGAGCAAAAGTGACTTCGCCTCGTTGATCCGGTAGTCGTTGACGACCTGAGATACGTTTTTCCCGTGCACTCGATTAATCGCCGCCGAAATCTGCCGAGCTGGGATGAGGGCTCGGCGAGCTAATCTATTCAACGTCAAATCTGGGTCGCGGAAGAGCTTTTGCTTGCTCATGAGGCGATCGATGACTTCCAACGTTTCGGCATGATCAACCTCTCCGAGTTCAGAACGGGCAGATTCTGCTGGAGCTTGATCAGCGCTCTCCATGGCGTCTGCAGGCGCCTCGCTAAGGCCAACCCTGACCATGGCATAAGCTATGACCGGCAGCACGAGCATATTGCCGACGGCCACGATAAGGGCCGAATGGGCACCACGGTAAAATCCGAAATCGCCTGCCAGAAATGCATCGACGATGCCGTTCAAGATCAACGTTGAGCCAACGAAGGCGGCGGCGTTGCGCGCTGCGGGTGCATCGGCCAGACGGGCTGCACCGAACGTATCTTCGCCGCCAAAACTCGTTCGTAGAAGTGCAATTCCGTAACCAAAGAAGATCAGCGCCAGAATGAGGTCGATGGGCGCACGCAATTGCATCCATGCCGCGGAGAGGACAACAACGAGAACAATTAGGATGGCGTGCAACCATCGCAGGATTGGGATATTTCGGTCAGAAAGCCGGGCAAAGGTCAGCCACGCCGTGGTCGGCAACAAGACCGCAGCGATGGGCTGGATAAAGCGAAAGCCCTGAAAGTCAAACGTCCAGCGAAGCCCCACAACGGTGGAGAGCAATGCGCATGCTCCCACAAAAAGGGTCGCTGAACGGAGGGGCGCCTCACCTTGCCATAGCAGCCGGACAAACAAAATGACGAGCAACAGTGCCGTAACAAAAGGCAATGGCACGCTTGGCATCATGTGTCGGCTCCCGCGGCTTGCGGCGCGAAGCACCGCATTCAAGGGCCTGCAGCGGCTATATCATTGCCATTCATCCAATGGAATCGGGTTGCAAAGAGTTCTTCTCAATCCACGAGCACTTCCGCAGCAGGCGGCTGACTAAGGAATCCGACAGGGCTGGCGCTCAAACCATAGGCACCGGATTGCAGGATTACGATCAAGTCGCCAACGTCGGAGCGGCCATCTCCATTTTGTCGACAAGGAGGTCCAGTGGCGTGCAAAGCGGGCCGACCACGGTGGCGGTCTCCCGCTTGGCGCCATTGACCCGATTGCCGCAGAGCGCGGGAAAATTGCGCCGCATGAGTTGTCCGAGATTCCCAGAAGCGGCGAGATGGTGATGCATCCCACCATCGACAATATGATGCTCCCCAGCTCGGAGACGCAATACTGGTGCTGTCACAATATGAGGGCGCACTCAGGACATTTCGAGCAAGACACTATGGTTGGAGCGGATCCGACCACGGATGGATTATCAAAAAAGGCAAAACTAAGTGAAGGCACAAAGGCATGGTCTCCGATCAGGTTTATCAATGGCTGCGCTCTTGAACGGCTTATGCTGCAGGAGATTGCCGCCATCCTAGGCATTGCCGACTGTCGCCAATCGGTCTTTCACCCGCAGGAGACGTGAAACTGTTGCCAAAACAATGTCTGCTTTCAGGAAGGCGCGATGACGGCTTCTATGACCGGCATGGGCGCGCAAGGCAGTCAGCGGCCGGCCCGGCAGAGTGGAGCCGCTGCCTTCGTCGCCTCGGCTCTTGGGCCTAAGCTTGACATCGACCCCAACGCATCAAGTAGTCCACGGCCGCTTCGAGCTGCTTGTCCTCGCCATGGTAGAAAAGATAAGGGTCGTTCTCGACCTGGAGCGGCGAGACGGAAGCTCTTCGAACGGCTTACAGCCAAAAGTCAGAGGCTGAGGGTATGCTCAACAGCTACCGGCACCCACTCACCCACCATGGTTCCTGTGGCAGTACCATGCCATACCCGCCAGTAAGCCTCGGGCATGATCAGCGAGCGAAATGCGTTCTCCAAATGTGATGCAGCGACTGAGGGAACGCTTGGCGTCAGGGAAACAACCCGGCAAAGCCCGGTCTCTCAGGATCGAGATGCTTCGCGTCATTTCGACGTAATGTTTCGCAACGATTATGTGCACTTGACTGCCAGGGGGTAGCTAAACGCCGATCACGTACAGCCGAGGACCGATGAGCAAGCCATGGTTTCCGGTGAAGAAATACGGCTACGGGGCCGGCCTGCCCTACAGATGGCGGGGTTGGATGATCATCATTGGATATGTCGCCGCCATCACTTTTGTCGCTGTCCGCTGGTCGAGCTATAGCGAAGAGCATCCTTGGCGCTACTTTGCAGCAGTAGCGATGCTGACCGCCATCGCCGTATTCATAAGCTGGCCAAAAAGCGAGCAGCCCTGGCGCTGGAGAAATGGTGGGAACGACGGCGACCACGACTGACCATGTCGTCCTCGCGGCCCCCGTTGTCCCCCAACCTCGATCCGTTCACCCAAGCATCCCGCGATAGATGCCCGGTTCAGAATCCGGAATTGGTATTGCCCCGACCGTATGCTCATAGAAGGCCACCGGTCCGACATCGCCGATGATGGCGTAGCCGTATCCCATATCCTTCATATCGAGCAATGTTGCGAGCAGCAATGCGTGTCCGATGCCTGTGCCACGCTCAGCTTCATCCACGCCGGTTGGACCGAAGAAACCGCGCGCGGTGGTGTCGTAACAGGCAAAGCCAATCAATCCATCCTCTCTGGCAGCCAGGAAACAGGCTGGCGGCTGGCGGGACATCGCGATCGTGGTTTCACTCGACCAGAGCGACTGGAATTTCCGCCGCACCCAATCGGTTACCAATTCCAATTCCGGCGCTAACACGCGCCGTATCGTGACACCGGCGTTCATCATTCGTTCGTTCAGCGCCGGATCGGGATACAGCTGAGAAAGATTGACGAGGTAGTCCATGCAAATGTCTCCGGCAACTTAGTGATTGCTGTTCGCGAGCTCTCACCCGGGATTGCCGCAACTAGCAGTGCAACCTCGCGCCAGTCTCAGCATCGAACAGATGCAGCTTGCTGTAGTCAGGCTGGAGAGCAAGCATGTCGCCCGGTCGTACATTGATCCGATCCCGCGTCGTGCATACCACTTCGTCATCGCCAAGGCGCGCAAAGATCTGTGTCTCCGATCCAGTCGGCTCAACGATCACGACTTCGGCCTGAATCCCGGTCTCGACAAGCATCAGATGCTCTGGGCGAATACCGAGTACCACCTCGACGTCGGGGGACACTTTCATGCCGGCGGGCAGTTGCAGACGGGCACCTCCACTGCCGGTGAATTCCGGCTTCTCCGATGTGCCTAGCCTGCCCCGAAGGAAGTTCATGCCCGGCGAGCCGATGAAACCCGCGACAAAAAGATTGGCTGGTCGATCGTAAAGTTCCAGCGGCGAGCCAATCTGCTCCACGACGCCGTCATGCATGACCACGATGCGGTCTGCCATGGTCATCGCTTCGATCTGGTCGTGAGTAACGTAGACCGTGGTCGTCTTCAGCCTCTGGTGAAGTTGCTTGATCTCCGCTCGCATCTGCACGCGCAGTTTTGCGTCGAGGTTGGACAGCGGCTCATCGAACAGGAAGACCTGCGGCTGCCGCACAATGGCGCGCCCCATGGCCACACGTTGGCGCTGGCCGCCAGACAGATGGCGCGGGTATCTGTCCAGCAGATTTTCTAACCCCAGGATCTGCGCCGCTTCCCGGACCCGTCGCAGGACCTGCTCCTTTGGCGCTTTGGCAAGCTGGAGAGAAAAGCCCATATTCGCTTCAACGGTCATATGGGGATAGAGCGCGTATGACTGGAACACCATGGCGATGTCGCGATTTTTGGGAGCGACGTCGTTCACAACCCGCCCGCCGATTGCAATGTCACCGCTGCTCACCCCTTCAAGGCCGGCGATCATGCGCAACAACGTCGATTTTCCGCAACCGGAAGGGCCAACAAGGATGACAAATTCGCCATCCTTGATGTCGATATCCACCCCGTGCAAAACCTCGACCTGCCCATAATTCTTGCGGACATCCGCAATGTTCACCGATGCCATGACAAACTCCAATTGGAACTGTTTCTAGTCGGGTTCTGTGTTTTCGGGTTTGTGTGACGTGGAGACATCAGCCGCCATCCCGCTTACTTCGGATCGCCGCATTGTAGGGCGCCAAAGCGTCCTCGATGGCGGCAAGGCACAGTTCACGAGGCCGCGGCGGAATCTTTTGCGCGACCACGCGAGAATGAAGCCGACCTAGGTATTGGCTGATAAGCGGCAGCGGTATGCCGTGGTTGAGCTTGGCGAACAGCCGATTGACTGCGGCTTCGGCACGCTCGTCCGGCCAGTAATAACGGATACGATCGCTGTAGCTGAAATGTCGTTGCAATCGCCGTTCCGAGTCATCACCTGGATAATGCGACACCCAGTGGCTCGGGTTTTCCAGCATGATATCCTCCATCGTCGTCGCGAGGGAGTCCTCTGAGGTATTGCCAAGCACAGCTGCAATTGTGTCGAGGCCATAGAGTGCCTCTCGCAGGGCAAAGGTGAGTCCCGGCCCTACCTTGAGGATGGCGAAACCGTCATCGACCAGCGCAGAAAGCGCCGCCGCTGGTTGGTAGTCGGTCGAATGAGCTTCGAACACCACGTCCGGCATGCCTTGCAGTGCGGCGCTGAGTTGGCACGCATGCTCGCGGCGATAAACGGCGATACCCGTATTGTCGAATTCGACTCCAGGCTGAACAACGACCCCAATCACGCGTTCGAGGGCAATGTCGATGCCGGCCTTGACGAAGGCAGCCTTGTGAACGGACAGCGTCTGCAGTGCCGCCTCTGGCCGGGTCACCTCGATGGAAGAGAGCGCGTGGGTTGCACCGCCCGGAGGCGGCACTTCTGTTCCCACGATGTAAAGTGGTCGCCTGACGCCAGCGCGCTCCGCTGCCTTTTCCGCGACCACCGCCAACCGAGCTGCTCGAATGGCGGTTAGATCATCAGCCAGTGCGGTGGGTTCGCCGGCGCAGCCCATCGAGGTGTCGAGGTGGATTTTCTCGAATCCTGCAGCCACATAGGCGGCAACCATGTCTTCCGCCTTCTCCAAGGCTTGCTCTGCCGGCAGCGCCCTCCAGGGATTGGGTCCAAGATGGTCGCCACCGAAGATGATATTGCCAGTGGCAAAGCCAATGGTGTCAGCGATCTTTTCGACGAACTCGCGGAAGCGAGCGGGTGACATTCCTGTGTAGCCGCCATCGTGATTGACCTGATTGCAGGTCGCCTCAATAAGAACCGGTGTGTTTTCGGCAAGGCCGTTTCTCAGCGCGGCTTCGATGACCAGAGGATGTGCCGAACAGATCGAGGTGATCCCGCCAGGTCGCGGCGAAATGCGAGCACCCATCAGCCGAGCCAGTACATTCTCTCGATTTTGTGCCATGAACGAATTCATGCCAGCTTCACGACCTTGGTCAGATGGCGAGGCGCAACTGTATCGATCTGCCTGGCCTGCGCCGCGCGCTCGCCAAGTATCTGCAGGGCAGGCAAGAGGTTGAGGCCCACAAGTGCCGGAGCGCAATCGATGTCGAATTCAGCATCGCCCGGGCCGCCGAAACCGATGACCACGGCACCCTTTTCCTGTAGCTCCGCAACCAGCTTCGCCTCGGCTGACTTCTGGTCGGCGTTATAAAGCATGATAGCTACGGTGCTGCTGTCGACGAGGCTGATAGGCCCATGCCGGTATTCCAGCGGATGAAAGGCCTGCGTGAAGCTCTGGCTCATTTCCATGAGTTTCAGCGCGCCTTCCAGCGCCACGCCGTAGAGAGCGCCGCCGCCAAGAAATACGAAATGCGAACGACCTGCGATCAGACGCGGAACGACCTTATCGACAGCCTCGGCCAGATGACGTGCCGAGCCAACCAACGGATGGGGAACGTCCTGCCCAATGATTTCGAGACAAAGAAGCAGCATGAGGCTGGCCGATACGGTCATGACGATTCCCTCGCCGGGATGGGTAGTGGCCTTCACCAACCGGTCGCAATTCTTCGCGAGAGCGCTGTCGGGTTCCACCGTCACGGCAGTCACGAACGCACCGGCCGCACGGCTCGCCTTGCTGGCCGCAACCGTCTCGGTCGTCTCGCCGCTGCGCGAAAGGGCAATCACATGTGTGCGCTCCCAGCGCGGCCAGAAGGCGTTCGGTTTATTGAGCCATTCCCCACCGGGAACGGCGATCGCCGGACGGCCGAAAATATTGGCTTGCGCGGCGAGCGAGAGTGCCAGGTTGTAGGATGTGCCGCACCCAAGAAAGACCGTCAGCTCAGCCTCATCCGGCGCCGATATCGAGCCGATCGCCTTTTCCCAATAGGGAAACTGCTCGAATATGACACGTTCCGTGATGTTCATGAAAATCTCCGGTTTCATTTGACTGAGCCAGCCAGGAGGCCGCTCACGAGGTAGCGATTGAGGAAAATGACGACGAGTGCAGGGATGACGATGGCGATGGAACCACTTGCGGTGATCAACCCGTAGTCGATGAAATTCTTGGTGATGAATTCCGGAATCAGAACCGTTAGCGGTTTGGTCGCCTCCGGCGAAAAGATCAGCGGCACGAGATACTGTCCCCACGCACCGAGGAAGGTAAGGATGGCTGCGGCCGTCAGACCAGGACCAGCCAGCGGCAGAACGATCTTGAAGAAGATATAGAGTCGCCCCGCTCCATCGAGTTGTGCCGCCTCCTCCAGCGCGATTGGCAGCGCCTCGAAAACACTGCGCAGAAGCCACAGAGACAGCGGCAGGAAGGCCGACACGTAGATCAGCGCTACCCCGACATAGGTATCCACCAGATGCAGACGGATCATGATCTGGTAAAGCGGGATCAGAACAGCATAGGCGGGAATGGCGAGCGTGGCGACGACAGCTGCGAACAAAGCCCGCCTGCCGGGAAATTCAAGCCGCGTAAAGGCATAAGCCCCGAGCGCTGCGATCGCCACGCACAGAACCGTTGCAGCGACAGCGGTCACGACGCTGTTGATCAGCGCTGCGCGAAACTGCGCCCACACCTCGACCCCGCCAATGCGGGCAACGTTAATGCCTAGCAGACGGGAGAAATGGTCCAGAGTGAGGTGTTGAGGAATGAAATGGATCGGCCGCGCCGAAAAATCCTCCGAGGGCGTAAATGCGCTGGCCAACGTCCAGTAGACTGGCCCCAATGACCAGATCAACAGGGCTGCGACGCCCGCCCAAACCATAATCCGATAGCCGAATGTCTGTTTCATCAGTCGAACCGAGTGTTGCGGTACACGCGCAGCACGTAGACGAGCGAAACCAGCAGCGAGACAAGCGTGATCACGAGCGAAAGTGCCATGCCGTATGAAAACCGGAGATTCTGGAAGGTTTCGAGATAGATCTGAACCAGGACAGGCCGTGTCTCCAGACTGGAGCCCGCCAGCACCCACGCCTCGTCGAACAGGTTGAAAGCATTGACCGTCGCATTGGTCATGGAAACGGCGATCGCACTTCGCACCAGGGGCAGAGTAATGCGCAGGAACATCTGTGTGCGCGTGGCGCCGTCAATTCGTGCGGCCTCGTAAAGGTGCGCTGGGATGCCTTGCATAGCCGCAAGCACGATCACCACCGTCAGCGGCATCATGCGCCAGACATGGACAACAGTGACAGCCAGGATCGCGCTTGTGCGGTCGTTGAACCAAACGTGGTTCTCAAAAGGAAAACCGAACGCCGACAGGATCCCGTTGAGGAGGCCAGCGCCTGGCTGAAATATCCACAGCCAGATGACGGCGTTGACAACACCCGGCAGCGCCCACGGCAATATTACCGCAGCCAGCAGCCATTGCCGTCCGACCCGCACCTGGTTGATGAGAGCGGCGGCGAGCACGCCGAAAACCGTTTCCGCCATCACCGCCAGAAAAACGTAGAGAAGCGTGTTGATCCATGCCGTTCCAAGCTGGCCATCGGAAAACATGCGGGCATAGTTTTCCAATCCGATGAACGGCGTTCCAGCTTGCATCGGGTTGACCCGATGGAAGCTGTCCCACACAGTTCTGCCCATCGGCGCGAAGACCAGTGTCGCCATGGTGATCAGGATGGGCGCCACAAGCAAAAGCCCTAACATGGCGTCGCCGCTCCCGCCGACGCCATGTTTTTGCCGCGCTTTGTTGAGCGAGACGGCCAATGTCATTGAGCCTTGGCCTGCATGGTGGCTTCGGCAATGCTCTGTACAGCCTGTTCAACGGTCATCTGGCCTTTCGCGGCACTGTTGATGGCCGTGTTCACCGCGCTTGAAAATTGCGGATACCAGGTCGGCGTTCCTTGCGGGAACAGCGCCTCGATTGTCTTGGATTGCGCCACAAGGGCACCGCCGCTACGCAGCTTTCCACCGTCGTTCAGTTCCGAAAGAACGGATGTCCGTGTGGGCAAGATGCCATTGGCGACGTAGTTCTGCGTCTGGAACTTCTTGCCGGTGAACCATTTTATGAATTCGACTGCAGCTTCCTTGTTCTGAGACACTTTTGGAATGCCGAGCGCTTCCGGCAAGCCAAAGCTGCGTGTTTTTCCACTGGAGGTGGCCACCGTGATCGCTTCGATCTGGCCGGCCACCTTGGACTGAGGACCGTTTATCTGACCGAGCCGGCCGGGCTCTCCGGAAATCATGATGCTGGTCAGGCCCTGAGCGAACTGCCCATCGTTGATCTGACTGTCCTTCAGATTGGTGGAGGCGGGATCGACAAGTCCCTCCTTCAAAAGCATCAGCTCGAACTCCAGAGCCTTGTAGCCGGCCGAATCCGGCTTGGTGAAAAGCGGTTCGAAGTTCGCGTCAAACAAATCCCCACCAAACGCTTTCGTCAGGAGATACCAGCTTGTGGAAGCACCTTCGGTTGGCGATAGCGGCAGGCCGATCGGATAGTTGACGATGCCTTTTTGTTTGATCTTCTTCGCTGCGGCCACAAGTCCGTCGAGCGTTGTTGGCATTTCGGCGACGCCGGCATCGTTGAAATGCTTCTTGTTCACCAGCATCACGCGGAAATCATTGCTGTAGGGGATGCCTAGCAGCTTGCCGTCAACTGTGAAGATGCTGGAAACGCCCACATCCTTCAAAGTTTCCGCGTCGATTGAGTCGTTCAAGGGCAGATACCAGTCGGCCGCACTGAATTGTCCCGTCCATGACCAGTCGATCTCCGTGACATCGGCTGGCGTGGTGCCGGCGATGAGCGCTGTCACGAGCTTGGGCCGGATATCGTCCCACGCCAGCGTCTGCATGTTGACGTGAATGCCGGTCTCGGCCTCGAAATCAGCGGCGATGTTCGAGGCTTGAGGAGACGGCATGAGTACTGTGATGGTCTGCCCGGCAAATGTCTTCTTGTCTTGACTTTGCGCCGGTCCGGCGATGGCGAGGGCCGTCGAAGCGGCCATCAGCAGAATAAATTTACGCATGTTCCCTTTTTCCTTTTTCTTGAGGCTTGCATTACCTGTTTTGCACCGCCGCGCTGCTTGCATCGCCGGCGATGTGCCCGATCCAGCCATCATCGATAGGCCAGTCGAGAAGCTGGGCGGCAGCCAACAGGGCGCCACCGATTGGCGGAAGTATCGGCTCGCTCAGCGGGCGACCAATTTTGTGCTGCAGCGCATTGAGCAACCTGCGGCTGCCGAACGTGCCACCGGCATACGTCCAGGCAGACGGCACTTTGTCGTGATCGACAACAGCGCCAATAGCGGAGACATGCTTTGCCAACTCCTCTGCTGCCTGCTCGATGAGACAAGCAGCGCCGGCGTCGCCGGCCTCCGCCGCGCGGTCAACCAGAACAGCCAAGGCGGCGATCCCGGCACGCGGATTGATGAGGTCCGTCACCCAGCCTGCGAGCGCGTTAATCGGATCGGCCCTGTCGATGCGCAAATGCGCGAATACAAGGTCGGTCAGTGCGGTAGCCCCCGCGCGTCCATCAATGCTTTGACTGATGAGGCTGAGTGCTGCCCGGCCGATCCAATAGCTGCTGCCTTCGTCGCCGATGGTGTCACCCCAGCCACCAACGCGGTGAGAAACGCCTACCGCGTTGCGCGCCCATGCCATCGAACCAGTTCCGGAAAGAACAAGGATGCCGGCCCCTCCGACAAATGCGCCGAGGTGAGCGGCTTCGACATCGTTGAGCATGCGCGTCGGCACATCGCCAAACAATTGTTTGACCGCCTCGCGCTGCATTCGAGAGAGGCTTTCCACCTCGCCATAGGCGGGCAATGCAGCGGCAATCGCACCCAGCCGCGGCTCATTCACAAATGGAACAAGCTGAGCATCGAGCTCCTGGCGCCAGTTTGGATTATCCATTGGGTTGACGCCGCCACCTCGCACAAGCCGCAGGAGGCGACCAGACTTGTCGGCCAGCGCAACCAGAACCTTGCTGCCACCACCATCAATACCAAGGATCAGATCGCCGCTCATGGTTTTGCTTCGGCATCCGCAACAACGGTCGCGTTAACGCCAAGCTCCGCAAGCTGAACCCGCCACTGTGCGGACAGACCAGCATCCGTAATCACCTGAGCCGCGGTTAGGGGGGCAACCTTGTACGTTGCAATGGTTCCGAATTTCGAGGAATCGGTGAGGAGAAAGCGATGCGTTGAACGCCCCAGCATGCATCTATTGAGGCTCGCCTCTGCGCTGTCGACACTATAGATCGCGGCGTCGGGGCTGATGGCGCTAGCGCCAAGGAAAAGCTGATCGAACCAGATGGTCTCCAACATCGCCTCGGCTTGGGGACCGACAATAGAAGCATTTTCGCTGCGCAGCTGCCCGCCGAGCAGCACGACATCCAAATTAGGGACGTTGAGGAATTCCTGCGCAACCGTCAGTCCATTGGTGAAAATACGCAGCGGCATCGGATTGACGCGGATGAGCCTGGCGAGCTGGAACACCGTCGTGCCGGCATCGAGAAAGATAGCGGTGCGCGGCGAAAGCAATTCGTAGGCCGCCGTCGCAATGGCACGCTTGGCGATGAGATTGCGCTTCGCTCGCTCCTGAAACGCCAGCTCGATTGAAGAACCTTCAGCGATCCGGGCCCCACCATGCACCCGGTCGATCGCCCCGTCCCGTTCAAGGACCTGCAGATCCCTCCTTACCGTCGCCAGCGACGCGCCAATGGCGTCAGCCAAAGCCTGGATGGTGGAAAAGCCATTTGAGTAGAGGTGGCTGCGAATGGCGTCGAGACGCTCCGATTTCCCTCCCCCGTTCTGGCTCATCGCCTTCCTCCTCCTGCGCGACCACATCCAATTCGATCAAATTTCCACCAAATACGATCACTGTCAATCAATATTCTGATCTATTTTGACCTAGTTTGCACATAAGCACGCGCAAAAAAATCGCGCTTTCCGACCGGGAAAACGCGATTCTCCAAGCTTCAGCGAATCTGGCCCCAAATGGGCAAAAAAATGCCTAGTGATAGCTGGGCAAGAGACTGCCGTGGGCTTCGATCAAATCATCGACCAGTTTCCAGATTTGGTCGGGCGACAGTTCCGCCGAAGTGTGTGGATCGAGAAGCGCGGCCTGATAGATGCGTTCGCGCTTCCCCGTCAGGGCCGCCTCCACGGTCAGTTCCTGTACCGAAATGCTCAGGCGCATCGTCGCGGCGAGTTGAGTTGGTATCCGGCCAACACGAATGGGCTGCACGCCATTGCGGTCGACATGGCAAGGCACCTCGACGACACAGGAAGCTGGCAGGTTTTCTATCAGCCCGTTATTCGGCACGTTGCCGTATATGAGAGTTGGCTGCCCGGTCACCATCGCATGGATGATGCCGGCGGCATACTCGTTGCTGCGACATATTTGGACAGGCTTACCGCCTTCGAGGTTCTCCTTCAATTCCCGCCACCCGGCAATCTGCGCCTCGCAACGGCGAATATACTCATCGAGCGGAATGTTGAGGCTCTCGAGCAGATCGTTTCTGCCATCCTTGATGTACCAGGACGTATATTCCGAAAAATGCTCGCTGGACTCGGTGACGAAATGGCCAAGCCGCCTAAGAACATCGAAGCGCACACGGTCTTCGTGCGGCACTTGCCCCTCCTGTGCCAGGGCCTTGAGGCGCGGATACAGATCTTCCAGACTTCCATCGACGTGCCGTTTTTCATATTTGAGGAAGAAGGCGACATGATTGATGCCTGCCGACACATAGTTGATGTCCGCGATATTTTCCCCAAGGCAGTCGGCGAGATGGGCTGCGGTATGCTGGACGCTGTGGCACAGGCCAACCGTTTTGATGTGAGGCGCAATTTCCTTGATCGCCCAGCAATTGATCGCCATTGGATTGACGTATTGCATCAGCAAAGCGCCGGGACATAGATCTTCCATGTCGCGACAGATCTCGGCCAACACGGGGATCGTGCGCAGTCCGCGAAAGATGCCGCCTATGCCGAGTGTATCGGCAATGGTTTGCCGCAACCCATAACGCTTTGGAATTTCGAAATCGGTGACCGTAGCCGGCCTATAGCCGCCAACCTGCATCATCAGGATGACGAAGTCGGAACCTTTGAGAGCCGTGCGGCGGTCGAGCGTGGCGTCGATCTGGACCGCGTCCAGCCCCAGAGACTGGCAGATACGCCGAGTAACGATCTCCGAGGTTTTGAGCCGCTCCGGATCGATGTCGAACAGACTGATGGCATACTCGCCCGGATTGGAGAGGACATCCCCGAGAATGTTCTGGGCGAAAACCGTGCTACCGGCACCCACAAGGCAAATTTTTGTCATTCCGCGCTCCAATTGAGGAATTCGTTGGCAGGTGGAATGGAGATTATCCTTTCAAATGGGATTTTCCTCCTGCTAATAGCTAAAAAATTCCTGAATCCGCGCAGGCTGGACCTACTATGCTGCAATATCGAAACTCTCGGCGCGAGCAAACCTTCAGCAACCGTGAGGACGAGTTTCTGATCGAGCGTCACATCGCCGACACGATGAGCACGGCGCACTGGCACGATCATGTTGAGATGAACCTCCTGATGGAAGGCAGGATGACCTACCTTTTCAATGGACGGCAGGAGCAAGTCGAGGCTGGGAAGCTCGTGCTGTTTTGGGCGGCGATCCCGCACAGGACGATCGATGTCACGCAAAACGCACCGCTGGTCTGCGTCTACCTGCCTCTGGCGGATTTTCTGAGCCTGCCTATCGATCGCAGCTTCAGGCAGGATATCATGCAAGGCAGATTCCTCACCAACCCGAGAGCAAGTTCCGTCGACGTAACGCTGGCGTCGCAATGGATGCAGGAATGGGAAGCGGGCAACGCAACCCGACGCCGGCTGGTGATCGACGAGGTACGGTTGCGCGTCAGACGTCTCGTGCTCGATACTCTGGAGACACCTGACATCGAATCCCAAGCGATGATCGCCGCAGTCGATCGGGCGGCAGTACGGCGGGCGGAAGCGCTGATGGAATTGATCGGTGCTTACCATCCTGGGCCTCTCTCATTGACGGAACTCGCCCGCCTCTCGGGCATTCACCCGAGCACCGCCAATAGAACCTTTCGCGAAGTGCTGGGTGTCTCGGTGAACGAGTATCTGGTGCGCTACCGACTGGCTCAGGCCATGCAGCGGCTCGCTGACACCAACGATCCGATCCTTCAAATCGCCTATGAATGCGGTTTCGGCTCAAGCAGCCGTTTCTATGATCTTTTCAAGCACCGAACCGGAATGACACCCAAGGTCTTTCGCAACAGAACCAGAGCGCGGGCGCCTTCGTTATCGGTGGCTCCCGAATATTAAAAGCGCATAGGCAACTGAGGGATCAAAGTGGGAGGCCCTGCCGGCGCAGTTCGCAAACGTTTGAACACTCGATTCCAAGCTCCACAGCGCCCTTGCCCGTCGCGGCGCAACATCGGTGCACCGAAGCGACTATGATCGAGATCCAGCGCCGAAAGCGTTTACCGGGCAAATGTAGACCGAGCTCGTAGCGGTTATCATGAGGATGTTCAGTTCGCTGCCGCCAAACGTCAGATTCGCGGCCCGCTCGGGCAGGTTGATGCGGCCAATCATGGTTCCATCAGGAAGATAGCAACGGACGCCTTCTTCTGCGGCCATCCAAAGTCGGCCCTCGCAGTCAACGCGTAAGCCATCGAAGCGCCCGCCAGAATCGGCGAGGACCTCGCCGCCTGAAAGAGCCCAGTCCGTGCCAACACTGAAGCGACGGACATGATCCGGACCGCCCGGACGTTCCGTGCTGCCGGTGTCGACGATATAGAGAAGAGTCTCATCCGGCGAGAAGGCGAGTCCGTTTGGCATCACGAAATCGGTTGTCATCTGTCGGACAATACCGGTCGCGGGATCGAACCGGTAAACATGACAGCCGTCGACATCCGCTCCCGCGCCGCGGTTTCGTGTCCGGCCGTAGGTCGGATCAGAAAACCAGATTGCGCCATCCGATGCCACGACGACATCGTTTGGCGAATTGAAACGCCTGCCCTCGATCCGGTCGACAAGCGGGGTAATCGCACCGTCGAGCTCGGTTCGCACGAGCCGGTGCGTGGTCTGCTCACAGGTAATCAGCCGCCCTTGCCGGTCGACTGTGCTGCCATTGGGACCATTCGCAGGCTGGCGAAATATTGACACCCCCCCTGTCATCACGTCCCAGGCGAGCATACGATCGCCTGGGATATCCGACCAAACCAGAAGGCCTAGCTCAGCAAGCCAAGCCGGACCTTCCGTCCATTCGCTCCCTCTCCAAATGCGTTCGATGTGGGCGTCGGGTATGATGCAAGCGGCAAAGTGCGGATCAATGATATCGAACGCTGGCCCTGCAAGCGGCATTCGAACGATCCCTACCAATTCGTCACCGACCCGTCGCGCCGTTTCAGATGTGGTGGCTCCCAGAATCTGAAACTCTCGCGCGCTATCAAATCCTCATTCACTTCTATGCCGAGCCCAGGCGTGTCCGTTACGGGATAGCACGCATTTTCAATTCGCGGCTGCACCGGGAAGATCTGATCGCTGTCAGTGCCGAGTTGCTCGGCGGTTGAACTTCGGGTTTCCAGCCATGCAAAATTCGGAACGGCGGCAGCAAAGTGCACCGTGGCAGCGGTACAGATCGGGCCAAGCGGGTTGTGGGGCATCATGTCGACATAGTGCGCCTCGCTCCACCCTGCCACTTTCAACGCCTCGGTCAATCCGCCGACATTGCAGACATCGATACGGTTGAATTGATGGATATCGCGTTCGATATAAGGCAGGAATTGCCACTTGCTGGAGAACTCCTCACCGATCGCGAACGGAACGTCGGTGAGTCTGCGTAGCGCTTCGTAAGCCGATGGCGTTTCATCGCGAATGGGTTCTTCCAGAAAATCGAGCGTACCGGATGGCATTTTCTGGCAAAAGCTCGCCGCCTCCGCCACCGAAAGACGGTGATGAAAGTCGATGCCCAGCACAACGTCATCCCCCAGCGCCTCGCGGGCTTTGACGCACCATTTTGCGGTGGCGGCAATGTGCTCGCGCGGTTCATAGAGCGTATCGCCTTGATGTTCGGACGGGGAAAGGCGCAGCGCAGTCCAGCCAGCGTCCATCAGGACTCTTGCCTGCTCGATCATTGCATCGCCCGGGTTGGCCGATGTCGTTGCGAAAGTTGGAATCCTGTCGCGCTGCTTGCCGCCCAAAAGTTGATAGACCGGTACGCCGAGGGCCTTGCCCTTGATGTCATGCAAAGCAATGTCGATCGCCGAGATCGCCGCCTGCAGCACGCGGCCCCCTTCAAAATACTGGCTCCGATACATCTCCTGCCAAAGAGCGCCGATCTGCAGCGGATCTCTGCCGATGAGGAATTCCCGATAGTGCTCGATCGCACCGATCACAGCCTTCTCGCGGCCAGAGAGCCCGCTCTCTCCCCATCCGAAGAGACCCTGGTCTGTCTCCACTTTGACAATGAGCTGATTGCGAGGTTCGACCCAGACCGGGTAGGGACGAATGGCGGTAATCTTCATGCTTTTTGTTCCTTTCTTGGAACTGGCTGCCGCAGAGCGGGCGCTGTGTGTGACTATTCAGGAATGGGATAGAGCAGGGAAGACATCCCGTTATCGGCAACGAGAGTGGCACCGGTGACACCAACCGCCGCGTCCGAAAGCAGGAAGGCGACAAATCTGCCGACATCCATCGGATCGTTGTAGCGCCCCGTGGCATGCCAGCCGGCATAGATGGCAGCCAGTTCGGGATTGGCTTTAACCTCCAGGGCAATCGCTTCGGTATGCGTAAGACCAGGACAGACGGCATTGACGCGAATTTTGTAGCGTCCCAGACTCCAGGCCATGGCGCGCGTCATGGCAGCCATGCCCCCCTTGGTTGCCGCATACATTTCAAAACCGGGCACGCTGGCAAATGCGTGGTTTGAGGCGATGTTGACGATCACGCCACTCCTGCCCTTCTGCATCAAGCGGCCGGCATGCTGAGCGCACAACAGCGATCCGCGCAGATTGACGCTCCAGAGCAACTCGATTTTCTCAAGCGGAAAATCGAGGAAATCACCGGTGATCGTCAGGCCGGCATTGTTCACCAGTCCGTCGAGCCTGCCGTACCGATCATCGACTGACGCAAAGAGCCTGGTAATGCTATCCGGGTCGGAAACGTCAGTTTCGATGAAATCCGTGTTGCGGCCAAGAGCAGCTACGCTCTCAGCCAACGCAACATTCTTCTCGGCAACGACGATGTGGGCACCGAGCGCGCCAGCCGCCTCGACGATGCCAAGACCAATGCCTGCGCCACCTCCTGTGACGATCACCACGCGCTCAGAAAGCGGCATCAGCGAATTCCTTCTAGCCATGTATCACCCTTTCACGGCACCGGCCGAAATGCCGCTGACGATCTGACGTTGGAGGACGAAGAACAGGATCAGCATAGGCAGCGATCCCAGAACCGACGCTGGAAACAGCTTGGTTGGATCGATGTTATGAGTGCCCAAAAACCTGAAGACGGCAACGGTGATGGTGAACTTGCTTTCGTCGGTGAGCAGCAGAAGCGGGTACACCAGATCGTTCCACACACTCAAAGTAACGAACAGCGCGATCGTGCCGGTAATGGGGCGCAGAAGCGGCAGAATGACGTGCCAATAGACCTGTATGGCGTTGCAGCCATCGATGACGGCAGCATCTTCCAACTCTTGCGGAATGGATTTGAGAAAGCTCGTGTAGAAGAACACGCCCAGAGGCAGATTGAGTGCCGTGTAGGCAATGATAACACCGACATAGGTATTCAGCAGATGGAGGTCCCGCAGGAGGATATAGAGCGGCGTCATGCCGATGAAGAGCGGAATGGTCAAACCCAACGTCAGGAAGAGGTAAATCAGCGTGGAAAGCAGCCCCCGCAGCCGCGCCAGCGGGTAAGCCGCGAGTGAAGAAAGCAGGGACACCAGGAGCGTCGTGCTCACCGTGATCACGATCGTATTGGCGATACTGCGCCAATACGCCATAGCGGAGAGAACCCCACGGTAGTTGTCGAGCGTCGGTGCAAGCGGCAGGCCAAGGGGGGTATCCATGATATCTTCGGCCGTTCGTAGCGACATCGCGATCATGTAGAAGATCGGCCAGAAGAAGAGCGCCGCGACGGCGAGCGCCAGCGCACCCAGATAGATGGACTGCCAGCTTGCTCGCCGTCCTATCGAGATGAAGGACTGCACGGTCAAATCCGGTTCTCCCAGGCTCGAAAGAAGCGGTTCTGGATGAACGCGATCGCCGCGATCAGCACCAACATCACAACCGAAAATGCACTGGCGAAACCGAACCGATATTCATTGAAGAGAGCCTTGAATACCGCCAGTCCTAGCGTCGTGGACGCGCCATCGGGCCCGCCATTGGTGAGAATGAGCGGAAGTTCAAAAGTCTTGAGGCTTCCGATGGTGCTCAGCGTTATGTTGACCGTGAAGGCCGGCGCCAAAAGCGGCAATTCAATGTAAAAAAACCGCGACCATGGCCCGGTGCCGTCGATAGCGGCGGCTTCCTGGATCTCCTTGGGAATGTTGCCGTAGCCTGCGAGGAAGATCGCAGCCGAATAGCCGGCGAACATCCAGATATTGACGATTGCAACCGAATAAAGAGCAAGTTTGGCATCGCCGAGCCAAACCTGTTGCCACCCTTCCAAGGCCAGCATGCCAAGGATCTCGTTCAAGCCACCGCCAATGGGCGAATAGATGTATTGCCAAATGAAGCCGGCAACCACCAGCGAGAGCATTGAAGGGACGAGCATGATAACACGAACGAGGTCACGTACAGCCGGTACCGAAAAAAGCAACACGGCCACCGCGAGGCCCAGAAGGTTCTGCAAAACGACAACGACGAAGCTGTAGAACAGCGTCTTCCACAGGATCGCCAGGTTGTTGGGGTCCGTGGCGATCTGCCGGTAATTGTCAAGGCCGATATAGTTGACAGCCCCCACCCCGGAATAGTCCGTGAGACTGTAACGGAGCGCGCTGAGCAGCGGATAGATGCTGAAGATCAGATAGACCGCGAGCGCCGGCAGCGTGAACAGAATAAGCCGGGACTTTGCCTGCATGACAATCTCCTTTGACAACGTCTTGCCAGCAGCGCGACCGTTGAGCGGGACGCATGCCCCTATTGCGGGCGGAAGCGGGGCGGCCGCGCGTCATTTGCGGCCGCGCGTCATTTCGGGATGGCAGCGGCGTCCCAGCGCGCGAGAAGCGGCTTCGGGTCCTGATTGACGTTGGCCAGGAAGGCCATGATCGTATCGCGGCCGACATCGAGCAGCCGTTTCCCCCATAAGCCCTCCGGGAAGAAAGTACGCTCGCGTCGATATGCTTCGAGAAAGGGGCCAGCCAGATCGGGCAATGCCACGGAGCCGCTCTTTAGCGGACTGAGGCCGGCCTCGGCCTTCAAATAGACGTTGAGGTTTTCATCCCTGGCCCAGAACGCCACCCATTTCTTGGCGGCATCGATCTTCTTCGAATGCTTGCTAATCGCCCAGGATGTGGTGATGACATAGGGAGCAACCCCCGAATTGCCGTCGAGCGCGGGAAACGGTCCGAAACTGAAATTCAGCTTTTTCGCACCCGTTTGGAATGGAATGATATTCCAACCGCCTTGCACCAGGAACGCGACACGGCCCGCCCTAAATTCGCTCAGCGCCAAGCTCCACGCGTCGACACCCAGATTGATCTTTGGGTTGAAACAACCCGCATCCACCAAAGCCCTGATCGCTTCGAAACCGCGGTTGAAGTTGGCGTCGTCGACAAATTTCCGCTTCCCGTCGACAAAGCTTTGGGCATAGCCAGGATTCTGTTTGCCCCCGTCCTTCAATGCCAGCGCCGTGGCGAATGCCTGCGGCGCCCAGCCGTCCTTGGCCGGCATCAGCATAGGCGAAATGCCAGCTTTCTTGAGCTTGCCGCACGCCTCAGCCATCATGGCAACATTTTGAGGAAAAGACGTCACACCAGCCTTTTTCATCAGGTCAAGGTTCCCGAAAATCCCAAGCAAGCTCAACTCGGTCGGCAAGGAGTACAACTTCCCATCCACCTTCGTATTGGCCAGATAGTCATCCGAAAGAGCGGAAATCCAAGGCTGGTCGCTCAGCTCCAACAGTTGATCCGCGCGCCCCCACTGACGAGCCAACACGGGATCGACCATGAGGACATCGGGAGCATCACCGCCCTGCATGCGCGCCGGCATCACCGTGTCGGTATCCCCACGGGACAAATAGGTCAGTTTGATCCTGATATCGGGGTTTTGTTTTTCGAATTTTGCAATCAGCTCTGGGAAGTTTGCGATTTCCACTCCACCGCCCTTCCAGGAACTCACTTCCAATTCGACGGGGGCGGCACTGGAAGAACTTGCATAGACAACAGCGAGCATTCCTGCAGCAATCAGGCTGATAGACCGTAAGCGCATGGTTCCTCCTATCTCCAGTCAGGCTCGGCAGGAAAGCGTGGTTCCGCCCACAATCATTCCTTTGGTGTCTACTACCATCCTATGGCTAGCATCATAATGCACGAACGTCAAAATATAATGTATGATTTTTTGCATTTTGCGTATGAAATTTTCGCTTTGTACAAAATCGCGACCTCCGGTAAACACGGTGGATGGCGAATTTCGCAGCGTTGGAGATGTGAATGGCGGCTAACCAACCGCGAGAGGAAGAACAGGAACATTTGGTGGACGTTCACGGTGCGACGACCGTCCACGACCGCATTCGTGAGGCGATGATCGAGGGCACTCTCGCCCCAGGCTCGCGGCTCAAGATCCAGGAACTCGCCCATCGTTTCGATACGAGTTCGAATCCGATCCGTGAAGCCCTGCAGCGTCTTCAGGGCGAAGGGCTGGTCCAGATCAATCACAATCAGGGAGCCTTCGTGAGGCCGATAGATGAGCAGTTCGTGCGCAATGTCTACGAATTGCTAGGGCTGATCGAACCCTATCTCGTTCGCCGTTTCGTCGAATTCGCCCTTCCCGAGGAGGTCGAGAAACTCGCTCGGTTGATCGACAGATTCGAGGAGCATAATTTCGGCGACACCCAAACCTATCGCAGCCTGGACACGGAAATTCATGGTTTGACCTATCAGCGTCACTACAACAAGCAAGCCATCGATCTATGGAAGCAAAAACGCATTTTGGTGGGATTGCTGGGGCGGCGCTACGCGATCGGCCAGGTACGACGGAAGGCGATATTGCGAGAACATCGAATGCTGCTTGAAGCAGTGCGCCAGCAGGATGCCGAGCAGGCAGCGCACGTTGTAGAGCAGCACGTCAAGGGCTCTGCCGTGCATTTCATCGAATTGCTGCGGGCTGACTTACCGCGGTAGTCGGCAGTGAACACGTTACACCAAGCAGAGTGACCTTGCACATATTCATCCTGGAGCCCTCTCTCGGCTGGCGGCGTCTTGAAGGTACATCACCACGACCTCTACCGTTGACTCGGAAACAGGGAAAAGCTGGGCCGCAATTTCAGAAGCGACGCTCCAAGTAGATCGATGCCCACCGTTTGTGTGGCTGGCACACTCAGACAGCAGGAACACGACGGTGGCAGCGTTTTTCGTCTGCCGTGTCGTCATGCGCTTGCCGAGCGGGGTGGCAGCAGTGATCTCCTCGAGCTTGGCGAGCGGCTCCGGGAAGGTCTTCGGCCAGATCTATGGAGTAGCGTCATGATCCCCGCGAACATGACCGCGTCGATACGAATTCCGTCTCCCGGAAGCGCTGCCGCCCATTCCGTGTTGAACTTCTCGATCGCTTTGACCGCACCCGCGGGTTATCCAAGCCTGATATATTTGTCACGGCGGGTCTGGTTCAACAGAGCCGCTTGGCATGGCGATGGGAAGAGCGGCGTCGCGTCCTCAACTTTCAGATTCGGCGCGCCAATAACGGCAGCTGCTGGCGATATCGTCGAGCACCTTGTCGTCTTCGGCTTCAAAAGCTGGAAAAACTTCCAGGGTAAGATGCTTGACCGCCGAGGCACTTGCTTTCGCCAATGTATCGTGAACCGCCTTTGGGTGAATAATCCCGATTGAATTTGTCTCCTCGGTAAAACACCAATGGCGATCACCCCGACCGTCGGTCTGCTGCAGATGAACAAGGGGACTAAGATGGCTTAATTCAGCCAGCCACAGATACGGATCCTGCTCTACTAGTGGCAGATCGGGCCGACACGCGTGGCCTACATCGTAACAGAATGCGACGCTGGCACCATCCATCTGCTCGAAGCGTGCAGCCAGGCCAAGACATTCCGCAATGCTGCTTGGAAATTCGCGCGCGACAGGCATGGGTTCCCACAAAAGGTAACGCAATCCGGCGTCTCCTGCGTAACTGGCAAGGTTTGCGACATGCTCCAATTGCTCTTGCGCCAATGCGTTTCGTCTTGCGGGGTCGCGAAAGTCAGCTACGCTGTATGCACCCATATGCCCTCCGAACGTATCGGCGCCAATTGAAACGCACAGATCGATACCGCGTTTGTACCGCTCCAGTGCCGCGAGGCGCATCTCAGCTTCGGGATGAAGGAGCATATTGGCGCTATAGTCAGCCAGCCCCGAAAAGACGCTCGAAACGACAATGCCCTCATTCGCGCAGGCGGCGCGGATCCGCGAGGCTTGGGCCGCCAATCGCGCAGCCGAACCGGAGAGGTCGACCAGATCAAGCGAGAGCTGTACATCCCTGACGCCAAGACGCTGCGCAACCAACGCAGCCCAGACCTCCGGTTCTGGCCAACGCTTCATGGCAAAGCCATTGTTTATGCTCAATGTAGGCGCCATTGCCTTCCCCTCAACTGGAAAATTGGGGCAGGACCTGCTGACAGGTCCGACTCTAAATCTTTATCGGTACTGCAGCGCCAACCGGCGTCAGATGGCCGAAGCTGTAAAACAGTGGCAGAACGGCTGCTCCAAGGGCAGCCACTTCCTGTCCAACAGCCCCCAAAATCAACCTCGGCGCTGCCCGTTCTCTTCGAGAGGACACGGACGGCGGCAGCGGGGTAGCCCGTCGCTCGAGCTCGGCAAGTATCGGTTGCGGCATAAAACCATTGATGACGATGGTTTCGGGATCGAACAAATTCTCAAGATTCACCACGAGAATGCGCAGCACGGTCGCGGCCGTTTCCATCCATGTTTGCAATTCCGGATCCTGCGAACCGAAACGGTCCAGGAGTTCGTCATAGACGGCCGGTGCGCTCGGATAACCGAGATGCTCGAAAGCGGAATGGATTGACAGATAAGTTTCCGCACAGCCGCGGTTGCCGCAGTAGCATCGCTTTCCATCGGGATAGACAACCATATGGCCGATTTCACCGGCGTTGCCAAAGGTGCCTTGATAGGGCTGACCATTGACGAGGACGCCGCCACCGAGACCGGTGCCAACAAAGATCGTGACCACATTGCGATATTGACGAGCGACACCGAAATAGTGTTCGCCCATGGCAGCAGCGGTCGCGTCATTCTCCAGATAGACTGGCAGTCCCAGCCGCTGCGACAGCCATTCGGAGATTGGGGCATCGCCCCAATCCGGCAAAACCGTGGGGCCATTTGCGAGAACCTGATCCACCTCGAAAGGGCCAGGCATGACAACGCTGACGCCACAGACGCGATCCAGCGTAATACCCGCATTTGAAACCAACTGTCTCGTGGCAGCTTCGAGCGCTGGCAATCCCTGCTGCGGGGTCGGACTGGCAACCCGGACCATGAGTTCTCCGCACCTTCTCCCTGACAGATCAAGCAGCATGCCAATCAACCAATTATGATCAAGTTGAAGGCCTATAGAGTAAGCGCCATTTGGATTGATGGAGAGCAGCTTTGGCGGTTTCCCGCGGGATCGAATCTGAACCAGACTCTCAACGAGCAAGTCACCAGCAACGAGTTCATCCGCAATATTGGACACGGTTTGCACCGACAGGCCGGTAATCCGCGCCAAGTCGGCTCGCGAGAGCGTGCCGTTCACGCGAACAGCTTCAATCGCAACACGCCGGTTATGATCACGAGCGTTCTCCAAATTGGCACCAGAAAATGCCTGCACATTCTTCGAATCCATGGGCAGTCCCGTCATGCAACCGACAGGATGTCACGTGCGTATCTGTGCATGTGCTCATCCGGAAGATGCCGCTAGACCGTAACAGTTACCTTTTTCAAGCTCCTCGGTGAATCGACATTAATACCACGGCTGCCCGCAACGCATTCAGCCAGGCGATAAAAGCGCGAAATCATGGCAATTGACTCCAAGACGCTGTTGGGCGTTTTGGGAACAGGCAGCCAATCAACGGTTTTTTCACGACCGGCAACAAACACTCGAACACCCATCGAACGCGCTTTTTGCGCGGTCTCAAGTACACCAGGCAGCGCACTGTCCGACTGGGCAAACAGCACAACCGGACGCTCCGGTACCAACAAGGCCGCCGGGCCATGCCAGACCTCCGCGGCGCTGAAGGCTTCCGCGAAGATGTAGCTTGTCTCTTTCAATTTAAGTGCCGCCTCGCAAGCGATCGGGAACCCTATGCCTCGCCCAAGGACAATCGCGCTTTCGACTTGGGAGAACGCTTTCGCCACATTCTCCCAATCCGTTCGCGCGGATTGCTCGATGATATCCGGCAAGCTTTTCAGCGAAAGCGCCAGATCGGCATCGCCACACCATTCAGCAACGACGGCCGCAATAGCGACGAGGCTGCACACAAAACTTTTCGTCGCCGGCAGCGCCAGTTCGGGCCCGGCACCCACCGGCAGCACGATGTCAGAATTCTGCTCAAGGCGCGATTGTGGACTGTTCACAAGCGAAATCGAAAGGGCGCCCGCGAGACGATTGCTGGCTTGCAGCACATTGATATCATCGCTGGCTCCCGACTGCGAAATCGCCCAAGATACCATGCCGCTTAACTGCAGCGGCCGCCTATAGATGGACGACAGTGAGGGTCCAACCGAAGCGACAGGAATGCCGATCCGCGACTCCACCAGATGTTTCAGGAAGGATGCGGCGCAATCGGAACTTCCACGCGCCACTGTCGCCATTGCACAAGGCGACTGTCGACGAAGTCTGCGTCCTGTTTCTATGTAGTGCGGAAGATACGTATCCAATTGCTTTGCTACGCAATCGGGAATCTGGTCGATCTCGCGCGCCATCTGCGTCTTGCGATCGGCGGAAGGGTCAAGCCGCATGGTCGCCACCCAGCCTATCAGAAACGTGTTCGTTGCCTGCCAGGATCCGTGCACACCCCTTTAAGGCTGCAAAACGATCCGTGATTATAAAGGTGCCGACGTCGGCCAAAAAAGGACGTCCCCGCCCTTTTCCTTCCAGGCGCTCTCGCAAGCTGCTGCCCGAAATCAACGGAGCCATTTGGATGAGAAGCTCGCCATTCAGAAATATGCCGCCGCGCGCGCCGCAGGTGAGCGCAGCATTGCCACATACGTCGCCCAGCAGACCCAGAAACATTTCGAGTGTCTCACGCTCCCGGGAAAACGCATCCGCGACGCCGCGCTCCACAATATCATATGACGAGATGCCGGAGGCAGTGTCGGTGGCATCAACAGCCGCAAGCGCCTTGTGTAATTCGACAATACCGCTGCCGCACAAAACGCGTTCGGCCGACACGCGGCCATGACGCGCGCGCAAGACCTGCCAAGCGGCAATCTCCCTTTCCGCGTGGACGGGCAAGGTGACATAACCGCCCTCGCCCGACAGAATGAGGGGTTTTGTAGAATCGCCGTGCAACACAACAGCCATACCCAAACCGGTTCCCGGGCCGATGATGAGTTGGGGCATCGATGGCCGCAGGCTGCCGCCGCCAATTCTGGCCAGACTATTAGCGTCAAGTGTGGGAAGAGCCGCGGCCAGGGCCGCGAAGTCGTTGACGACGACAAAGCGGTCAAGGCGCAGCGTCTTGCGTGTGCCTTCAATGGAAAACGTCCAGCCCCTATTGGTGATATTCACCTCGTCGCCGATGACGGGACCGGCGATACCGATGCAGGCCTCACCGATTTTAACGCCGAACGCCACGATCGCGTGATCCAGCAACTGTTCGAGCGACGAAAAATTGCTGCACCGCAAGACAATAGGGGTCGACTGACGGTCACCCTCCGCAACGGACAAACGGGCGTTGGTGCCTCCGATATCGCCGACAAGGACAGCAGGCGCATTCAAGACTCCACCTCTCGCGCTACGACGGGTACGAAATCGGTGAGGTCTTCCTTGTCGAATTCGACAGTCCGGCCCTCTTCCGCGGATTTATAAAGCGCCATCAGCATTCGCACGACTTCGACGCCGTCCGCGAACGTCTCGAACGGCATTTGTCCCATGCGGAAGGATTCGACCATTTCTCGATTTTCGTTTGTGTAGCCATAGGTGCCGTGCTCGTCTTCCACCACGGGCATGAGGCCTTGTTCGGAATTCTGCTTCTCGACCAGATCCTCGCCCGCTTCGCCTGCGAGATTGCGCGAGAAGAAAACCTTCAATCCTGATCCAAGAGAGCTGTATTCCATTGAATACTCGGCCCCGAGCACCTCGAGCTGAATGCGCAGACCCGCGCCAATGTAGGCCCAGGATGTGGCACATTCGATCACCACATCCGTTCCGTCATCGCGCGTCATGACAATGGTGCCGCGCGCAAAATCTTCTGCCGGCCGCTTCAGATAGTCGACGTCGCCGCCCATACCGCTTGCCAGCGAACGGGCGTAGTCCGGTCTGTTCCATTTGAGCGTCGCGACCGTGCCAGTCGCTGATTTGGGTTTCAGCGTCTGCCGCGCCGCGCCGGGGGCCGTCAGAAGAAAGCGACCGACTTCGACGCTGTGGCACATCATGTCCAGCAGCACCCCGCCGCCTTGGCGCTGGCCTTGCCAGAACCATGGTTCGTGAGGACCGGCATGTTCCTCGGTCGCCCGTGCGACATAGGGAGCCCCGGCAGCCGCAGCCGCACGCGCCCAAAGAATGGACTTGCCGCGCACGACTGCGGTCGCGAAGAGCTGGTTTTCGAGGTAACCGTGCAGGAGCGCTGCTTCCTCGACAAGGTGCAACATCTCTTCCGCCTCCCTGAGTGTCCGGGCAAGAGGCTTTTCGCAGGCGACCGCGCGCAGCACGCCGGGATTGGCGATAGCGAAGTCGCGGATCGCGCGCATGGTCTCGAGACGCACATAATTGGGCGCAAGTATCCACACGGCGTCGATCTCGCCGGAGGCAAGCATGGAATTGAGATCCTGATACGCAACGCAAGGTCCAAGCTTCAAGGCATTGGCTTTGGCGGCCAGCGCCTCCCTTCGCTGCTTGGTGGGACCATAGATGCCCCGCACCTCGACATTGCGAACTGAAACCAACGATTCAAGGTGAAAATTTGCGATGAAGCCGGCGCCAATCATGCCGATGCGCAACGTCTTCAATTCGGTGAATGCCTTGGACAAGATCGCTTCCTTTGTTTTCAGCTGTCCGTAGTGGCCGGGCTGGCCATAGACACCGCCCGGCCGGTTGCTGGCGGGGCTATTTCGTGCCGCCCCAAATTTCCGGATAGCCGACCATGTCCTCGCAACCGCAAAGCGCGTAATGCTGTGGCGGCATGTTGGCTTTGGTGTATCTGTCCAGCGTCTCGGCGGTGATTGTGGGCTGAGGCAGATACCAAATCGGCCCAGGCACTTTCTCGCCGCTCAGGATCTGAGTCGCCGCGATGATTGCCGTACGCCACTGGAAGGTGGGGTAGGTCGGCGCGATCGCGGTAAGCTCCTTTTCCTTCCATTTGGTCAGAAAATCCTGCTGATCTTCACCGGTGAAGATCGGGATATCGGCACCGATATCCTCGAACGCCTCGATAGCGGCCACTGAGGTTGCACCCGCATCCATCCAGACGGCATCGATCTTGCCGAAGCGCTGGAGATAGTCCTCGACGATCGATTTGGCCTTTGCCCGATCGTCCTTGGTGAATTCGGAACCGATAATCTTGATCTTGTCGTTTGCCGCAAAAATACGCTCCGCGGCCGACCAGCGGGTTTCAAGAACATCCACACCGGGAGAAATGCGAAGCGCCAGCACGTTGCCACCTTGCGGCAGCGAATCGACAATGAAGCGCGCCGCCTGCGCTCCGAAGGCATAGCCGCCGATCGGAGTGATAAAGCTGACGGGACATTCCGTTGCAACGCCGCGCGAGAACACGATCACGGGTAGCTTGGCACAGGCGCGCTCGACGGCAGGCGTCAGTGCCGCGGTGGTGTTCGGCGTGACCAGCAGTATGTCGCACTTGTTGCTTGCGAGCAGATCATCGATGTCGGCGATCTGCTTGTCGTCCTTTCCCTCACCGTCGGTTACGATGAATTCCTTGATGTTGGCATGAAGCTTGACTTCTTCCTGCATGGTTTTGTAGCCGACGACTTGCCATGGGTTGAAGATGCCGGCATTCGAAAAGCACACTGTCCATGGCCCGTTCTTCTTGTACTTAGACATGTCGCGGAAATTGTCCGCCATCGACTGCAGCCAGGGCTTGGCGGAATCTCCGATCGGCTTGGCGTCCAGCATCGCGATCTGGCGGTCATGTTCCGCCTGATCGAAGAACTTGTTGTCTTGCGCGACCGCTGAGGTACACACCGCGATAGCGATTATGGCGGGCAGAATCGATTTTATCTTGCTTGGTAATGGCATGACGTCCTCCCTCTTCAACTTCGGCGCATCATCCCGCCGACCGGATGTCAGAGACCGCTCTGACGGCATTCACTTTCTGCGGGCCGAATAGGCCACTGCGCAGATGATGATCAGACCTTGCACAACGTCTCGAAGGGGCTTTGGAAATCCCCAGATGTTGAGGAGCGTGAACAGCGCGTTCAATGCCAGCGCTCCGGCGATGACCGGCAGGACCGAACCGCGCCCGCCAAGCAGCACCGCGCCCCCGAGCACCGCAGCAGAGATTGCCTGCAATTCATAACCGGCACCCGCCGAGGTCGAGACACCGGAGAATCCGCCGAGCAAAATGGCGGCGATCGCGGCGCTCAGGCCCGAAAACATGAAGGCAACAATGCGAACACCAGCAACATTGACGCCCGACAGCCTCGCGGCGCGCGCATTCGCGCCTACCATGTAGAGCTGGCGGCCGAAGCTGGTGTTATGCAGGAGGAACCATGCGACGGCGGCAAAAACAATTACGACAAGCAGCGCGATCGGAAAGCCAAGGATACTCTCGCGTCCAAACCAGCGGAACGCGTCGGGCAGATTGCCGCGCGCGGAACCGCCTGAAAAATAGAAGCCCGCGCCACGCAACATCAGCAGCATGCCAAGCGTAGCGATGATCGATGGCACCTTGCCAACCGAAACGACAAGACCGTTTACGGCACCCGATGCCAGCCCGATCGCAAGGCTCAGCGCTATGCACGGATAGACCAGCTCAGGACTGGTGTTGAGCAGCAATGCGCTGAGGAGGATGACCAAGGTGATCAACGATCCGACCGAGAGGTCGAAGCCCCCGGAAACGATTACCAGAAGCTGCCCGATCGCCAGAACAACAAGCGGCGAAGATCGTCGCAGCAGCTGCATCATGGGCCCATAGTCGAGATAGACCGGGTTGGACACCACCATCGCAACCACGATCGCGAGCAAGATGAGGTAGATGGGTTCGACGGATTGAAGCTTCCGCAAGAAACCGGACCTGACAAATATGGAAGCACTCCGCGTCATGCGACCTCCTCGCGAGACCTGATCGAGTAAGCCGCGACCGCGACGATGATGATCGCCCCACGCAGAACCTGCTTGAGATAGGGGTCCACGCCCAGTTGATTGAACAGGCTGTCGATGAAGCCGAGGATCAAAACACCTGCCAGCGTCCCAAGTATGCCGCCTTTGCCGCCTGCAAGCAGAGTCCCGCCAACGACCGCAGCGGCAATGGATTCGAGATCGTAGATCCCATCGGAGCCAACCCAGGGAGCTCCCGATCCAAGCCTACCGACCAGGAAAAGGCCCGCGGCAGCGGCCATCAAACCTGTTACCACATGAGCGCCGATGATGATGTTTGCCGTGCGAATGCCAGCAAGGCGCGCGGCCTGACGGTTGCCGCCGACCGCATATATGTGCGCGCCGAACCGTGTGCGATGCAGTGCGTAGCTGGCAACCGCGACGAGTATCAAAAGAAGGAAAACGGGCGCTGGAATGCCAAATGGCCGGCCATAGGCGAGTTGCTGGTACTCGATAGGCACGGAGCCCGCGAAATTTTGGAAGCTCGTGCTAAGAATGCCCTGGATGATGAGACCGACACCGAGGGTGGCGATAAGCGGATTGACATCCAGTCGGGTCACCAGCAGGCCGTTCACCAGTCCGATTGCCATGCCGAGCAGAAGAATGAACGGAATGGCGGCTGCGATCATGATTGGATCGCCCTGCATGATGAATGATGCCAGTACCGCCGCCAGCGAGATGACGTAGGCGACGGACAGGTCGATCGATGCCACCAGGACGACGAAAGTCTGTCCGATCGCTACAATGCCGAGCGTTACCGATCGCTCGAGCATATTCGACAGAAATGCCCACGACATCCCTCCAGCGCGCCCGTACAGCTCAAGTATTGGGATGGAAGTGAGAAGCATCATCAGAAAGACCCACAGCACTGGCGGCACTGCGAGCATCGTCCTGAGCCAAGGCGCTTTCCGCGCAGATCGGCTAAGCATGGCTTCTTCCTCCCGCCTCTAGCAGAATTTCAGCCTCGGACGCATCGGGCGGAAATTCGGCAGTCAGCGTCCCGTCTCTTATGACGAGAATGCGATCGCTAAGTCCCAGCACCTCCGGCAGTTCCGACGACAGGACCAAGACCGCGCGCCCTTCATCCGCGAGCCTGCGCAGCAACTCGTAGATCACCGCTCTGGCACCGACGTCGACACCGCGGGTGGGTTCTGCGAGGACCAAAACCCTTGCCTCGGTCAACAACCATTTGGCCAAGACAACCTTTTGCTGATTGCCGCCCGAAAGACTGGATGCCGGCGCGCCTCGGTCAGCAGGTTCGAACGCGACACGTTCCAGGATCGCGTCGATGACGTCGGCCCGAATACGGCCGGGATTCGAAAACCATCCAGCCATGGCGCGTGACGCCAAAAGCAGATTGTCCCCGATAGCCTGCTCGAGCGCCAAACCCTCACTCTTGCGGTTTTCGGGAACGAAAGCTATTCCGGCGCGCATGGCATTGGCCGGATTGTCGATGTCCAGAGGATTTCCGTCGATCGTGACCGTACCCGATTGAAAACCCGGACTTCCCCAGATTGCGTATGCCAGCTCGCTTCGCCCCGAGCCTTTCAGCCCGAAGATACCGGTAATCTCGCCGCCTCGAACCTCCAGATTGATGTTCGAAAGGCCATCGCCACCGCCGCCAGTCACCTTCAGAACGATATCAGAATCCCGGGACGAGCCAGGCCGCTTCGGGTAATACTCGTCGAGTCTCCGCCCGATCATCGCCGACACCAGCCGCTCGGGCGACACCTCCGCGATAGGGGCAGACAGCGCTTTCTCGCCATCCTTGATCACGGTGACCTCGTCGCACAGATTGAATATCTCGGCCATGCGATGCGAGATGTAGACGATGGCAAGCCCGTCGGCGCGCAATCTGCGGATGAGGTTGAACAGAATTTGGCAGTCATCGTCCGCCAGGGTGGCGGTTGGCTCGTCGAAAACCAGCACACTGGCGTCGAAAGCCACCGAGCGCGCAATTTCGATCATCTGCTGGCTGCCAATGCTGAGATCCGCGACACGTTCATCGGGGTCCAGATCGAGATTAAGCAGATTCAAAATCTCCGCTACGCGGCAGCGCATTGCATCGACCTGCAACCTTCCGCCTTTTACCCGCTCGCGACCGGCGAATATGTTCTCCGTTACGGTTCGGTGCGGGAAAAGATTCAACTCTTGATGGACAATGGCTATCCCATGCTCCTGAGCTGCGCGCGGATGGTTCATAACTATGCGGCGCCCATCCAGCAGACACTCGCCTCCGTCAGGAAGGACGGCACCCGTCAACACGTTCATGAGCGTTGACTTACCAGCTCCGTTCTCTCCGACGAGCCCGTGTACGCGCCCACGGAAAAAATCGACACTGACGCCCTTAAGGGCGCGAATGGCGCCATAACTTTTGGTGATATTGCGCAGCGAAAGAATGGGATCCAACCCGATTGCCGCGCGTTCCTCCGCGATGTCCATTTGTCCCTCCAACAGACAAACCTCTAATCGGAATTATTTATTAAGTCAATTTGATTTGAAAAATAATTTCCTAGAGGATTCTGCGATTTTTGGCCAGCATTTGGCGGGTGCCGTTTCTTACTCAACTTCATTGCGGACGCAGAAGCGCTGCGCCAAATAGCTGTAGCCTTCAACCCATTCGCCTCAACCCTTCGTCGACCTCGTGCGGCCCAGGGCAACCTCACGGCGGGCGCTTTTCAGTGAAGCGGTGAATCCAAAATCGGGATCTTTCAGCAACCTCTGCGTCGCATCAACGTGCCGCCGGACCCTCGCGCTTCCGCGTTCTGCCGCGACAGCAAGGACAGACCCGATCACGTCCTTTCCCAACGCAACGAGGGCCCGGCTCAAGCTGCGTTGCGTCTCCGCGTCCCCATCGCCAAGGCTTGCCGCCAGTTTTCCGGCCAGCCAGACGCGCTCGTTTTCGGGCACCAGCGCCACGGCCGAATACCATGCCGTGCGGACGACGCTCTGATCTGCGTCATCCAGCCGAGCCGCCACGGCTGGCCACGCGGTTGCGTCCTTGACCTTGGACAGTGTGTGGAGGGCCTGGCGCCTGGCCCGTGGTTCGGGGCGGGCCAGTTCCTCGACCACGCGCGGCACGACCACGTTCGCCGGGAGCCGGATCAGTGCCCAGGTCAGCATTTCACGGACCTGGAAATCCGGCTCTACGGCACATTGGTGCAGCAATATCTCCAGGTCCCGCAATGATGGGGTCATCCCGGCGCGGAGGGCCGCGTTAAGACGCAGGGATGGGTCGGGATTGTCGAAGATCGGGATGGGTAGGCTTGTCCGTCCGGAATGCTACCATCGCAACGTCGGTGAAACGAACGTCGGAACGACCGCGGATTTCCCAAAGACAATTTCCAGCCGGCCCTTACTCGGTGTCTCACCCCATTGAATGCCAAGTTCGGCTTTGTGGATTCCGCCAGCGATCAGAACACTCGTCATGCCAGCTCCGTTCGCACCGGCGATATCGGTGGCCAGGGCGTCCCCGATGGCAACGATACTGGCCGCATCCTGGCCGAGCCAGCGCGACACGCGCCGATATGTGTCAAGATGCGGTTTGCCGTGATGGAAAACGCGCCCACCCAAAGCCGTGTAGTGAGCGGCAACTGTTCCCGCGCATACAACCACCTCATCTCCAACATCGACCGTAAGATCCGGGTTGGCGCAGATCATTGGCAGATCCCTTGCCGCTATGACCTGCCAGGCATAGCGGTCAAGAGTTGCATCATTGCCAGTGCACAAAACGAAGTCGGGCTGATCGCCGATGTCGACAGACTGCCGGTCAAGTCCTGCCAGCAGGCCAGCCAGTTCGGGCGGTCCAACATGCAGGTAGCGCTTGCCGAACGAAGCGTAGTCCGGATGGTTGTCAGAAGAAAACGCCTCGAACACCAGTTCTCCGGAAGTGACAAGATAATGGTACAGACCGGGCGAAAGTCCCATGGCGGCCAGCCTATTAGCAACAGTTGAGGCACGCCTTGGTGCATTCGAGAGCAGGCAGATCACAATGCCGGCGTCCCGCATCCGGCGGAGTGTTTCTATCGCGTGAGGATAGATGTCTTTGCCGTTGTGCAGGACGCCCCAGATGTCGACGATGGCGGCCTTGTGATGCGGCTCGAAAACATCAGAGAGGCCTTCGACGACTGGCGGCAGGAGCAGCATTGTAGGCATGGGTTCGAGTGTCGAAAGCACAGTTCAAATTCCTTTTCGTCACGCCACCTATCCGGAAACGGCTGATTGGCGCTCCGGGCCTCGAGCCGAGCCGACCAGGAAAAGCAGCACCGAGCCGAGTACGATAGAGCCGCCGAGCACAGTGGATTGCGCCGGAACTTCGTGGAAGGCCAGCCAGACCCAGATCGGAGCCAGCGGTGTTTCCACGGCCCCGATCAGGGCGGCATCACGCGCCGGCAGATAGCGCAAGCTCAGGCCGAATGTCAGGAAGCCAAGTGTCATCTGCACAAGGCCAAAGGATGCGAGCCAGCCGAGATCCTTTGGTGCGACGGCGAGCGGGCTGGCCAGCGGCAAGACGGCGAGCGCGCATAACAGGTTGGAGAGGATCAGAACCTCCGCCAGCGGGAAGCGATCCTGCCTGCGAATGGCTATCGCCATGACGGCCATCAACAGGGTCATGATCAGGGCAAGCAGGTCGCCGAAAAAACCGCCCCCCGAAAACGCGGAAGCGCCGACCGTGAACGTCGTTCCGACGATGACGGCAACACCGGCCATCAGCGTGGTCGAGGGCGGCCTGTCACGGAGCCAAAGCCACGACAGGGCTGCCACCAGCAGCGGTGCTCCGGCATGAATGACCGCGACATTCGCAACCGTGGTGTTTCGCAACGCGAATATGAAGGCGACCATAGCCGCTGATGACATGCTCGCAACCAGCCATGCCGAGGGTGTAAGCCTGCCCGGGATGCCGCTTAACGGCTCCCGAAGTCCAAATTTGACGAACAGCAGCATGAAACCGGCGCTGAACGCGCTACGCCAAAACAGCAGCGTCCAGCCGTCGACAGTGATCAACCGAGAGAACAGCCCTCCCGTGCTCCAGAAGATGGCCGCCAGAATCGCCAAGGCAATCCCCGCATTTCTGTTGCCTGCGGGGATCATATGCCACCTTGAGTGGCGTGACTGTCGGTCGAATGATATCGATCCGGAACACTGGAGCGCGAAGGCTGCCGCTTTCGAATGAACAAGTTGATGTCTTCGCGGCTATCTTGTCGGTATCGCTTCAGGCACCCCAGACCCAAGCGCATCGTGATTTCCTGGGCGTTGACGCCGATACGGGCGGCGAGGTCGTCGACGCCAAAACCGTCATGAAGGAACTCACCCCAATTGCCGGGCGCACAGAAGTCGACCGGTATGTCCGTCACATCGACAGTGACATATTCCATCGAGATGCGCCCAACCAAAGGGGCGAGATAGGATCCAAACCGCACCGAAATCTTATCGGCACAGGCCCACGGCAAGCCTTGGGCGTAACCGATGCCGACGATGGCAATCCGGCTGTTCCGGCGGGCGCGAAACGTCGCGCCGTATCCGACGGCCTCGTGTGCAGACACCTCCCGCAAAGCCAGAACGCGCGCTTTGAGGCGTAGAACCGGATACAACGGGTTGGGATGGATGTTCGCATTGTTCAGTCCAAAAAGCGCCGACCCGATCCGGGCCATGTCAAAGTGGAACGATTTGTCGAGCCACGCCCCAGCCGATGCGATCAGGCTGCTCGCTGACGGATGGGCCGATCGCCGTGCCCTCTCAAACCGCTGCTTCTGGACCTCATTCATCACGTTCGACGAGTGGTCGCTGCAGGCCAGATGGCTGATCAGCACCTTCGGCGGCTGCAGCAGGAACTGTCCGTTTTGCGAGAAGCGCTCCAGCTCCGGGCCTGACAATCCGAGGCGCGAGAACCCGGTGTCGACGTTGAGCAGGTATGGGTCCCCGGCGGCCATGCGAAAGTGGAAATCCATCTCCTCCTGGGTATTGATCACCGGCAGAATGTCTTCGATGCGGTAGACCCGTCCGAAGCGAACGTACTCATCATGGAAGGCTGCGATCGTTGCGCCCGGGCATACCGCCCGCAACCTCAGAGCCTCATCCAGATTGGCAACGAAAAAGGCTGAGCAGCCCGCTTCATAGAGCGCCCTCGCCAGGGGCTCGAGACCAAGGCCATAGGCATCACTTTTGACGACCGCGGCGATGCCCACATCAGGACCGACAATGCCGGTCATGATGCGATAGTTGGCGCGAACCGCGTCCAGATCGATCTCCAGGACGGCACTTTCCGACGGCAAAAATTGCGCAATGTTGGCAGCCTGGATCATTCACGGTCTCCACCTTGCGTTCTCGCCGTGGCACAGCGGCAAAAGGTAGAGGCGAGACTATGTTGCGTGGATGACGCGCATCTTTCAAACGCGTGACAGGGATCAGTTTTTAAGATGCATCGATCTCAAAAAAGCCGGTGGGCGAAGCTGCAAGGAAGATGCTGTCACAAACGCCTGTCATTGTCTTCCATGCCAACCCACAACATGTGAGCACGGAACGCGCATGGCTCTCGAAATGGACAACCCTTCGACCAGGATAGTGATCCTCGGCTGCGGCGTCTTGGGCAGCGGTGTCCTCGATTTTCTGAGCCAAAGCGGTCGCGACTATGACATCCACATCGCGGCCCGGGACAACCAGAAACTGTCGCTTCGCGTGAATCTGGCCCGATATACCGCGGCCAATCTCGGGCATCATCCGCGCATTGAAATCGGCTCTGTCGATCTGATGAATATCGAGGCGACGGCAGCCTATCTTGCTGCGGTCCAGCCTCACATCATCTTCAATGCCACGACACTTCATTCATGGTGGGTCATCACGCAATTGCCTCCTGCGGTCTACCAACGCCTGGACCGGGCCCGGGGTGGGGTTTGGACGGCCATGCACCTGGTCCTCGTGCGCCGGCTGATGCAGGCGGTCCGGATGTCAGGCGTTCAGGCGAAAGTCGTCAACGCGTCATACCCCGATGTGGTAAACGCGGCGCTCGCCGCCGAAGGCTCCGCTCCCCTGATCGGAATTGGCAACATCGCCAATGCCGTGCCGGGTATCCAGCTGGCGGCTGCGCATCTTCTTGGTTGCGAGGTAGCTCGCGTCGGCGTGCGCTTCTTTGCCCATCACTATTTGAGCTACCGTATGCCGAGCACCGGCGGGACGGACGGCGCCCCATATCATCTGACTTTGTCCCTCGACGGCGAACAACTGCCAGTAGATGCAATCGACCATGGCGAATTGTTCGCCACCGTTGCCGGCCGGTTCCGTCGCGTAAAGGGTTTGGCGGGACAGTCGGTGACCGCTTCTTCGGCGACCGCGGTCTTGCGGACGCTGGCTGACGGGGTCGACCGTGTCGTGCATGCACCTGGACCGCAGGGTCTCGTCGGAGGATATCCGGTGAGACTGTCACGCGACAGGGTAGCCGTCGAACTGCCGGCGGGGCTCTCACTGGAGCAGGCCGTTTCTGTCAACCGTGCCTGCCAGAAATTCGACGGCATCGATTCAGTCGATGCGGACGGGACGGTTCATTTCACCACGGACTCGGCCGCGATTATCCGCGAAGAGCTCGGCTTCGACTGCCCTGCCGTGCGCCTCGCGGAGTGCGAAGAGGTTGCGGACGAACTTTCGGCCAAGTTTGCGGCGTACCGGCTGGCGCAGCTTGCGAAATCCGATCTGAACGCGGCCTGACCTGCCCGCTCCGGTTGTCCGCGACGCGGCACGCAACAAACGTACCTGCGCTCGGCAAGCCAAAGCAGAGATGCATCACGCCGGCAGCGCAGTCGTTCACGACCGAGCAGGCTGTTTCGGTTGCTTCCTGCGGCGACGAGCTCTTCGAGACGGCGTTCGGGGCTCCCGTTCGATCACGCAGCACGCGGATGGCGTCAGCCACGGCGTTCAGCGATCCGGTTGCCTCGGCGAGCAATGCATATCGTTCGAATGTCGACGGATAGAGTCGCTGCAGCAGGTGCTGGTTCTCGACCGCCCGAGCCTGCTCAAGCACGGCATGATTGGTATGGACCAGCGGCCCCGCAGCCCGAAGCGAGTTGACTCCCGTGGCGGGCGAGAGTTCAACCGCCGCTATCCGACCTGATGCATCCGCCAGCAGATAACTTCTCCCGGCCATATGCGGCAGCCGGCGCAGCAGACGCAGAGCGCCCGGTACATCCGGTTGCGACATCACCAAGCGACGCACCACTTGGCTGGGCAGACCGGCGGACACCGTATCGAGCATGAGATCGTTGGTCACCAGAGACAGGCCATCGCCGTTCTGGCCAAACCATCCGAGTGTGCCTTTGGACGCGACCGTGGCAAGCCGGGAACCGTCCGGGTCCGAGTGCATGAAAAGGACCAGGTCAGCCTTGGTGCCGCCGGGTGCATCCCAATTCTGGCCAACAACTGCACCACCACGGCCTTTGAAGGCCAGCGCACTGCAGCCGGTAGCCGTCGGCTCATCGAAGAACTCGAACCCGATGCGAAGGAAGATATCCTCGGCAGCGCACCGCGCGCCGGCCGCCAGACCGTCGATCTCTGCCGCGATGGTGGGCGCCAGCTTGAGCAGGATACGCCACGATGCTGCCGCTCGGCGCCGGGCCCCGCGCATGACGCGCGCTGAAATGGATCTTTCCAGGAATTCGAGCGCGGAGAGGATATCCCGGTCAAAAGCGGCGCCATGCTGAACGCCGCGCTCGTAGGGTGAACCCTGCAAAAACATGACGGGAAAAGCGTCCTGCGCCATTCGCATCCTCATCGCGCTAGCGGCGCTGCGCGCGCGGACACATTGGGCCCGCGGTACCGTTTTCGCTTTCCGACCCAGGGTGCGGTCGTTCGTCGTTCAATGGCGCGCGCAATCACCGCGGTTGGCCAGCCCAGCGCGAGATAAAACAGCCCGGCAAGCAGAAAGACATGCAGGGGCATGAAGGATTCGGACATGATCGAGCGGGAAGCCAAGGTGAGCTCGTTGACACCGATCAGAGCACAGACGGAACTGTCCTTGAGCAGCGCGGTCAGGGCAACGATCAACGGCCCAAAGACACGGCGTACCGCCTGAGGCGTGATAACAAGCCGCAGTGCCTGAAGACGCGTCAATCCCAGTGCACGGGCGGCCTCCCATTGGCCTTGCTCGACCGTTTGCATTCCGGCGCGCAACACTTCTGCGACATAGGCGCCATGCACAAGGACAAGGCCGACCGTGCCCGCCAAGAAAGGCGAGAGCGTCAGGCCGAAGCCGGGAAGGACGAAATAGATCAGATAAAGGACGATCAACAGCGGTATGGCGCGCAACGCCCAGACATAGAAGGAGACGAAACGGCGGAGTCCCGGGCTGCGGGATGTCCTCATTGCTTCCAGGAAAAGGCCGAGCGCGCACGCCCCCGAAAAGCTGGCCGCGGTCAGGGCAAGCGTGAGAAAGGCGCCTTCAAGCAGGCGCGGCGCCCAGTCAGCGAGATATGAAGCCATCGCGTCCATCACGCGCTCGCCATCTGTTCGGCCCATCGTGTTGCCCGAAACAGGATGAACGCGATGCCGAGATAAATTGCTGCCGCCAGTGCGTAGACCAGGCCCGTCTCGAAAGTCTGGTTCATGAGCGCGCGCGCCTGGAACATCAACTCGGGGGCCGCGATTGCGGCTGCCAGTGTGGTGTCCTTGAGAAGCGCTAACGCGTAGTTCCCGATCGGTGGAAGGCTTATGCGCCAGGAATTGGGAACGATCACCAGCCGGAACGCCAAAAGGCGTGAAAGCCCAAGCGCAGCGGCGGGCTCGCTTTGTTTCGCCGCAACGGATCGGAACGCCGCAGCGAAGGTGTCCATAAGCATCGCCGATCCTATGACGCCCAGACCGACTGTCGCAGCCGGTACGGGCGCAAGCCGGATTCCGAGATGGCCCAGGCCAAAATAGACCAAAAACAACCAGACAAGACTGGGTATGTTGCGCAGGATGTCACCATAGGCCGTGAGGGCGGTGTCGAGTGCCGAAGACCGCAGCAGAAAGCTTGCCGAGGCCAAGGCAAAGCCGAGCGAAATCGCCAGAACGAGCGCACCGAGCGCGATGATGACGCTGATCCTTGCGCCATCCAGCAAGGTCGAGAAAACACTGCCGAGGTCAACCACAGCTCACGACCTATTGCGGGCAACGCGGAGCGACCCAATCGGCGGGCCTGTCGACACCGGCACGGAAGTTCTCGCTCGAGGGTATGAAATTGACATCGCTGATCAGGCCATAGGGTTTGCCGATGGCCCTGACTTCGCATTTCGACCACATCAGCCTGATCTCCCGGCTGAGGTCGTCGGCAAGCGCCTGGTTGGTCTTGGAAAGACCGAAAACATATTGCCGGCCCGTACTGGTCAACAACGGGAATGCCGGATTGTTGTCGATGAAGGGGATGGTATGCAGCCGCCAATTCGCATTGCGCGACAGCGCATAGTCGATGGCTGGCGGGTCACCGATCATCGCGTCGATCCTGCCGATGACCAGATCACGCATCGCCGCATCGGGCGTGTCGTAGAGCGAAAGCTGCAGGCCGGGCAGCCTTCTCAGTTCAGCCAGAAAGCCAAAGCCGATCATCGAGCCGACCTTCTTGTTCTCCAGATCTGCCAGTCTGTTCCAGTTCTGGCTGATCTTCTGGGTGATCCCGTTCTGGAAATAGGCGGTGGGGTCGGTCATGGCCAGGACGTCGGCTCGCTGCCGCGTCCAGGCAACATTGCCCCCGATGATATCGACGCGCCCGGACTGGGTCGCCGCGATCGCGCCGGACCATTCCATCGGAACCGGTTTGATCTTGAGGCCGAGTTTGGTCGCCGCCATCTGCAGGATTTCGCCATCGTATCCCGACAGCGCGCCATCGACAGCGACAAGCCCCGGCATGTCGCCCGTGACGGCAACGCTGAGGGTTCCCGGCTCACTCAATTGATACCGTTCCGAAGCGAGGCCGGCCGTCGCAAACGGCGCCGTCGCCAGGGTCCAGAGTGCGACACCTAGGCAAATCCGAACAACAAGCCGCGCATAAACCATCTACCCTTTCACTCCCATATGAGAGGGGGAATCGGCCATCGATATCCATAATGTGAGTGAAGTCTAATACTTGCCGGCTTACTTGTAAACGTGCCCAAAACGCCGCGTTTCGGCGGCGCGAAGCGCTTCGCGCTTTACCGGCTTGGACGGTGGCGGAAGGCTATTTCCAATGGGTTGACGTGCATCTCGAGCAGTTGCACTTCCTGTTTGACCAGTGGAAGCAACTGCGCGAACCGGTCCTGGGAGAGTCTGGCGCTGGTCATGTTCACGGCGATGGCGACGCCGCTTGGCCTGCCTCTCGGACAGACCGCCAGGGCGAACGCCGAGATCCCCGCGACAAGGTCGCCTCGGTCGAGCGCGTATCCTTGCTGACGAACCGCCGGTAGCAGACTGCGGACGCGGGCCGCAGTTAGCCCGTGGTGTTGCGGATAGAGCGGCGAATTCGCCTCAATGATCGCATCCGCCTCGTCCGGCGGCAGCGAGGCCAGGATTGCCAAACTAGCGGAACCAACCCCGAGCGGTATCTGGCCGCCTATTCCGCCGGTAAGGCTGTCAATCGTATAGCTGCCTTGGTGACGATCCACGCAGATCGCATTCACCCCGGACCGCGCCATTAGAAAGACGGTATCGCCCGTGGCTGCACCGATCCTCGTCAACGCAGGCTGAGCCAGGGTGCGCAGACCAGACTCATCGGCGGCATGGACGCCGAGCACAAAAAGCCCGAGGCCAAGTCGGTAACGTTTGCTGAGGTTGTCCCGATCGATCAGGCCATGACGCTCGAGAGCCACCGCAATCCGATGCGCAGTTGATTGCTTGAGACTTAGCCCGTCGCTGATTTCAGCAACGCTGGCGCCCGCCGCTCCCGCTGTTTCGCCGACGAACTTAAGCACCGCGATCGCACGGTCAAGAAGTTGCGTTCCGCTCCCCTGCTCCATTTCCTTGACTGCTTTTGGCATCCACCACGCGTTGTCTTGAACCTCAATGCACCCCAATGCCCCATAGCGCCACGCTTGACAAGTGCGCGCCGGTATTTCCTTGCGACGGCTAATCCATAATTTGGGTAATTTTCTGCATTGACAACCACAATGTGGTATGAATATCGTATGACAGTTCGGTGACGCTCGATCCAATCAGCGAGCTTCATCACAGTCGGCTTCGGACGGAAGGCCTGACCAGACGCCCCGATGTCCGAGCCGTTGAACGAACGCGAATGCATCTCAAACTGGGAGTAAGCGTCCATGGCGCACGCAGGAGAAGCAGGCCTTTCTAATCCCGTGGCTTCGTCCGCGGCCAAACCAAGTTTGCGGGGAATAATCCAGGCCAACACGCTGAGCTTCGTCATGGAGGCGCATGATGCGCTCTCCGCGACGATTGCGGAGCGCGCAGGGTTCAAGGGCTTGTGGGCCTCCGGCTTGTCGATCGCATCCAGCCTCGGCTACCGGGATGCCAATGAAGCATCTTGGACACAGCTGGTTGAGGTTGTGGAGCGGATGGCCGACGCGGCTTCAATCCCCATCCTGGTCGATGCAGATAGCGGCTTCGGCAACTTCAACAATGCCAGGCTCGCAGCGAAGAAGCTTTTCCAGCACGGGGCGGCCGGCATCTGCCTCGAAGACAAAGGCTTCCCAAAGATGAACTCCTTCGTCGGTGACCGGCATCCGCTGGCGGAAGTCAGCGAGTTTTGCGGCCGGTTGCGTGCGGTGAAAGATACGCTGGGATCCGAAGACTTCGTTCTTGTCGCTCGCGTCGAGGCGCTCATTGCGGGCTACGATCAGGAAGAAGCGCTGATGCGGGCGCATGCCTATGCCGACGCCGGCGCCGATGCGATCCTCATCCACTCGCGCAAGGCAGACGCCAGCGAAATCCTGTCCTTCGCCAAGGAATGGAGCAACCGCCTGCCATTGGTGATTGTGCCGACGAAGTATTACCGCACACCGGTCGACGAATATCGCGCGGCCAAGATCTCGACGGTCATCTGGGCCAACCACAACATGCGTGCGGCCGTGCTGGCCATGCGCCAGGTCTGCGAACGGATCCTGCGTGAGGGAACGATCGCCGGCATCGAAAGCGAGGTCGCCACATTGGACGATGTCTTCGACCTGCTCAACTACCGTGAACTGGCGGAAGCCGAGATGCGGTATCTTCCGACGGTCGCTGTCGCTGCTGAGTAGCGGCAGCCGAACGGACACTTCCCAACCGATAACTGCAACATTGTGAGGCCGACCATGTTGGCACAACGTACGAAGCTTATTGCGTCGTCGGGGACGGCTGCCGCGCGCGCGGCCGCCAAGGCAGCTTCCGACGCCGGCAAAGAAATCATCGACCTGACCGCCGGAGAAATCTGGTGCGATCTGGCGCCAAGCGTGCGCCAGGGCGCGCTCGCGGCAATCGAACGCGGCGAAAACCGTTATACGGACACTGTCGGCCTTCGCGAGCTGCGCGAAGCACTTGCCGGGAAAGTATCCCGCGAAACCGGGCAAGGCTGGCAAGCCGACGAGGTCGCGGTTACGAGCGGCGCCAAGCAGGCCCTTTTCAACACGGCGATGGTCCTGCTGGATCCGGGCGATGAAGTCATAATCCCGAGTCCTTATTGGACGACCTTCCCGGCGCAGGTTCTGATTGCCGGCGGACGACCGGTGCATGTCGATACGCGCGACAATGGCTATGTTCCGAGACCCGAGGATATCGAACGCGCCATCTCGGCGAGGACCCGCGCCATCGTCGTCAACACGCCCAGCAATCCGACAGGCGTCGTTTACGATCAGACTACCCTCGAGCGCATCGCCAACCTGGCGATCCGCCATAATCTCTGGATCATCTTCGACGAATGCTACGGCGCGTTTGCGCATGCGCCGCATGTTCATCATCCCATCGTCTCGCTCGTCCCGGAAGTTCGGTCACGCACCGTCATCATCAATGCGTTCTCCAAGACGCTTGCTTTGACCGGTTGGCGCATTGGTTATCTTGCCGGTCCGAAAAGCGTGATCGACGCTGTCAAAGCACTGCAGTCCCACACCACATCGAACCCGAATGTGATCGCCCAGCACGCAGTCCTGGAACATCTGAGGAACGGTGACGGCAGCTATGAACGACGGCTCTTGGACCAGTTGACGCAGGCCCGACGGCTCGGCCTCGGTATTCTGGCGCGCCAGGTTATCGCGCCACCGCCGCAGGCACAGGGCGGGTTTTATTTCTATCTCGACCTCGGCGGCCTTTCAGATCTCGGCACCAGGTCTACCGCGCCGCGGACCGCGGACGATGCCGTCAACGCACTGCTTGCAGAAGCCGGCGTGGCCGGTGTTTCGGGCAGTGCATTCGGAGACCCGATGGGTCTTCGCCTTTCCTACGGGATTGCTCAAGACAAGCTCGCGCTTGGGCTCGAGAGGCTCGTGGGGACCTTTGACTCGTGGACCAAAGCATCTCGCAACGTAGCTTAAGGAAGATTGTCATGTATCGGACTGAAGTACCCAAGAGCGCTGTTATCCTGGCTGCAGGTATGGGCTCGCGGCTGCGGCCGTTGACCGACTTCCGGCCAAAACCTCTGGTGGAGGTCCTCGGCGTTTCGATTATCCACAACGCCCTGCGCCACCTCGGCACGATGGGTGTAAGGTCCGTCACCATCGTGGTGGGCTACCGAAAGGATGCCATCGAGTATGCCTGCGGTGACCGTTTTGCCGGCGTCGACATCGACTATGTCGAATCCACCGTCTACGACCGCACCGGCAGCGCCTATTCGCTTTGGCTGGCGCGCCACACGCTGCTGAGCGGCGACATCTTCCTGCTTGAGGGAGACGTCTTCTTCGAACGGCAGGCGCTGGTGTCGCTTATGGCCGCGGGCGCCGGCGACGCAGCCGCGGTCGCTCCATTTACGGAAGAAATGGAGGGCTCCGCCGTCGTTCTTGGCGCCGGCGGGACCATAGCGGAAGTCCGCATGAAGCAGACTGCCGCGGACCTGAACCAGATCGGCGGTCCAAGCCTGTTCAAAACCCTCAATCTGTTTCGGTTCTCCCGCGCCACCCTTTCGACCCTCATCGTGCCTGCCCTAGACGACCTGATCGGCACCGGGGCCGGCACAACCTACACCGAACAGGTGCTGGCGCAGCTGATAGCTCGTGGCCTGAAGATCACCGCGGCGCGATGTGACACCGTGAAATGGTACGAGATCGACAATCAGGCCGACTTGAGAATGGCGGAGAATCTCTTCGCAGCGCCGCCTGATATGCCGGTTTTTTCACAAGCCGTTTAACCCGTTGCCCCGGCCGAGGAGGAACGCACATGCTTCGTCAACTTGCCGACCCCGCGAACGCGATCACCGGAACAGGTCTCGCTTTGTCCGTCATTGGCATCAGCTTAACACTCGCCGGCCGCCCGGAGGCCGGTGTTGCGGTCACGCTCTGGGCCTTGCTCGCCGATCATCTCGACGGCGTGGTCGCCAAGCGCACCAGGGGGCGAGCAGTTGAGACCGGAGAGGTTGGCAAAAACCTCGATTCCCTGGCAGACCTGGTCAGCGCGGGCATCTTTCCGGCGGTCACCTTGATCGTCGTGGGACAGGGGTCACTCCTGTCCATCGTCGCGGCGGCGACCCTGGTGTTGGCGAGCGCGTTGCGCCTGAGCTATTTCAACGTATTCGGGTCTCCCGGCGGGCGCTTCATCGGCGTGCCGACGACATATGCAGTCCCTCTGACGGCAATCCTGTTTCTGCTTCGTCCGCTGATTGCCGAGCAGGTCTTTCCGTTATTCTTTGCGGCCGCAGTCATCGTTCTGGCCGTGCTCCACGTTGCGCCGCTGAGCGTGCCCAAAACCCAAGGTGCGATGTATGCGGTCGTGACGGCTTTCTGCGTCGCCTCCTCCCTCCTGCTCGCATCAAGGACGCTGGGATGAACACGCACTCGACAATCCGGCATTTGCCGGCTGGACCTTCTGCTCCAGGCGCAGTCTTTCGTGCTCTGGGCGTCGAGCCCATCATCCAATGCGCTGGCGTGCGCACAATCTATGGAGCCAGCAATCCTTCTGCCGAAGTGATCGCGGCCATGAATGCAGCGGCCGAAACATTCGTGGACATGGACGAGCTGGCTGATGGAGTCGGCCAGCGGCTGGCCGAGCTCACGGGTGCCGAGTGGGGCGTGGTCACGGCTGGAACGGCCGCCAGTTTGGCGCTTGCAGCGGCCGCATGCATAGCCGGGAACAATCCCGAATTGATGTTGAGGCTGCCCGATACAGCCGGGCTGCGCCGCAAGGTGCTGATCCCCACCGACCAGCGGTTTGCCTATGAGCAGGCGATGCGGATCGCCGGCGGCGAGATTGTCAGCGTCGCTGACCGTCACGAACTGGACGAGGCAATCGACGGAGCGGCGATGATCTGCCTGATCGGCCGCCTCGACGGGACGACTACGCTTCCCCTCAACGCCATTCTGCCGGTCGCCAGGGCACATGACGTGCCGATCCTTGTCGATGCGGCCGGCCTTTCTCCGGCCAAGCCAGATCGCTGGATCGATGGTGGAGCGGACCTGGTCGTCTATGCTGGCGGCAAATATCTGCGCGCACCTCAGTCGACGGCGATCGTGATCGGCAAAAAGGCGCTGTGCCAGGCGATCTGGTGGAACAGCGCACCGCACCAGGCGTTCGGCCGCGCAATGAAGGTCGGAAAAGAGGAAATGGCAGGCGCGGTCGTCGCGCTCGACCGCTGGATCAATCACAGATCGGCAAAAGAAGAGCGAAAGCGGTGGCAGCCCCGCCTGGAGCGGATAAGAGCCTACCTATCCGCGATCGCCGGCGTGTCGACCGAAATCAAGACCTGGCCAGGATCGGTTACCGCGACCCGGCTGAAGGTTTCCTGGGATTTCGGCCAGATTCCGTTCGACAGCGAAGCCTTACGGCTCGCGTTGCTGCAGCAGCGACCGCGCATCCTCATCCACGACTTCTGGTCGACGAGGACCTCCACGATCCTCGATCCCGTCAACCTGTCAGACGAAGAGGCCGACATCGTCGGGGCGGCTTTGGCTGCCGCGTTTGCCGATCCCTCCAGCATCGCACCTTTGGTCCCGTATGCGGCGCCGCAAACGGACGTATCGGGAGCTTGGCGGGTCGACATCCGGTTCCTGCGCGGCATGGCGAGCCACAGCCTGGAGCTTCAGCAGATTGGCGCCTCGGTGGTTGGCACACATCACACGGGAAACCGTACCGGCGTCGTCACAGGGGAAATCCACGGACGCCATCTGCGGCTGGAGGCGGCGCATGAACAGGTCCCGATCTGGCTGTTCTACGGATTCGAAGGCGAACTGAACGAGGACGGGGCTTTCATCGGAACGCTTCGACTGGGCGGCACTGCAAAGGAACATCTGGGGCCGGTCTTCAAGGGGCAGTATGGCACTGCAAGCTGGTGCGCTCGGCGTGCCGGCGCCGGTCCGACGACACCATTGGAGAGCGGATCATGACGGTTCACCAGACGGAATTACATGTCGAGGCGGCATTCGGACTGAGGGGCAGGGTCGCGCTCGTTGTGGGAGGTTATGGTGCGATCGGGACCAGCATCTCGCAGGCGTTGGCGAATGCCGGCGCAACTCTCATCGTGGCAGGGCGCAGCGGCGCTGCCGCGAACGCACTTGCAACGCAGCTCCGTGAAGAGGGCTGGGCGGCCGAGGGAGCTGCGCTCGACGCCTGTGACGTTGCGGCTGCCCGGGAGCAAGTGGCATCGATCGTCCAGCGCCACGGTTCGCTCGATATTCTCGTGAACTGCCTGGGCTTCAACAAAGAGCAAAAGCTGCTTGAAGTGACGGAGGAAGCCTTCGACGAGGTCTATTCCAAGACGCTGAGGCCGGCGATGTTTTTGTCGCAAGCGGTCGCGGCGCAGCAGGTCGCCGGCAACCGCGGCGGCAGCCACATCCATCTGCTCTCGGTGCGCTCGCAACTCGGCTTTCGCGGCCGGGGTTATAGCGCCTTCTGCGCCGCTAAGGGCGGCCTCGCGGTTCTCTTGCGGCAGCAAGCGACGGAACTTGCGCCGTTCGGCATTACCGTGAACGGCGTAGCGCCCGGCGCGGTCCGCACGCGCAAGAACGACAAGGCGCTTGAAGACCCCGAGACCTTCCGCCGGGCAGTGGCCGACATTCCCCTCGGCCGCTTGGCGTCGCCAGCGGACGTCGCCGGAGCGGTCCACTTCCTGGCGTCGCAGCAAGCGCGGTTCGTAACGGGGCAAATTCTCTATGTGGATGGCGGACTGACTGCCAGTGCCTGAATGGCGAACCCTTTCCCTGGAGCAGGCCGATGAGAGTTGGTGTTATCGGAGCAGGAATCGTAGGAGCCTCGATCGCCTATCATCTGGCGAAGCGCGGGGCGAAGGTCACGATTTTTGACCCTCACCCCGTGGGGAGCGGCGTCTCCAGTTCCTCCTTCGCATGCCTGAACGCTTTTGGCCGATCCGGCGAAGATCTCGAATTTCGCCTTCAGGCGATCCGCTACCATCGGACGCTGGCAGCAGAGATTGGAGGAGCACAACTCATCCAGCAATGCGGTACCCTGCGCATTGCATCTGCCGATGATGTCGCGACCAAACTGATGGCCGATGCAGCCGTCTTCGAGGCCGCCGGGGGCGCGGTCACGGCTGTATCCAACAGCGAGATGATCGATCTCGAGCCGCGGATGCATACGGGCTTGGCTGTGGCGGGGTTGATGGTCCGGGAAGAAGGCTGGGTCAATTCGAGTGCGTTATGCAAGCTGCTCGTGAAGATTGCGATTGAGCGTTTTGGCGCGCGGTTTATCGCCGAACGTATTTCCGGAATCGAAGTGTTCGACCAAAGGACCGAACTGCGATGGCGGTTGGACCGTGGCACCTTCGATCGGGTCGCGCTTGCCGCCGGCAATGACACCAACTTGCTTCTTGAACTCGCCGGACTGCCGACGCTGCCCATCCGTACGCTACCCGGTCCCCTGCTCACCCTCGCGGACCCTGGCAGAAGCACTGCTCTTCGGCACGTCGTCTATGCGGACGGATTTCATATCAGGCCTGACCCAGAGGGCCTCATGGCTGGGATTTCGGCATTGCCGGGCGAACTGGAGCCGTTGGACCGAGTTGAACGAGAGCGCGTCCAACTGGTGGCAGCCGGTTCGCGCTGGGTCGAAGGCTTCCTGAATATGCCGAGACGCTGGGTCGTCTGCCCGCGTCCGATGCCCAGTGGTGACCGGCCAATCGTTGGATTGCAGGCCAAGCCGGTTTTTGTCGCCGTCATGCATGGCGGCGTCACGCTTGCTCCCCTGGTGGGCAAGATCGCGGCTGCGGAGATCATCGACGAACCCGGTGCACCTGCGGGGCGTAGCAATCACCACGAGGGCAATGGCATTCAAGTGAGCGATCGGGAGCAGCTGCCGACAGCGTGGCTGACCGCAAGTGCCTGATTTGCAGAGGGATCATCAACATGCGCACGTCTGTCGAGCACGAACTGCAAACCCCGGTTGAACCGATAAGTCTCATCCGCAGCACGCCACCCACGCCGCCATGGGTTGGTGAAGCCCTGGCGCGGACTTTGGGTGAAATCGGAGCGAGCCCGAAGATCGAAAGCCTTATGCGATATCACACCTTTCGGGGTAGCGAAGACGACCGGAACGTCGCGAGCCGATGGCTGAGCGAGCGTTTCGGAGCCGATGCCGGAATCGATCGGATCATCATGACGAACGGGACGCAAAGCGCACTTTTCCTGGCGCTGCGGACGGCCGTTGGCATAGGAAACCACTTGCTGACCGAGGATATCAGCTATTACGGCTTGCGGCGCCTGGCGGCGTTACTGGGAATTACCGTCAGCGGCATCGCGATGGACTCCGATGGAGCGCTGCCCGATGCCTTTGACGAGGCCTGTCGTACGCGGCGGCCGCGCGCGCTGTTTTTGCAACCAACGCTGCACAATCCAACGTCGACTGTCATGTCGCGAACGCGGCGCATCGCGCTGGCAGAAGTCGCGCGCAAGCACGGCGTTCCCATTATCGAAGACGACGTCTACGGGAGCTTGCCGTCGATTGCGCCGGAGCCGATTGCCGCAATTGCGCCCGACATTTGCTGGTTTGCCTCCGGCCCGGCCAAATGCATGGGGCCAGGGCTTCGCCTAGGCTACCTTGTCGCTCCTTCGGGAGCCGAAGCAGAGAAAGCGGTCACAGCCTTCGATACAATATCGACCTGGCATGCGAATCCACTATCGGCCGCAATCATGTCGCGCTGGGTGGGCGACGGAACACTTGCCAACATCCGGAATGCCGTACGAGAGGAAATCGTTGCGCGGCAAACCATCGCCCGCCAATGCTTGTCTCACCTTAGCCTGGCCACCCATCCAGAGTCCGTTTTTCTCTGGATGGGCCTGCCGGCTTCGCTGGATCAAGCTTCGTTTCTTCAGCGATTGAGCGACGACGGCGTTATCCTGCGTCCAGGACATATGTTCTTCGTCGACCAGAGCAAATCGGACAATCACATCCGCGTCGTCCTGGGCAGCCCGGAGACGAAAGACGAGCTGGTCACGGCTCTCGCCACGCTTTCGCGATTGCTGGCCGAACTTGCGGGCGGTTCCATCGAGAGCCGCGGCTGACATGCCAAACCAGGGCAGATCCTTGTTCTTTTCCACGCTCGCCGAAATGGCGGCGTTCTCGGTCGTAACGGTTGCCCTGCGGCTTTCGACCGAAGATATCTCGATTTTCCAGACAACATTCATTCGTTATGCAATATGTGCGTTATTGATAGCGCCTCTGTCTCTGTTGCGAGGAGCGCTTTACACCAATGATGACATCAAGATACATCTGAGAAGATCCATTTTCATATACGTGTCCGCCCTATCCTGGACCTATGCGATCACTTCAATACCCCTCAGCCTCGCTCTTTTCATTTTTTATCTAAAAACAATCCTGCTGTGTCTCCTTTCAAGCCATATCGGATATGGCGCTCCCTCTCGCACCGAGTGGTTTGCCGTTTCAGTGGGCATCGTCGGCGTGCTCCTGGTCGTCGGCCCCCTCCCCGCCTCCTCGTCACCATTGGGCATGGCCGCAGCATTCTTGTCTGCGGTATCGTCCTCGTTGATCGCCTCTGAAACAAAACGCCTTGGCACAACGGGCACGCCGACGTCGGCCACACTCATGGCAATGATCATGGTTGCGGTGATATCGTTTCCAGCGTCCACGTATTACTGGATATCACCCAGCTACAACACGATGACATTTATAACAGTTTCAAGCATTTTTACTGTCATATCGCAGTGTATTCTTTTTTATTCGTACTCACGTCTTTCAATAACAAAAATAGCCCTGATCGAATTCGGCCGATTTCTGTGCTTGTCCTTGATAGGGGCCCTGGTGTTTTACGACAGACTGAACTCGGTTGCTATTTTCGGGCTCGCTCTTATTGCCGGCTGCATAGCCGTCGGCCTGCTGGCGTCACCAGGCAAGAAGAGCCTGAGCGCATCCGCCCCTAGGGGCTATCTCGTATCAGCATCTTCACGCGCCACGTCGCTGTTTTTGTGGAAGCGGAACCGCCGCGGGAGAGAAACGTGACCGACCACGCCAACACCAGCGCAGCCGATCCTCGCGGATGAGCAGCCACGCTATTGCAAGAGCGTTTTCAGCGCCGACAGTCCCGCAAGGAGTTCATCGCGTGTTTCCGGGCTTCCCAGGACGATTCTGATCGAATCGACAGGTGTGGTCGGATGAAAAGCAAACATTGAACCGGGCCTGAGGACGACACCGGCGTTGGCAGCAGCCGTGACGAAGGTTTCTTGGTCATACTGCGCAGGAAGCGTCAGCCAAAGGTGGAGACCGTTCGGATGGGCCGCATAATCACTTCCGGCCAGCAGCTCCCGAGCGATCTCCTGCCGGGCCGATGCTTCGGCGCGCACCGCATCAAGAATGCGCGTGGCGATGCCTGCGCTCACCCACTTATCGACCAGCACTGCCGAAAGCGGCGACATATGCCATGTCGACGTGACCTGAAAACGCTCGAACACTGCTGCGGCATGAACTGCGGAGGGTGCCACAAGGTAGCCAGCTTTAAGCCCGGGCGATACGCACTTTGCCAGGCCGCTTGCATACCAGGTGATATCCGGTGCCAACGCCGCGATCGGCGGTGGCGCATCGGTGGGAAGCGAGCCGTAGACGTCGTCTTCAATGATGGCCACGCCGTATCGGCGGGCGATATCGATGAGCTCATTTCGCCGCTCAAGCGACATCACCAACGTCGTCGGGTTGTGGATGGTCGGTGTCAGAAACAGGGCCTTTGGCGATCGTGTTCGGCAGGCATGTTGGAAGGCGTCTGGCAGGGCACCGTGTCTATCCATGGCGATCGCATCGACCTCGACATTGAGGAAGCCGGCAAGACGGCGAAAGCCATAATAGCTCAGTTCCTCGACGAGCACTAAGCCGCCGTTTCCAACCGCAGTCGCCAGCGCCAGCAACAGGGCATTTTGCGTGCCATTGGTCGCAAGGATCCGGTTGGCGTCCAGGCCACAGCCGAGGCGATGCGACATCCAGATCGCGCCCACCTCCCTATCACGCTCAGTGCCGGCGAAACGGTGGTATCTCAGGAGCGTGGACAGATCCTGTTCCTGCAGGACATCCTGCAGGGTATTTTTGATTTCCTCTCCAATCCATTGCGGCGTCGGAGGCGTGGTTCGTATCAGGCTGATGGGCGCCGCGGAGAGATTTCTCTGGTTGATTGTCATAGCATACGACCTGCAAGCTCGAAGTGAGGGGTCCGCCCTAAAGGGCTCATCGGTTGGCCTACATCAGGCCCTGGACCGCCTTTGCTATCTGCTCGAGAGCGTCCTGGGGTTCGGCTTGCTGGAACAGGACCTTGCGCATTGCGTCCTCGATCACGGGCGTGATTTTCAGGGAGTTTTCGCCTGGGAATGAGAACCAACTGGTCATGATCGGCAGTTGGCTGACCGCCACCTTCAGGTTGGGTTCGCCCTTGTAGTAGTCACCGAGGCGTGCCGGATCGCTGATCGCCAGTGTATTGACCGGAATATAGGCCGTCGACTTCGCCATCAGCGTCTGGGCGTCGGCCCCGGTGAAGAACTTGATGAAATCCCAGGCCACCTTCTGCTTTTCCGGGTCTTTTGTATGGATCATGAGTGCATTGCCGCCGGCAGGCAGCACGCCGCCCGGTTGTTTCGAGGGAAAAGGAGCCACACGAATTTCGAACTGCCCGGCGGCTTGCTTGGTATACAAGGTGATGTCCGAGCTGGACGTAACGAAGACACCGAGCGAACCGGCCGCAAAGGCTTGTTTGGCTTGATCGCGGGTCATGTCACGCATCCCCGAATGACCGATATCCTTCAGTATCTTGAAGGCCTCCAGCCCCTCGGCGCCGTTGAACGCGACTTGCTTCTCATCCGGTGTCATCATCTGGCCGCCCAGGGACTGCACCAGGGCGATGAAAGTCCAATTGGCCGTCGGAGTGTAATCGAAAAAGATACCGCCGCTCGGGGCATCTATCTTCTTCGCGAGGTCGGTAATTCCCTGCCACGTCGTCGGCAGACTGTGAGGGTTGCCTCCGGCCCTACGAACCAGATCGAGATTGAAATAAACGATCGGAACCGAGACCTGGTAGGGAATGCCAAACGTTTCGTCCCCCTTTTTCGCCATGCCCATTACGGATTGGGAGTATCCGCGCTGCTGCCAGTCGTTTTCTTTGGCAATGAACGGCTGAAGCGGGACGGCGAGGCCCCGCTCGGCGAACAACCTGACGAAACTCAGGCCCTGGAAGCCGACATCAGGCACATCTCCCGTCATTGATGCTCTCAACATCAACTGGGTCATTTCCGTATAGTTCTTTACAACATCGAGCTTGATGTCGACGCCCGTGTTGCGCGCTTCGAATTGCTGAACCAGTTCCTCTATCGATTCCTTGTTCACGTAAGCGTTCGAGTAAAGCACCTTGAGCGTTGTCGCCTCCGCAAGTGCCGGCGCGGCACCCGCCGCTGCGAAACAAAGAGCCAGGGCATACTTAGAGATAGCTGAGCTTCCCATTTTACTCTCCAAGAGGATTGAGTGAGATTTCAGTTCACGAACGATGCGGGCCGAGACACAGCGCGGCTGCTTCCTTGCGGCAGCATCGAGATCTTGCCCAGGTCGAGTCCGATCGAAATTCTGTCTTCTCTTTCGACGGCAGCTCTTGATATGGTGGGCATCTCATGGCTCCCTGGGTTGATCGCCCGGTCATTTGATCGCCCCACCCGTCAGTCCCTCGACGAACCAGCGTTGAGCCGCGAGAAACGCGACGATGAGGGGCGCGACGACGAGCGTCGAGGCTGCCATAAGCGGGCCATAGTCGTTGCCCGCCTCCTCATTTCTGAACGTCATGATGCCCAGAGGCGGCGGCATCATGTCTTCAGAGCGGACGGCAATAAGCGGCCAGAACAAATCGTTCCAATGGCTGACGATGGAGAAAATCGAAAAAGCGATGATCGCGGGCAAAGCCATCGGCACCATGACCCGCCAGACGATGGCAAGTTCCGAAAGCCCGTCGAGACGCGCTGCGTGCACGACATCATCTGGAATGGTTTTGAAGAACTGCCGCATCAGGAAGATGCCGAAGGGCGAGACTATAAAGGGAAAGACCAGCGCCGCGTAGGTATTCAGAATGCCAAGTTTGTATCCCATGATGAACTGCGGCAGCGCCAGCACCTGATGCGGAATCAAGAGACCCACGAGGACGAGGCCGAACAACAAGTCGCGGCCTCTGAATTTGAGCTTCGCGAGCGCATAGGCGGCCGGCGCACATACCAGGATTTGCAGCAACAGGATCGCCAGGCACACCCCCAAGCCGTTGAGCATGAATTTGGGCAGCGGGGACGCCGTAAGCGCGCGACCGTAATTTTCAACCAAGTGCCATTGCTGCGGAAGGATCGAGAAATGGCCACGGAATATCTCGCCCGGCGACTTTACGGACAAGGAAACCATCCAGACGAAGGGCACCGAAATGATCGTGGCCGTCAAAAGCAGGGTGGCGTGGCGGGCAATGGCCGCGGGTCGAAGCGACGTCATGAGTAGTGAACCCGCCTGTCCATGATACGGGCCTGGATGAGGGTGAGTGCGATGACGATGACCAGGAACACAAGAGTGACGGCGGCCCCGTAGCCGGTGCGCAAATATTCGAAGCTTTCCCGGTAGAGCGTGTAGAGGAGAACCTCCGAAGCATTGCCAGGCCCGCCTTTGGTCAGGATCTGGACGGTATCGAAAGCCTCGAAGGCGCGCAGCGCGACAACGATGACCACGAACATCGTGACGGGTCCGAGCATTGGCAAAGTCACCGTGCGCAACCGGTCCAGCCAGTTATCCGCCCCGTCAATGTCGGCTGCGTCGTAGAGGTCGCGGGGAATGGACTTCAGCCCCGCCAGGAAGAGCACCATCGCAAAACCGAGATTTTGCCAGATGGCGATGACGGCGAGGACCGGCAGGACGGTCTCTTCGTCCCGCAACCAGTTGGCGGTAGGCAGGCCGAATGTGGAAAGCGCCTGGTTGACGAGGCCTATGGTCGGATGCAGCAGCGCTTCCCAGGCAATCGCCATCGCAGCCAGTGTGGCCATGAAAGGCAGGAAATGGACCGCGCGGTAAAAGGCGCGTAGCGATCGTCCGCTTTCGATCAAGAGGGCGATGAACAGTCCCAGAAGAACGGATCCTGGAACCACCATCAAGACGTAGAGGATCGTATTCACCAGCGAGGTCCGGAACGCCCTGTCGGCAAAAATCTCTGCAAAGTTTCGGACACCGACGAAGGACATGGTGCTTGCACCGAACTGCCAGTCGGTCAAAGAAATGACGAGCACCGCCACGACCGGAAGGACGAAAAGAAACAGCAGCAGCAAGGCGGCCGGGCCAGCCAGGCAATAGGCAGAGAACGCTTCGCCTACCGCTGAAGTGGGTTTTGGCGCGGGACGTGCGGGGACCAATACATCCATGCTGGCGGCCATCAGGCGATTTCCCTGAGCGGCGTGACATTGGCTTGCGGGAGCAGACGTTCACCGCTCTGGTCGAACACCAGAAACCGGTCCGGGCGCACGCTGAGGCTCACGAGTTGGCCATGTGAGAGATGGGGTGCCCTCTCGGCCAGAAGGCGTGCCACGAGTATCTCACCGCCAGGCAGCGCAAGGTGCACGAACAGGTCGGATCCCATATGTTCGATCAATCGGATCGTGCCAGCGATCGCACCCGGCTCGCTTCGTTCGCATAGATGAAACGCCTCCGGGCGAATCCCCAGCGTCACCCGGGCTCCCACATCGAGGTCGACATGCGACGAGAAGATGGAGCCTCCCGCCTCGATATGACCGCGCTGCCGGACCACACCCTCAAGCATGCTGATCTTGGGGCTGCCGACAAACTCGGCTACCCTTCGATCAGCCGGATTGGCATAGATTTGCTGTGGCGATGCAACCTGCAGCAAGTCGCCATCCAGCATCACCGCAACACGATCGGAAAGCGTCATCGCTTCGGACTGATCATGTGTGACGTAAATGAACGTGACACCGAGCCGCCGATGCAGGTCCTTTATTTCGGCACGCATCTGCACGCGCAGCTTGGCATCGAGATTGGAGAGCGGTTCGTCCATCAAGAACACGGCAGGATGGCGCACCATGGCGCGCCCTACCGCGACGCGCTGGCGTTGGCCGCCTGACAACTGCCCAGGCTTGCGCGTCAAAAGGTGGCCGATCCCGACCGCATTTGCTGCTTGTTGGACCTCTGCGTCGATGGCGGCATGGGCTTGAGCCGTCCCGGGAAGCACGCGGCCAAGCAACGGCAGACGCTGCAGGAAGGACAAGCGCCGCATTCTCAGCGGCAGGCCGATGTTTTCGGCCACCGTCATATGCGGATAAAGCGCGTAGGACTGGAAGACCATGGCAATGTCGCGCTGCTTTGCGCGCAAGCCGTCAACGACACGTTTGCCGATCGCCACACGTCCCGTGTCCTGGGGCTCCAGGCCGGCCAAGATGCGCAAGAGGGTTGACTTGCCGCAGCCGGACGGACCCAGCAAAGTCAAGAATTCGCCGTCCTCGACAGTCAGGCTCAGATTGCGCAGGACCTGTGTGGTTCCATACGACTTGGAGATGTTGGTGAACTGCACGCCAGCCATCACGCGACCTCCGTCGTTTCGGCAGCAATTTCGGTCGCTTCAACCCAACCGCCATCGATATAGACCGTCGCTTCCACCCGCGTGCGCTGGACGCGCTGCAGGCAATTGCCCGACCGGGTCTCGAAAACTTCCGTGCTGCTGACCGGCGGAGGTGCAAATGCTCCGCGGGTGGCAAACACCTCAGAGAGCACGCGTCCTGTCATGCCCGAAACTGGTCGCATGTCGAGAGCGGCAAGAATGGTGGGAACGACATCGCAAATGCCCGATGGAACTTTAGAGACGTGGCCGCCGGACAGAAACGCCGTTCCCGCGACGATGCCGACCGATGCGAGTTCTTTCGGGTGCAGTCCACCATGGACGCCAAGGCCCGGAGACCTCGAGCTGTCGTAGAATGTTCCCCCCACGAGGCCGAACCGGTCTCTGCGATCATCCGCGCGAAACGCAAAATAGACGTCAGGGGCCCGTTCGTGGTTGGCCAGCACGAGGCTGCTGGCGAAAGTGCCGGAGACAACTCCTTCGACTTCGTCTCCGGGTGCGGTGAAAACCGGCCCAACCCAGGGAAACTCGGTCAAAGCCCCGACAAGGCGCGCCAGTTGCTTCCTTCCGCGGTCGGCGAGATACAGCGCACCGACCTGCCCCGGCACCACCACGACGTCGACACCGCTCACCGGAGCAGTCCCAGGATGGAAGCCGGCTTCCGAAAGGCAAGCCGCTACGGAGACACGCGTGTGCGCGGTGATGTGGCCATGGTCCGAGAGCGCGATGATCTGGACGCCGTTTGCGCGCCCTTCCGCTTCCCACCAGTCCAGGATCCGACCGAATTCAGCGTCGCAATGCCTGATGACCTTCCGGGTCGCCGCAGCACCCGTGCCGTTGAGATGCGAACAGGTGTCGGGTTCGCCGTAAGAAATGACGGTGACGTCCGGAGCCCGCTCCGGCCACAGATACTCAAGAAAGACCGTTGTGATCAGGGTTTGCGCATCGATGTCCGGTTCTCCTGCAGGAGGAACAGGCGGCAGAGGCCCGAACCGGGCAACGGCGTCATCAAGGACACTCTTTGGCGTGCAGGCTTCTGGAAAATGGCCCGACAACCGAACATGGCCGAACATCTCGGCTTTGTGATGGAAAAGCCGCGTCGTGCCCGGTGTGTTTGTCGCCAGCACCGCCAGGCTCTTTCCGGCACGCGCGAGCAATTCGCCCAATGTCGGCGCGGTCATCAGTCGACCGCCGCTTTCGCGGTCAAGCCGGTCGAGGAGAACGGCGTCTGCGGTGTCGATATAGCGTTGGGGGCTCGCACCGCGGTCAACAAATTTGTTGCCGACCATTCCGTGAACGGCAGCAGTGCCGGCGGTCACCAGACTCGGAAAGGCCGTCCTGGTCTCACTCGGATAGATCGTTCGCTGGGAAGCGAGCGTTGTCCCATGTTTCTTGAGCCTGAAGAGATTCGGCGTCTGCTGCTCGTCAATCAGGTCGGGGCGCAGTCCATCGAAACTGACGATCACGAATTTGGTTTCTGCCATCGGTCAAGGCCCGGTTGATGGCTTTGGGGCTATCGGCCCGCTGTTACGCTCCTGTGACAATCATCGAATAATTCGAACTAAATACGCTCCAATGTGATCCCCTTGCCGAGAAAGGAATGTGTGTTGCCTGGAGCGAGAAGCGTCACCACTCCGGCCCGTGCGGGACCCCTTTAGGTCGCGCTGGTATTTGAGCGCCGCGCACAACGCTGCCTTACAAACGCATCGATTCTAGGGAGATGAAGGCGCGGGAGATGAAGGCGCGGGGTGGGCAGCCACCCTGGGACCTGTGACTGGCGATATGCTGACCTCGCTCACGCGACAAGCGCCGCCACCGGCCGGGCAGGAAGCCCATCCGGGCCTGTCGCTCGCGGAGGCTCTTCCCAATACAAGTATGAAGAAAATCCGACCCCGATAGGCTGCGTTATCAACTCTCGTTTGGTCGCGCGGCGACCACCGCGATCTCAACCAATGTTCCCGCCGACAGCGATGCCCCGATACACATGCGCTGCGGCCAGTGTCCGGGATCATCTCCGACCCAGGCCAGCCATTGGCTGTCGAATGCCTTTTTGTCATCAAGGTTCGCCAGAAAAACGGTGACTGACAGCAGATTTCGACGGTCTGTACCAAGTTCCCCCAGCACACGGTCAATCTTGGCAAAGCTCGCTGCAACCTGACCTTTCAGGTCGAGACTCTTGTCGTCGGAAGTTGCGACCGCCCAGGCGAGATTGCCAAACCCAGAGCCAGAACTCCTGCCTGCAGCAACGCCTTTGGAGCGATCGATGATCGGCATTTTGCTCATTCGAGTGCATCCCGCATAGCCATCAAATCGGTACTACATTTCATTGACATTGTAACGAGGCAAGCTTGTTGCCTCCGTGCCTCTGGGGCGGGAGATGTCCTGCGCAGGATCCGGAGCAGCCAGACCGGCGTTGCCGTGCATCAGTCACCGGCCACGAAAACTGGCATCTTGCGATTTGCCTTGCGCCGCCGACTGCGCTGCAGTGGACACACTTTCAGGCTATCGGCGTGCTGTTACGCTCCTGTGACAATCATCAAATAATTCGAACTCAATACGCCCCCAAGTGATGCCAACGTTTCGAGAAAGGGACCTGCCTTGCCCGAGGGACATGAATCCTTGCCGCTCAACTCGGTACGGGCCTTTGCGGTGATCGCGCGAGAGAAGAGCGTGACCCGGGCCGCCGAGGTGTTGGGCGTCGCGCAAAGCGCCGTCAGCAGACATCTTGCCGTTCTTGAAGAATACCTTGGTTCCAAACTCGTTGAGCGGCGCGGACGCAATTCGGAACTGACCGCGTTCGGAAGGCTTTTTGCCACTGCCGTCAGTGAACCGCTCGACACGATCTATTTTACAGCCCAGCGCATGAAGCGCAGGCAGACGGACGTGAACCGCATCCTTGTGAGAACGTCGCTCCCGACCTTCGCCTCGACGCTGCTCATCCCGAATATCCAAGCGTTCTCGACCGAAGCTGGCGGCGCGGTCGTCGACGTCGTCACCACGCTCTCTCAGCCGACATCCGCAGACAATTTCGACGTGTTGATCACGCGCGATCTGGCCCTGGCGGAGCCTTCCGACAGATGGGTTCTCCTGAACGAGGACTTGGTTTGCGTCGGATCTCCGCGGCAGGTGGCCGGTAAGGAGATCGATATCGTGACCAGGGTTCCGATCGTTTCCATTACGTCGCGTCCCGATGCTCTGCCGACCTGGCTGAGAGGGATGGATATCCGGCAGGACGACATCAAGTTGGGAGCACGATACGACCATCACTATCTCGCGCTCCCGGCGATCGCGCATGGCAGAAGTCTGCTGGTGACCCCGGAGGTTCTCGTGCGGGACCTGATCAAGCAGGGGCTGCTGGAAGTCGTCAAAGGCACACGCACGCCAAGTGGCATGCAGTATCACGCCCATGCAGTCGACCGCAGTCAAAATCTGGATCTGGCGCGAATGTTCTGCAGGTGGCTGGTGCGCTTGTGCCGGGAGGACCCGGCGAAGCCAAAATCGTCAGGCGCCGCATCGAAATAGTCGATGAGTGGCATTCAGTTCCTAGATGGCCAGAGTTGATCGGCAAGAACAAAATGCGCCAGACCGACCTGACATCAGGTCGAGGCCTTTGCATTGACGATACTTTCACATCGGCTCCAGTTTGTCCGCCCGTCCGAAACAAAGGCGATGACCGCCCGCGCTGCAGCCTTGAGAAGCAGCGGCGTCAACGTCATCGTTCTCAGCCAGGGCGAGCCTGATTTTCCGACACCCGCGGCAATTTGCGAGGCCGGTGTGCGCGCCATTGGCGAAGGGCGGACGCGCTATACGGCGGTCGCCGGCGCGGCACAGCTGCGAGAAGCAATCTGCGCCAAACTGAACCGCGACTATGGGCTGGACTATGGCATCGACCAGATAACTGTCGGCTGCGGCGCCAAGCAGGTTATCTTCAACGCGCTCTATGCAAGCCTCGATGCCAGCGATGAAGTCATCGTGCCGACTCCATGCTGGGTCTCCTACCCCGATATGGTCGCCCTGGCAGGCGGAACAGCGGTGCTCGCACCATCTGGGCCGGAAAATGGCTTCAAGCTCAGGCCGGAATCTCTGGCCGCGGCCATCACGAAACGCACAAAGTGGCTGATACTGAATTCGCCATCCAACCCGACCGGCGCGGTCTACACGGCAGACGAACTCGCCGCCTTGGCCGAGGTCCTGCGCCATCATCCGCAAGTGCACATCCTGTCGGACGACATCTACGAGAAGCTTGTCTACGACATTGCTTTCGCTTCAATTCTTTCAGTCGCCCCTGATCTTTTTGAACGGGTTCTGATCGTCAACGGTGTTTCGAAAGCAAACGCGATGACGGGTTGGCGCGTGGGTTACGCCGCCGGGCCGACACAAATCATCAAAGCCATGAATACGATCCAGGGTCAGACGTCATCGCACACGAGTTCGATTTCCCAATACGCAGCGATCGAAGCTCTCGGCGGCGACCAACGTCATGTCTCGGATTTCGCGGCAGAGTTTCAAAAACGGCGCGACCTTGTCGTCGGCCTCCTAGGTCGTGCGCCAGGCTTGAGCTGCCCTGTGCCGGATGGCGCTTTCTACGCCTTTCCGTCATGCGCCGGGCTGATCGGCAAGCGTACATCGCAAGGCAAGCCCATCACCAGCGACGTCGATTTCACGGACTATCTTCTCGACCAATTCGGCGTTGCAACCGTACCAGGATCAGCCTTCCTGGCGCCTTCGTTTCTACGCATCTCCTATGCGTCGTCGCAGATAGAACTCGATCTGGCCTGCAAACGCATCATCTATGCATGCGAAGCACTGACGTGAGGATCTCAATGACCAACGCCACACGGTTACGCCGCGCAATGGCCGAGCGCGGCCTGGTTCACATCATGGCGACACACAGTCCGTTGTCGGCGATCCTTGCGGAGCAGGCAGGGTTCGACGGGGTCTGGGCATCAGGCTTCGAGCTGTCGGCGCTCTACGGTTTGCCAGACATGAGCTTCATATCGATGACTCAGCATCTCGAGATGCTTCGGGCGGTTGCCGGCAGAACCTCGCTACCCATCGTCGCCGATGTCGATACGGGCTACGGCAATGCGATCAACGTCATTCACACGGTTAGGGAATATGAGCGGGCCGGCGCAAGCGCCATTGTGATCGAAGACAAATCGTTCCCAAAGGTCACCAGTCTCGCCGTAGGCGGCCACCATGATCTGGTTCGCATCCAGGAGTTCCAAGGCAAGATCGAGGCGGCCCTCGCAACACGGTCGGATCCCGACTTCCTGATCATTGCGCGCACGGAAGCGCTGATAGCGGGACTGGGCGAGGAAGAGGCTCTGTTTCGAGCGCGCGCCTATGAACGGGCCGGTGCCGACATGATCCTCATCCATTCGAAGAGAAAGGACCCGAGCGAGATCGAGAGCTTTTCGAAAGCGTGGAATGGCGGCATTCCCCTGGTCATCGTCCCCAACGCCTATCCTGAGCTCGACACAGACCGTATTCGCGCGCTCGGCAACATCCGCATGGTCATCTATGGGAACTATGCGATCCGCGCCGCTGCCACCGCGATGAAGCATACCTTCCTGCGTATCATCGCGGATGGGGGTGTCCAGAACGTCCATCGCGACCTGTTGCCGGTAGAGGATGTCTTCCAGATACAGGGGATGGAGAAAGTCCATTCCGACGAGCAGCGTTACCTTCGCTAGGCAGGACGTGCCGACGAAACCGCATTGCTAGCCTCCCCGCAGAGCGTGGGGCTCGAAGCGGCAAACGTCGCTCGTATCGCCTCAAGCGATACCCCGAGCGCCTCGGAAAACACCCGGCCCTTCTGCCAGATCGCGACGTAATGATAGAGAGCCGAAGGCTCGACCGGTCTCGTCTCCAGGCCGAATGCTGCGTATTCCCGCGCCAGAATTTCGTTGGTGATCGAGACGCCCAGTCCCGCCGAAACAAAACCGGCTTCGTGGCCGCTGGAATCGTATTCGACCAGGATGTCCGGTTCGATGCCTTCGAAGCGTAGCGCGTTCATGTTCATTTGATGCGATGCGTAGCGAGGATCGATATCGACGATGGTTTCCCCCGCCAGATCACGAGCCTCGATGCAAGCCTGGCTGGAAAAGCGATGGCTGGGGTGAAAGACGCACACGTTCCGTGCCGATCCGAGTGGCGCCCATTGGAAGAGGCACGGGTCCAAGGGAAGTCGCGAGATTCCGAGATCCGCCCGTCCGGCAAGAATGTGCTCGCCGATCTGATCGTAGGTACCGGAGATTGTGCGCACATTCGATCCGGTTTTTGAGCGGATAATCGCAACCACTTTTGGCAATGTCACGAAACCGAACACGGCAGGCGTGGCGAGGGCGATCCGCTGCCGTCCCTCATTCTTCATCGCAAAGATCGTCGACTGGAGCCGCTCGAGCGCGTTCAATGCGAGTTCGACGTTGCGCAAGAGTTCCCAGGCTTGCTGCAAAGGCAGAATACGGTTCGTCGACCGCTCGAACAGGGTAATGCCGAGCGTGGCTTCGAGCTGCTTGACATGCTGGCTGATCGCCGGCTGGCTAATGCCCAGGGCGGCCGCGGCACGCCTGGTGGAGCCTTCTCGGAGTACCTCGCGAAAGACCTGGAGCTGCCGAACCTTCAATCCGCTCTGCAACAGCTCCATTTCCGCAAGTCCTTACATCCGCCAATGCCTGGGCGTTGCCTCACAGGCTTCCCGGGACGCTCCCTGTCACCTGCTACGAACAATCTCGAATCCGGCACAGTATAGTCACTATAGTGACTGGTAAAGTGGGCGGTTTGCTTATCGCTATGCGCCCATGCGGCTGGTGGAGATATTCGGGGCAAATGTGCGCAGGGTTCGACTGCAGCGCGGAATGACCCTGGAAGCTCTCGCGACCGAAGTTGACCTCGCCTACAGCTATATGGGCGGTATAGAGCGGGGACAGCGCAACCCAAGCCTGAACGTCGTCGAGAGGATCGCGAAGGCGCTGGACAGCGACGCACAGACGCTGCTGCGCGCAACTTCTGCGAGGAGTGAGCCGGCGGATCGGTGAGCGTTGCCATTGAGTGTCAGCATCCGTAGCGGCCTACCCAGCGCGTCCGCCTTCACGCCAGCGCTGCGGCTAGTCAATAAGCCGTTCGTTTGCTTACTTTTGCTCGTCTTCAAATCTGGGAGGGAAAAATGGCAGACGACAAATCGAAGCGTGGCGGATCTGATCGGGACCGCATCGCGACAGGCCAAGCGTATGAGGTAAACTATTTTGCGCGCAAGCACGGCTTGTCGATGGAGGTACGTCGAAGATCATCAAGCAGGCCGGCGGCGACAGAGACAGAGCCAACAAGCTGGCGGAACAGAAGAATGCCGTAAGGTACGTTCAAGGAAAGCTCCATACGTCAGCGGGCTCGTCGGGATGATGGTTGAATGGACTCCACTCCCGGAGTAGTCCGGACTTGCCGACCAACGAACATTCGACGAGGGTGGCTCGCAATACAGTGCAGAGTTGTCGAGATTCCCGGCGCAGCGTTGATTGGCCACCGAAACGCGATGGACATGCAAAACCTGAACTGGGCGTGCCGCAGGGCTCTCGTGTAGCTAAACGTGCGCCGCGTCGGTTTGCATATGCGTGAAGTGACGATCGAGGCAGGCGCATCCAGGGCAACAGCCACAATCCTCCGCCCTATAAGTTAAGATGCTGAGACATCCATCCTTCCGGGTCGCGGCAATGGCTGTAGCCACCACCAACAGGATCGTCTGCGCTTTACCAAAGTACGTTCTGATTGGGACCAGATTACTGCTTCGCGCAAAAAGGGCTGTTTGTCGGCGACGGTCACGCACACGTCGTAATTTCTGCTCTGTCTCATCACCGTTGTTCGACAATATCTGCACAAATTCCCGCCAGATTGAAATCGCACGCTTTCACTCAGCGCTGCTCAAATGGCCGGTGCGCGTCTCGGCGCCTCCAGTCAGCAATTGAACCACGAAGGAGTTTTAAAATGAAGAAGCTTGCTCTGTTTACCTGCGCAGCAACGTTTGCACTCGTTTCCGTTTCTACGACGAGTGCGTTTGCTGGCCCGGCCAGGATCGACAACACCAAATTCTCTGTGAAAACTGAAGCCAAAAGCGATGTTCTCAAAATCGCGCAGAAGAAACAGGAAAAGAAGCAAGAAAACACAACAAAAGGAAAGACCAAGAAGTAATCTTCTTCAATACGGCATCCTTGCCAAACGCTGCGCCGAAAGACGCAGCGTTTCCATATTGGAAAAGCTGAACGCGGTAATTTCCAAAGAAATATCTCACGGATCATGGCATGGATTCGATCCATGCACGAGGGTCGAGCATAAGGGAAAACTTGATTTCGAACATCACGATCCCGATGCGGGCCGACACACTTAACAAGCGTGTCGCGCTGATTACGGTGCTCACCCTTTCCCTTGCGTTCTCCGAGGCGCGTGGAAGAGCGCCCACATCGCCGTGTTAAAATACCAAATCGAAGTGCCCATTCTGCACTCGCCGCACGACTATCGTTGCCAGCGAGCGAGCCCAACCTCACTAGCATCACCGCAAAATCAAAAAGGCGACCTGATCGAAACAGGGCAGTGAGTGTATCGGAGCCGCGACATGCGCCCTCTCCGACAGCCTTGGCATCGTGGGAGCCGGCTTCATCGGGGTAGTGCTGTCCGGGGCTTGCGCCCGCTGCCGAGCGAGCCGCGAGCCCTGGCGAGAGACGTCTCCTGCAAAATCGAAGCCGAGACGATTATGCAAGGCTCCCGCAATGGAAGGCATGGAAAGTCGGCGTGTTCTCTGCCGATCCAACGTCGGCGGGTCGGTTCCGGTGTTCATAATTGCAATGATGATTGCGTTTCCTTTTCGATCCGCCACCTCTCTTCTATTGTTTTTGCACAGAGTGCCGGGGCGAACGAGGGCGCAACTGCCCTTGGTGGCATTACTGGCACTGGCTTGTTTCCTTGCCGGCTGCGCCGCGCCAGATACGCGGCCAACCAATGCACCGCTCGCGCTCGGAAACAGCAGCCAGGCGGCGGGCGTGTCGTTGCAAGGGGACGATACGGCGATCGTACTTACTTTTTCCGGTGGCGGAGCCCGTTCTGCGGCGTTCGGCTACGGCGTTCTGTCAAGCCTTGCGCGCACGCCCTCGGCGTCACGCGGGCGCAGCCTGGCCGATGACGTCGTCGTGGTGGGTGGCGTTTCGGGCGGGGCCATGCTCGCGGCCTATTTCGCGCTGCACGGCCCGACCGGGCTGCCCGACTTCCAGCGCGATTTCCTCGCGAGCAATGCCGAAGCGTCGCTGCATACCAGCTTCGGCCCGGCCAATCTGTTGCGTGGCTATCGCGGCGGTGTCAATGATCGCAACGACCTGCCCCCCTGGCTCGACGCCAACCTCTATCACGGCGCCACGCTCGGCATGTTAGACCGGCCAGGGCGTCCCCGACTGGTGATTCATGCCACCGATCTCTATAATCGCACGCCCTTCATATTCGACAGGGCATCCTTCGCCGCCATCTGCAGCAATTTCAACGATTATCCACTTGCTTATGCCGTCGCCGCTTCCACTGCGGTGCCAGTCGCCTTTGCACCGATCTCCCTGCGCAACTACCGCTCGAACTGCCCGCCGGATGCCGCGGCCGGCATCGCGATGGCTACAAAACCGACCGTGAAACCCGTTTCCCTGGTCGAGGAGCAATATCAGCAATCGCTTGATCGCTATGGCCATGTCGGCAATCTTAATTTCCTCAAGCTCTATGATGGCGGCCTCGTCGACAACATCGGTAGCCAGACGCTGCTGCATTTGATGAACCGGGAGGCCCCAGAACCTTTGCCGGCTGAGAACGCCAGGAGGATCCGGCATCTGCTCTTCGTCGTCGTCGACGCTTCAACCCGCATCGGCGGGAGCTTGTCGGAGACAACCGATAGCCCCTACGCGATGGATACACTTGTGGCTGCGACGGATGCCGTCATCAACATTCCCGGCTTCCAGAGCTTCGACGAATTGCGCCGCCGCCTGCCATCATGGGCCCAGAAGGTAGTGGCCTGGCGCTGCCGCGAGGCGGCTGCCCGCGCCTCCTGCCGCGACCTCGATGTGTCAATCATCCGAGTTGCCCTGTCGGATGTCGAGGACCCCGTCACTGCGCATCGGATCCTCGGCCTACACAACACGCTCACTCTCAAGCCGGCGGACGCGATTTTTTTGCGCAATCTCGGCGGCGCCCTCCTGGCTCGCCAACCTGGCTATCAGCGTTTCCTGGCACGGCTCAGCACATGGCAGCGCCCCAACTATATGAGGAGCGCGCGAAGGAACTGACTGAAGACATTGCTTTCGAAGAAGCCTCGGAGGAAACCGCGACTTTTGGCACCGTTCACGGACGCAGCCGCGCTGGAAGCCGCTGAGGCGAAGCCGCTTGCCGCCGACCGCCGCACCAAGTCGGAGGGCCGCTAACAGTTGTTCGCAGTGCCAGAACTTCACCATATGCAACGGCACCTGCAAGAGGTGCGCGACTTGCGGCGCTACCAGCGGGGTGCAGATGGTTTGAACCCTTGGTAGGTGAAAATGCGACCCGATTTTGTCTCTGCAGGAAGCATTTTGGCACTAACGCCACCTAAAGTTTGTCTCTGACGATCAAAACATAAATTTCCCGGCGCTCCACGAGTGCCCGGAATGCAACAAGGAACAAAACAGAGACTTAGTTAGAAGCATCAGGGGGCAACAGCTCATTCAACACACCAGTTTCGCTCGCTTGGAATGAACAGAAGCATGGGTGAGCATCAAGAGGGTCCCGGCAGTTCGATGCAAACCGCCGAGAACCGATGAGCAAGCCGTGGTTTCGGGTTAAGAAATACGGCTACGGGGCCGACTTGCCCTATGGAGCTGGATGGTCATCGTTGGATATTTTGCCGCCGTCGCTTTTGTCGCGGTCTGCTGGTCGAGCTACAGCGAAGAGCATCCCTGGCGCTACCTTGCAACCATAGCGATGCTGACCGCGATCGCCGTGTTCGTGAGCTGGGCAAAGAGCGATCGGCCATGGCGCTAGAGAAATGGTGAGAACGGCAGCGACAGCGACTGATCATTGCGTCCCTTGCGCGCCACAAGCGTGACTTCGCCGCTGCTTGCCACCCATCCCAGGAAGGAGCAGCAGTTGGAAACGTAACTGTCGCCATCGGATCATTTGATCCGTCTCTTGTTGTCCCAGTCCTCTATCAACTCACTCAAGCATCCCGCGATAGATACCCGGTCCGGACTCCGAAATTGGTGTTGCACCGACCGCATGCTGGCCGCAGGTCCGACATCACCGATGATAGCATAACCGTATCCCATATTCTTCATGTCGAGCAGTGTTGTCAGCAGCAATGCGTGTCCGATGCCCTTTCCACGCTCGGCTTCGTCTACCACGGTAGGACCGAAAAAACCGCGCGCCGTAGTGTCGTAACAGGCGAAACCGATCATCCCTTCTTCCATGGAAGCAAGGAAACAGGTTGGTGGGCAGCGGGACATCGCGATCGTGGTTTCACTCGACCAGCGCGACTGGAATTTCCTCCGCACCCAATCGGTCACCAATTCCAACTCCGGCGCCAACACGCGCCGGATCGTCACACCGGCGTTCCTACGCGCTCGGGCAGCGCCGGATCTGGGTACACCTGAGAAAGATTGACCAGGTAGTCCATGCAAATGTCTCCAGCGGCTTCGAGATTTGCTGTTCTCAGGTTCTAACCTGGGCTCGGCGCAGTCAGCAGTGCAATCTCGCGCCAGTCCCAGCATCGAACAGATGCAGCTTGCTGAAGTCAGGCTGGAGCGCAAGCCTGTCGCCAGGTCGTACGTCGATCCGATCACGCGTCGTGGACAGGGGATTGGGAAGCCTGCAACGCGGCTCGACGCCGCTTGACGGTCGATGAGGTCCGGCTGCGCGTCAGACGCCTTGTGCTCGACGCGTTGGAGACTCCCGACTACCACCATCAATCGACGATTGTCGCAGTCGATCGCGCTGCTGTAAGGCGGGCGGAGGCACTAACGGAATTGATCGGCGCCCACCATTCCAGGTCCCTGTCGTCGACGGAGCTGGCTCGCCTTGCAAACATTCACCCCAGCACCGCCAACAGAACCTTTCGCGATGTGCTGGGCGTTTCGGTCAATGAGTATCTGATGCGCTACCGACTGTCCCAGGCCATGCAGCGCCTGGCCGACACCAACGATCCGATCCTTCAAATCGCATACGGATGCGGCTTCGGCTCAAGTAGCCGGTTCTATGATCTTTTCAAACACCGCACAGGAATGACACCCAAGGCGTTTCGTGCCCGAGCTGGCCTGGTGAAAGAATAGGGTCGGGTCGCCACTTCCAAGCCTGACAGGTTCTCTGACTGCACGCTGCGAATAGGACAGCCGCGGCCGCTGCAAGGGATTGGTTTCATACGCGATAGCGTCGGCCCTCACCCCGTGATCGCGCCCAGCCTCAACCAGAGCACGCCGTCCTTGCCGCTGGCCAAGCCGAGCGCGTTGTCAAAGCGCAGGTTCGTTCGCCGAAAAAACGATAAATTGCCGCTTCATCTCGGAGCTTGCGAGCTTGCCACTCGGCCACTTTCGCTGCCGTCTTGGGATGTGCCCCCTCCCTGAGCAGTTCGTTTTATCAATTCCAATGACGGGCGAGGTTGAATGCGTGACTCACGCTTCGACGCGCGGCGAGCCATCGACGCCACTGCCAGGAAATAGGCTGTTTGAACGATCCAGGCCGCTAATACGGCAAGGCCCACGGCTTGCCAGAGCGATCCTCCGTTCACATAAAACCAGCCAAATGTCGCAAAGAACGTTACCGTCATTCCTGCGAAAAACTGGAGGAAATGCATCGAGGTGATCCCGTGAGGGGGGAGGAAATGTTTCACAATTAGTCATGCATGTTTAATTTTTGTCGAAAGACTATGGAGAATTGGTGGATGGTAATTCACAAATAGAGTTACTTAGCAAAAATCCTCGCCTTTCGCTGGCCAAGCCAGAAAGCTGTCAGGATTGCGCCGAGCTTTTGCTGTTTCCAGTCGGCGTCGGAGGTCCTGGCGATGTCTCTTCAAGACGCCACAAGCGTGCACAAGCTCACATGACTTGGTGTAATTGAACTTTTACTATCGGGCGCCGCCGTCGCTGTTTTCCTCCAGCGTCGCAAATTGCCTTGGCGCTCCCGACGACCGCCATCCATGCCGGCGGTTTGCTACGCAACATGCATCGCTCGCGAGCGACTGCGCTGATAGGTTAGAAGCCGATCAAGGCAAGACCGTACGCGGGATGCGCTTGTTCTTGAGGCTGCCAATCTCGCGGCAAGCGATCTTGCTGGTTTTGGAGAAGGCTCGTAGAGGGCTGCGAATAGGTTCGATCGGGCTCGTGCGATCATACGTGGCCGGGGCTCGGCATGTTTGCTGTCGGCTAGCGCGGTAAGTCAGCCCGCAGCAATTCGATGAAGTGCACGGCGGAACCTTTGACGTGCTGCTCTACGACGTGTACCGCCTTCTCGACATCCTGCTGGCGCACTGCTTCAAGCAGCATTCGGTGCTCCTGCAAGATCGCCTTGCGTCGTGCTTGGCCGATTGTATAGCGGCGCCCCAGCAATCCCACCAAAATGCGTTTTTGCTTCCACAGATCGATGGCTTGCTTGTTGTAGTGACGCTGATAGGTCAAACCATGAATTTCCGTGTCCAGACGGCGATAGGTTTGGGTGTCGCCGAAGTTATGCTCCTCGAATCTATCGATCAACCAGGCGAGTTTCTCGATCTCCTCTGGAAGGGCGAATTCGATGAAACGGCGAATGAGATAGGGCTCGATCAGCGCTAGCAATTCGTAGACATTGCGCACGAACTGCTCATTTATCGGCCTCACGAAGGCTCCCTGATTGTGATTGATCTGGACCAGCCCTTCGCCCTGAAGACGCTGCAGCGCCTCACGGATCGGATTCGAACTCGTCTCGAAACGACGGGCGAGTTCCTGGATCTTGAGCCGCGAGCCGGGGGCGAGCGTGCCATCGATCATCGCCTCGCGAATGCGATCGTGGACGGTCGTCGCACCGTCAACGTCGTCGAATTGCTCCCGCTCCCCCTCTCGCGGTTGGTTAGCCGTCATTCACACCTCCAGCACTGCGATATCCACCATCCCCCCGTGTTTATCGAAAGCATGATTTTGTACAAAGCGAAAATTTCGTACGCAAAATGCAAAAATCATACATTATATTTTGACGTTCGTGCATTGCGCTGTTAGCCGTACATTTATGCTGAACGCCCAAAGGGAATGGCCGCGAGTTTGGTTCCACAGCAGGCTGGCTGTTGCCGTGCGAGCTTCAAATTTCGTTCCACGCCCGTTTGTGAGCGACATCGCAGTCGGTGCCGTGAAAGAGTGATACATGGCTAGAAGGAATTCGCTGATGCCGCTTTCTGAGTGCGTGGTGATCGTCACAGGAGGTGGCGCAGGCATTGGTCTTGGCATCGTCGAGGCGGCTGGCGCGCTCGGTGCCCACATCGTCGTTGCCGAGAAGAATGTTGCGTTGGCTGAGAGCGTAGCTGCTCTTGGCCGCAACACGGATTTCATCGAAACTGACGTTTCCGACCCGGATAGCATTACCAGGCTCTTTGCGTCAGTCGATGATCGGTACGGCAGGCTCGACGGACTGGTCGACTGGAACGGGATTCCGTCCGGGATGGTCGTTGCGGTGATGGACTATCGAGCATACCGCGCCGCCGAATGTGGGTGAACATGTGGCGAGCAAATGGCCGTGCGGTGCTTCATCCGGCCCGGCTTTCAATTGAGGCCGGCCTCAATGTCGGTGTTGTTGATACGTCGGTCCGGCACGACACGACCGTGCCCTAGCAGACGATACAACTGCGTCCCGCGCCAAGTGACCGCCCAAAAAGCCACCTCCCCCAATCGAATCGTAGGCCTGTCGAAGCCGGAAGCGATCATGCGATACGGCGTGATGAGCCCAACTTCAGAGAGATTGCCGAAGCGGGCTTACCTTGGTCGGCAGGGTCAGCTTCAGCTGGAGCTGCTTGGCGAACTGGAAGTCTGGGCTAAGATTTGTCGACCGGTCGGAGCGAGAGCGAACTCAATATCACGTCGAGGGGTCGGCGCGCCCACCGGCACGACGCGAGAGCGACGATCGGGCCAACCCACCTACGACCCTGGGATTCGTGAAGATGGCCAAACGGTGTTGGGGCCATCGGCTGCGATGTATCCCGATGTTGATCATTCACCTGGTTCGACCCTTCGCCATCCGCGCCGTTCTGGGCCAGAGCGAGAGGCAGCCTCAAGATGACGAGCGTGCCACGGCCCGAAGGATTCTGAAACGACATCGCCCCATTGTTCAGGGCTATGATCTCTCTTGCGATTGCGAGCCCCAAACCGCTTCCAGGTGCCCTTTCATCGAAGCGCTGCCCTCGCACGCCAACCAGATTCAAGTTCGAACGATCTATTCCTGGTCCGTCGTCACCTATTCCCAGTTCCGCCCAATCGCGGTCCTTGCGAACCTGGACGCTTACCGTGGATTTCGCCCATTTGACCGCATTCTCCAAAACGACCCCGACAAGTTCGATGAGATCGTTTGCGTCAATATCGACCTCGAGCTCATCTTTCATGTCAGCCAGCCACGCAAGACCTTCGCCTTTCTTTGTCTTCTTCAGGACGAGCATCGCGCGTGCCACGATGGGATTAAGCGGAGCTCTCAACATATGCAGCCGTGCGCGATGACGCAGCCTCGACAAGCGCAGTTGATAGTCGATGCGCTGGTGCATCTCATTCACCAGATCGGAGATGACGGTCGCGTGGTGATGATTGCCGCGCCTCTCCAGTTCATGCGCGACGGTGCCGATTACCGAGAGCGGGGTCTTGAGCCCGTGTGCCAGATCTGCGGCACGCGAACGCGCGAACTCAATCGAGTTCTGTTGCAACGCCAGCAGCTCATTGACCTCGACGACCAAGGGAACAACCTCCGCCGGATAACTGCTTTCGACAGAACTCGCTGCGCCCTTGCGAATGCTCTCGACATCCCGACGCAGTCTCTTGAAGGGCAAGAGACCGAAATGAACCTGCAGGACAGCAATAATGACGAGAGCGCCACCCAAGATAAGCAAGGCTGTCACCATCGACCAGGCGAAGTCCGTGATGGAGTCGTCGAGTATGGAGCGGTCCTGGGCAACGATGATCTGGTAATGCTTGACCTGTTGATTGGTCTTGAAGTTCGCGTTCGAAGACAAGGCAATTAGCGACTGCCCTGCAGGTCCCGTCATGGTTGAGAACCGCTGCCCTTCCAGCCGGGGATCTGTATCCAGCAGGCGATCCCATAGTGAACGGGAGCGTAACGTCCGCTGGGAGTCCAGATCGCGGACCTGCCAATAAAGGCCGCTTTGCGGCGTGTCGTAGCGCGGGTCGGGCAGCCGACCTGAAAGACGCGGCATCGTGCCGGTCACATCCAGGTCGACAAGCGCCACGAGCCGCGCCATGGTTGCCGACAGGTCAGACCGCGCGCCCCGCTCCACGCTTTCGACGAACATGTAGCCAAGCGCGATGCCGGCCAAAACGAGCGCAAAGGCGATCGAGACGACAGTCCCCACAATCATCCGAACCTTGAGCGAGCCAAGTTTCATCAGAAATTGCCGAGCGTATATCCGAGCCCGCGACGCGTTACGATCACGTCGGCTCCCAGTCGTTTTCGCAGTCGGGCCACCAGGACCTCGACGGAATTGGAGTCCCTCGCGAAATCCTGGGAATACAGGTGCTCTGTTATCTCCAGTTGCGAGACAACTCTCTCCCGCTGATGCACCATGAAAGCAAAGAGGCGGTATTCCTGCGGGGTCAGCGATACAGGAAGCCCGTCTCGGGTTACCTGCTTCATACGCGTGTCGAGCATGTATCGACCGATTTCGATCTGGGACGACGAAAAGCCACCTGCTCGACGCACAAGGGCTCGTATACGGGCAACGACCTCTTCGATGCGAAAGGGCTTAACCACGTAGTCGTCAGCACCTGCCTCTATACCTTCGACTCTCTCATTCCATTGGCCACGGGCGGTCAGGATCAGCACGGGCATATTCCGCCGTGCTCGACGCCAGCGCTTAAGAATCGTCAATCCATCTAAATCCGGAAGCCCCAGGTCGAGGATGACAGCGTCGAATGTTTCAGTATCGCCACGAAACCAGACGTCTTCGCCCTGGGAAGAAAACTCAATTGCAAAGCCTGCCGCTCCAAGTGCCTGACCAAGCGCCTGAGCAATGCGGCGATCATCTTCGGCCACCAGCACGCGCATCTGTCATTTCACTCCGACCAGGCGACCGCTTCGGGCATCGAACGAATAACGACGGAGCTGATCTCCGGATTCCAGAACCTTCATTTCGTAGCGAAGTGACCCGCCGACCGACTTCAACTGCGCATCCAGGATCTGGCCATCGGTCAACTTCCGGGTTTCTGCAGCGATGGCATCCAGGGGAAGAGCGTGTTGGTTCTGCACCGCATCGAGGGCTGCATCCTTGCCCCGGTCGCCATCGAAATCGGGGGATGGTCGTGCGATCGAATAATCTCCCCAGATGCCACCGGCGTGCCCATGGCCTGGGTCATCGGATTCCGACTCCGAATCCGAATCCGAACTGCTGACGCCGCCGCTTGCGCCATCGTCCGAGCCATCGCCCGACTCCTGAGCATGCGCGCCTGCCGATAGCAGCATCAGCAGCAGCGCCCCGCACATCACGAGACCCTTCAAGTCAGTCCATCGTCTCACAGCAGTCTCCGGATTCACCTGTCACTTTACAGGAGCGCAGCTGAAAATTCGCTGACATTCGCTTCAGCAGCCTGTCAGCTTCGCCGGTTTAGAAGCATGCGCATGGAACGGGACAACTCGCAAGCGCGGCGCGGCAGGCAAGAGGGAAGAATGGTGTTTGGCCTGATCCCCGGCTTTGCTTTCGTCGCCATACTGTGCGCGACAGTGCTCACCATCCCTTTCGTGCAGCACAAACCCACATTGGATTTCCATTGGACGATGAAATGCCCTCGCTGGGGGGGATTTGGGCTCCCTCCATGCTCGTAAACCAAGACCTTTCGAAACCGGCAGAAGCTCGCGAGGAAGCCATTTCTGGACCAGTCTCTGGTCGGCCGAGCCAGCGCGGGACACGCTCCTCGGAAATCAAGGCCCTCTACATTGACAAAAAAATTCACGCCCGCGCCAACGCGTTCGTGCGCCTCTCGGCCAGCCGCCCCGTAGCGCAAGACAATCGGGGACGGCTGCTGCTCGACCGTTCCGCCGAAAATTTGCTCAATCTTGCGGTCGGCCACGATCGGACAAAGTCACCATATCCGTGGCGTCCGCTGGAAGCGCGGCAAGGTGATGCAAAACACTTCCAGTTTCGGCTCCAGCCAGAGCCGGTGACGGTGTTGGGATATCCTTCAAACGAGGTGGGTCATGGCCACAATCGGGTTCACACATCAGCAAGCGAGATCGGAAAGAAACTTGAATTTTCGATCTCGTGAACGCAGATCCCGTCCAATTGCGATTGAAGGAGTTTTCAGGAAATCCGCATCCAGACTCGATCGTCGTCTCGGCACCTGGATGGCGGCAATCACTGGCATCGCGCTCGCTGTGATGATTGCCGGAATGTTCCTATTCTACTCTCTCGTTGAATATATTGATCCAATGTTCTGGTGGAAGGACTGGAACTCATACTGGCCACAGCCAATCGAATGTATGGCCTTTGTCACTCTCTGGATATTGGGTATTGGCGGTGCGATTGCTGCTGCGGCGTATTTCGCACGCCGCATTATTCGCCCGCTTGAATCGGTCGGCTCCGCAGCACAGCGCATCGCGCGAGGTGATCTGTCAGCACGCGCAACGCCGCAGGAGGCGATGTTCGATGAAACGCGCCGGCTTGTCGACAATTTTAACGCAATGGCCAGTCATTTGAATCGGGCAGAGACAGCAATGGGAGACTGGAACCTGGCCATTGCACATGAATTGAGAGCGCCGCTGACGATCTTACGCGGGCGGCTACAGGGGATCGTCGACGGTGTCTTTGCAACGGAAACGATATCGTTTCGCGGACTGGTGGCCCAAGTTGATACCCTTAACCGCATCGTCGAGGACCTCAACGTTTTCACACTTGCACGACGCGGCAGGCTGGAACTCCGGCTCGAAACCATCGATCTTGCCGACGAAATCGCCACGGTGATCTCCGTCGTCGCCCCGGAGCTCAAGAAAGCCGGCATCGACGTCTTGTTCGATTTGGGTTGCAGCGTACAGGTTCTGGCCGATAGTGCGCGGATAAGGCAGGCAATTCTCGCCATCCTCGAAAATGCGCGAAAATACGCGGCCCCTGGCCTTCTTCGCATCGAAACGTTCGCAATGCACGAGAAGGGAATGTTGCGTTTCTGCGACGATGGTCCCGGCCTCCCCCCTGGCAGTGAACACTTGGTGTTTGAGCCATTCTGGCGCGCTGACGGGCGTCGGTTGCACCCGAACGGCGGCAGTGGTTTAGGTTTGGCCGTTGTGCAAGCCATTGCACATGCGCACGGTGGCACCGCTCATGCGCGTGCAGGGGAGCCCCGGGGGGCTATCTTCGAAATCTGCCTGCCTTGTGCCGAAGCGAACAGCGTCTAGCACGGTCGGAACGTGTCTGGGCGACTTCCCGGCTTCTTACGCAAAACGGAGAACGTTGTGTCGGCAACTCACGGTTTTTGCTGCTCGCCATCTGCAGATCTGTCTTCGTGACCGATGGGATATCCGCCGGATAGCACCTGAAGCGGTTTCCTCGGGGGGCAAACGCGTGCCGTCTCGATGGCAATCGCTATTCACAAGCCCCGCGATCCTGAATCGCGGCTATCGGGTTATGATTTAGGAATATTAGCGAGACTGAATATGATTGGCGGCGGGCGCATGGTAGACCTTTATCGGTTTCGCAGATTTCTCTACGAGCGCAGCGGTCTCGTTTTGTGGCTTCTGTCCATCACGACAGCGTTGGCAATCGCGGCCCTAAAACCGCAAATTCATTCTGTTTTACCCGCTTATGAATTCGGGGCGGCGATGTTCAGTTCGGAGCGCCCGCTCTACGATCTGAATACCGCGATGGGGTATGTGTATGCGCCGGCCTTCGCCGTTTTCTACGCCCCATTCGCTGCTCTTGGATCCCATGTTGGCGGGATTCTGTGGCGGCTTCTCGGCGTGTGTACCCTTACTGTGGCAACGATCAAACAAGCTCGCGTCATTGACAAAAGCAACGCGATGGCACTCGCCTCTACGGCGTTCTTCTTGGCCATACCATTGTCTCTAGGCGCAATTCGCAATGGTCAAGCCACCGTTCTGTTTACCGCGGCGTGTTGGATGCTTATTCTGTCAGCCCGCGACAATTGCCGCGCCGCAACGGTGGCTTGGGCATTGGTCGCATTGGTCGCCAAGCCAACGGCGATTGTCGTCATCTTGCTCACCGGCGCAATTAGGCCGCGACTGATCCCGTTCCTTGTGTTTGCGATAGCTCTGGCGTTTGCAATACCCTACGCATTTGCTTCAATCGAATATGTCAATGAACAGCACCTCGAATTTTTCCGTCTCCTCACGTCAATGAGCGCAAACAGCTCTGGCACATTCGAAGCGGCAGATTTTACAGCACCGTTCACGGCCTTGAACATCTCGCTTTCTGCCAATGTGACGATCATACTACGGGCGGTGGCCGCCGGGGTCGTTCTCCTCACGTCGCTGTGGCTGGATCATCGGGGCGATAGACAATTGCGTTCTTTTGTCATCTTCCTCCTGGCGGCTTATTACATGACCGTTTTCAATCCCCGGGTGGAATCCAATACTTACCTCATGCTCGTTGTACCAACGGCGCTCGCGATCTCACTGATGAAAATCCGCTGCGAGAATCGGAGAATTCCACTTGTCCTTGGAGCCGCAATTTTCTTGTGTGGCTGGACCGGTGTCAGTCACGACCTTCACAGCGCTCTCAATCCCTGGTTCAAGCCGGCCGCTATGAGCCTAATCGCCCTGCCGATATGCCATTGGCTAATCCGACAAAGCACTGAGCCGAGCTCTTCATCACTTTCGGACACACGAACTGAACCTCAAAATGCCGATTTGTAAAATCAGCATCGATACCGGGCGCAGCCACGGTCCTGCCTGCGTCTCTTGAGGTGTCCAGCGGCCGTCTGCGCGACCCTTGAAGTACAGATGTAGTGGGCACTGGGTGCAGTAGCGGCTTTAAGTGGCAGATCGCTTGGAGTACAGCGCGAAAGCCGCTCGTGACTTGCATAAACCGGTTCATGGTCAACGGGCGAAAATCTGCCGGCACCCATCCACCCGAAAGGGGATATATTCGAACACCGTCATCGCGTGATACAGCATTGCGGCAGACACCACGGCAGCCATCGCATCCGGCGATCTAGTCGCATTCGATAGGGTATGTGAAGCCTTCTCGCAGGTGACGTAAGCCCATCGCCCTCGAAATCGTGCGGCATGGCGCCGGCCCCCATCGCATTTGCAAAGGTTCCGCGTCAGCTCCGTCTGGTCGTAGCCGGTGACGTGGTTCCACTCGGCGCGTGCAGGTCGACATAGTGGTCTGTTGCCCCAGCCTCATGCGCGAAGCGAACCATGCCATGTTCCAGCACTTCCGTGTCTTGCCTGCGGGACCGGTTAGCAGAAAGTGAGGGACCGCCAGATAGCGGCTATCGGCCCGGCTGTTTCTCGACCGCCGCGATGATGAACACGCGTCTTACGTGACATATTGCTGCGGCAGCCCGCCCGACCCCGCCGACCAATTCAGAAACAATAGAGATCAACACCACAAATGTAAGCTATATAACAAAATATTATAGGGAAAATATTTTATATTATAGATTGAAGACACGTTATTTACGGATAAATTCTTCTTATATAAAACGATAATCTACAGTTATATCAAAATCAAACGACAACCTCTGGTAATCGGTAGCAAAATCCTTGCCGCCGGACGAAGAAGGCCGTGTCGAATCGAGGCAAGCATGAGCGGATTTGCAAGCCAATTTGCTGGCGCATTCCTGATCACCTTAGGACTTGCTCTTGTCAGCGGGGTGATTGGAACCAGCTTTGGACTGCTGCTGGCCATTGCGAAGACGACGCATACATCCAGGATCGTCGCTCTCATCACCGCCTACACCACCATCGTGCGTGGCGTACCGGAACTGGTGATCATCCTGCTGATCTATTTCGGCGGAACCGCGCTCGCCGGCGCGATCGCCGGCCGCTATGTCGAGATCAACGCCTTCACCGCCGGCATCATCGCGCTCTCGGTCGTCTTCAGCGGCTATGCGACGGAAGTGTTCCGCGGCGCGATCGCGGCGATTCCAGCCGGACAGGCGGAAGCGGCGAAGTCGCTCGGGCTGAGCACCTGGCAACGCTGGCTCCTGGTCATCGCCCCACAGATGTGGCGGCTGGCCCTGCCCGCTTACGGCAATCTATGGATCTCGCTGTTCAAGGACACTGCGCTGGTCTCGATCATCGGGCTTACCGATGTCATGCGCGTCGCTTTTGTCGGCGCCGGCTCCATGCGCGCACCCCTCACCTTTTACCTTGCGGCATCGGCCCTCTATCTCAGCCTGACGACGGCGACGCTTCTGTCGATCCGGCTGGCGGAGCGCCGGTACCCCGCTTTGGGCCGCTAGGAGCACCGACATGGACCTCAACATGATGGTCGAGGCCGCGATGGTGCTGTCTTCCGGTCTGAAGCTCACGCTGACCCTGACGATCCAGGCGCTCGCCATTGGCTTCGTGCTCTCGGTGCCGCTCGCCTTCATGCGTGCCTTCGGCCGCCCTGCCCTATCCTACGGCGTGCTCGCCTACACCTATGTCTTCCGCGGCACGCCGATGCTGGTGCAGCTGTTCCTTGTCTATTATGGCCTCGGCCAGATCGAAGCAGTGCGCGCAAGCATCTTGTGGGTGGTCCTGCGCGATCCCTTCTGGTGCGCGCTGCTGACTTTTTCGCTGAACAGCGCGGCACACACGACCGAGATCCTGTGCCGCGGCCTGCAGTCCGTTCCGAAAGGCGTGACGGAAGCCGCGGCCGCGCTTGGCCTGAAGCGCTTCCAGACAGCCCGCCTCATCACCTTCCCGATCGCGTTCCGCATATCGCTGCCGGCCTACGGCAATGAAGTGGTGGGCATGATCAAGGGCTCGTCGCTGGCGAGTACCGTCACGCTGCTCGAAATCACCGGCATGGCGCGGCAGATGGTGTCGACGACCTTCGCGCCCTACGAGATCTTCATCGTCGCCGGTGCGATCTATCTCGCACTCACATCGATCGCCGTGAAAGCCACTCAGTTCCTGGAACTGCATCTGGCGAGCGACGGCCATTCCTGGCCGCGGCGCCAAACGTGGCTCAAGCCTGTCTTGTCCGATCACGGGTCCTGAGCAGTCTCATCACCTCAATCACCAACCAACCAGGGGGAATTGCATGCGCAGCGTTTTGGCCGGTACTGTTTTCGTCGCATCCATGATTTCTGCGCTGCCCGCGAGCGCCGACGACGCGCGGGTGGTGATGATCGCCACCGAGGGCGCGTCGCCGCCCTGGGACGGCACCAACGAGAAAGGTGAACTCTACGGCTATGACATCGATGTCGGCCTGGACCTCTGCCGCCGCATCAACCTGAAATGCAAGTTCGTCGCCCAGGACTGGGATGGCATCATTCCCGCGCTGCTGGTCGGCAAATACGACGTCATCATGTCGGGCATGGCGATCACCGAAAAGCGCAAGCAGTCGATCGCCTTCTCCAATCCCTACGCCGCCGGCTACAACCAGATGGTCGTGCGCAAGGATCTCGGCCTCGATCCCGGCGACACCGCACAAAGGCTCAATCTCTCCACGCTCAACGCCAACGGAAAAGCCACCATCGAACGTCTGCGGTCGACGCTTTCCGGAAAGACGATGGGCGTATTGCGCTCCTCGAACTCGGAGGCCGTGATGAAGGAGCTTTTCGGCGACGTCGTAGTCCTGCGCAGCTATGACAGCCTGGACAATCTCAAGCTCGATCTCGCGGCAGGACGGGTCGACGGCGGGCTGGCGGACTTCTTCACCTGGTGCGATTTCCTGGAGACGCCGGAAGGGGCTGGTGCGGCGTTCTTTGGCCCGCAGGTGAATGGCGGCCTGTGGGGGCCCGGGGTCGGCGCCGGCATGCGCAAGGATGACACGGCACTGATCGCGCAGTTCGACACCGCCATCGAGGCGGCAATCAAGGACGGAACCATCAAGACGCTCAGCCTGAAATGGTTCAAGACCGACATCTCGCCGGCCGCCTCCCGATAGCGCGAACATTCAAAGCACCGGCTTAACGCCGCAACCAACCACTGCATCCAAGGCGGGTTTCATGAAGGATTCCTTTTGCGTGACCGTAACGGGCCAGTCGCTGATTAAGAACGACGTGCGCCAGATCCAGCACAAGCGGTTCCTGGAAGTGCTCGACTTCCTCAGGCAAGGCAATGTCGTCTTCACCAATTTCGAGTCGACAATCCTTGGGCGCTATGGCGGTTGGCCGACCAAGGGCAGGTATTTCGATTATTCCAGGCCCGAAATGCTGGATGCGCTGCAGACCATGGGCTTCAACGCGCTTGCCCTCGCCAACAACCACGCCTTCGACCTCGGTCCCGCCGGCGTGTTGTCCACGCTGGGCGAGGTGTGGTCACGCGGCTTCCTCCACGCTGGCATCGGCACTGATGCGACCGACGCGATGAAGCCGGGCCGGCAGCGTCACGGCGGCCATGACGTGTCACTTTTTGCGATGGATGCCGGGCCAGGCCCCGGCAACATGTATGCGGAGGACCGCTCGAACGGTCGGCCGCCACGGCCAGGCGTGAATCAGCTCAAGACCGTGCGCAAGCTTGGCGTGACGAAGGAGAGTTTTCGCACGCTGGCAATGTTGGCACAGGAACTGCGGACATCGTCGCTCGAACTGACCAATTACGCCCAGCCGGACGACCCGACGGCGGTCATCGGCGAGAACGAACTCAACTTTTATGGCACTGTTTTCAAGCAAGGCAGCGCATTCCGCCGGCATGTCGAGATCGATCCGGAGAACGCCGGTGAGCACTTGGCTGCCATGCAGCGTGCAGCAGCACGCGGCGACTTCGTCCTCGCCTACCTGCATCATCACCATTGGGAGCCGGGCTGGCAGGAGGTGCCTGGCTGGGTGCAAGGCTTTGCCCGCGCCTGCATCGACGCCGGCGCCAGCGTCTTCGTCAGTCACGGCGCGCCCGTATTGCAGGCCGTCGAACTCTACAAGGACGCTCCCATCTTTTACGGCCTCGGCAACTTCCTCTTCCACGTGCCTGCCGAAGAGACGGAGTGGAGTGCCCGGGAGGTGTGGCGAAGCCTTGTTGCGGCCTGCCGCTACAACGGAAGCGGCCAGCTTGAAAGCATCGACCTCCTGCCCATTGTCATTGGTGGGGAAGAGGAGACCGCAGCGAACCGCCTTGTTCCGCTGGCTGCCACCGGCGAAGTCGCCCGCAACATTCTGCAGGGTTTTGCGAAGCGCTCGAGCATCTTCGGCACCGAGATCGCGATTTCGGGAGCGTCAGCCCGCGTTTCCCTGGCTGCAGCGCGCAAGGTCGGCTGATCGTGTCACGGCATATCAAGCAGATCCTGTAACCCTGCCGGCAATCGTTGCGCTGAGCGATATGCCGATTCCAAGGTTCTGCAGGCTTGGCATGAGGGGAGAGAGCCACGCGAGAGCATGGTTCAATGATTGCCGAGACTGCCTGGTGCGAGGCTGTCCGCCTTTCGATTTCGCAACACGTTATCAATCGAATCGCGCAGCTGTCTCAGACCTTCGACCGGCATGACAAGGCGAGCTCGGACAATTGCTTCGATGCTGACTTCCGGTGTCGGCCCTATCAGTTTGTCTGCGATCGGGCGTTCGTGGGTGAAAGTGAGCGTGACGAAATTTCCGGCGATCGCACAGTTGAACGGACCGGCTGTCAAGATTTCTGGAACATTGTCTGGATCAACTATGGGAACTTTGTGCATCAAATTCACTGGCCTGTCTCAACTGTGATCTGCGCCGTCGCCTCGGATGGCTTGGATGAAAAAACAAAACTTAGACCGCGACAGGCACGATGGCCGAGGATAGCCGCATCACGGTGGTGCACCTCGCCCGGAAAAATATTGAGGAGTCGTCCAGACTTCGTGGACGGTTGATCGAAACCGTTGGCACATAGAACGAAGCGACGACGCGGTGACGTCGAAGGACGCGGGCGTCCTGGGCACAGCGGGCAAACGAGGACCGCGAGATCTAGCGCCGCACCAGTCTTCGGATGAGCGACTCCACCGCATTTCCTTGCGATTGAAGCGATTGACGGAGTTCGCTGCCTTGTTGGCTTGCTTTGCGTTCGGCTTGGCGAAGTTGGTTTTCCAGGAGCTGTCGTTGCTGCTGTTCGTACCGCTGCCGCTCCGGCGCGCCTGATCTGACCTGCGCAATAGCAGGAAAAGGCAGCGTCATCAAAGCCGCGATGACGAGGACCAGGCGCAACGACATCGGCGGTCTCCAGCACATGAAAATTCTGCATCAGACATGGATTTGGAGCGGTGGCTCGGCAAACGCGCGCCGGTGAGACGCACCGCGTAACCGAAACCGTTGCAATGAATTTCCAGCGGAGTTTTCATGGAGGTTCGCTGGAGGCAGCGCACGGATGTCAGCCATGGGTGCCGAGAGCAGCGAGACAAAGCGATCCGCGACGTCGGGGCAGCGCAAGACTGTGACATCGAAAAAGAGAAAGTTGCGTATGCCGCGGCGCGCGTCATGCCGCAATCGCCGGCCAGGTCGGCCTTGCAGCGTCTTCAACTGACCCGACACTTGGGGCGCCGACGCTGACGGTGCGCACCGCCTGCAAAACGCCATGGGCAAGGACGGTTTCCTCGACGGAGCTGAGGACCACAGGTTCTGTGAGAATGGGAACCTGTCTCTCGCGTTCGAGAACGCCGCTGGCCGATGCCAGGGCAAAGACGGCGAGCGCGATCCCCAGCAACACATCAAGGCTTTCGCCAATACCCAAGTGCCTCAATTCATTGTTGCATCGGCCTGCCGCCGGGTGGAACGCCGATCAGTATTGTGGGTCATACTGGAACGAGATCGGCGTCGGCCCGCGCCTGTTTTGCTTGGCCGACTCGACCAGCGCGGAAAACAGGATCGCGAATGCGAACGCACAGATGCAGATGATGGTAAAATGCCGGGCAAGCATCGTCGTCCTTTCCGAGGCGGGTTAGCCCAGGCTGGCCATTCTGCGCCTTTCGTTCGCCGTCCGCGCAGGTTTCGTGGAGGTTGTGTCGAGACATCAGATCCGCTGTTGACTTCGCTAAGGCCGCTCTTCTTTTAGGGAGCTCTTGAAGCCAGGACGCCTGCTATGAACAACGCGCTGATCCTTCTCATCGAGGACGAGCCGGAAATCGTCGAGATACTTGAGACCTATTTTGCGCGGGAAGGATTTCGCACGATTTCCGCAAATGACGGGGCGATCGGGCTCGCCCATCATCAGCGCTTGAAGCCGGACCTGATCGTTCTCGATGTGAAACTGCCGGGCCTCGACGGGTTCGAAATCCTGGCGGCGATACGCCGGCGTGGCGACACGCCGGTGATCATGGCGACGGCGTTGGCCGAAGATCTCGACAAGTTGCAGGCGTTGCGCATTGGAGCGGACGACTATGTCGTGAAGCCCTACAATCCGATGGAAATTGTCGCGCGCGCCAAGGCCGTCCTGCGCCGGACATCCGGGCGTGACGCTCGGCAGCAGATCAGGATCGGAGCGCTGACGGTGGATCCTGTCGCGTACATGGCCTTCGTCGACCTTGGCACCGGCCAACGATCCCTGGAACTGACACGCACTGAATTTCGGCTGTTACAATGCATGGCATCGTCACCCAACCGTGTGTTCGAGCGTTCGGAACTTGTCGATGCCTGCCTGCCGGAGGGTGAGGCGCTCGAGCGTACAGTCGACAGCCACATCAGCAATCTGCGGCGCAAGCTCGCCAGCGCTGGCGCCGACGGGCTCCTCGTCGGCGTGCGCGGTGTCGGTTACAGGCTGGGAGATTCCGGTGGCTAGGAATCTGAACCGCCAGTTGTTCGTCGCCATGAGCGCCTTGACGCTTCTGGCGTCCCTGGCGATGTATTTCGGTTATGTATTTTACTACACGTTCATTTTCGATCTGATCTACAGCGCAACTGACGACACCGAGAAATTGAATGCCGGAGACTTCATCGTCTTCGGCCTTATCGTGGCGATCGGACTTGTCGCTGCGGCTGCCGTTGGATGGCTGATGGCGCAAAGCATCATCCGCCCGCTCAAGTCGATAGCTGTCGCGGCGCATTCGATCGCCAATGGCGACTTTTCGGTGCGCGCGAAAAACACCGAGATGGCTTTCAGCGAGGCCGAGAGCCTGATCGCTGACTTCAACACAATGGCGGCGCGGTTGGAGAGTGCTGAAGCCGAACTCAGATATTCGAATTCCGCGATCGCGCATGAGCTGCGCACACCCCTGACCATTCTGCGTGGGCGTCTTCAGGGCCTCTCCGATGGCGCATACAAACCCAGCCCGGAACTCTACGGGCGCTTGATTGCTCACGTCGACGATCTTGCGCGCATCGTCGAAGACCTTCGCACACTTGGCCTCTCCAGCGTGGGCAAGCTCGAACTCAAGCTCGACGAGATCGACCTGGCGCTGGAGGCCGGTGCGGTCGCAACGTCGATGGAGCAAGGGTTGGCGAGTGCCGGCATAACCGTCAAATGCGACCTCGGAAAGGCCGTGGTCCTGGCTGATCAGGCGAGAATCCGACAAGCCATCCTGGCGGTCCTCGACAATGCGCGCCGTTATGCTCCAGGTAGCGTCGTCGCGGTCGAGACCCGCACCACGAAGGATCGTGCACTGATCCGATGCAGCGACGATGGGCCGGGCCTTCCTGCGGGAACCCAGAAGCGAGTCTTCGAGCGGTTCTGGCGGGGGGATGATTCCAGGGCGCGGGCGAGCGGAGGATCGGGGCTCGGTCTACCCATCGTGAAGGCCATCGCCAACGCGCATGGGGGTGATGCGGTTGTCACCGACAATGGCGGCACGGGTGTGGCGATAGAGATCTGGCTCCCCAAAACCATGCCCGTCTGACTTCCAGCGACGGAGCGGATGAAGATGCTGCGGCCCATCGGCGCTGCAACGTTCGGCTGTGCAATGCAGGATACTGAAAATGACGTCGGACTTTCGGGACGGCAACGAAAACGAATATGAAGACCTCGCGGCGAGCCACGTTTCGCTGGGCAGAGTGCTGGGCCTTTTTGCGCCCTACCGCCTGCGGATCCTTTTCGTCATCGCGCTGATCGTGGTCGGATCGGTGGCGGGCATGGCATCGCCATTCCTCCTCAGGGCGATCATAGACGACGCCCTTCCAGGCCGGAACCTGACATTGTTGTCATGGCTGGCCGGATTGATGATCGGCATTGCCGCGATCGAAGTGGCGCTCAACGCCCTGCAGACGATCCTTTCCACCAAGGTCGGTCAGGCGATCATGCATGATCTGCGCGTGCGCGTGTACGCCCATCTCCAGTCGCTTTCGCTCGGCTTTTTCGCCGGCACCCGAACCGGCGAGATCCAGTCGCGCATCGCAAGCGATATCGGCGGGCTCCAGGCGCTGGTCACCAGCACCGCAAACGACCTGGCGCGCGCCCTGAGCACCGTCGCCATGACGATCGTCGCCATGTTGCTGCTGGATTGGCGCCTGGCGCTGTTCTCCATGCTGGTCGTGCCTGTCTCCGTCCTGATCAGCCACAAGGTCGCCAGGCTGCGGGAGGCCATTACCTACGAGCAGCAAAAGCGCATCGCGGACATGTCCTCCGCCATCCAGGAGTCGCTGTCCGTCTCGGGCATCATCCTGTCCAAGACCATGGGCCGCGGCGAGCACCTGACGCACCGCTTCCGGCGCGCGTCGCGAGACGTTGCGGCCCTGGAAGTTCGTTCCCACACAGCCGGCGAATGGCAATGGTCGCTGATTTCGCTCACTTTGTCCGTTCTGCCGGCGCTGACGCTGCTGCTCGGCGGCTGGCTGACGAGCATGAGCGTCCCGATCACCATCGGCACCCTGGTCGCGATGATCGCGTTGCAGGAGCAACTGCTCTGGCCGTTCGAGCATCTGCTGGAGCTCGGCGCAGAGATGCGTACGACGCGAGCGCTTTTTGCGCGGATCTTCGAATATCTCGATGTTCCTATCGAGATCACCGAGCGCCCTGGCGCGGTGAGGCTGGATCGGCAGCGGATACGGGGAGCCGTGCGATTGGAGAAGGTCTCGTTCTCTTATGGCCGCGCGCCGGAGCCGACGCTGAAGGACGTCTCCATTGACATACCGGCGGGAATGCATGTCGCGATTGTCGGCGCCACCGGATCGGGCAAGACGACGCTCGGCTATCTCCTGGCACGCCTCTATGATGTCGGCAAAGGCTCGATACGCTACGACGGCGTCGACGTGCGCGACCTCAGCTTCCAATCGCTGGCGGATCTGCTTGGCGTGGTCACGCAGGAGCCATATCTGCTCCACGCTTCGATTGCAGAGAACCTGCGTTTCGCAAAGCCCGAAGCGACCAGGGAGGAATTGATCGCCGCGGCAACGGTGGCACAGATTCACGACGCCATTGCCGCCCTCCCGCAAGGCTATGACACCCTTGTGGGCGAACGGGGCTATCGCTTCTCGGGCGGCGAAAAGCAGCGGCTGGCGCTGGCACGCACCATCCTGCGCGATCCACCGATCCTTCTGCTCGACGAAGCGACAAGCGCGCTGGATACCCGGACGGAGCAGGCCATGGCGGCGGCACTGAACGAGCTTTCCAAGGGTCGGACCACGATCACCATTGCGCATCGGCTTTCCACCATCCGCTCCGCCGACCGGATCATCGTGATGCAGCGCGGCAGCGTTGCCGAACAGGGCACCCATGAGGAGTTGATCGCCCGAAACGGGGTCTATGCCATGCTTGTCCGTTCTGACGGTTAGCCGAGCGACCTTTGCGCCAGGGCTAGCGCGATTGTTCATCGTGCTGGCCGCCGGCTGCAGCTGGGCGGACAATTACAGCCGAGCTTGTGCAGATCGAGCCGCGCGGAGAGCGCAAGCGCCTAGCCCGCTCGAGACAAGGACCAGCCTTGGCCGCCCCAGCCTCCACGCTTTCTCCACCCTATTTCCATGGGGGCTCTACCGGCTCGCGAAACAGGAAGGCTCAAAGGAGTCTTCCATGAAGAACATGACTGTGCTGTCCAGGGTCCTGACCCTATCGGCCTGCCTGCTCGTCCCGGTCCAGATGCCGGGCGGCTTTTTGAACATCGCCGTTGCGCAGGCGGCACCGTCAGCCCGCGTCAACAGCAAGAGCCTCTTGAAAGGCATGCACAAATCGCTGGCGACGATTGTCGTGGCTTATCAGGTCAGTTCGACCAAACATACGCGCGCCGATGGCTTGATGCTGGACGCCGCTCGTGAAACCGCGAATGAGCTCGCAAGTCTCAGAACCGCGATAGCGGCTAAGAACTCCTCCCAGACGTCGACATCCGTGCGCAAGGTCTCACAAGCCATCGGCCGCCTGCAGGGCACCTACAGGATGACCTCGAACCGTAATCCCACGGTCGCGGAGGGTATGCGCGCGCTGTCGGCAAACTGGGCTGCCTTCACGGCGCGCTACGCGCTGGTGCCCACGTCCAACCCGTCGAGGCCTGCCACCCAAGCGCAATTGGATGAGCTGAAGCAGCGTATTTCCACCCTGGAACGCCAGCTTGGCGAACGCCGCGCGCAGGCGGCCTCCAATCCGGTCGTGTTGCGCGAGACCGAATATGTTTACGTCGAACTGGAGCGTATCAGCCAGCGAACCATCACCATCGAGACCTATCAAAGCACCCTGCTTTCCTTGTCCTTCATCAGCGGTTCGTTGACCGGCTACGCCGCCGTCTCTGCCGTCTATTATCCCGCTTACCATGCCGACTGGGTGCGGGAGGTCGAGGCCGCCTCCTTCTACGAAGGCTATTGGGACGGTTATTACCAGGGCTATTACGACGGCCTGAGCGACGCGTATTTCGACACGCCGTTCACCGCTTCCGAAACCCTCGAATTGACGATCGATCAAAGCGTGAACCAGCAGGTTGACGTCTATGTCACCCAGGATATCACCGTGCTTGCCGAGCAGGCAGACGCGTTCGCCAGCACTTATTCCGAACTGCCCGGCCGCGCTGACGACATCGCGAGCGAAGAAGCCGCCATTCCGATCGACAATCCGGTCGCTACCGCAGAAAGAATGGTCGACGAGATACCCGAGGCAACGATCGAACGCGAAGCGCCGCAACCGGCGCCGGAGGCTGACCAGCCGGATATCGAGCCCGAGCCCGATCTGCCGTCTCGCGATCCGGACACGGAGCGCGACCGGATTTCACCACCGGAAGATCGAAGCTCGGACGTCCCGGACCAGCCGGGGCCGGACGGATCTCGTGATCGGGAGCTACCTGCCTTCATCAACGATGACGAACGCCCCGAACCGCCCTTGAACCCCGCCGCGGTAGACGAAGAACCGTCGTCGCAACACGAGGTCGAACGGGAACGTCCCGCTGAACCGAACGATGGCGCCGCCACCGATGAACGCCAGGACGAGGACCCGGCCCTCGACGAACCTCGCATGCCGCGAAGATAGATTAGCGCAACTGCCACTGACACAAATGTGCACCAAACCTCCACACGAGCAGGCGCCAATCTCGACAATTGAAGGAGATGATCGAGCAATCTCTGCTGAAATACCGGTATCCCGTTTGACCGGGGAAAGGAGACCAGATGGCCGGCTATCGAAAGGCGGCAGCCTTGCTGATCGCTGCGGCACTCGGCCTGAGCGCGGGCGCAGCCCGTACCGAAGACTGGTCCCATTATGACGAGGATTACCATGGTTCCTACGACTGGGATCATGACCCCTACTACGACGGCTATCATGACGGCTACCACGCACGCCGGAGCGATGCCGCAGGAGCCTTGGCCTTGGGTGTCATTGGTGGGGTGGCGCTGGGCAGCGCCACCTCCAGACCGGCAGTCCGCTACCTCCAGGTGGAGCCCTATTGCGTCAAGACATGGAAGAAGTTCTGGAATCCCGTTCGCGGGAGGTATCAGCGTAAACGGGTTCTGATCTGCGATTGACTGCCCCCGCTGCATCGCAAATCAGACAGGGCAGAGATGTCGGTGTGCTCACCCCAGGGGTCATCGGCGTCTCTGCCGCCTCCTTGTTTTACTGATGGATGGCCCCGCATCCGAACAGGTCGATCTGCCCCTAACCTGTCCGCTTCAGAAAACCATTTGTATCCGGGCGAGCGGCCGAGACGTTTGCAGCTCCAAGGCTGCGGCTCAGCCTTCCGAAATTTCGCCGGCATCCTCTATGCTTCCCCGCCCCGGAGCCGCCAACTCCTCGCCTAGCGCTGCAATCAGAGACGACACGCGAATGCGGACGCGCGGCGGAAGCTGCATCAGCGCCTCGATCACACGCCGGCCTTCTGCGCTGGCGATGAACGCCAGGCGCTCATCGACCGGCAGCGGCGAAGCGGCGGCCTCACCATTGCCGGGCAACCCCTCGAAGAAGCGGCTGACGGGCACGTCCAGCGCACGGCCGATCTCATAGAGCATGGATGCGCTGACGCGATTGCGCGCGCTTTCGTATTTCTGAAGCTGCTGGAAACTGATGCCAATGGTGCGGGCGAGCTGCGCCTGCGAAACATCCGACTGGACACGAACCGTCGCGATCTGTCTGCCGACATGCTGATCGGCCGGGTGAGGCTCGCTTTCCTCTCTACGCTCGGCCAGGAAACGGTCGAGGCGCTTCGGCAAAACCCCTCCTTGCTTCATCGAAGTGCTTTCCCTGTCCCACCGTTTTGGCCGGATCACCCTTTGTGCCAATACGGTGATAAATACACCTTACCAGGTTGAAAATAACCCTTCATGTGGTAAAGACCACCCGCCTGTCGATTGTGGCCGCATGGTCAGTCCACGACAGATTCGAGCCGCGCGAGCTCTGCTTGGTTGGTCGCAGCAGGAGCTTGCAGACAAGGCGATCGTGTCGGTCAATGCCCTCGCCCGGCTGGAGAACGGCAAGGTCGATTCACGGGTCAGCACGCTGCAGTCCATCGAAGCGGCACTGACAAAAGCCGGCATCCTCTTTCTGCCTGCAGGCCAAAGGGGCGAAGGTGTCCGCCTCTTCGACCCAAAGGCCTGAGCCTGCGGTCGAACTGAGCAGCCGAACGAGCAGCGCAATCATCGCGACCCTCCCCGATCGGCCTGAGCGGCCGCCGGCTCAGTCAGCCCGCCAATCCGGACAATGTCTTCCAGGACGGACCGCAGCTGCGGCCAGGGAAACTCCGCATCGTCCTCGCCAGGCCGCCCTTCGGTCAGCACAGCATCCAGCTTGGCCACGACACCGGCAAGCGATGCTGCCGGTGTCTCAGAGAACTGCTCGAGCAAATTCAAGGCACGCGCACCCGCCACGCTTTCAGCCCGCAGCGCCGCCTTGTAATCCTCTTCCCGCCCTCCCCCGAATCTCAGGTCGGCCTCCAACCGCTGCTGACTCCGGCACAGCTGCTCAGTTATCGCGTGAGCCGCTCGCCATTCGCACCACATGACGATCGCAGGATCAGACGCTTCGCCGCCTCCCAAATTATTGGGCGAATACAGTGTTGCCGCGCGACCCGCGATTGCGTTCGTGCGGATGACGCGAGACAAAGTCGTGGTATTGTCGGAATCAGCCATGATCCGAGCTCCAGACAGCTTAGATGTGGTCAGGCTAGGCCCAGTGCGCCAACACTGCGTCTAGCCGCCTCAGACCAAAGGCCCAAGGGTAGCACTGATACCTTTGGATCATAACGGAATGATCTAAAGGGATCAAGCAGAATTGGTAACAGCGGCACAAATGCGAGCGGCGCGAGCGCTGATTGGTCTCTCTCAGGCAGAACTCGCTCGCCGAGCCGGCGTTTCTATTCCGACGATCAAACGGTGTGAGAGTGACAGCGCGCGCGTGGCCGCGGTGTCTGATGAAACACAAGCTAAAGTTCGAGAGGTTCTGGAGTCTGAAGGTGTGGAATTCACCAACGGCAACCATCCTGGCGTCAGATTACTTCGCGGTAGTTCTTAACGCTTAGATGGTAGTTGCTCTTGAAGGTGAAGGCGGAGCCACATGAGACCGTGCAGGTGCGACGCGCATCGCGACGACTTTCGCCTGCGCTGAAGGACTATTCTAGCTAACAGCCCGAACGAAACAGAGCGCACGCAGGACACTCCAAGAAGCAGGCAGGCCACGCCGGGACGCGGGGCTATCCACCTCCGACGAGCGGTCAATGCGTGAGCCATCTTCTCTTCAGAGATTCAGGCCGCATGCTGTCGATAGCGTATAGCTCGACCGACATGCCTACTCGACTTTTCGTCGAGTTTGCTGTGAGGTTCCGATTGGGGTGGGACCTACTTGGGCAAGCTTTCCAAATCGGGTTGGCTGATTGCGGCTGTCATGGCGCTTGGATGGTATGGCAGCGTTCGCGATGCTGCGCGGCCACGGCAACCGCCGATTGCTACGCCGTCTGCCGCACCAACGGCCGCGAAGCCGGAAGCCACGGCAACGACGCCACAACCCTTCTACACAACCCCTTCACCGAGAACACAATCTGAGGAACGACTGTTCACAACGAGAAAAGTGAAGATGCGAGTAGAGGCTTCCGTCGACGCGGGCGAGCTCGCCATTTTGCCAGCCGGAGCTCAAGTTGTTGCTCTCGGGCGACGAGGCGATTGGCGCAGTGTTCGTTTGGGGGCCGTACGGGCTGGATATCGTCCCGCTATCTCTCTCCCGACATGCCAAGGCGTGCCGTCAGTCCCGTTCCAGCAGTGCCTCGGCAGATGACCCGTTCCAGCAACCAGCCGGCCCGGAGTGGTCAACCGGTGAGAAAGCCAATGGTGGGACGCTGCGATTGCCCTTACGACCTGATGCGCAATGGACGTCTTTGCGGTGGACGCAGCGCGTATAGCCGCCCGGGTGGTCGAAGCCCGATTTGCTATTTGTAGAAGCCCTGAAGATAAGGAAGTATTGTAACTCCCGCCGGAACGGCGCCAATCAAAAAATGCAGCGCATAAAGCGTAGAAGCCCCGACATCCGCAGCTGTGATCCAGCTGGCGGGGCTTCGAAGCAAATTCGCGTCCGCGAGATCGGTTCAACGAGGCGGTCTAAGGAGCGTTAGTATGCGACGGCGAAGCCGGGACGCGGGACAGCCCGCCTCCGACGAGCGGTCAATCTCCAGCCCTTCGATCAAACGTCCGCAATGGGGCCGGGAGCGGTCCGTCAGCTTTCGGCTGCAGCCGTGTCTATTGCTGCCGTCCCGCAGCCGACCCCATTGTTACCGTTCGTCGCGCTTCCGACGACACCCAGAACAAGACCATCGGCTTGTGGTCATGCCAATGAGAACTCGGCCGTTTCAGAGCGTGTTACGACGAAGGGTTGCTACTCGCAGCTACTGGGTCGACGGCACCCAACGATGCAGTTTCGGATGCTGTGCTGTCCGGTGTCGAACGATCCTGACCCTGCCAAACATGCACTGGTACAGGCATACGATAGTGGCGGCAGGCAGTTAGAAGGATCGGCGTCAGATTGGTTCGAACAGCGCTGACTCGCTCATGCAGCGGGTGCTCCTTCATCACGCGATTGAGGAGATCAAAAACGGCTTCGAGCGATTCGTTGAGGGGTAGACCTAGTACCGAGAACCCATGATCTCGATCACCGTCCCAGAACACATCATCCGTTCGGTCGTCCGGAACCCAGATTTGGTGCGTCATTTGCGGAGCGTGTTCTAGCAACGCGCTGCGCAGACGCTCTGCGCGTTCTTGGTCTCCCATCATCGCAAGCCAAGCGAGAACGAAGGTATAGAGGATCCCCGCTCGCGTATGCTCTTCGAAGTATGAGTCACTGCGGTCTTTGGGATGGACGAGGACGTCTCGATATACTGTCGTCGGCGTCGGATAGTGCTGCCGTAAGCTCAGCCCGTTGCATAGGCGATCGGACATTCCACGAATGTAGTCGGCGACGTTTTGAAGACGTCCGCGCACGTCCGCGAGACGCATGAAGAGGGCCAATTCGATCACGAAGTCGTCGCGAACGGGGAGGATGAGCGCCGGGTTCGCGTTCACTATCCCGATTGCTAGGTTAAGTACCTTATCAGCCTGTTCGTTCATCGCTTGGCCGAATGTTTCGTCCTGCCCGGCGCTGAGTGCAGCCAACCACAGTCCGTGAAGCGACAACCTCCCCAGCGTCTCGAACAGTGCGATGTTGATGTCGACTGCGTTGCGTGAATTTACGGCCATCGAAAGCGCGTAGCGCTTGTCGGCAAACGGCCCAATCTTCTCGACGAGAAGAAGGTGAGCGATGATGATGTGAAGTTTAACGACCTGATCGAAATGAGCAAGCCGCTCCTGTCGCGTTGAATCTTTGTCCAAACGGGTGCCATCGCAGTGCGGCCAACTGCGTAGCAGCACCAGCTCAGATGCTCGATACGCCGCCTCAAGGTTATCGGCGTCCCGAGCCCATACAAAGAGTATCCAAAGGCACAGGTAAGCCTTGCGTAGCTGGCGTGTGCGCTCTGTCTGGTTTTTCGGCTCAGCGAAGATGGCATTGAGCAAGTGACGGAAGTGCCGATAAGCGACGTCTGGCTGATCAAGCATCGCGAGCGCCTTCTGGAACACCCCCCGGTGTTCGCTCTCAATTAACTCTGCACGTAGCATGCCGCTGAGGATCAGATCCGCGAGGCGATCTCCGTTCCATTCGGCGAAGTGAACGTTGGCTTTCTCGTTTGCACGGCAGAAGCCGCTCCATTGGGCACGAACATCCTCGCGCATCTCGCCGCCCATGCAGACACAAATGACGATGGGCAGATTCGTCAGGTGAGGCGGGATTCGGTTGGGGACATAGTCATCCAGAACCTCGTTGAGCGAGGGCCGTACGGCCTGCTGACCGGTATCCCAATGCTCGCGCGTCAAATCGCCGGACTTGATTGTGAAAAGGAACAGGCTTCGAGCGCCGTTGCGATCAGGATTGGGACCGACTGCAGCGACGTCGACACCGGCTTGCCGCGTGCCACGGCGGGGACGGGTTAGAACTTCGAACCCGCTCTCAGCCAGAAGATCGGGCAGAATAGCGTCAAGTTCGTCGCGTTCGCGCAAAGAGCGCAGATAGTGCGTCACGACAAGTTTCATCGCTGTTCCCGCGGCTCAAGCTTGAAGTGGAAAAGCATGTGGTCGAGGCCGACCGGGTCAACGATATTGAGGATGGGCAACTCGGACGAGATCGAGAACGATTTCATCTCGATTTCAGTCAGATGGGTGGTGCCGTCACCAGCATAGATCGGCGTCAAAGACGAGCGGCCGTACAGGATGTATTGTTTGGTGAAGAGATCCTCAAGAAAAGATTTCCGGCGCCCCTGTTCCATACCCCGTTCCATCTGTTCGTGCCACTGAACTCGTTCCGCCTCGCGCTGCGTTTCGCTGGGGTGCAGTCGACAAGACGTTCGATGCCCTTCATCTCGTCCTGAAATGCGGTTTTACGTGCGAGCAGTTTAGCGAGGCCTGCGCCGTTCCTTCCGCCGTCTGTGACGTAGCGCTTAAGGTAATTCTTCAGCGCCCCGCCATAGCTCAGCAGCAGGGGATCGTAGATCAGATCGAGGACGTCATTCGCGATATCCGGAGATCCATCGCGAAGTACCGCTAACGGGATAACAACTGCGGCCAGCGGATCGATGAAGAACCATCCAACGGCCTTACGGCAGAGGAAAAGTTGGTCCGACGGGTCTGGTGGAAGCGACGACGTGGGGATGGAAAAAGGAGGGTCATCGTTCCCGACACCGCAAACTTCGCTAGCCACGCATTTGCGAGTGTGCGTGCCCCCGTTCAATAACCAGAATACGACCGCGCCACCGAGCACGTCAGAGCCTGCATTTTGCAACGCGTGGTAGGTGCTCTGGAACTCGTCCAGCGTAATCCGCCCCTTTGAACGATCGATCAATTCACCAAGTAGACGCACCACACGCTCGACCCGCCCGGCGCCGACGAGTTGATATGTGGCATGGTCAATGTGCGAGATCGTGCCGGTGTTATCTGGTTCAACGTGGGCAACGGCGTCGAGACACAGGTTTATGGCGTTCTCTGCAAGGCCTCCTCGGTGGAGCCAAAGCAGGTCTGCCGCAAGGTGAATCGCGAGCGGACTGCGCGTCTCAAGGGTCCGGCCCAATTGTTCATCGAAAGCGGCTGGTGCGGTGTCTTTTCGCTGTGCGGCAGCACGGTAGCCCGCCTCCAGGGACCGGAGGGCAGTGTCCTGATCTGCGCTGGACGCCGCTTGAAGCAGGGTGTCGAACACCTCGCCGTAGCGTTCACCCAACTCCATAGCACCCAAGGCCGAGATGGCCGCGAGCTTCGCTTCTCGCTCGTCAGCTCGCGCGAACATAAGGGCTTGTTCAACATCAGCGTTCATTCGAAGAACCGTGAGTAGTTGACGCACGGCAAGCTTGTCGCCCGCACGTGCAGCTTTGTAGATCTTGGAAGGCCTGTTTGGGTCCTTCTTCGTCCATTCCCCAAACGCAGTGCTCGGGGCACCTGCAGCCAGATCGTTGCCGCCTGCATCTAGCAGACGTCCGACGAAGGCGAGAAGGACGTCCTGATTTACGTTCAGAAGGGGTAGAAGATCGCACAGAACGTGCTGGACGAGGAAGAAGCTCGGTCCTTGCAGCTCCGCGAGCGCCTCCTCCATATGAAGATCAATCGGTGGCGCGTCGGTAGCGTTCAATATGGTCGCGAGCGTCTCGAGCAACGCAGAATGGTTATCGTCCAGACGCCGAAACTCCCGATCCGCGACAGTACGAACTAAGCCACCTGTGCGGAGTTCCGTAGCCAATTCCGTCTCGTCTACCGGTGTCCCCTCTGTTGCCATCGGTCTACCCATTGGATCCTTTGTTCCCAGAGGAGGTTACAAGATTCGCAAAGTCGATGAAGTTGATGCGCGCGCCTACCGTCTATTTCGCACTCACCGTCACCGCAGCTGTTGGATTGTCCGCTTTCGGATCACGATAAGAGATCCTGGAAGGGCCGAGATATAAAGTAGACCGCGATGTTTCGTAATACGGCTCGGGGCCGTCTGCTGTCTGTCAGGTTCTGGCGGAGACATTGAGAAAGCGGCCATGCTACCGGAGCGCCACGGAAACCCGCAATATACGTGCGACCAGGGCGACTGCGTGTAAGATATGCGTCAATGGCCGTGGTAGTAGCTTATCAGCGGCGGATGTTTTGGGTCATTTTGAGTCAATCGACGCTCCATGTGGTCATCGAGCGTCGATGGCGGCTCAAAAAAGGTTTGGTCGATCATGATACATTGCCATGACTTAAGTTCGTTACTTAATAGCCTGTAAAGCTCCGTATAGAAATTCTGAAATATCTCCGGGTTTATGTCCGGGGTGATGTTTTTCATCGGTGAGTCGATGATGATGAGTCGTGGTAGCGGCAGATCCCGTTGCGCTGCTGTCTGGTGCAGCGCAAGCGCAAAGCATATTTTAAATAGCACCATCTTCCCGCCGGAGCCGGCGTCGCTGAACGTCCAAGCAAGGGATTCATTGCCTTTCGGATGCACGTAGGGAAACCAAGTGCGCTGGTTCAGGAAGACTTTGTCGTCCGCCTTGATCTCAGGAAAACGGATCGCACGAAGCAACGCATGAAAGTTTTTTTCCAGCGCATCGACGTTCTTCCGCCCGTCCTCGAAACGCCCCTGTTCGGTCTGGATGTTCCGCTCAAGCTCGCCTATCCGCGCTGAGAGCGCATCGGCTTCTTTCATCTTGGCTTCGACTTCGCCCGGCATGCCCATAATGCGCATCAGAAGGCGGCGGCGTTCCCTGATCTCGCCTCGCCGGCTCTCCAGCCGGCGGGCGCGCTTCATATATTCCGACTCCACCTGCCTGCGGGCAGCATCCACGCGTCGCTGGGTATCGGAGCGCCGGGTGGTGAGAATGCCCAGTTCTTCGGTCTGCCGGTCGTGCGCTCTCTTCAGGCGCTGCACGGACCGTTTCAGGTCGTCGATGCGGTCGGACAGGTCGCGTTCCATTACGGCGCTGTCGCTTTGGAAGCCGCCGGGAGCTCCTTCGAGGTCCGATTTACACAACACGCAATGCGCTCCATCACTTTTCCGACTGACCTCCGTGCCGCATGCCGGACAGGCATGAAACGCCGCGCCTTTCAGCAGTTCGGACGCGGTTGAGGAGCGGGCGACCTTGAATTTCATTGCCAGGAACTCCGCGATGAGCGACTCTTGTTCCTTCAGACGCTGGTCGACATCGGCGATCGCGGTCGCTTTCGATGCGATGGCATCAGAAAGCGCGGCGATCACCGCCTGATCCTCTTCGGTGACGGTCGTAGCGTGGAGATCGTTAATGTCCTGGTTTTCGATCTCGTGATCGAGTTTTTCTTCTTCATTGTTTAGCTTGTCGATCTCGGCTTCGATCATTGCTTTTGACGCAAAATCGTACCTATGGAGAAACTCGTCGATCTGTCTGGCTGCTTCGCGCATCGTACGCTGTTCCTGCCGGGTCTCGGAAAGCTCGGCCTGCAGTTCATTTAGCCTATCGCTATGAAATCCAAGAACGTAGCGTAGTACATCCTTCGACTTCTCCTGACGAATAGGTTGGTCGAGAAGGAAAAAGCTGGAGTCCAGATCCGGCTGGTCGAGATAGCAGAATTTGTAGAAATCTCTGAAACTCAGGCGCTGAAGTGCCGACTCCGGATCACCCTTGCGCTTGCGGACTTTCAATACCGGCATGCCGAGCGTGCGTAGGAGAAAATCGCTGTAATTGTAAATCTCGTCACCTACGATGGGCACTTCGCCAGCAGCAAAGGGCAGATTTTCGCGCCCGGCCTCGCCGTCACGTTCCCAACTCACTTCAACCGAGGTGATCGTATTGGGGTTGCGCTCGATCAACACAGCCGTGTCGCCGACGACCGCCTGAAGCTGGACCCCCACAAGCTCACTCTGGACAGCGGGCGTCTTTTGCAGCGAGCCGCCAAGGCAGTAATCGATCAGCTCCGCGATCGTGGATTTGCCCGTGGACATTTCTCCGTGGAAGAAAGAAAGCCGGCGGCCGAAGCGGACACGTTCCTCGCTCTGCTTGCAGAGCAGGACAAGGGTTTCAATCAGCAGGTTCATCGGGCATCCCCTGTAAACGCGATCCCTTCGTTGAATTCGAGAGATGTCAGTTCCGGGAACTGTTCATAGATAAATTCCATCAGCGCGCGCGCTTTCAGGTTGAGATGCTTCTTCAACAGCGCTGCCCTTTCATAGACCCGCGAAAATCCAGGCGATTCGATCAACTTCTCCGCGAGATCGCTGCCCTGCGATGTGAGGTCGATATGTATTGTACGCCCGTCGGTGCGCACGACCGCAAGGCGGCGAGCGACCAGAATGTTGAGGAAGCGGCGATATCGGTGATCCCACGGGCCGTAGCGGTAGCGTATCATTCGCGCTTCGATGGTCAGCCGTTCAAAATCGTCCACCGGAATGTTCTTGGCAGAAACCCCGCGCGCGATCAGGGCTTTTTCCAGGCATGACGGATAGCGGAGCAGGAAATCGAGTTTCGCCAGCTTGGTGATGCCTTCGATCGCTGGGGCATCCGGTTGCGAAAAGGCTTTGAGCAGGACGATAATGCGGGCAAGGTGCACGTCCTCGTCCTTGTCCAGGGCTGTGACGATCTCGACGAGGTCCAGGCTCATGGCGCGTCCCCGACAGCGTTAAAGTGCGGCGACCACCAGGTCTTGCATTGCTGCGTAAGGAGACCCGCGGCGCCTATCAGGTGCTCGGGGCGGCAACCGTGGAGTTGATCGCGATCATCCCTGGCGCGGGCCATCAGGCGTTCGGCAAGCGCGCCAAACATCGCCGAACCGTAAGGCTCACCGCCCTTCTGGGCGACGGCATGCGCCTCGGCGGCTTCGAATTGCACCGCCGCGAGCACATTGTTGTAGCGCTTCGTGGCTTCGTCCACCCCGTACTTTCGGCTCCATTCGAGGAACAACGCCTCGAAAGAGCGGACACGATCCTCGATGTTTGTGACACGGCCGGCCTCGACGCCGCCCTTCGCCAATTTGCGGAATGCGATCACCAAATCGGAGGGTGCGTCCGAAGGCGTCACCAGCGTCGAGACGTTGATGTCCTCGTAGGGCTTGGTGCCGCCCTTAAGCCGATCAATGACAGCGAGAACGTCGGCTTTGCAGATGCGCTTGCCGGCGAGAAGCTGGTCATCGACCGCTTGCTGTAGGTCGGTTCCTGGAGCAAACAACTCTGTTATCGGTCCCCGCAGCATCTTGGCCGACGCCTCGCGCGCAAGCTGGACCAGCGCCTTCGCGATCGCGGCGACTGTGGCATAGGGCAGTTGCTCCATGCCGGGACACTGACAAAGCGCTTCCTGCACGTCGCTGCTTATATGGCTGACCTCCGCTTCGTGCCCCCGAGTGGTCGTCCTTGCGAGGGTGGCGGCAACATTCTGGGAGCTGAGACCGGTGCTAGCGGCTATCCCTTCGACGTAGCGGCGCAGCGGGCTGTTCTCTCGAAGGCCCTTGATGCCGTCGCGATGCCGGAGCGAGTCCAGGAGCCAGGGGAGGTTGTTCGGCGACTGCTCATTTTTCCAGAAGGAATGGTTCGTCGTAAGGTCAAAGCCTTGAAAGCAGCCAGGGAACTTTTGGTCGAGCAGGCAGAATTTCCCAAGCGCGTTCGTGACCTGTTCATCGCCGGCCTTGAGCGGCGCTAGCGTAATTCTGCGCGTCTTGATCTGAGTGCCGATGAACTTGCCGCCACCGTTCTTCAGCAGAAAATCTTCGTGATTCTCGCAGATGATCTCAACGCAGTCGCCTTCTCCGGAAATGAGACGGATGGCGTTTATCGCGGCGTAGGCATGCTGATAATCAAACCGCGCGGCCACATCGTCGCCAGGATCAGCTTTATCAAGAACAAGATCGGGAGATTTCACGACGTCAGCACATACCTCTGTTTTTCACCATCCATTTGAGCATGCTACTCCATAAGTCGTACAGCAAGTACGATCGCAAGTTGTAATCTTCGTTATCCTTTATGCGTGGTTCGGGAGGACTTCACGAACCGAACTGACCGGCATTGCGTTGAGACGTCGCGGCTCTTCCAGCCGCAGGCATTCCACCCGACGTGTCCGCTTTCAGAAAGCTGCAGTGCTGATCTCTACGTCCGAGTTGACGGCGCAAAGCGGAAAGTCAGCTTTGGTTTCCAGATCAACAGCGCAGCGAGGTCGCGCGCCGTTGAAAGGCAATCAAGTCTTTCGAGCATCGCCATTTCGGCTTGCTTGTCGGAAATAGCCGGAGAACTGCTCTGGCAGAATCTATTCCGCAGCTCTCCACGCCAACGTCAGAGTATGATAGCATGTATTAGACAGGCCTAATGTGGTTTCGAACCATGGGGGGGCGGTATGGGCCGGTGCGGTTGGTTCGTTGTCCTGATGGCGATGTTCGCAGGTCCCGGCGCGGCTTCCGCGTTCGAGCCCGCACCCGGCGTCGTGACAACGCTGCAACCTACCTTTGTCTGGGAAGACGGCGATCAGTTCGCCAGCTACCGCCTGCTCTTCCGGAAAACGGGGGCCGCGGTCGCCGACCCGACTGTCACACTGAACGCAGACGACCCGACGATCTGCCCCGGAAACGGGGAGTGTCGGTTTGGTTCCGCATCGGCCGGCTATCCGGCATGGGACGCGGCAGATTACACTTGGGCGATCCGGGCCACGACCCGAACAGGCACCACGGTTTGGTGGGGACCGAACTTCGCCCCGTTCCACTTGACGCCTGGCCTGCCTGATGCGCTTTCGGTCAACTGGACTGGCGATGAGATCACGGCGACCTGGCCCCAAGCGGCCGGCGTCTCTGAATACAGGGTTACCTTCGAACACGGTCTGTTCGCGCCGGCGACAGCAGAAGTTTCCTGCAGCACGGCAACGTGCACCCTAACGCAAAATGTCTCCTACATTCCCTATGGCACGGTTCACGTCAGGCTGCGCAGTTGCCGATCGGATGGTTATTGCTCGCCTGAGCCCCGGTCCACCGACGCTCTCCGTGGCTGTCCGCAAGTTCCCGCAGCACCTGTAATTATCGCCCCGACAGCTGCGGCGACCGTCTCCAGCCTGGTCGCGCTCCAGTTCAGCCATGTCGGATACGGCGAAAGTTATCGGGTCAGGATTACCGATACGACCTCCGGCAATCCGGTCGTCGAAGAGAAAGTCGAGTATCCACAGCTGGCCTGCACGCCGGGTTCATGCACCCGCCTCTATCCGCTTCCTGCCGGCCATTACCGGGCCGGCGTCTCAGCCTCGTGCGCCGCTGCTGTCGGGCCTGAGACAAATGTCGACTTCGTCACCGACGGCAGTAGAGCAGCGCCACAACTGCTTTCACCGACGGCGGGATCAACAACATCGGTGTATCCGCTGGTAGCCTGGAACAAGATCTTCGGCATCGACCGCTATGAGGTGATCTTCAATGAGAGCTCGGGCGGCGCAGTCACTAAGGCGGTGACGGTTTGTCCCGAACCGGAAATCTGCGTGTTTGATCCGCAACAGGCGGGCCTTCCTCCGATCGAGGGGAATTTCACCGCAACGGTCCGGATCGCTATGGCGACCATGCCGCCAGCGGCGCCAGTCGCGTTCCATGCCAGCTTCGCATATGTCCCTCCAGCGGCCACTGAACTCAGTCCGATTCCCGGCAGCCGACTTCGCGACGTCCCGACGGTTGGCGTCAGTTTCAGGCTTGACCCGCAGGTGCCTCTTGTTTCAGTCGAGTTGGTCGACACGGGCGGCGCCACGCTAGCGACGAGCGGCCGCGTACAGCGACTGTCATCGTGCAAACCGCAGTTGGCCGAGACGCTGTCACTGCTCTGCAGCTTCCCTTTTTCGCTCAGTCAGTTCGGCACACATCTGGTCGCCGCAAGAGCTTCGACGCCGTCAGACACAACGGGTGGCGTAACGACCCAGACCGCGAACAGCGATTTCGATCGGTCAGTACCTGTGTTCGGCAATGTGGATAAGGCAACCTACAGCATCTATGCCCAGAACACCCAGTTCCTCCCGTCATCGCCATTCAACGGAGATGGCAGCAACGCCTACTTCCAGAGCGACACCAGCCGTGCCGATTTGTTGGCTGACTACATCCTGAAGAACAAGTTCGACGTCGTTGCGCTGAGTGAAGTCTTCACGATGGACGCCAAGCGCCAGCTGAACTTTCGCCTCGGCTCTCCCTATTCCGGCGTCAGCCGGATCGACACGGCCGGCCGCGCTGACGAGATGTCCTATGCCTCGATCGTAGGCGGGTATTTCGGTGGATGGTGGCTGAATGCTCAGGTGCCCGGCGGTCTATTCGGGGCGAGCAAAGTCATCGCAGACTGGGCCGATGAAGCCAATTCCGGCCTGGCGATCTACACCCTCTTCAGATTCAAAGAGCATCCGACCGAAAACTGGGAAGAGAATTCCCGCTGCACCGATAAGACGTTCAACGATCTCAACGACGATCACGCGGACTATGAGGACGGCTTCAAGATCAGCGACCGGGTCTGGTTCCGCCAATATTGCCACGGCGCCGGCAATGATGATTTGTCGGCGAAGGGGATCGCGATCGCCGAGTTGGAGAACCCGGTCACGGGCCTGCCGCTGGTGATCGCCTGGTCTCATACCCAGGCTTACACCACCGACAAAACTTTCTTCGAGCTGTCCACCAGCGATTATTCGGAAAGCTACGAGGATCGCGCAACCCAGGTGGAAGACAACGCAGGCCCAGCGGTCCGCTATGTGGTCGACCGGATGGGGACAGCGCCCTTTGACGCCTTCATTCTCGGCGACTGGAACATCCCGAGCCCGGCCGCAGCCGCGGACCTTCCGCGCAAGCATCCGAACCTTGCGACCCAGGATGATGGATGGGCGAACCCTGTCAGGATGTACACGGCGCCTCCGGGTGCCGACGACCCAAACAATCCGAAGCTCAGCGCGCTTGTGGGCGACGATGCTCCCAATGACGGTGCCCGACTGTTCGGGCAATATTGGGACTATTTTGATCCACGCAACCCAGGCCGGACGTTCACCGGTTTTCACGATCTGTGGCTGGAAAATCCAGCCGGTGACCCGGGGTTCACCTTCGATCCGAACAGCAACAAGATTGCCAAATGCCATGAATCGGGTGAGCCGTGCCACGGCACGGGCGCACTCGACAAGGGTGCACGCTACGACCAGGTTCTCGCCCGCTTTCACGCGACGAACATGCCCCTCGCCGGAGCCGGCAATGGCCAATACCCCGGTACCGGCGTACGAGCCTGGGGCGATCGCACGAGTTGCGTCCAACATGTGCGGCTGGCTCGGGATTTCGGTTATAGCGACCATTGGGGAACCATCATCGAGGTGGGTCCGAGCGCGCCATTCTGCAACACGAACACCGCCAAGGCCGACCCGCATCTTTGGCGTTTCCCCGTGAGCGCCCCGATCCCGGCTGACAAGACCAAGGATGCCGCGGCGGGCCGCCACAAGGGCAGCCTGGCCTATGGCGGCGCCAACGAATGGTTCCATTTCAGTGAAGCCGGCGGCTTCGATGTCATCGTGGTCAACAAGGACGCGACAATCCCCGCGCTACGCGTCGACGCCTATGACGCTCGCGATATCTCCACCATGATCCCGGTCGCCGACGCCGAGCAAAAAACCGATCAGACGGTGAGCCAGACATGTCCTGAAGCTGTCGAGTCGATCGGCGTCGACGGCTATATCCCCGTCGAATGCGCCACGGCGGAAAAGCGCATCACCTATCGCAGCCCCGGCCCATTCTTCATGCGCATCCGGGCGGCATATACGGATGGGTCACTCTGCGACACCTGTGCCGGTGAGTATCAGGTGATCTTTCGCAAGCGCACCTGCAAGGTCTACTGGGATGCGGTCCCTGTGGGCCGAGGCATCCCGAACGCAAGCGACCGCGGCTGGTTCGGTCAGGGCCAGCCGCGCTGCTGGTTCAGCTACGAACTGGCCAAGTCGACGCAGGAAGACGATCCCCAAACCCTCCAGGTCGCCGATGTCTTCGCCGACAATCAGGCGCTTTGTCAGGCGGCCGGCGGCCCATGCAGCAATCACTACGAGGTCCAGTTTTTCGACGCGGCTCCGGCAACCGACTTCACCAAATTCCCGGCCGAGCCGACCGTAGAGATCCATTCGCGGGAGGGCTTCGCGCCTGGAATGGGTGGCCGTTCAATCGTCACCGATCCGCAATGGTTCAAGCGAGCCGGTCCGATGAACGAAGGAGTGATGCCCGAAACCGGCCGCCGCAAGCTGTACGCAGTGGTCGAGCGAGGCGATAGCCAGGCCGCCCACGAGGCAGCATTTGCCTGGACGACCAACCTGATGTCGGTGACCTACCACGCGCTCTCGGTGTTCGACATAGAGGACGATATTGAGATCGAGATCGAAATCTGTTTACCCTTCATCGGTTGCATCATCGACGAACCGAAAGACCCTTTCGAGACCGAGGATGAGATCTCCACCCTGCTGTGGACCAACAGTCGAGCCCGAGAGAGCCTTCGAATACATGATTTCGGCGTCGACTATGCTGGAGGCAAAGGTGCCCGGTTTCCCAATGAAGCGCCCGGCGGCCTGCCCAGTGGCTGCAAAGCCTACCAGAGATGCCGCCAGCCAGACGTCGCTGATACGCTCGTTGGCACGACGGTCAACTACACCAGGCATTCGTACGCGCGGGTGCTGGAACTCGATTCTCCAACCTCCAACGACGAGGTTGTCGGTGACACCGTAATGTGCGGCGTCTCAGGCGCCGCTCCGTATTTCACCTGGCAGGCGACCCGGTACAAGGAACAATGGCAGGCTATCCTGGCCGGAGGGCTGGAGGCCCCGACCGCATTTGAGTTTTCCGACGACTGCCCCGACGACGATCCGCAGTTCCGCTACCGCCTGCAGGTAACGGTTCCTCGGATCCAATGAGAGCCGGCAGCAGAACGCGCTGCTCGATGGTTCGTCGCTCGGGAGTTCAAAGCAGCATCCGACCTTCTTACCATGGCAAGTTCGAGCGGAATGAGCTTGATCGGTCTACGATGGCCGCACCACCAGCAGAGCTGACGTCATCTCGAAATCGACAACGCTGCGCTAGAGGCGGCGTACTCGCTCGCAAATCCTAGTACCTCGCCGGCTGCCGCAACTGCGGACGTTCAAAGGCTGTCGTCGGCCACGCGGTAGACTGCCGTTCCTACGCCCTCCACAAAATCCCGACAGAGCTTCGACAAAAACACGATATTGCCTCCCTATCGTTTAATCGCATCTCTGACTGTCTTTTGACGGAAATCGAGTCAATTACGGCGGTCCACTCTATCCTTTAATAGAATAGCTGACTTCAGGTCCGATTTATTAACTGAAAGAGACAAGCCAGACGATTTTACTTTATTTTTCTGATGCTTACTTGATGCCGCTTCGAGATGAGGGAAAGCACGTGGCTAGAATTACCGTCGAAGACTGCATCGACAAAGTCGAAAATCGCTTCGAACTCGTCCTGCTGGCTACTCATCGCACACGCCAGATTTCCTGGGGCGATCCGATCGCCGTCAAGCGCAACAACGACAAGAATACCGTCGTCTCACTGCGGGAGATTGCGGAGGGAGTGCTTTCACCCGGTGATTTGAAGGAGAGCTTGATCCATTCTCTCCAAAGTCAGGTGGAGATCGACGAGGCCGAGGTGGCTTGTACATTTGGCGCGCAGGATGCGACGAACGAGGAATTTGACAGCGCTGCGGAAGAAGAACTGCTTGCGAAAATAGAAGCTCTGGTGCCGCCGCCGGAGATCACCGAGCCGAACTAAAGCTCACGCTTTCGGCATCCACGCCGGCCGCAGCCGTCAGTGCATCGAGCCTCCACCCGTCAACACCGTGCCGCCACGCTGCGTGCTTGTTCTACATCGAGGTAGCCACTGTGATTGTCGAACTTCTCCTCGGCGAAACAATTTGAAGGCTGTTTGGTTTGGATAGCATGCGTCAAGATCTGGTATCGGAACTGGTTCGGGCTGACCGACGCTGGCGTTCCTATGCCGAACGAAAGTTCCTGCGCTTCGATATTTCAGAAGCGCGCGCAATGACCCTGATATGGGTGTTGCGGCTGGGAAACGGCGTGTGGCAAACCACGGTGGCCAAAAGCATCGGTATTCGTGCAGCGACGCTTGCTCAGCTTGTCACGCAACTCGAAGCAGCCAAACTCATTGAGCGACGCAGCGATCCGACGGATCAGCGCGCAAAAGCTCTGTGGCTGACCGACGACGGTTCCGCCTTGGCATGCAGGCTAGAAGAACTGCTCAACGAACTCCGAACTGATGTGCTGGCAGACTTCGAAATCTCTGATCTCGAAGCAGCGATCAGAGTGCTGCGCGGAATATCCGCAAGCAAGCTCAAGCCTCATCGCTTCCAGCTGAAGAAGTAGCAGGTCTATCTTTCGTGGCGATGTGCCTAAGAAGTCGCTGCGGCAACGCCCCCTATTTGTAGCACTTGAGCCGCTCTAGCCCTGAGACACCGCTCGCCATTCAAAGTGACCCAATAGCGGCCTGATTATTCGTTCAGACACGCAAAAACCGTACCCTCCACAGCAAACGCTATGCCTTGTGCCTTCCTCCCATCGGCAGGCTCCGTGTCGGGGGAAGGCAGGGGAACTTTACCCCGGCACGGAGCCTCATCGACTGGAGGTCGATGTAACGCATTTGTAATTCAAAGCACCATGATTCACCACATACATCAGCAACGTTGTAATAATTTATTTGGTTAGCTTCCTAACTAGCAAACTTAAATTCGTTAGGAAGCAAATTATTATGTATCAATAGCGTCACTATTAGATAGATTCACGGTCATCGAAAAATGTTATATTACGATTTCATTTGCTAGCGATTGCGCTGAAATGTCATCGCTTCGCTTGAAAGGGCGTAGAGACGCTGCCTTTCGAAGACGTTATCGAAGATAGGAGTTTGAAATGAACATGAAGAGCCTTCTCCTTGGCTCGGCTGCGGTCTTGCTCGCAGTTCCCAGCGTGCGCGCCGCCGACGCCGTCGTCGTAGCCGAACCGGAACCGGCTCAATTCGTCCGGATCTGCGACGTGTATGGCGCCGGCTACTTTTATATCCCGGGCACGGAGACCTGCCTGCGTGTCGGCGGCTATGTCCGGTACGACATAGGCGTCGGCGAGCTCGGAAGCGTCCGGGCGACGGATCGCCTGAATGGAGGCAGCCACGATACCTACGCCAAGAATGCTCGCTTCGCCTTGAAGACGTGGACGGCCCAGGAAACTGAGCTGGGAACTCTGAAGACCTATACCGAAACGCGCTTCAATTTCGGCAATGGTTCTTCGGATCTCGTCGCGGGGCCGTCGGACCTGGCACGCAACAAGGGCGTTACCCTGAATTTTGCCTGGATCCAACTTGGCGGCCTGCGCATCGGCAAGGACGAGTCGGCTTATAACACCTTCATCGGTTATGCCGGCAACGTCATCAACGACGATTTGGTTCCGTTCGGTGAATACGACACCAACCTGATCAGCTACACTTTTGACGCTGGCAACGGCTTCTCTGCACTCGTGTCCCTTGAGCAGGGTTCGGGTTTCTCCAAGGGAACCCTTGAACGGAAAATCGGCGGTGTATGGCGCAGCGTTGAAGGGTCTGCGCTGACGACAAACCAGACCATCGACAACTATGTTCCGCATGTCGTTCTCGGCGCAAAATATGCTCAAGCCTGGGGCGCCATCACCGGCGTCGCAGCGTATAACAGCGCCTGGGAAGAATGGGCGGGCAAGGTCCGTTTGGATGTGAACGCGACCGACCAGTTGTCGTTGTTCGTCATGGGCGGCTACGGCACCGAAAAGAAGATTGTCCGGTCCTTCTACAAGCCTTGGGACGGAAATTGGGCGGTTTGGGGCGGCGGCACCTACAAGTTCAGCGAGAAGACCTCGTTCAACATCCAGGCGTCCTACGACGAAGGTAAGACCTTCGCCCTGGCTGCCAATGTCGCGCATCAGCTGGTGCCAGGCTTCACCGTCATCGGCGAAGTGGACTATGTCAACAAATCGCGCAGCAGGTACCACGCCAAGAGCGACGGCGTGGGCGGTGTTCTTCGCTTCCAACGCGATTTCTGACGCATAGCCGGCAAATCAAACCGGAACCCGTCAGCCAGGCTGGCGGGTTCTTTTTTGCCGTGGGACGGGCTCTCCATTGAAACGCGACCTGCTCTCGACCGCATTTCGACATTTGCCCGCGAATGAAGCGCCGTTATCGCGGCCGAACGGTCGTTTCGAAGTCGAGATTGCGCTGCTGTGCGATGAGTTGCCCCACAAAATCACCGCCGCGGCAGGTCTTGTTTACGAATTGCGCAGCCCCGGTGCCGATCCTGACCTACCATCAAATTCAGGCACCGCCGCCGCGCGGAACGCCATATCGCAGCCTCAACGTCGCTCCGGAAGTTTTCCGGCGCCACATGCGCTGGCTGGCAGCGCTCGGCTACCGCGGTCTCTCGATGCGCGACCTGATGCCTTACCTGTCCGGTGAGCGTACGGGCAAGGTGTTTGGCCTCACCTTCGATGACGGGTTTCAGAACGTTCTGATTCATGCACAGCCCGTGCTGCAGGATCTCGGTTACACGGCAACGAACTATGTCGTGGCAGGCCATCCAGGACGCTGGAATTTCTGGGACGCGGATAAGGGCGTTCCCGTTTCCCGCCTGATGAACCGCCACGAAATAGTCGAATGGGCGAACGCTGGCAACGAGATAGGCGCTCATACCGTCGACCACGCCGATCTATCCCGGCTCGCTCACGGCATCGCCCACGCACAGATTTGGCGCTCGCGTGTCTTGCTCGAAGATCTGATTGGCAGATCCGTCGAAGCCTTTAGCTATCCCTACGGGGCCTATTGGATCGAGCATGTCGAGATGGGGCGACTTGCCGGCTTTACCAGTGCGACAACAACCAATCGTGGTCGCGTTCGAACCGGCATGGACTTTTGGCAGTTGCCCCGGATCTCGGTCAGCCGGTCCACCAATTTTCTGTTGCTCGCTCAAAAGCTTTTCACAGCCTACGAGGATCGGAGGCGCGGTGTCCGACGCAGATAAACGTGCGCGTATCGCGGTTATGATCCGCCGCTTCGGTTCACAGTTCGGCGGGGCAGAGGCGTATGTCGAGCATCTGACCAACGAGTTGCGCAAGACCTACGACATTCATGTTTTCTGCCAGGCCTGGGCCAGCGATGCCCCCATACCGCACACCACCGTGCCTCGAACTCTTGGCCTGCCAAATTGGATGGATCTGCTCGATTTCACCTGGCGCTGTCAAAAACTGACCAAGAGCTTCGATCTGGTCCACTCGCACGAAAACAGCTGGCTTGGCGAAATCCACGGCGTACACGTGATGCCCGTCCGGTTTTCGCGTCTCCACAACCGACGTTCGTGGCGCAGGCAGCTTTCGACATGGAGCAGTCCCCGCCTCATTGCCTATCTGGTCCTGGAAGCGCTGCGTTACAGGCAGGCCAATCGACAATTCGTCGCCGTTTCACCGCTGACCTTGTGGCAAATCAAGGCGGCCTACCGGAAGTATCCGCATTTGTCGATTATCCCGCCGGGAGTGCATATGCCGGCCCGTCGGCTCGATCGACATGGCGCGTGCAGGATCTTGGATCTGCCGACGGACCGCCGCTACGCACTTCTCGTTGCACACGAACCGTTGAGGAAGGGGTTGGCAACCCTGCTGGGCGCTCTGCGGCACATAGATTCAGATGTCGATCTGCTGGTCGTGGGCGGGTATGACGGCACACCGACGATGGTGCGGAAACTGGCTGAGGCAGTCGGTCTATCTTCGCGGGTCCGAACATGGCCGCTTCAAAGCGATCTGGCAACATTCTACAGCGCCGCGGATATCTGCACCTTTTTCACTTCAGGCGACGCATTCGGCATGGTTCCTTTGGAAGCCATGTCCTATGGGCGACCGGTTATCATGAGTTCGAGCCGTCATTGCGGTCTGGCGCATTACGTCACGCACGGCGTGGACGGCTTGCTCGTCGACGATCCAAGGAACCCACACACTGCGGCAAGCGCGATCAATTTGTTGCTTGGTGACGAGAGCCTCTACGAGAAACTGTCGGTGAACGGCAGAAAGCTCGCACAGGACATGAGTTGGCAGAAGTGCGCGCACTTGCATTCCGCCCTGTACCAGCGGGTGCTGTCCGGGACCCGGATACGCGCCTGACGCCGGGCTGAGGGGCCCGCCGAGCCAAAAGCATCCGGCGCCCGAAGCGCCAGATGCATGCTTCCTTATTTGGGAGGCTTATTTCTGCATCGCAGCCCAGGCATCGTATTCCGCTTTGGACAGACCAGGCCCGGTTCCAGTGTGGGCCTTTACAAAGGCACCGTTGGAAACGCTCGGATAGGCGGCCTTGAACTCCTTCTCGGAGATCTGACCGTCCTTGTTGGTGTCGACTTTCGCAAAATCCACAACCTTGGCCGCAGCTGACGCGCCGGAGACTGTAAAGGTTGCCAGCATAACGAAACTGAGCAGCTTGAGTGTCGATTTCATGTTTTGCTCCTTAGCTATCCGATAGCTGGCTCGAGCCAGCTATTCTTCGTGAACATCGCTTAGCTTGCCTGCGGAGCATGAGGATTGGTGGAAGCGGAATGAATGTTGCGTGGAGCCTTCGTGGTGCCGGTGCAGTTCACATTCGCCTCACCTGTGACACCATCGGCATTCTCGCGAAATCTGCAAGGCAGGGTCCATCGGTGCGCCGACAAAAGCAAAGCCTCAGAGCCAAAACGATGCGGCGAATATTTCACGACGAGCCGTGGCAGCTGCCAGCCAACCGTCACCGATCGACTGGAATTGCCTGACCCTCATCAAGGCGCTGCAGATCGCAGGCGTGCGGCGCTCGCACGAGAAGGGTGCGTTCGTTACAAGGATTATGTCTCTGTCAGCGATTACGGATCGTCGGACTAGAACCGGGTCGATATACCGAAGTTGAAGCTCTGAACATCATCGGTGGCTTGCTTCTTGACCGGTATCGCGTAGTCGATACGCAACGGACCGAACGGCGAAGCCCACATCAACCCCAGACCGACGGAAGCGCGCAGCTTCGACTCCCGCGTCGCCGGGTCAACGCCTTTGACATCGTTGCCGTAGAGCGTTGCTGCATCGGCAAAGACAGCGCCGCGCAGGCCAAGGCTTTCAGGAACCAACGGCAACGGGAATTGCGCTTCGGCGGACGCATTGAAGTAGGTCGTGCCGCCGAGATGATCGTACCCGCCGCCACCGCGCTTTGCCGCGGCCGGACCAATTCCATTGAACTCGAAGCCGCGGATCATGCGGTCGTTGTTCTGGAACATGTCGAAGACACGCAGCTCCTTGTCGCCATAGCCTATGATGTGACCGGCACCGCCGGAAACCAGGCCGACAATGTCCAGTTCCTCCGACAGCGTCTGGTAGATCGAACCGCGCGCCGTCAGCTTGACGAATTTGGCATCGCCACCGAGACCGGCAACCTCAACGCCAGCATTGGCGTAGATGCCGTAGTGCGGGTTCTTCATGTCGTCGATGGTGTTGTAGATCAACGAACCGCTGACCGATGACTTGATCCACGCGCCGCGGAGCCTGCCGCTGCCGACCGGTTCCTCTTCCACAGCGTTGCGGATCGCATCTGATACGTTGCACTTTGCCGGATCGAAAATGCCGTTCGGGGCCAAGCAACCCTTGTTGTATTTATATTTCTCCTGCGAGATGTTGTAGGCGAGCTGCGTCGTCAGGTTCTGCGTGATCGGCAGGCCGAAACGGATGGTCGCACCCGTCGTTTCCGCCGCATAGGATTTATATTCGCGCGTCGAACGATAGATGTCGAAACCAGCCGCGATGCGGCGGCCGAGGAAATACGGCTCGGTGAACGACACGCTGTAGTCGCGCGACTTACGGCCACCGCCAGCCGACAGCTTGATGAACTGGCCGCGACCGAGGAAATTGCGCTCGGTGATCGAACCCATGACCGACGGGCCAGGCGTCTCGCCACCGGTCGAGTAACCGGCACCGATCGAGAAATCACCGGTCGACTTCTCGACCAGATCGACAACCAGAACAACCTGGTCCGGCTCGGACCCTGGCTGGGTCGAAATGTCGACCTTCTCGAAATAATCAAGCCCTTCGAGACGCTTCTTCGCACGCTGCACGAGCACCTGGTTGAAGGCATCGCCTTCGCTGAGATCGAATTCGCGGCGAATGACATAGTCGCGGGTGCGGACGTTACCGCGGATTTCGATACGCTCGATATAGGCCTTGGCGCCCTGATCGATCGTGTAGGTGACCGAAATGGTCTTGTTCTCGAAATTGCGGTCGCCGCGCGGCGTCACCTGCGCGAAGGCGTACCCTTGGCCGGCAACCCGCTCGGTCAGCGCGATAATCGAATCCTCGACCTTCTTGGCGTTGTAAGTGTCGCCCTTGTAGGTCTGAACCACCGACTGCAGCGCCTGCGCATCAATTTCCGGGATCGACGAGTCGACGCTGATATCGCCGAAATCGTAACGCTCACCCTCGTCCACCGTGATGGTGACCGTGTATTGGTTGTTGGCGCTGTCGAGGTCGCCAGTAGCCGACACGACCTGGAAGTCGGCATAACCGCGGTTGTAGTAGAAGCGGCGCAGCAGCTCCTCGTCGGCCTTCAGCTTGTCCGGATCGAACACGTCGTCGCGCAGGATGAACGACAGCCAGCTCGACTTCTTGGTGCCGATGACATCGGTCAGGCGGCGGCTCGAGAATGCCTTGTTGCCGACGAAGTTGACGGAGACGATCTTGGTGCGTTCGCCTTCGTTGATGTTGTAGACGACATTCACCCGGTTTTCGCCAAGATCCATGATCTGGCTGGTGACCGTGGCATCATCACGCCCGATACGGCGATAGGCTTCCTTGATCGCCTCGACGTCCGCATCGGCAGCCGCTTGCGAATAGGATGAACGCGGCTTCAGCTGCACGCCCATGGAGAGCTGGGCGTCCTTGATCTTCTTGTTGCCCTGGAACAGGACCTGATTGACGACCTGATATTCAGACACGCTGATGACCAGGGCCGAACCGACCTGATTGATGCGCACATCCGAGAACAGGCCTGTACCGAACAGAGCCTTGACGGCTTCGTCGATGTCGGCACTCGAGAACGACTTGCCGGGCTTGATCTTCACATAGTTGCGGATCGTCTCGGCGTCGACGCGGGTGTTGCCGTTCACATCGATACGGCTCACCACGGCCGCATGGGCAGCAGACACGGATACAAACTGAACAGCGAGCGAACCTGGAACAACCAGGGCGGCTGACAAAGCCGCCGCAGACGCGGCGCTCAGAAACTTGGATGCTGCCTTCAGGCCAGCGGGCCATTGCAGTGAACGACCTGTCATGCCGATGGAATTTCTTGTTCGATTTCGCGCCATACATCCCCGCACTCTGCAGCTTCGCCAGAACGGCGGCGCGATAACGGCAGCCAACTGCATATGAATGGTGGAGACCGGCTCGAGATTACATGGACGAAGCCTTATCCATGCGCTCCATTCTCGGCTGCCCGGCGCGAAAGCGTCCCGCGCAACGACGTCCTAGTGACGCCCGCATGAGGATCTCATGATTCAAAGGGCAGTCATATCGAGGAACTCGATTCGCTGGTTGGATGTCTGCGCCAGGTGCGCCAGGGCTCACCCTCCTCGGTAGCCATGACGACGAAACCCATCGATCGAAACGCTCGTTCGGATGCGAGGTTCGTCGGCGCGATGGCGGCTGTCAGCGAACGCGCGCCGAATTGATCCACCAGCCAGCGAATTATCGCGCTTCCGATGCCCTTTCCTTTTTCCGAACCAAAGACGATGACACCAAAGATATGCGCGGTCTTATTCTCCCAGCCAAATATCGGAGGATCCATGATCGAGCACCAGCCGACCGGTTCGGACTGCTCCGGCCTGCGTACCCACCACGCACATATCGCGCGCTCGGCGAGCAATTGCCGTAACTCTCTCCCATCGACCAGGTCATTGTCGCGCATCTCAGCACGCGCGAGCTGGTCGTATTTCGCAAAGTCGGCGCCCAAGTCCATTTGCTCAAATACCAGCTCGCTCATTTGAAGCTCTCTTATCCGGCGTCAGGCGTGCCGAACGCCCGTTGCCTAACCATCAGGCCAGCCAAAGGGTTATCGTCGTTTCGGCGCCGGGGCGGCTTATCCCGGGAACTCCGGGACACATTCCGCTCGACGGAGAGTCTTGTCATTGCGCGCGTCGTGTCTGGAGACAATGGAGAGCGCGTTGAGATGCCGTGGAGGTCGGGCTTCCTGCCCTCCCGGCAGTTATGCGATCGTCGAGGGCCTTCGCTTGTCCGAAGCACCTTCGCGACCGTGAGAGATCGTTCCCGCAACACTACCAATCGGCTGTGCGGATCGGATGACACTGACCGACGCGACGGTCACAACAGTTCAAACATCGATGGATACTGCTGCCTCAGCGAGGTTGGAGGCGCCGAGACGAGAGGAGCGGAAACAAAGAAGCGCTACACTCCAAGCACGTTACGCAAACGCCCATTCCGAATCCGTCACAGCGATCGCCCTGACCTTTATTCGCTCGTGAAGATCGGACCAGGCGCTGTCCTGCACGAAACCGGTCATGTCTCCGCATGCGTCAGTCAAACGATCGCCTCCAAACTGGTTGATCGCAGCAGAGATACCGCTTGGACCAAGGGCTCTGAAGAGATCGAACGGATCTCTGCCGGTTCCGATCACGCGATGTCCCCATGCTCCGGGCACATCGTCTGTCGCCAATGAATGCCGAAGATCCGCGTCCACCCCGGCAACCTCAAGCGCACGGCACATGATGTAACGCATCAGCGGAAAATAGATCGTCTGATGGCTGCCTCCCAGCACTCGAATTCCGGGCAGGATGGCCAGCACCATGAATGCCAGGAACATATTCGGAATGAGGCGTCGGTGGAACAACCACGCCGTGATTTCGGAAGCTTCAAAGCGCACCACTTTCACGCCTGTCGCATGGTGTACCAAATGCTGCCCCTCAAGCCGAAGCGGCACCCGTCGGCCATGGTCATAGAACCAAAAGAAATCCGTACCGCGCGTAAGCCAGCCTGCCCATGGCCCTATGGCCAAACGATCAATGCCCTCCACAATTCCTGACGCAACATTTGGCGTCTCAAGAAGCCGCTGTCGCAACCAAGAAGCGCTGTCATTCAAATGATCAGCAACCAAGTCAGCGACGTCTTCATCATCGAGCTGGAGAAATGCGAACCGACGGCCGAACAGCGTCGGCCACAGGGACAGGTTTGCCGCCTTGATTGCATGCGCGGGTTTGTCGAACCGGGCTGTCGGGAGGAGAGTGCGCAGATGCGTAAGCGCGTCGACTTGCCCGCCGGGATCGGTTGTCGCGAGCTGAAACTGGTAGGGACCCAGCTCGGTCAGCAGACCGTATCCCGTCATGCGGCTTCGACTGAGGCCAAAGATGTTGATCGCTTTTCCGTCCACCGCAAGCCATCCTGGTCCCTTTCGCGTCCTTTCAACGAGGCTCACCGTCGAGACTGCGTAAGAGACGTATGTGGAGCAGCCATGCGCTGATAGGCCAATGAGGCTGAAGATATGCGTATAAAAGGCCTCCGGCTCCACGACGAGCAGGAGATGCGGCCCAGTCTGCAATACCCGACGTTCCTCTACATCCTTGCAAATCTTCTTTGCAGTTTGGTCCGGCAGCCGGTTGCGGATCGCAGCGACCTGAATCCTGTCGAGGAGTTTGTGCAAGGCTACGATCCGGCATTCCAGTTGGGAGCGCGATGCGGGCGGGTCAAAAAGGCGCAAGGCATAGTCGCGGACCGGACGGACCTGGAAGGGCTTCATCCAGGGGTAGAGCGCTGCGAGGGATGCGAGCGCTGCCGCTTTTCTATCTCGATCCGATACGAGGTTGCCCACCTTATGCTTCCCCTTTTCTGCGCCTGACCGATGCCGCGCAAACGCCGTAGAAGTCCCGATGAACAAATCCCGAGAGGAGTCCGACTGCGCACAAGCGATCCCGATCGGATCGCAGTCCTTTATATCTTGCGCATCTGCAGCGGCCCTGATGATCGTATGGTGTCGCCAGCGCCGCTTCCAGCTCTTGATGGGATTTGCGGATGATTGCTGAGAAACACGCCGCCGCAAGCGCTAGATCCGGGACAGGCGGCGATACTCCGTTGGCGTGACGCCGAAAGCGAGCTTGAAAGCGGTCGAGAAGTGACTCGAGCTTGAGAAATTGCATTCCATGGCGATTTCTGTCGCCGAGAGAGCGGTCGCCCGCAACATCTGCGAGGATTTCTCCAGCCGGCGCTTCGCCGCGAGTGCGCGCGGCGTTGCACCAGTCGACTGCTTGAAAGCCCGCCAGAGGTGAAAACGGCTCACCCCGAGCTCGTTCGCCAGGTCGGTCAAGGTCACGGTTTTGTCGGGCGACTCGATCATCTCCAGCGCCCGGCGCAATTGGAAGCCGGACAGGCCTCCCTTGGCCACCTGCGCTGGCATTCCGTTCAACCGCAGCATCTGCACGAACAATTGCATCGCCTGGCTTTCCGCCATTACCGCGCTAAGAGGATCGGGATGCGTCACCTCCATGGCGATCCGTTGCAACGCCATTTCCACCACGCAGTCGCGAAATCCGATCGACGGCGCAAGCCTCGGCAGGCGATGACGTTTTGCTCCCGCGAATGTGTCCTCGGCAAGGTTACGGTCGATCGAGACCAACAGATAGGAGGCGGTCGCGTCACCCTCGTCCCAGCCAGTCCAATCGGTGCCGGCGGGAATGTAGATCACAGACCCGGCATGTCGCGGCTTGAACGCGATGGGATGTCCGTCGACGACATCGCTGCCTCGGGCGGCCGCCCCTCTCAAGTTCATGATGAAGACGTGGTCCAGCGACGCGATCTTTGTCTCCTGTCGTCCGAGCCCGGTCCGTTTGACAAGGTCCGCATGCATGCCGCCCCAGTTCTGATACTGGCGGTTCAAAGCGCTATGCCGGGATTGACGGATGCAATTTGTTTGGAAACAAACTATTTCCTGCAAAAAAGTGATCTCCTAATGGATCGCGCATCGTATTAGCAAGTTTGAATAACCAACGGTTACTCAGCAATCAAAAAATAACTCACGGTTGGTTGAAGACGTGACTTTTCTATAAACATAGCAATCCAAGGAAAGCGCCTTCCAACCTGCCGGTTTACCAGCCGGACAGCCCACACTCTACCTGAGCGGGATTGTCGCTTACTCGAACTTCGCGCGTTCCCCGGCCGGGTCGTGGGTATCTCGTCACCTGTTGGCTGTCGGAGGTATTGTGGAATGCGGGGCCTGGACGATTTCCTCGCCGAGTGCGAACTCGGCCCACGGATCAATGAACTCAGCTGCTTTTTCGCAGCCACTGCAGCAGGCAAGAGCGGCATGCCAATCCGCAAGCCGGCGGCGGACATCCGTCTCTTGCCCAATGAAGATCTGCTGCGCAGCCTGGTCGCGCTTCATGCGGCACGACAGGGACATTTTGACCAGCACTATCACGGCAGCATCCCCTACAGGCTGGAAGAAGAATGCCGCATGGCGCACGCCGTCCTGAAATATGCACGGCGGCGCGGTATCTTGCTATCGCTTTACAGCCTCGGAACGGCCGAAGGCACGATGGCAAGGACCCTTTCCGAACTGTCGAACGGTCAAATCCGCACTCTGTCGTGCAGTCCAAACCCGGAAAACTACGAATGCTTCTTGGGGTATGGCGAGCCGGCTCACGCGGAATTTTTCGTCGGCCCGTTCCATAGGGTGTCCAAGGCCGTGCTCGATTCCGATGCACGGCTGCGGCAGTTCGTGTCCGGATTCGATTTCATTCTGGAGGACACCACCTTCCAGATGTATTCGCCGAACAGGGCAAAGCAGATCGAATATGTCACACAGCACCTCAAGCAGGACGGCATATTCGTTTTCGTGGAGAAATTTCGGAGGCGCGACGAATTTGAATACAGGCGTCGCGAACTCCAGAAGGATCACGGCTTCAAGGCGCGATACTTCGACCGGGAGGAGATCGAAAAGAAGCAGGCGGATGTGCTCGACACGATGTTCGGCAACGAGGTGACACTTGCGCAAATGACAGAGGCCATACGCTTGCAGTTCAAATATTGCGCGATGACGTGGAACAGCGGGAACTTCTACAGTCTCGCCGCGAGCAACGCCAAGGAGAACCTCAGCCTTTATCTTTCCCAAATGGAGGCCCCGGCGATTCCGCACGAATATGTCTACGATGTCAGCCTGCCGCGCGATCCGGCCGACGACGTCGTCTCCGAGCAGATCCGTTAAACGGATCGGACGCGCCGGACCGGTGACAAACGCCAACCCCCTGCGTCGCCTGGACTGTGTCTTCGCGGCTATCGATCACGGTAGCCTGAGGCAGGCTGCCCGGGCTCTCGGCGTTCGGGAATCCAGCGTGAGCCGCAATATCGTCGCGATCGAACAGTCTCTGGACATGCAACTGTTTGATCGCAGCGCGCATGGCGTCCGCTTGACGAAGGCAGGAAAACGGTGGGCCGGCTCCGCGCGTGCGCACTATGAGGCCCTGTATGATGCCCTCAGCGCAGGCAAGCAGCCGTACCGGGAGACGGACACGCTTAGGCTTGGACTGTCGGGGCTGGCAGGCCGCGATTTCCTTGGCCGCCTCATCCGCCGTTTCGGCGCATTATACCCCAAGATCGACGTCGTCATCAAAGACATCGCACATGACCAGGGCCTTGCCGCGATACGCCGGCGAGAACTGGACATCCTCTTCACGGGCGCACATGTGGCCATGTCCCGCTCGACGGAGAGCTTCGGCCAGGGGCAGTTGTTCGTCCTCCTGCCTGCGCATCACCGGCTGGCCGCGGCGAGTGCAGTCCGTTGGTCAGATCTTGCGAATGAGCGGGTCTTCGTGCCGTCCTTTTGGAGCGGATCGGCATCAGAAATCCCCCTCGCTGGCCATTCCGATGCAACCCAGGCCCAGATCTGCACGGCCAGCGAAGCGACGGCGATCCTCAACGTTCAACTCGGCCAGGGCGTGACCTTGGCGGAGGCGGGCTTCGCCAGGGCGGTATCGCCAGAGTTCACAATATGGCGCCCCCTGAAGGGCAACAACAGCGCCGGCCTGATCAATGCCGTCTGGCTGGGGTCGAATCCGAAGCGCGCGCTTTTGCGGCTGCTTGGGACTGCGAAGAGACTGGCTGATCCGCGCCCGCGTGGTCGTCCCACAGCTTGGCGATAAAGCGCGCCTGCCCGCTTTCCGGGCGGGTTTCAGTCGCCGGTGCCTGAAGCTGCTCCCGACCGCTTTGCCTTGGCAAAACCGCGATCGGTCGCGATGAACCGTTCCAACATCGGAACAATGAGCCGGGCGGGTTCTGCAGGCGCGCGTCCGGACTCTTCGCCAAGAAGCGAGGCATATGCAGACAGGTCCCGGTGCAACGCCGCCGGCAATTCGATCGTGACCTTTACAGGTCTATCGTCCGCGATCGGGCCGAGTTTCAGCTTGGCCATCTTCAACCTCCATAGGGTTCGAGCACAAGGTCGCGTGTCACGATCACCCGGACAGGGAAACCGGGCCGAATGGTGAGCGTCGGCGCCACCTGCAGCTGACGCTGGACGATCTGCTGGCCGGCCTGGTTGATGGTGTCTTGAGCACCGCTGCGAATGGCGCGGATCAAACGGTCATTGTCGTCGGTCGCGATTTCCGCACCGATTCCGAGCAGCGTCGACAGCCCGGCCGCCTTGAGAAGATCCCACCAGTGATGGTCGACACCGTCTTCCAGACCGGCGTAACCTTGCGTATCGGCGCCGGGCTGACGTTCCAGCACGATCGAGCGGCCATTCGGGAAGACCAGCCGGTTCCACACGAGCAGAACACGCCGCTGGCCGAAACCGACACCGTTGTCATACTCGCCGATGACACGGGTCCCCTGCGGCACCAGAAGCACGCGGCCGCTCGGGCTGTCATAGACGTTCTCAGTGACCTGCGCGGTGATCTGGCCGGGCAGATCCGAGCGGATGCCCGTGATGAGTGCAGACGGTATCACCGCGCCGGCCTGGAGCATGAAGGGCGATGCCGGCGGGAGGATGCGATCGGCGGAAAGGGTGCGGCGCTCCATGCCCGCGCCGAGGAAGGCATGCTGCCGGTCCTGAGCGTTCGGGGCGCCGCTTCGCTCGGGCGATTCCGAAGTTGCGAGGCCGGGGAACGCGGCACCGGAGGATGGTTGGACAGCACGCCCGGGCTCCGTCTGGAAAAAGACCTTGCTGGTGCGCGCAGCTTCCTCCTCGGCGCGACGGCGTTGTTCGGCCTCGTCCACTGTCGGCGCCGAAATCATCGGGGATATGGCTGGCTGGCCGCGATTTTGCGCATCGAGGATCGGGCGGCCGAGATCTCCGGGCAGCGCCGGCCCAAGGACAGGACCGGTATAGTCGCGCGGCAAGGAACCGAGGCCATCCGCTGTCGGGCGGCTGGACGTCGAATAGAGTTCCAGCGTGTCCGTGAGCTGACTGCTCGTCTGCAGCGCGTAGATCAGGGCGCTTCCGACACCGACGGAGGCGGCGGCCGCGAGGGCGACGAGCACCTTCGGCGACAGGCGGACGATGCGTGGCGGGTCGGCGCGCAGCCGCATCGTTGCGGCAGTCGTCGGTTGGTTTTCGGTCATGACGAGGTCCTTCCGCCCGTGCGGACGATCCTGACGGTTTGCTGGCGGTCGCCGCTGCCCAGACGCAACTCGGCCGCACCGAACAGGCGGTCGACGATCAGTATGTTTTGATGGACCCTCATATTGACGATCTGGCTCTCGCCATCGGGGCCAAGGACGAAGAGGGGCGGCATCTCGCCCTGTACGATCCCGCGCGGAAATTCCACGTAGACGCGCCGGCCGTCGTCATAGACGGAAGCCGGCCGCCAGGGCGGCGTGTCCCCTGTCAGCCCGTACCGGTAATTGCGCGCGGCCGGAAGCGGGATGGCGGGCGTGGCTGGCATGTTCCATCTCTGCGGTCTCGCCGGCCGCGGATAGGCCCAGGCCACCGATGGCATATAGGGCTTCTCGCCCGAACGCAGTTCGATCAGATAGGTGCGTCGGTCCGTGGTGATGACGAGGTTCGTCGAGATGCCCGCGCGCGACGGCTTCACCAGCACATGCACGCGCCGGCTCGTGCCTGATCCGCTTTCGGTGTCGCCGATGATCCAGCGCGCGGTGTCGCCGGCCGCGATAGGGCCTGATCCTGCCAGGCTTTCGCCGGGCTCGAGCGCGATATTGGTGATCTGGCCGGGCGCGGAATAGACCTGATACAGCGCGCCCTCGCTCCACGGATAGATTTGGGTGGCATTGAAATATCCCTCGCGGCGCGGCTCGATGCGCGCGGCGGCATTGGCGTTCTCGACGCGCTTTGTTGCGGAGCCGGCCGCATTCCCGCCCCGCGCCGGCCTCCAGATGGGCGGGATGAGCAGCGGCTTCGGTGGGTCGTCGCTGACGGCAGCCGGCAGGGCCGGCAATGGCGGCACGTTGGCGTCATAGCTGAATTCGGGCGGCGTTCGTTTGGCGGCGCAGCCCGCCAGCGCTGCCGCCGAAAGCAGCAATGCCGCGAGCGCGGATCTGCCCAGCAGCGCCGTCGCGCCGCGCATTCCTCGCGTTTCGACAATGGCGATCATTGGCTCGCCTCCCGCGACCAATTGATCGCGTTCACATATATGCCGAGCGGGTTGGCTTTCAGCGTTTCGGCATCCTGCGGCGGCTGGATCGCGACGGTCAGGATCGCGGTCCAGCGCTGCGTTGTCGAGAGCTTGCCATTCTCGTACTGACGCTCGATCCAGGCGACGCGGAAAGAATCCGGCGAAGCCCGGATGACGCTCGAGACTTCGACGGAAATCTGCTGCTTGCCGACCCTGGTAAAGGGGTCGTTGGTGCGGGCGTAGTCGTTGAGTGCCGCCGCGCCGAGGTCGGTCGTCCATTCATAGGCGCGCAGCCAGTTCTGGCGCACGACGATCGGGTCCGCCGGGATCGACCGGATCTGCTCGATGAAGCGGGCGAGATGCCAGGCCGTTTGGGGATCGCTCGGACGGTATCCGGCAACCGCCGGCCCGGCCGCTTGCGCCTGCCCCAGACTGTCGATCTGGACAACCCAGGGGACAACCGCGCCACGCGCGGACTGGAACACCAAGGCGGCGGCGAATCCCGCCGACAGGATCAGCGATCCGAAGGCCATGTACCGCCAGTTCTTGGCCTGTACGCGGGCAGAGCCGATGCGGTCATCCCAGACCTGAGCGGCTTTCTGATAGGGAGTCTCCGGTTGAGGGGTCTTGCCGTAGTGCACATGGGGTCTTTTGAAGGGGTTCATGGGCGTTCACTTTGCGAGAGGTTGACTGAGGCGCCGGCGCTGTGACTGTCGCCGGAGCGTAGCGCGTGAGCTGCGGCGCTGGCGCCGCTGCTCAGGGCATGACTGCGCTTCATGCGCTTCGCCCAGTCGGGCGCGCCGCCGTCACGCGCCACTGCCGAAGAAGAGGATGACGGTGGGGCGTCAGCCGATGCGGGGTCGCCGATCGTGCCGGCAGTGGAGGAGCCGCCGGCCGCGCGATATCCAGCCTTGACGCCATCCGCGAAGCTGGCCCCGATGCTGGCACCGGCGCGCCGAAGCGGTGACGTCGTTTCAGTTCCGGCAGCACGCGCGATGCCGCCAAGGCCGGATGCGATGCCTGCACCGCCAGACCGCCCAAACGCGCCGAGTGTGTAGGCCGAGGAGATGGCCCCGGTGAAGGCAGCGCCACGCCTGACGGCCGCTGCGCCAGCGCTGGTTGCTGCGGCTGCTCCCTTTAGGGCGAGCCCGCCGGCACCGGCCGTGGCCGCTCCTGCGCCGACAACCGTCAGCGCCGTGCCAGCGGCTGCCCCCGCGCCGAGTTGAGGGCCGCCAGAGACGAGTCCGTTGGCGATGCCAGGGCCAAAAATGCCAAGGCCGACAAGCGACAATGCCGCGAGCACCACCGCCATGGCATCGTCTATGGAGGGGGTCTGGCCACCAAAGCCCCGCGTGAACTGGCCGAACAGCGTCGAACCGATGCCGATGACGACCGCGAGCACCAACACCTTGATGCCGGACGAAATGACATTGCCGAGCACACGCTCGGCCATGAAAGCCGTCTTCCCGAATAGACCGAATGGGATCAGCACAAAGCCGGCGAGCGTCGACAGCTTGAATTCGATCAGTGTGACGAAGAGCTGGATGGCGAGGATGAAGAAGGCCAGGATCACAAGTGCCCAGGCAAAGAGGAGGCAGGCGATCTGGATGAAGTTCTCGAAAAACGCCACCCATCCCATCAGGTTCGAGATGGATTCAAGCAGCGGCCGGGCGGCGTCGAGTCCGGTCTGCGCGACCTTTCCCGGCCGCACCAGGTCGGCCGCCGTAAAGCTGGTGCCGGATGCTTTCAGGCCAAGTCCCGCAAAGCTTTCGAAGACGATCTTCGCCAGATTGTTCCAGTTGGAAATGAGGTAGGCAAAGGCGCCGACAAACAGGGTCTTCTTGACCAGGCGCGCAAGGATGTCGTCGTCGGCGCCCCAGCTCCAGAACAGTGCCGCCAGGGTGACGTCGATTGCGACGAGCGTGTTGGCGATGAACCCCACCTCTGCGCCGAGCAGGCCGAAGCCCGAGTCGATATAGCGGGTGAAGACCGCCAGGAAATTGTCGATGACGCCGGCGCCGCCCATAATCATCGCGCCGGGTCGGGAGACGATGCGGGTGCGGGCGCGCGTCCGAGAAATCGATCGCGCGTGAGAGCCCACACGCGCAGGCATTCTGTGTCTTCAGCCGCGTTCTGGCCCAGTTCCTGGCACCGCCGCTGGCTTGCGCGCAGCGCGCTGTCTTCGAACTGACGCGGGCGCGCCTCGCTCGGTGCCGGTGTGTCCTCCTTGCGGCTCATCTCGACCGCGATTGCCGCGGAGACAGCCGCAACGAAGGCAACGGCTCCGATCCGGGCCAGGATCCTGGTGTCCATGATGATCTCGCCCCTCGCCCGTCAGTTGGCGCCGTTGAACATCCGCGCGTTACCGGGCTGATAGCCGGAACCTGCGGTCAGGAAGCGGCGGCGCTGTTCGCGGCCCTGTTCGGCGGCGGCAGAGCGCTCGGCTTGCGCCAGTGCGGTGGCGCGGCCATTGGCAGAAAGCAGCGCAACAAGGTCGGAGAGCTGCTGCGACTGAAGCGCGAGGATCTGGTTGCCCGCCTGTGTCGCCTGAAGGGCGCCGGTCGCACCCTGGCTCTGGTTGACAAGGGCGGACATCTGTATGCGGTTGGTGTCGATGTTGCCGACCACACCGGCCTGAACGCGCATGGCGTCTTGCAGACCGCCGACGGTGTTTTGCCAACGCGACCGCGCGTCTGCGACGAGCTGCTGGTCTGCCGTCGACATTGAGACGCTGTTGTATTTCTGCTGGAACATCTGATCGATGCGCTGGACATCGTAGGCGATGTTCTGGGCCTGGCCGAGAAGCTGTTGCGTCCTCTGGACAGCTTGCTGGATCTGCTGAAGCGCGGAGAAGGGCAGGCTCGCGAGGTTGCGGGCCTGATTGATGAGCATCTGCGCTTCATTCTGCAACGAGGTGACCTGGTGCGTGATCTGCTCCAGCGTTCGTGCCGCCGTCAGCACGTTCTGCGCATAGTTCGACGGGTCGAAGACAATACGCCATGCGAGGACCGGCGTCGGCAGCACCGCCGGAAGCACCAGCGGTGCAGCCAGCAGCGACGCTGCGAAAGCCATGGTGCGCCGACGCGCATGAATGGTCGTCATGATTGAGCCTCCTTTGCAATTTCAGAACTGGCTGTGGGAAGATGCGGGATGAGATCGACGGCCCAGCTGGCACCACGGGCCGTGAGCCATGCGGGGAGGAACCCCTCGCGACCATGCTCGGCAAGAACGCGTGTGATCAGGGTCTGGTCGGCCTTGGAGGACGCCGCGCACAGCGCAAGACCGACGTCGCTGAGACCCAGCTCGAAAAGGCGGTTGCCGTGTCGGGACTGGCAATAATAATCGCGCTTGGGCGTTGCGCCCGCCAGGATCTCGATCTGGCGGTCGTTAAGTCCGAAGCGACGATAGATGGCAGTGATCTGCGGCTCGATCGCACGTTCGTTGGGAAGAAGCAGCCGCGTCGGACAGCTTTCGATGATGGCCGGCGCGATCGCCGAATTGCCAATGTCGGAGAGCGACTGCGTGGCGAAGACAACGCTGGCGTTCTTCTTGCGCAATGTCTTCAGCCATTCGCGGACCTGGCCTGAAAAGCTCTCGTCGTCGAGGGCGAGCCAGCCCTCGTCGATGATCAGCAGCGTGGGCCGCCCGTCGAGACGGTGGTCGATCCGATGGAACAGGTAAGCCAGCACCGCGGGCGCGGAACCCGATCCGACCAAGCCTTCGATTTCGAACACCTGGACCGCAGCACCGCCGAGGTCTTCATGCTCAGCGTCGAGCAGGCGGCCATGCGGACCGCCAACGCAATAGGGCCGCAGCGCCTGCTTCAGATCATTCGACTGAAGCAGCACGGTCAGCCCGGTAATCGTGCGCTCTCCGATCGGCGCCGCCGCGAGCGAGGTCAGCGCCGTCCAGAGATGTTCCTTGACTTCGGGCGTGATCGCCACGCCTTCGCGCCCGAGGATCGCGACGATCCAGTCGGCGGCCCAGGCGCGCTCGGGAACCTGGTGTATCCTGGCCAGCGGCTGGAGCGAGACCGAGGTCTCCGACCCTTCGGTCAGGTCGCCGCCGAGATCGTTCCAATCACCGCCCATGGCGAGGGTGGAGGCGCGGATCGAGCCGCCGAAATCAAAGGCGAAGATCTGCGCGTCCTCATAACGCCGGAACTGCATGGCCATCAGCGCAAGCAGCACCGACTTTCCCGCACCGGTCGGCCCGACGATCAGCGTGTGTCCGACATCACCGACGTGAAGGGAAAACCGGAACGGGGTCGAGCCCTCGGTCTTGCCGTGCAGCAAGGGGGGAGCACCGAAATGCTCGTCCCGTTCCGGCCCCGCCCACACGGCGGAGAGGGGGATCATGTGGGCGAGATTGAGTGTGGAGATCGGCGGCTGCCGGACATTGGCATAGACGTGGCCAGGCAAAGACCCGAGCCAGGCATCGACCGCATTCAAGGTCTCGGCCATCGCCGTGAAGTCGCGGCCCTGGATCACCTTTTCGATCAGCCGCAGTTTCTCGTCGGCGGTCTGCGGATCTGCGTCCCAGACGGTGACGGTACAGGTCACATAGGCCTGTCCGGCATAATCGGCGCCGAGTTCCTGCAGAGCGTCGTCCGCATCGGCGGCCTTGTTGGCGGCATCGCTGTCGACCAGCACCGCCTGCTCGTTGGTCATCACCTCTTTCAGGATCGCCGCGATCGACTTTCGCTTGGCGAACCATTGCCGTCGGATCTTGGCCAGCAACCTGGTGGCCTCGAGCTTGTCGAGCAGGATCGCGCGGGTCGACCAGCGGTAAGGGAATGCGAGACGGTTCAGTTCATCGAGAATGCCTGGCGTGGTCGCGGTGGGAAAGCCGACGATCGTCAGGACGCGCAGGTGCTGGCCGCCCAGGCGCGGCTCGAGACCGCCTGTGAGGGGCTGGTCAGCGAGCAGCGCGTCGAGATGCATCGGCGTTTCGGGAACCCTGACCCGGTGTCGATGCGTCGAGATCGTCGAATGGAGATATGTCAGCGTCTCGCCGTCGTCGAGCCAGCGACATTCGGGCATGAACCCGTCGAGCAGCGCGATCAGCCGACCGGTGCGGTCGCTGAAGCTGCGAAGACGCTCATGCGGGTCGGTGCGGGCGTGTTCGCGCCCCTCATAGAGCCAAGCCTCCGCACGCGCCGCTTCCTCCGCCGGCGGCAGCCAGGTGAAGGTCAGGAAATAGGAGGATTCGAAATGCGCCCCGGACTGCTCGAAGTCGGCCTTGCGCTCCGCATCAAGCAGACCGGATGCGGCATCGGGAAATGTGCTGCCCGGATAGGTCGACGCCTCATGGCGCTGGGCTTCGACGAAAATCGCCCAGCCGGAGCCGAGCCGCCGGAACGCATTGTTCAAACGACCGGCGACGGCGACAAGCTCGGCGGCAACGGCGGACTCCAGATCCGGGCCGCGGAACGCAGCGGTGCGCTGCAGGCTGCCGTCCTTGTTGAGAACGATGCCCTGACCGACGAGCGCGGCCCAAGGAAGATAGTCGGCCAGCAGTGCGGCGGATCGGCGGAATTCGGCAAGATTCATCATAGGGCTCTCTCAAACTGCAAGCTGGGCGGGAATGCGCAGATGCCGGCGTCCGACCTCCATGAAGAGCGGATCGCGCTTGGCCGCCCAGGCCGCCGCGAGGTGACCGATCGCCCAGATGGCCAGGCCGACCAGCCACAGCCGCAGACCGAAGCCGACAGCACCGGCCAGGGTTCCGTTCATGATGGCGATCGAACGGGGTGCGCCGCCAAGAAGGATGTGCTCGGTCAAGGCGCGGTGCACCCGAACCGAATAGCCCGGTACAGTGTCGATCTGTTCGAAAGTGGCAGCCATCACAGCAGCGCCCCGCCGCCGAAGGCGAAGAAGGACAGGAAGAAGCTGGAGGCGGCGAACGCGATGCTGAGCCCGAAAACGATCTGGATCAGTCTCCGGAAGCCTCCGGAAGTGTCGCCGAAGGCCAGCGTCAAGCCGGTCACGATGATGATGATCACGGCCATGATCTTGGCGACGGGCCCTTCGATGGACTGCAGTATTTTTTGCAGCGGCTGCTCCCACGGCATCGATGAGCCGGACGCATGGGCGGCAGGGGCCAGCAGCAGGCTGACGCAAATGGCGGTGAGGTTGGCGGCGATCGGACGATAGCGGCGTTGAAGCGTGCGGATCACGAAGCGTCTCCAGTCATGTTCGGGGTGGTTTCGGTCAGGCGGTAGTCGCCGTCGGCTCCGAGCCCTTCGACGCGGGCGAGCTCCGTCAGTCGCCGTGCGGCGCCGCGGCCGGAGAGGACGGCGATGACGTCAATGGTTTCCGCGATCAGCGCGCGCGGTACGGTGATGACGGCTTCCTGGATCAGTTGTTCGAGGCGCCGCAGTGCGCCCATCGCCGTGCCGGCATGGATCGTACCGATGCCGCCGGGATGGCCGGTGCCCCAGGCTTTCAGCAGGTCGAGCGCCTCGGCCCCGCGCACCTCGCCGATTGGGATACGGTCCGGGCGCAGGCGCAGCGATGAACGCACGAGATCCGAGAGGGTTGCCACACCGTCCTTGGTGCGCATGGCGACGAGATTGCGGGCGGCGCACTGCAATTCCCTTGTGTCTTCGATGATGACGACGCGGTCGCCACTCTTGGCGACCTCGGCGAGCAGCGCGTTGGTGAGTGTGGTCTTGCCCGTGGATGTGCCACCGGCGACAAGGATGTTGGCGCGCGAGGCGACGGCAGCAAGCAACACGCCTGCCTGGCCAGGGCTCATGATGTCGGCGGCGACATAATCGTCGAGCCTGAACACGGCCACGGCGGGTTTGCGAATGGCGAATGCGGGCGCCGCGACCACGGGCGGCAAAAGCCCCTCGAAGCGCTCGCCCGTGTCGGGAAGCTCGGCCGAGACCCTCGGTGCGCGGCTATGGACTTCCGCTCCCACATGATGAGCCACGAGACGCACGATGCGCTCGCCATCGACCGCAGCCAGCGTCTCGCCCGTATCGGCCAAGCCAGCGGAAAGCCTGTCGACCCAGATGCGGCCGTCGGGATTGACCATGACCTCGACGATCGCAGGGTCGTCCAGAAACCGCGCGATGGCGGATCCGAGCGCCGTGCGCAGCATGCGTGAGCTGCGCGAGCGTTGTTCTGGGTTGTTGAGCGAAGCCACCATCTTGTTCCCGTTGGAAATCCTTCACGGTTCCGGACGGGGACGATTAAGAGAACCGCAATTCGGAGCGGTTCAACAAAATTCGGACGTCGTAGTAGTATGGCGTGCAAAGACAGGTGAAGGGCGGTGCGGCCGTCGCGCCGACCTTGGCCTGCCGGGCCATCGGACCGAGCGAACAGCGTGTCCGTTCAGACTTTGTCTTCGCTGATTTCCTGCCGCAGCAGCGGCCCCTTGGCCAGCCGGCGTCCCAGCGCGCCGATGAAGGCTTCATATCGCTCCGCAGCCTTGGCCCGCGCCGCCTGCGCTGCGGGCTCCGGCAGCGAAGGGGTCGTGGCCAGCCAGAAGCGGACGAATACGGCCAGGGTCTCGACCGCGATGCCGACATCGCGCTCCTGGCGAGTCAAGCGCCGGTCGATCTGGTCCAGACGTTTCGCGATCGCGGCCTCGCGCCTTTCATCGGCATCTGGAGAAAGAAAAGAAGCGATCGCGGCTTCGGCGATCATCGATTGCGAGCGGCCACGCCGGGCCGCGTACTCGATGAGCATCGTCGTGATATCCGGGTCCAGATAGACCGAAAGCTTGGTCTTCTTCATGTGGCGGCCCATGGCAATTACAAATCCATCCCGTCATCCGGATCAAGCGACACCTGACGCGCGACGCCCCGCATGATCTGTGCCAGCTGGCGGCGACGCAGCGCTCTGTCGTCATCCAGGCCTGCAGCGGGATCGATCTCGAATTCGTTTTCGGGGGCGGCGTTGGTCCCGGCCAGATTCAGTTCGGGCTGCCGGCGGCGCTCGGACTCGGTTGGATCCTCCTCATCGCCGGGGCGCGTGGTGCCGGCGCGGACGTCCGGCGCGCTTGGAAGGGGACGCGCGCTCCAGTCGTCGGGGCGATCCTGTTGTGCCATCGGCGATACGGGCGGCGGCAGGATGCGTTGCCTGAAGCGGATGTCCTCATAATAGCGGGCTTTCCTCGCCCGGATTGGCGGCGTGCCGGCGATCATGACGATCTCGTCGGATGGCGGCAGTTGCATGATCTCGCCCGGCGTCAGCAGCGGACGCGCCGTTTCGGAGCGCGAGACCATGACATGCCCGAGCCACGGCGAAAGCCGGTGTCCGGCATAGTTCTTCATCGCCCTCATCTCCGTGGCCGTGCCAAGCGCGTCCGAGATGCGCTTGGCGGTGCGCTCGTCATTGGTGGCAAAGCTGATGCGGACATGGCAATTGTCGAGGATCGAGTTGTTCGGGCCATAGGCCTTCTCGATCTGGTTCAGCGATTGTGCGATCAGGAAGGCCTTCAGGCCGTAACCCGCCATGAAGGCCAGGGCCGATTCAAAAAAATCGAGCCGGCCAAGTGCCGGGAACTCATCGAGCATGAGCAGAAGGCGATGGCGCCCCCTCGCCTGCAGGTCTTCACTGAGACGCCGGCCGACCTGATTGAGGATCAGGCGGATCAGGGGCTTGGTGCGGCTGATGTCGGAGGGCGGCACGACGAGATAGAGCGTCGTCGGTTTCTCGCCGGTGAGGATATCGCTGATGCGCCAGTCGCAGCGCCGCGTTACCTCGGCGACCACGGGATCCCTGTAGAGACCGAGGAACGACATTGCCGTGGAGAGCACGCCCGAGCGCTCGTTGTCGGATTTGTTGAGCAACTCGCGCGCAGCGCTAGCGATGACCGGGTGCGGACCGGCCTCGCCGAGATGGGCGGTTTTCATCATGGCGACCAAAGTCGACTCGATCGGACGCTTGGGATCGGAAAGGAAGGCGGCGACACCAGCCAGCGTCTTTTGCTCCTCGGCGTAGAGCACGTGAAGGATCGCACCGACCAGGAGGGCGTGGCTCGTCTTTTCCCAGTGGTTGCGCCGTTCGAGCGAGCCCTCGGGATCGACCAGGATATCGGCGATGTTCTGGACGTCTCGCACCTCCCACTCGCCACGGCGGACCTCGAGCAAGGGGTTGTAGGCAGCCGATCCCGGATTGGTCGGATCAAACAGCAGCACGCGGCCATGCTGTGCGCGGAAACCGGCGGTGAGCTGCCAGTTTTCGCCCTTGATGTCGTGGACGATGGCTGAGCCTGCCCAGGCCAGGAGCGACGGCACGACCAGCCCGACACCCTTGCCGGATCGTGTTGGCGCGAAGCACAAGATATGCTCGGGCCCGTCGTGACGAAGATAGGCATCGCCATACCGGCCCAGCACGACCCCATCCGCGCCGAGCAGCCCGGCGGCGATCACTTCCTTCTCGTCGGCCCATCTTGCGGAGCCATAGGTTTCGGCCGTCTTGGCCTCACGCGCCCGCCAGACCGATATGCCGATGGCTGCCACGATCGAGAGAAACCCTCCGGAGGCCGCGATGAAACCGCCCTGCAAGAAAATGTCGGGCGCATAGGCGTCGTAGAAGTACCACCACGGGAAAAATGCCGTCGGGTAATACACCGGACAGCCTGCCACTATGAACCAGGGCGGACCCAGCTGCGCCTGGAAGCCCAGCTTCGACGCGACAAATTGGGTGGCGCTCCATGTCGTGGCCAGCACGATCAGGAAGACGGTGAGGATCTGACCCCAGAGGATTTTCGTCGAGGGCATGGCGGCACCCTTGCTATCCACCGGGCTAGAGACCGAGACCGCGGCGGCGGCTGAAAGCCCAGTCGACGCCGCCGTCGCCGCGCGCGAGGCCGGAGACGTGACGGCCCAGCTGCTTTTCGAGTGATGGGGACCAAGGCACGAGTTGAAAGCCGAGCCCATCATCGAGCATGGCGAAGCGGCCCGATGCGAGCGTGAGGCGCTGGCGGAAGGTGCCGGCAACATATTCGCCGGCGGCGGCCGGTTTGAACTGCAGCCCCGTGTCGGACGCAAGCTTCTCAACTACGGAATCCAGTTCGCGGCGGCGCAGCGTCTCGAGGAGATTGCCGGCAAAGATCATCTGCCGGCCCTGGCGTTCTGCAAGACCCTGTCCGACCAGATGTTCGGCGCGCTTGTCGAGCGCACGACGCACCTCGCCTCCAAAGCCGTTCTCGGAAAGTGAGATTGGGGCGCGAGCGACCGCCAGCCGATCGAGCCATGTGCAGCCCGACGCGGAGATTTGGGCCGACAGGTCAAGGTCGGAGCGAGCGGCGAGTGCGACGCGGCGTGCGCCCCGCGCGTCATCATAGGCGCGAAGTTCGACGATGGAGCCGACCGGCCCGTCGCCAGCGGCCTCGATGTGCGGAAGTTTGATGTGATGAACGCGGCCGTCCACGGCATCGATCACAGCATAGGCGGTGCCGTTGAGCTCGTCATCGAGACCTCGCTCGACGAGGCGGCCGGTCACGGCTAGGCCGAGACGCTCACCAGCCAGGACGTAGTCCGAGGAACCGCGCTCGATGCCCCGCGCCGTCAATGCGCGGTGCATGCGCGCGATGATGTCGCCCCGTTGGCCAAGGTCCCGCAGGGTCGTCTCTGCCTCCGGGCTGAGGTACCACTGCAAATGTCCGACTTGTCCGGCGACACCGAGGATTTCGAGAGTCCGAAGCCGACCGACCTTCAGCGTGTGAAACGCGTCGGGCTGACGTCCGGGCGGCGGCGCCATGTCAATGACACCGGCCATGCCGGCATCGCGCACGAGCTGGCGGTCGAGCTGGGTCCATCGGTGCGCCTCGACCTGTCTTGCAAGGCCACGGCGAATGTCGAGATCGGTACGGGGGCCGAGTTCCTGGGTGATCAGATCGCGCGCCCGGTCGCGCAGGCCATGGGAAATATAGTCCCGTGAGATCACCAGATCGCCGCCATCATCGCGCATGCCGCGCACGATCAGATGGATGTGAGGATGTTCGGTGTTCCAATGATCGACGGCGACCCAGTCAAGGCTGGTGCCCAGATCCTTCTCCATGGTGGCGACGAGATCGCGCGTGAAAGCGCGAAGGTCCGACATATCCGTTGCGTCATCGGGCGAGACGATGAGCCGGAAGTGATGACGATCGTCCTGGCAGCGCTCGGCGAATACGCGGCCGTTCGCCTCCCCCTCGCCGGGACCGAACAGCTTCGCCTTCGCATCGTCGCGGGTCACCCCGTCGCGGCGCAGGTAATCGAGATGCGCCCGTAACGGTGCAGACCGCGCCGACTGCCGCACCACCCGCGCCTTGATGACGGCACCACGCGTGGTGGTCATGATGAGACGATTGGCCTGAATGCTGGCACGCTGCCCCCGTCCGAAACGTGAGCGATTTGCTAAGACGCGGCCAGCGCGCGAAATGCCACCGGCCTTCTTCGCGGCGGCGAGTGCCTGCGCGACGAACGGGCGAGCCCGTTGTGCCCGAGCGGATCGTATCCGACCTGGGCGGATGCGGAACTCTTTTTCATCGGCCATGACGGATCACCGCGACGTTCGAAATACCTTTTGAATTCAGTGTCATGAGGTCGTTCCGCACGGTGCACGAGGAGCGTGCACCGTGCGGAACAGGCCAAAAATCCCAACAAAAACAACCGCCCGAACGGCGCGCACCGTGCGGCCTTTTATCCTGCCATCACTCGGTCGCGCCGGCTGGGGCATGCCCTTGGCACGCAGCACTGCGAACGCTGCCGATATGCTTTGCAAGGTCGGGTTGCGGTTCATGGGGTGCCGACCTGCCGGTTTGATCTTGGAAAAAGGCTGTCGGCGGCGCCTCTCGGCAAGCCGCCGTCGCGCTCCTCTTTCGAGCGGGCGAACAGGGCTGCACCACGCCAGCCTGAGGGCGAAGCCGATTGACGGCGCGCAGCTGACGGCCCGAATTCGCGCTCGAGCAGGGAAAGGACTGCCGCGACATAGGCAATTGTTGCGGCGGGCAAAGGCCGCCCGCGCGTAATGAATTCATCATAGCGACCGGGGCCGGCGTTGTAGGCAGCGAGCATGGCGTCGATCCTGCCATAGCGGTCGTACATCTCGCGAAGATAAGCCGTGCCAGCGAGGATATTGTCGCGTGGTGCGAACGGATCCTGCGCAAGCCAGTAGCGGATGCGCAGCGATGTCCAGGTCTCCGGCATGATCTGCATCAGTCCCATCGCACCGGCTGACGACACCGCGCGCACATTGCCGGCGCTTTCGATCTGCAGGACCGCGCGGATCCAGGGCAGCGGGATATCAAAACGCCGCCCCGCCTCAGCAATGTGGCTTGCGTGAAGATCGACAGACCATGGCCGCTGCTGCGGCGTCGGCTCTGCCGCTCTCGTGCCTGCCGCCGTTGCAACAAGAACCAGGACGTGCAGCCACAACACGGGTGGTCGGCTGCATTTGCGCGGCGTGCCGGTGGCACCGAGGCATAGGCTAAGACAGGCGGAAAGCGACATCGATCACTCCCTGTCTGCGCGTGCACGGCGCCGTGACCAGTGCAGCGACCAGGATGTCTTGTCTGCGCCGTTCTGGAAAAGCTTGGCGTATATGGGCTGCGCAAAAGCCGGGTCATCAAGCTGGATCGAGACATATTCGCCGGCCCTTTCAGTCGTACGTCTCCAGCCTGCGCCAATCTCCGGCCCATCATCGCTGTTGGCGTGGATGCGGTATTCGGGCGCGTTTCGGGTACCATCCTGATCCGCCGCGACAAGCACGATCTCCAGATCGAGGCTGAGCGTGTGGACACGTCCGACGAAGCCGGAGCGTGTGCGCGTGAATTCACCTATCTGGGTCATTTCGGTCTCCTCTGTTGCAGGTCATCTGGTCGGTGGACGCCGCGCCGCCTCAGGTTGAGGCAGGTTCGTTTGGGTCGGCGCGCGCCATTCGAAGCGGCCCGTCTCATCCTCGGTCCACAGCGGGGTCGCGCGACCAAGCAGATGGGCGAGCGGAACCGGTCCGAAGTAGCGACCGTCGAAACTGTCAGCGACCTGCCAATTCATCAGGAACAGCTGATCGGCGGCGATGCGGCGGCAACCCCGCCACACGGGAAGCTCGCGGCCGGCGCGATCGCATGGCAGCGCACTGCCCACGTCGATGCCATCGACAGCGATGATGGAACCCCTGCGGCAAACCGTTTGTCCCGGCAGTGCGAGGACGCGCTTGATCAGCGGGACGCCCCTGCCCAGATAACCGCGCTCGGCAAGTATGCCCGCGAGCGGTTCCTCGACGCGGGCAGCGACGAGGTCGCCAACGGCATAATGGTCGCTGGCGGCAATTGCATAGAGCCCGACAGGCACGCTGGCCGATACGTTCCAGATCAGCCTGGGGGTCGGCGCCAGTCCAGGCCGCGCAACGCCGAGCGTTGCCATGGCCGTGAGCAAAATAACACCAGCGCGCGTCACGACGTGACCCGCCTGCGCAAGAGGAAGGCGCGATGTTGACCGAGCGTGTAGGTACGGGGCGCCTGTCCGGCTGCCATCCTGTTGTGGACATGTCGCCAGTGTTCGGGCGAAACCGATTCGAGATCGATCCCAAGCCGTTCAATCGCATCGATGGTTTCCAGGACGCGCGCGACCCGTGGCCAGCCCGTTATCGTCAGCAGGATTTCGGCGCCGGGATCAATACAGGGTACGGTCTGAAAGGCCTGACCGGGCGCGACCGAGGCTACGACATCGAGACGGGAAAAGGTCGTGCCAAAGTCGTTTGCTGACCAGCGAAGCACGGCAAACACGCAACCAGGCCGGAAGGACAGGACGCGCTGGCGGCGATCGAGAATACGTTCCGCCACCGGCGCGCCGAAGCGGATCCACTGCTCCTCTCTCTTCTCGATCCAAATCAGCTGAACGTGTGTGAGATCGCCCGCTGAAAGCGCCGGCGGATGATCTGAAGCGGGTTCCCGAGTTCGGGCCGGAGATTCCTGCGCCGTTGTCGAACGCGGACCGATCATGGGCGGCCCCTCCGCTTCCGTTCAGGCTCGCACGCGGTTCTCACCTGCGCCTTGAGGTTAGATTCAATGTTAGAGTCTAAGTTAGCGATCCGAATTCCGCTGATATTGACGAGGGTTGGATCGCGTTTCGGTTCCCGTTGGCACGTGCCTGCGGTTCCCGATGGCACGCGTCGCGGCGTTCCCGATAGCACGAGGCCTTCCCCATTGGATGCACCGGGCAAGACGGGCTCGAAGGCGAGCAGCGTACGGCCTCCTATATCGACTTCGAGATAGAGCGCGTATCCCGGCAAAGGCTGGCGACGGATGATGTCCCGGAGTTCGAAAGCGAAGCGGTTGAACGGCGACATCGCGCCGGACTTTCGGTGAAGATGTCTGAATTCGAACCGCCAGCCCCGGCGTTGACGCCCGCCATGCTTGCGCACATGGCGATAGAGCCAGCGATCCAGCCCGCCCGTCAGCGCGAAATAGGCGTGGTCGATGGTCAGCACCAGCGCATCGTCGAGGACGCTCTGGTAGAACCAGTCCGGTATGATGAGTTCGATCCCATCGGCTTTGCCGTCGCGATCTGTCCGTTCCTTCCATTCGTTCAGCCACGAGAAACGATGACGCCGGCCCTCGGCGCGCTCGCGCAGGGAGGTGCAGATCGTCGTCGATTGGAGACGATCGAGAGCGGCCTTCAGACGCCGATAATCGCGCATGCTCGTGCCTCGGCCCACGAATTTGAGGATTTCATAGGGCGTGGCAACGATAAGCCGCGAGGTTCTGAGGCCGGCGTCCCGCGCTTCGACGATCTGGCTCGCGGCCCAGATCAGGACGTCGGCATCCCAGATCGTGGCCATGCCGTGCTCTGCGACCGCCTCGACGCGGATGGTGACGGGGCCGCTGGTAAAATCGAGGGGCGCGGTGCGACGGGATTTGGCAAGAGAGAAGAAGGGATAGGCCATGAGATCCTGCACGTCCCGCGGCGCGAAATTACCGGGCAGCGCCCGGAAGGGGTCGAACGGGCCGCGGTCGGAGATGGGTTGGCGCTCCAGCATGCGGATCGCACCAGGCTCAGCGCACATATCGGGCGCCAGCCGGCCCAGCCGCAGGCGCGTGGCGTTTTGCTGGCAGGACCGAGCCGCGTGGGTCGGAGGTGGAGGTGACGGCGCCACGATTTGCCCATGACTGCAGGTCATCGACGGCATAAACGACCCTTCCGCCGAGCTTGCGATAGTCCGGACCGGTGCCGTACGTCCTGTGCTTTTCCAGCGTGCGCGCAGACAGGCTGAGGAATTCGGCTGCTTCCTTGGTGCGCAGATAGCGCGGGGGCAGTAAAGCGAGTTCGGATCGCATGGGGCGGGCCTCCGTGAATGGATCGAGCTGCACTGGCGTGCAGCGGCGGATGACGACCATGGTGGCGTAGGGATGGTTGCAGGAGGGATGGGGAATTGATGGGAGGTAAAATCCCCACCCCACGCGACGCGAAGATCAGGGACGCCGTCGGTGGCGAAGGAGCTGGAGATAGCCTCCGCCGATCAGGGCTGCGGCACTTTCGACCAGACCGATCACGGTGTCGCGCAGCGGTGATGTCTTCCATGGTTCAGCCGCGACGCGAGGCGCACCATAGATCGCCATCGCGATCTCGCGATAGCTGGCCCCGTTGTCACGACCGTCGGCGGCGCGAAGCCCCAGTCGCAGACGCCGCCGACGTTGCACTGTGATGCGCGTATCGGGCGGGACGGAGAGTTGCTGCCAGTCGCGCCAGAGCCGCCTCAGGGATTCGATCCGGCTGAGCAAATCGGCGTCGAGCGGCATCAGGACTGCAAGCGGAAGCCCAGGCTCGGTGCCGGGACGAAGAAGGATTTGGGCGGCGACGACGTTGCCGTGGATTGCGTGATGCCCTTCCGGCGCGAGGCGGCGGGTCCGGAACTCCGGCGCCGGAAGCGATCGCCCAAAAGGCGGATCAGAAGCAGCAACCAGGGTAAGCACGGCGGGATCGGCGCGCGGCGACCAGAACACGGATTGCTTCAGGGCGGATAGATCTGGCCTTGCCGGGAAATCGCAACCCCCAGCGCTGCTGGGCTTCGGGTTCGAAGGGAACGCCATGGGTCCCTTTGGCGACGAGCAGCTTGTAGTGTTGTTGATAATCCCGCGAACGCCGCAGGCATTCCCAGGCGAGACCCTCCGTCGAAAGATTGTCGAGGAAGTCGTAACTGCTATGGTCGCGCCATCGGGACGTGTCCGGCTTCATGAACGGTGCCTCGCAGACATTGGGCAGTCGCATCAAAGGAAAGCGGGATGGTGCGAACGGCAAAAGTCCCCGAGCGGGCATCGGGTGATGCCTTTCCGGCATCACGCCATTATTCTCGAAGGCTCAATCACGGGGATCGCGCAAGAGCAGCAGATAGCCTGTCTCCGCCATCCAGCGCGCCCGCTCCAGATGGCTTGTGTAGACGCCAAGAGCGCGCTCTTCTCGCGCGGGATCGAGTCCAAAGAGGACGCTCGCCACCTCCTGCCATGCAGCGCCTTCAGAGTCGGCGTCGAGCAGACGCACATAGAGCTTCACGTGAGAACGGTCGTAGTCGGTGAGTTCCTCGCCGGTCGGAGCGCTGTCACGGAAGGGGGCGATCATCGTTTCACTGCTCGTTCGTAGCCCGGGACATGCGATCCTAACGGACCGCGATGGTTTCGAAAGCGGTGGCTTTCGACACCACGCGATGCCTATTTCGCATCGCATCTGCTGCCCGGCGCAGTCCGGTAGCGTCGGCTCGGACCGAACGCGTCGGCGGGACCGGAGAAGAGTTGGTGGGGCGTTTTCGCGCCCCTTGCAAGGGTGCCCCGCGCTTGCTGCGCGGGGCTTCTTGATCTGCCGGTCAGTCGGCCGCGTTCCAGATGATGGCGTAGGTTTCGTCGTCGTCGTGGCCGGCGGCGCGGCCGAGATTGGCGTAGAGTTTGCGCGGTCCGAATTCGGGGGCTGCGATGGAGAGGCTCACATAGTCCTTGCCGGAAGCCTCGCCGGTCCGGATCCAGCCGGCGCCGACCTCGACGCCCTGCGCCAGCACCCGGAAGTCGGGATGGTTGTCGGCGCTCTTGGCCTGATTGGGCACGATGTCGATGTCGGCGCGGAGGCTGAGTGTCTTGAGCTGGCCCTTGTAGCCGCCATTGTCCTGCTTGGTGACGTATCCGATCGCGGTCATTGTAATCTCCTTTGGTGTTCGCCGGGGGCCATTCCCCTGCGATGGCAGACCGTGATGGGCGATCTGGGCGGTCCGAACCCGATAGGCCGGAGCGGCAGCGCAGGACCCGAGCAGACGGCTTTTTTGAAGCGAAGCGGCGCGAGGAAGCCGCCGCAGGCGGCGGGGAAAAAAGTCGGCGGTCGAGGGTTTCGGGCCGGCCGGATCGGCCATAGGTCGACAAGCCAGCCGCAGGGGAATGATCCTCGGAAAAAGCGCCTGGAGATTTGGCTTCAACGCGTCGGACGGCGCCCGGGCACTACGGCAGCCATGACGCTCGCGGGACACTCTGGTGCGGTGCCTCATGCGATCATGCCCACCCGGAAATGTGCGCGTTGAGACGACAATCGGGCGAGGAGTTGCCGCGGGGTCGGTGATGACACAAGCGCCAGAACCGCACGGGTCAAGACTTGCGGCCCGCGACAGCTGAGCAAGCCTGTTGCGGACTGGGGCCGGAGCAAGCGGCGGCATGCCAACCTGCCGCCGCCTGCCACACGACAATCATTCGGACATGATCAGCCGCTGGACCTGCGCCCAATGATCGGCAGTGCGGAAGCCACCGCGATCCGTGTAGCTCTCGACGGGGAATTTCATCCAGCGTGGCAGCCAGCCATTGATCTTCTGCCTGCCATTGTCACCCGAAAGGAAGTCGCGGATGATGGTCTTCTGCGTCTTCACCTTCTCCGAGATATTGCCGTCCGCAACCTCCCTGCCGCCAATCTCGGCAAGCATCGCATTGGCGACTTCCCTGTCGCGCAACAGGTCGAAGAAAGTGTCGTCCGCTTGCCAGCATGCGGCCATATCGACGTTGAGATACGTGCCGAGGAGTTCGACGATAGCCGTGCCCGCGCAAAGCGTTTCCGCCATGACAACAGCCAGGATGCGGGCGACGTCTTCATCCGGCAATGCCAGCAACTGAGTGAAGACGGTGGCGAGCGTAACGCCATCGCAGTAGCCCCCGGCAACGGTCGGATCGTCGTCAGATCGTCCGAGCAGTGCCAAAACCCCGCGCAGCTTTCCGGTGAACGTCGCTTCCGCCGCGCTTGAGGCAATGCTTTCGGCGATGGCCTGATTGGCGGCGCGTTGCGGTTCCAGCCGAACCTGCCAAAGCGGCGAGCCGGCAATCGCATGGGCCACCATCAGCCGCAGCACGACACTCGGATAGTCGAAGAGTGCCGCGCGGACGGCTGCATGGCGGTGCAGGTCGACATAGTTCTGCATTGAGCCGGTGAGTTCCGGGCGCGCCGCCTTGGCGGGCGTGTCGTCCTGCTCGCCGCCATCGTCGCTGGCGCGGCGCCGCGCTTCCTTGCGCGTCAGCCAACCTTCATGAAACTCGACTTCGCCGCGCTGCGAGACGGTGATGAAGACCTTGCCGCCCTTCTTCTTCGGCGTCTTTTCGTGTTCCCAATCGTAGAAATACGTGCCGGTTTCCAGCACCACCACCTCGCGCCAACCTGCTTCCAGATAGGCGGCGCGTCTCGCCGCAATCGCCTCATTCTGCTTTTGCCAGAACAGATCGATATCGGCGAAATAGCTGTCCTCGCCGAAAAGGTCGGAAACGATCTGCCCGCCATAATCCTCGACGCCAAACAACGCCACCTTGGTGGAAATCGACTGGCCGCCCAAAAGCCATTGCTTCAACTGCCGCCCGTGCGGAGCGTATTGCGCGGGATCGGCAAAAAGCGCCAGCCATTCCTTCTGCTTGGCGCTAGACGCCATTGTCAGATGGCGCACCGTGTCGGCATCGATGTCATCCTTGCGATAGGCTTCGCGGATTTTGGGCAACAGGCGTCCCAACGCCAGCACGCGCTTCACTTGGAGTTCAGTGATGCCGAAGGTCGCAGCGATGTCGGCAGCGGTGCGTCCTTCCTTGATCAGACGGGTGAAGGTCTCCCATTGCGAAACCTCGTCCGGATCGAGGCGCGCAATGTTTTCGATCAGCGAGGCCTCCAGGGCATCGGCGTCGTCGCCGTCTTCCATGATGGCGCATGGCAAGGATTCGAGCTCGCCGCGTTCTTCGGCAACAAGCCTCGCGGCGAAATAGCGCCGCCGTCCGGCGACGATTTCGAAGGTCTCCGGCGAGCCGTTCGGTCGCACTAGAAGCGGCACAAGGACGCCGCGCGCCCTGACCGAAGGCAGGATATCGGAGACATCCGGCGGACGTTTCGAATGCCGCATGTTGGCGGGCGAGATGCTCAATCTATCGATGGACACATGAGCGAGCTGCATGGTTGCTCTCCTTTGGCTCTGGTGGAGAATTGCCCCTTCCGCGAGGCCACAGGCCGAGCGGCGGGCTCGTTTTGCGCCTAGCGGCGCTCGTCATCCGCCGCATTGGGCGGAAGCTCGGAACGGGAAAGGGCAAGTGCTGCTGCCGCATGCCGCAGAAGCTGCTCGGCCTCGACAATGTGGCCAGCGACGCGCGCGGCCTCGGCGTAGACCGAGAGCGGAAAGCGGGGCGCGAAATAGAGATCGCGCTCGATGCCGAGGCCAAGCGGTCCCTTGACCGCCTGCAATTCGGCAAGACTGACACTGCCGAGTTCAGGAAAACCAAAGCCCAGATCGCAGAGCCCGAACAGCGTGTCGCCGTCCGCCTCGAGCTCGGTCAGAATCCATGTCGCGGCCCCGACCGGATTGAACAGTTTGACGACCGGGACATAATTGGTTTCGGTCTCGGCTGCGCCATTGGCGAGCAGCCGCGCGCGCAGTTCATCCGTGATCAAGATCATGGGAAAGCTCCTTCCTGGAACAGCTCGGATTGATTGCGCGCGCCTAGGCGGCGAAGCTCTTCCGGGGCTCGCTTTCGGCGCCGCCATTGAGGGCGAGCAGGAAATCGGCGGCTTTCGAGGCGAGGCTGGCAGCGCGGAAAATCGCGCGATTGTCCTCGCGCAGCACCGTCAGCCATGAGCCGATATAATCGGCATGGCGAACGGTCGGCTCGATGCCGAGGGAGGAGCATACGAAGGCCGCCGCCATCTCGGCGACGAGTTCCTCGCGGGCGTAAGGTTTCGAACCGAACGCACCGGACATGTCGCGGCTGAGACGTGTCTGGTGCCCCGTCCAGTGGCCGAGCTCGTGAAAGCAGGTGCGATAGTAGTTGATCTGTTCGAAGAAAGCCGGTTGCGGCGGCAGCTGGATGAAATCGACGCCGGGCATGTAAAATGCGCGATCGCCACCGATGCGGATATCGGCGCCCGATGCGCCAATCAGTGCCTCGGCATGCGGGATCGTCTCGCGCTCGGGCAACGGCCCCGTCTGTTGGTGGAAATGGTCCGGCAGGCCGTCACACTGCGAGACGTTGAAGACGGTAAACCGCTTCAAATAGGGTATGGCCTTCGGCTCGATGTCTTCGGCCTTGGCGCGCTCCTTCTCGTCCTTCGGAATGAAGCGATCGGCATGCACGATGGTGGTGCCGTGCTCGCCTTTCCGGACAGAACCGCCAAGCGCCAGCGCCTGTCGGAAGGTCAGCCAGTCCTGACTGGCATAGCCACGCTCGATGACCGCGCCCCACAGGATAAGGATGTTGATGCCGGAATAGCTGCGCCGGGTTGCCGCATTCTTCGGCAGGCCAATGGCCGCCTTCGCCGCGCCCCAAGGCTTGACCCAAGGCACACAGCCGCGCTCGAGGTCGGCAATGATGCGATCCGTGATCTCGGAATAAAGGCTAGCCCTCGGCGGCTGGCCGCCCTTTGCACCACCCTCGCGACGGGCTGAACGCTTACCGGTCTTGCGCATGATCTGGTCTCCGCTCGCAAACTCGCTGCGCCCTCCCCGGAAGCGGGGTGGGCGGCGAAAACGACCGGAAAGGCCCGCCGTAGAGGCGGCCGGCATCCGAAGGACCGAAATGGAATGGAGGACCCGTAGCGCGAGCGAAGGGTTGCGGGCTGCCGCGTCGGGCCTAGAAGGGAGAGCCGCCCACCGCGCAACGGGGAAGGCCCAAAAACAATCACGCCGCCCTTGGGCGACCGCTTCCGCAAACAGTAAGTCGCGAAACGCTTTGACTTTCTTCTGTCTCAACGCGCGTTCGGGATAGACGACATGGTAGCTCCAGCTCGATTAAGAGAGATACCGAAGGGGGCCCAACCGTCCCGCTGCCAAATCCGCTGACTCGAACGCGCTTCGCCGAGAAGAACACCGTTACCGTGTACGGCGGCTTCTAGCGCCATGGCTGCGCATGGAGGGCGATTGGCAGATGATCCGCGAATCAGTCTGCGCGCGATGACCGATCGGCAGCAGCGACGCCAGGCCGATCCCGCGAGATAAAGAAAGACCCGCTCGCCAACGGAGCGGGTCTTTGTTGCCTGAGGCGGAACTCGATACATGGCCGCATGGGCAATCTCGACGGTTATGGTGAAAAACTGGTTATCGAGAGCTTCAAATCGCGGCCCGATATGCCCTCGCAACGCCATTGATTTGCGGCCGGCAAACTCCAGGATTTCGCGCAGAAGGCGGTTAGCGGGACAGGCGTCCCTCCTCGTCGATAAGGGCAAGATACGCCTGTCGCTTCTCATCCCCCCAGATCCAGAGAACTAGGTTCAAATCATCAGCCGAGGCGCCTGGCGCGAAGGATCGAACCAGAAGGCCGTTGTGGCCGGCCTGGATGAGCGTGCGCGCAAACACCTGTGTTCTCGCTTGCCCTCGCGTTTTCATCTGGTCACGCCAGGTCGTGTCGGCCAGTCCTTTGGCATCCATGTCGAAAGCGGCAAGCGCGTCGGCGTCGCGGCCGTCAAAGATGCGGTCGATATCGGCGTCATAGGAAACAAGCGTCGTCGGCTGCAGATTGCCGATCTGGTTCGCCTCCCTGATCGCCGTCAACACCGACAAGGAGCAGTAGAGCGCCGGCGTACCCTTGGGATTGAAGCGGCCACCATAGAGTTCGGCTCCGCGGCCCGACAGCGGTTCGCGCGCGTAGACAGGATTGAGCGCCCTGTAGAGCTTTCCTTGATAGTGCATCGGGACGGTCAGGCGTAAACGCCAGCGTCAACCGCATCGATATATTCGAGAACTTCGTCGACACGTCCGCTGCCGACAAGCTGCATGGCCGTCTGGCCAGAGAATCCCGACAGGGGTTCGGAGCGATACCAGGCATAGGCAATGAGAGCCGATCCGAAGCGCGGCTCGACCTTGTTGATGACTTCGACCATTTCACGCAGCCGGCGCTGGGTCTTGTGCGAACGCACGCGCTCCTGCCGCTGGATGGCATCCTTGCCCAATCCGGCCGAGCGGGCCACGTCCTCGCTGGTGGTGCGAAGCACGTCCGCGATCTTGCGCGGCGCGAAGAGGCCCTTTTCCGAATATTGAGCGATTGTCATAAATTCACCTTGCCATTAATTATGACGCTATTTAGCGTCAAATTTCCCGCGTTTCAAGATGCCGGCACATCGCGCCGTTACAAGAGAAATCGTTTGTACCCTGCCGCTCATGAGCGATCAGCCGCGTTTGACTGCGTAGCGAGCCATGTCCCGTAGAGGGTCGCCGAAATCCGCCCCACCGCGGTCTATCCGGGCAGGCCCGAACAAAATATTACAATCGGCAGCACCGAGGCAGCGATCGGAACCTTGCCAACCGGTCCGGAATCGGGGCGGTCGCATTGGACGCGAACTTGGCGACCACTGTTCGGCTGACATGCTCGCCCGATGCCCTTTAGAGCTTCGCTAGAACCTGCCGCATCCCCTGGAACTTTAAGTCTGAAATTTCGCCTTTCGAAGCGGCCGTTCTTGGATTATGGCGGACTGCCAATAACTGGGGAACGATAAAATGGCTGGCGAAACCTTACCTTCTACCGACAAGCTCACCGAACTCACAGCCGATATCGTGAGTGCCTATGTTGGGAACAATCCTGTTCCGGTACCTGATCTGCCTGGCGTCATCGCGAGCGTGTTTCGGAGCCTAAGCAGCATCAACAGCCCGAAGGAAACGGTTTCTGAGCCGCAGAAACCGAAGATCTCCATCCGGAAGTCGGTCACGCGCGACTACATCGTCAGTCTGGAGGATGGAAAGCGGTATCGAACACTGAAGCGGCACCTGGCGACCTTGGGACTCACACCGGAACAGTACCGCGAGAAATGGTCGCTGCCGTCTGACTATCCGATGGTGGCCGAGAGCTATTCGCAACAGCGGTCGGCACTGGCAAAGAATCTGGGCCTTGGTAGAAAACCAGGCCAAAAGCGTGGGCGTCTGGAAAAGCGCTAGGTCCGAGTCGCTCGCGCTTGTTGAATTGCAATGCTTTGGCGTAGGTGCGTCGTTCTTTGAGTTTATCCCGCCAACATGGCCGGTGCCCTCGTGGAGAGGCAATGTCGCTCAAGCGCCGGCATCTAAGCGAGGCGGATGCTTCTTACTTCCAGGCCTTTCTTGCCCGGTCCGCATTCGATGAAGACCTTTTGTCCTTCCACCAGCACGCTTAGCCCCGAACGGCTTAGCGTGGTGGCATGAACGAAGACGTCCTGTTCACCATTGTCAGGAGCGATAAAACCGAAGCCTTTTTCGGGATTGTACCATTTTACAGTGCCCTCCCCCTGCGGCTGCGCAACAGTCGGAGCAGCGGCTTCTCCATGCGGCTGTGCCGGATTTCTCTTGATCTGATGGCTGATCTCCAGCACTTGCGCGACCTGCGGTCCTTTTGGACTTTTTTCGATCGTGACTTTCAGACGCGTCCCGTCGGAGACATTGCGGCTCCCGGCTGCTTCCAATGCTCGCACGTGGAGATAGGCCTCCGTGCCATCCGGGAGTTTGATGAAGCCAAAGCCCTTGCTGGCGTTGAACCACGTCACCTCGGCATCCACAGGCTCTATGGCCGTGGCCCGTACCTGCTGAAAGTAGCTTGGCTCAGATATCCGCTCCGAAAAGGGCGAGAAGTCATCACCTTGCCGATGCCGGCGCGGCTCACGATGATCTCGATATTTGCCCATGGTTGTCTCGATTGGCCCGGAGGCGACGCTGCGCTTTCGTGGAGACGATATCACCATCAGCGAGGCAGTCGAAGACTTCGGAAAACAAAGCCCTCGGAACGCCGGTTACGCTTTGGAATTCGCGGCGCGAAAAAGCACGCAGTCAGACAATCTGAAAACAGACGCGGTCAGGCCTTAAGTGGAGCCCTCCCTGAAGTAACTGGGCCTCGTCAAACGCGGCCCCGACGAAAACCGGCCAACAAGCCTTGGGCCAAGTTGAGGCCGTACGATACGAGAGAGCCCGGCAATTTTGTGAGGCTTTAACGACGGAGCGTGGAACTATTCGTTGTCGCGGCGATTGAAGGCCCCAGTCCTCAATATGGCTTTCGTGTTTTCGCGCCGCATAAAAATCGCCAAGCCAACGAGAGCTGCCGCAAAGATCGGCACGAGGGTGAGAACCACGAGTCCGATCTCACCGGTAAACATCTGATCGTTTTGAAACATCAAGAACTCCTATTGCGGCGAACTTGCTGGCTGAACCGGCTGTATCTTTTGTTGATTGGCCTCGGTTCCTACTGGCAAGCCAGGAGCCTCACCGGTCTCGACTTTTTGTGTGACTGGCCCTTCACCTTTCTGAATGGTGGGACCGCCGCCATCGCACGCAGCAACAACAGTCAGCATGGCGATCAGAATGAAAACTCTCATCGGTTTTCCTCCGCCAGAACGAACGGATCGTGCCATCGGAGGTTCCAAATTTGTTACGTTCGGGGCGGACGCCTCCCCAATAGCCGCAGGATGCTCGGCGTCGACAAAGGCACGCCTCGTTGACTGACATGCCTGTCAATCAGGCTGCTTGTGAGGCAACTCGGGCGCGCTTCCGCCACCTCCGGCGTGGCTCGAGACTGAGGAAGTCTGACTGGCAGAGCCGGGCGCGCGAGTCAAACCGCCGTTGGGGGCGCAGCGGCGGCAGCCGGCTGTAGCAACGGTTCTGAGAGATATTTCCGAACGAACGGTCCGGTGACGGAGCGTTTATCGCTCACTATCATTTGCGGCGTACCCTCGAAAATGACTTTGCCGCCGCGTTTGCCAGCGCCGGGCCCCAATTCGATGATCCAATCGGCATTGGCGATGACCTCGACGTTGTGTTCGACGACGATCAGGGATTTTCCTTGTTCGACGAGGGCATCGAACAGGGCGAGAAGCCGATCTACGTCGCTCATGTGCAGACCGGACGTCGGCTCGTCCAACAGATAGATGCTGCTTCGAGCGAATCCACATCGGGCGCGCCATAATGCGGAAGGCGATGCCTGATGAATGTGCTGTAGGTTTCGTTGAGCTGGCGCTGGGATTCCGCGGCGACCGTGTCAAAAACGAGCGAGGATTTGCCCGATCCAGACACCCCCGTGAAGACGACTATCTGATGTTTCGGGATCGAGACGTCGACGCTCTTCAGATTGTTGGTACGTGCGCCCCTTATTTCTATCGGTCGTGGTTGGTGTGCTTGATGCGTTCCCATCTGCGCCTTCGCATAAATCAGAGCCAGATTGGAAGAAGCTCTGGCGCGCGTGATGGTTCCGACGCGGAGACTGGTGATGTCTACCATTCCCCAGCGTAGCGTCAGCCGCAGGTCGAGGGAACGATGCGTCTGTCGACCGCTCTGTACTGATTGCAACTTCCCTTGCGGTTACGGAAACCTGCCCCACTTCTTTTCGAGTGGATTTGAAAAAAGCATGGATACGGCGGCTGCGCCGTTCACGTGCGATCCAAGCGAAGGGAGTCCGCGATGAACTATATTGCCGTGGTGGGCGTCACCGAGGAGGTAGCGAGAAGCCAAGCGGCAGAGAAATCTGGCTACGAACCTTCGACCATCGGCCGGCTCGCACATATCGTAGACCAGCGCAGCAATAGCCGTCAGGATGCCTACGTTTTCGAAACATCCAACGATGTCACAAGCCATTCCATGTACGTCGTGGCCAACTTGTCCGATGCCTTCGATCTCCGAGGCGCAATCATCGAGGACGGTCCGATATTGAGGTTCGGTCCTGAGCTGACCGTCGGAGGCTAGCGTGTGGCAGATTAAGAACTCGGATGAAGCGCATTGAACTGATCGCAACCGAAATTCGCCATTTGCCTCCCCGGGGAGCTCGCTCCGCCTTCCGTAGTGGTCGGCTCGCGAATGCGAAGGCTAGATACGCTCGAACTTAAGCAATAATAGCGCGTCGTCCGGTTAGGGGGAGGACGGTATCGGTCTCCCGCTAGCACCGCCCCAGCATCACCAGGTGCAAAGGCTGCCCGGGCCGTCCGGATGAGAACTCGCCCTGTCTCGTAACCAAAGACCGAGCTATTCGAATTTGTAAGTGAACCCCTCTGACGAGGCTCCCACAGTGACCTTCGTCAACTTCTCCCCTTCGAGCGCACGATTGAGCACGCCGCGGCTCAATTCTGGAAGCAGCGTATTGGTGAGGATGGCGTCAATCATGCGGCCACCGGATTCTATTTCGGTGCAACGCGCCTTCACCAGATCCATGACGCCGTCGCCAATCACCAGCTCGGCATCGTTGGTCGCCCTGAGGCGACGTGCGATCTTGCTGAACTGATGCCTGGTGATTGCCTCGATCATGGAGGCGGAAAGCGGATAGTAAGGGATCGTCACAACCCGACCAAGGAACGCCGCCGGGAACACCTTCAAGAGTGGAGCGCGCAACGCCGTGTCGAGTTCGTCGATGCTCGTCTCCACAGTCCCATTCCTTGTATGGTCCATGATGACTTCGGATCCGACATTCGACGTGAGCAAGATCAGCGTGTTCTTGAAATCGATGCGCCTGCCTTCACTGTCGTCCATCATGCCCTTGTCGAAGACCTGGAAGAATATTTCGTGCACATCCGGATGCGCTTTCTCGACTTCGTCAAGCAGGATCACCGAATAGGGCTTTCTGCGCACAGCCTCGGTCAGGAGACCGCCCTTGCCGTAACCGACATAACCGGGCGGCGCCCCCTTCAAGGTCGAGACGGTATGGGCTTCCTGGAACTCAGACATGTTGATCGCGATCAGGTTCTGCTCGCCGCCATAGAGCGTTTCGGCCAACGCCAGCGCGGTTTCGGTCTTGCCGACGCCGGAAGGACCGCAAAGCAGGAAAACGCCGACAGGCTTCTCGGGCGCGCCGAGACCGGCGCGGCTTGTCTGCACACGGCGGGCGATCATCTCCATCGCGTGATCCTGGCCGACCACGCGCCCGGACAAGGTGGACGCCAGCTTGAGAGCCTTCTCGGTCTGGCTGGACAGCATCCGTCCCGTCGGGATGCCAGTCCAGTCCTGAACGACTGCTGCCACGGCATTGCGGTCGACAGACGGCAAGATCAGGGGTGTCTCCCCCTGTGCGGTGGCGAGTTCCGCCATGAGTCCGCGCAGTCGCGAGAGGTCAGCTGCCGTTTCCGGCTGCGAACCACCAATTCCTCGCTCGCCGCCCTCGGCGTCGGCACCCGCATCCCCAGTCTCGGTTGTTTTTGATTTGTCGGCTGCGTTTTCCTTGCCTTTGGAGGCTTTTTCTTCAACCGCCACGGCTTCTGCACTCTCAGGCTTCAGTGCGGCTTCTGCGTTCGCTGCGGGATCCAACGGCTGGCCTTCGCCACGCAGCTTCGCACGCAGGTCGAGAATCTCGCCCACCAAGAGCTTTTCCCGATCCCAGCGCGCCTGGGCAGCAGCAAGGCTGGTCTCGGTCTCTGCCAGCCCGGCCTCGGCCTTGGCTAACCGCTCTGCAACATCGATACCGATTGCCGCCTCGCGGCCGATGATGCCTCGCTCAACCTCGAGCGCCTGGCGTCGGCGCAGGATGTCCTCGACCTCGGCGGGCGTGGCATGCTGCGAGACAGCGACGCGAGCGCAAGCGGTGTCGAGAAGGCTCACCGCCTTGTCCGGCAGTTGCCTGGCCGGGATATAGCGATGCGAGAGCGAGACCGCGGCCTCGATCGCCTCGTCCAATATCTGAACCTTGTGATGACGTTCCAACACCCCGGCAACGCCGCGCAACATGAGAACGGCCACTGCTTCTGCAGGCTCATCGATTTTGACGACCTGGAAGCGGCGCGTGAGCGCCGGATCCTTTTCTATGTGCTGCTTGTATTCGGCCCAAGTCGTGGCGGCGATGGTACGAAGCTCACCGCGCGCCAGCGCCGGCTTCAGAAGATTGGCGGCATCGCCGGTCCCCGCCGCACCGCCAGCGCCGATCAAAGTGTGCGCCTCGTCGATGAACAGAATGACCGGCGTCTCCGAGGCCTGGACCTCGTCGATCACCGCTTTCAGCCGTTTCTCGAACTCGCCCTTGACGCTGGCACCGGCTTGCATCAGTCCGATGTCGAGCATGCACACACTGACGTTTTGCAGTGCTGGCGGCACGTCGCCCTGGGCGATGCGCAAGGCAAAACCCTCAACCACGGCAGTTTTGCCCACGCCAGCCTCGCCGGTCAGGATCGGATTGTTTTGCCGGCGTCGCATCAGAATGTCGACGATCTGTCGGATTTCAGGGTCGCGGCCCACGACCGGATCGATCTTTCTGTCCCGGGCGCGCTGGGTCAGATCGGTTGCGTATTTGGCGAGAGCCGACTCCCCGCTCATTCCACGTTTCACTGTGGCCTCGGCGGCGGCAACCGTTGCACCCGCTTCCAGCGAGCCTTCGGTGATCTCCGCAAAGCGGGAAATGACCCCGTCAGCATCTACTTTGTCGAACTCGGCGCTGATCTTCGACAGCAGGCCTTCCAACACCGCGGTCTTCAGGCAGGCGAGCATTATGTGCCCACTGCGTACTTCTTCCACGCCGAACTCCAGTGTCACCAGGTTCCATCCCTCTTGGATGGCGTGAAAAATATGATCGGAGAATTCCTCGATGGAGGTCGCTCCATAAGGGAGCTTGTCGACGGCGCGGGTCATGTCGGCAGTTAGCCGGCCTGCATCCAGCCCGGCGTCGGCAACAATCATCTGGACATCCGAGCGTTCGGACAGCACCAGTTGTTCGATGAAGTGGACAAGTTCGACATAAGGATTGCCGCGCAGCTTGGTGGCATCGGCAGCAGCCTTGAACGCCCGCAGACAGAGGGGGTTCAACTTGGCGACGAGCTCCTTGCGTTTGAAGCTCTGTGAAGACCGGCGCTGTTCCATCCGAACCTGCTCCCGAAGTCTGCCAAACATACCCTGCCATATCGGCGACGGCTTGACAAAGCATGTGTGCGTCTTGGGCGTTTGAACGGGCACAGCCCGGCAAAAACCTCCTTAACAAACACCGGATTTCGGCTCGGGCTATGCGAAGCATTTCACATACCGCGTCCGACAATTGCGCCATGGGTCTGTCGAAGAAACGGTCGCGTTCGGCTTCCGTTGGCTTTTTGAAATGCGGCATAATTGTGGTAAAGTGAGGTCGTGTGATAACGTTGCGTCACATAGGGGTCTCAGGGCCGCTGGCTGGGGGTTGGTGTGATTGATATCGCACTCTGGCTGAATCCTCTGGACGGTGAGAATCCGTCGGGAGAGGATTTGCGCAACGGCCAGGCCTTCCACGAGCTGGCGCGCCTCACCGAACCTCAACTCAAAGTTATTCACGACGGCACCGGCAAACCCACCTCGCAGTCCGCGCCCGTCGATTGGGCCGCTGTCATCGAGAAGGCAGAAGAGCTTCGGCCCCGGGGCCGGGATCTACGCCTTTTGGTCATTGTCGCGCGAGCTCTCGCCAACGAAGAGGGACTGACAGGGCTTGCACAGGGTTTGACCCTGATTTCCGGGACCTTCAACCAATACTGGAGCACGATGCATCCCGCGTTGCGGGCAGACGCGCCGCCACGCGAGGCCGCCTTGCGTCGCATCAACGCGCTGCTGGATCTCCAAAACGGCCAGGAAGGCCTGCTGGCCGATCTGAGGGGGATGACCTTCTTCTCACCACGTCAGATCGGACCGATCAGCGGACGCGATCTGGAAAAGAGTGCGCTCGATGAACGCGTCATGCTGCAGGAAGCAGCTTCCGGTCTGAACGCAACCGAAAAGGCAGCGCTGGTCAGTGCCCACAGTCAACTTTTGAACCGCGTGCGCAGCGGCTGCGCGGCGCAGGCTGATCAGGCCACGGGGGCAATGACGTCGCTGCTCGCCGATGCCCGTGCGGTCATCGCTGCCCTCGACGAAGTTGACCTCGCCCTGAACAAGCATATCGAAGGCAATGGCCCGGTCATCCCTGAATTAAGGCGTTTCTTGCAGCGTTTGCTGACGACCCTGGAACGGAACTCTGGCGCCGGTACGGCGGCAAATGGCGCAGCCGAACAGTCCCCGCAGCCAGAGGAGCGGCTGGCCCCCGTCCACAACGGTCATGGAGCCGAAACGATGGCAAATGTGACAGGCCTTGGGGCGCCAGGCGTCGGACTGCCCGATCGGATCGCCTCGCGCGACGATGTTGTCAAGTGCTTGGACCTGGTCGTCGCCTTCTATGACCGCACGGAGCCGTCGAGCCCGATACCGCATCTTGCCCGCCGCGTGCGCCGGATGGTGCACATGGATTTTGTGGAACTGATGGAAGATCTCGCCCCGTCCGGGCTGAAGGAATTCCGGCTGCTTGCCGGCGTCCCCGATCCCAAGAAGCCGGTCCAGAAGGATGAAAGGTAAGGAGCATGCCAGCAGAGAGCAAAGCTAAGGTCATCGAAAGAAACCGCGCCCCGCGCGTGCAGATCGCCTACGATGTTGAGACCTACGGCAGCCCAACGACGATTGAACTGCCGTTCGTCATGGCCGTGATGGCAGACCTTTCTGGCGCCTCACAGACCAAGGAAGCGTCCAAGTCGGTCCTGGACCGCAACTTCGTCGAAACCGACGCCAACCGCTTCCCCAAATTCATGGAGGCTATGGGGCCTCGGGTGAAGGCGCGTGTGAAGAACACGTTGCCGCAGGCCGAAGGGGCCGAACGGGACGAAGAGCTGGCCGTCGATCTCACCTTCTCGAAGATGGGCGATTTCGCTCCCGACAAGGTCGCCGAGCAGGTGCCGCAACTGGCCGAAATCCTCAAGATGCGCCGTCAGCTCGAAGAGTTGCTCGGCTTCATGGACGGTCGCGTCGACGCCGAAAAGCGCATTGCGCAACTTCTGAACAACGAGCCGCTGCTGAGCAGAATCGCCAGTCAGGCGATGTCCGACGACGACAAGGCGGAGGGGTAAGCCATGGCCGAACAGCAAAAGACGGCAGTCGCCACTGCCGAGGCAGAAGCGATTGATCTCGGTGAATTCAGCGGGCTCCTGGAAAAGGACTTCAAGGTCAAGAAAGACGACAGCGAAAAGCTGCAGCAGCTTGTGCGCAACCTGGCGCTCGCTGCGCAATCCCGTTCCGAGACCACCACGATCTCGTCCAACGCGATCAAGTCGATCAAGTCCCTGATCGCGGGCATCGACAAGATGTTGACGACGCAGGTCAACGAGATCCTGCACGCACCGGAAGTGCGGGAGATGGAGGGTACATGGCGCGGCCTCTGGTATCTCGTCAACAACACCGAGACGGATGCCAAGTTGAAGATCCGGGTGATGAACATCTCCAAGGAGCAGCTGGCCGACACGCTCGAAGATTATGAAGGTCAGATGTGGGACCAGAGTCCGATCTTCAAGAAGGTCTACACGGACGAGTATTCGATGCTTGGCGGTGAACCCGTCGGCTGCATTATCGGCGCATACGAATTCTCCAACCATCCGCGCGACGTCGGCCTGCTGCGCAATATTTCGGGCATCTGCGCCTCCGCGCACACGCCCTTCATCGCTGCCGCTTCACCGCGCCTGTTCCGGATGGACAGCTGGCAGGAACTGCCGAACCCGCAGGACCTGCAGATGATTGTGTCCAATCCGGCTTATGCGTCATGGCAGTCGCTGCGCGAGAGCGAAGACGCCCGCTACATCGGCCTCACCATGCCGCGGGTGCTGGCGCGACTGCCTTACGGCACCGAGACCGTTCCGGTTAAGGGCTTCACCTTCGAGGAAGAGGTCGGGGGCGATCACAACAAATACGTCTGGATGAATGCCGCCTTCCCGATGGGGGTGAATATCAACCGCAGTCACAAACTCTACGGTTGGGGCACCCAGATCCGCGGCGTCGAGAATGGCGGCACCGTGCTGAACCTGCCGGTACACGCCTTCCCGACCGACGACGGATCGATCGCGATGAAATGCCCGACGGAAGTCGCGATTGACGACCGGCGCGAGGCTGAACTGGCCAAGCTCGGTCTGATGCCGATCCTGCACCGCAAGAACACCGATCTTGCTGCCTTCATCGGCGCGCATTCGCTGCAGGACGACGAGACCCGGGCGGGTCGCCTTGTGGATCCTGACGCACAGGCCAATGAACGGCTGTCCGCCAATCTGCCGTATCTGTTCCCGGTTTCGCGCTTCGCGCATTATCTCAAGGCGATCGCACGCGACAAGATCGGCTCGTTCAAAGAGCGATCCGATATGCAGATCTGGCTGACCGAGTGGATCAACCGGTACGTGCTGGCCAATCCAGCCTTTGCCGACGACAAAGCGCGCGCCAAGCGCCCGCTCGCCGCAGCCGAGGTCCAGGTCGACAGCGTCGAAGGCCGGCCCGGCTACTACAATGCCCGTTTCTACCTGCGCCCACACTACCAGCTGGAGGGCATCAACGCCTCGCTCCGGCTGGTGTCGGAACTCCCATCAGTAAAGGGCTGAAAAGCAGCGAACTCATCTTGTTTCAGAGCGGTGGAGAAAGACAATGCCAACTACAGCAAGAACCGATGCGCCTTCGATGAAGATCGATGGCTTCTTGAAAGTTCCAGACATCAAGGGCCCGAGCCAGCGCGACGGTCACGAAGACGAAATCGAAGTGCACGGCGTCGACTACAAAATGATCGCGCCCTACGACCCCAATTCACTTTCGCGCCGCGGTCGTGTCGCGCTCGGCATGATCAAGTTCACCAAGCATTACGACAAGGCATCGCCCTACCTGAAGAAGGCATTGTTTGAGAACAAGGCGCTCGACGAAGTGGTGTTTTCGGCACGCCGCACCATCGACGGCGAAACCAGCGACTACCTGGTCGTGACGCTCACAGACGCCTCGATCATGGAATACGACATGCGCCAGGCCGACGACGAGGCGGACCTGATCGAGGAAGAAGTGAGCTTCGCCTACAAGAAGATCAAGTTCGTCTATGACAAGGACGACGAGATTGAAATGGACGTCTATGTCGGCAAGTGAGGCCAGACAGCCCAGCGCAAAGGTGCGGTCTGCCGGCAGTCCCCGGGCAAAGCGCGAGGCGGTGCAACCCTCATTGTGGGACCGTCTCGTCAACGACTTGCCCGGCCTGACATCGGAAATCGATGGCCTGCGCCGGCTGCTGGAAGAAGACCTGGGCGCCGAACGCCTCGAAAGCCTTCTTGCCGGCAGCACGCGCGCCATCGATGGCGATGCACAGCTGACGCCCGAGCAGCGGCAGCGCCTGCACCGGCTGGCCTTCCAGACAGAACACCGCGCGCAAATCGAAAGCCGCGGCGTGGTGGTGTCGGCGCGTGTTCTCAAAGAAGCCGTCCGGCGCGACATCGAGGCCCTGTTCAATACCGAGCGCTTCGAATCCACACCGATGCTTTCCGATGCGGAGCAGGAACAGTCATTGGACGAATTGCCGTCGCTTGTCGACTTTCCAGAAGTACGTCGCAGCGTAGTCAACTATGGTGTGCCGTCCTTCTCAGGTCGTTCCTCGCGCGATTTCGACCGCGATGTACTGGCACGCGAAATCCGCATGGTGCTGGCTACCTTCGAGCCGCGCCTCAAGGAAAGCGAGACGACGGTCAACGTCACCCTCGGCGACAGAAGTTTCGGGCTGAAGATCGAGATCGACGCCGTGCTGATCATGACTCCGACACCGGAGCGCATGCGGCTGCGCACCACCATCAATCTCGACAATGGCCTGGCCCGCACCGAATTGCGGGAGGCCTGAGATGGATCGGGTCTTCGTGGAATATTACGAAGAGGAACTGACCCATATCCGTGCACTGGCAGCGGAATTCGCCGACATGCATCCGGCGGTCGCCCGCAACCTTTCCCTCGACACGGTCCCCTGCCCCGATCCTTATGTGGAACGGCTTCTCGACGGTGTAGCCTTCCTTGCAGCACGCACGCGATTGAAGGTGGATGCCGAGCGCTCGCGTTTCTCGCGCGCCGTACTCGATGTGCTTTATCCGGATCTGTTGACGCCGGCGCCCGCGACTGCGATGGCGGTGCTCAAGCCGGGCCAGCAGGTGCAGTCCATGATCGCCGGCTACGCCGTCCCGCGCGGCACACGGCTGGTCTCCGGCCTGAATCCTGGACTGTCAACCCGCTGCACCTTCACCACGGCGCAAGAGGTCAATTTGTGGCCGATAGCGATCACGTCGGTCGCCTATTTCCAGGACCGCAGCGCACTGGCTGCGGCCGGCATCGCGCCGATCGGCGGCGCGCGTGGCGAAGCTGCCTTGCGCATAACCGTTGCCCGAAACGGAAAAGGAAAACTCAGCGAGTTGTCGCTCGATCAGCTCGACCTGTATTTTTCGGGCCGCACCAGGGCACCACTGCTCTTCGACGCAATCTTCGGCGCCTGTTCGGCGATGGGGGCACGGGCAGAAGGCAAGACCAATCCGATATCGATTTTAGCCGAACCCGAGATGGTCGGCATCCGCGACGACGAAGCGTTGATGCCGCGCACACGTCCCACTTTCGAGGGATATCGGCTGCTGCGCGAGTACTTCATGTTTCCGGAGCGTTTTCATTATGTGCGGGTCGCCGGCCTGCAGCCAGTGGTCCGCAATTGCGAGACGGGAATAGAGATCATCTTCCAGTTCCGGCGTCAGACGCCGGAGCTGGCCGACGTGACAGCGGCCGACCTCGAGCTTTTCGCGACGCCCGTCATCAATCTCTTCGAACGCGAATGCAACGTCATCGAAGTGGATCCACGGAGGACGCGTCAAGTACTGCACGCCGACCGCACTCGGGCGCGCGACTTCGAGATTTTCCGGGTCACCCGCGTGGAGGATGCCGAAGCCGAAGGCAGTGAAGCCGAAATTCCGGAGCTGTTCAGCCCGGGACAGAACCGCGGTAGCGGCTGGGTCTATTCGACGGAACGGCGCCCGCGCCGGGCGACGGAGGACGAACGGCGAGACGGACTTACCCGGACCTCCTACACAGGCGATGATGTCTTTTTGGCCATTTCGCGTCCGGCCGGCAGCCTGGCCAACCGGCAGCCCAAGCGCCTCGATGTCACGGCGCTGTGCACCAACCGCGATCTGCCGATCCTGGACGACACACCAAAACTGACTTTGGAGACGGCTGACCCGGTTGAGGCAGTGAAGTTGCTGGGCGCACTACGTCCGCCGCAGCCAGCCATTCCGGCATCGCTTCCCGAAAGCGCCGATGGAGAATCCCGCGCCGACAATCTTGCCTGGCGACTGGTTGCTCAATTGTCGCTCAACTTCCTGAGCCTTGCCAAGGAAGGACGTGGGGTCGACCCGCTGCATGCGCTGCTCGACCTCTACGCCGATCGTGGGGATCCGAGCCTCGCCCGCAATGTGCATTCCATTGTGCGCGTGGACTCGCGCCCGGTGATCGAGCGGCTTCGCATCGACGGGCCTATGTGTTTCGGACGCGGCACCGAGGTCACGCTGCATGTCGACCAATCGGTGCTCGCTGGCCAAAGCACACTGTTGCTTTCGGCTTTGCTTTCGCGGCTGTTCGCTCGCTATGCGGGCATAAACGGCTTTGTGCGGACACGCACTCGTCTGCTGCAGAAACAGGAGGACGTGCCATGGCCGATGACGCCCGGCAATCGCTACCTGATCTAGCGAAGTCCATCCTGCCCGAGACGGAGCCCCTATCGGAGGACTTCGACTTTTTTGAACTGTTGCGCCGCCTCGAACGGCGCCACGGACTGTTCGGCTATTCGGGCCAGGTCGATCGCGAACCGGCCAGGCTCGGCCAGCACATACGCCTGAGTTTCTCGGCCAGAGACGTGGTCAAGTTCCAGGAATCCGCCGACAAGGCGCCAGCACGGATAACGGTCGCCAATCTCGGCCTGCTTGGACCAGAAGGACCGATGCCGCTGCACTTGACGCGCTGGGTGCTTGACCGGTTGTCCCAGCGCTGGTTCGCCGGCGCCAATGCGGAGCAGACCAGCGACACGACCTTCGTCGATTTCGTCAACATCCTCCAGCACCGCATGATGGCGCTTTATTACCGCGCCTGGGCCGACGCGACCCCGGCGGTGCAGGTCGAACGCCCGGTTGGTGGACGTGTTCGCGCCATGCTTGAAGCGATGGCGGGGATAGGTCTTCCCGGGACCCAGGATCCCGAACTTGACCCGACACGTTTGCGCCAGGCGGGGTCGCTCGCCAATCAGATCGATGGTTCGGAACGGCTGACGCTGTTCCTCGCCTCGGCCTTCAACGTGCCGGTTCAGATCAAGGAATTCGTCGCCGCGTGGATCAGCATGCCGACGACACTGCAATCGCGTCTCGGCAATGCCTACGCTGCGCTTGGGCGCGAGGCAACGATCGGTCCTCGCATCTTCAGTCGCCAGAGTCGGATCGAGCTGCGCGTGGGCCCGCTCGATATCGAGAATTTCAAGGCGTTCCTGCCCGGCGGAAGGCAGCTTGCCCTGTTCAGGAAGGCAGTGCGCGAGATGATCGGCGAGGCGCTCGACGTCGACTTGCGTATCGTGCTCGCCGGCGATGCCGTACCGGCGCCGCGCCTCGGCACGATCCAGCTCGGCCGCACCGCCTGGCTACCCCGTCCAATTGAAAAACGGGATGCCGATGATCTCAGGCTGCGCGCGATCGTCGGCTGGCGGCCGGAAATGGCGGAGGTGGCGGCATGAGCCTGCTGCTGACACTCGAACACGGCCCCCATCCTCAGGTCGTAAGGCAGACCCGTCTGGATGAAGGGGAGCTGGTTATCGGCCGCAGCGCCGATGTCGGCTGGCAGATCAACGATCCGGACATGTTCGTTTCGCGGGCTCATTGCAGGATCAGCGGTGGCCGCGATGGCTATTTCATCACCGACACGTCGAGCAGCGGGCTGTTCATCGACGGCTCCGACAGCCCGCTGGGCACCGGCAGGTCCACGCGCCTTGAGAGCGGCATGCGACTGCGAATGGGCGACTACGTCGTGCATGTCGAGATCCAGGCAAAGGGAGGACAAACATCGATCGGATTGCCGCAACCGAGCCAAGTTGCGCCCGCCTGGTCAACGCCGCGATCACGAGCACCGGCAGGCATTGGCAAAGACGACTTCTTCTCGGCGAAGGTGGAGGAAGAGCCACGTCGGCCGCGACCGGCAGATCTGCCGGATCCATTCGAGCAGCCAGTTGCGGGTGCCTACGAACGCGCGTCGAACATTCACAGCTCGCCTGCCTTCGACGATCCCTTCAGTCTTGACCCTGTCGCGACGCCGAAGTCCGCTCAATCGAATCCGTTCGAGCCCGCAGAGATGCGCGACGATGCCGCAAGCCCCGCATCAAGCCCGGCTGATTTCGATGGCGACTTCGGCTTCGGGCCAGCCGCGACGCCCGCTTCAATCGGACCATCCGGTGGCAGCGAGCAGGCCGCCGATGGGCAGCAGGCCATTCGCCCGGATATTGCGCTGCGGGCGCCGGAGCCCCCTGCTGTGATGCGCCCAGCAACCCCGCGCAGGCAAACTCGTTCGACACCTGGGGACATCGAGCTTCGCGCCGCATTCTTGCGCGGCATGGGCGTCGAGGAAGCCGATTTCCCCGAACGCGATCCGAGTGCCGAAATGGAAAAATTCGGGCGCGAATATCGGCTGATGCTGGACGGCCTGATGCAGCTTCTGCGCAAGCGCGCTGAGGAAAAAGGGAGTGCGCGCGTCGCGCAGACGATGGTTGGCACCTCCGAGGTCAACCCGCTGAAATTCCTGCCGACGGTCGATGACGTGATCGCCACCATCATCTCTGAACGCAGTCCCGGTTTTCTGTCGGGCGAAGCAGCGATCGGCGACGCGGTGAAAGACCTGGCGCAGCATCACGTGCGTGCCTGGCGCGGTGTGCAAGCAGCCCTGCGGCGGATGATCGATCGCTTCGATCCGGCAGCGATCGAGGCTGAGCTGAAAGCCAATTCCGCGATCACCAACCTGCTGTCCGGCGGACGCAATGCGAAGCTGTGGGAGCTTTATCAGAAACGCCATCGCGATATCGCCCAAAGTGCGGAAACGACCTTCCTGGGTGAGATCGGCGCAGACTTCAGGGATGCCTATGAAGAGGAGTAGAACATGATCGATCGACGCGAATTCATGGTTGCCCTCGGCGCAACGGGGTTGCTTGCCGCATGCCAGAGCGGTCCTCCCAAGCCATCGACCGTTTCGGTCAATGTGAGTGGCGGCCCCGGCATGAACCCGGGACCGGGTGGGGGTGATCGGCCCGTCACCGTGCTCGTGATGCGGCTGCGCAGCACCGGCAAGTTCAACTCTGCCGACTATTTCGCGCTGCAGGGCGACGCCGGTAGCGCCCTCGGAGCCGACCTCATCGGCTCCGATACGATCTCGGTCGGTCCAGGCAAGGTTGCAACCAAGACGATCACGGTCGAGCCGGACGCTACGGCGCTGGGGTTCGTCGCTCTGATCCGTGAACCAGGCGGACGGAACTGGCGCACAACCAAATCCGTGTCGCCGGGGTCGACATTCGCCGTCAACGCCAAGCTCGGCAGCGGCGGCATTTCTGCCTAGGCCGTCGAGGCAAACGATGGTTGCGCGCGGAGAGTAGCGGCATGAGTGATGCAAACAGGGTGCTATGGTCCGAAGGCCTGTTTCTCAGGACCCAGCACTTCCAGCAGCAGGACCGGTTCTTTGAGGGGATGGTGCGCGGCGCGCTGCAGGCCGGCCAACTCCACACGTTCGGTTTCCAGAAGCTGATACTCGACCAGTCGCTGCTCGATGCCGGCCAGATTTCGATCGTGTCGGCGCGCGGTATCTTTCCCGACGGCACGCCGTTTGCCATCCCCGAGACAATGGATCCACCGACCCCGCTGTCCGTCACTGCCGACACCGGCGCGGGGCCAGTAATGGTTGCCCTGCCGCTCGAGCCGCCTGGAGGCGTCGGTTTCGATCCGGCGCACGCGGCATCGAGCGGGGCGCGCTACCACGGCCGCATTGTTTCGGTGCGTGACGCCGTGCAAGGTGGTGCAGACGCCGAAGAGATCGAGATCGCCCGGCCACAGGCGCTGTTGCTCGCTCCTGGCAAGCCGGTGGGCGGCTACACAGCGTTGCCGATCGCCGACGTCAAGGGAATCCGCGCCGACGGCGGTGTCTCTATCAACGAGACCTTCTTGCCACCGACACTGATCACCGGTGCCGTCGCGTGGTACCGGCAGTTGCTGCTGGAGGTGGTCACCGGCCTTGAACAGATCGCCGAGGCCCACGGCAAGATGGTGATGGGCGGCCCCGGGCGCAGTGTCGAGGACCTCTTGATGCTCCACCTTGCCAACGCAGCTCGCCCCCGACTTGCGCATATGCTGGCGCAGGAGGTCTTTCATCCGGCCGAGCTTTATCTTGAGCTCGCCGGCCTCGCCGGCGAGATGGCGACCTACGGCTCGAGTTCGCGGCGGCTCAGCGAGCTGCCGGCCTATGATCATATGGCTCCAGGTCCCGCCTATATGGCGCTTGCTGATGCCCTGCGATCGCTGATCCTTAGTCTTCGCTTCATCGAACCGAAATCGCGTGCGCTGTCGGTCATGCGACACGCGACCAATGTCTGGAAGGTGCGCATCGACAATCCAAAGCTTCTCGTGTCCAGCCGCATCGTCATCCGCGTCGGCTCGGAGCTTTCTGAAGACGCTCTTCGCAAGATCTTCGTGAACCAGGCAACGGTCGGTGCCGCCGACCAATTCGAGGGGCTATGGAAGTCTCGCCTACCCGGCATTCCTTTGAAACCGCTTCATTCGCAGCCGCGGGAAATCCCCTATGACGGCGATCGGCTCTGCCTGGAGCTTGACCAGAAGAGCGAGCACTGGGCCTCGCTGCTCGACGCCCCTGGCTTCGTCATCGGTGTTTCCGGTGTCCTGCCGAGCGAGCCGCAGGTCGACTGCTATTCGGTGAACAGGTGAGGCCATGAGCCGGGATGATCCTTTCGGACTGTCGGAGGATCGCGAGCGCACCCGCATCAGGTTGACGGGTGCAACGCCAAGGCCGATGGCACCCTTGGCACCCGGAGTGCCCTTGAAGCGGGCGCGCGCTCACCCCAACACGCTGATCAACGCTTTCGCGCCGCTGCTTGAATTTGCGCCAGAGCTCGAAAGCGCGCTGGCGCCCGAGAATCCCGAAGTCCTCCGCACGCGCCTGCTCGACGAATTGGTACGCGCTCGCGACACGGCAATGGCGGCGGGCTCTTCGCTGGAACGCGCCGATCAGGCGGCCTGGGCAGTGGCGGCTCTCCTCGACGATCTAGCACTCAACACGCCCTGGGGCGGCGCCGGCGCGTGGCCACGCCAGCCGCTGGTGGTCATGCTGCGCGGCGACGTCGACGCCGGCACGCAGTTCTTCTCGCGCCTCGATGAACTCGAGCGGCACCCTAACCGCGACCGCGAAATGCTCGAGCTTCAATATTACTGCCTGGCGTTGGGCTTCCGCGGCAAATATCGCGTGCCCGGCCGTGCCGGCGATCGCTCGCTCAATGCGGTCCGCGTGGCGGCGGCGCGCTTCCTGCGCAACCCCGACGCCGAAGACGCGGCGCTCTCGCCTCACTGGAAGGGCGTGGTCGCTTCCGATGAGCCGCAACGCTTCATCGTTCCAATCTGGGTGATGGCAGTAGCAGCAGCCGTCATCGCCGCCGCTATCTATGCCGGCCTTTCTATGGTGCTGAGCAGCCAGGCGGTGGAACTCTCCGCACTGGTACGTGCGCTGCCGCCGCCCGCACGCGCAGACATCATGCGCGCTGCGTCGAAGGTCGATGCGCCCGAATCACCGGCGCCGGTCGATTTCGCCTTGTTGCCTGAATTCAAAGCCGAGGCTCCAGGCAATCTCAAAGGAGCGCTCAGCGGCACCGAAAGCGTGTCGTTGGCCAAGCTGGTCATCCAGTCCTCCGATCCTGAGCTGTTCCAGTCTTCGCGCCCGACGCTCAGGCAAGGTTACGAGCCGTTGGTGGCATCGATCGCCAAGGTGATCCTTGCCAACCAGGAACTGATTGGAAACATCACCGTCGTCGGCCACACGGACAATGTGCGGCTGCAAAGATCGAACCCGCTCTCATCCAACCAACGGCTGTCGGAAGCGCGTGCAGGAACCATAGCCGATCTGCTGGTCCAGGCGGGCGTGCCGCGGGAGCGCGTCCATTCCGAAGGCCGCGCCGAGACCGATCCGGTGGCTGACAATTCGACGCGCGAGGGTCGCGCGCTCAACCGGCGCGTCGAAGTCCTGGTCGAGAAGAGGCTATGATGTTCATCCTGCGCTTCCTTTGGGCCGTTCTGACCTCGCGCATTCTTTGGACGCTGATCGGCATCGCGCTGCTTTCGCTGCTCATCTGGGTGTTCGGTCCGATCATCCAGGTCGGCCCCTATGCCCCATTCGCTTCCGAGAATGTGCGAATTGCCATCATCGCAGGACTGATCATCCTGTGGTTGATCTGGCTGATCATCGCCCAGCGCCGCGCAATCCGTGCCAACCGCATGTTCGTCGCCGAGATCACAGCGCCGGTGGAGACCAAACCGCTTACTCCCGGCGAGGAGAGCGTCGCTGCCGTCGGCGCCAAATTCGGCGAGGTGATGGCGGAGTTGAAGCGTCGCAAGCTTGGCGGTCGCAAGTTCCTGCGCGAAATGCCCTGGTATGTGATCGTCGGCCCGCCAGCCACCGGCAAGACGACGGCGTTGCGCCAGTCCGGTCTCAATTTTCCGATCGACCTCACCGACGATCTGCAGGGCGTCGGGGGCACACGCAACTGCGATTGGTTCTTTTCGGAGCACGCTGTCCTGATCGACACGGCCGGGCGTTATGTCCAGCAGGAAAGCCAGCCGGATGTCGACGCGACCGAGTGGCTGGGCTTCCTTGACCTGCTCAAGAAGCATCGAGGCAGGCGGGCGCTCAACGGCGTCATCGTCGCGCTGTCGATCGATACGCTCTCGGAAGGTGACGACGCTATCAAGGCACATGGCCGCAAGATCCGGCGCCGGCTGGCCGAGCTGAACGATCGGCTCGAAATGCGGCTGCCCGTCTACCTGATGCTGACCAAGGCCGATCTGATCAAGGGGTTCGAAGCGTTCTTCGGCGGTCTGTCGACGTCAGCACGCGAGCAGGTTTGGGGAACGACCTTCGCGCTCGATGCGCGCATTGATGCCAAGACCATCGAAAAAGAGCTCGCTGCGCTTTCCACAGAACTGGAGCGACGGCTGGTGCCACGCCTCGAGGATGAGGACAAACTCGGCTCTCGCGCAGAGATCTTCCGTTTCCCGGCGCAGCTTGCGAGCCTTTCCGAGCCGATCCAGGTCCTGATCGAGGCAATGTTTGGCGAGAGCCGCTACGAAGAGGCAGCCTGGCTGCGTGGTCTCTATCTGACGTCAGCGACCCAGGAAGGCGCACCCATCGACCGGCTGACCGCCGCGCTTTCCTCCTCGTTTGGGCTGTCGCCACATCGCCCAATGCTCGCGCCGCGCGTCGACAAGCGAAGCTTCTTCCTGCGGAACCTCTTGACCGAGGTTATTTTCAAGGAAGCCGGCCTGGGCACTTTCGATCCGCTCGCGCAACGCCGCCGGGCCTGGATATGGCGGGGGGCGGCCACTGCCTGTGCGCTTGCCGCCTTGCTCGCGGGCGGCCTGTTCACCTGGTCCTATGTCGACAATCGTAACGCCATCACCGCTCAGGCCGGTCAGTTCGAGGCACTGCAAGCACCGCTCACGGAGGTTGCTGCGACACCTGCATCGGTGGAGCAGCCATCGATCGATGGAGCGCTAGGAGCGATGGATGCGGTCGCGACGGCACGCACAATGCCGCCCGACGCGGTCCACAATCTCATTGGGCCGACCGCTTCGGCCGAGCTCCTCCGCGCGCAGACGGACACTTATGACCACGCACTGCGCAACGTGCTGGAACCGCGCATGGTGGCGCTGCTGGAAGCCACAATGTGGCGGCAGATCCGTGATCCGGACTTCATGCTCGGCGCACTGAAGACCTATCGCATGATGACAGGCCTGTCGCAGATGGATCCTGACTTCGCGCAGAACTGGTGGGTGAATAGCCTGCCGGAATTTGCGCCCGCTCCCCCCTTCCCAACTGCCGACGCCGAGGAACATCAGCTCGCCGCGATCCGCCGCATGACGATTGATGAGAGCTATATTGGCCCCGACAAGGAATTGCTCGCCGAAGCGCTGAAGACGGTGTGCACGATTTCGCTGCCGGAGCGCGCTTACAGGCAGTTGCTGGCCGACCCTGCAGTGGCGGCCGTCAAGGAATGGGTGCCGGCCAATTTCGCAGGCCCCAACGGCGCGAAAGTGTTTACGCGCCGCTCGGACAAGACACTGCGTGTCGGCGTTCCCGGCGCATATACCTACGCGGGTTTCCACGAAGCCGTCCTCGACCGGGTCGAGGATGTGGCGGCACAGGCAGCGCTCGACCGCGCTGTCTTTGCCGGCGGCTGCTCTGAAAACGCCGAGACCTCCGTGTCGGCGCTGTCTGAGGACATACTGAAACTCTATTACGACGATTACATTTCGCAGTGGGACAGCTTCCTGCGCGATATGAAGCTGGCACCGCTGCGAGACCTCAATGTCGCCAGCGAAAACCTCAAGGACCTGTCGAGCGCGGATTCCGCGCTGAAGCGTCTGCTGACCGCAGTGGTTCAGGAGACCGACCTTACCCGATCCGACGAAGCACAGGCTGACGACAAAGGCGGCGCCGCCACGAAGACAGGCTCGAAGCTATTGAGCAAGCTCGGCAAGCTCGGCAAGGTCGTGAAGACAGGGGCAAAGCTTTTGCCGCGCGCGGGCTCCGCCAACCAGGTCGACATGACTGGCAGCCTGGTGGCCGATCATTTCAAACCACTGAAGGGCACGATCGCCGAGGTCGACGGCCAGCCACCAGCGCTCGATGCAGCCGTCGTGGCACTGACGGCGCTTTCCAACGTGCTGCAGACGGTGACCGCCAACCCCGACCCGCAGGACGCCATCAAGAAGCAAGGCGGGCTCGCCGAATTGACCGGAGCGGTGGCGCGGCAGGCGCAGATCCTGCCCTCCCCGATCAACGACTGGCTCGGCGGAATTGCCGGCGACACCAGTAACCTGTCGCAGAGAGCCGTCACCAATGAACTCAACGCCATCTGGCGTGCCGACATCCTGCCGTTCTGCCAGGCCGCGCTCAACAACCGCTACCCGTTCAGCCCGGAAAGCGCGGTGGACGTCAACGTCCGCGATTTCCAGCGCCTTTTCGGCCCAACCGGCATGATCGATGCCTTCATCAACGACCACTTGATCAACTATGTCGACACAGCCAGCAAGCCATGGAAATGGCGTGCCGACTTCGGTCTCGACCCTGCTGCCCTGGCAGCGTTCGAGCAGGCGCGACACATCCGCGACGACCTGTTTCCCGGCGGCACCGGCCCGGTAATGAATTTCACGCTGGAGCCAAAGGATCTGTCTCCCAACCTGGCGCGGGTGACGCTCAACCTCGATGGCCAGAACCTCGTCTACTACAACAACGCGACCAGACCGCAGCCAATGACGTGGCCCGGCAAGGACGGAACGGGCGTGATCTCGCTTGCCTTCCAGCCGGTCGACGGTTCGCCTGAGGTCTTGCTCAACGAGACCGGCAGTTGGGCGTGGCTGAGAATGCTGCGCGGCGGCAAGTTCACAGGAACCAAGCTTACAGACGTCTACAGCCTGCGATTGGGTACGAAAGGCATGTTTGCCGATTTCGAGCTCAAAGCGGCCAGTGTCGAAAACCCTTACACGCTCGAGATGTTCAAGAAATTCACATGTCCGCCTCAGATCTGACCCTGCCCGGCTTCTACGGCAAGATGCCCGCCGCCGGCGATTTCGTGACGCGGCGGCTACCGGGAGATTTCGTGCGTGTCTGGGACCGCTGGCTCGCGCAGCACATCGTACCGCTGTTCGGCCATGAAACCTGGCCGCAGGAGACAGCCTTGCGTTTCTTGGCGGGCCCCGGTTCCTTCGGCGCCTCGGCCGGCATCTTGCTGCAGAGCGCCGACAGGATCGGCAGGCGGTTTCCGTTGAGCATCGTCGCGCGGCTTGTCCGAGCGCCGCTGAAGCTCGCCTATTGCGACGACTGGTTCAACGGCATCGAGAGCGCCGCCTTCGCCGCTCAACGGGGGGAACTGACACCGGATGAACTCGATGCGGCACTCACAGTCCTGCCCGTGCCGCAGGTCGAGCAAGATGGCGAGACGATCGACGATCTGGTCATTTGGACAGCGCGAACGGATATTTTTGACGTCGCTACAGAAGCGCCGCAACCGATGCTAGAACAGACGTTCGCCGCGGCTCGGGGGACCGGCTGATGCAAGCTGGCGTCGGCGCGATTCAGCGCACTGTGAGTTTCGGCCGTAAGGTTTCATCCGGCTTTGCAGCGGCGCGAGTATGCAGCCGGGTTCAGTCACTGACGGGCTACTTCAGCGCTGGAAGAGTTCGGTCAAGATGTTTCCGTTGACAAACCTGACACCCTTCGCGGCCGAGGGCCTGTGGACGCGCGACGAGAGCGGACAGGAAGTCTGGCTGGTAGCGATCAAGGCGTCCTTCGAGATCGATCCTGCGGGCGAGCAGGTTCCGCTGAAAAAGCAGATACCGGTCAACATGGCGCCAGTGTTTTCTACAGACGCCAAGGAACTGGTGGATGATGACGATTTCCACATCGAAAAGAAGCATACGGATGTGCTTATCGAAGGGCATGCATACGCCGCTGGCGGCAAGCCAAACGTCGAGACGACGGCGCGGATGAAGATCGGCGAATTGGACAAGATTGTCAGGGTGACCGGAGACAGAATTTTCGTACCCGGTCCGGTCTCGGTACGCATGACGAACCCGGAGCCGTTCATTCGACTGCCGATCAGCTGGCGTCGCACCTACGGCGGCACGGATCTGGAGGCGTCCAGTCCGGATTGGGATCAACGCAATCCCGTCGGCACGGGGTTTGCAGTCAACCCGCAAAGGCTGATCGGCAAGGCGGCACCCAACTTCGAATATCAGGACGCACCTTATCGCGACCACCGGAGTGGCCGCCCTGCGGGCTTTGGCCCCATCGCGGCCCATTGGCTACCGCGCGCCGGATACGCTGGGACCTATGGGAAGGAATGGGAGAAGACGCGCAACCCGCTGCTGCCTCACGATTTCAATCGTTTGCATTACCAGTGCGCACCACAGGACCAGCAAACCAGATTACCGCTTGTTGGCTATGAAGATGTCAGGCTTGGCGGGTTGACTGCCGACGGGTTCATGCAGTTTCTGTTGCCACGCGTCACCTTCGACATCACTTCGCATTTCAAGAACCAGCCTGACATCAAGCACAAAGGCGCGTCGATCCACACGCTGCGAATCCGGCCGGACGACCGGCAGTTCGTCATTACCTGGCTTTCGGCTTTGCCTGTGCCTTATGACGAAGAGAAGTTGTCCACCACAACAATCCGCATTCGACGTCGCACAGGCATTTCTGATGCGATCAGCCGCACCGGTGTCTGGCAAGGGCCTACACGATGATAGGCGGAAACCCCATAGTCATTGTCGGCACCGGCGGCCGCACGCCGCTCGGATTTTCCGCCGAGACGAGCGTCGCCGCCGTCCGAGCTGGAATATCGGCCATACAGGATCACCCCTATATGATCGATCGCATGGGCGAGCGGATGAAAGTCACCCGGGACACCGGCATCGATCCGGCGTTGAACGGTCCGGATCGATTGGTGGCGATCGCGACCTCTCCGGCACTCGACGCCTTGGCTCCCCTGCGCAAGACAAATTCGTCCAACCCTGTCGCGCTCATTTTGTCGACCGGCGAGCCGCGGCCGGGGCAAGACGGCGATTTCGCCGCCACGACTGACGCGCAACTTCGCACCAGGCTGTCGCCGGATATCGCCTTGGCCAAAGGAGGCTCCAACGCCGGCGGTCATGCGGGCGGGATGCTGGCCATTCATCACGGCTGTCGGATGCTGCAGGAAGGCAAGGCCAGGTTCTGTCTTGCGGGCGGCGTCGACAGCTATCTCGAGCCGGAGACTCTGGAGTGGCTGGACGAACGCGAGCAGCTTCATTCCGATGAGAACACCTATGGATTTTGTCCGGGCGAAGGGGCCGGATTCTGTTTGATGACAACGCTGCAAACCGCACGGGAACTGGGAATCGAACCCTTGTTGGAGGTGCTTTGCACCTCCGTCGCCTTCGAAGAAAATAAAATCAAGACCAAGACGGTCTGCCTGGGAGAAGGCCTGAGCACGGCCTTTCAGCTGCTGTTCGAACAAGCGCCCATCGATCCCGTCGACCGGATCATCTGCGACATGAACGGTGAGCGTTATCGCGGCAATGAATATGGTTTCGCGGTGCTTCGCAATCCGGGTCGCTTCAAGGATGCCGCGGATTTTGAAACGCCAGCCGACTGTTGGGGCGATATAGGCGCTGCGTCGGGACCTCTGTTCGTCAGCATGGTCGTCCAAGCTGAAGCCCGAAACTACAGCAGGGGCCCCCTTTCGCTGATCTGGACAAGTTCCGAAAACGGCACCCGGGCTGCTGTGCTGCTTGGTGGCCCCAGGGAACCGCGCTGATGCCAACCCACATCACAGTGAACGGCCTTGGGCTCACTCACAAGAGCTCGACCGGCTTTTCGAAGGCGACGATACCGGATGTCTGCAAGACGCCTACACCGGGCGGTCCCGTACCGATGCCTTACCCGAATTTTGCGATGAGCAGCACGTTGGGCGACGGAACCACGACGGTTTTTGCGAAGGGCGGTCAGATGATCGCTATCAAGGGCTCCCAGTACAAGATGTCTACCGGAGACGAGCCCGGCACCGTCGGCGGGGTCAAATCCAACACGTTCAAGCAGGCGACGGATTGGATCACGTATTCCTTCGACGTCAAGATGGATGGAAGCAACGCCTGCCGTGACACCGACAAGAAATTTCACAACAATAAGAACACTGTCGATCTCATGGGCAATGCAAATCCGGCTCCTCCCGCAAAGCCGAACATATTGACCATCCCATGCAAGGACGCGCCGGAGAACCCTTCTCCCGGGCGGCACAAATTCAACAAATGTGAGCAGGAAGAAATCTGCGCAAAACTCTCCCAGATAAACAAAATGATGAAGAGCCCTGGCGGCATAAAGAGTGCCGGAGGCGGAAGCGGGCCTCGCGGATACGACCAGCTGCGGGAAGACGGCGACAAGCGCGCCAGCCAGTTGCGAGGCATGGCCATGCGCCGAAGCCAAAACCCGGAACTTCAGGCGCTCAACAAGAAGGGTTTCAAACATATCTCGAACAAGGCCCCCGACTATTGCCGGGACGCCCTGCAGCAGAAGGCAGAGTCGAGCACCCCGCCCTACAGGAGTTTCAGCGTTGATCACATCAAGGAAATCCAATTCTGCGGCCACCCGACAAGGCTCAACAATCTGAGATGGATGTCGCGCCGTCCCAACAGATGGATCGGCGGTCAACTCAATCAGTTGAAGACGAGCGGTGCCGGCAAACACACGGGTGTCAAAGGCGATTGCTGCTGACCGATCGAAAATCGCCCTTCCTTCGGGCGAACAAGTGCCATCGCAACCATGACCGAGAGACGAGATCCATGACCGAACCATCGTCGCTTCCGGAACTGATCGAACAGCTTGCCAATGCGCTGCGCGTCTATGACCGACTGGCTTTCGATGAAGAGTACGACCATCCATTGGGCAAGCCATGTTCGCCGCAACAACTCAGTGTCCTGGAGAAGAAACTCGGCAAGCCACTTCCCCCGAGCTATCGAAGGTTTCTAGAGCTTCATAATGGGTGGGGCGAGCTGTCGGGCGACGCCAAACTGCTTTCGGTTGAAGACCAACGAGCTGAATGGGTCGACGAACATCTTGCAGATCTACAGGAGATTTTCGCGGAGTTGGACCAGGAGAACCCCTTCGAAAATGGAGCCCTCCCCGTTTTCCTCGGCGAGGATTCAAATCAGTGCCTTTACATTGACCCCCATACGGTTCGCAGCAATGGTGAGATGGACTTCGTCGCGCTCGATATCACCACCGAGGAAAGGCGCTTTCCTGATTTCACGGCCTTCCTGGTCCATAAGCTGAACCTGCTTCGCGACATGATCGACAATCAGAAAAGAGGCATCTCTCGAGACGAAGCGGAATAGAAGGATGCAGGTCTCCCATCTGTCCGCAGCGCTTACGCAACCTTTATGGGTCGGTGATGAGGTTGCGCTCAAAGTTATGCTCGATCTCACGGTCTATCTCGAAGGGCCGACCGAGCGCGATTTTGAATTCCTGCTGGATCTCTATGAAAGTGTTTGTCCGCCTACCAGGCTGCGGGAATTCAAGATTGCCGAGTTGCCACTCTGGTCGTCCCTCGCTCAGCCGATATTAACCATGCACGGACGGGCCGCTGCGGCGGCAGGCATCAGGCGTCCGTACTTCGAACCGGTACGCGAGCGCATACGTCAAGGCAGAGCATTTGAAGCGCAATATTGGGACGGGCAGGAAATCGACGTGCTGAGCGGAAGTTGGAGCCTCAACTGCCGGCGCATTCATCTCAGGAGTGAAGGACTGTTCACCTTCGCGCGATTGCTGCTGCCGCTGGATACGGAACTCGACGTTCTGGTTTCCACGGCCGTCGCCATAGCCGAGAACGTGCCACTACATTCGGGCCATGGCGGCCTGGCTTTCGTTTACGAACCCCTGCTTCTGGACGACGCCTTTGATGCGATTTACAGCCGCGCCCGGCGTTTCTGGGGCGTGGATATAGAACATATGAACGGCACGCTGCCACTGACGAAAGACGGCATAAAGGGCGTCAACTGGATCACTTTGGTGGGCAACGCCTTTGCCTTGAAACCCGACATTCGCACCACGCTCGCAAGTCTCCGAGACGTACCGAGCGTGACAACGACGCGACACAAGCAGGCTTATGTCTTGATAGCGGGTGATTGCCCCTCGGCGTGCGATCGCAATCGGCCGGACGCCAGCGACGTTCCCTATGTGGCGGTGGCCAACGCGCTTGCACCTCTGTTCCTGACCGGGCACCCGGACTTCCCGGGCGAACGCTTCGCGGCGAGCGGAAATACGATGGGCTGGATTCGCAGGTTTTTCGATCCAGCCGGGTGGCGTTGAGGCAGCTAGTCTTTGGTACTACCTGTCTTCGACTGCCTTGCAACAAAGAGTTAGAGCGTTCCCGAAAAAACAGAAGACCTCTAGTCTAGTAGATTCCGTTCCTTTGCCCAGTCCTTCACATTGTCGGCGACCGGCAGAAATGGCGGATCGCCGTCGAAATGATCGGCGAAAGCCTGCCCCAGCAACGACGACTCGATCGAGAAAAGCCGGCCGTCCTCGCGAGCTTCGGTAAAAAGTTCGAGGAACGCGGCTCCTGCCGGAGCGGCCAACGCCGGTACGCGCATCTGGCGGATCAACCAGTGCAGAAGTCCGCGATCACCAAGCATGCCCGAGCCTCTCACGGCCAGGGGCGCGGTTTCAGGTGACTTGAGCAGTTCAACCAGCCATGCGCGGACATCCTTATCTGGAGCCGCCTTGATTGCCGCGCGCAGCGCGATCATCGCCTCTGGGCCGCCAGCGACAGCCACCTTGCGCAATCCGGCAGTGGCAAGGTCTCCCGAACCGAGTTCCGCCAACGCCCAGCAGGCCCACAATCGTGGTGGTTCATCGATATCATCCAGGCAAGCAGCGATCTCGGCGACAAGGTCGGTGCGCCTCAGGGTCCCGGCCAGACGCAGGGCGACGGCACGCACGCGCGTGTCCGGATCGCACACCAACCGCGCCAGCATCTGTTTCGGATCGACTTTATGTCCCATACATGCTGACGCCCCCAGGAAGCGTTGGAAAGCATCCTGGGCACCGATCCAATCGCGCACCAGCGGACCGATCGTCTGGGGTTTATGCCATATGAGTGCGCCGACGACACCACGGCCATTCTCGGACTGCCGACCCAATTCCACTGCTTCGGCGATACGCTTCCGGTCGGCCTGTTCGATTGCGAACCAGGTAAACAGGAAAAGCTCGCCCTTCTGCGGAAAATCCTCATAGGCGGCGAGGATGAATGGCCAGCCAGCCGACCCTGCAATGCGCAGAGCGTCGAGATTCGCTTCGAGCCGCTTGTCAACGCCAGCGACAGCCTTCAGATCGGGAAGCTCCGCCATCATAAGCGTATCACGCTGCGCCCATAGGAAGGCCGCCTGTTCCACGTGCTGCCTGACAACATCGCTCACAACCGGTCGCAGCGTAGGATTAAGGTCGGCACGCCACATCGTCTTCGACATCAGTTCAGATCGATCGAGCCGCCACGTATCCTGTTGGTGGCACTCGCCTGGCTGGTCACATAAGTGCCTCGGATGATAATGCGCCCGTCCTTCTCCATGAGAATGGTCGCCTCGCCGCAGCGCAACTCAATGCGTTCCTCGCCGATAATGCATACTCGTTCCCCGTCGCGGATTATCTGCGGCGATGAAACCTTGCGCATGGGCTCGACAACGCGCCCGACAATCAAAGGGCGACCCGGATCGCCATCCTGAAACAGCAGGGCAACCTCTGCACCGATCTCATCGGAAGCCAGTTCGGTCAGGCTGCGGGCGGCAACGGCCGTCTCCTGCGGATTGCCCGGGAAGACAACAAGCGGAACGCCGCTGTCGAATCCAAGGAAAATCCCTATGACTACCCCGTCGATACGTTCGCGCGTCTCACTCATCGCCGTGCCCTCAATTCTCGCTGATCTTCGAGCCTTTCATCGTGATGTCGCCGGAAGCCTTGAGGCTGATCGTGCCAGACCCCTTGATTGAAATGTCCTTGCCTTCGATCCCGATCGATCCATCCTTCTTCATCATGATTTTCGCCGACCCACATTTGATCAGGATTTCGTCACCGGCATCGATCACCAGTTTCTTTCCAACCTTGATCGAACTGTTCTCTCCAACACTGATCGAACTGCCCTTCGCTATGCCCAACGAGTGAGCCCCTCCGACCGTCGTGGAATCATCGGCGCCAATGCTGGCGCTGCGGGCTGCGCCGACGCTGAATGTTTGAGCACTGCCAATGGTCACGCTTTGATCCGCGCTGACATTGACGGTCTGCCCGGCCCCGATGTTCCAACTATCCCCTGCTCCAATATCGTGGCTCTGACTGATCCCCACCGTCACCGATCGTGTCGCTCCGATCGTGTTCGTTTGCGCAGCGCCCACGGTCCGCGCTTCAGCGGCCGCCACCGTGTCCACACGCGCGGCCCCAACCGTTATCGTCTGAACCAGCCCCACCGTCTGGGAATGGTTGGCGTCGATGTTTTCCGTCGAATTGGCCACGACATGGATCGTCTCGTTGGCCTGGACCGTCAATGAGCGGTTTGCGCCCACCGTCTCGGTATCATTGCTGCCGATGTTGGTGGTCTGATCGACGCCGATCTTGACCGTCTTGTTGTTGCCGACGTCCTCATCGAGGTTGTGGCCGACGGAATGTTTGGCATCGTGATCGATACGGTCGGACTGGTCGTGCTGCACGGTCTTGTTGCGATCATGCTTGATCAGCAGGTGGTGGTCCTTCTGGGCTTGGAAATTGACCAGTTCGGAGCCCGCCTTGTCCTCGAACATCAGTTCGTTGTAACCGCCGCCGCCCTTCGAGGAGTCGGATTTCCAGCCCGACTGCGTCGCATTGCCTGGCAGCCCGTAGGGCGGCATCTGCGAGGCATTGTAGACCCGGCCGGTGATGATCGGCAGGTCCGGGTCGCCCTCGATGAAATCAACGATGACCTCCTGTCCGATGCGCGGGATCTGGATGAAACCCCAGCCGCTGCCGGCCCAGGTCTGCGACACCCGCACGAAACAGGAAGAATTCTGGTCCTTCTTGCCGAGCCGATCCCAGTGGAACTGCACCTTCACCCGTGCATATTTGTCGGTGAAGATTTCTTCGCCCGACGGGCCGACCACGGTCGCGGTCTGCGGTCCGCGCATGATCGGCCGCGGGGTGAGACGCGGCGGCCGGTACGGCACTTTGGTGGGCGCCACGCCCAGCATAACGGTAAAGTTTTCGCTGTGGGCCTCGTTCTGGGTCCGATAGCCCGGATCGAACAGCCGGTATTCGGCGCTGATTACCAGATATTCCTGGTTCTGGTCGTCGCGCGGAAAGCTCTCCAGATTGAACTTGCAGCCGGAGAAAAGGCCGCGCACAGTCCCCGCCGCTGTCGTGCGCAGGTGCACCGACTGAAGTTCCTCTCGGCGGATTCCGGCAATGGTATCGCCGCGTCCAACGTCGAGATGCGCGCCGGGCTGGCGGTAGTTTTCGCCGGAAGCTTCCTTATGGCTGAACGGCTGCGCGGACTTTGCCATCAAATCGGCGCCAGGCTTCTCGAAATCATAGTCGGTATGCGCATAGGCGCCGGGTCGCACCATGCTGCCAGGGATCCATTCGGTGATGTATTCGACATCACGCCGCGAACCCCGCCCTTCGAAATTGTAGAGCACCTTGTCGTAGCCCGGCGCAGGCTTCAGCTTGCTCATTGCATCGCACAGCACGAGCGTGTGCTGGCCCTCATCATGCTCGAAGAAATAGAAAATACCCTCGTGCTCAAGCAGCCTCTGCACGAAATCCAGGTCGCTCTCGTCGTACTGCACGCAGTATTCGCGCGACGGATAGGAACCTTGCAGCCGTTTCTCGAATTTCGCCGTGCCGTATTTCGAGAATATCTTTTCGACGATCTCCACTGCCGTCATGTTCTGGAAGATGCGGCAATCGGTGGTGTTGCCGAGAAACCAGAGCCATGGCCTGACCACCGCTTCGTAGAAAGCCAGCCTGTCTTCGATGCGGGTGAGCCTGAACTCCGACACGAGGCCGCTGAACCAGCGCTTTGGGTCGGATTCCCCCTCGATCGAAACGATACCGCCCAGCATCTTGAGCGGATCGACGTCACGGCTCTTGGAGACGAAGCCGACAGTATATGCAAAACAGCGGCTGATCTCATCGCGGCCGATGAGATGGGTGAAGGTCAACAAGTCAGCGCCTACCGGCGTCTGCACAACCGTGGCGCGTTCGTTTGGCATGGGACGTGCCCCTCCTGGACGCGACCGCCAGTGTGATGAATTGAAGCCCCCGTTCTGTGAAATGCGTCACGTTCGGGAATTTCAAAAACACCGCACGAAACCCTTTTGAGCGTAGCACATGTTTGATCAGGGCTAAACAACAGCTTGGAAAAACAGCGGCTGGCGCACCCCTGTGTGAAACGCTGCTCGCCCACTGCCCCTGCAAGCTGCTAGAATAGCGGGACATGAGGGCTCGCGGGGCGGTTCGGGATGTTCATCTCGCTCCAGATCAGCAATCTCGATGGGCTGCCAGCGGGGGCCGCTACAGGCTATGCCGCCCGTGAACGCAGCTTCGATATCGGCCGGGAGAATTGCGACTGGACGTTGTCGGATCCAGACAAGTTCATCTCGGGCCGTCATTGTGAAGTCGATTTCCAGGCGGGTGCGTTCTGGCTCTACGACGTCTCGCGCAACGGGACCTTCGTCAATGGTTCCCGACAGCGCATGACCACCCCTCATAGGCTGATCGATGGCGACAGGCTGCTTATCGGCCGCTATGTCATTGCGGTTTCGATCACTGAAGGGCGCGTCGATGCAACCGGGACGACGCAACGCGAACCTTCGCCGGCGGGCCGCCCGACAGAACCCGACATGCCGTCGCCTAGATCCTTGGAGCGACACCCTGCTCCAGCAGCACCGATATCGACGTCCTCATTGCTGCGGCCCGGCGCATCCGCACCGGTTCAACAGTCGCCCGGAACGGTGGAGATCCTGCGTGATATCGCAACTGCCGCCGGCATCGCTCCTGACCTGCTGCAATCGCGCGATCCGCATCAAGTTGCAGCCGAGATCGGTGCTGTACTGAGAATCTCCGTCGAGCAATTGTCGCTGCTGCTCAAGGCGCGCGCGGCCGCCAAGGTGCTCGCCAAGAGCCCCCATCGAACGATGATCGGCGCTGAGGACAACAATCCGCTAAAATTCGTGCCTGGCACCAATGACATATTAGAGATCATGTTTGCCAAGCGCAGGGCCGGCTATCTCGATGCCAAGCACAGCGTCGAAGACGCATTCCAGGACCTGAAGGCCCACGAGATTGCGACCTACGCCGCGATGCAGGCCGCGCTTTTCAGACTGCTCGATGATCTGTCACCTGAGGCGGTCGCCAGGAAACTGCCACCCACGGCCTTCTCGTCAAAGAAGAGCCAGGCTTGGGACGCCTTGGTCGCCACCTGGCGCACCATGGAGGAGAAGCACGAAAACGGCATGCTGGACGTCTTTCTCGCCTATTTCGCCGAAGCTTATACCAAGGCCAGCAAGCAGAAATAGCCTAGCGCACTTCGTCGGCGGCAAAATTGCGCTGTCTGTAATGGGTTTCATAGAAGGCGCCGTCCCTTCGCTCATCCTGCTTTCCAATTTCAATCGGCCTCCTGTGCGATTAGAATGATGGCTGGGAGCTTGCCTGCCGGGCAACGCGGCATGGCTTGGGGCGTGCAGCGATGTCATGTTTCAGCAAAAAGCGCTTTTCGATCCGACCCGAAGCCCGGCCCGGAAGGTGTAAACTAGGCTCCTTTGAAGTCAGCCGCACCTTGACGACGGAGCTCCAATGAGCTCGACGGATGACCCCTCGGACCCCGCGAACCGGACAGTGATCCGTGCGCCGCGGCTAAAGCAACCGTCTCCTGCGGCTACCGAAAATGGAGAGCAAGGAGTAGGGCGTGCGCCACCCGCCGTCCGCGAACCGACGGTGTTCGATCCACGCATCGACAAACAGATGCCGAGCGGATGGTCCTCTGGAACCGTCGTCCTTGAAGGCTCCGATCCAGGTCTAGCTGCGCCGCCTTCGACGCTGCAGCAGACCACGCTTCTCACCGCGGCAGGCCGCGTCAGGTACGAAAGCGCGAACCCGATCGTCGCGGCTGCGGCTCCCTTGTTGCTGCAGCTTAGTTACCTGCGGCTGGTGCCGGTGGACCGAAAAGCGTCATCGTTGGCAGACTACATCGCAAGCGCAATCGAGACATTTGATCGTACCGTGACGAAAGCCGGCGTCGGGGAGGACGATGCGCGGATCGCGAAATTTGCCCTTTGCGAAACCGCAGACGATCTCGTCGGCAACCTGCCATGGCCAGGAGCAAGCGGTTGGAGCCAGCACAGCCTGGCGGCGCGGTTCTTCCATACTCAACCCAAGGGGACCGGCTTCTTCGAAGCGCTGAACAAGATCCTCGCCAAACCTGAAGCGCGTTGCGAGCTGCTCGAACTGATGCATGCCTGCCTTTCGCTGGGCTTCGAAGGTCAATATCGGGGGTTGGCGAACCAACGGGAAACCCTCGAGCGCGTGCGATGCGATGTCTATGACACGCTTCGCTATTTCAAAGCACGTGGACCCGACGAGATCTCTCCCCGGTGGCAGGGCATGGCTGCGTCACAGCCGAAGCCAAGAACCAGGCTTCCGCTTTGGGCGGCTGCAGCGGGCGCGATTGCACTGGTGACAGCGGTATTTTTCGGGCTGCGGATCCTGATCACCGATGAAGGGGATGCAGTCGCCAGGGAACTGCTGACACTCAATCCTTCGGCGCCGGTCACGATCGAGCGCGCCAGTGTGGCGAAGGTCATCGAAGCGACACCTGCCGAGCGGCCGCAACCCACCGCCCCCACCCAAATCGACCGGATCAGCGCAGCGCTCGCCAAGGAGATCGCAGCCGGCGGGCTAAGCGTCCGCACCAAGGGCGACTTCATCGTCGTGGAGATCAGCAATCAGCTGTTGTTCGCATCAGGCCAGGCGGACCTGAAGACACAATTCCAACCTGTTGCCGTGCATATCGCCACGACGCTCGATTCCGAACCCGGACCGATCAAGATCGTCGGCCACACCGATACTGTGAAGCCGAAGAAATCGAGCACGTTCAAATCGAATTTCGACCTTTCGGTTGCGCGCGCGAAAGCGGTTCAGTCGACGCTAGCCACGCTGCTGAAAGACCCTTCGAGGCTGAGCAATGATGGCAAGGGCGAGGATGAACCGATTGCAGACAATGCGACGCCGGACGGCCGCGCCAAGAACCGCCGTGTCGACGTGATGATCCAGAAGGAGGAGACGTTGTGAGCGGGCGCGCCGGAGAACGAGAGTGATGCGCTGGGTGCTGCGGATATTCAGCATCGTCGCCCTCGCCGGCTTCTGCGCCGCTGTGTGGTTTGCCGGCCCCATGGTCGGCTTTGCCGACAGTCGCCCCCTCAGCTCCGATTGGCTGCGTGCAGCGGTCATCGGGGTGAGCATTGCCGCGCTCGCGCTGTTTTATGGCATCAAGTCCTGGCGGAGGCTCAAGGCGCAAAAAGCACTCGAAAAAGCGATCACGCGTCACGACGAAAAGGATGACGATGCGCGAATACTCGAAGCGGGTATGAACGAAGCCATCGCGACGCTGAAGCGGACGACCAACAAACGCGACTTTCTCTATGAAACCCCTTGGTACGTGGTCATCGGCCCGCCCGGCGCAGGCAAGACGACGGCACTGGTCAATTCCGGGTTGAGGTTTCCGCTGGCCGGCTCTGGAAAGGCCCAGCCTGTGGCCGGGATTGGCGGTACGCGATCCTGCGACTGGTGGTTCACCGACGAAGCGGTCCTGATAGACACGGCTGGTCGCTACACGACATTCGAATCGGACGCTGCGCGCGACAAGTCGAGCTGGCTTGCCTTCCTCGGACTGCTGAAGAAGCACCGCACCAGGCAACCGATCAATGGCGTCATCCTCGCCATCAGCATCGCCGACCTCATCCGCTTCGACGAGCGGCAACTCGAGACACACATCACCGAAATAAGAACCCGGCTGCGCGATCTGTACGAAACGCTGAAGATCCAGTTTCCGGTTTATCTGCTTTTCACAAAAGCCGACCTGATTTCAGGGTTCATGGACTACTTCGGCAATTTCGATGAGGCGCGCCGACGCAAGGTATGGGGGGTCACGTTTCAAACAGCCGACCGAACCAGAAACATGGCCGGCGAGGCTCCCGCTGAATTCGACGCACTTGTCGAGCGTCTGGCGGAAGAGACCACCGACCGACTTCACGAAGAACCTGATCCGGCTACGCGGATCGCCATCTTCGGCTTCCCGGCTCAATTCGGTGCGCTTCGCAGCCGGATTACGCATTTCGTCGGCAGCCTGTTCGACGCTTCGCGGTCGCAGGTGAATGTCAGCCTGCGAGGGCTCTATTTTTCTTCCGGCACCCAGGAGGGCACGCCGTTCGATCAGGTGCTGGGTTCGATCGGGCGCAGTTTTGGCAGCGCACCGCAGGCGCATTATTCAGGCGCCGGAAAGAGCTTCTTCCTGCACGATCTACTCACCAAGGTCATCTTCCCGGAAGCAGGCTGGGTTTCTTTCGACAGGCTCGCAGAACGACGTGCCAGGTTGGTCCGATTTGGAGGACTTGCGGTGATCGCGCTGACAGCTTTGGCGGCCCTCGGCATCCTGGGCCTCAGCTTCCTGGCCAACAAATCGCTGATCGCTTCGACCAGGCAGGCGATGGCTGAGTATCGCGACAGTGCGGATTCGTTGCTCAAGAGCACGACGGTGACGGATGTCGACCTGGAGAACGTCATCGGGCCGCTCGATCAATTGCGCAACCTGCCGACCGGTTTCGAAGGCGGCGATCAGGCGAGACCGATTGAAGAAACCTTTGGACTCGGCCAACGGCAGAGATTGCTGTCGGCCTCCATGACGGCCTACCGGCAGGCGTTGGAGCGGACGTTCCGCTCCCGGCTCCTGGTCCAAGCGGAGCGGACGATCCAGGTCAGGATGGCCGACCCCGCCAAGCTCTACCAGCCGCTGAAGATCTACTTGATGCTGGGCGGCAAGGCGCCAAAGGTCGATGACGCGCTGATCGTTTCGTGGATGAAGCAGGACTGGGAGGAAAACCGCTATCCCGGCGAGAACAATAGAGAGGGACGCGCGCAGATCGAAAAACATCTGCGTGCCATGCTTGCGCTCGACGACTCCTACGATCCGGTGTTTGAACTCAACCAGCCGCTGATTGAGGCCGCACAGCGCTCACTAGGGCGCATGAGCCTTGCTGACCGTGCGTCGGCCCTGATCATGTCCGCGATCTACGCCGCAAGGCTGGATGACTTCTCTGTCATAGCCAACGCAGGGCCCGAGGCGCAGCTTTTGTTCGAGCGCGTGGATGGCGGCGACCTGGCCGATCTTCAAGTCCCCGGCCTTTACACTCACGCCGGCTTCAATCGCTTCTTCCTGCCTCAACTTTCACGCGTCGCGCAAATGCTCGTCGATGAGCAATGGGTGCTGGGCGGCGGCGGCGAACAGGGCGGCGTAGACCAGGACCTGCCCAAACTGGGTCCCGAACTCGTCGAGCGCTACGGCAGGGAATTCGCCGCCAGCTGGAACGGCGTGCTCGACCAGCTGAAGTTCAAGCCGATGCTAGAGGACAAACCGCAATATATCGCGTTGTCCGCCGTCGCATCGCCCGGTTCGCCGCTTGACCAACTGTTCACTGCAATCGCCGAGGAAACCCGACTGACGAAAGCCGACAGCGTTGCTGGGGATGAGGTCGGCGCGGCGCCGGAAGACCTGGTAGGGATAGCCAAAGGCCTGGCCCGCATCGGCTTGCAGGTAACCGGAGGCAAGTCACAAAGCCGAGCCGGCACGAGTTCGGCACTTGCGCAAAATGCCGGTGCAAACGTCGAGGCACAGTTCCGACCTTTCCAGACGCTGGTCAGCGGCGCTGCCGGACGGCGGCCGCTCGATGCGCTGACGCAGAACTTTCGCGACATTTTCCAGAGCCTGAAAATCTCTGCCGATGTCCCCTCGCAGACGGAACGCGTGAACGCCAACCTGCGGCTACAGATCTCGACGCTGCGCGCCAATATCTCGCGTCTGCCCAAGCCACTTGCGCGTATGGTGACCGCAGCCGCCGACGAGTTCGAGGGCAATGTCGTCGAAACCTCGGTGGCCAATCTCAACCAGAACCTCGATCGGTCGGTAACGCGCGCCTGCGAGGAGGCAGTCAATGGCCGCTATCCCTTCGCTGGCGACGTTACCGAAGACATCTCGATGACGGATTTCGCCAGGTTGTTCGCTCCTGGCGGAGTGATGGACCGTTTCTTCGCCCAAAACCTTGCCCCGCTGATCGATATGACAGGTCAGGAGTGGTCCTGGAAGCAGGATGCGCGTTTCAACCGCGGCCTTGCCAAATCGACCTTGAAGGCGTTCCAATCCGCGGCAGAAATCCGCAGCGCCTTCTTTCCCTCTGGTGGATCTGCGCCATCGGTCAACATCACCTTCACGCCGTTCTCACTCAACGGCGACGCCGAAAGCGCGATCCTCGACATCGACGGCCAGACCGTCCAGAGCAGTCAGGCCGGAAACGTGCCGAGCACGGTGACTTGGCCGAATGGCACAACTTCCGCTTCCGTCAGTCTCAGCCTGCTACCGGAAATGCCCGGCCGCGAATCCGCGCTCAAATTCGATGGTCCGTGGGCGCTGAAACGGCTGCTCGACAAAGCAACCATCACCACCAGCGGCGGCAACACCGAAGCACGCTTCGTCATCGGTGGACGCGATGTTGCATACACGATCCAGACGGGCTCTGGAGCCAATCCCTTCCTGCTGCCGGCATTGACCGGCTTCAGCTGCCCCAAGGCTTTTTGAGATGGTTCAACCACCGGACAGCACCAGCCTCAACCGTCATTTCGATACTCTAAAGTGCGCGCTTGTGGCAAAATGGCATGTGTACGCGGCCCATCGTTCGTCACAGAGGACGCTCGCGAAGCGTTTGGTGGCAATTTGAGCACTGTCGCCCTTCCCGTCGAAAGCTTCGGGGTGAGTCACAAGGGCTGCGTGCGCGATCACAACGAGGATAATTACCTCGTCGAACCGCAGACCGGCCTCTGGGTGGTAGCCGACGGCATGGGCGGGCACGAGGCCGGTGAACTCGCCTCCGCCAGCATCGTCGACCATCTGTCAACGATTGGCATTCCGAGCTCGGCGCCAGATCTTCGTGCTCGCTTCGAGGACCGGCTCAACCGCGCCAATACCGAGATCCGCAACATCTCGCTCTCTCGCGGCATTACGATAGGCTCCACCTTCGCAGCCCTACTCGCCATGGACGGCCGTTTCGCCTGCCTGTGGGCCGGCGACAGCCGCATCTATCTGGTTCGCAACGGCTTGATAACCCAGGTCTCGAAGGATCATTCGGAGGTCCAGGAACTGCTCGACCGTGGCGTCATCAGCGCGGAAGAAGCCCTTACATGGCCTCGCCGCAACGTGATCACGCATGCGGTCGGCATCAGCGATCAACTCAAGATGGACTTCCAGCAGGGCGTGTTGATGCCAGGCGATATTTTTGTTCTGAACACCGACGGGCTGACCGCGCATGTCAGCGACGCGGAGATCGAGGCGGCAGTCAGATCTGCCGATCCGCAGATGGCCTGTCGGAGCCTCCTGGAGATGGTCCTGGCACGTGGCGGAACCGACAATGTGACCATTGTGCTTGTGAAGATGGGCGCCGGGCGCAACGGCATGTTGAATTCGGTTCCCTCCGGAGCAGAGGGGCTCGCAAGATGAGCGACGATGACAAGACGCGGGTATCGGCGAACGTTGCCTATGCGGGTGTGGGTACGCAACTCAGCACCATCTACGAGCTCGACGAGAGGATCGCATCCGGTGGCATGGGCGAGGTCTATCGCGGCCATAACATTCAGACCGGTGATCATGTCGCGATCAAGATCGTGCTGCCCGAATTCGCCCGCGACCAGACCATACTGTCCCTGTTCCGCAAGGAAGCTTCGATCCTCAATCATCTGTCGCATGACGCCGTCGTGCGCTACCACGTCTTCACCATAGATCCAGGAATTGGCCGGCCTTATCTCGCGATGGAATTCGTGGACGGCCCGTCATTGTTCGACATCATCCGGCTCGGCTCCATGCCTTTGCCAGACGTTCGCCGCCTCTGCCATCGCCTCGCATCGGGACTCAGCGCAGTGCACCAGGCTGGCGCCATCCATCGGGATCTTTCACCCGACAACATCATCTTGCCAGGTGGTCGGGTCGAGCGCGCAAAAATCATCGATTTCGGCATAGCGCGCTCCGCTACCGTCGGGGGAGAGACACTGATCGGCGGGAAGTTCGCCGGAAAATACAATTATGTTTCGCCGGAGCAGCTTGGACTTTATGGCGGCGAAGTCAGCGAGCAATCCGATATCTACAGCCTCGGGCTGGTGCTGGCTGCAGCGCTGCGTGGGAAGCCGCTGGATATGAGCGGCTCGCAATTCGAGGTCATCGAAAAACGCCGGACCGTGCCCGATTTGTCGGACATCGACCCCGATTTCCGCGATGTCCTCGAAGCGATGCTGCAACCGGATCCACGCGACCGGCCAGCCAGCATGGCAGAAATTGCCAGGGCGACGCGGGACGACGACCTCGACGCGACAACGCCGCCATCATTCAGCACGCGCGAACGCTCGGGATTGCAGCGCTCCGGGGGGACGACACCGCCCGACACTCAGCCGCATCCGCCTGCCGGCGAACAGCGCTTCGTTCAGCACGTGCGGCCAGCGCATCTGTCGCAACCGGCAATAGCGCCGGCTTCGTCCAGCCCGCCGACGTCGAACCCGCCACGCCCCTCTTCCCGCAGGCCATTGATTGCCGGTGGTGCTGCGGCCTTGGTCTTTTTAGCCGCTGCCGGTCTTTATTTCAGTGGTGTCTTGTCGCCGCTGACGGAAAAGGCAGACCCACCGGCTCCGAACCCAACCGCTGAGGCGCCGCCTGCCTCTCGGCCGGAGAAGATCGCCAGCAATAACCGGACACAAGGCTCGCAGCCAGTCGAAACACAGCCTGCGCAATCTCCGGCAGGGAATTCGTCACCCACCTCCCCCACCCTGAAAACTGCCGAGAGCCAGAAGCCGGAGCAGCCAGCCGCCGGGTCACCCGGCGACAAGGCGCCCGAAACGAGCCAGACGGAAACCGACAACGAGCAGCCGCCCGATACCAAGCCGAATGCAACCGAGCCCAACATATCGAACGTCGACGACAAATTCCCCAAATCGCCGAAAGCGAATGAGCCGGCTCCTGCTTCAGCCGAAAGCCCGGAACCGGTGCAGCGGGAAACGTCCCCGACGCAGCCGGCCAACAAGCCGCTGGGAAAAGAAGACGTCGCCGTCAATCTGCCCAAGCAAGAGGGCCCGGGGGATAAGGGGATCGACGCAGTAGTACAGCGTGCTTCTTGGGTGCGCGACTTCAGCGGCGGAGCCTGTTTCTATGCGTCGCTTATATCGGCGATCAATGGTGCGCCAGCCATCGAAGGCTTCGGAACGACCGTGCAGCCGTTCGAGCGAATGCTCGGTGATTTCCGGTCGAAGTTCCATGTCGAGCCGGAGATTGGCGTTCGACTTATCACCCAGCCACAATGCGAGTTGACCGGCTTCTTGCGGTATTTCGATCGCAACAGCGCCGAACGGCCGCAACTCGCCCTCGACAGCATGTCGGTGCCAGACGGCTCGCCGATAAGCGGCACGCTGGTTACGCGTGGCGGGCTTGTCTCGAACGTGATGCTGATCGACCACAAGGGGATTGCGTTCAACCTCGACGACCGCATGGTCGCACAGAGCGACAAGGCCGCGTTCAGTATCCCGATCGGTCTTGGCACCGCTGACAAAGCGGCCGGCAAGGCGGTGCCGCAGATCATACTCGTGATCACCGGGCCGCGGGACATCCAGGCTGCAATGTTTGCAAGACCGATGCCGGCCTCGGAGTTGTTGCCCAGGATCCTCAAGGAGATCGAGGCCGACGGTTCGCAATTTTCCGCCACCGCCAAATATTTTCGACTTGGCGGATAAATATGGATGCCGATGGATTCCCGCTGCCCGCGTTTGTTCCAGTCGCCATGCCGCAAGCGTCACGGCTGGTTTCGAAATTGGCCTGGGGTCTCCGGCCGGATGGCGGTCGCCACACTGGTCGGCGCAATGCTGCTTTCGATCGTGTCGATCGACCGCGCCCGCGCGGAGTTCACGGTGTGCAACCAGACGCTGGACGTCGTCAATCTCGCTGTTGGACAGAAGATCGATAACGCCGACCAGACCGACGGCTGGTGGACCATCGGCGCCAATCAGTGCGTAAACGTTATCCGCGAGGAATTGGTCAACCGTTACATCTATCTTTATGCGACGGATGTCTTCGGTCACGCGATCCTCAACGGAGCGGTCGAAATGTGCATCGACCGACGCCGCTTCTCGATACGCGGCATCGAGGAATGCTGGCAGCGCGGCCACATCGCAGCACATTTTGTCGAAGTCGATACGCTCGAGCAGGCGCGCTGGACGTATTTCCTGACCGGAAACAGCCCGTGACGCACAGTATCGACACGAGCTTCAAGCGGAAGAAGCAGGCGCGCCTGAACGAGCACCGGCGTAGGCTTTGGCGAACCATCTTCGGCGGCCTTGCAGCGCTCGCCCTCATCTCGATCGCCACCGGCTTCTATCTCACCAGGGACTATTGGTCGTTCGGTGACGAAGACGAGGAACTGCATCCCGTCGAAGGCATGGAAGACATACCACCCGATGCGCGGGTCTATGTGCCAGCGATCATCGACCTCGCCGGCGATCCGATGTGGATCACGCTCGCACCGGATGCCGACACGGCAACGAAAAGCCGCGCGGTCACACGCCCGGCCGAGCTCGACAGTTCCGGAGCGTCTCCGCAGATCGAGATTCTTTCCGACGTGATGCTGAGCGCCAGCGAAAAATTCATGACCACGATCCCGTCGACGCAGGAGGACTTCGCATTTTTCCAGGCGCAGCGACAGGCGGCTCCGAGGGCTTCGGCACCGGCGGCCGCCGATCAACAACCGGATCAGCCGGCGCCAGCCGATCCGCAAGGCGACCTGGAAAACGATCTCCAACCTCCGCCAGACGATGGGCCAGCTTCGGTTCCAGCCCCCAAAGCCGATGTGGGCGATCCCGAGGCGGGCTGGGGGGAGACCATCGACCAGGGCGAGGCAGCGCTGCCAGCGTTCAAGAAAACCGCTATCGACAACACCACCACGGTTGCGACGGTCACCAGCGAATATCAGCGCTTCGAGGCAACCGAGGACACGTTCGTTAAGATATTCAACGCCCGCAGCCTCGATAGCGTGGCGCTCGACGCGCAATTCTCCGCGGATGACGCGAAACTGGCAGGCGAGGCGCTGAAGACTCTTTTCAATCGCGATGGACTCGAACCCGGCTTTGTCGTCGCGCTACGCGGATTCCGACCGAACCGCGAAAAGACGACAATGTCGCTCATGCAGGTTTCTGTCTACGCCAGGAATGTCTATGTCGGCACTTTGACACGCAGCGCGGCGGGCGCTTTCGTATCGGGCGTCGACCCGTGGGTCAGCGACGACCTCTTCAACTATTCCGGCACCTCCGATCAGGGCGGCCCCAAGCAGCAATATCGTCTGCTCGATGCGATCTACTCGACGGCCGCGCGCAACAAGGTTCCGACAAGCGTTATCGGCGAGGCGATCATGTATCTGTCCCGCGGACAGGATCTGGATGCATTCGCCAGCGAGGACCAGCGCCTGATGCTGATCTACTCGCAGACGCCACGCGGTCAGGACGAGCATTCCGGAAGGGTTCTTTATGTCGGGGTCTCAGGTGCCGAGAAGAATCTCGACTGTTTCGTATTCCAACAGAGCGACGGCCAGTATGCATGCGTCACGGGCAATGACGAGGTTCGTTCCCTGTCCGTGGTCAACGGCATGGTCACGCCCGTGAGCGGCGTGATGACCTCGACCTTCGGCCCACGCAAGCATCCAATCCTGGGCACAGTTCGAATCCATAAGGGGACCGACTGGGCCGCTCCGGTCGGCACACCGATCGTCGCGGCGTTCGATGGCGAAATCACCTTCCAGGGCGACGGCGGCGGCTATGGCAATCTGGTGAAGATCGCCCATACCAACGGGCGCGAGACGCGTTATGCCCACATGCAGAAATTCGCCCTTGCAAGCGGCATCGGGACAAAGGTGAAGGCCGGCGACGTCATCGGGTATGTAGGAACCACCGGGCTTTCAACGGGCCCGCATCTTCATTTCGAACTCTATCAGAACGGCGAGGCGATCAATTCACTGGGGACGGCCACCACGGTTGCCGCCAGTAATTTCGGCAGTTCATCCGATGTTGCTGTCGAGACGCTGACCGACCGGATCGTCCATGTGGAAAGCGGCGGCCGCGCGCGCGCCAAGAACCCGAATTCGTCCGCAACCGGCGCCGGCCAATTCATCACCAGGACATGGATTCGGATGATGAACACCTATCGCCCCGATCTTGCCAGGACATTATCGACGGCCGATCTGCTCGCGCTTCGCTACGACGCCACGCTCTCGCGTGAGATGGTGCGCAACCTGGCACGAGAAGGCGAAGCGTATCTGCGCGGGCGCGGGCACCAGATCACCGCCGGACGGCTCTACCTCTGTCACTTTCTTGGCATGGAAGGGGCGCATCAAGTATTGGCGGCGCCGGGGGCGTCCCAGTTGAGCGCGGTACTGGGATCGGCTGTGATCCAGGCCAATCCCTTTCTCACCGGCAAGACAGCCAGCTACGTCATCGACTGGGCCGAGCGCAAGATGGGACAGAAGGTGACACGTGTGGCAGTCGATCAGAGCCAGCCGACGACAACGCAAATTCGTCAAACATCGCCGGAGTTTGAAAAATACAAGCTGGCGATAACAGCGTTGCTGGGCTCGATCCAAAAACCACTTGAACGAGGTTAGCCAAATCCCGCGTTATGGGATCAGTACGCTCGCCAAGTCGATTGGTTTTCGGGTCGCCGAATGGTATACTGGAGACCTCTTTGCAGAGGTCTTACTTGGCGCCCGTGAACCGGGAATGTGACCGGGATCACATACGCCCAGAGCCATATTTGGCAGAAGCGACTTTGTCGCTCACGTAATTGAGCATGCACAGACATCAACAACACGCCCATCGGGGCGGAGGGCCGATCCATGAAAGCGTTCGCCGTCTTGTTGACGGGATTCATTCTTGCCGCCCTGGCCGCCTTTGGCGTCCAGGCTGCCGCACCCGATGCCAAGCGTGTCGCGCTGGTCATCGGCAACAGCAAATATGTCAATGCCGTTGCGTTGCCCAATCCGGCGAACGATGCTCGCCTCATTGCCTCCACGCTGCGCAACGCCGGCTTCGAGGTCATCGAAGGTATCGACCAGGACAATGCCGGCATGCACAGCCTGATCGGCAAATTCACCGAGGGTGCCTACAATGCGGACCTCGCCGTTATTTTCTACGCCGGTCATGGCATGCAGGTTGATGGCAAGAATTATCTCATCCCGGTCGATGCCGAGCTGACGTCTCCAGCCTACCTCAAGACCCGTACCGTCCAGATTGATGAGTTCATGGCGGCGTTGCCGGCCGATCCCGCGGTCGGCATCATCATCCTCGATGCATGCCGCGACAATCCGCTGGCACGCACGCTGGCCGCCGCATTGCCGAAAAGCCGCTCGCTGGGCGCTGGCCTTGCTCCGGTCGATGCAAAGGCCGACGGTGCCGGCACCGGGGGCGTGCTGATTGCTTATGCAACGGATCCCGGTGCCATCGCTTTCGATGGCAACGGTGTCGACAGCCCCTATTCGCTGGCCCTCGCCAAGCACCTGACCCAACCCGGCGTCGAAATTCAGAGCGCACTGACACGCGTTCGTGGTGAGGTTACGGAAACGACACAAGGCCGGCAGCGGCCGTGGCATAATGCGTCGCTGGGACGCGAAGTATTCTTGGGCAAGCCCATCGCGCAGGCGGCCGCACAAACAACCGAGCCTGTGGCTGACCCAGCCAAGACGATGGCCGCCACTACAGCCGTCGGCGTACCACCATCCTGGGAAGTCGAGCAGCGCCTTTGGGATGAGGCGTCGAAGAAGAATGCCGTCCCGTTCTACGAAGCTTATCTCGAACAGTTTCCAAACGGCCGCTTCGCCACGGTCGCAAAGCTCAACATCGATCAGTTGCAGGACCCGAAGGCCCGCGACAAGCAGATGGCCTCGCTGGACGCCAACGCAGCAAACAGCAATCCGGGTTCAGCCGTGCGCACCACGATCGGCATCACCGATGAGATGAAGCGGACGCCTGGCACCGAGGAGACTGAGAGCGCGATCGGGCTAGATCGCAACGGCCGCATTGATCTGCAATTGCGCATGGAGGCGTTGGGCAACGAGCTCGGTCGCGCCGACGGTAACCTTGGCCCGAAGACGCGCCAGGCGATCGGCGTCTGGCAGGGAAAGAACGGTCTGCCGCAGACCACGTATCTGACGCGCGAGCAACTGGCATTCCTGGCGATCCAGACCGACCCGATATTGGATAGGTTACGCGCCAAGAACACTGCCGATCAAGCACGTGCGGCGCCACCCAAAAAGCAGGTCGTACAGAAGACTCGCACGCTTAAACCAGTTGCAAGGCAAAAGCCGCGCAAGAAGCCGCAAATTGTCCAACGGAGGCGCGATAACGACAACGACATCGAGTTCCGCGATGCACCGCCTCCGAGAGACGACAGTGACTTCCTATCCAAAGCAGTAATCTTCGGCACCGGAGTAATTGTGGGCGGCGCGCTCAAGGACTGATCTTTGGACGATCAGCAGCTCCCGCTTTGCGATAAAAGCGCCACCTCTCGCCGTGAGGGGGCCGACAGGGGCTACTCGGTCCTGATCCGCATTTCCACGCGGCGATTGACCGGATCGTAGGGATTGGCGACGCGCGGGTGTGACTTGCCCAAGCCGATCGCTTTCAGACGTGCCGGCTCAACGCCGTTTGCTGTCAGGAAAGCCGCGACCGACTGGGCTCTTCGCTGCGAAAGATCCTGATTGTAGCGATCAGTGCCGGTCGCATCGGTATGTCCTTCCACGACAAAACTGAATGTCCTCAGTCGGTCGTCGCCCAGCGCCTTGGCGAACTCATCGAGTTCACTGCGCGCAATCTGATCGAGTTGAGCCGAATCCAGGGCAAAATTGATCATCATATCAAGGCCTGCCTTTGGCGGCGTCGTGCCGGTCTTTTGGCCCTTGCTCTTGCATTCCTCCTCGGTCCCGACGCAGATCCCACGTGAGATACCAAGGCTGCCTTGCCCGGTAAAAAACTTGATGATGTCTTCCGATTTTCGAAGCGGATCAGCGGAAACATGCGTCGAAAACAACAAGGCCGCTAATACCGAGGCTGAGCTGCCCCACCGCATAACCATCTCTCCTGCCTGAGCGGATTTCGCTGGCGCGAAACATATCAAATCCGACGGCAATTGTCTGTGAGCAACCTCACGCAGCTGACGACCACGATCTGCTATAGCTGAAGCTTGACCAGCGCTTAGCTGCAGGCTTGAGTGTTATGCTGCTCCTGCTTGAGGGGGTGTTAGCCATGGCCAATGAACTTGGGTACAGATCTGCACGGGATCTTTTCCTCGCCTGCCCCGCCATCGCCCGGGACATGAAGTCGCCCGCTACCGAACGGCCTCCGCTCGAGTTTTGCCGCGCCTTGCTCGTGGGACGCATTCCCGAAGAAGCGATCACGTTTTGTGCCTATCTCTTGCCCGAGCGGGCAGCAATCTGGTGGGGTCATGAATGTCTGCGCAACCTCGCGGAACTCCTTACCGGTGAGGATGTCCAATTGCTGGGGATCATTCACGACTGGGTTGCAGAGCCCGACAACCCGCGTCACCGGGCGGCCTTGAGTGACGTAGTCGATGTTTCGCCGATGACCCCGGCTGCGTGGATTGCTCTTGCAGCAACATGGCGAGACCCAGCCTTCAATATGGCGTCGACCGGATTTCCCGCAGCTCACGCCGTCAACGCCGGAATTCTGGCGGGGCTGGCAAGCGTCTCATTGGTGGATCGCTTTGCCGTGCTTTCGGCCTTGGTCGAAATGGGCATTCAGATCGTGGAGATGGAAGCGCAATCGGCCGATGCCTCCCATTGGTCGAGACGGGTATCTTCAGCCTAGTTCCAACATCATTGGCAGCCGCTTTGCGCCCATCGGGCCAACGCCACTTTGAAGCGTGTCCCAAGCGGGTGCTGTAGGCGCAGGACAGAGACGTCGTTCGTGATGAAGACCTTCGCCTGCTCGCAAAGCCGGGCTTCGTTCCATTGATGGCAGCCGTCGCAATGCTTGCCCTGCCACACCGACTTGTCGAGCCCTTCGACCGGGCTGAAGAGCGGCTCGCTCTTGATCAATTGGGCAATGCTCTTGCCGTCGATTGCAGGATCACCAAATTTGATCGGGCGCTCGAAGAAGATCGGTTCATCCGTTGCCAGTTTCGGGATTTTTTCACGCAGGACATCGAGCGCAAGCTGATCGCCATTCTGGCCGATCGACACGCCCGTATTACGCGTCCCGGAATTGGCTTCCTCTTGCGGCGCGCTCACTTCCCCGACAATCAGCGGCGCACTGAGGTCGACTTTGTGCAGCACGACCTCAGTGGTCAACGAAACATTGATCCACGGCCGTTGCTTGCCATTGGTCGCTTTGAAGACATCGCTCGTTACCCTGTTCACGGATTCGGTGATGGGGATGTTGGTTTCGCCGATATGTTGCAGCAACGCCTTGGTGAATGGCGAGTGATCACCCGATCCATCGTAGGCTAGCTGGTTTGGACTGGCGGCGAAGGCAACCAGCGTGCCTACGCCGCCATTCTCGATCGGAATCTCGGCAAGGCCGCTGCTCGCGCCTTTGACGCCGGCGGTCGTTGCCAGGACATCGGCAAGCGGATTGTCCCGACAGGCGTCGAGAAATACCAGCCTTATACTGGTTTCGCGCGACATCTGGCGCAGGACGAAATCGATCGATACGGCTTCGAAATCGAGCGACGTCTCGTCCTCAAGCGCGGCATCGACCGGAAGCAGGTAATTCTTGCCTGACACTTGCAGTCCGTGACCGGCATAGAAAAAAAGTGCGATATCGGCACCACGTACCTGCTTGGCGAACTGGGCGACTGTGGACTGCGTCTGCTGCTTTGTTAGATCGAAGCCGGAAACGACCTCGAAGCCAAGCGTCTGCAACCGCTCACCCATGGCCTGAGCGTCACGTACCGGGTTTGGCAGCGCTACCGCATGCTGGTACTGCGAGTTGCCGAGCACCAGCGCGACGCGCCGCTCGGCATTGGCGATAGTTATGCTCAGGAGCAGGGCGATCACTGTCAACCCAGCGAAACGAAATATGGCACGGTAAGGGGTGTCGACAGCGGAGCCCACGACTACCTCAGTTGGCGAGCTTGCTGGTGGAGAACTCGATCCGCCGGTTAAGCGCCTTGTTCTTGGGCGTATCATTGGCGGCAACAGGCCGTTCCTCGCCATAGCCCGCTGCACTGATCTGATCGCGCGGTACGCCATCGACCACCAACGCATCCATTACCGCCTGCGCCCGCCGCTCTGACAGCAGTTTATTTGCTTCCGACGATCCGTCGGAATCGGTATAGCCGGACACTTGCACCTTGAGGGTCGGGCATTTGCCGACAACACCTTCGACCTCGGTCAACAGCGGACGGCTTTTGGCATCGAGCCTGGCGCTCGCAGGGCGGAAGTAGATCGCGCCGGTGCGAGAGAGCACGGCAAATCTGTTCTGACATTCCTCATCACTGAAATTGGCCTTGGCGGCATCGGTGGAGATCGGCCCAATTGCGCCTGCCGAGACTGTCTGGATCGTGGCCGGTTTGCTGCCCTCCACGGCAAAGACGAAATCGAAAGAAACCGACGCGGTAGGCACGATGTTAGTCACATTGGCTGCCTCCTGCAGCTTGGCGATGTTCGGGAGCAAACCATAATCTTCGACGCGGACCGCAACCGGCGCTTCTGAGGCCACGGAGACCTGCGTATCGTTGATCATGGTGACAATGACACTCGCCTCCAATTCCTTTTCGACCCCATGGAGACTGAGGCGGAACGGCAAGACAGTCTTGACCCTGCGTTTGGTTGCAAGATCAGCGAATGCGGCAGGATTCACCTTCGCCGTCACTTCCGCCGTAGGGTAGGTAAATGTCTCGAAGAACAAGAAGCGCATGCGGACATTGCGAAGGTCGACGCCGGTATCGACCGAATTGAGGTCGAAGATGATCTTGGCATCCCCAGTCGAACTCAGCGTTCCAGAGATGTTCCTGATCTTGTTGGTTTCGACGATCGTGTTCTTCTTAACCGACTGGTAAGTGAGCACCGAAGCGGACGGATCGAGCGTCCAGTTGGACTCGGCGCTCGCGGTCTGCGGCCCGACCATCAGCAAGCCAAGAAGCACGAGCGCGATCTTGCCAAGCGATTGGGACGTAGCCCTCGCCTCGCGCCAGAACGCAACGGCTTCAAACATGGAACGCCCCACCCAGGACAACCAGTTCTTACATGCAAGATTATAGATCACTTGTGTTTGCTTGGCGAGCAAATCCGGCACGCTGTGAAATCCCGCCGCGCATCTGGTAAGGCTCCGGGACGGAGCTGACATTGCGCGGATCACGGTGGCATCAAGGATGCGATATTGCGGCATAGCAAATCCTCCGCTGCGCTCATTCGGCTTATTGCAGGAAGCAGCTTGCGGCGCGGAAGTCTGTTAAAGATTTCACAGTCTGACGGGATGGCGTTCGTCCTCACAAAGTCTGCCGTCCGAAAATCGAGGGAGTTGTCTCGCTGCTCAATCGCGCTTGCGAATAGCGCCTCATCCGGTCTGGGGGCCGACGGTAACGGTCCCCCGCTTCCATTTCACTCCCCAGATTCGCCACGAGGCTCTGAACCTCGATGGTCTGAATGCTCAAGCGCCTCCACATGCCCTTCAGATGATGCAGCAGCCCGTTTGGCGTTCTGTGGAGCGACGATAGCGCCGTCGGGCATCGAATAGCTGCTTTGGACAGCGTCGTGCGAGTTCGAATTTGGCTGACGCTCTAGCCGCGCCCATAGGCTATTTTCGTACTCCCGCGCTCTCTACTCCTCGCAAATCTACGATGCCACGCGCGGATCGGCGTCTTTCGGCACCGAAAGCCGCCGGCGATTTTGGTTGTTGTTGCGGCAAAGCCATGAATTCTTGGGCCTATGGCCCACGATGCACGCAAATTGAATGCCGTGTCCGAGCGCAACGACTTTGTCGAAGCGATGCATCCGAAGGTGCCAGATCTTACCTTCAATGCTCGCGGCAATCCTGACCCACGCCTTGTTCGTCTCGCCAGACTCCTAGGCAAACAGCTTGCTCGACAGAATTTCGAGGCGCAAACTGCGAAACAGGAGTTGGAGGGCTCGTAAGGCAGGGAGACTGTTTTGAAGGTTGCACTTTACGCGCGTTACTCTTCCGACAATCAGCGAGACGCTTCGATCGCCGATCAGTTGCGCATGTGTCGGTTACATGCCGAGAAACAAGGGTGGCAGATCGTCGAAGAATATACAGATCATGCAATTTCCGGCGCCTCGCTCCTGCGCCCTGGCATCCAGGCCTTGATCTCTGACGGAACGCGCGGGCGATACAATCTCATCCTCGCCGAAGCAATGGATCGTCTATCGCGCGATCAAGAGGACATTGCCGGCATCTTCAAACGCATGACGTACGCGGACGTAAAGATCTTTACCTTGTCCGAGGGGGAAGTCACCCATCTGCATGTCGGCCTCAAAGGCACAATGAATGCTTTGTTCCTGAAAGACCTCGCTGACAAGACGCGGCGTGGTCAGCGCGGGCGTATCGAGGCAGGCAAATCGGGAGGCGGGAACTCTTACGGCTACGATGTTGTCAAGAAGCTTGACAGCAATGGCGAACCAATCCGCGGTGACCGCTCCATCAACGAGATGGAAGCCGAGGTGGTCCGTCGAATTTTTCGCGACTATTCCCTCGGCAAGTCTTCGAAGGCAATCGCGACCGCGCTGAATAAGGAAGGCATTCCCTCTCCGTCCGGCGGCGCTTGGGGCTTCAGCACCATCAGCGGCAATCCGAAACGCGCGAACGGTATCCTCAACAACGAGTTGTACGTCGGCAAGCTCGTGTGGAACCGACAGCGTTTCATCAAGGATCCGGACACTGGGAAACGCCAAGCAAGACCGAACCCAGAATCTGAATGGGTAATACAGGAGACACCCGAATTACGCATCGTGGATGATGACCTCTGGAAGGAGGTGAAGGCGCGCCAAGCCAAGAACGCTATCGGCCGCGACGATGTGGGCAACACCAATTTCGCTACGGCGACTTACCGCCGACGTCCCAAATACCTGTTCTCCGGCTTGCTGAAATGCGGATGTTGCGACGGCGGCTATTCAATGGTCTCAGGCACCCATTTAGGCTGTTCGACCTCGCGCAACAAAGGCACTTGTTTCAATCGCGTAAACATCCGACGCGACGAGCTTGAGACCCGTGTAATCAATGCACTCCGCAGCCGCATGCTCGATCCACGGCTCTTCGCCGAATTCTGTAGCGCTTACACTCAGGAGACAAATCGGCTGCGCATGGCCAGCCGGGCAAGTATTGCAGCGGCCGAGCATGAGCTAGAACGGATTGCCCGCGAAGTCGAAAAATTAATGGACCTCTATCTAAAGGATGCCTTGTCCATCGACGATGTAAAGGATCGAGGAGATCGGCTTCGAGCGCGTAAGGCTGAGCTAACACTCTTGCTAAAGACGGCGACTGAGCCCCCTCCGCTACTACACCCTGCAATGGCTGAGCAGTACCGGATACGGGTACAAAACCTTTACGAAGCGCTGCAGCATGATTCCGAGGGAAAACGGATGGAAGCCGCGGAGATCATCCGCTCATTGGTCGATAGCATCATCTTGAGGCCCGAACACGGCGAGGTCGCGATCGAGGTCCGGGGCGATCTTGCTGGAATCCTTACGCTTTCGGTCAACACGAAAAACCCCGCCGATATGGCGGGGTCATCGCAAGTAAAGGTGGTTGCGGGAGTAGGATTTGAACCTACGACCTTCAGGTTATGAGCCTGACGAGCTACCGGGCTGCTCCATCCCGCGTCAACCATATAAAGATAAGCATTCGCTTACCGAAATTCCACCTGCCAAATGAAAAGGCCGCTTTCGCGGCCCGAGGTCCCGTTTGGCGGGCCTAAAGACAAGAATAAAGAGAAGTTACGTGCGTTTGGCAGACCTGGCAGCGACCTACTCTCCCGCGTCTTGAGACGAAGTACCATTGGCGCTGGAGCG
>NZ_JBHYHV010000007.1:0-389279 GCF_042739215.1 Mesorhizobium sp. NPDC059054
GTGCCGGCGGTGGTTGCCATCAACCACTTCGTCTCCGACACCGACGCCGAGATCAAGGCGATGAAGGACTTCGTGGCAGCGCAAGGTGCCGAAGCCATCCTGTGCAAGCACTGGGCACAAGGCTCGGCCGGCATCGAGGAGCTTGCCCACAAGGTGGTGGAGATCGCCGAATCCGGTGCCTCGCAGTTCTCGCCGCTCTATCCCGACGAGATGCCACTGTTCGAGAAGATCAACACCATCGTCAAGCGCATCTATCGCGGTGACGAGGCGATTGCCGACAAGTCCATCCGCGACCAGTTGCACCAGTGGGAACAGGCCGGCTACGGCCACCTGCCGGTGTGCATGGCCAAGACGCAGTATTCCTTCTCGACCGATCCGAACCTGCGTGGCGCGCCCACCGGCCACACGGTTCCGGTGCGCGAGGTACGCCTTGCCGCCGGTGCCGGCTTCGTCGTCATCATCTGCGGCGAGGTCATGACCATGCCCGGCCTGCCCTCCAAGCCATCGTCGGAGAAGATCTTCCTCAACGACCAGGGCCAGATCGAAGGGTTGTTCTAAAGGGAACGGCAGTAGGCAGTCGGGAAAGAGTTCGAACCTACTGCCTACTGCCTACTGCCTACTGCCTACTGCCTACTGCCTACTGCCTTAGAAAATATTGCCTGTCGGCACGCCAAGCGCCATAGCTCCGGCATAACGTGCCTGTGGTCCGGCCTGAAGCGGGTGGAACCGTGCGGCCTGCATGTCGCGGAAGCGGCGCTCGAGTCCCCGGTCGCGATAGAAAGATACTCCGCCAGCGAGTTCCATGGCCAACGCAGTGACTTCGAGGCCATGGCTTGCCACCAGCGAGCGCCCGATCATCACGTCATTGACGCTTTCCGCTGAAGGTGCATTCCGCTCCGCAGCTTCGACCATGGCGCGATGCGCCATCTGAGCGGCACGCAAAGCCGTATCCATCCGGCCTGCAAGGTTCAGCGCATTCTCGTTTGTGGGCTTCTTGCGGGCGATGTCGATAGCAATGTCCCGCGCGCTTTCTGCGATACCGAGATAGACCGCGTAGATCAGCGGAAAAGCAACGGTTGCAATGATCTGGAACACCGGATGCCAATGCCCGGCAGTACGCGAAAAGCCCACGGCGGCATCGGGAATGAAAAGCCCGTCGATGACCACATCGTTGGAACCGGTGCCACGCATGCCAAGCGTGCGCCAATTGTCCATGATCCGCACTTCCGGCGCTCGCATCGGCACCCCGAAATGGATAACCTTGTCGCCCCCTTCCTCATCACAGAGTATCGCGCCGGTCATAAGCAGGTCCCCAGCGGCTGCGCCGGAAGTGAAGACCTTGCGAGCGGTGATGCGGTAGCCGCCTTCAACTTTCTCGGCTTTGCCGGAACCACCGATCCAGTCGGACCCGCCGCTGGAAAGAAGGATGATCTTTTCTGTCGCGACGCGCCTGAGCAGCGGCTCGACGGCTGCAACATTCTGGTAGCGCCAGCGCCATGCGGGGATCGCCACCTGGTGCGTGTGCATGGCGAAGGCAAGCGCGGTTGAGCCACAAGACCGCGCCATGATGCGCAGCATCTCGCATAGATCCGCAATTCCCGCCCCACCGCCGCCGAGTTCGAGCGGCACAGCGGCTTCGACAAGGCCAGCCTCCTTCAGAATCGCATAGTTGTCGGCGACGAAACGATCGTCCTCGTCGAATCGAGCGGCTCGCTCGACAAGAATGGACGCCAGCTCACGGGCTGCGCCCACCACATCGGTCGGCGCCGTATTACCACCCGCGTCACTCAAGCGAACTTCTGCAATGTTTGTCATCGTATCTCCTCCTGTTGAACACAGGATCGCGCCATTGCTCGGACTGATCCAGTTCAGGAACTGAATCGCTACGGGAGGCTTACGCCTTGAGGTGTAGGGGCGGCCACCAGGGGGCGTAGGTGCGGGCCACTGGTGTTTGTGCTATTATTTGCAGGCCACCTAATAGCGGTGCGACCCAATAGCGGTGCGAAATGAGCGATCGCGGCGGCTACGGTCAATTCTGTCCGGTTTCGATGGCGTCGGAGATTCTCTGTACGCGCTGGACAACCTTGATCGTCCGCGAAATGCTCATGGGATCGAGCCGATTCAACGACTTGCGGCGTGGCGTGCCAAGAATGTCTCCGGCACTTCTGTCGAAGCGGTTGAAGGAGCTCGAACGTGCTGGCGTATTGCAAACCGAACGCAGGGCCCTGGGCACCGTCGAATACCGCCTGACAGAAGCAGGCGAGCATCTGCGTCCAATCATTCTAGGTCTCGGGGAATGGGGGCATCGCTGGGTGGAAAGCCAGCTAACCCTCAGAAATCTCGACCCTTCGCTCCTGATGTGGGACATGCGTCGGAACCTGAAGCCGGAACCCCTGCCGCCACAGCGCTGCACGATTCACTTTCTGTACCCGGAAGTTTCGAAAGCACGGCAGAATTGGTGGCTGGTGGTCGACAGCGGCAAGGTGGATCTGTGCAACTCCGACCCGGGGTTCGAGATAGACCTGCTGGTCACCGGCTCGCTGCGCAGCATGACGGCAGTCTGGATGGGGCTGGCACGGCTTAGCCAGGAGATCGATTCCGGCCGGCTGGAAGTCGACGGCGATGACCGCATCGCCCGTGCGATGCAGGCTTGGCTCGGCTTGAGCAGCTTCGCACCGATCGAGCGAAAGGTGCCTTGAGAGGCTGCTCCTCCCCGTCGGGCGGGGAGAAGCTTCTTTACAGGGGCGATCAAGCCGCAATCAGTTCGCGGGCCTTGAGGATTTCCACACAGGCGTTAGCCGCCTCTCTGCCTTTGACCTTGAAATGCTCGAAGAAGAAGCGGTGATGCTCGGCGCCATCATGGAAATTGTGCGGCGTCAGCACCGCCGAGAGCACCGGTACACCGGTCGCAAGCTGCACATTCATCATGCCGTCCAGCACCGCCTGCGCCACGAATTCGTGGCGATAGATGCCGCCATTCACGACGAAAGCGACGCCGAGGATCGCCGCATGACGACCAGTCTCGGCAAGCGTCTTGGCGTGCAGCGGGATCTCGTAAGCGCCCGGCACATCGAAGACGTCGACAACCAAGCCATCTCCGCTTAGCGCCTCGACCTCCTTGACGAAGCTTTCAACGCATTGGTCGACGATGTCGGCATGCCAACGTGCTCGGATGACGGCGACACGACGGGTTTCGAACTGTTTCTGGGATTGCTGATTCATGGGTCCTTCTTTCCGTTTCGAACCAGAATCAGGACGCACGACACGGAAAAGCGGAAGCTTGCGCCACCGTTCGTCCGCTCGTTCTCTTCCATCCGGACTGTAACCGTCGGCTCCGGAATCGCACCGGATCTGCTGACCTTTCCGGCAAGCCGGAAAGCGCTCGCGGGCTTGAGCCGAAGCTCTTACCGCCGGTGGGGACTTTCACCCCGCCCTGAGAACATTAACGGCGCTAGTAACGCGGCGGAGGGCTCGCCTGTCAACCCGCAGGAACAATGGTTTCAGCCAACTGGCCGAGCGGGATTGCCGACGACGGTGACACCGAAAGGCACGTCGCGGGTCACCACGGAGCCGGCACCGACAATGGCATTGTCGCCAATCGTCACGCCGCCAAGGATGATGGCACCGCCACCGATCCAGACATTTTCACCGATTGTGACCGGGTGCCCGATTTCCAGACCGGAGCGACGCTCGGCAGCACCCTTGTGATGTTCCGGGCAATAGATCTGCACATTCGGACCGAGCATGGCAGATCTGCCGATGCGCACAGGCGCGGTGTCGAGAATGGTGCAGGAGGCGTTCAGAAAGACGCCGTCGTCGAGAAAGATGTTGAAGCCATAGGCACAGTGGAACGGCGCTTCGATGCGCGCCCCCTCGCCTGCCTGGCCCAAAAGCGCGTGTAGCGCAGGTGCAATGTCACCACGCCGGCGAGGCGGCAGTGAATTGTGCTCGAAGATCGCCTCGCTTGCCGTCAAACGCAGGGCATCGAGTTCCGGATCGACACAATTGTACCATTCACCGGCGGCCATCTTCTGCCGTTCGCTTTTCGTCATGTCGTGTCTCCGGAACGCTTGCCGTCGATCGGGATTCGTACCGATATCAACTCGTCGCCCAAAGAGCGGTCATGGTCAAATGCCCGTCATATGATAGGTTGCTGATAATGGCTGCTGTCGGTCACTTGGGGGGTGGGATGCTCTACGTGCTTGCACTGTTGATCGGTGTTGTTGCGGGGCTAAGGACCATGATGGCGCCCGCCGCCGTGGCTTGGGCCGCCTACCTGGGCTGGTTGCCGGTAGCCGGCACATGGGCGAGCTTCATGGGGCATTGGATAACCGTCGGCATCGTTTCAGTCCTCGCTTTGGCTGAACTGGTCGCCGACCAGCTTCCGTCCACGCCAAGCCGAAAGGTGCCTCAGCAATTCGGCGCGAGACTGGTCAGCGGCGCCCTGGCCGGCGCCGTCATCGGCACAACTGGCGGCGCAATGGTCGGCGGACTGATCGCCGGCATTGTCGGCGCGGTCATCGGCACCTATGGCGGGGCCGAGCTCCGGGCCAGGATAGCGGCTGCTTTCGGGCGGGACCTTCCCGCCGCTCTGGTCGAGGATGTAATTGCAATCGTTGGAGCGCTTCTGATCGTGATGGCAGTCTCATGACGGACCGAACTAAGAAATTCGATGCAATCGTCATCGGCTGCGGCCAGGCTGGCCCCTCGCTTGCAGGCCGCCTGAGCGCCGCCGGCATGACGGTCGCGCTGATCGAGCGCAAGCTGGTTGGCGGCACCTGCGTCAATACCGGCTGCATGCCGACAAAGGCCATGGTCGCCAGCGCTTATGCCGCGCACCTTGCTCGCCATGCCGCCGACTACGGTGTGACGCTTTCCGGACCGGTCGGGGTCGACATGAAGGCGATCAAAGCACGCAAGGACAAGGTTTCCAACGACGCACGCAAAGGCCTGGAGGATTGGATAGCCTCCATGCCCGGCTGCACGCTGTTTCGCGGCCATGCCCGTTTCGAGGATCAGCACACCGTGCGTGTCGGTGAGGAATTGCTCACCGCCGACAAGATTTTCCTCAACGTCGGCGGCCGCGCCTCTGTGCCGGACCTGCCCGGCATTCACGACATCTCCTTTCTCACCAATTCTTCGATGATGGACCTCGATGTCCTCCCGGAACATCTGATCGTCGTCGGCGGCAGCTACATCTCGCTGGAGTTCGCGCAGATGTTCCGCCGTTTCGGCTCAAAGGTGACCGTCATCGAAAGGGCTTCTCGCCTGATCGGGCGCGAGGACGAAGACGTCTCCGCCACCATCCTGTCGATGTTCGAGAAGGAAGGGATCGCAGTCCATCTCGGTGCCGAAGACATCTCCTTTGCCAGGCAGGACGACCAGACCGCCGTCACCTTCGCGCACGACAAGCCCCCTGTGGTCGGCTCGCATGTCCTGCTGGCGCTTGGCCGTGTTCCAAACACCGACGACCTCGGTCTCGACAAGGCTGGCGTGGCGGTCGACAAGCGCGGCTTTGTCGAGGTGGACGATCAGTTGCACACGAGCGTGCCGCATATCTGGGCGATGGGCGACTGCAACGGCAAGGGCGCCTTCACGCATACCTCGTACAACGACTACGAGATCGTCGCCGCCAACCTGCTCGACGGCGATCCACGCAAAGTCAGCGACCGCATCGAAGCCTATGCGCTTTATACCGATCCGCCACTCGGCCGTGCCGGAATGACGGAAGCTGCCGTGCGGAAATCCGGCCGCCGTGCCCTGGTTGGCCAGCGCCCGATGACAAGGGTCGGACGCGCCGTGGAAAAGGGCGAGACGCAAGGGTTCATGAAAATCCTGGTCGACGCAGACAGCGGGGAGATTCTCGGCTGTTCGGTGCTCGGTCCCGGCGGCGACGAGGCGGTGCATTGTGTGCTCGACCTGATGTACGCCAAGGCGCCGGTGAAGACGCTGCAGCGCGCAGTGCACATCCATCCCAATGTCGCCGAACTGCTGCCAACGATTGCGCAGGAACTAAAGCCGCTGGTCTGATCTCTGGCGACGCGTTCCGGGTGCTCGCAGCAGCCGCTGCGCTCATCTTCCAGAGTGCTGGACCACTCGACACGCGCCTGCTGGCGCGGCAAGAACGGTGATCATTGGAGCATTTCCGTTTTTTCACGAAACGCGAAAACGCTCTAGCTTTTTGTTTTTACGCAATTCCGGATGCAAAACCGCTACGCACTTTTGCTGGAATTGCTCCGGACGGAGAAGACCATGGAAAAGACGATCGAGCGGCTGGCCGGCGACAGCGAGGGTGTCTCCTATGAATTTCCGGTCTATCGTTTCAAGGGAAGCGACGCCAAGGCGCCGACCGCCTATCTGCAGGCGGCGCTGCATGCCGGCGAACTGCCCGGCATGGTTGCCATCGACGCGTTGATGCCGCTGCTGGCCAAAGCCGAAGCCGAAGGGCGCATCAAAGGCTCGATCACCGTCGTGCCGTGGGCCAATCCGGTCGGTCGCGCACAATATGTCTTTGGCGAACTTGAAGGCCGGTTCCATCTGCCGAACCGCGTCAACTTCAACCGCGACTTTCCTCTGATCGATAAGCCGGATGTCTCGCTGCTGCCGGATGAAGACAGTCTGCCGACGATCGACCAGCGTCTGAAGGCGCGGTTGCTCAAGCTGTCGGTCGGCCACGACATCGTGCTCGATCTGCATTGTGACGACGAGAGCACTGCCTATCTCTACGTGCCTGCGGTGCTGTGGCCTGCCATGCAGGATTGTGCCGCCGCAATGGGAGTGGAAGCGGTGCTGCTGTGGGAAGGTGAAAGCGGCGCGGCTTTCGAGGAAGCTTCGCTGCAACCACATCTGTCCGGCGGCAGGGAGAGGCTCGACAACCTTGTCGTCACCACCGTCGAATATCGCGGCACCGCAGATGTCGATGGGAAAACCGCTGAAGCCGATGCTGCAGGTCTCTACCGGTTGCTGGTCGCGCGCGGCGTCATTGCCGATACCGCAGTGGCAAAGCCCGGCAACTTCGAAGGTGTCGTCGCTCCACTCGAGAACATCGACATGATGCCCGCCCCCAAGGCCGGTGCTGTGCTTTATGACGTCAAGCCTGGCGACTGGGTCAAGAAAGGCGCGAGGCTTGCCACCATCGTCCACATGCCAGGCGAGCCCGGCGGCCGTGAGGAGATCTTCGCACCACAGGACGGCTATATCCTGACCCGCCGCTCACATCGCATCACGCGCAAGGGGGACGACCTCGTCAAGCTGGTGGGCAGCAAGCGCAGCGACGATGCACGTTTTGGTACGCTTGAGGACTGAATCGAGATTGCGGGCTCAGGCCAGGTAGTGCTGCGGCTTGAACTCGGTCATGTCGTTGAAAGTGCAGAATGCCGGCACCTCGAGTTCAAGCACCTCGACTTCCGTCACAAGGCGCTGCGTCAGCTCAGCCAAAGCCGGCAGGTAAGCGCCTTCAGCATCTGCCGGCAGCCACGCTTTCAGATAGGCAAGCGTGACGTGGAAGGTATAGCTGTCGTGATCGGGATGGCTGTAGCCGAAAGGCACGGTAAGCCGATCACGCAGCGCACGGATGCTCTGTTCATCCGCGAGCGTGGCGCCCGTTACCACCACGCCCAGCGGCGTGACCTCAACAGGCCGCATGCGGAATTCCGACGCCTTGGGGAATGTCTTCAGGCGCTCCAGAAAGAAGGTCGTGGTTTCATCGATCGGCGCCTGGGATGCGAGCTCCTGCGGCCAGTAAGCGGGCTTGCGCCGCCCTTCGATCGTACCTTGGAAGACTGTCATATGCAGGCTGGAAACCGGCGTGTAGGCGAAACGATCGCCGTAAGGCAGCGCCTTCAGCGTCTCCCGCACCCGCACCAATGCCTGCTGCGTTGCCGATCCGTCCACAACATGACTGACGATGGTGTTGCCCGGTTGCGGCAGGAATATGCCATCCGCGTCGAACCGACGATTGAGATAGTGCGGAGGCTCACTCCTGCCGATCTCGGTGAAGGTCTTGGCGAAGGCGTCGTTTCGTTCGTAGGCCACGGCTGCTCCAGGAAAGGATGTTGCAGCAGCTCTGTAGGTTTCCGGCTTGAAGGCTGTGTGACAATTGCCGCTGGCGGCACGCTATTCGGCAGGAGAGATCGATGCCGCTCGTCCAGGGAAACGCCATCCCAAACGCACACCCAGCGTCGCGGCCGCAATCATGATCATGCCGATCGCCTGGGGTAACGCAATCGGATGGTGGTAGATCGCCCAGTCGATCAGGATGGCAACCACGGGATAGATGAAGGTCAGCACACCGATGACCGGAGTGGAAAGCCGCGGATAGGCTGAGAACATCATCACATAGGCAATGCCCGTGTGCAGCACGCCGATACCGATCAACCAGCCCCAGGATGCGGCTGCGATGTTCTCCGAGAAGTTCGCCAGCGGCGCCAGCATGAGCACTCCCACCACGGTCTGGCACAACACCGTCACTTCCGGACGCTGTTCACCGAGCCCTTTGGCGAGAACCGTCACGATCGCGTAAAGCAGCGCGCCGCCGAGCGCCATGAGAATGCCGATGGTCCAGCTCGCGGTGATCACCGTGTTCGAAGCGACAAGACCGCTCGCCAGCACGACACCGGCAAAAGCCAGAACCATCCAGACGATCTGGTCGGCGCTGACCCGTTCCTTGAGGAACACGACACCGATCAGGACCACGAAGAATGGCTGGATATGATAGATGATCGTCATCACCGCGATCGATGTCCGGGCAAAGCCCGCGAAGAAGACCACCCAGCTCGACACCATGCACACACCGCAGAGTGCCGCGCGCAGCAGCCGCGCCCTGGAAAGGCGAGGATCAGGCAGATAGCCGCGCAGCAGGCACCAGGCGCCGAGAAACAGGGTGGCGAAAAAGCAGCGCCAGAACACGGTGGTTATGGGATCGACCCCGGCTTCCGTGACGAAGGCACCGACCGTGCCGGCGATCATCATCGCAACCGCCAGGCTCAGGGCAGGAAATCGGCTGGTCGGCGTGTCGTTCATTCGGGTCAGTCCGTGTCGGTGTGGACGATCACCAAGCCACCGCCCTTTATTTCATGCAAACGAATAGATTTGGTGAAAGCTATTCGATATGCTGATAAGACTATGGCCCTGCCCCTTGACCTCGATCTGTTGAAGACTTTCGTCGCGATCGCTGATAGCGGGAGCTTTTCCAACGCCGCTCCACGTGTTGGGCGCAGCCAGTCCGCTGTCAGCATGCAGATGCAGCGGCTCGAGCAGACGATCGGAAAGCAGCTCCTTATCCGCACTCCGCGCGCGGTAACGCCGAACGCCGCAGGCGAAGAGTTCCTGGTCTATGCCCGGCGGCTGCTGAAACTCTCGGATGAAGCCTTGGCCAGCGTCACCCGCCCTGAGGAAGCCGGCAGCGTCCGGCTTGGAGTCCCGGACGACTATGCCGCCTATCTGCTGCCGCCGGTGCTGTCGCGTTTCTCCGCCGCACATCCGCTGGTGACGGTGGAGCTTGTCTGCGAGCAGTCGACCGCATTGGTGAAGACGCTGGAGGAAGGCCGTCTGGATCTCGCGATCATCACCCGTCTGCCGGACCAGGCATTGGAAGTGCTGCGGCTGGAGCGCTGCGTATGGGTTGCTTCCCCAAATCACGTCGCCTGGGAAAAAGACCCTTTACCGGTCGCCCTGTTCGAACCCGGCTGTGCGGCCAGGATCAACATGCTGCAGATTTTGGCCAACGCCGACCGTGCCTTCCATTGCACCTATTCCAGCGCCAGCCTGCTCGGCCTCATAGCCGTCGTGCAGGCCGGACTGGCCGTCGCCGGGCTGGCCCAATTGAGCGTGCCGCCATCGTTGCGCGTCATCGGTGAAAACGAGGGCCTGCCGCCGCTTCCCGATCTGGAGATCGGCATCATGCGCAATCCGATGTCCGCGACACCGGCGGTCGAGCGGCTGAACGAATTTCTTCGTCGCGACCTGACGGAGACACCCCAGCCAGGTTGAACCCTCGCCCGCGCGTAGCGGCCGCCTCGTCTGGTCCGCGATCAGGGTGTCGCTACGGAAGATGTTGCCGGCACACCACATGGCAGAACAATCTGCTTTGCGGCGCCCGCAGGCCACATCGTGGTCATGTTGAGGTGAAGAAGAAAACGCGGCTTTCAGCCCCATATTCCATACCCAAAAAAGGCAACAAACCAGAAATGACTATCATCTCGATGCTTCGGCGGTGCTTGCCGGGCATTGCGGTTCTGCCGCTCATGATCGCCGCCGGTTGCTCACAGACAATCCAGGCCAACACAAAAACCACGGCTGTCTTTCCACCGACACCAGCCGTTGCGGCAGCCGCGGCGCCCGCAACGGTCGAGCCGGTGGCCTATCAAAGCAAGGACGCGGAGCGGTATGCGGCCGTCGACGACGGCGGCTATAGCCTGCCGGCCATCGACGTCAGCAAAGTCGATCCGAAATTCCTGCGCCAGCTTGTCGATGATCCGACGGGGGAACCCGCCGGGTCCATCGTTGTCGATACGCGGCAGAACTTCCTCTACCTGGTGCAGCCGAACGGCAAGGCCATGCGCTATGGCGTGGGCCTCGGGAAGCAGGGGCACGCCTGGAAAGGTCGCGCGATCGTACAGTGGAAGCGCAAATGGCCAACCTGGACGCCGCCGGCAGCCATGATCAGCCGCGATAAAAAACTGGAAAAATGGCGGCAAGGCATGCAGCCCGGTGTGTCAAACCCGCTGGGTGCGAGGGCGCTGTACATTTTCAAGGACGGCAAGGACACGCTCTACCGCATTCACGGGTCGCCACAATGGCGTTCCATCGGCAAGTCAGCCTCCGCCGGTTGCGTACGCATGTTCAATCAGGACGTGATCGACCTTTATGGTCGTGTTTCCGGAAAGGCCCCGCTGCTGGTCATGTGAGCCTTGACCGCTCGCCCATCAAGCTTCCCGGCTGTGGTCGGAGTCGTTTCTCGAACGGATCGACTCGCGGACCGGAGCCGTCAAGCCGGATGTTGCAGCATGCTGAGCCCGCCATCCACGACCAGGCACGCAGCGTTCATGAACGGACATTCGTCGGAAATCATGAAAACGGCTGCTTTGGCGATTTCGCTCGACGTCGCGATGCGTCCTCCGGGATGCATGGCGAGCGTCTTTGCCTGGGCCGCTTCCGGATCCGGAAACGAATTCCAGTACTCCACCGCCTTTTGTGTCTCGACGTAACCTGGCGCCAACGCATTTACGCGCACGGACTGGGCCGCGTATTCGAGTGCCAGCGCCTTGGTCATACCGAGCAGCGCGTGCTTGGCGAGGGGATAAGGGAAAGTGTGCGGGATGATGGTGAACGCGTGGGTGGAGGCTATGTTGAGAATGGCACCTCCGCCGTTGGCGATCATGCCAGGCAAGATTGCCCGACAGCAGTTCCATGCCCCTTTGAGGTTGATGTCGAAACAGCGTTCCCACTCGTCGTCACTGGTTTCGAGCGGCGCATGAAAGACGTTGACGCCTGCGTTGTTGATGAGCGCGTTGACGGGACCGATGGTCCTGGCAGCTTCAGCCACGGCAGCTTCGATCGCGCGGGCATCGGTGATATCGACGACTGCAGAGCCGAGCGCACCTTGCGGTGCCTCAAGGGTTCCGACGGTATGGGCCAGCAGATCGCCGTCGCGGTCGATGAGGAAGACCCCCGCACCCTCCTCGAGGCATGCCCTGGTGATCGCCTCGCCTATGCCCTGCGCTGCCCCTGTGATGAAAATGCGTTTGCCTGCGAGCCGCTCACCCATTCTGTTCACCCACCTTTGATCGTGAAAGCGGACTGGCCTTGCGCAATTCGGGTTCACTTGCTTTCCGGACAACCCTCTCCATCTTCATGGTCTACCGGCGGCCGAGCGTGGTCGACCGCAGATTGTCGAGCAGTACGGCGATGAGCAGGATCACGCCACGGACGATGTACTGATAGAAGGCCGGAATGTTGAGCAGGTTCATGACGTTTTCAGCGATGCCCATGATGAGCACGCCGACGATCACACCCGACATCGTAGCGCGGCCACCGGCCAGTGAGACGCCACCCAGAACGCATGCCGAGATCACCGAAAGTTCCAATCCGACCGCCGCATTGGGCTGACCCGACGTGATGCGGGAAGCCAGTAATATGCCGGCCACCGCGCAGGTGAGTCCCTGGAGGGTGAAGATCCAGATACGCGTCATGTCGACATTGACGCCGGCAAGCCGTGACGCTTCGGGATTGCCGCCCACGGCCAGCGTATTCTTTCCGAAAACGGTACGATTGAGCACGAACCCAAACGCGACGAACAACAAGATCAATACCCAGATCGGTGTCGGCACGCCCAGAAGTTTCGACAGGGCCAGCTGATAGAAATTGGGATCGTTGATGCCGACCGCACGCCCGTCGGATGCGATAAGTGCCAGGCCGCGCACGATCTGCATGGTCGCCAGCGTGGTGATCAGCGCGTTGATGCGGAACTTGGCGATGACCACGCCGTTGATGGCGCCGACGAATGCGCCACAGGCCAGGGCGGCCAGAAGTCCCAGCAGGATGGACCCCGTCGCATTCGAGGCCATGACCGCGACCATGCCGGCGAATGCCACGTTGGAGCCGACCGACAAGTCGAAATCCCGTGCCGCAAGACAGAACATCATGGTGCAGGCAACGATACCGACCGTAACCACCGATTGCAGCAGCCCCAGCATGTTGCGCTCGGTCAGGAAGTTCGGAACGAGCAGTGAAACCAGCACGAATGCAAGCACGAAGATGACCACAAGGCCCTGTTCGCCGAGGAGGATCTTCTTGAGCGACGTTTGCATGAACAAGCTCCTCAGGATGCGATTGCCGCCGGCACGCTCTTGTCCGGCAAGGCGGCGGCCAGGATTTCGCGTTCGTTGAAACGGTCGCGCGTCAATTCAGCTCTTATGCGTCCTTCGCACATGACGTGGATGCGGTCGCATATACCCATGACCTCGGGCAATTCGCTGGAGATGACGACGATCGCCATGCCATCTTCGGCAAGCTGGTACAGGATTTCATAGATCTCGGACTTTGCCCCGACGTCGATGCCGCGGGTTGGTTCGTCGACGATCAGCGTGCCGATGCCCTGCTCGGAAAGCCAGCGTGCCAGAATGACCTTCTGCTGGTTGCCGCCGGACAGATTGACGACATCCTGCCTGCGCGAGGGCGTGCGGATCTTGAGCTTGCGGATGAAGGTTTCCGCCGTGTCCGCTTCGCGCTTCCTGTCGAGCAGCCCCAGCCGCGCATTGTGACGCCGTGAGGAGATGTTGATGTTTTCCTCGACCGAACGGCCCTGGATGATGCCGTCATACTTGCGGTCCTCCGAACACAGCACGACGCCCGAGCGTATGGCGTGATGTGGATCGGAGGCCAGAACGGGCTTGTCGTCGACATGGACCGCACCGGCCCAGCGCGGATCGGCGCCGAATACCAGCCGCATCAACTCCGATCGACCCGCGCCGATCAAGCCGAAGAAACCCAGAACCTCACCGGCACGCGCTTCGAAATTTGCAGGCTGCTGCAATTTTTCGCCAGCGACGCCTTCCACTTTCAGGCGTACTTTGCCGACCGGTCGGCCTCTCCAGCCCCAGACATTGGAAATCTCGCGCCCGACCATTTCGGCGACGACCTGATCGCGTGTCACACCCGCCAGATGCGGGTGGTGGGCCGCCAGCTTGCCGTCGCGCAGCACCGTCAGACTGTCGCAAAGGCGAAAAACCTCATCCATGCGGTGGGAGATGTAGAGGATGACCTTGCCCTCGGCCCGCAGGCGATCGATCAGCGAAAAGAGGATCTCGCTCTCGCGGGACGAAAGCGAGGATGTCGGCTCGTCCAGGGCGATCACCCGCGCGTCCAGCATCACGGCTTTGGCGATTTCCACCATCTGGCGTTCGCCGATGGAAAGTGTCTTGATCTTGCACCGGGGATCGATATCGATGCCCGCCGCCTTCAGTTTGTCGCCGACATCGGCAAACATCTGCCCGGACTGGATGATACCGCCACTGTTGGGGAAACGCCCCAGATACAGGTTCTCGGCGATCGTCAGCTCCGGGATAAGCTGCAGCTCCTGGTGGATCACGATGACGCCTGAGTGAAAGGCGTCGCGCGTGGAATGATAGTGCTGGGCGTGACCTTCGATCCTGACTTCGCCGGAATCCGCTGCCTGATCGCCGGACAGAATGCGGATCAGCGTCGACTTGCCGGCGCCGTTTTCTCCCATCAGGCCGTGCACTGCGCCCTTCTCGACGCCGAACGACACGCCCGAGAGCGCTTTGACGCCCGGATAGGATTTGGAGATTTCGGAAAATTCGAGAAACGACATCGGCTCCGCCCCAAGGCGGCGGCGGGCGAGAGCCCACCGCCATCAGGTTGATCTGCCCGAACCTATTCGAGACCGAGGTCCTTGCGAACTTTCTGGTAGTCGTCACGCTTGGCAAGAGAGCCGGAGGTCAGGATCAGCTTTTCCGGTTCCTTGTCGTCGGCGACCCAACTGTACATGTTGAGCGAGGTCTCGTAGCCATGCCGCTTGGGTGAGATGATGACGCTGCCGACGAAACCGGTCGGCTGCGGCTTCTTGAATTCGTTGATTGCCGAATCCGCACCACCGATGCCGACGCCGATCATGTTGGCCGCCGGAATGCCAACGCTCTCCGAAGCGCGCACCGCGCCAAGAGCGGCCTCGTCGTTAAGGCCGAAGGCAACCCATTTCTTGATGTCCGGATGAGCGTTGAGCACGACGGTCGCGGCGTTCAGCGCGGCTTCCGTGTCGGTCTTGGCCTGTGGTGCGTCGAAGATGCTGGAAGTCTTGAAGCCGTTGTTCTTCAAAACCGAGATCGCTCCTTCGATCCGGTCCACCGCAGTCGGCAACTGGTCGTAGGAAACACGGATCGCACCAACCTCATCGGCATTCCAGCCGCGCGCCTTCATCTCGTCGACGATCGCCTGCCCTACAGCCTCGCCGATCTTGGTCGCCGAAATGCCCATGTGTGGCACGTCTTCCAGCGGCTTGCCGTCGGCGCCGACCAGCCGGTCGTCGACCGTCATCAGCTTGAGATTGTTCGCTGCCGCCTTGGCAACGATGCCAGGTCCCAGCTTGACGTCGGGCGTGCAGACTACAAAGCCCTGGACGCCCTGCGCGCCCAGATTGTCGATCGCCGACATGAGCTTCTCGCCGTCTTCGGCCCCAATCTTCACAAGGGTGAAGCCTTTTTCCTTCGCAGCCTGGTCAGCGAACTTCCATTCGTCCTGGAACCAGGGCTCCTCCGGTTGCTTGACAACAAAACCGATCTTTACGTCCTCCGCATAGGCGGACGTACCCATGACAATGGCGGTCACGGCAAATGCGCTGGCGACGAGCGCCTTCCTCAGAAATCGCATGGTTTCCTCCCGAACGCGACATGGGCTGCAAGCCCCGGACAGAGCAATATTTTAAATTATCATACCAGTCAATTGTCTTGGTATGATAATTAAGATAACAGAATACGACTTGGGAAGATTGCGGTAGCCGTTGTCGCCATTAGTCTCGGCCGGGGAATCACGGGATCGCCCGCGAGGGAGGAACACATGGCTGATACGCCGCAGCGATTGCAGGAGAAGGAACGAAAGGTGCAGCGCCCTCGTGTCATGACGGACATCACGCGGGCGATCGCATCCGACATCGTTTCGGGCCGCTACAGGCCGGGCACCTTCCTGCCGACCGAAAACGACCTGGGCGCCGAGCATGGCGTCAGCAGAACGGCGATACGCGAAGCTTTGAAAGTGTTGGCCGCAAAAGGACTGGTCTCAAGCCGTCCCCGCGTGGGGACGATCGTCTGCGACGAGGACAACTGGAACATCATCGACTCCCAGGTGCTTGGCTGGCACGCGCCGCATGCTTTGGACGACAAGCTCTTCGATGCCATCCTCGAGACCCGGCGCGCGATCGAACCGCTGGTGGCGGAACTTGCCGCGGCGCGCGCGACGTTGCGTGAAGTGGCCGATCTGGAAATGGCGTGGAAGGGAATGGCTGACGCAGGCGAGGACATCGTCAAGTTCTCGCGATCGGACATCGCCTTTCACCAGATCCTCTATCGGGCGAGCCACAATCCCATCTTCAGGCAGATCGGCGGTATGATCGACACGGCACTCAAATTCTCACTGGAAGCGACGGCGATGATCTCGCTCGATCGCCGCGCCGAGGCCGTGGAAGCCCACCGCGAGGTTGTCGAGGCGCTGCGGCTGCGCGATGGCGATGCGGCGAGGAAGGCAGCCGACCACATTCTCGATCTCGCAGCCCGCGACCTGGTGAGCGCCAAGCAAGTCAAGAACAGCTGACCGGACCGACAAGATGAAGATCACCGCCCTCACCACCTATATCGTGCCGCCCCGCTGGCTGTTCCTGAAGATCGAAACCGACGAAGGTATCTGCGGTTGGGGCGAGCCGGTCGTGGAAGGACGCGCTCTTACCGTCGAAGCGGCGGTGAGAGAGCTGGCGGACTATCTGGTCGGCAAGGATCCGCGACTGATCGAGGACCACTGGTCCGTGATGCATCGCGGCGGCTTCTATCGTGGCGGCCCCATCTTGATGAGCGCCATCGCCGGCATCGATCAGGCGCTCTGGGACATCAAAGGCAGGGCGCTCGGCGTGCCGGTGCATGAGCTTCTTGGCGGACGCTGCCGCGACATCATCAAGGTCTATTCCTGGATCGGCGGTGACCGTCCCTCGGAAGTCGCGGATGGTGCCAGGCAGGTGGTTTCCCGCGGATTCACCGCGCTCAAGATGAACGGCACGGAGGAATTGCAGATCGTCGACAGCCATGACCGCATCGATGCCGCGGTCGAGCGCGTAGCTGCGGTGCGCGAAGCCGTCGGGCCGCATATCGGCATTGCTGTCGACTTCCACGGCCGCGTGCATCGGCCGATGGCGAAGGCGCTCGTCAGGGAACTGGAACCCTATCGGCTGATGTTCATCGAAGAACCGGTGTTGAGCGAGAACCGCGAGGCCCTGAAGGAAATCGCCGCCATGTCGTCCGCCCCGATCGCGCTGGGCGAGCGTCTCTACAGCCGCTGGGATTTCAAGCACGTGTTCGAGGAAGGCGCCGTCGACATCATCCAGCCGGACCTCTCACATGCGGGCGGCATCACCGAATGCCGCAAGATCGCCGCCATGGCCGAGGCTTACGATATTGCGGTGGCTCCGCATTGTCCGCTTGGACCGATCGCGCTGGCCGCCTGCCTGCAACTCGACGCGGTGAGCTACAACTGCTTCATCCAGGAACAGAGCCTCGGCATCCACTACAATACGGGCAACGACCTGCTCGACTACGCGAAGAACAAGGACGTCTTCCGCTACGAGAAGGGTTTCGTCGCCATTCCCGACGGCCCTGGGCTGGGTGTCGAAATCGATGAAGACTATGTCAAGGAACGCGCCCGGGAAGGTCATCGCTGGCGCAATCCTATCTGGCGCCATGCCGATGGATCCTTCGCCGAGTGGTGACAGGCACGGCACGTCTGGACAGTTAGCGCAACGCTTCGTGGATCAGGCCCGCGGCCTTGTGGGCGATCGCCATGGCCGGCGCATTGGTGTTGCCGCTGACGATCGTCGGCATCACCGAGCAGTCGATCACATGCAAGCCCTCCAGCCCATGGACTGTCATGGATTTCGGGTCGACTACCGCCAACGGATCATTGGCCAATCCCATCCGGCAGGTCCCGACCGGATGATAGTTTGTCTTGACCATTCGTTTGGCGTGGGCCAGCAAAAGCTGATCTTCCACAGCTGCGTCACCTGGTACAATCTCGCATTCGAGCAGGCCGGCCAGCGGCTGCTGGCGCGCGAAGGAGCGCGCCGTCTTCAGCCCCTTGACGATCGTTTCCATGTCATGCGGATCGCGCAGGAAACCGCCGTCGATGAGCGGCATGTCGTCTGGTTCGTTTGAACGCAGCATGACCATGCCGCGCGAACGCGGGCGCAGCAGGCAACAGGTCATGGTCAGGCCATCGCAAGCTTCGACGTCGGAGATATCGCGATCCACATAGACGGTCGGAACGCAATAGATCTTGAGCGTTGCATCCGCCTCGGAATCGTCGGGATTGACGAAAGCGCAGGCTTCGACACCGATCGATGTGACAGGGCCGGATCCGAACAGCAGATATTGCAGCCCGTTGCGGATCATGCGCCAGCCACGATCCTCGCCAAAATAGCCGTAGCGGCCATTGCTCCTGAAGATGACTGGCACCTCGCAATGATCCTGCAGGTTGCGTCCGACACCTGGCAGATCGCAGATCGGAGCGATCTCAAGCGATCGCAGATGATCGGCATCGCCGATCCCCGATAGCATCAACAACTTGGGAGTGATGTAGGTACCGGCGGCAAGGATGACGCTGCCGGCATGGACACGTTCGACCTGGCCTTTGTGGCGGAACTCGACGCCCCTGGCTCTGCCCGCTTCGACCAGAACCCGGTCGACCTTGGTCCGGGTACGCAGTTCCAGCCCGGGGTTCCGCTGAACCCGCGACAGGAAAGCATCCGCGGCGCTGCAACGTCGTCGGTCTCGTCCGATCGTCGATTGCATGTAACCGACGCCGCGCTGCCGGCCGCCGTTGAAATCGGGAATGAAGGCCTCACCTGCATTCTGTACGGCAGCCACGAAAGCGTCGGTCATCGCGCAGCGGTGGAACGGCGCCGACACGCTGAGCTGACCGGCGTTGCCATGAGAAGGCGCACCGAGATGGTCGTTGTTTTCAAGGATTTTGAAGTGATCGAGCATATCCGCCCACGACCAGTCGTGCCCGGTGCCCAGCGTGCCGGCCCAGTTGTCATAGTCGGCCGCCTGCCCACGCATGTAGACCATGGCATTCACCGAAGACCCTCCGCCAAGAACCCTGGCCTGCGGCACGATCGTGCTTCTTCCATCCAGTTGCGGCTGCGGCACCATGTGATGCATGTCGAGATAGGTGTCGCGTCCCAGATATTTCATGTAGCCGGCAGGCATGTGCATGAGTGGGCTCATGCCCCGCGCTCCCGCCTCCAGAAGCAGGACGCTGGCACCGAATTCCTCCACAAGGCGCCACGCTGCCACGCAGCCGGAACTACCACCGCCGACGATGATGTAGTCGTAATGCTTCATGGTTTGGCTCAGGCTGGACGCAGCCGCTTTTCGTTTGCCGTGTCGAAGAAAAAGATGCGGCTGCGGTCGAGTTTGAGGAAGACCGTCTCGCCGATACCCACCTTCCGGTTGGCGTCAGCCACCGCGCAGAAGAGATCGTCGCCGGCCTTGATCGAAACCAGGGTACTTTGACCGACGAACTCGGTGGCAAAGACCGTGGCGACGATGTCGGCGCCTTCCCGGCTTACGAGAAGCGCGACATCATCCGGGCGAATGCCCATCGTGACATTTCCACCAACCGATGCCGGCAGCCCGGCTATTTCAAACCCGACCCCTCGGAATGTCCCGTCCGACATCGTCCCGCGCAGCAGGTTCATCGGCGGCGAACCGATGAACGCGGCGACGAACAATTCCGAAGGGTCGTTGTAGATCTTTTCAGGCGTATCGAGCTGGACGATGCGGCCGCCATGCATGACGGCGACGCGTGTCGCGAGCGTCATCGCCTCGATCTGATCGTGCGTGACGTAGATCGTGGTCGTCCTCATCTCGTGATGAAGGTGCTTGAGTTCCGCGCGCATCGAAACACGCAGCTTGGCGTCGAGGTTGGATAGCGGCTCGTCAAGCATGAACAGGCGCGGGGTGCGCACGATGGCCCTGGCCAATGCGACACGCTGACGTTGCCCTCCCGATAGGGCACGTGGCTTGCGCTCGAGCAGCTCTTCGAGATGGACCCGGCTGGCGGCGGATCTGACCCGCTCGCGACGCTCATCGACCCGGACTTTGCGCAGCCGCAACGGATAGCCGATATTGTCGGCCACGCTCATATGCGGGTAGAGCCCATAGTTCTGGAACACCATGGCAATGTCGCGCTCACGGGCCAGTTTGCCCACGACCGACTGGCCTCCTATGCGAATATCGCCTGACGTCGCATCCTCAAGGCCCGCGATCATGCGCATGGTTGTGGTCTTTCCACAGCCGGAGGGACCAAGCAACACCAGGAACTCCTCGTCTTTCACGTGAAGATCGAGATTGCGGATGACCTCCACCGCGCCCCAGCTTTTTCCCACATTGGACAGTTCGACGTCGACCAAATGTCCTCTCCCTTATTCCGTCTTGACCATTAATAACTCCGATAATATGAGTATTCAAGATGTGAGTTGATCTTGTTGCCCGGCATGGTGCCGGTTCCGTTGGGAGGATGTGATGAACAAGATGAAAATGCCGACGGGAGGGTTGCACCTTACGGTGGACCGCCGCTCGTTCCTGCGTGCGACTTCGATATTGGCCGCGGGCGGTGCGATTGCTCTCCGCTCGGGACTTCCGGTCCATGCGCAGGAAAACAGCGCCGAGCTGCTCAAACTCTACGCCGACGCAAAGGTCGACTGGCAAAAACACAAAGGTCAAACGATCGTGCTCGGCGGGTTGGAACACCCCTGGATGAATGCAGTCGTGCCGCTGATCCCGCTCTTCACGCAATTGACCGGCATCGAGGTGAAAGTCGACAAACAGTCCGAAACGGAGTTTTCAGCCTCCATGCCGGTGAAGCTGGGAGGCGGCAGCGCCACACCGGACGTCTTCATGATCTGGGCACTTGGCCAGGCGATCTCAGCCAAATGGCTGCAGCCCCTCGACGCATTCCGCAACGATGCCTCCCTCTTTGATGCTGCATGGTACGACGAGCCCGATATCTTCTCGTCCGCCCGCAGCTTCGAAAAATGGAGTGACGGCGCGTCCTATGGGCTCGCCATCACCGCCGAGGCGCAGACCCTCTTCATGAACAAATCCATGCTGGATGCGAAGGGCCTTTCCGCCCCTGCCTCGATGGACGATCTGCTCAAACTCGCCGGCGCGCTGAAAAGTGAAGAGGTCGCCGGCATCGCCATGCGGGCAAAACCGACAGGCGACGCTGCGCCCTGGACGCTGGCAGGCTTCGTTTTCTCTTATGGCGGTGCCTATGTGACAAAGGACGGCAAGTCCGGCCTTGCGATGCCGGAATCGATCGCCGGGCTCGACATGTATGGCAAACTGCTTCGCGAGGCAGGACCGGTCGGCATCGCCAGCTACCATTGGATGGAATGTCTGAACGACTTCATGCAGGGAGCCGTGGCGATAGGCTGCGATTCCTCGAACTTCGCCACCGACATCGAAGACAAGTCGAAAAGCACCGTCGCTGGAAACACGCTGTTTGGCGTCCTGCCCGCGCCCGAGGGCAAACCTGCCAAGCCCAACATGTGGCACTGGATGGCCGGCATCAACGCGAAGTCCGCCAACAAGGATGCCGCCTGGCTCTTCCTGATGTGGGCAACATCCAAGCCCACCTCCACCCTGGCCGCTGCAGCTGGCCTCGCGACGCCGCGCGGCTCCGCCTGGCAGACATCGGCCTTTCGTGACCGCTTCGGCGCTCAAGCCGCAGATGCCGCGTTGAAGAACCTGCAGGCTGCCGATGGCGATCTGTTCAAGGCCGCCTGGTTCCACCCGAAGGCTCCGGAAATCCTCGATGCGGTCGGCATCGCCGTCAACGAAGTCGTGACCGGCAGCAAGGATGCGGCCAGGGCCTTTGGCGATGCCGACGGCAAGGTTCGCCAGGCTTTGGAAATGTGAGGCCAGGAATTTGCATAGAAATCAGTCGAGAAGAGTTGCGCCTGTGACGTGGCGCAACTGCCAAAAGAAGGCGTGATCTGGAAATGGACGCGCGGACGCGTTTCATCATTCTCATGCTGACACCGGCGACAGCGCTGTTGCTCGGCCTCACCATCTTTCCCTTCATCGCGTCCGTCGCGATGAGCCTCAGCAACTATTCGCTGGTGACGCCTGACTCCCTGGCGTTTGCAGGGCTGCAGAACTACTTCAAGCTCCTGCAAGCAGAAGAGTTCTGGACCGCCTTGCGCGCGACGGCGTTGTTCACCGTGTTTGCAGTCGCAATCCAGCTCGCGCTCGGCGTGGCAATTGCCACATTTCTGCATCACGAGACCCGAGCCGTTCCGCTTCTGCGAGCCATCTATCTTCTTCCCATGGCGATCACGCCGGTCGCTGCCGTCTTCACCTTCCGCATGATGCTCAACCCCTCGCTAGGCGTGTTCAACTACCTGCTGAAGCTGGTGGGCCTGCCACCACAGGATTGGCTCGGCACCCCGGCAATGGCCATGACATCATTGCTGATCGTCGACACCTGGCAGTGGGCACCCTTCATCCTGCTCATCGCGGCAGGTGGACTCGCAGCGATGGACGAAGAGCCGCTGCAGGCCGCCAGGATGGATGGCGCGACCGAAGCCCAGGTTTTCTTCCATCATACCCTGCCCGCGCTTCTCCCTTATCTTGGCGTCGCCATCGTCTTTCGGGCCATCGATGCCTTCAAGACCTTCGACATCATCTTCGTGCTGACGGGCGGCGGGCCGGGCGTCGCGACCAGAACGTTGAATCTCCTGGCCTACAAACAGGGCATAGAATTCCTCTCGATGGGTTACGCCGCCGCCATCGCGATCGTCATGCTGGCCATAACCATCATCGCCGCACAGGTCTTCCTCCGCCGCATGCGCATGTTCATGCCGAGGGCGGCGTTATGAGAGCGCTGCGTTCCTTGACACCTCTTGCGCGCCGCCTCGCCTTATCGGCCTTTGCCCTCTGGTGCATGTTCCCCATCTACTGGCTGGCCATGATGTCGCTGAAGACACAAGTCGACGCGATGGCGCGACGGCCCAAATTCCTGTTCGCTCCGATCCTCGACAACTACCTCACGGTTCTTTCCGATCCTGCGATCTGGACCTATTTCGCCAACAGCGCCATCGTGGCGCTCGCCTCGACAGCGCTTGCCTTGCTGATTGGTCTTCCAGCGGCCTATGTGCTGGCACGATACCGCTTTCGCGCCAATGCCGACTATGGTTTCTGGATTCTGACCACCCGCATGACGCCGCCGGTCGCGGTGCTGATCCCGTTCTTCGTGATGTATGTGAAGACGGGACTCATCGGCACTCATGCCGGCCTCATCGTCGCTCATGTGGCGATCAACCTTTCCATTGTCGTCTGGCTGATGAAGGGTTTCTTCGAGGATCTGCCGGGCGAATTGGAGGAGGCTGCCGCCATCGATGGCGCGACCTACTTCCAGGCCTTTGCCCATATCTGCCTTCCCGTCGTTCTGCCTGGAATTGCGGCCGTGGCGATACTGGCATTCCTGTTCTCCTGGAACGAGTTCCTGTTTGCATTGGTTCTCGGCGGCAACGATGTGCGGACCGTGCCTCTCGGTCTTTATGCCTTCGTCGGCTACCAGCAGGTCCGTTGGGGCGAGTTGTCTGCTGCTTCGATCGTCTTGCTGGTCCCCGTTCTGCTGTTCGTTCTCATTTTCCAGAAGCAGCTGATCCGCGGCCTGACCATGGGAGCCGTCAAGTGAGCTGGGTGCAGGCACAATTGGAGTTCGCAAGGTGACAAAACTGCGCTCGCAGCACTGGTTCGGCGGCTTTGGCAAGGACGCCTTCATCCATCGCAGCTGGATGAAGAACAACGGTCTGCCGGACGATGCGTTCGATGGCCGCCCCGTGATCGGTATCTGCAATACCTTCTCCGAGTTCACGCCCTGCAACGCGCATTTCCGCGGGCTTGTCGAACACATCAAGGCAGGGGTGCTCGAGGCGGGCGGCTTACCCTTGGAGTTTCCCGTATTCTCCTGCGGGGAATCCAATCTGCGTCCAACCGCCATGCTGTTTCGCAATCTCGCCTCGATGGATGTCGAGGAAGCGATCCGCGGCAATCCGATGGATGGCGTGGTGCTGATGGCCGGCTGTGACAAGACCACGCCGGCGCTGGTCATGGGAGCGGCCTCCTGCGACCTGCCCTCCATTGTCGTCTCGGGCGGGCCGATGCTCAACGGACGCTTTCGCGGCCGGGAGATCGGCTCGGGAACGGACGTGTGGAAGTTTTCCGAGGACGTGCGTGCCGGCATCATGAGCGAGCGCGAATTCGCCCAGGCCGAAAGTGCCATGTCGCGCTCTGCCGGTCATTGCATGACCATGGGCACGGCTTCGACCATGGCCTCGATGGTGGAGGCGCTCGGCATAGCCTTGCCCGGCAATGCCGCCTACCCCGCCGTGGATGCCCATCGTGCGCGGCTGGCGCGGATGAGCGGCCGTCGCATCGTGGAAATGGTGAAGGAGGATCTGCAACTGTCGCAGATACTGACAAAGGAAGCATTCGAGAATGCGATCCGAGTCAATGGCGCCATCGGCGGTTCGACCAACGCCGTCGTCCACCTTCTCGCAATCGCCGGACGTGTCGGTGTGGATCTCACGCTCGACGACTGGGACCGGCTGGGGCGCGAAGTGCCCACCATCGTCGACCTCATGCCCTCCGGGCGCTTCCTGATGGAAGATTTCTGCTATGCCGGCGGCATCCCCGCGGTCATGAAGGAGATCGCCGACCTTCTCCATCTCGACGCCCTCACGGTAACCGGCAGAACCTTGCGTGACGAACTCACGGAGGCGATGAACTACGATCCTGAGGTCATCCGACCGAGGCAGGAAGCGCTGACACAGCATGGCGGGATCGCCGTCCTGCGTGGCAATCTCGCCCCGGATGGGGCGATCATCAAACCTTCCGCCGCCTCACCCGAATTGATGTCTCACCGGGGTCGGGCAGTCGTGTTCGAAGATATCGACCACTACAAAGCCACCATCGACGATCCGACACTCGACATCGACGAAAACTGCATCATGGTGCTGAAGAACTGCGGCCCGAAAGGCTATCCCGGCATGGCCGAAGTCGGCAATATGGCGTTGCCGCAGAAGCTTCTCAAGAAAGGCGTGCGCGACATGGTGCGTATTTCGGACGCGCGCATGTCCGGCACGGCCTTTGGCACGGTGGTGCTGCACACGGCACCGGAAGCCGCCATCGGTGGACCATTGGCTCTTGTGCGCAACGGCGACACCATCGAGTTGGACGTGGATGCGCGCAAGCTTCATCTCGACGTTTCGGATGAGGAACTGGAGCGGCGCCGAAGAGAATGGGAGGCGCCGACACCCGACATGCCGGGTGGTTATCAGGGCCTCTATGTCGGGCACGTCCTGCAGGCGGATCGGGGCGCGGATCTCGACTTCCTCGTCGGATGCCGCGGTCACGCCATTCCGCGCGAAAGCCATTGAGGCGTCCGATGAGCAAATTCGACGCCGACAATTTCCATGGCATCCATGCCATCGTCTACGCGTTGTTCGACGGCGAGGAGCGATTGGATCGCACTGCCATGCGAAGGCAGGTGGAACTTTGCCTCGCAACCGGGGTCCACGGCATGGCGGCGCTGGGCCTCGCCACGGAAGTCTCGAAACTTACAGAGGCCGAGCGCCGCACGCTGATGGACTGGGTCGCGGAAGACACCGCCGCAAGAGTCCCGCTTGCCTTCACCATCTTCGGCGCTTCGGTCGCCGAGCAGATCGCGCAGATCCGCCATGCCGAAAGTGTCGGCGCGGATTGGGTCATCCTTCAGCCACCGCCGGTCGGCACCTATGGCGCTGCCGAATATATCCGCTTTTTCGGACGGATCGCGCAGGCAACCGATTTACCGGTGGCCATTCAGAATGCCCCAGCCTTCTTCGGACGCGGGTTGACCGCCGACGAAATACGCGACCTCGTCGGCCAGCATCCCAACATCCGTCTGGTCAAAGGCGAAGGACCCGTTGTCGACATAGCAGGTCTGATCTCACGCACCGACGGTCGGGTGCCCGTGTTCAACGGCCGTGGCGGACTGGAGTTGACCGATAATTTTCGCGCCGGCTGCCGAGGCATGATCCTTGCCCCCGACTGCGTCGACTACGCGGTGCGTGCCTATGAAGCTTTTCGTATCGGCGACGAAGACAGCGCGGAGGCAGAGTATCGGGCGATGTTGCCGGCAGCGGTTTTCGTCATGCAAGGCATCGAAAACCTGATCTGTTACGGCAAGCGCCTCTTTGGTGTCCGCTCCGGCATTCCGATCCATGATCGTGCTCCAGCCCTTCGTCCCGACAAGATCGGGCTTGAGATGGTGGAGCGTTTCGCGGCACAACTCGGCCCGCTGACACTATGAATAGCGGGTAACGCGAGGGGACAGCCGAAATGACGAGCGAGATGATGGAACCTGTGCCTGCTTCCGGCAGGGGGCTGCCGGCCCAGATAGCAGCCCGGATGGGACGCAGCATCTTGCGTGGCGAATTGCGGCCGGGCGACAAGCTGCCGAAGGAAACCGACCTGCTCGACCAGCTTCAGGTCAGCCGCACGACGCTGCGCGAGGCGCTCACTATCCTGACCAGCAAGGGTTTCATCGAGGCCAAGCAGCGCATCGGCACGAGCGTTCGCGCACCGGAATTCTGGAACACGCTCGATCCTACGGTCATGGCATGGCATGGCGAACAGGACGAAAAGGCCTTGGCGGAGGAATTGTTCGAGATCAGGTCGGCGATCGAGCCGCTCGCAGCGGGGTTGGCAGCGCGGCGCGGCACCAAGACCGATCTTGCTCAGCTTCGCGCGGCACTCGCGACAATGGCTCAGGATCATTCCAATCCGAGACTTGCCATGGAGGCCGACATCGCCTTCCACCTGGGCATCATCCAGGCTGCACATAACCGCTTCCTCGCACCTGTCGGTTCCGTCATCCGCGCGGCGCTCACCATCAGCGTTCCGAAGACCTTCGCCAGATTCGGCGGCATGGGTCATGCGCTCGGCATGCACGAGGCAATCGTGAAGGCGATAGAACAGCGCGATCCCGGCAAAGCCACCAAGGCGGCCGAGAGGCTCATTGCAGATACGTACGAGCGCAATTTCACATGAGCATTTGAAAGGCTGGACCCGCACGCGTCGGCTGTTCGTAACAACAACCTGATCAAGTAGTGACAGAGAACCTGGCGCTGGCTTTTAGTCCGTCCCCCGGCGCCAATCTCACCATGCCGTGCGCGATCGGGCCTTCAGGCAGATTGAAGGCATCGACAGGATGAGAGACTGGTTCAAAACAAAAGAAGTCGGCGTCGCTCGACGGCGAAAAAAGAACATACTGGTTCAGCAACTCGCTCGCCTCGACCACGACCGCCAGGTCTCGATCCGGCCAATCGATGCGTGCCTGACGATCCCAGCCGACAAACCAGTTGTTGACCCAGGATCGCGGCAGGTCATGCCTTCGGTTGAAATCCAGTTCTGAATGCGCAGACATGAGCTCCAGCGCTCTCGGCAGATGGTCGTCACGCTCGAGCCAGACGCGCTCGGCAGGAGCCGTCAGGCAGGTGCTGCGATCGCGCACGAACCACGGATGGAAACCCAGACCGTAAGGCAAGGTAAGTGCCGCCCTGTTGGTGACGGCAAGCTCCATGACAAGCGTCGCCCCCGACAGCCTGTAGGTCATCGTGGCGTCATAGCGGAAGGGACCGGGTCCATTTCCATCCAGGGAAAGCGTGACAGCCTCAGCCGTGCTTTCGACAACCCTCCAGACTGTGGAGAACCCACTGCCATGGATGGGATATTGTTCGGTCTGCATGTTCCGCTCGACCGGATGAAACGCGCCGTCGAACGCAAAGCCGCCTCCCGACACACGCCCCGAGAACGGAACCAGCAGGATGTTCGACAGGCCAAAGGGATGCTCGGTTTCAGGATCGACCGAACGGAACACCGGTGTCCAGCCGCCGCGATGCATCACATCGAATGACGTCAGTCCCGCGCCCAAATCCGGCCGGATCGTGATCCTGGCGGCCGCGTTGGACAGACTGAGAGGCTTCATCACCAGCCGCCGTCGATAGGGATGTTCTGTCCTGTGATCAGGTCGGAGGCAGGCGACACCAGGAACAAGACCAACTCAGCGACATGCACGGGTTCGATGCGAAGTTTCAGGCACTGATTCTCGAGGATCCAGTCGTTGTATTCCTGCAGCCGATCGGCAAAGACCCGCCGTTCGGCATCCGAAACGACCGCACCGGGCGAGACGGCATTGACGCGCACGCCATGCGGGCCCAGTTCTCGGGCCAGCGACTTGGTCAGGCCAAGCATGGCGCCCTTCGAGGCGACATAGGGCACGTAGCCGTCCCAGCGGCCATTCAGCGTCACCGAGCAGAAATTGACGATCTTGCCGTAGTGCTTTTGCTTCATCGCCGGCGCCACCGCGCGGGCAAGCGCGAAGGCAGCCGCGGAGTTCACCCGCAGCTGGTCCTCATATTCCTCGAGCGAGAATTCTTCGAACGGCTTGTTGATGATCAGGGCCGCATTGTTGATCAGGATATCGATGCCACCGCAGCCTGCCGCGAGCGCTTCGGCGCGCGCCTGTGTCGTGGCAAGGTCGTTGAGATCGTGACCAACATAGGACGAGCGGACCCGATGTGTCGCGGCTATCTCGGTTGCAAACGCCTCACCGCCTTCCGCGCCCGGGCGATCGAGCAGCAGGAGGTTGGCTCCCGCTCGAGCGAGCGTATCGGCCTGGGCGCGACCCAGAGTTCCCAACGCTCCGGTCAGAAGCACGGTTTTTCCGGTAAGTATCGTCATGAGGCTGCTCACAGAAGATCGTGGACTTCGTCGATCGAGGTCTCGGTCGTCGGTCGATCGAAAACGATCTCGCCGCGCGCCATGGCCACGATCCGGTCGCAGGACTGGAAGACGTGTTGCATGTTGTGCGAGATGAAGATGCCGGTCAGCCCCTGCGCCTTGAGGCCGCGCACGAAACCGATGACCTTGTTGGTTTCCTTGACCGAGAGATGATTGGTCGGCTCATCCAGGATCAGCACCTTCGACTTGAAGTGCATGGCGCGCGCGATGGCCACGCCCTGCCGCTGACCGCCCGACAATTCACCGACCAGTGCGTCCGGCGAACGCAGATGCAGATCGACGTCGGCGATCGCCTGCACGCTTTCCTGGCGCATGCGCTTCTGATCCATGAGACCGAAACTGCCGATCTTCCACTTCAACGGCTCGCGGCCGATGAAAAGGTTCCGCGCGATGGACATGGTCGGAACCATGGAATTGTACTGGTAGATCGTTTCCAGCCCATGATGCATGGCATCCTTTGGCGAGCGGAAATGAACCTCCTTGCCCTCGATCAGGATTTCGCCGGCATCCTGGTGATGCACGCCGGATAGGATCTTGATGAGGGTCGATTTGCCGGCGCCGTTGTCGCCGACGAGACCGACCGTCTCGCCGGGATGTATGGTGAGAGAAACATTCTTCAGCGCATGGACGCCGCTGTACCATTTTTGCAGGTTGCGGCACTCGATGATCGGCGTGGTCATTTGTGTGCCTCCACCTTGATCTTGCGCGACATCTTGGCCATCCAGGCATTGGCGATGACCGCGAACATGGTGAGCAGGCCGATCGCGAACTTGAACCAGTTGGCATCCACGCGAGACAAGACCAGGCCGTTGTCGATCGTGCGGATGAGCAAAGTGCCGATGATCGCGCCAAAGACGGTGCCGATGCCGCCGGCAAGCGCGGTACCGCCGATGACCGCGGCGGCCACCGCCTGCAGCTCCAGCCCCTCGCCGATCGACGGCAAGGGCGAGCCGAGGCGCAACACCTGGAGCAGGCCGGCGAAGCCCGCCAGCATCGAACACAGCATGAAGCAGACGATCTTCACGCGCTTGACCGGAATGCCCATCGAGGCGGCTGCCTCGTTGAAGCCACCTGTGGCGCGGATCCAGTTGCCGAAATTGGTCAGCGACAGGAATGCTCCGGCAAGCACCGCGATAACCACGAACCAGACGAAGGACATGCGCAGGATCGAGCCCTGCCAGATATAGTCGGTGAACAGCCAGGTCGGCAGGTTATCGGGCAGCAGCGGCGGAAAACCGCCTGAGATGACGATGGTGAGCGAGCGGGCGATGAACAGCATGCCCAGCGTCGTGATGAAGCTCGGTATCGCGAATTGCAGGGTGATATAGCCGTTGATGAAGCCGATCAGCGCGCAAAGCGCCAGCCCCAGCAGCAAGGCGACCGGAAAGGGAATTCCGCCGTTCAGCATCACTGCGATGCTCATCGGCATCAACGCGAACACAGACCCTACGGAAAGATCGAATTCGCCGCAGATCATCAAGATCGTCACGCCTATGGCCACCAGCGCCATTTCCGGCAGAAGTCCCATGACGCCGCGAATGTTCTCCACGGACAACAGGATCCCGTTCGACTTGATCTGGAAAACCGCGATCAGGATGACGAGCAGCGCGAGACCAGCCAATTCCGGCTTGTCCAGATAGATTTTCAAAAACCGCTTCATGGGGTTCACACTCGTGCTTGGCGTCCCGCACCGGGAGCGCGGGACGCCGGGGAAGACCGGGGATCAGCGCAGACCCTGCTTGGACATTTCCATGATCGCCGCGACATCCTTCGGCGTGACGATGCCCTGCCCCGTGTCGATGTCGGCCGGAGTAAGGCCGGCGGTCTTGTAGAGATAGGCCTGCATGACGGGCATGAAGCCTTGCATGTAGGGCTGCTGGTCCACCTGGACCTTTACATAGCCGGCCTGCATCTGCTGGAGGACTTCCGGCACCAGATCGAAACCGCCCAGGAGCACCTTGCCGGGTTCGACGCCGCGATCCTTGAGCACCTTGGCGACGCCGGCTTCCCAATAGCCGGTGTCGAAATAGGCGGTCGTGTTGGGATTGGCATTCAGATAGGCACCGATGCGATCGGCGGTGAGCGCAAGATCGGTGGCGGAATCGATGCGCGTGATGTTGATCTCTCGGTCCTTGTGCTCTGCCTTGTATTCTTCCAGGAACTTGGTGACGCCGGCCGCGCGCTGCTCGGACCAGGTCTGCCCAGGAGCATTCACGCCAACCAGCAGGTTGAGCGGACCTTCCTTCGGGAAATTCTCGGACTGGGCCTTTGCCAGCGCATAGCCCGCGGCGACGAAGCCTTGGCCGATAAACGCCTTTCGGGCATTGCCCTTGGCGCCCTGGCTGTCGTCCACATTGACCGCCAGCACGAGAATGCCGGCATCCGTGGCTTCCTTGATGGCGTTGTCGTAGGCCTTGTCGTCGACGATGGCGACGAAGATCGCGTCCGGCTTGGATGCGATCGCGGCCTGCAGATTGGCCACGGCCTGTTCGACCGAACCCTCCTGCTGCGTCAGGATCAACTGGCAAGTGGCCCCGACCTTGGCGCAGGCATCGTCATACCCTTTCTTGACCGACTGCCAGAACGTGTTGGACGCCGAAGAATGGCTGATGAAGGCAATGTTGAGACCTTCGGCACCAGCCGGCGAAGCCATCAGCGACAGGCCGAGAGCGGTGGCGGCCAGGAATTTTTTGAGCATGCTTTCCTCCTTTGACATGTTGTTGTTCTTGAGCGTTTCCACGCTGCTCCCGTTCAACCGCGGTCGAACAGTTCCGCACGGCTGCTGGCGATTTCCGGCAGCGAGTTCAGGATTTCCCTCAGGTGCAGGCGCATCGCCTGTTCAGCACCGGCCTGATCGTTTGTCGCGATCGCCTCGACGATGCGCTCATGCTGATCGATCAGCCGGGTGACATGCATGTCGTCGACAGACAGGAACCGCACGCGGTCCATCTGCGCCTTGACGCCTTCGATGACGTTCCAGGCGTAGCTCTTGCCCGCGGACGCCGCGAGTGTGTGGTGAAAGAGCTCATCGAGGCGCAGGAACGCCGCGCGGTCGTTGTGAGGAACTTTCTTCTGTTCAGTGATTTGTTTGCGCAACTCATCGATCGCACTGGGTTCGCCGCTTTCGGCGATCAGCCTTACGACATCGGCCTCGATCGCCTCGCGCACGAAGCGCGCATCCATCACGGCCGCGACCGAGATCTTCGTCACGAAGGTCCCGCGCTGAGGCAGCACCTGCACAAGACCTTCCTCGGACAGCTTGATGAAAGCTTCGCGCACCGGCTGGCGGCTGACGGAAAGGCTCTTGGCGACCTCGGATTCGGAAAGACGTTCGCCCGGCAGGAGCTCAGCCTGGATGATGCGCCTGCGCAGCAGACGATAGACCTGCGGTCCGACCGTCTCCCCCAGGGAAATGCCGGCAGGCACTTCGGCGATCTGCATGGAGCCCTCCCAAGGCAAAGCCAATCTACCCTACTACCATACCAGTTAATCGCATTTCTGGTTTCCGTTCAACTGGTCTTTGACGAACGACGGTGGACGGTGAATTTCCGATCGAGATCCTCGGCCAGATCGACGCCATGACCAGGACCTGGCGGAACAGTGATCATGCCGTCCTTGACGCTCGGAAGTTGCGTGGTGAGATCGGCGTACCAGGTCTTGTAGTAGGCCCGTACGCTTTCCTGGACGAGCGCATTGGGTGCGTTCAGGGAGAGATGCGTCGAGGCCGAAAGCACGACCGGTCCCGTGCAATCGTGCGGGGCAACCGGCAGATGCCAGGTCTCGGCCATCGTTGCGATCTTCTTCGCCTCGGAGAGACCTCCGCACCAGGACAGATCGAGCATCACCACGCCCGCGGCATCGGTCTCCATCAGGTCGCGGAAAGCCCATCGTGTCGCCAAGGTCTCGGAAGCACAGAGCGGCGCGCGGCTGGCAGCCGCGTAACGCTTCAGGCTCGATAGCGAATCCATCTTGATCGGGTCTTCGTGCCAGAAAGTGGCGTATGGTTCGAGCGCTCGTGCAATCTGGATGGCCGGCGTCAACTGCCACATCGAATGGAACTCGACCATGATGTCGATCTTGTCACCGACCCGCTTGCGGATCTTCTCGAACGGCTCGAGCGCCTTCCTCATATCCGGGCCTGAAATGTACTGGCCCGAGGTTTTCTCGGCGGCGATGTCGAACGGCCAGATCTTCATGGCGGTGATGCCATCGGACAGCAGATCCTCGGCAAGCTCATCCGCCCGTTCAAGGAAACCGTTCAGGTCGTCATAGTCTCGCGCCCGCTCGCCGAGGCCGTAATTGGCCGTCTGCTGCCCTTTGGCGTGGCGCATGTAGGTGTTGCCGGCGCAGGTGTTGTAGGTGCGGATTTCGCGGCGCGAGAAGCCACCAAGGAGCTGGGCAATAGGCAGGTTAGTCGCCTTGCCGAACAGGTCCCAGAGCGCGATGTCGATCGCCGAATTGCCGCGTGTTTCGACGCCTGTCGAGCGAAAGCCGAGATAGCCGGTCAGGTCCCTGGATATCTTGTCGATCTCCAGCGGATCGCGCCCGAGCAGCTTGGGCGCCGCGACTTCATGGATGTAGGTCTCGACCGTCTCGGCCATGAAGAAGGTCTCGCCGAGGCCGGCGATGCCTTCGTCGGTGTGAACGCGCACCCACAGAATATTCGGGAACTCTGTGACCCGAATGGTTTCGAAACAGGTGATCTTCATCGATCAATACACTCCAGCGGCCAGAAGCGCCTTAACCGTCAGGTCGAAATGCTCCACCATGGCGGCTTCTCCCTTGGTGGGGTCGCTATTGGCGATTGCCTGGGCGATCGCCAGATGCGTGTCGACGCTTTCCTGGCGCGTTTCGTTGCTGCCGCGGCTTGCCCATCCGATCGGCCAGGTGTGGCGCGTGACGACGTGGAAAGAACCGACGATCATCGAAAACATCGGGTTCTTGGAAGCCAGACCGATCGCCTCGTGGAAGGCGATATCGTGCTCCATGACCTTTTGCGGCTCATGGAAATCACGCTGCATAGCCTCGGCGAGCTTCAGGATCTCAGCCGCCTCCTTGTCCGTGCGCCGGAGCGCAGCCAACGCCACCGTGCGCCGCTCCACCGTGCGCCGGACATCGAAAATCTGCTGGATGGTGGCCTGGTTGGTATGAACGGCATGATCGGTGATCATGGCCAGAACATCCGCTCGCGGCGCTGCCACGCGGGCGCGCCGCCCATTGCCGATATCGATCAAGGTCAGCGCGGCAAGCGACCGATAGGCTTCGCGCACGATGGTGCGCGACGTGCCTGTCAATTCGGAGAAGGCCCCTTCGCTCGGCAGTTCGTCTCCGACCTGCAGGCCATTGTCGCGGATATGGCTCTGCACCGCGGTCATCACGCGATCGAGCAGCCCTTCACCGCCTGCGCGATCGGCCGGCTCTTGAGAGCTCAACTCCGCTTCCATCGCCTTCATACCTATCATATAGGTTGATATTGACCTTGCAATAGATTCGCTATCACCTATTGTCAATGCGATTTGCGTACGGGAGGACGAATGCAAGCCGACATTTTCTTCGATGCACGCGATGTCGTTGGCGAAAGCATCATCTGGTCCAGCGAGGAACGGAGCCTCTACTGGGTCGACATCGGCGGCAAACGCATTCACCGCCTGGAGATCGAAAGCCGTCGGCACGACAGCTGGATGACGCCGGATTTTCCGACGTCGATCGGCCTGCGCAAGGACGGCGGCTTCATCATGGGCCTTCGTCGTGAGGTCTGCTTCTGGCAACCGGATGGAAAATTCGAAATCTTCGCCGAAATCGAAAACGACCTGCCGGACAACAGGCTGAACGAAGGTCGCGTCGCCCCTGATGGATCGTTCTGGGTATCGACGATGCAGAACAATCTGAATGCGGACGGCTCACCGAAAGACATGGATCGCGCGTCCGGCGCGATATACCGGATCGACCCGTCAGGTCAGGTCAGGCAGCTGACGCCCAACGAATATGGCATCACCAACACGATGGGCTGGACGCGCGACAACCGCTTCTTGTTCGCCGACACGGTGGCCAATGCGATCTATTGCTTCTCCTATGATCCGACCGCGAAGACAATTTCCAAGCGGCGCACCATCGTTGAGGGTTTCGCGCGCGGCCTCCCCGACGGCTCGTGCCTCGATGCAGAAGACAATCTTTGGAACTGCAGGGTCGTTGGCGGCAGCGCGGTCGCCAAATTCACGGCCGATGGCGACCTCCTGCATCTTGTCGAACTGCCGGTGAGTTGGCCGACGAGCTGTACATTCGGTGGGGACGATCTCACGACGCTCTATGTCACTTCGGCCCGCTTCACCATGACGGCCGACCATCTTGCAGAACATCCGCAGGAAGGGAGTCTCATCGCAATCGGCAATGCTGGACGCGGCGTTCTCGAACCCAAATTCGGTTAGCGAGAACCGCATTGACAAACTTGTATGGTAGCATTCTAGTTTAGATCGTGATGAACACGGACATCCCCGTATGCAATTCGAAGGCAAGAGCATCATCGTTACTGGAGGCAGCCTCGGCATGGGTCGAGCCTGCGCCGAACGCTTCGCCGCGGAAGGCGGACAGGTGCTGATCGTTGCCAACGACGGCGAAACGATCGAGCGCGCCGTTTCCGAGATCGACGGCGAAGTTGCGGGTTTTGTGGGGGACGTAAGAAACGCTGCAGACATGGAACGCGCGGTCGCCGATGCCGTCCAGCGGTTCGGCGGTGTCGATATCCTCGCCTGCTGCGCCGGCATCCAGCGCTATGGAACCGTTGTCGACACGCCCGAGGATGTTTGGGACGACGTCATGGACGTCAATTTGAAGGGCATCTTCCTGGCGTCGAAATACGCAATCCCGCAGATGAAAAAACGCGGCGGCGGCGCCATCGTCGCGATCTCGTCGGTGCAGGCCTACGCATCGCAGGCTGGAGTGGCGGCCTATACCGCCTCGAAAGGTGCAATCAACGCCCTGGTACGCGCGATGGCGCTTGACCATGCGGAAGACAACATCACCGTCAACGCCGTCTGCCCCGCCTCGATCGACACCCCCATGCTGCGCTGGGCCGCCGACCTCTACAAAGGCCAGATCAGCCAGGACCAGTTGATCGAACAGTGGGGCAAGGGCCATCCGCTCGGCCGCGTCGGCAAGGCGGAAGAAATTGCCGAACTGGTCGCCTTCCTTGCCAGTGACAAAGCCCGCTTCATCACGGGCGCCGACATCAAGATCGACGGTGGCACGATGGCCAAGCTGGGCATCGTCCTTCCCGACTGAAAACAGCGAATTCGAAAGCATATGATGAAGCGGCCCAAGATCACCGATATCCGCGCCACCACCGTAACGGTTCCGCTGGAGGCGCCACTCAGGCATTCCAATGGCGCCCACTGGGGACGCTTTGTGCGAACGATCGTGGAGGTTGAAACCGACATCGGCATTGTCGGCCTGGGAGAGATGGGCGGCGGCGGTGAAAGCGCCGAAGCCGCCTTCGCGGCGTTGAAAACCTATCTCGTCGGTCATGACCCTTTCGAACTCGAACAGCTCCGGTTCAAGATCTGCAATCCAACGGCCAGCCTCTACAACAACCGCACTCAGATGCACGCGGCGATCGAGTTTGCCTGCATCGACATCATGGGAAAATTCCTGGGCGTGCCGGCCTGCGACATTCTCGGCGGCAGGATGCGCGATGAAGTCGGCTTTGCCAGTTATCTCTTCTTCCGGTTGCCGAACAAGGAGAGCGGCCAGGGCGAAATCCGCACGGCTGACCAGTTGATCGCCCAGGCGCTCGAGTTGAAGAGGACGCATGGGTTTACCGCACACAAGCTCAAAAGCGGCGTGTTCCCACCCGAATATGAGCTGGAAGTCTATCGCGCGCTCGCCAAGGCGGTCGGCTCCGACACGGTCCGTTATGATCCGAACGCCGCGTTCACCGTCGAAGAAGCGATCCGTTTCGCCAAAGGAATCGAAGATCTCAACAACGACTACTATGAGGATCCCACCTGGGGCCTGAATGGCATGCGGCGCGTGCGCGAAAACACGCACATGCCGTTGGCAACCAACACGATCGTGGTCAATTTCGAGCAGTTGGCGACCAACGTGCTCAACCCGTCCTGCGATGTGATCCTACTCGACACGACGTTCTGGGGAGGTATTCGCGCCTGTATCAAAGCAGCCACGGTCTGCGAAACCTTCCAGCTCGGCATTGCCGTGCATTCCTCAGGCGAACTCGGCATCCAGCTCGCCACCATGCTGCATCTCGGCGCCGTGCTGCCGAACCTCGTTTTCACCGCGGATGCCCACTATCACCAGCTTGTCGACGACATCATCGTCGGCGGTCCGATGAAATATGTGAACGGGAAGATCCCGGTGCCGACAGCGCCCGGACTCGGCATCGAACTCGACCGCGACAAGGTCGGCAAATATGCCGATCTCTACAGGACACTTGGTGGCTACCCCTATGACCGTGACCCTGCCCGGCCGGGCTGGTTCGCAACGGTGCCGAACACGCGATGGGCCGATCCGAATGACGACCGGGTGGTCGACTACTAGCTTGTAGCAAACCAGGCTCCATGCTGGAGCTTGCGAACATCCTGAAAATCGAACCTAATCGCCCAAACAGGAGCAAGTGACAGTGACAATCGGGCATGATGTCTTCGCCAGCGGCACATTCGTCGGGCGGGTTTGGGACCCTTCCATCGCAGGCCCCACCCTTGTCACGATCCGTGACGGCGAGCTGATCGACATTACGTCAAAGGCCACGCCCACGATGCGCGACCTGCTCGAACGTGAAGACGCGGCTGAATATGTAGCCCGCGCCGACGGTCCGGTGCTGGCATCACTGGCGGATCTGCTGCTGCAATCCGGCGACCGGGATCAGCAGGCCGTGCATCTTCTGGCACCCAATGACCTCCAGGCGGTCAAGGCCTGCGGCGTGACCTTCGCGCGCTCGATGATTGAACGCGTCATCGAGGAGCGGGCTGCCGGCGACCCCGACCTCGCCATCAAGATCCGCGAAAAGGTCGTCGCCATCGTCGGCGACAGCCTACGCAACCTGAAGGCGGGCTCGGCCCAGGCGGCCAAGGTCAAGGAAGCGCTGATCGAAGACGGGATCTGGTCGCAATATCTGGAGGTCGGGATCGGCCCGGACGCCGAGGTCTTCTCCAAGGCACAGGTCCTTTCCTCGGTCGGCCATGGTGCGGATGTCGGACTTCATCCGATCTCGAAGTGGAACAACCCTGAACCGGAGATCGTGCTTGTCGTGAATTCTGCGGGCACGGTGAAAGGCGCGACGCTCGGCAACGACGTCAACCTGCGCGACGTTGAAGGACGGTCGGCCCTGCTGCTTGGCAAGGCCAAGGACAACAACGCCTCATGTTCCATCGGACCGTTCGTCAGGCTGTTCGACGCAACCTATACGATCGATGACGTGCGCAATGCCGAACTGAGGCTGAAGGTAGTCGGCGAAGATGGCTTCGTGCTCGATGGTCGAAGCTCGATGAAGGAAATCAGCCGCGATCCGCTGGATCTCGTGTCACAGACCATCGGCCGGCATCATCAGTATCCGGACGGGCTGGTGCTGTTCATGGGCACGCTCTTCGCGCCGACCGAGGATCGCGGAACACCGGGACAAGGCTTCACCCACAAGATCGGGGACATCGTCACGATCTCCAACGACGAGCTCGGCGCGCTGACGAACCGGGTACGTCTCTCGACGGATTGCCAGCCCTGGGTGTTCGGCACGTCCCATCTCATGCGCAATCTGGCGGCCCGTGGGCTGCTTTGACTATGTATCCCCAGACTTGTCGCCTCGCTCGAACCTGACGGCGTCCCAGGCCTTGATCCGGTCACGCGTCGCATCCCAATCGCGCTCGGAAATGCTTGCGACCATCGCGTCAACGATCGCCAGGGCGCCCGCATAGCTGTCCCATGCAGTCCTGTTTTCCGTCGGCAGGGCGATGACCTCGGCGGCATAGGCGGCAGCCGGCGACATCCATTTGTCCGTAACGAGTATGACGGATGTCCCAGCCGATTGGCGCACCTTACTCGCCAGCTCGACCAGGCGCTGCTGATAGCGGCGGAAATCGAAGATGATCAGCAGATCGCGCGCCCGCATGCGCAAGATGTATTCGGGCCAGATTTCCGTGTCTGGCGGCAGGTGGAAAACGTTGCGCCTGACCTGCCGCAAATGCCGCGAGAAGTGCTGGGCGATGGCATCGCTGATACGCCCGCCGACAATGTAGATGGCGCGCTTGTCGTCGGCCAGCAGATCGCAGATGCGTTCGAACTGGCTTTGCGTCAGCGACTCGCCAACGGCACGGACGGCTTCAGCAGTCAGGTCCAGGAAGGACTGCAGGAAATCCGCGCCGTCGCTTGTCATGCGTTCGTGCAGATCGACAGGGGAACGGTGCCCTTCCTTCAGTTCGCCGATCAGGCGCCGCTGGAAATCCTGGTAGCCGTGACAGCCGAGTTTCGTGACGAAACGCGTGATCGAGGGCGCCGACACACCCGTTTGCTCGGCTAGCGTCTGGATCGTCTGCAATCCGGCGAACGGATAGTCGGACAGCAGTGCCGCGGCAAGCTTTCGCTCCGCAGGGGTAAGCGTTTCGGCAAGGCTGTCGATCTGTTGACGGAGCTCCATGCTTCACCCTTCCATATAGAAATTTTTCAGTCAATCTCGATTCATCGGTTGACATTGATGGAATTTTTTCATCATCTTTTGGAAAAAAGAATGGGAACTGAAATTGGAATTCAACTTGCCATCAGCACTGCGCACATCGCGTGTTGAGGTCCCTTCGCCTAAGGGGATCGACAGCGCCGCGCAGTGTCTGTTTTTTCTTGGCTGCAAGCATAGTCTCCAGCCCGTTCCGGCCAGCTTTCGCAGCACCGGCATGCCACCGCGTCGACCTGAAACGTCATATAGCTCAGGGCATCGACTCAGAAAATCGCGCGAAGACGGTCTCGCAGCAGCGCGCACAACGGCACCTCATTCCCGTGCATGCACCTTCATTTCCACGCCCGAAATGGACACACGCCTGAACACCGCTGGCAGTGGTGCAGCCAGGCTGGAGACTATCCTATGACACTCACCCGCGACGTGGCTCTTGTGCCCGAACAGTCCGCCCTGCTTTTCATCGATGTTCAGAACTTCTCTGCCCATCGCAAGGGCGCCGAGTTCGCCGATCTCGACGACGCCGAATTCGATCGGCAATACGGCTGGTTTTTCGGTGAACTCAGCAACCATGTCATTCCCAACATGCAGCGGCTGCAACGGGCGTTCCGGGATCGCCGCATCGAGGTGATGTACACCACCATCGAGAGCCTCACGAAGGACGGCCGCGACCGCAGCCTCGATTACAAGATCACCGGCTTCAACGTGCCCAAGGGGTCGTGGGACGGCAAGGTTATCGACGAACTGGCCCCCGACGACGACGAGATTTGCCTGCCCAAGTCATCATCGTCGGTCTTCGTCTCCACCCACATCGACTACATCCTGCGCAATCTGGGCGTTCGGCAGTTGGTCGTCAGCGGCATGCTGACCGACCAGTGTGTTGAAAGCGCCATCCGCGATGCCTGCGACCTCGGCTATCTGGTGACCCAGGTGACCGACGCGTGCGCCACCTACACGAGCGCGCGGCACGACAACTCGATCAGCACCATCAAGGGTTATTGCCGCCAGGTCACGACCGAAGCGCTGATTGCGGAATTGAGAGGAATAAGCCGATGAGCAATGGAACGAACGACGTCTGGAGCCGTATCGACGCCGATCGTGACTATGTCGTTAACCTGGCGCGAGACCTGGTTCGGATCCCCTCCGTCAACCCGAAATTCCAGGTCGAGCAAGGCCTCAATCGCGAGGCTGACGTTCAAATCCTTCTCGACGGTCACCTCAAGGACCTCGGCTTCCAGACGCGTAGCTGGGATGTCTTCCCCGATCGCCCGAACCTGATCGGCGAATGGGATGGCTCCGATGACAAGAGCTTGATCCTGTGCGGACACATCGACGTCGTCCCGGTCGGCGACACGAGCCGCTGGGCACGCGATCCTTTTGGCGGAGAGATCGCCGAAGGCAAGCTATGGGGGCGCGGCGCCGTCGACATGAAGGCCGGTGTGGCGGCCTGTGTGGCCGCGGCACGCGCGGTGAAACAGGCCGGCATCAAGCTCGAGGGCCGGTTGGCCATCCACAGCGTCGTCGATGAGGAAGCCGGCGGCTTCGGCGCCATGGATCTCGTGAAGCGCGAAAAGCGTCTCGCCCGCCGCGCAATCGTTGCCGAGCCGACCTGGGGCAACATCGTTCCGGCCGAGGGCGGGCTGACCTGGGTAAGGGTCACCATCTTCGGAAAGCAGGCTCACGCCGGCTGGCGCTTCAATTCGATGTGGCCGCAGCCGCATGTCCAGGGCCGTCTCGAGCCTGGCGTCAACGCCATTGAACTCGCGACGCGTTTCCTCATGGCCTTGCGCGATTTCGAGCAATCCCGCTGCCGCGACAACTGGCATCCGCTGACGCCAGCCGGGCTTGCCACGATCAACCCTGGTGTCATCCGCGGTGGGGCGGGTCTCGGGCCCGACGGCACGCCGCAGATCATGACCAATGCGGCGATCATTCCCGACGTCGTCACCATCGACCTCGACTACAAGTTCATGCCGCAGGAACAGTTCGAGGACGTCAAGGCGGAATTCGAGAATTTCGTCAGCCATTTCGCCCGGACGGACGCGTGGATGCGCGACCACCCCCCGGCGATCGAATGGGATCTGTTCGCCCTGAACTTCCCGCCGATGAACACGCCTGTCGACGATCCACTGGTCTCCGCCCTCGCGGAACGCGCCCGGCACGTGCAGCGCAAGGCGCCTGAGATCAAGGGATTCGAGGCCGTCACCGACGCTGCTCACTACGCGGGCGCGGGCGTCGTACCGGTGATCTACGGACCGGGCGGCGACGGCTTCCACGGCGACAATGAATGCGTGGAGATCGAGAGCCTGATCGAGACGACAAAGGTGATTGCAGCGGCGATCATCGATAACTGCGGAACACGCTAGAGCAATTCCGGCAAAAGTGCGCAGCGGTTTTGCGTCCGGAATTGCGTAAAAACAAAGAGTTAAAGCATCTCCGCGTTCCGTGAAAAACGGAAACGCTCCAGACACAAAAACGGCAAGGGGAACGACATGCTGACAAGACGTATTTTCATGGGCGCGGTCTCGGCGCTTGCGCTAACCGCCGCAACCGCTTCCGCCAGCGCCGACGTGATCAAGCTGGGCATCCTGGCGCCCCTCACCGGCCCCGCCGCCGCGGACGGCCAGGAAGTCGCCAACGGCGTCAAGCTCGCCGTGGAGGACCTCAACAAGGCAGGCGGCGTCGCCGGGCACACTTTCGAGGCCGTCGTTGCGGACGTCGGCGATGCCAGTGCCGACAAGGTCGCCACCGCTGCCGAACGCCTGCTCGGTGACCAGGCGACGGGTGCCATCTTCACTGGCTACGCATCCACCAGCAATTTCGAAATCGACATGATGGCCGAGCAGGACATGATCTACCTCGTGTCGGGCAACTCGCAACAAACGAAGGACATCGTCTCGCCCGACCCGTCCCGCTTCACCACCATCTGGTCGCTGACGCCATCCTACGATGCCTACAACACCGAGATCGTGCCGGTCATCGATGAACTCGCCACGAGCGGCAAGCTGAAGCTGCCGAACAAGAAAGTGGCGCTGGTGGCGTCCGACAATCCCTATTCGAAGGGCATCGCCAACGGCATGGCCGAGGCTTTCAAAGCCGCCGGCTGGGAAGTGACCCAGAATGACCTCCTGCCCTTCGGCGAGATCAACGACTGGCGGGGATTCCTGGCCAAGGTGCGGCAGGATCCGCCGGCCCTTCTGATCAACACCGACTACGTCTCAGCGAATGCCGCGACCTTCATGCGGCAGTTCATGGAAAATCCGACCAACAGCCTCGTCTTTATCCAGTACGCGCCTTCGGTGCCGGAATTCCTGGAACTGACCAAGGAGAAATCCTCGGGCATCGTCTACAACGCGCTCGGCGGTCCGGTGCGTGCAGCCAGCAACCCACGCGCTGACGAAGTCATCGGCAAATACAAGGCCGCATACAATGTCGAGCCGGGCTCCTATGGCGTCATGCTCTACGAACAGGTGATGCTCTATGCTGACGCCCTGGCCAAGGTCGGCGATCCTGCGAAGCGCCAGGAGATCGGTGCGGAGATCGGCAAGGCCGACAAACAGACAGCCATGGGGCGCACGCGATTTGATCCGGCTACACACCTTGCGGTCCAGGGCAAGGATGGAATGCCGATCCAGTTCTATCAGATCCAGGATGGCAACCGCGTGCTGTTCTATCCGAAGGAATATGCGGGCGGCGAGTTCAAGCAGCCGGTCTGGATGAAGTGATCCGCAGTGCCGCGCCTGAGAGCAATTCCAGGAGGAGCGTGCAACGGCTTCCGTCGGAATTGCGTAAAAACAAAGAATTAGAGCGTTTCCGCATTTCCGTGAAGAACGGAAACGCTCCAGGCACGGCACTCTCTTCCATCGAGCGACACGCATGAGCGAAAACATTCTCGAGATCGCCGGAGCCTGCAAGTTCTTCGGCGGGTTGAAGGCTGTCAACGGCGTCAGTTTCACCGTGGCGCGCCGTGAGATTCTGGGCATTGCCGGCCCCAATGGATCCGGCAAGAGCACCTTGTTCAACCTGATCACCGGTGTCCCATTCGGCCCGACCTCCGGCGAGGTGCGGTTCATGGGGGAACGCATCGATCGCTGGCCTGCGCATCGCATCTCGCGGGCCGGCCTCGTGCGCACTTTCCAGAAGGATGCCGAATTTCCGGCGCTGTCCGCGCAAGACACTTTGCTCGTCAGCGCCACCTATAACGGCCAGCTTTCCCGCACCCAGGCCGAAGCGCGCATCGACGATGCTTTCCGCTCGGTGGATTTTGGCCGGACGCGCCGCTCGATGCCGTCGCGTGAATTGTCCATTTATGAAAAAAAGCAGCTCATGATCGCCTCGGCTTTGATATCCGAGCCGGCGCTGCTGATGCTGGACGAGCCTGCATCGGGTCTGACGAAACCCGAGATCCAACGCCTCGACGATCTCCTGATCGCAGTGAACAGAAGCGGCGTCACCGTGCTCCTCATCGAGCATGTGCTCAGTCTGCTGTTGTCGGTCTCGCAGCGCCTGATCGTGCTGAACCAGGGCAGCGTCCTTGCCGCGGGCGACCCACACGACGTCGTCAAGAACCCGCAGGTGATCGAAGCCTATCTCGGAGGGCGCAGTTGATGCGGAGGCTTCTCGACATCACCGGCCTTCAAGCCGGCTACGGGGCGTCCCGCGTCCTCAACGGCTTATCGGTCCACATCGATGAAGGCGAGTCGATCGGCCTGTTCGGACCGAACGGCCACGGCAAGTCGACATTGCTCAGGGCCATCTCCGGTCTGTTGCGCCCGACTGCCGGCTCCATCGCCTTCGAAGGCAAGGACATCACGACGCAACGCCCGCCGGCGATCGTGGCGGCCGGTCTCATCCACGCACCACAGGGCAACACCCTGTTCGGCAATATGCGTATCGCCGAGACGCTGGAGCTTGCCGCATTCAGCAAGCGTGCCAAGGCGGAAGCAACACGGCGCATCGAGGAAGTCTATGCGCTGTTCCCGCGCCTTGCCGAGCGCAAGCAGCAGTTCGCCCGCACGCTGTCTGGCGGCGAGCGACAGATGCTGTCGATCGGCTGCGCCCTGATGTGTGCGCCACGCCTGCTGATGCTGGACGAGCCGACGCTGGGGCTGTCGCCGAAGCTGAAGGAAGAGCTGGCGGGTGCCATTGCCAAGATCTCCAAGACCGGCGTGCCGCTGATCGTCGTGGAGCAGGATGTCGAGTTCCTGCTGTCGCTGACCGACCGTCTCTACATGATCGAGCACGGCGAAGTGGTGCGCGAGATCAGCAGCGCCAATGCACCCGACCATGAAGAGGTCATGCGCCTCTACTTTGGTGCGGAGGGAGCACACTGATGGACGCCCTTCTCGCAACGCTCGTCTCCGGTCTCGTGCTTGGTTCGCTCTATGCTTTGATGTCCAGCGGCCTCAGTCTCGTGTGGACCACTTTGGGCGTCTTCAATTTCTCCCACGGCGCGCTGATGATGGTTGGCGCGTTCGTTGCATGGACGATCAGTGAAGTTCTCGGCCTCGGTCCGGCCGTCGGTATCCTGTCAGGCACGCTTGCCGCTGGCCTGATCGGTGTGATCATAGAGCGCCTTCTCGTCCGGCCGTTCTACAACAATCGCAACATGCTCCTGATCACCGCCATGACCACGCTTGCCGCAATGGTCATCCTCGAGCGTGGTGCACAGATGATCTGGGGGGCGCGATTGAAGCAGCTGCCGCGTCTCGTCGCTGGCGAAGTGCAGATCCTGGGCACCACCATTTCCGCTCATGAAGCCCTGCTGATCGTGCTGGCGCCGCTCATCCTGGTTGCGTTGTGGCGCTTCACGGTGATGACCAATCGCGGCCGCAGCCTTCGTGCCGTCGGCCAGAACCAGGATTCGGCGGCGCTTCTCGGCATCGACGTACCCGTAGCCTTCGCCCTGGCGTTCGGCATCTCCGCTGCGCTGGCGGGACTTACCGGCGCCTTGCTTGGCTCGATACGCTTCATCACACCCACGATGGGCAGCGAACCGCTGACCAAGGCCATGATCGTCGTCATCTTCGGCGGGCTGGGCAATCTCGGCGCGACAGCGGGCGCCGCCTATCTGATCGGCTTCATCGAGGCGTTTCTGATCTTCGGACTGGGTCTCTACTGGACGCCGTTCGTGCTGTTCCTGCTCATGATCCTGGTCCTGCTTTTCAGGCCGAACGGCGTGTTCGGAGGCAAATGATGGCCAACAAACGTCAACTCCTCGCTGTCGTCGCGCTATTTGCCACCCTGGCGCTCGTGCCCCTGTTCGTCACCGACAGCTATATCAGGCACCTGTTCATCATCGCCTTCGTCTATGCGGTCATCGCCTCGAACTGGAACCTGAGCCTCGGCCATTGCGGCGTCTTCAATTTCGGGCACCTCACCTTCTTCGGCATCGGCGTCTACACCGCCGCGATCGCCAGCAAGACATTTGGCATCAATCCCTGGCTCGCCATGCTGCTGGGTGGTGGCACGGCGGCTCTTTCGGCGTTGCTGTTGGCGGCGCCAGTCGCGCGGCTCAAAGGTATTTATGTCGTTCTGGTCACCTTCGCCTTCAGTCAACTGGTGTTGCAGCTGGTGCTCAGCCAGTCCCAGATCACCGGGGGAGCCGAAGGCATGGTCCGCCTGCCGTTCCTGCAGCTGGGCAGCTACAGTTTCCTGAAGGATTTCAAATTCGGCTACTACTATGTCGGCCTGGCGCTGCTGGCGCTTTCCTGCCTCTTCCTTGCGTTTGTGAGCAACTCCTCCTTCGGCAAATCGCTCAAGGCGGTTCGCGATGCCGAGGATTACGCAGCAGCACGCGGTATCTCCGTTGCCCGCCAGCGCATCCTGGCCCTGACGCTGAGCGCCATTTTCACCGGCATCGCCGGTGGCTTCTACGCGATATACCTGCGCGTTGCCTCGCCGGAGGTCTTCGGTTTCGGAACGCTGTCGCTGGCCCTGTCGATGGTTCTGATCGGCGGCGTCAACACCGTCTTCGGACCTGTGCTTGCCGCGCTTGTCCTCACCTTCGCCACCGAGGCCATGGCCGGCCTGCAGGGTTTCGAGGATGCGCGTTTCATCGTCATCGCCGTGGCGATGATCCTGGTGCTCAGGCTGGCTCCCGAAGGGCTGGTCGACCTTCTGGGCAAGCTGCGGCTACCGGTCCGAACGACACAGACATAATCGCAGCCCCGGCGGAATAACTGGAGGAGACAACAGATGGCCAAATCACCGATCGACAACAGCCTCGTTGAGGAGGCTACAGCCTGGCGCCGGCACCTCCATGCTCATCCCGAGACAGCTTTCGAGGAAAAGGCGACGGCCGACTTCGTCGCCACGAAACTGGAGGAATTCGGCATCGAGGTGCATCGCGGTCTTGGCGGAACGGGTGTGGTCGGCACGCTGAAGCGCGGCACCAGCCCCGTCGCGATCGGCCTTCGTGCCGACATGGATGCGCTGTTCATCCAGGAAGAGAACACGTTCGAGCATCGCTCGAAGATCGACGGCAAGATGCACGCCTGCGGACATGATGGCCACACCGCCATGCTGCTCGCCGCCGCCAGCCACCTCGCCAGGAACGGCAATTTCGACGGCACCGTGCGCTTCATTTTCCAGCCCGCCGAGGAGACAGGTGACGAGCATTGCGGCGGCAATGCCATGGTCAAGGACGGCCTGTTCGAGAAGTTCCCAGTCGATGCAGTCTTCGGCATGCACAATTTCCCCAATGCCCCGGCCGGCCGCTTCATGATGCGAACCGGACCGATGCTCGCATCGATCGACACCTTCGAATTTCATGTGCTGAGCCGCATCGCGCATCCTGCGACACAGTTCGCCGTCGCGGATCCCCTGCTCACGGCAGCCATGATCGTGCAGGAAATGCACATGTTCAAGGCGCGTTACCTGAACCCGGCCGAACCTGTGGTGCTGTCGATCACGCAATTCCGCAGCGGCGACCCGAGCCACCGGCAAAGCGTCCATGTCACGCCGGACGAAGCGGCCGTTCGCGGTACCCTCTACACGCTGAACGATACCGTTCGAGACGCCTTCGAAGTGGGGTTGGAGAAGATCGTGCGCAACGCCACCGAAGCGGTCGGCGCGGGACATAAGTTCATTTTCGAGCGTGGCTATCCCGTTCTGCACAACACCCGCAACGAAACGCGCTTCGCCGCATCCATCGCGGAAGAGGTCGTTGGCGAAAAGCTCGTCGACGATGAGATGCAGCCGATCATGGGCGCCGAGGACTTCGCATTCATGCTGGGCAGCGTGCCCGGCTGTTATGTTTTTCTCGGCGCGGCCCGCGAAGGCGAGCCAGCGCCGCGTCCTCTGCACACCGCGCAATATGATTTCAACGACGACATCATAGCAACCGGCGTGCGTTACTGGACAACGCTGGCGGAACGCTACCTGGCCGAGACGCCAGGGCGGCACTAACCTACCTTCACCGACACAGCTTGTTGTCAGGCGGCGCCCTGGGCGCCGCCTTGCTTTTTGCCTGCCCTGAGCAACATGCCGAAGAGGTCGCGCGGTTCGTCGGGATCGGCAAGCAGGTCCAGCTCCTCATGGAGGCCGGTGGCCTGCAGCTGGTCGCGCACGTAGCGCAGCGCCGAGAAATCCTCGGTGGCAAAGCCGACCGAATCGAACAGCGTGATCTGCTTGTCGCTGGTCCGGCCCGCCGCCTTGCCTGCCATCACCTGCCACAACTCGGTCACCGGGTGATCGCCATCCAGCTGCTGGATCTCGCCCTCGATGCGCGTCTGCGGCGGGAACTCCACGAAGATGTCGGAACGCAGCAGGATGTCGCGATGCAGCTCGGTCTTGCCGGGACAGTCGCCGCCGACCGCATTGATGTGCACGCCCGAGCCCACCATGTTGTCGGTCAGGATCGTCGCATACTGCTTGTCGGCGGTCACCGTGGTGATGACATCGGCCCCCTCCACCGCTTCCTGGCCGGAAGCGCAGACGGTGATGTCGAAACCCATGCCGGCGAGGTTCTTCGCACAGCGCCGCGAGGCCGACGGGTCGATGTCGTAAAGGCGCAGCCTGTCGATGCCGGTGATGGCCTTGAAGGCGATCGCCTGGAACTCCGACTGCGCGCCATTGCCGATGATGGTCATGGTACGGGCCCCCTTCGGCGCCAGGTACTTTGCGACCAGCGCCGAGGTGGCGGCGGTGCGCAGCGCCGTCAGGATGGTCATTTCGGTCAGCAGCATCGGATAGCCGGAGCCGACATCGGCAAGAACACCGAAAGCGGTCACCGTCTGCAGGCCCTCGCGCGTGTTCTTCGGGTGGCCGTTGACATATTTGAAGCCGTAGAGGTGGCCGTCGCTGGTCGGCATCAGTTCGATGACGCCGTCATGGCTGTGCGAGGCGACACGCGGCGTCTTGTCGAACAGCTCCCAGCGGCGGAAGTCCTCTTCGATATAGGCGGCAAGCTCGGTCAGGAAGCGTTCGACGCCGATGGCCAGCACCAGCTTCATCATGGAATCGACGCTCACGAACGGAACGATGTTCAGCTTTGCTGCGGTCATACCGCGGTCTCCCTTGTTCTTGCGCCGACGCTTGGCGTTCGGCCTCGATGTGGAGCAGGTGCCGTTGCCCAGACCCGGTTCGCGCGTCCAACTCGAGAAAGCTGCCGATTCCTGCCTGGTGTACGCTGCTAGCGGACCTCAGCTTCTCTGCACGCGCACCGCCGGGATAAGTCCCTGCGGCCGGATCAGCAGCACCGCGATGACACCCGACAGCACGATGGCATCGCGGTAAGGCGCAATCGCAGCCGGCAGAGTCGCCTGCAGGAGGACTTCGATGACACCGAGGAGGAAACCGCCGGCCACGGCTCCCGGCAGGCTTCCCAATCCACCGACCACGGCAGCTATGAAGGCCTTGAGCACCGGCGTGAAGCCCATCAGCGGGTCGACCGACGCGCGGCTTGCCACCCACAGCATTGCTGCAAGGCCGGCAAGCAAGCCCGACAACAGGAAAGCGGTGGCAATGATGCGATTGGCGGGTATGCCCATCAGCCGCACGACATCGAAATCCTCCGCTGCCGCGCGCATGGCCGTACCAGTCACGGTGCGCCTCAGGAAGAACTCCAGCGCGATCAGCGCCAGGATAGAGACGACGATCGAAATCGTTGGACCGACGCCGATGGTGAAATCACCTATCGAGAAAGCGCCCGTCATCCAGCTCGGTATGGCGACCGCTTGCGGGCGCGCCGATACGCCGTTCTGGAAGATGACCTTGAGCAGGCCCGAAACGGCGAAACTGGTCAGAAGAAGGCTGGTCACACTGGCGCCGCGCATCGGCCGAAAGGCAATACGCTCCATGGCCACCGCCGCAACCGCCGCGCAAATGACGGCGAGCAGCACGGCTGCTGGGAACGGCACACCGGCAATGAGGGCTGCCAGCAGTACATACCCCGTCAACGTCATCAATTCGCCATGGGCGAAGTTGATCAGCCCGACGATGGAAAACACGATGGCCAGTCCGAGCGCAAGCAGCGCATAGACGCCACCGAGGCTCACTGCATTGATGATCTGCTGCGCGATCATGATCAGGCTCCGAGATAGGCTTGCCGCACGAGATCGGAACTGGCGAGTTCGGCGGCCGTGCCTGTCAAAGCGACTTCGCCATTGGCGAGCACCGTGGCGCGGTCGGCGATCTCGAGTGCGAGCGCGACGTTCTGCTCGACCAGAAGCACCGTCAGCCCGTTGCTGCGGAGCTGCGCGATAAGGTCGAACACGGTGTCGATGATTTGAGGGGCGAGCCCGAGCGACGGTTCGTCGAGCAGGATGAGCTTAGGCCGCGCCATGAGCGCGCGCGCGATCGCCAACATTTGCTGCTCGCCGCCGGAAAGGTTTCCACCCTTCACCTGATGATACCGGCGCAGGATGGGAAAGAGCTCGAGCATCTCCTCTTCCCGCGCTTTCGCCTCGGAAGCGGTCTGGTGCACCGCGCCGCCAAGACGCAGATTCTCGGCCACGGTCAGGCTTGCGAAAATGCGCCGCCCCTCCGGCACCAGCGCCACGCCGCGACGTGCGATCGCCTCGGCCGGCATACCGGCGATGTCGTTGCCCTCGAGCAGCACCCTGCCGCCGGCAGCCGGTACCAGCCCCGCGACGGCGCCGAGCGTCGAGCTCTTGCCGGCGCCGTTGGCGCCGACAAGCGCGACGATCTCTCCGGCGCCAACCGTGAGGTCGACACGGCGCACCGCCTCGACCTCGCCGTATCGGATCCTGAGGGCTTCGACGCTCAGCATGGCATCACGGAGCCGGAACGTCGGCCGCGGCCGGCACGACGGTTTCGACATATTTCGGCTCCCCGCCTTCGTAGCGCATAAGCACCACTGGTCGCAGCGGCATGCGGTCGGTGCCGGCATAGGTTATCTTGCCGGTGATGCCCTCGAAGTCCTTGAGATTGGCGATGGCGTCGCGGATCGCCTTGGGATCATCCGAACCGGCCGTCTTCACCGCCTGGTCCAGGATCAGGCCGATCTCATAGCCATTGACCTCGTAGGTCGATTCCGGCGCATGGCCGGCATGTTTGGCGAAGGCGGCGTCGAAGGCTTCAAGCTTGCTGCCTGCCTCCGGATAACCGGCAGCGGTGTAGACGACACCGTCGACTAGCTTGCCGAGCGCCTTGATGGTCGGGGTACCTATCGCATCTGCGCCGTAGACGGGGATGGTGATGCCGGCGCCGCGCAATTGCTGGATGAAGGCCGGAAAGTCGGGCTCATAGGCTGCCGTCATGATCAGATCGGGTTGCTCGGCCAGGCCCTTGATGTTGGTGATCTCGGCCGAAAAGTCCGGCTGGTTCATCGTGAAGGTACCGCGTCCGACGATCTTGCCGCCCTTCTTCTCGAAGACCTTGCCGAAATACTCCGGCAGGTTGGCGACATAGGTCGCGTCGGGCGATGTCAGCAGGAAGACCTTGCGCTTGCCTTCGGCAATGGCGAAGTCCGCGACGGCGGTCGCTTGCAGATTGTCGGCCGGATAGGTGCCGAACATCACGTCGCCGACCGCCTGGGTCAGCACCGGTGCCGAGCCACACAGCGTCAACGACGGGATACCGAGCGGCTGAGTGAGCTGGCCGGCCGAGATCGATGGGTCGGCGTCGCAGGGCGTGATCATGATCTTGGCGCCGGCGTCGATCAGTTCCTGCGTAACTGTGGCCGTCTGCGCGGTATCGCTGCGCGTGTCCTTGATGATCAGGTTGACCTTGTATTTGCCGGCAAGGCCGCCCTTGGCATTCAGCTCGTCGATCGCCATGCGCAAACCGGCCAGCGCGGGCTGGTCATAGGGCGCAAGTCCGCCCGTCTGGGCGGTGGCGGCGCCGATGATGATTTCTTCCGCGAAAACCGGCGCGGCTGTCACGACGGCGATGGCGGATATGGCTGCGAGTAATACTGATCGATTTCGTATTTGGCTCATTTGAGTTCTCCCACTGGGTGTCCGGTTGTTCTTGTTCATTGGACGTCGTTTCCCTGGCGGGCGCGTGCCGTGCGACTGCCAAGATAGGCGGCCACGACCGCAGGGTTGTTCTGCACTTCTGCCGGTGTGCCGTCGGCGATCACGCGACCGCGATCGACCACGACGATGCGCTCGCACAGGTTCATCACCAGTCGCATGTCATGCTCGATAAGGATCACGCCGATATGCCGTTCGCTGCGCACCGCGGCCAGGATCGACACAAGCTCGGCTGTTTCCACCGCGTTCATGCCGGCTGCCGGCTCGTCGAGCAGCAGGAAGCGCGGCTTGAGTGCCAGCGCACGCGCCACCTCCAGCCGACGGCGCTGGCCATAGGCGAGACTGGCCGCTGGCCGATCTGCAAAAGCCTCCAGCCCCATGCGTGCGAGCTCATGCCGTGCGGCGGCCTCGGCGGCCGCCAGGCCAGGCTCGACCTCGCGTGCAGCCACGACAACGTTTTCGAGCACCGTCATGCGCGGAAAGACCCGAATGTTCTGGAAGGTGCGGGCGATGCCGGCGCGGGCGAAGCGGAAAGCGCTTGCCGGCCGGGCCGGCACGCCCACCGAAACAGTGCCGGAACTCGGCGTGACGTCGCCCGCGATCATGTTGAGCAGCGTCGTCTTGCCCGCACCGTTCGGGCCGATGATGCCAGTGATGCTGTCGGGCTGGAAGGTTAGCGTCACATCATCGACCGCCACCACGCCGGCATAGCGGCGCGACAGCTTCTCGACCGAGATCGGGCCGCCTTCGACACGCGCCGGAGCAGCGTCTGCCGCCAGTTTGACCGGATTTCCTTTCGTCATGCCTGGACGACGCAGCAGGTTGAGCTCGTGGTCTCCGAACAGGCCCGTCGGACGCCGCCAGATGACGAGGATCATGGCCACCGCCAGGACCCCTTGCGTAAGGCCGAACAACACGGGCATCTGCAGGCCCAATATGACGCCGCCCCCCTCGAAACGGCGCACCACCTCGACCACGAGAACCGTCACGACGACGCCGGCGAATGCACCGAGCGAAGACGTCATGCCGCCGACGATCAGCATGGCGAGCATGGTGAAACCGAAGTCGAAATAGAAATCCTTGGGCGAGAAGGCACCGAGGAACTGCGCCATCATGGCGCCGGCGGCAGCCGCGGCCACGGCGCCCAGGACCCATGCAGCCAGCCGCGCTACGCGATGGTCGACGCCGACGGCAGCGGCACCGCGCTCATCGTCGGCAGCCGCGCGTGCGGCAAGGCCGAAGGACGTCTCCCTGAATAGCCGCGCCGCCACGATCGCCAGGGCTGCGACCGCGACAGCAGTCCACAAACCGACCTCGCGCGGGACACCATAGAAAGGTTGGCTACCTCGGGTGATCTCGCGTCCCGCGACCAACAATGTGTAGACGATGATGAGCAGGGCGAGCGTGGCGATCGAAGCACTCGATCCGGAGAGCCTGAACAAAGGCATGCCCGTGATCAGGCCGATCAACATGGCCAACACCAACACCACCGTGAGCGCCGCGAAGAAAGACATCTCGTGCCCGGCCAGGAACTGCGGCAGGTCGCGCAGAGCGGTGCGTTGCAGGGCTGCGGGCATGGTCAAGATGCCTGTGGCATAGGCGCCCAGCCCGACGAAGGCGGCATGGCCGAAGGAAACGATACCGGTGTTGCCGGAGAATATCTGCAGGCCGAGCACCGCCGTCAGCATGATCGCCGCATAGGTGACCACACGCTGCATGGCGGCATTGCCGAACAGGTAGAGCGCCAGCGCCGCCAGCACCAGCGCAGCAATCATCGCCAGCGCATCCACGCCGGCATTGCGGAATGCCGCCGGCAGGATCGAACGGGCCGAGCTGCGCTCCATCGTCATGACCGCCATCACAAGGCCCCAAAACGGAGCGGAGAGAATGGCGCCAGGATGGGTTGCGCTCCATGGAGCGCGAGCTTGCCGATGGCCTCGCCCACCGCCGGCCCGGTCTTGAAGCCGTGCCCGGACGACCCCGCAGAAACGATCAGTCCTTCAACACCCGGCATCGCGCCGATCACCGGCAAGTCATCGGGACTCATGTCGTATAGACCGGCGTAGCCCGGCCTGATTCCGAGTTCCATCATCGCCGGGACACGGGAGGCGAAGGTCTCGAGGATGTCGACCGACTCGGCCTCCTCGACACCCTCCATGTAGGTATCGGGATCCTCGACCAGTCGCGGTCGGATGGTCTCTTCGTGCCGCATCCCGGTACCGCCGCCGGCCCAGGTGCCGGCGAGGATCACGCCGTCATTGTCGGGCCTGGCATAGTTGCGGGAGATGTCGTCGCACCAGGCCCACGGCATGACCTGGCGCGCCTTGCCGTTGGCATTCAGCACGGCCATCGGATGGCGCTCCACATGCAGCGGCAGGTCGAGTGAAACCGTCGCGAGCAGGCGACGTGTCCATGGCCCGGCAGCCAGGATGACCGTGTCGGCTTCGAGCACGGTTCCATCGGCGAGCATGACACCGGCGATCCGATCGCCCCTGCGCAGCAGTCTGGCAACCGGGGTGTTCTGCAGGATCCGGGCACCGCGAGCACGCGCCGCGCGGGCTATCGCGTTGGTGGCTCCGAAGGCATCGGCATAGCCATATTCCGGTTCCCAGATGGCAAGCGCCACGCCATCGGTGGAAAAGTCGGGCGCCTCGGCGGCGAATTCGGCCGGGGTCAGCGTCTCCATTCGAGCGCCTTCGTCGCGGATGCGTTCTGCGGCAGATGACCAGCCTGCGGCATTCTCCTCGCCACAAACCCACATCATACCGACCTGCGTCACGAAGGATCCCTCCTGCGCGATCTCCGGAAGCGCAACCAGGATCTCCCGCCCCCGAATGGCAAGCTGCGACAATTCCGGCATCAGATAGAAGGCATGGAGGAGCGCCGATGACTTTCCGGAAGGCCCTCCTGCAGGATGTGTCTGCTCGATGAGCGTTACGCGCGCGCCCTCGCCAGCAAGATGCATCGCCGCGCTGGATCCTACGATCCCCGCGCCCACGATGATGATGTCATCGCCGTTCTTCATTCGTCGTTCCCCACAGTCTGTCGCTGCTTCCCCATCAGCTAAGACGACATCGGAAGCGATGTCAATATTTCTTCATTGTTGACCGATAATTCCGTTTCTGTAATAAACTCTGCAACGATAAAAAGAACGGCCAGGGGAGGCAGATGGCGATACGCGATGTTCTGATGCGGCAGGATCTGGCGCTGACTCCTTCCGAGGAGAAGATCGTGCGCCTGCTGCTCACGGACTATCCGGGCGCCGGCCTCGGCAGCGCTTCAAGTCTCGCCCGCCGAGCAGGCGTCAGCGACCCTACCGTGGTCCGGCTGGCAATGAAGCTCGGCTATGAAGGCTATCCCGACTTCCAGGCAAAGCTGCTGGCGGAAGTCGAAGCGAGGCTGCATTCGCCGCTGCTGATGATGGAAGCCAAGCGTCCATCCGGCTCGGAAGACAACCCTATCCTCGCCTATCTCGCCTCGGTGAACGAGGCGATGGGAAAGGCCACGAGTATCACGCCGCTGACCACTTACGACCGTACCGCGCGCCTCATCATGGAGGCCAGGGGCGAGGTCGTGCTCGTCGGCGGGCGCTTCAGCCGCCACGTCGCGGGCATGTTTGCCGGATATCTGCTGCAGTTCCGACCGAGCGTTCGCGACATCGGCGTCCTTTCCAGCCAGTCCTTCGATATCCTTGCCGACCTTGGACGCAAGGACGTGCTCGTCGTTTTCGACTATCGCCGCTACCAGCTCGATGTCGTCTCCTTTGCCCGGCAGGCCGCCGCGCGCGACGTGCGTATCGTTCTGTTCACCGACCAATGGTTGTCGCCGGTCGCGGAATTCGCGGAGACGACCATCGTCAGCCCGCTCGAAGTCGCGTCTCCCTACGACACGCTGGCGCCGGCCATCGCCCAGATGGAAGCGCTCACCGCCCATATCCTCTCGACGCTGGGGGATGACGGCCGCGCCCGCATCGAGCGGCTGGAGGACGTGCGGCACGCCAACGCCGTCACCCTCGACAATGAGCCGTCGCAGGATGGCGTCAGGACAACCCCCGGACCGAAATCAGCAAGGCAGGACCGCAGATCATGATCCAATCCCTTCCCAGGCGCGACGAACCGTTTCGCCGCGGCGAAACCGCGCTGCTGCTCGTCGATATGCAGCGGATCTGGTTGGAACCAGGTGCCGACCCTGATCATCCGGAACTTGGCCCGGAAGACTATTTCTACCGCCAGACGGCGACGGAGACGATCCCCAACCAGCAACGGCTGCTGAAGGCGGCCCGTGCCAATGGCGTCGAGGTGCTGCACACCATCATCCAGAGCCTGACCGAGGACGGCCGCGACCGATCGCTCGACCACAAGCTTACTCCCATCCATGTTCCACCGAGCCTGCCGGAGGGCCTGCCGATAGCGCCCCTCGCTCCGGTCGGCGATGAAATCATGCTGCCCAAGACCTCCTCCGGCATCTTCAACTCGACCAATGTCGATTACCTGCTGAAGAACCTTGGCATTCGATACCTCATCGTGGTCGGCGTCCTCACCGACCAATGCGTCGACATGACGGTGCGCGATGCCGCCGATCGCGGCTATCTCGTCACCTGCGTGTCGGATGCCTGCGCCACCCGCACGCAGGAACGCCATGACATCGCGCTGAAAGCGTTCGGGGGCTATTGCTGGGTCACCGATACCGAGACCGCCGTGGCCCGCATCGAAGCGATGGGGAAGCCCGCATGACGACGCCTGTCGAAGCCCTCGTCGCCGTCGTCACGACAGACCTCGCAGCGATCACACGCGGCCGTTCGGTCACCGAAAGCCGCCTGGACAAGGTTGCCGCCACCGGCGTCGGCTGGCTGCAGGCGAATCTGTCGCTTACGCCGTTCAACTCCATCGTCGTGCCCAATCCGTGGGGCTCTTCGGGCGACCTGCGCCTCGTTCCCGATCTCAAGGCACGCTTCCGCACCGTACTGACCGGTTCGGCCACGCCGTTCGACATGGTGGCAGGCAACATCGTCGAACTCGATGGAACGCCATGGCTCGGTTGCACACGCACCATGTTGATCGATGCGCTGGCCGAGCTGAAGGCCGCGACCGGTCTCAGCCTCACGGGCGCTTTCGAGCAGGAATTCCAGATTTCCGGTGCCGATTTCGCACCTGCCCATTCCCTGTCGTTCGCAGCGCTGCGGCGTGCCGATCCCTTCGCGCCGACGCTCATGGCGGCGCTGGAGGAAGCCGGCGTCGCACCGGAGGTCATAATCGCCGAGTTCGGCGATGAGCAGTTCGAAGTCACGCATGCCCCGGCCGATGCACTCGCGGCCGCCGATCGGGCGGTGGCGATCCGCGAGATCACCCGCGAAATCGCCCGCAACAACGGCTGGCATGCGACCTTCGCGCCGAAATCCGTGCCGGATGGGGTCGGCAACGGTGTGCATATCCACTTCAGCTTCACCGACGCCTCCGGCAAGCCTGCGACCTATGACGCCGGCAAGCCAGGCGGCCTGTCAGACATTGCGGGCGCCTTCTGCGCCGGCGTGCTGAAACATTTGCCGGCAATCACCGTGCTCACGGCGTCGAGCGTGCCTTCCTACTACCGGCTGAAGCCGCACAGCTGGAGCTCTTCCTATACGTGGCTCGCTGACCGCGACCGCGAAGCCTCGCTGCGCATCTGCCCAACCGTAACGATTGGCGGGCGCGATCCGGCGCGGCAGTACAACATCGAATATCGCGCCGCAGATGCGACCGCCAACCCGTATTTGTCCATGGCGGCCATCGTACGCGCCGGGCTGGAGGGCATCAAAGCTGGTCTCGCCACGCCGCCGCTTGTCACGGGCGACCCCGAACAGATGACCGAGGCGGAAAAGGGGAAGCTTGGTCTGAAACGATTGCCGGAGAGCCTTCCCGCAGCGGTTGATGCCTTGCTCGCCGACGAGACCGTCACCGGCTGGTTCGCGCCAGCCTTCGTGGAGACCTTTGTCGGCGTCAAACGCCATGAAGTCGAGCGTCTCGCGGGTCTTGATCCTGTCGGCGTATGTGACCTGTATCGAAAGCTCTACTGAATATGGATGCCGAACCCGAACACGACTGGCCGCAGGCCGTCGAGGTGCTCAACGAGGACGGCCGTTCCGGTATCGTGCTTCTGTGCGAACACGCTTCCAATCACATGCCGGCCCGCTACCACGGGCTGGGTCTGGAGGCGCCGCATCTGCAACGCCACATCGCCTGGGACATCGGCGCGGCAGAGGTGACGCGACGTTTGTCGAAGCGGCTGGACGCGCCTGCCTTCCTCAGCAACTACTCGCGCCTGCTTATCGACCTCAATCGGCCTCTTGGTTCGGAGGGCAGCATTCCCACGCGCTCCGAAGACACCGACATTCCCGGAAATGCAGGCCTGGACGAAGTCGAGCGGACACGGCGCGCCGCAGTTATGTTCACGCCGTTTCACGACGAGGTTGCGCGCCATCTCGATACCCGCCAGGCCGCCGGGCGGCCGACGCGCATCGTCACGATCCATTCCTTCACGCCTGTTTTCCTCGGCGAAAGACGCCCCTGGCACGCTGGCGTGCTTTATGACCGGGCCACCGGGCTGGGCGAAGCGATCATAGACGGGCTGCGTCTCGACCCGTCGCTCAACGTCGCGCCCAATGTCCCCTACGTGATCAGCGACGATGCCGACTACGCCGTTCCGATCCATGGCGACCGGCGTGGCATCGAGGCGGCGCTGGTCGAGATCCGGCAGGATCTGCTGGCCAACGAGACCGGCGTCGAGGAGTGGGCCGGAAGAATGGCCGCGGCGCTCGCACGCATCCAGGACGCTCAGACATGACCAATCTTGGCCTGCGGGAACGCGACGCTCGCGCGATCGCCGAAATCGGCCGGCTGCGCTTCTCGCCGCTTTCGCTCGTCGGCGGTCGCGGTAACCGGCTGATCGAGGAAGGTGGTCGCGAGGTGCTCGACCTGTCCGGCTCGGCTGGCCCCGCGCTGCTGGGCTATGGTCATCCCGCCATCGTCGAGGCTGTAGAGAAGTCCATCCGCAACATGGCGGGCGCCAGCCTGCTGCTCTATCCCAATGAACCCGCCGTCTCCCTGGCCGAAAAGCTGCTGGCAATCACGCCCGGCGAAGGCGATCGCCGGGTCTGGTTCGGCCATTCCGGGTCCGACGCCAACGACTGCGCATTGCGCGTATTGGCGGCGGCAACCGGCAGGCCGCGGTTCATTTCCTTTATCGGTTCCTACCACGGCAACCTGTCGGGCTCGATGGGCATCAGCGGCCACACCGCCATGACCCACACACTGCCGAGGCCTGGCGTGCTGTTGCTCCCCTACCCAGATCCTTACCGGCCGCGCTTCAGTGCCGAGGCCGTGCTGTCGATGCTCGACTATCAGTTCGAGACCACCTGTCCGCCCGATCAGGTCGCGGCTGTCTTCATCGAGCCGCTGATGTCCGACGGTGGCCTGATCGTACCGCCGCCCGGCTTCCTGAAGGCATTGCAGGAGCGCTGCCGCCGGCATGGCATCAGAATCGTCGTCGACGAGGTCAAGGTCGGCCTGGCCCGCAGCGGCCTCATGCATTGCTTCGAGCATGAAGGCCTGGCACCCGACATGGTGGTATTCGGCAAGGCGCTCGGCGGCGGCTTGCCATTGTCGGCCGTGGTCGGGCCGAGGGAGATCATGGATCACGCACCGGCCTTCGCGCTGCTGACCACCGCCGGCAACCCTGTCGCAACGGCGGCCGGCGGCGCGGTGCTAAAGGCGATCGAGGACGAACATCTGGCGGAACGTTCCGCCCGCATCGGCAAACTCTTCGCCGACGGTCTGCGTACGCTGGCCGACCGGCACGAGATCATCGGCGAAGTGCGCGGCCGCGGCCTCGCCGTCGGTGTCGACTTGGTCGTGGACCGCGCCACACGCGAACCCGTGCCGGCGACCACCACGGCCAAGATCATTTACCGCTGCTACGAATTGGGCGCGGCCCTGACCTATGTCGGCCTGAAGGCCAACGTGCTGGAGTTCATGCCGCCGCTGACGCTGACCGAGGACGAGGCTGCCGAAGGCGTCGCCATCGTCGACCGGGCGATCGCCGACGTCATGGCCGGCAAGGTCGCCGATGCGGACGTCGCTTCCTTCATGATGTGGTGAGGAGAGAACCATGGGACTGGGTTGGCGTACCATCCCCGACGACATGCGGGCCTTCATCGAGGCGCAGAAACTGTTCTTTGTCGCGACGGCACCGCAGGATGGCCGCGTGAACCTGTCGCCGAAAGGGCTCGACACGCTGCGGGTCCTGGACGAGCGCACCGTGACCTATCTCGATCTGACCGGCTCGGGCAACGAGACCGCCGCTCACGTCACCGAGAACGGACGCATGACCATGATGTTCTGCGCCTTTTCAGGCAAAGCCATGACCTTGCGCCTGTATGGCAAGGCCGATTTGATCCGGCCCGATCATCCCGAATGGCCAGCCCTGCGTGCGCCGTACCCCGACCTGCCTGGCGTGCGCCAGCTCTTCCGGCTCCATGTCGAGAGCGTCGCGACCTCCTGCGGCTGGAGTATCCCCGTCGTCGGCGAGATGCAGGAGCGAGACGAACTGGTGAAATGGGCGGGCGGCCAGGGCGAGGACGAGATCGAGGCCTATCGTCTCGCCAACAATGTGGTCAGCATTGACGGACTTTCCACCGGCTACGTCTCCGACGATTTCTGATGGACAATCGGGATCATATCCGCCTCGTCTTTTCCGACGGCGAGGCGATGCACTTCCCGCCGGTCGACGGCCAGTCCATTCTCACCTCGGCCGAGAAAGCCGGCAACCTGCTGGCCAGCAACTGCCGGGAAGGAACATGCCGTACCTGCATGGCGCGCGATGCCGACGGCAATGAAGTCCTGCTCTGCATCACGTCGGCGGAACCGGGCATGGCCCTCCACTTGCCGTATCAGCGTACCGACGTGACGCCCCCCTCCCTGCGACGCGCCAAGATCAACACTTTCGCGCGTGCTTCGCGCTCGGTTTGGGAAATCCGCTACCGGCTCCAGTTTCCGCTGGCCTTCCTGCCCGGCCAGTATGTCGAAGTGCACTTTCCCGGCATGGATGGTCCGCGTCGCTTTTCATTGGCAAACCCACCCTCGCAGAAGGAGCAGGTGCTGCATGTGCGCGACCTGCCAGGCGGGGCCATGTCCACCTATCTCAACGAAAGGGCAAAGCCGGAGGATGCCTTCACCGTGCGCGGCCCGTTCGGCGTCTTCTACCTGCGCTCGACTGCTCGCCCCAAACTTTTCGTCGCCGGTGGCACCGGTTTGGCACCGATCGTCTCGATGCTGTCCAGCATCGAGCCTACGAGCGCCACGCCACCCCTGGCGGTGGTTGCCGGCTTCGCCGATGCCGAGGACGCCTATGCGTTGGAGACGTTGCAGGCGCTGGCCGAAACCTTGCCTCTGGAAGTGGTGTTGGCAGCCGACAGGGCCGGAGAAGAGTGGAAGGGGGTCGTCGGCAATCCGATCACATCTCTGGATGAAATCCGCACCATCCCGCTTGATGGTGGAACCGAGGCTTATCTATGCGGGCCGCCAGGAATGGTGAACGCGGCGCGCAACGCATTGCTGGCGCGCAACCTTCAGGCTGCGGCCATTTTCAACGAAGAGTTCGTTCACTCCTCGTGACGGTTTGCCCACCCACCTGCAACCGACGAAGATATACTCTCGCGCTGCGTGAGGGGCCGCCGTGCAAATCCGGTTGCGCGAACCCCCATTCGCAGCTAAGGAAATCGCCATGAACATGCTTTCGATCAAGACCGTTTGGTGGTGGGCCAGCTAGGAGCGGCCTGTCGAAACGCGTGTGCGTGAAAGACCAGAGTGGCCGCAGGAGAAGTCCGGCGGCCTTTTGTTTTCCAGAAATGCCTCCAGACCTCACCGCGGCGGAACAGGGAGATGGCAATGACGGTGGAAATCCTGGAAAACGGCGCCGAGCGGTTCGTGACTGCCGGCGGCATCGCAATCACACGCCAGAGGCACGACACACCCTATCAGGGCGCGATAGAATCCTATCTCGACGGGCTGAATGCGCGACGCGGCGCGGTCTTCTCGTCCAACTACGAATATCCCGGCCGCTACACGCGCTGGGACACCGCCATCATCGATCCGCCGCTCGTCATCTCCTCGCGCGGCCGCGCCATGAAGATCGAAGCGCTCAATGCTCGCGGCGAGGCTCTTCTGCCGACGGTCAACAATGCATTGGCCGGTCTTGCGGAAATCGCGATCATCGAGAGCACCAAGGCGCTGACCAGGATCGAGGTTGCGAAACCCGGGCGGGTGTTCACCGAGGAAGAGCGCAGCCGGATGCCGTCGGTCTTCACGGTACTGCGCGCTGTCACCGCACTGTTCAAAAGTCCGGAAGACAGCAATCTTGGCCTCTATGGCGCCTTTGGCTACGATCTTGCCTTCCAGTTCGATCCCGTCGATCTCAAGCTGGAGCGCAAGGAAAGCCAGCGCGACCTCGTGCTGTTCCTGCCTGACGAGATCCTGGTCGTCGACCACTATTCCGCCAAGGCCTGGACCGACCGTTACGATTATGCCGGCAACGGGTTTTCGACCGAGGGCCTGCCGCGCGAACCGGTGGCGGAACCTTTCAAGCCAGCGGACCGCATCCCACCACGCGGCGATCATGAACCCGGCGAGTATGCCAAGCTGGTGCGCCGGGCCATGGATAGCTTCAAGCGCGGCGACCTGTTCGAGGTCGTGCCCGGTCAGATGTTCTACGAGCGCTGCGAAACAGCCCCGTCGGAGATCTCGCGCCGCCTCAAGACCATCAACCCGTCGCCCTATTCCTTTTTCATCAATCTCGGCGAAGGCGAATACCTGATCGGCGCTTCACCGGAGATGTTCGTGCGCGTCAACGGCCGCCGTGTCGAGACCTGCCCGATCTCCGGCACCATCAAGCGCGGTGACGACGCCATTTCGGACAGCGAGCAGATACTCAAGCTGCTCAACTCCAAGAAGGATGAATCCGAGCTCACCATGTGCTCGGATGTCGACCGCAACGACAAGTCCAGGGTCTGCGAACCCGGCTCGGTGCGTGTCATAGGCCGACGCCAGATCGAGATGTATTCGCGTCTCATTCATACGGTAGACCATATCGAAGGCCGCCTGCGTGAAGGCATGGATGCCTTCGATGCCTTCCTGTCGCACGCCTGGGCGGTGACAGTAACTGGCGCGCCAAAACTCTGGGCCATGCGCTTCATCGAACAGAACGAGAAGAGCCCACGCGCATGGTATGGCGGCGCCATCGGCATGGTGCATTTCAACGGCGACATGAACACTGGCTTGACGCTGCGCACCATTCGCATCAAGGACGGCATCGCCGAAGTGCGCGCCGGCGCCACGCTGCTGTTCGATTCCGTTCCCGAGGAAGAAGAAGCCGAAACCGAACTGAAGGCCTCCGCCATGCTCTCTGCCATCCGTGACGCCAAGGCCGGCAACTCCGCCGGCGTCGAACGCGCCACCGCCCGCGTCGGCGAGGGTGTCCGCATCCTGCTCGTCGACCACGAGGACAGTTTCGTCCACACGCTGGCAAACTACTTCCGCCAGACCGGCGCCGATGTCTCCACCGTGCGCACGCCGGTGCCGGAAGAAGTATTCGACAGCTTCAAGCCGGATCTGGTGGTGCTCTCGCCCGGCCCCGGCACGCCGAAGGACTTCGACTGCGCCGCCACCATCAAGAAGGCAAGAGCACGAGAATTGCCGATCTTCGGCGTCTGCCTTGGCCTGCAGGCACTCGCCGAAGCCTATGGCGGCGAGTTGCGGCAGCTTGCCATTCCCATGCACGGAAAGCCGTCGCGCATCCGGGTCTCGAAACCTGGTGTCGTCTTCTCAGGCTTGCCGAAGGAAGTGACGGTCGGCCGCTATCATTCCATCTTTGCCGACCCGGTCCGCCTGCCCGATGATTTTGTCGTCACCGCGGAGACAGAGGATGGCGTCATCATGGCGTTCGAGCACAAGAAGGAACCGATTGCCGCGGTGCAATTCCATCCCGAATCGATCATGACCCTCGGTCACAATGCAGGCATGCGCATGATCGAAAATGTCGTCGCGCATCTGCCGCGCAAGGCAAAGGAAAAGGCAGCCTAAGCGGAAATGACAGCAGTAACGGCCAAGGACGCTATCAAACGGAAAGTCGCCACGCTCGCTCTCTGGTCGATCGTGGTGGCGTTTGCCGTTCTTGGCCTGAAGCTGGTCGCCTGGCTGATCACCGGCTCGGTTGCGCTCTATTCGGACGCACTGGAATCGATCGTCAACGTGATCGCTTCTGCCGCCGCCTTCTGGGCGATCCGTATCAGCCATAAGCCAGCCGACCAGGATCACCCCTTCGGCCATCACAAGGCGGAATATCTCTCGGCCGTGCTGGAAGGCGTGTTGATCGTGGTTGCCGCCATGCTGATCCTCAATGAGGTCTGGCGCACCTGGCAGAACCCGGCTCCGCTGGAGCAGCCATGGACGGGTCTCGCCGTCAATGGCCTGGCAACTCTGCTCAACGCCATCTGGGCGTGGATACTGATCAGCATCGGCCGTTCGGCGCGGTCCCCTGCGCTGGTCGCCGACGGCAAGCATATCATGACCGATGTCGTCACCTCCGTGGGCGTCTTCATCGGTCTCGTCGGCGCCGTCTTCACCGGCTGGCACGTCCTCGATCCGGCACTGGCCGTCATCGTGGCACTCAACATCCTGTGGCAGGGTTGGCATGTGATCGGCTCGTCGATGAGTGGGCTGATGGACCGCGCCGTCGACATGGACGAGCACATCCGCATCCGCGACATCATTTCGGCCAATTCCAAGGGAGCGCTGGAGGTCCACGATCTGAGGACCCGGATCGCCGGCCGCGCCACCTTCATCGAATTTCACATGGTGGTCGATGCGGATATGTCGGTCGGCGACAGCCACGTCATCTGCGACCGCATCGAAGACGCATTGAAAGCTGAAATCCCCTCGGTGCGCGTCACCATCCATGTCGAGCCGGACGACGAAGCCAAACTGCCGAAGGGAACCGTTGCGGTTCCCTTTGCCTGAAGCTTACTGCGCGCAGGCTGATTGCGGCATCGCCTCCAGGCGAAAGACCCTGTCGTCCGATTTTGTCTCGCCGCTAGCCTGGCAAAGATCGGTGAGCGGCAGGCTCTCGTTCGGGTTGGCCAGCATCATGGTGCCACCGGCACCGCGGCGCAGATAAATCTCCTTCTCCGACAGATCGCAGGAGGCGCCATTGGCGGCAGTTATCGCCGCGCAGCGCCACTGGTCGGCCTCCCCTTGGCAGGAATAGGTTTGTGTGGCCTTTGCCGCCCCCTTGCGGGAGGTTATGGCGACAACAAGGTCAGCCCCGTTCGGCCAGTCGGAAATCGTTCCCTTGGCCGCGAAGGAAGCGAGCTCCGTCTTGCTGCGAAACACACGAATGGCCTGCGTCAACTGGTCGGGATGTGACGCGAGATGTTCAGCCGAATAGTCCCTTCCAAAACAGAAAGGCTGGTCTGGCTTCAACCGCACGCGCAACGGATCACCCAATGCAGGATTGACCGGATCGATCCGTGCGAACTCAGCCTCGCAATCCGCTACAGGCCTTCGCTCGAGCAGAAAACCGTTATCATCCGTTCCAAGCGCCTGCTGTTCGTATTCCACCCTGCCGAGTTCGTCTTCCGCGCCGATGTCCAGGTAGATATCGCGGTCGAAGGCGTCGACCTTCAACCGTCCCGTCGCATCAAGGCTGAGCTCGGCCATGGTGCGGTCGCATTCCATGCCGCAATGGATCGAACTTTTATCTCCGCCTTCCTCCGAGGCATTGCACCAGCCGCCGACCCATTCAGGCTTGGGAGCGCCCCGCACGGTCGTCGCCATGAAGCCGTTATAGCCGGCAGAACCCACACCGTTATAGGGATCTTCGCTCGGTCGACTGACCGGATCACGGCCGTGGTAGAAAAATATCCGCGCAACCTTCTGATGCGGATGGGCCTTCAGATGGCTTGCATCATAAACCCGGCCGAAACAGGCGCTGCCGCCATCCGGGCTGAGCTCCTTCAATATTCGCGGTTCGTCAGCGTAGACCGTTCCTGCCAGGAAGAGTGCACCGATGATTCCAGCGCTCGCGGTTGCGATTTTTCTCGACGTCACCATCGGCCCCTCCCACCGAGATCCGCTAGCGTGGATTTTATGCTAGGAACCCGTCGAAGGCCACGCGCATTATGCTGCCGAGAACGGGACGGTTTTCATGCTTCGCAGGGATATTTTCCGCGGATTGGCGGCCTCGACCGGAGCTCTGTTCGGAGTGAAAATGGCGACCGCAGCGCCGGTGGCATCTCCGAGACAGAGGGTTGCCTATCATCTCGACGATATCGACAAGGTTGCCTTCGTTCTCGGCAACATCAAGAACCATTATGAGGGCACAGGCGGCGAAGTGGACATCGTTCTCGTGGTTCACGGTCCGGCGCTTGCCGCCTTCAAGCGCAGTGGCGCTTCCGCGGCAATTTCCAGCCGCTTTGCCGGATTGGTGAAGAAAGGCATGACACCCCATGCCTGCGCCAACACCATGCACGGCATGGATATTGCCCTGCCCGACCTGTTCGAGGGCTTTGCCAGCGCCAATGCCGGCGGAGTCGTGAAACTCGTAGAATTGCAAGCTGCAGGCTATGCTTATCTAAGGCCTTGATACCGGGCCCGTTTTCGTTCGATGATCGGCCTAGCGCATCGGCCCGAAAATCGAAATCGATTTTCGGAAACACGATGCGCCGCGTTAAAGTGTCAGAGCGACCTTTCCGCGTCCGAAGGGGCGCGCGGCGCTCGAGAGGGTGGCGATCGAAGGGAGTGCCTGATGTATGGCCTGATCGGAAAGATGCGTGCAACTCCCGGCAAGCGAGAGGAACTCCTGCAGCTCCTGCTCGAAGCCACCGATTCCATGCCCGGCTGCCTGAACTACATCGTCGCCCGCGATCCCGCCGACACCACGGCGATCTGGGTCACCGAAGTCTGGATCGACGCCGCGAGCCATAAGGCATCGCTCCAGCTTCCGCATGTGCAGGAAGCAATCGCCAGAGCCCGCCCCATGGTGGCTGGTTTCGACTTCCAATTCGAGACCGAACCGGCAGGGGGCTACGGATTGAACCAACCTGCCGACACGGGTGATGCCGTGCGAGGGTGATACCCCCGCACAGCCTGTTTGGAATTAGTCGACCTGAATCTTGGCCTGCTTGACGATCGGCTCCCACTTGGCGAGCTCCGCCTTGACGTGCGTTCCCAGTTCCTCTGGTGTCGAGCCGACGATAGTGGCGCTGAAATCCCCCATCTTGGCGATCACCGCCGGATCCTTCATCGCCTTGTTGGCAGACGCGTTGAGACGGTCGACGACCTCCTTCGGCGTGCCGGGCGGGGCAAACAGCGCATTCCAAGTGTAGGTCTCATAGCCCGGCACACCAGATTCCGCGATGGTCGGAATGTCCGGGAACGACGGCACGCGCTTGGCCGTCGTCACGCCGAGGGCCTTCAGCGTCCCGCCCTTGATATGCGACGACGAGGACGGGAGATTATCGAACATGATCGGCACCTGGTTGGCGACGACATCGTTGAGCGCCGGACCTGCTCCCTTGTAGGGGATGTGCTGCATCTCGACGCCGGCCATGATCTTGAACAGCTCGCCCGAAAGATGCAGCGGCGTGCCGATGCCTGATGAAGCATAGGAATATTTATCTGGCTCCGCCTTCAGCAGCGCGACCAGTTCCTGGACATTCTTGACCGGCAACTCCGGATTGACCACCAGCACGTTAGGCACGATGACCAGCAGTGAAACCGGCGAAAAGTCCTTTTCGGGATCGTATGGCTTGGTTTTCAGGATCAGCGGATTGAGCGCATGGGTGGCAACAGTGCCCATCAGGATGGTGTAGCCGTCCGGATCGGCCCGCGCGACGCGGTCGGCGCCGATATTGCCGCCTGCGCCGGCGACGTTCTCCACGATCACCTGCTGGCCGAGATCGTCCGACATCTTCTGCGCGATGATACGTGCGACGAGGTCGGTCGAACCGCCGGCCGCAAACGGCACAACCAGCGTCACCGTGCGGTTGGGAAACTCCTGCGCGACCGACTGCGATGCCATGCCGGCCAACGGCAGCACCGACAGTCCCAGCGCCAGGACGGCGCGCCGCGTGAATTTAGAAAATGCCATGCTGTTCCTCCTCATCCTCGCCCCATGCGCGCCTCGCGCCCGAATTGGTTACGACAATCGCCCGAAGCAGACAACAAGGACAGGCTGCGGAAGATCGCGTCAATCCAGCCGGTGTTTCAGATCCTCGTCCAACCAGCGGCTGAAGAAATAGGGAAGCTGCTTGTGCCACCACGGCCAATCGTGATCGACATCGCCACCCCAATAGTCGACCCAGGCAGGGATCGCCTTGTCGCGCAACACTCGTTCCAGCGCATGTGTCTCGGCCAGCATCTGTTCTTCCCAGGCACCTTGCCCGCAGCAGAAAATAAGCCGCAGCGAGCGCAACCGCGAAAGCAGTGCATCGTCGGAAACACCCGGCAGATAGTCGAGCGGGGAGTTGTAGTAGATATCGCCAGCCAGGCTGTCTCCCAGGAAACCTCTGGTGGAGTAAACGCCCGAGAGCGAAATCACGCCCGCCGCCAGATCAGGGTAGCGGAACACGAAATTCGACGAGTGATAGCCGCCCATTGAACAGCCGGAGAACAGCGGCTTCAAGGATCGACCGTTATTGGCCTCTGCGGCAATGACCGCAAACTCCGGCAGGGCTTCTTCGCGCAGATAGCGGAAATAAGCCTCGTGCCGCGCGATCCGCTGGGTCGGGTCGCCATGTTTGTCGAAGAAGCTCTCGCTATCGATGCCGTCCACCGTGAATAGCTGGATGCGGCCGGTGTCGATGAATTCGGCGAGCGCGCCAACACCGCCGGCATCCTCGAATTGGAAGAACCGTCCCTGCGAGGTCGGGAAGACGACGACCGGACGTCCGGCATAGCCGTAGTGCTTGTATTCCATATCGCGGCCGAGCTTACCGCTCCAGCGTTTGCTGTAGGAGATGTCCATCGTCTATGCCTCCTCGGCATGGATGTAGTCGACCGCCGCGCGCAGCGCCTGGCGATCCCGCGAACGCAGCTGATAGGCGTAGTTTCCCATGGCGCGGCTGAAGACCTCTTCGATGTCCTGATGATGGACAATCATGTCGGCGTGGGCGGCTAGCACATCGGCATGGCTGTGGCGATAGCGGATGTGCTTCTTGCGGCTGGCATAGACGGTGAAATACTTCCCCTCGAACGGCCCACCGACCTTGTTCTTGACCACCATATTGGCCCATTCGGCATAGATATCGATATCGAAGGAGTAGTTGATCGCGTCCGGCATCCAGGCGCCCGGCGGACGAATATTGACCTCCAAGGCGACGATCCGGCCCTGTTTGGTTTCGAACAGCTCGATATGAAAGAAACGTTCCTTGAGATCGAACGCCTTGACGATCTTGCGGCCGGCCTCTTCCACCTCGGTCGGAATCTCGGGCCGGCAGGTGTAGCTCATGTGCTTGTTCTTGTTGACGACATCCATGATGGAATCGTCGTATTTGGTGCTCGCGGCGAAGACGATCTCGCCGTCCCGATTGACAAGGCCGTCATAGGTTACGACCAATCCGTCGATGAACTCCTCCATGACGAAGCTCATGCCTTCCGGCTTGATGCGAAAGAACTCGTCCAGTTCGGCAACATTGGAAATCTTGTAGGTGTGCGCGGCACCCGCGCCGGAATCCGGCTTCACCACCACCGGATAGCCGACCCTGCGCAGGAAGGTCATGGCGCCTGCGCGATCGGATGTCTTGCGCTGGGCGATCACATTGACGCCGGCCTTGCGGAAAGAGGCCCGCATGCGGCTCTTGCGTTTGATGTTCTTCACATAGTCGAGTTTTATGCCTTCTATGTTGAAGTCGGTACGAATGCCGGCCTCCAGATCGAGCCAATGTTCGTTGAGCGACTCGAAGCGGTCGATGCGCCCCCATTTGTGGATGAAATGCCCCATCGCCCGATAGATCTGGTCATAGTCTTCCAGATCGGCGACGCGATAATATTCGCTGAGCGCACCTTTGAGCCTGGGCGTCAACGCTTCGTAAGGTGCGTCACCGATCCCCAGTACCGTCGCGCCGGCCTTTTTCAACCGATCGCAGAAATCGGCACCGTTGGCCGGAAAATGCGGCGAGAAGAACACGAAATTCATGATCAGCCCTCCTGGCGCATGATCCTTTCCGAAAATCGTAATCGATTTTCGGAAAGGATCATGCGCCAAATCAAAGTGCTAGAGCGACCTTTGCGCGTCCGAAAGGACGCGCGGCGCTCTTGTCGCTGCGCTCACACCGCGCCATTAGCGAACTCTGCCGCATTTGCGTGAAACCACAAAGGAAAACCGTTCAGGCACTCTGTCCGTAGACGATCGAGACGTCTCGCTTGCCTCGAACAGAACGCTCCTGTAAGAGAGCGACCATGAAGACGCGCCCAGCATCGTTTGCTTTCCGTCCGACCGGCCTCGCCGGCGAGACCGTGCGCGCCCTTTCCTCGACCCTTCTTCTTCTCGGCCTTATCGGCGATCGCCGGGTCCGCTGAAGGAGCGCCCGGCGGTCGTTGCCGCCAGGGCTTTTATCCCAGGCAAGCTCCTCAAGTCACCAAACCAATTGACTTAGCCTAATGGCGCTGCTTGTGCTTCGGCGATGCCGGCCCAGCAGCCGGGAGATTGAAAGATGAGTTCCACACAACGAAAGAGCGTCGAGGTCGACATGCCCCAAGCTTTTGCCCCCAAAGGCATGCCGAATGCCGTACGCAAATACGAACCCTATCCCTTGGTTGGCCTCACCGACCGCACATGGCCGAACAAGAAGATCGAAAAAGCCCCGATCTGGTGTTCCGTCGACCTGCGCGACGGCAATCAGGCCCTGATCGATCCGATGGGCCATGAGCGCAAGGCGCGCATGTTCCAATTGCTGCTCGATATGGGCTTCAAGGAAATCGAGGTCGGCTTTCCATCCGCCTCGCAGACCGATTTCGACTTCGCGCGCTGGTGCATCGAGGAAAGCAATGTACCCGACAATGTCGATCTGCAGGTGCTGGTGCAATGCCGGCCTGAGTTGATCACGCGCACCTTCGAGGCGCTCAAGGGCGCCAAGACGCCGATCGTTCATTTCTATAATTCAACCAGCGAGTTGCAGCGCCGCGTCGTCTTCCAGAAGGATGTGACCGGCATCAAGCAGATCGCCACCGACGCCGCCAAGATGATCACCGACATGGCAGCCAAGGCTGGCGGCGGCTATCGCTTCCAGTACTCGCCGGAAAGCTTCACCGGCACCGAACTGGAGGTCGCGCTGGAAATCTGCAACGCCGTGACCGAAATCGTGAAGCCTACCCCCGACAACAAGCTGATCATCAATCTGCCGTCGACTGTCGAGATGTCGACGCCCAATGTCTACGCCGATCGCATTGAATGGATGATCCGCCATCTCGACAATCGCGACAGCCTGATCATCTCGCTGCATCCGCACAATGACCGCGGCACTGGTATCGCAACAACCGAACTCGGCCTGATGGCCGGCGCCGATCGCGTCGAAGGCACGCTGTTCGGCAATGGTGAGCGCACCGGCAATGTCGATGTCGTCACGCTGGCGCTCAACATGTTCACGCAAGGCGTCGACCCAGACCTGGATTGCTCCGACATCAACCGCATGAAGGATGTCTATGAGTATTCCAACCAGCTCAAGATTCCCGAACGCCATCCCTATGTCGGCGAACTGGTCTACACTGCTTTCTCCGGCTCGCATCAGGACGCCATCAACAAGGGCATGAAGGCCATCCAATCCGCCAACAAGGAAGTGTGGGAAGTGCCTTACCTGCCGATCGACCCGCAGGATGTCGGCCGCAGCTATGAAGCGATCATCCGCATCAATTCCCAATCCGGCAAGGGCGGTATCGCCTATGTGCTGCAGGCCGATTACGGGCTCAACTTGCCGCGCAATCTGCAGGTCGAATTCAGCCAGGACATCCAGGCCATCACCGACGCCGAGGGCAAGGAGGTACCGGCAAAGCGGATCTACGATCGCTTTATCGACAGATACATCGAACAGCCTCATGGACGGCTGAAGTTTGTCGATCATCAGACCTTCCCCGATACCGCCATGAAAGGCCGGCGCGTCGTCGAGGCAGTGATCCTCGACAAGGGCAAGGAAACCATCATCAAGGGCACGGGAACCGGCCCGATCGACGGTTTCGTTGACGCGCTCTCGCGCCATATCGGCGTATCGATGTCGGTGCTCGACTATTCCGAACATTCCTTGCAGCGCGGTTCGAACGCCTCGGCGGTGTCGTATGTCGAAATGGAACATGATGGTGGCAAGGTTTTCGGTGCCGGCATCAACACCAACATCGTCGCCGCTTCCCTCGAGGCCGTTGTATCCGCGGCAAATCGTATAATCGGCCTCAAAACCCGCTGATTTCATCGCTTTGCGAAAACCCCGGCTGGATTTTTCCAACCGGGGTTGTAAAGATTCGAGCGGGCTTGGGACGGTATTGGCGCGGAAGTGCGAATATCGTGCGTAACGTTGTACGACCTGTGCCGGCTTGAGAGGTTCAATACTTGCAGCATTCCACGCCTGCCGCCCCCGCAGTGCGCGAAACGCTTGATAGACTCCTGGCGAGCCAGACATTTGGACGCTCCGAGCGCGCGCGTGAATTGCTGCGCTATCTGGTAGAACGGGAACAAGCCGGCGAGGCCGACAAGCTCAAAGGTTTTTCCATCGCCGTCGATGTCTTTGGCAAGGATGCCGGGTTCGACCCCTCCACCGATGCCGTGGTGCGTGTGCAGGCGGGCAGACTGAGAGAATTGCTCGACCAGTATTTTAGCGGCGAAGGCGCAGGCGAACCGATCCGCATCGTCATTCCACGCGGCAGCTATATCCCGAGCTATGAACCAAACGGGGTCAGAATCCCATCTCGGCAACAGCCGATCCAGCAGCAGGTACCCGTCGTTCCGGAGCAGGTCCCCGCGACCGCATCGGCGAAAGCTGTACCCGTTTCCGCATCCGATGCGCAGGATCTGTCGGGTACGACAGTTATCCTGTTCAAGCATCTGCATGCCTTCTGGATCGCAATAGCGCTCTTTTTCATCATCATGATCACTCTCATGGTGCTTATGCTGCGCCAGGCCTATGGGCCGGAGGTCGTTTCGGGCACCAAAAGCAACGGCGGGTCCGCAATTGGCAATTCGATGGCGGCAACATTGGAAAAGTTGCCAGCCGTCTATCTGGTTCTCGCAGAGAAGACCCCGCAGACCCAGCGCGTTGAAACGATGTTGCGAGCTGGCCTTTCCAACATGGAAACGGTCCAATTCATAGACCGCAAGCCTGGCGAGGACGAAGCTCGAGCAAACAATCCGACGACCTTCGCCTTCAATCTTGGATCGGGCGCCACTCTTGGCAGCGTGACCATCGAAGTCAAAAATCTCAAAACGGGCCGTGTCCTCAATTCGGAAACGCTGTCTGCATTCGAAACCACCGCTTCACAGGCCAGCGATCATGTCGCCAAGATTCTGGGCGACGTAACCGGCCCATTCGGTTCGATCTATGGTTATATCGAGCAAAACCGACTGCAGAACGATCTGACCACATGCGTCATCCTCTCGAAGACGTATCCGTCCGATCAGAGCGCCAAGAACCACGAAGCCGCCTATCGTTGTCTCGAAGATCTGGTCGCGCATGGCGAAGCATCCGCGATGATCTATGCGCTGCTTGCCGGGCAGCAGCTGGACGCGATCGTATGGGGCTATTCTTATCCGCCCGATCCAAGCGTGCAGCAGGCGATGGCTCTCGTGAACAAGGCCATCCAGATCGACCCGACCAGTTCCCGCGCCTATCGCATGGCCGCTTACGCCGAAGGGGTTGTCGGGAATCAGAAAGAGAGAGTTCGCTGGGCGAAGAAGGCCCTTGATGCAGCTCCCTATGATCTGAGGACTGTCTATCACTACGGCTGGGCGCTGGTGATGGCAGGAAACTATCAGGAGGGCACGGCACTTCTGGCGCGCAGCCTCAATCTTGCCAATCCGCACAGCAAATGGCTCGACTATGCCCTCTTCCAGGGCGCCTTCATGGAAGGCGATCAGGAGTTGCAGAAACGCGCAGCATTGGCGTTGTCGGCAGTGGAACCCCAGCCTGAATACCTCGCAGCGCAGCTCATCGTAGCTGTAAACAGCCGCGACAATACCGAAGCGGCGCGGATACTGACGGAGATCAACGATAAATTCCCCGAATTCGCAGCGAGCCCGCGCGCGATGTTCCTCAAAAATCACTATCCGCCCGATTTGACTGAAAAACTGCTGCAAGCATTGTCGGCTGCCGGTTTGCCACGTACCGCGCCTGCCGGGACCAAATCACTGCAAGCTCCACCCGCCGTCGCCCTTCCGGGTTCCGAAGATCTACCGACCGTGTACCTGACGGTGAAGGGAACCGGGAGCGCGGTGGAACGTGTTGTCACGGCCCTTCGCGCAGGGCTGACACATTTTGAAACCATCAATTTTGTCGGGCGGGAGCCAGCCCCGGATCGTAACAAAGCAGCGGACGGAACGAGCTTCGTCTTCAATGTCCAGTCAGGCCCTACGACAGGCAGCGTGGCTGTTGAGGTGCAAAACCTGCGAAGCGATACAGTCGTTCTGTCCCGCAATCTGGCAGCCTTCGACGCGACCACGTCCCAGGTCGGTCCGCAGGTCGGGAAGATCCTCGGTGATACCGCGCCCGTTTCAGGCGCCATTTACACCTTTCTGGCACGAAATGGCCTTGCCAGGGGTTTGGTTGATTGCCTGATCCAGGAGAATGCGTTCGAACTCGCAGCCAACGCCAAGATTCACGAAAGCGCCTATCGGTGTTTCGAAGCTCTGGCCAACAGCGATGCCAAGTCGTCAATCGTCTATTCGAGCCTGTCGACTTTAACCACGACCGGCCTGATCTGGCGCTATGCCTACCCGCTCAACGCCTCGCTGGAAAAAGCCGGGGAGTTCGCGCAACGCGCGATACAAGCGGACCCCTCGTCTCCGCGCGCCTACAATGCCAAAGCCTATATATCGAACCGACTGGGCATATGGGCAGACACCGTGCAGTGGACCTCCAAGGCGTACGAGATTAACCCATATGATCCCCAGGCGATCGCATCTTATGCTTATGCGCTCACCTTCAGCGGCGACTATGCAAAGGGCGTGACTGTCATGACTCAGGCAATCGAAGCTGCAAACGGCGCGCACGCCGCGTGGTGGGACTACGGCCTTTTCGCAAGTGCCTATATGCAAGGCGACAAGGAGCTTGCGGCCAAGGCGGTTGCTCCTCTCGCAAGCGTCGCACCCAATCCGCTTTTTCTCACGGGCAGATTGATCGTCGCATCCGAAGGCGGCAACCCGGGCCTTGTCAAAGACATCGTCGACCAGTTGGAAGCAAATTTCCCAACATTCATGGCCGACCCGCGGGCAACTCTCACCAAGCGCAACTACCCGCCTGATATGGTAGAGAAGTTCATTGGAGCCCTTCGGACAGCGGGAGTGAGCGGCGCGACCTGATGACCTCAACGAGCCTTTTTGCCCACAAACAGGGAACTGGGCCGGACACAATTGTGCTGCTGCACGGATTTGGCGGCTCACACAGCGTCTGGGCAGAGATCGGATCTCAACTTGCCAGCGAGGCTGAGATCATCGCCTATGACTTACCGGGTCATGGTGCTTCCCTGGAAGTCGAAGGCGCGCGGTCGCCCAAACGGATAGCCGCGACTGTTCTTGCCGACATCGTGGAACGTGACGTTGATCGCATCCATTTGGTCGGCCATTCGATGGGCGGGGCCGTGGCAACCTTGATGGCACTCTCGGCACCCGAGCGCTTTGCGTCGCTGACACTGTTGGCGCCGGGAGGCTATGGCGAAGAGATCGATGCACCTCTGCTGCGCCGATTTGCCAAGGCTTCTCAGGGCGATGAAATCCGGGCGTGCCTTGCCGCGATGTCAGGCCCTGGGCATGTCGTCTCCGAGCAGGCAGTTGATGACGGCGAGACCATGCGGGCCTATTCCGGCCAGGTGAAGAGGCTCACTGAGATCGTGATGGCCATCACTCGTGGAGGACGGCAGGGAGTGATCCCTGCCGAACTGGTCGCAGGTCTTGCAATGCCTGTCGCCGTGGTCTGGGGCGTATTGGACACCGTCCTGCCCGTCAGCCAGGCCGATAATTTGCCGGAGCATTTCGACCTGCACCTCGTGCCGGTCGCCGGCCATATGCTGACCGACGAAGTGCCTGGGCTGATCGTCGAGCTGCTGCGCGGTATCTTGCGAAATCGGGCAAGCGGTCCGATTTCGACATTCGAATCCCGCTGAAGCCGTTCAGAGATCATTCCGACACAATCGCGGTGGATGAAATCTGTCCCGGTTCATGTTAACCGGTGGTTTACCAAACCGCGAGGCAAGGCGATGCCGGAAGCAGGCGAAACCGTAACCCCCATCAACCAGGCGCGCAGCAAGCTGTCGGAGGCCGTTCGCGATGTGAAGAACGCTCTGGCCGATCGTGACGACGTCGTCGTCGACATGCGTGAAGCTCATCGCATGCGCCTTGAATTGCTGGCCTCGGAGCTAGCGCCGGTCTTTGCCGATGTGCCGTCCGACATCGACTATTTCGATTTCGCGCTGTCTTCAGGACTGCAGCCACGCCTGTGGATTGACGCCGTCAGCCATGTCGCGATGGGCCGGGACCGCCGAACCTATCGCTTCGTCAAAGACACCCGCCTTGGCCGTGTCGTGTTGGCTGAATCCCAGGACATGAAGATCGTTGGCGACCAGGTCACCCGCTACCTGGCCGAGCGCCTGATCGAACGGCAGCGCCTCATAGAAGGCGGTATCGAACCAATAGAACGGCCCACGCCTCAGGCCAGTTCGGAAGCGGAACCAAACCCCCAAACCGCGGACGGCCCAACGCGTGGACGCACGATCCTCGGCGGGTTTGGCCTGGTGCTACTTGGCGCCCTCGTTGGCCTCGGTGTCTCGGCGGCGCTGTTTTGGGACCGCCTCGTACCATTGATCGAAAGCCTCAAGCTGTAGATCTCTCCGGTTCGACGCCCAGTTCCAATGTCTGAAGGTCGGCAGGGGCGAGCGCAGGTCCGGTGAGGCCACGGCGCGTCAACCCGATACGCCAACCGTCCGCCGCTCTTTCGATCTCGATCAGGTTGTACTGGGCAGCAGGATGCCGCCCTCCCGGCCCCTGCCCCGCTGCCGCGACGCCCACAACCGGCAGTCGGTTGGTACGCCCGATCCAGAACAGCGTTGGGTCGTGCGAATGGCCATGCAGCACAAGCTCGGCGCCATGCTGCTTGACGAGCTTCTGAAACCGGCGGATGCCGAAAAGTCGCTTGGTCTGGGCCACGGCACCGCGGATCGGCGGATGATGGATGAGGATCACCCTGCACAGGCCCCGCTTGCCCGTTTCGTCCAGGAGCTTTGCCAAACGCTCAGCCTGCTTCTCCTCGAAGAAACCATTTGCCATGAATGGCGCGGTTGCTCGCGCAGTAGATACCCCGATCAGCGCGACTTCGCCTCGCAATCTCAGATAGGGGAAACTGTGGCGATCGACCTGGATGTTGGCGCCATCGCCGCTCATCCAGGGTGCCCAGGCGCGACATGCCTTGTCGAAGGCCCCAGGCACGTAGGCGTCGTGATTGCCGGGCACCACGGAAACATCACGTGGCGATCCAAGCATTTCCAGCCACAACCGGGCCAATTCGATTTCGCTGTCCAGCGCCAGATTGACCAGATCTCCTGTTACCGCAATGTGGTCGGCGCCACCTGCCTTGAGGTCAGCCACCAGCGTGTCGATGACGGCGTCGTGCATGGTACGGCGGCGGTTGCGTTGCCAGTTGACGTAGCCCAGCACGCGCTTGGAGGCGAGATCACGATACGATACACCGGGCAGCGGGCCGAGATGGGCGTCGGAGAGATGCGCAAGCCTGAACATGAAACCTTCTTAAGCGACCGATCGTTCGCAATCCACCTGTGGTTCATCTGAAATGACTGGCAGCGATCCCGAACAACCCTTCCGCCAGAGCGGCTGGCCGCGCCTACGGACAAAATTCTTTCACCTCCTGTTCCTGCTAAGGCGACCGATGACCCTCGGCGTGCGCGGCCTTGTCTATGACCGCGAACGCAATTCGATCTTTCTCATCCGCCACACCTATGTTCCCGGCTGGCAATTGCCGGGCGGCGGTGTCGAGAAAGGCGAGACGATGGAAGAGGCGCTGGCCCGCGAACTCGAGGAAGAGGGCAACATCGCGATTTCAGCGGCGCCAGCGCTGAAATCCATGCACTTCAACAGGCTCTCGAGCCCGCGTGATCATGTCGGACTCTACCTGATCGAGGCCTTCCGTCAGATCGGCCCGAAACGTCCCGATCACGAAATCGCCGAAGCCGGCTTCTTCCCGCTCGATCGACTGCCTGAAGGCACGACACCGGCGACCTTGAGGCGCCTCGCCGAGACATTCCATGGCGTGGCGGTTTCGCCCTACTGGTAGATCATGCTGCCTTCTTGAATCGCGCGCGGTCGTGCGGAGCCAGATGATCCATCCCCGGTCCGACAGGGACGATGCCGGTCGGATTGATGTTGCGATGGCTGGCGTAGTAGTGGGCCTTGATGTGGTGCATGTCGACCGTCTGACCCACTCCCGGCACCTGATAAAGATCGCGCAGGTAGTTCGAGAGGTTCGGGTAGTCGCCAATGCGGCGCAGGTTGCATTTGAAATGGCCGACATAAACTGGATCGAAACGGACAAGCGTCGTGAACAGGCGCCAGTCCGCCTCGGTGAGACGATCGCCGACCAGATAGCGTTGGCGCGATAATCTCGTTTCCAATCTGTCGAGCGTCGCAAACAAATCCGCGAATGCTTCCTCATATGCAGCCTGGCTGGTCGCGAAACCGGCGCGATAGACGCCATTGTTGACGGCCCCATAGACCTCTTCATTGACGGCATCGATTTCGGCGCGCAGTGCCTGCGGATAGAAATCGACCGTTGAATCTCCCCATTCATCGAAGGCGAAGTTCAACATGCGGATGATCTCGGAAGACTCGTTGGAAACGATCGTCTGCTCTTTCCTGTCCCACAGAACAGGCACGGTGACGCGGCCGGAATAAGCCGGATCGGCCTTGGTGTAGATCTGGTGGAGGAAGTCGAGACCGTAGAGCGTATCGCCTGTCGCGTCGTCTTCAGGCAGGAAGGTCCAGCCATTTTCGAGCATCAGATGGTGCACGACCGAGACGGAGACCACCTTTTCGAGCTTCTTCAGCTCCCGGAAGATAAGCGTGCGATGCGCCCAGGGGCAGGCCAGCGAAACATAGAGGTGATAGCGGTCGGGCTCGGCTTTGAAACCACGCGAACGGCCTTCCGCCGGCTTGCCATCGACGGTTATCCAGTCGCGCCACTGCGATTGGGAGCGTTCGAACCTGCCGCTGCTACCGGTATCGTACCAGCGGTCCTGCCATTTGCCATCGACAAGCAATCCCATCAACTTTCCTCCTGTCTTCCGGTTTCAATCTAGGAGGCGTGCCCGGCCTGGGGAATGCATTTTGGCTGAACACACTGTCAAACGCTGGCGCAATGCCAGCCAAAACATCGATTGCGATCAAGAAAGTTTGATGCTAGCGGAAAATCCGCATGTTCGACTTTGCAACGATCCGGTTCGACCGACGACGAAAGATCGCCCGCGCTTGAAGCGCTGACTGGCGAAACGCTGCCGCTTGCAGCAACCTTTCCTTGCATACCGGAACGCAAAGACCATGAGCCTTGCCGACGTGACCTACCTGCCGGAAACCCCGGCGTATGATCCCGAGATCGAATCCATCAACGAGGAAGCCTTCGGGCCTGGGCGGTTCACCCGCGCCGCCTACAAGATCCGCGAAGGTGGTCCCCATGAACGCGACCTCTCTTTCGTGGCCGTGAGCGGCACTACCGTGGTCGCCTCGGTGCGCATGACCCGTATCATGGCGGGTTCCGGCAAGGCATTGCTTCTTGGACCTTTGGCGGTGCGCCCTGCCTTCAAGAATCTCGGCATCGGCCGCAAACTCGTAGCTATGGCATTGGAAGCAGCGGTGAAGGCCGGTGCGACTTGCGTCGTCCTGGTCGGTGATGAACCCTACTACGGTCCGCTTGGCTTCAAACGAATCCCGCGCGGACAGATTTCCATGCCACGGCCCGTCGATCTCGATCGTCTCCTGGCACACGAAATCGAACCCGGCGCCGTGGCCAGACTGACCGGCATGGTTCATCACGCCGACCAGGTCGGCCATGATGCCGACCGTGTCGGCGCCATCGAGCCGGCGTAACGCGACGTCATCCGTCCCAGATTGCCTTGCCTGTTGCAGCGCCTGCCGCGGGCCCATAGCATATTCCAACGAGCGAGGAGAACAGCGCATGAACCCACACGGCCAGATCGCAATCGTGACCGGCGGCGGCTCGGGTCTTGGCGAAGCGACGGCGCGCGCGCTGGCGGCCAAGGGGGCCAAGGTCGCCCTCTTCGATGTTGGCATTGACCGTGCTGACAAGGTGGCAGCGGACATCGGCGGCATCGCTGTCAAATGCGATGTCTCCAGCGCAGAGAACGGGGCGGCGGCGGTGGCCGAGGTTGCGAAATCGCTTGGAGAGCCGCGGATCCTGGTGAATTGCGCCGGCATCGCCATCGGCGTGAAGACGGTTGGTAAGGACGGCCCGCATCCCCTCGACCAATACCGCAGGGTGATCGAGGTCAATCTGATCGGCAGCTTCAACATGATCCGGCTGGTTGCAGATCGCGCCGCCAAGCTTGAACCACTGACCGGTGGCGAGCGCGGCGTCATCGTCAACACCGCCTCGGTTGCCGCCTTCGATGGACAGATCGGGCAAGCCGCCTATTCGGCCTCCAAAGGCGGCGTGGTCGGCATGACCTTGCCGGTGGCGCGCGACCTCGCCCGCTCCGGTATCCGCGTCTGCACGATCGCGCCCGGCATCTTCAAGACACCCATGATGGCCGGCATGCCACAGGAGGTGCAGGATTCGCTCGGCGCTGCCGTACCCTTTCCGTCCCGGCTCGGCGAGCCGTCCGAATATGCGGCTCTAGCGCTGCATATCGTCGAGAACCAGATGTTGAACGGCGAAACCATCCGCCTGGATGGCGCCATCCGCATGGCGCCGAAATAGACCCATGACGGAGGCCACCCCGCAGGGAGCCAAAAGCGGACCGCTGGCCGGACTTGCGGTGATCGAAATGGCGGGGTTGGGTCCTGTCCCGCTTGCCGCTCTCATGCTTTCCGAGATGGGAGCAACGGTGCTTCGCATCGAGCGCAGTGCCCCCACCCGGCATATCATGCCGCTGCCGGTCGAATATGATCTCGACCGGCATGGCCGCGATATCCTTGCCTTGGATCTGAAGCGTCCCGAATGCGCCGAACTGGTGCTGCGGCTTGCCGAGAAAGCCGACATCTTGATCGAAGGCTTCCGACCGGGCGTGATGGAACGGCTCGGTCTCGGACCAGATGCGATCCTGGCGCGCAATCCGGCGCTGGTCTACGGACGCATGACAGGTTTCGGACAGGACGGCCCCCTTGCCGAGCGCGCCGGTCACGACATCACCTATCTTGCTTATTCCGGTATCCTGCACGCCATCGGTCACGAGGGTGGAAGACCGGTGCCGCCGCTCAACCTAGTTGGCGACTATGGTGGCGGCACAATGATGCTGATCGCCGGGTTGCTTGCCGCCCTGTTCCAACGCTCGCGCAGCGGCAGGGGTCAGGTCGTCGACACGGCCATGGTCGAAGGAGCCTCGATGCTCACCCTCCCGCTTCAGGCCGCAATGGCGGCGGGCTTCTGGAACGATCGGCGAGGCGTCAACCTTCTCGATTCCGGTTGCCCCTTTTATGACACCTATGAAACCGCCGACCGCCACCATATCGCCATCGGGTGTCTGGAGCCGCAATTTTTTGCGGAATTTGCCCGTCTGCTGCCGCTCGATCAGCAATTCGTAGCGGGTCAGTATGATCAGAAACTCTGGCCGCGGATGCGCGAAACCATAGCCGCGCGGGTGCGCGAAAAGTCCCGCGGCGAATGGGACCGGCTTTTTGGCGGGACCGACGCTTGTGTCGCGCCGGTATTGTCCTTCGCCGAGGCGCGGCAGCATCCACACAATCGTGCGCGCGCCGCTTTCGTCAATGTCGGCCGCTTCCCCAGACCGGCCCCTGCTCCTCGCTTTTCGGCGACGCCATCCGCTGCAAGCGAACCCACTTGCGAAAACGAACGGACGGTTGCCTCGATCCTGGCGCGCTTCGGTTTTCAGGAAGACGAAACTGCGACCCTTGTCAAAACCGGTGTCATCGGCCGATAAGTGGACAGTAATATTCATCTTATTATAGTGAGCGCCGTGGAAGAGCCGAAGAAAGACGTCATCCGGGAAACCGACGCCCAGTCGATCCAATTGGCTAAAACGCTGCTTCGCACGGCGCGCTACGGGGCGCTTGCCGTCATCGATCCGGCCTCGGGCGCGCCGCTTGCCAGCCGGGTTGGCGTCGCCACCGACCTCGATGGCACGCCGCTTATCCTGATCTCCATGCTCGCCCCGCATACGGGAGCCTTGCTCGCCGATTCGCGCTGTTCCTTGCTGGTAGGCGAACCGGGCAAGGGCGATGCGCTCGCTCACCCGCGCATGACGCTGGTTTGCCGCGCCATCCGGCTGGAGCGAGGCATGGCTGAACAGGTCCGGGCAGAACGGCGCTATCTCAACCGCAATCCCAAGGCCAAGCTTTATGTCGGCCTCGGAGATTTTTCCTTCTTCCGGCTCGAGATCGAGCGCGCCTCGCTCAATGGCGGCTTCGGAAAGGCTTATCTGCTGGATCATTCGGATCTGATCGTGAACGGCGTGATCAATGATGCATTGGCTGAAAGCGAGCAGTCCGCGCTCGACCACATGAACAGCGAGCATCTCGAAGCGATTGCGGTCTATGCCCATCACTATGCCAAAGCAGGCAACGACGGTTGGACGCTGACCGGATTTGACGCGGATGGAATGGATCTGGTCAATGGCGATCGGGCAGAACGCGTCTTCTTTCCCAAGCGGCTGGAAACGCAGCAGGATCTGCGCAAGACACTCGTGGAGATGGCGAAGGCTGGCCGCGCTGCCGCAGAACACGAAACCTTCAGAACTTGAGCGAAAATTGAACTGCCGATCACAGAGCTGTGACCTAAGGTTGCATCCGACACTTGCATCACTTAATAAAATTAGTGTATGAGTGAATCATAACGCCATTGCCCCCATGGCTTCCGTGCAGAAGAAAGGTGGGCATTTGATGCTTCCAGAAAACCAGGTGACCGAAACCGCCGCCGCGTTCCTCACGCTCATGGGCAACGAGAAGCGCCTCGCCATCATGAATCATCTCATCGATGATGAATTGACGGTGGGAACGATCGCCGAAAAAGTGGATCTCAGCCAATCTGCTCTCTCGCAGCATCTGGCGAAGCTACGCGCGTTCGGTCTCGTCCAGACGCGCCGCGACCGACAGATGATCTACTATTCCTGCCGCTCGGACGCCGTTCGCCAATTGCTTCGAACTCTCGGTACGATTTTCGGCGGCAGCTCCGAAGCGCAGCAGCCTTCGCGGTTTCTTGGCACCGGCAACTGAGCGCGATAGATCGTCCTGGTTGTATCGATATCGATGAACCCAGCCATGCAGCCGTGGAAGGCTGCAATATGGATGGCTTCCGAAACCAAGCCCATCTCGCTATAGCGATCGAGACGTCTGAGCCGGATACACATCGGCGCAGGCATGAAAACCTTTCGCTTCCCACCGGTCGCTGATGGAAACCATTCGTATCGATGATCCGGAAGATCCTCGGGTCGCTCCATATCTCGACATTCGCGAGCGCGATCTCGTTGGCAGACAAGGACGCTTCATCGCCGAAGGCAAGGTCGTCCTGAACGTGCTTCTGAACAGCAGCCGTTTCCAGGCCGAATCCATGCTCGTGCTGGAAAACCGCCTCTCTGGCCTCGACGAGACCTTCAAAGAGGCGCCGGCGCAGGTGCCTGTCTATGTGACCAGTCGCCAGGTCATGGATCGTATCGTCGGCTTTCCCATTCACCGCGGCATATTGGCTGCAGGAAAGAAGGGGACACCCCTGCAGGTCGGCGACATCCTCGACACGCTCCCGCAAAAGGCGTTGGTCATCGTGGCCGTCGGCATCGCCAACCATGACAATCTGGGCGCGATCTTCCGCAACGCGGCTGCCTTTGGCGCTGACGCGGTTTTGATCGACCCGACCTGCTGCGATCCTCTCTATCGCAAGGCGATCCGGGTTTCGGTTGGTGCCGCGCTGAAGGTGCCGTTTGCAACCGTTCCGGATCCCGCCGCCCTGGCTGCCGACCTCATGGCCAGGGGCTTCGAGAGCTTCGCACTCTCTCCGCGCGGCGACACGAATATTCGCAACGTCAAGCCATGTCCGAAGGCCGCTCTCTATCTCGGCACGGAAGGAGAAGGCCTGCCTGCTGCCCTGTTGGCGCGAATGCAAACGCTACGCATTGAGATGGCCAAAGGCTTCGACAGCCTGAATGTCGCCGCTGCTTCGGCCATCGCCTTGCATCACTTCTCTGCAAACGGCCGTTGAAGCCTCGGGCGACTTGGACGGATAAGAAACTCTGGTTTGCCAGGCCAGAGCAATCTAGCAAAGTACAAAAGCGGAAACGCTCTGGAAGCGTCAGCTGGGAGAAGCCGCCTTTTGCAGTGCCCGCACCCGTTCGGCAATGCTGCGGATTGCAGCACCATCTTCGGTTTCGTTTCCCTGCCCTTCAGAAGCGGCAAGCGCTTTGGCGACTTCCGAATTCGGCCCTTCCAGCGTGGCTGTGAGCGTGATGATTTCAGCCGCGAGATCCTGCATCTGCTCGCGCAGAAGCGCGCCCTCGCGTTGTTCTCTCACTCCCTCGTCGCGCTGACCGGTTTCGAATGAAGAGGCGCCCCCTCGCAGTTTCTTGTTCTCGCGAACAAGCGTGGTGAGCCTTGCCTCCAACCGTTCGCGGTCATTGTTGAGCTTGGCGACTGCCTCTTCGGTGTCGCCCGTGGTCCCGGAAATCAGAGGGGACAAAAGCAGAGGAGAGAGTTGCATCGCGCGATCCTCTTGCGGGCGTTGCGCGCCGTTGGCCACGGCGCCTGGTTCGTTGACGAAAACGTCCGTCTTCAGCCCCTTCTTCTTCATCTCTTCCTTGAGCCTCGCCAACTCCCGCTCGCGCCGATCCAGCGTTTCATCGCGGTCTGCCAACGTCGAGAGAAGACGTTCCAGCTTCCGTTCCCGATCCGCCAGCTTCTTCTTCTCGTTCGCGAGCGCCTCGATGGCTGCCTTGCCCTCTGTCATCATGTCCTGATGGCGCTTGTCCACTTCCTTGCGCTGAGCCCGCAACACCGAGACGTCGTTGTTCAGTTTTTCGATCTCCGATTCGCGCGCGACCAGTTCGATCTGCCTGTTCGAGGACGAGAAGCTGGCTTCTTCATACAGCTGGCCAAGTTTCTCGATCTCTTCCTTCTTCTTCACCGCATCTCCCTCGAGAGTAGCGAGCTTCCCGGACAAGCGCTCGATATCGGCCACGCGCTGCTGCAACTGCGTCTGCAATTCACTGCCGGCGGCTTCCAGCGTGGCGATGGTCTCCCCCTTCTGAACCACTTCGCTTGCGGCCAGCTTCAACTCCTCGCGAACGCGGTTGATTTCGATGAAGCGGTCATTGGCCATTTCCCTGGAGGTTTTGGCATCCATCTCCAGCCTGCGTGCCGTCACGGCAAACTCGGCACGCAGGCGATCCTTGTCCGCGGCGATTTCCGTGGAGGTAAGCGGCATTGCAGCCTGAATTCGTTTTTTTGTCAGGGCGACGGCCCGCCGCCAGGCAGCAGGCGCAATCAGGACGACCAAAAACCCGGCGCACAGGAAACCGAGAAGGAAGAAGAGGATCGACTGAACCAAGATGGTCTATCCGTTAAGTTCGGCTGCTCGCGCCGGGGTAGACGAAATTTTGCATGGTCTGGCAGGCAAAATCCAGTATTCGGCACCCTGTATTTCGGCGGGTTGTGGCCTCTCTTCCACAATCCGCCGATCACTCTCAACCAGTTCAGGTCAAAAAGGGTTCCAGGTCGGCTGCTGGGTGAGCTTCAGATAGCCCAGGTTGACACCAAGCCTGGCACCAACGCCGGTTCGGATCGGCACCAGGAGCACGTTACCGGACTTGAGGACGTTGAAGCCAAGGCCCGCAATCACATAGGCCGAGCCCGCAACGCCGCCGAACCGATTATAGAGGTTGCTGACGTCATCGAGATTGTAGACCAGCACCATGACCCTGGAGCCCTGTCCACCGAAATCCCAGCCCAGCGACGGTCCTTGCCAATAGACTTTATGGTCGCCGGCATTCTTGGTGTAGAGCTTGCCTTCGCCATAGGTGAGACCGCCCACGAACGCGCCGGAACCTTCCTCGCCCAGCACGTAGCCGTTCGGCAGGCCGTAGGTGGAGAAAATCTTCTCGACTACGGTAGCCAAGCCGCCCGAGGTTTCGCCGAAGAACTTGTGGCCCGAATCAACGATTTCCTGCGACGTGTACTGCTGGGCGTACGAAGCCTGGAGCGAAAGGGTGAAAAAGCCCAACAGGGCGATCGTCAAAGCGAGAGCGCGGGGAATGCGCCAATCGCGAAATCGGGAATGCATGCTTCCAATCTCCGTCTGGGAGCACCTTCGCCGACGCCTCGCACCCGCGACTCTCAATCGGCCGCTTCCGGTGCCATTCCCTGGCAAACTATGCCGTAATCGTTTTTCAACCATTAAGCTCTCACATGATGATGGCGGTTCGAAGGCCAGTCCGAGGGTTTCTACCGGTCGAACTGGCGCAAGGCACCATATGCGACATCTCCGGATTGGTTGCTCCACCCGAACGCGCCGTATATCCAGACGGAACTGGGGAGAGCGTGATTCGCGCGGTCGGTGCGCTGGGTGGATGTCCAAGCGCTGTTGCATCTTTTCTCGAGGGTTCCATGGCTGACCTTTTCACACTTACGCCTTCCGAACTTGCCGCACTGCTGTGCAGCAAGGTCTGCCACGACATCATCTCGCCGGTCGGCGCGATCAACAATGGCTTGGAACTGCTCGATGAAGGCGGCGCCGATGAAGACGCCATGAACCTCATTCGACAGAGCGCCCGCAATGCCTCGGCTCGACTGCAGTTTGCCCGCATTGCCTATGGTGCCGCCGGATCAGCCGGCATGCTCATCGACACCGGGGACGCCGAAGCGGTCACGATCGCCTACCTCAAGAACGAAAAACCTGAATTGACCTGGACGGGCAGCCGAGCCCTGCTGCCAAAAAACAAGGTCAAGTTGCTCCTGAACCTCGTTTTGATTGCCAACGCGGCTATTCCACGGGGCGGCAGACTCTCCGTGACGCTGGAGGAGTTGGAAACCGAACCGCGTTTCACTCTTTCGGCGAGCGGCCCGATGTTGCGGGTTCCACCGAAATTCCTCGAGCTTCACTCGGGCGGCAAGCCTGAAGAGCCGATCGACGCTCATTCGGTCCAGCCCTACTATACGCTGCTCCTCGCGCGAGACGCCGGCATGACCATTACGATCCGCGCCACGGCAGATGAGATCGTTCTGGCCGCTGTGTAATCAGCAGGGCCTAGGCACCAATTCAACATGGGCGTTCGCGCCGCCGAGCACGGCTTACCGATCAGCCCCCATCTGCACGATGGCTTGCAGTCTCGTGCAAATTTTACGCATTGCCTTTTCCGCTTTTTAAATGCCCTGCCCTAATATCTGAGGCGAAGGGCAGGATCCGCATGATACGCGGAAAGGGGGATGGCATGAAACGCTGCATGTTCGTCGACAAGTCGAGCGTGATCCGCAAGGTCGCCAAGCGTATCCTGACCAGCGAAAGCATGCTCGTCGTGGAAGCCACGGCAGGCAGGGAAGCAATCGACCTCTGCTCCGCAGAAATGCCGGACATCATCGTTTTTGACGTATCGCTGCAGGATATGCAGCTCCCCGAGTTTATCGGTCACATCCGTTCGCTCGGTAGCCCGGTCGTCCCGCAGATCGTCGCCCTTTTGGTGGAGCTCGATCTCGGCGCCATCATGCGCGCGAAGCGTGCAGGCGCGCATGGCTACCTGCTGAAACCCTTCAACCGTGTCCAGTTGCTTGACCGCTTTCGCGCGCTGCAGGCCAGCCGGGACACGGCACGCACCAGGACAGCAGCGCCAACAAAAAACCCGGCACAGGCCGGGTCTTTCGACATTCGACTGTAGGCGCGATCAGGCGCTTTCGCGGATCTCTTCCGGCTCGCGCAGCACGTAGCCGCGCCCCCAAACCGTTTCGATGTAATTCTGGCCGCCGGAGGCTGCGTCGAGTTTCTTGCGCAACTTGCAGATGAAGACGTCGATGATCTTCAATTCCGGTTCGTCCATGCCGCCATAGAGGTGGTTGAGGAACATTTCCTTGGTCAGTGTGGTGCCCTTGCGCAGCGAGAGCAGTTCCAGCATCTGATATTCCTTGCCGGTCAGATGCACGCGCTGGCCGCTGACTTCGACGGTCTTGGCGTCGAGATTGACGATCAGCTCGCCGGTCGCGATGACCGACTGGGCATGACCCTTGGAGCGGCGCACGATAGCGTGGATGCGGGCGACCAATTCGTCCTTATGGAATGGCTTGGTCATATAGTCGTCGGCGCCGAAACCGAGACCGCGCACCTTGTCTTCGATGCCAGCCATGCCTGACAGGATCAGGATGGGCGTCTTGACCTTGGAGAGGCGCAGCGTGCGCAGCACTTCGTAGCCCGACATATCCGGGAGGTTCAGGTCCAGCAGAATGATGTCGTAGTCGTAGAGCTTGCCGAGATCGACGCCCTCTTCACCGAGATCGGTGGTGTAGACGTTGAAGCTTTCGGACTTGAGCATCAGCTCGATGCTCTGAGCGGTTGCACTGTCGTCTTCTATCAGCAGAACGCGCATTTTATTCCCCTTTCTGCTGCCGAACCTGACCCGTCCGGGACCGGAGCAGTGATTGCCTGAGCCGAAGCTGCCACTGAATGGTTAACAAATCCTAATTTCGCGTTCAAAGCGATACCAGAAATTTTAACCTCTTTCCACACACACTTGAATCCAAACACGATTCATCGCGTCAAATTTTGATTCAGCACATTAAGAAAGTGCCGTAACCGACTCAACGGACTCATCTCTTACGTCCCGCGCCCGGGCCGAAATTTTTACCCGGCCTTAAGCCCTGACCCGTATGATTAACAATGCCCGTAAACGAATGGTTACCGTACGGAAAAAATCTTAGGACTTTGTTTTCCATAGAGTTCCGAAAATCGGGGGGAACACGGGCGACACGGAAGCCTCGCAAGGCCAGCGAGGCGATAGTGCAAGTGTGCGTTGGCAGGAGTACCGAATCATGAAGTCACGCGAGAACCTCGTTCGACTGAAGCAATTTCAGGTGAATGAGAAACGCCGGCAGCTTCTGCAGCTGGACATGATGATCGCCGAATTCGAGCGCATGGCTGGAGAACTGGAGTTCCAGATCACCGCCGAGGAAAAGAAAGCCGGCATCACCGACATCAATCATTTCGCCTATCCAACGTTCGCCAAGGCGGCAAGGCTGCGGCGCGACAATCTCAGGAATTCGCAGGCGGATCTCGCTCAGCAGCGCAGCGCCGCAGAAGCGCTCCTCAACGAAGCCGAGGCCGAATTGGCGAAGGCGGAGATGCTGGAATCGCGTGATTCGCGTGTACGCGAACCGGAAACCGGCGGCCGCAGCGCGATGATCGGCTAACCGCGCGATCACTGTTCCCGGTTTTATAAAAGCCAACGCAATCTTGCAGGCCAGCCGCTGACACCGATCAGCCGGCTGCAGCCTGCTTGCCGCTGCTTTCCTCCGCCGCGAGGCGCGCGCTTCTGATATCGGGCACGTGCATTTCCGACCATGACCTAATCTGGTCGAGCAAGCCGGCGAGGTCATGCCCCAGCGCGGTTAATTCATATTCCACACGCGGCGGAATGACCGGAAAAATCTCGCGCAGAACCAGCCCATCCCGTTCCAGCGTGCGCAGCGTCTGGGTCAGCATCTTTGGCGTAATGCCTTCCATCTTCCGCGCCAGCTCGCCATGGCGCATGCGACCACGCCGCAACGCGCCGACCGTCAGATAGACCCATTTGCTCGATAACATCTCAAGCACCGCGTGCGACGGACAGGTCCGCCGGAACGCGTCGTAGCCATAAGGTTCGCACTCATCGCTATACATGGGGTGCCTATATATCAAAAAGGTACGTACTGGACAATGGATAGGCACTATCTTTTGTATAGTGTAAATCAAAACAGGAGATACCCATGCGTGCCATTGTCCAGACCAGCGTCGGCGGCCCCCAAGTACTAACCCTTGCAAATCGCCCCGACCCGGTGCCGAACAAGGGAGAAGTGCTCGTGCGGGTTCATGCAGCGGGCATCAACCCCGTGGACGTTGCCGTTCGCAGTGGCGCCTATCCGCTGCTTGGCGAACCACCTTTCACGGTCGGCTGGGATATTTCCGGTGTCGTTGAGAAGGTTGGCCCGGACACGAATGACTTCGCGGCAGGAGACGAAGTGTTCGGCATGCCGCGGTTCCCCGAGGAAGCCGCCGCCTATGCCGAGCTAGTGTCGGCTCCTGCCGACGAGCTCGTCCTGAAACCAAAGGGGATAGACCATGCCCACGCCGGCGCCCTCCCCCTCGCGGGGCTGACGGCATGGCAGGCTCTGGTCGGTGCGGGGCAGATCAAGCCGGGCCAACGTGTACTTGTTCAGGCTGCGGCGGGCGGTGTCGGGCATCTGGCGGTTCAGATCGCCAAGGCCTTCGGCGCTTATGTCGTAGCGACTGCCAGCCCCTCCAAGCTTGGTTTTGTTCGCAATCTCGGCGCTGATGAAGTCGTCGACTACACGACGACCAAATTTTCTGACGTGGTGTCCGGCATCGACATCGTCCTGGAGCCGATCGGCGGCGAGAACGCGGAACAAGCCGTCAAGGTCTTGAAAGACAGCGGCACGCTGGTCTCGTTGCTCGGCATTTCCGACAAGGCCAGGGCAGAAGCCAAGTTGCGGGGTATCCGCCATGAGCACATTTCAGTTGTACCGGATCGCGAGGGGCTGAGGGAATTGGCCAAACTCATCGACGCGGGCAAGCTCGCCGTTCATGTCGCCAGGACATTTCCGCTGGAAGAAGCCGGAGAAGCTCAGGCCTTTCTGGCGACAAAGCCGACAGGCAAGATCGCACTCCAGATATGAGGCCACGAAAACAACCCATCAACGAAAAGGCGCGGAACCCGCGCCTTTTTCATTCCTGGAACCAGATCTGTCAGTGCCGGTATTGCTGAATGCGTGTAGTGCGCAGCCCAGCCAGACCATACTCGTCAATGGAGGCCTGCCAGGAAAGAAACTCTTCCGTGGTGAGCTTGTAGCGCTGGCAGGCTTCATCGAGGCTGAGCAACCCGCCTCGCACTGCAGCAACCACTTCCGCCTTGCGCCGGATAACCCAGCGGCGGGTGTTCGTCGGTGGCAAATCGGCAATCGTAAGAGGGCTGCCGTCAGGCCCGATAACATATTTGACTCGCGGTCTAACCAGATCGGTCATCTTACTCTCTACTGAAAACTCACAGAACCAATCCCTGCCACAGTACCGCCACAGCTTTAAAAATTGCCTAAGCGGTTACTCATGGATAAGTAATGTTCATGAATCTCGCGTTAGGCTTTTCGTAAGCTTTTGAGACAATTGCCGCATTTCGTGGTGCAACACCCCTCCGCGCCCTGCGCTGGCGTCCACGAAGCCTATGCCCTATATAGTCAAGGCCGCCTGTTTTGCGGCTGGATTTCGGAACTGACACCATGAACAGCCTGGACCTTCCCGGACGCCCAGAAGACACACGTGTCGTCGTTGCCATGTCTGGCGGCGTCGATTCTTCGGTTGTCGCCGGCCTCCTGAAACGCGAAGGCTATGATGTCGTCGGTGTGACACTGCAGCTCTATGATCATGGCGCGGCCACCCATCGCGCCGGTTCCTGCTGTGCGGGCCAGGACATCGAGGATGCGCGCCGGGTTTCGGAGACGCTTGGCATCCCTCACTATGTGCTCGACTACGAAGAGCGTTTCCGCAAGGCGGTGATCGATCCATTCGCCGAAAGCTATGTCGCTGGCGAAACACCGATCCCATGCGTGTCATGCAACCAGACCGTCAAGTTCGCCGACCTCCTGGCAACGGCTCAGGATCTCGGCGCGGATGCGCTGGCGACCGGCCACTATATCCGTTCCAGGGCCAATGGCGCCCATCGCGCCCTGTATCGCCCGGTCGACGCCGATCGCGACCAGAGCTATTTCCTGTTCGCCACCACGCAGGCGCAGATCGATTACCTGCGCTTCCCGCTTGGCGGCCTGCCGAAGCCGGAAGTGCGGGCGATGGCTGAACAGATGGGCCTCGTGGTCGCCGCCAAGCAGGACAGCCAGGACATCTGCTTCGTGCCGCAGGGCAAATATTCCGACGTCATCGCGAAGTTGAAGCCGACGGCTGCCAATCCGGGTGACATCGTTCACATCGACGGCCGGGTGCTCGGCCGGCATGACGGTATCCTGCGCTACACCATCGGCCAGCGGCGCGGCATCGGCGTCGCTTCCGGCGAGCCGCTCTATGTCGTTCATCTCGATGCCGACCGCTCAAGGGTCATCGTCGGTCCGCGCGAGGCGCTGGAAACCCACAAGATCTATCTGCGATCCATGAACTGGCTGGGCGACGCCGCCCTTCCCGACATTTCCTCCAGCGGGCTCGAACTGTTCGCCAAGGTGCGCTCGACGCGCCCGCCGCGGCCTGCCGTCCTGCACCATCGCGACGGCAGCACCTGGGTCGAACTGGTGGATGGCGAGTCCGGCATCGCGCCGGGTCAGGCCTGCGTGCTCTATTCCGATGACGGCAATGAGGCGCGTGTCTTCGGCGGCGGCTTCATCGAGCGGTCGGAACGGGGCGCCGAGGCCGAGGCTATGCTGAACCGCCTGACCGGCAAGCCTTCGGCTATCGCCGCAGAGTAACGGGCAGTCATAGGTCCGAGGATATCAGCTGGCGATGCGGCCGTGTGCGACCGTGCCTGCGGTCAGGATACGCAGCACTCGGATCGCTTCTTCCCCGTCCGTGCGTGGCTCTGCGCGCGTTTCGATGCATTGCAGGAAGTGCTGCAGCTCGCGGGTCAACGGCATTCCCTGCTCGACCTCGATATAGGTCGGCTCGTTACTGGTGGCCGCCCACTGGCCGCTGTCTTGCCAAACGGCGTGATGATAAACGGCAAGCTTTCTTTCCCAAGGTTCGACGTCGTCGAAAACCGCCATGGCCTTGTCGCCGACCACCGTCAGCCGGCGCTCGCGATAGGGATTGAGCCGCGAGGCAAAAAGATGGCTTCGCAGGTTGTTCGGGAAGCGCATGTGCAGATGCGCGAAATCGCTCAGATGATCGAGCAGCGCGGCCCCCTCGCCTCTCACTTCCAGAGGTTCAGTGCCGGTAAGGGCCAGGATCATCGAGAGATCGTGCGGCGCAAGATCCCACAGCGCATCGTTCTCGGTATGGAATTTGCCAAGGCCAAGGCGATGCGAATGGATGTAGCGGATTTCGCCGAGTTCGCCTTCGTCCACCAGCGCCTTCAATTTCTCGAAGGCGGGGTGGAAGCGCAGCACATGGCCAACCATGAAGACGCGCTGGTTGTCCTTTGCCGCCTGCACCGCGCGCTCGGCATCCGGCACAGTCAGCGCGATCGGCTTTTCGACCAGAACATCCTTGCCGTTCTCGACGGCGCGGATCGAGAGGTCGGCATGGAACTGCGGCGGCAGCGCCATGACGATGGCGTCGACATCCTCGCGCTTGAAGAGGTCGTCCGGCGCAATGGCAAGGCAATCCTGTTCACTGGCAAAACCTTCGGCACGCGCGAGATTGGCGTCTGAAACCGCGTGCAGTGCGCCCAGCCCCTTCAGCGTCCGGATATGGTTGCTGCCCCAGTACCCGCATCCGAGGACTGCTATACGCGGTTTCATCAAATAGGAACTCAAGCATTTCGCGCGAAAATCGTGGTTGAGACATAGCGGTGCACCTCGCCGAACTCAACCCCGTCACCTTCGCCAGATGGATTGCTCACACCGCCGATGCACCGCTTTTCGATAAGCCGGCACAACGAAGTCGCGGAACTTGGCTCGGTCAAAGCCTTTGCGCAAAGCAGTTCCGCCCCATGGTTGCACGCAAAAACTACCTGCTCTGCGACTTCCAGGCGCGCCAACCCGGTTGTAAAAACATGCGCGCCCATTTCTCTGGTTCCTGCCCCTTCTCGGTGCTTGACAGGATTAGCACCGCCACCTTATATCCGCGCGACCTTGGTGCTGCCCCCATGATCCGCTTTTAAAAGTGGTCTTCTGTGGCTCAGCATCGACCCGATGGCGGGGTAGCTCAGTTGGTTAGAGCACGGGAATCATAATCCTGGGGTCGGGGGTTCAAGTCCCTCTCCCGCTACCATCGATCCCCCGACGCGGCGATACGCATGTTGGGGTAGACTTTCGGGGCTTGCATCAGAAGCGCCAATCTCCCTTGCAATTCGAGCCTGAACCCATCGCTTTGCGGGATAACCGTTACATGCGCTATCAGGCTTCGGACACGGCATGCAGATCAGCCACTTGCTCCTCGTATCGACGCAGCGCGGCGGCCCCAACGATCGCCTCTTCCGGCGGCGCTGAAAGCTCCGCCTCAATCGCGGTCTTTTGCGCGTGCAATTCCGTCAATTTCGGCCCGGCGACCTCCATCGCAACGCGTTCGGCCTCGTAGAACTGATAGTCCTGTCGCGGAATGACCCTGCCGACCACCACGAGAACGTCCCCCGCGCCTCGCCTCTTCAGCGCCTCGACGCGTTGAGGCACGGGGGTCTTGTGCCCGGCCGTGAGCGAGGACATGCCGACGACATGGACTTCGATTTCACTGCAAGCTCTGCGGCCTCCTCCGGGGTCTGGAACAACGCACCGGCGATGACCTCGAACCGGCATCTCCAAAAGCGGACGCGACGACCTTTGGCGCCGCGATCATGGCCGTCCTGATCGAGCTTGGCTACCATGATGCGCGGTTTGTCCATAACGAACCTGCTGGCTCTGCGCGATGATCACCAACCACCTGCTCCAGATTTTTCTAGCCTTTGCAGGCCGACGGATGAATCGCCACCAGTCGGCCTCCATGCCAACCTCTTGTAGAGAAGCGATCGCAACTTGCCTGAGATCGAGGTCAGGAAAGCACCATTTTCGCTGCCCTGCTCCGCTCTAGCGATGCGGAAGCACTCTACCGCGTCGCGCCATTGCGCTTGATGAAATCGAGCACGACCCGGTTGAAGACCTCCGGGCGTTCCCAATAGGCAGAGTGCCCGCACTCCGGAACGACGAACTTCTCGGCACCGGGGATGTGGCTGTGCTGGATGCGCATCATCGACGGCGGCGTGTAGAGATCCGCATCGCCGGTCATCACCAATACCGGCAGTTTCCAGGCTGCGAGATGATCCCATACCACCTTGTTGGCGTAACCCTGGCTCTTCATCTCGCCGATCTTGGCCTTGTGTTCCAGCTCGAGCCATGCCGCGTGACCCTGTGGGTCCAGATGACGATAGGATGGGCTGAGCTCCTTGAAGTCGCCGGCCAGATCGTCGAACCCTTCCGGATAGATCAGCTTGTAGATGGCGCGGTAGTCGTCATTGGTGACGCCGACGATGGTGTTAGCGAGCACCAGCGACTGGACACGGTCCTCATGCGAAACGGTAAAGTCGGTGGCCACCATGCCACCGGCCGCGGTACCGACAAGATGGACCTTCTTCAGGCCGAGATGGTCGATCAGCTTGAGCAGATCACCCGCTCCAGTGCCGGGTTTTTCCGGATCGCCCAGTTTCGAATTCAGCCTACCGCGGCGGGAATAACCGATCACACGGTAGCCGGCGTCGGAGAACACCGGCTGCTGGTACCCCCAGACCGCGCCGCTGCCGGTGCCTGCATGCAAGAGAACGACCGCCTCGCCATCGCCGCCCGTGTCGAAATACCAGATCGAATGACCATCGCCGACGTCGAGCAGTTCTTCCTTCTGCGTTTTCTGCTTCGGCAAGGGTGTCGGCACGACGCCCGGATCTTCCTTGCTCTCGGTAGCGGCAACAGCGGCATATGGCGGCACGGCCACAGCTGCGGCGGCCGCGCCCAACAGGGCCGTCTTGAAGGCCGTGCGGCGGCTGATCGTGCCACCGGAATTTTGAGACTGCATTTTTCCCTCCTCTGAACGTACCCATCCGTGGCGGCGCTTGAATCCGCTTCGCTGGCTCGGGCTTCTTTCTGAACGGCGCGATGGTCGAAAGATTGGGCTGAATCGTCAAACAACTAATTCGCAAGGCCGTGTGACGAAACCTGCTGATGGGACGCCGGCTACCAGGAGCGTGCGGCCATCATCCACGAGATCATGGCGGCACCGACCCCGACCGCCCCCAGCACAAGCAGGGTCACCGGCATGGTCACGGCATCCGCCATGCCGCCGAAGGCGAGTGCGCCGAGGGCATTGCCGCCGATGCTGGCGAAAAGCCAGAGCCCGATGGTGGTTCCTCGATAGGCGTCCGGTGTCTCGATCTGCATGACAGACTGGGCAGCGATCGCCGTGAAAGTCCCCGACGCTCCCATCAAGGCTGCGAGGCCGAGCGCGAGAAACCAGTTCTGGATCAAGCCCATCACGACCACCGCCGCGGTACCGGCGGCCATCCAGATATAGCTGCGTTGCAGCTCCTCCAGATGCTGCGTCGTGCGCTTGCGCAGCGTGATCGAAATTCCGGCGAGCAGCGCACCGGTGCCGACGGCGGAGAGCATTTGTCCAAGCCCGCTTGCGCCCCGCTTGTACATGCCGTCGGCAACCGCCGGCAGCACCTCCAGCAGGCCGCGCGGCACCAGCGCGGTGATGGTGGTGATCGTCATCGCCTGGATCAACCAGGTATTTGCCCAGATATGGCGCGATGCCTCGACCAACTGGCTGGCGATACCCTCCTTGGAGGCAGCACTGGCTTCACGCGTCCTCGGTTGGAGAAAGGCCAAAGCCACCAGCATCGGCAAGGTCATCAGGATCGCCGCGGCGATCGTGCCACCCGGGTCGGTCTTTTCCAGAAGCAGGCCGCCGACTGCCGGGCCGATCAGGCGCGCCGCGTTGAAGTTGATGGAGATCAGCGTGATGGCGTTGGCGAGCGCCTCGCGGGAAACGATCAGCGGCACGAGGGTAAGGCGGATCGGCGTGTTGGCACTGGAGGTGACGCCGAACAGCAGCGCAAGAACGCTCAGCATCCAGATATCGAGGACGCCGAGCGCAAACAGCACGCCGAGCGCCAGCATCAGAATGCCGAGCAGCGCCTGGGTCGTGAGGGCGCCCCGCTTGATGTCGACGCGGTCGGCCAGCACGCCGAAGAACGGGCCGGCAAAAAGCGTCGGCGCAAACAGCAGGAAAGAGACGATCCCGACCCAGGCCGCGGATTGCGTCAGCGACCAGCTGAACCAGCCGAGCACTACCCGGTTGACCCAGATGCCGGTCACGGAAACGAAGTTTGCCGTCAAATAGAGGCGAAAGCTCGTGCTGTTGAGTGCGTTCAGATGCATGACGGTAATGAAGCAGGCGACGAGGATCGGCAGCTTGCCAGTCACCAATGCCCGATTGAAAAATGCTTGGATCGGATTGTGACGGGGAACACTTCCCCGTCACCGGATCTGATGAGCTACGCGGCTTCGTAACCGGCTATGCCCTTGATCTCCAGGAAGTCCTCGAGACCGTATTCGGCATACTCGCGACCGTTGCCGGACTGCTTGTAGCCGCCGAACGGCATCGCGGCGTCCCAGGCGGGATAGTTGATGTGGACATTGCCTGTGCGCATGCGCGCCGCAACCTTGCGGGCGTTCTCGATATCCTTCGACTGAATGTAGGACGCCAGCCCGTAGACCGTATCGTTGGCCAGTTCGATCGCGTGATCGACGCTGTCGTAGGGCAGGATCGACAGCACCGGACCGAAGATTTCCTCTCGCGATATACGCATCTCCGGCGCCACGTCGGCAAAGACTGTAGGACGCACGAAATAGCCGCGGTTAAGCCCTGCGGGACGACCCGGACCGCCGGTCAGAAGTGTCGCGCCTTCGTCGATGCCGCTCTGGATCAGGTCCTGAATCTTGTCGAACTGGATCTGGCTGACCACCGGTCCGAGATCGATGTCCGGTGCATTGGCCGGGCCAACGACAAACTTCTCGGCGGCAGCCTTGGCGATGGAGGCGACCTCGTCATGCCGGTCGCGTGGCACGAACATGCGTGTCGGCGCGTTGCAGGACTGGCCGCTGTTGCCGAAGCAGCCCGCGACACCCTTCTCGACGGCAACCGAAAAATCGACGTCGGGCAGGAGGATGTTCGCCGACTTGCCGCCGAGTTCCTGGCTGACGCGCTTGACCGTATCCGCCGCAGCCTTCGCCACCAGGATGCCGGCGCGGGTCGAGCCGGTGAAGGACATCATGTCGACGTCGGGATGATTGGCCAGCGCCTGACCGACCGTCGGCCCATCACCATTGACGAGATTGAACACGCCCCTGGGCACACCTGCCTCATCGAGGATTTCGGCAAAGACAATGGCATCGAGCGGCGCGATCTCGCTCGGCTTCAGCACCATGGTGCATCCGACAGCTAGGGCCGGCCCGACCTTGCAGGTGATCTGGTTGAGCGGCCAGTTCCACGGCGTGATAAGCCCCGCCACGCCGATGGGTTCACGCACCACCATCTGCCGGCCCTTCGTCTGCCGGAACGGATAATCGCGCAGTACCTCGGCCGTCTTCTTCAGATGCGCCAGGCCAATGCCGACCTGCCATTCCAGCGAGAACTCACCTGGAGCACCCATTTCGCGCGACACGACGAGCGCGAGATCCCGGCTACGCTTCTTGTAGACGTCGATGACCCGGTTCAGGAGATCGAGCCGTTCCGCCACGCTGGTGAAGCCGTAGCTCGAAAAAGCCCGCCTGGCGGCTGCGACAGCCTTGTCGACATCCGCCTTCGAGCCAAGCGAAATCTGCGCGAACGTCTCTTCCGTCGAGGGATCGATGACGTCCAGCCGCCTCGGCTCGACGGGATCGACCCAGGCGCCGTCGATGTAGAACTGCAGATCGTGAGACATGATTTCCTCCAGTGCTTGCTTTCGCCTTCGGCCGGAGCCGTCCCGGCCAGGCATGAAGCCGGCTATGCCGGCCCGGTGATTTCAAAACGGCCGACCGCGCTGGCCGTCATGGACACGCGACCGGACGGCCCCTCGATCCAGAGGCTGTCGCGCTCCTTGCCGGCACCGGCGCGGGCTGTGAGCTTGTGTCCGGCGATTGCTGGCGACACGCCGCGATAGACGAACCGACGCGGCACGCCCGCATCCTCAGTTGCCAAGTTGAGAAGCAATGTCGCCTGGATCGGCGCGTGCACGACCAGGCCTTCATAGCCTTCGGTTTCGACGGCATAAGGCAGATCGTAGTGGATGCGGTGTCCGTTGAAGCTGATGGCGGAGTATCGAAACAGAAAAGTCGGCGTCGTCATGATCGACCAGTCTCGGCTCGATCGTCGGGCAGGCTCCGCCTCGTCGCGCGCAAGCCGCTCCGTCGCGCGGAAAGGCTGACGGGCCGCTTCCCGATAGACGATGTCATGGCGCTCCCGCACGGCTACACCACGCTCGGTGACATAGTCGCGCTCGACACCGACGAACCACAATTCGCCCGAGCGCCCGTCCTTGCGGGCAATGCCGGCGATGGTCGATATGCGCCGCACCCGATCGCCGATCCGCAACGGATCGATGGTTTCGACCCAGCCGCCCGCCCACATGCGCCGCGGCGCCGGCACTGGCGGCAGTTCACGGTTCTTCATCGGATGCCCATCGGGGCCGAGTTCCGCCATCCGTGCGATCGACGGCGCCAGGCACCAGTGAATGCCGAGAGGAGCCACGCCGGAAGGCACGACGGCAAGGTGAGGATCGAACACGGCATGGAAACTCTCGACGAGCCGTTCCGTAACGACGTCCTCTTCCTCGCTCTTGCGGCCGATCCACTCGGCAAAACTCGTCATGCCACTGCCTCCGCGCAGCCTGCCGTCAGGCCGCCCAAAATCCTGCGCTCCGGCCAGTTAGGCCGGAACGATATCGCTTGCATTGCTTTCGGCTGGCCTAGCCGGACGCCTCTAACGAGGCGCTAGAACGAGATGCCGCCGCCGTTGGACCGGCGTTGCACCAGGAAATAGAAGACCATTGCAACGATGCTCATCATCGCCGACCACAGCAGGCCAAGCGCGGCGACTTCGCTGAACTGACCGTTGATGGCCTGGTCGAAGATCGCCACCGCAATCGTCTTGGTGTCGGGTCCTGCCAGGATGATCGCCGTCGACAGATCGCGCGATGCGTTGAGGAACACGAAAAGCCAGCCCGCAACGATCGAAGGCATGAGCAACGGAACCACGATGCGGCGAAGCATGCCGAGCGGCGTTGCCCCGCACACGCCGGCCGATTCCTCCAGCTCCTTGTGGAGCTGCAGCGAACCGGTGAAGGTGTAGCGCATGCCGAACGGCAGGTAGTGGACCACGAAGGCGATGACGACGATGCTCAAAGTGGAATAGAGCGGGATCGGCGAACGCAGCGCCAGGTCCATCATCGCCACGCTGAGCACGATGGATGGAATGAGCATGGGCAGCGCGATCATCTGGTCGAGCACGGTGTGATAGACGCGCCGCCTGGCCACCAGCCAGCCGCAGATGACCATCAGCAGCATCGTCACCGTGGCAGCCGACGCGGACACGATCAGCGTGTTCGTGACGAGCTCCAGATAACGATCGTCCGACAGGACCAGGGCGAAGTTGTCGGCAGTGAGCGAAGAAAATGCCGACCAGCGCACCGGCCGGATGAACGGCGTGACCGCGACCCAGAGCAGCATCAACAGCGGCAGCACCAGGACAATCAGCACGTTGAGCAGGACGATGCCGCCGCACACCCAGCGTGCCCAACCCAGGGCCAGCGGCCGCGGCTTGTAGCCCTTGCCGGTCACCGTCGCGAAGCGCGACGCGTTCATGGCGAGGCGGCTGTAAAGATAGAGCAGGCCGGCAACGACCACGGTCAAGGCAACAGAGAAAGCGCTGGCATAGCCGATTTGCGGCGGGACGGTACGGATGCTGTCATAGATATCCGTCGTCAGCAGCTTGATGCCTGCTCCTGTGCCAACAAGCTTCGGAATGTCGAAGGCCTGCAGCGAACGAATGAAGATGAACAGGGCTGCCGCGAAGGCGGCAGGCGCGGCAAGCGGAATGGAAACCCTGCGCATCATCTCGAAGACATTGGCGCCGCTCATGCGGGCTGCCTCCTCGAGTTCGGCATTGGCCATGCGGAAGCTAGCGGCAAAGAGCAGGAATGTCAGCGGAATCCAGCCGAAGCCCTCGATGATGACCATGCCCGCCATGGAATTGACGTTGAAAAGCAGGCCGCTGCCGCCAGCCAGCCGGTAGAGGTCGTTCAAAGGCCCCGTCGGCCCCAGGAAGAACAGCCAGGCCGGAACGTAGATGACGCCGGGAATACTCAGCGAAACGACCGTCATCAGATAGGCGAGATCGCGAAACGGCGCGTTGGTGCGCTCGACGATCCATGCCAGCGAACCACCCATCAGGATGGCCAGCACGGTCGAGAGCAACGCGAAGATGACCGAGTTGATCGTGCTTTGGAGAAAGTGCCCGTTTTCGGTCAGGCGGGCGAAATTCTCGAGCGTGAAAGCACCGGATGAACCATCCGGCATGGTGACGAAAAGACTGTTGCGCACCAGTGAAACGAAAGGCGGCAGGACAAGGCAACCAACGATGACGACCATCACCAGCGAAAGCAGCCAGAGCGGGTCGCGGTAACGCCGCCCGGCCCCGGAGATCCGGGGCCGGGCGTCCTGGGAGGAACCATCAATGATGGCCGTCATTTGAACAGCTCGTCATAGATCTTGAGCCAGGTCTTGAGCGGCTCGGTTTCCTGCGAGGCCACTTCAGGCGACAGCAGCGTGAATTTGAAATTGCCGGTCTTTGGACTGATCGCGGGGATTTTAGCCTGCACATTCGGATGGCCGGGCGGATAGTTGGCTTCGCGGATGATTTGCGCGCCATCCTCGGAGAACAGATATTCGAGGAACAGCTTGGCGGCATTCGGATGCGGCGCGTTCTTGACGATCGCGATGGCGCCGAGATTGGCGACCAGCGGCTCCATTTTCACCCAGCCGATCGGAGCACCCTTCGCCTTGCTGATTTCCGCATGATGGTTGTAGGTCATCACGCCGATCTCGTATTGGCCCGAAATCACCTTGTCGATCGCAACACGCTGGCTACCGGGATCGCGGGCGATCTGCTGCTGGCTGAGCTTGCGCAGATAGTCCATGCCCTTCTCTTCGCCCATCGTCTGCAGGATGTTGCCGATGAAGCCGGGAGGGCCTGAAACGCCGCGCGTGTCGGTCCACACCATCTTGCCCTTCCATTTCGGATCGAGCAGATCCTCATAGGTCTTCGGCGCCTGGTCGGCCGGAACGAGATCGGTGTTGTAGGTGGTGGTCAGGAACAGCGTGTAGATGCCCGAATAGAGCTTGGACGCCGGCTTGAACATCGGATCGTAGTCGGCAAGCGCCAGGGGCTGATACGGCTCGATCAGGTTGGCGGCGGCGAGCGGCGCGATCGCGGTGCCGGGCGTGTCGAAAAGGTCAGCCTCCATCTTGCCGACGCGCGCCTGGCTGGTCAGCTTCAGCACGGTATCGGAATCTCCGGTCGTGGCGTATTTCACCTCGATGCCGTATTTTTTCTGAAAACCTTCGGCCAGCGGACGCACGACCTGAGGAACGATCAGGCCCGTGTACCAGACCATCTGGCCTTCGGCCTTGGCGGCGTCCACGAGCTGCTGTGACGGATCGGCAAATGCCGGAGCACCAGCCAGCGACAGCGCCAGCGTGGCCCCGACCAGCCTCAAAAGATTGCGGCGGGTATTGTTCAAAGAGTCCTCCCTTGAGTAGCCGGCCTGTTTTCGCAGGCCGCGTGGCTTGGTTTGCTGCCAAGTCTCACTGATGGTGCATGTTGCTTGCCGGGTCCCGGAATCGTCAAACGACTAAAAAGACCCCATCCATGAGGAATCCTCAACCGGAAACCCTGCCGGCGGATGTCGATACGCCTGCCGGGACGGGTAATCCGGGCGCGAATCCGGCATTGTTCAGAAATGTCGCAATCGTTGCCGCGACAAGGTCCGGCGTCTCGATCGCCATTACGTGACCGGTGTCCAGGACAAGCGATTGCGCGCCAGGAATCCTCGCTGCGACTTCCGCGACATGAGCGGGCGGCCTGAAGGTGTCCTTCGTGCCAGAAGCCACCAGCACTGGGCAGGACAGGCCGGCAAGGTCGGCAGTCAGGTCGAGGCCGATCAGCATCCGCCACGTCGCCGCAGAGCTCGCAGGATCGGACAGCCGGGCACCATTGCTGGCCAGCGCGACGGTGCCTTCCCGTGCGCTTTTCTCCAGGATCTCGATCTTCTCGATCGTTGCGGCCTCGTTGCCCGCGATGAGGCCCGTGGAAGGCGCGAGAAGCACCAATGCGGCCGCGCGCGCCGGCCATTTTGCGGCAAAGCGGATCGCTACGGAAGCGCCCAGAGCCGCGCCAACGACGATCACCGGACCTGCGATTTCGAGCCCATCGAGGATGCCGGCGAGATCGGCGGCCGCTGTGTCAATGCTGAGCGATCCAACGATGCGATCCGATTGGCCGGCGCCGCGCTGGTCATAGCGCAGGATGCTCCACTGCTCACCGAGGCTTGTCGTCAACCCATCGAAACTTTCCAGCCGACCGCCCATCTCGTGCACCAGGACAAGGGTGCCCGCACCGCGCCGGCGAAACTCGTACCGAAAGCGGGCGCCATTGGCCTCGATCCACTGCGTTCGCATCCCGTCCTCCTCTGCCAAACGGTCTTCGCGACAAGGCACGGCATGCTGTTCATATCGTCAACCGATAGAAACTGACCAACCGTTGAGTTCTTTTGAGCCAGGACCTCTCAAGCTACGGGCTGCGTGGCACAGATGAGAATAGCTCAACAAACGTTACGCTTAAGTCGGTTGACGGACCAAGGCTCATCCAAGAACTCTGGCAGCGGTTGTCCAGGCCTTTTGGGCATCCATGACGACAGTGCAGATAAGCAGAATGCGGCGATGTTGCGAATGCCGCGAGTGTGGAGGCGTGATGAGACTTGCCGGCATGGCTGCCAAGACAGCTTCGGTGATCGGTATTGGCCAGACGGACTGGCCCGCGGATCATGCTCGTGTCCGAGCCGGCCAGAAGCCGCATGATTCCTACGGTTATGCTGCAGAGGCGTTCGTCGCGGCCCTCGCCGACGCCGGCATATCCAGAGCCGATGTCGATGGCCTGATCGTCGGGCCGACGGTGGCTTATGAGCGCGTCGGCGAACTTCTCGGACTGGATGTCCGCTGGGGTGGGCAAGCAGACGCAATGCTTGCGGTCCTCGAGGCCTGCATGGCCATTCATTCCGGTCAGGCCGAAGTGGTCGCCCTCGTCTATGGCAACGACCAGCGCTCCGCCGCGGTGAACTATGGCGGTGCCGACGCGCAAGGCGGATCGGCCTTTCTCTCCTATATCTACCACGCTCCCTGGGGCTTCACCTCACAGGGCGCGCTCTACGCGCTGATGGCCCGGCGCTACATGCAGGAGCGCGGCATGAGCGAGGCGGAACTCGCGGAAGTCGCCGTTGCGCAGAGGTTGGCAGCGTCGCGCAATCCGCAGGCGTTGATGCGAAAGCCGATCACGGTCGAGGACTATCTCGCTTCGCCTTACATCTGCGAGCCGCTGCATCTGTTCGACTATTGCCTGATCAATGACGGCGGTGTCGCGCTGATCATCGCCGAGGCCGGCAAAGCCAAGCGTATCGGCCGGGCACCAGTGCCCATCCACGGCATCGGGCGGCACGACCTCAATACCGGCGCCACCAGCCTCGAGCCTCGGCTGACCGATTTCTACCAGCCGGCGCAGCGGGCCGTCGGCGAGCAGGTCTTCGCGATGGCGTCGCTTGGCCCATCCGACATGGACGCGCTGCAGATCTACGACAGTTTTTCGCTGCACATCCCGCTGGCGCTGGAAGGGTACGGCTACTGCAAGACCGGAGAGGCCGGCAAGTTCATGCGCGAGCACGGCATCTCGCTTGCCAAGGGCCTGCCGGTGAACACCGGCGGCGGACATCTGTCGGAAAGCTACATGCAGGGCTGGAACCACCAGATCGAAGCGGTCCGGCAGTTGCGCGGCGAGGCCGGCGAACGACAGGTGCCTGACTGCCGCCATGTCCACTACAGCTCCGACGTTGCCGGGAAGGCCGTCTCGATCATCTACGGACACTAAGCCGATGGCAAACTCCCAACGCGTCCTGTCGCTCTACGATCTGCCCCTGTGGGACAGCATGGAACGCCAGAAAATGGCGCTGCCCAGATGCTCGCACTGCGAACGCTTCCGCTATCCGCCCGGGCCGATCTGCGCCGAATGCAATTCGATGGACTATGAGTGGACCGAGATTTCCGGCGAAGGCACCATCCTGTCTTGGGTGGTTTTCCACCGGCAATATTTCGAGGACTTTCCGCAGCCTTACAATGTCGTTGCCGTGCGGCTGGTCGAGGGGCCGATCGTCGTTTCCAATCTTGTGGGCGAGGAACCACAAGGAAGCTGGATCGACAGGCCGGTATCGATAACCTACCGGCGTCATCTCGACAGAACCCAGCACGCTTTCAAACTGAAAGCGGCGGATACCAACAGCTGACCCGAGGATAAGATGCGCGAAAACGAAGTACTCGTCGTAACCAAGCACGGCCGGATGCCGACTTTCACGGTCCGTCCGGAAGGCGAAGGCCCATACCCAGTCGTCATCCTCTATATGGATGCACCCGGCATTCGCGAGGAGCTCCGTGACATGGCGCGGCGCATCGCGGCGCAAGGCTACTACTGTGCTCTGCCCGATCTCTACTACCGCCTGGGAACGGTACGTTTCGACCTGCCCCGCAGGGATGACCGCATGTCGGCGGTCGTCAGCGCCTGCCTGCGCAGCCTCGACAATGACGGCGTCAACGAAGACACCGCCGGCCTCCTCGGCTACCTCGACGGTGAAGCAGACGCAAAAAGCGACAAGGTTTCCTGTGTCGGCTTCTGCATGAGCGGACGTTATGCCGTATCGCTGTCGGCCTATTTCGGCGAGCGATTTGCCTCGGCGGCGTCCCTGTATGGCGTCGGCCTTTTCACCGAAGACGATGGTTCTCCGCACAAGCTGATGTCACAGGTGAAGGGCGAGCTCTATTTCGGCTTTGCCGAAACCGACACGGCGACGCCGCCGGAAACGATTGCCGCGATCGAACAGGCGATCCAGGCGAGCGGCGGCAAGCACGAAGCCGAAATCCATCCCAACAGCCGCCACGGCTACTGCTTCACGGCCGGCCGTGCCTATCAGCCGCAGGCAGCGGAAGCGACCTGGGCGAAGATGTTCAAGCTGTGGGAACGCACCCTGAAATGACGCCTGCATATCCGTACGAAGGGCTGACGGTCGTGGAAGCCGTCGGCGGTCCACCTGGCAATGCGCTTCGCCTGGCTGCGGCCATGGCCGGGCGCATCTTTGCCGATCTCGGCGCGAAGGTGATCCAGGTCGAAGATCATGCGCTACAAGGTTCCGAGGCAAAACCATCGGCAACCTCTCTGGCTCTGCAACAGTTCCTTTCAGCAAGGAAGTCGGTCGTCGATTCCAGCCTTGACGATGCATTTCTGACCGGCGTCCTGCGAAAGGCCGATGTCGCCATCGTCGACCGTCATGTCCATGGCTCCATCGCCGCCAAGGACTTGCCGAAGAAAGTCGCGCTGCTTTCGCTTTTCGGCGGCAGCAATGCCGAAACCGAGATCGCAGCAACCGAATTCACCATTGCCGCCCTGGGCGGCTTCCTCAACATGGTTGGTGATGCCGAGCGCGAACCGCTGAAGCTGGTCGGTCACCAGGAAGCCTACGCACTCGGCCTTGCCACTTTCTGCGGTCTCTCCGCCTCGCTTGCCAGGGAACCAAGTTCGGACAATGCGGCAACGATCCGCGCCAGCTTGCTGGACATCGTCGTCTGGCTGAACTGGAAGGCCGTACCGCTGGAAGCGGATGCGCCGATCCCTCCGGGGCGTGCGGGGGCGTCGGCCGAATGGCGCATCGTGCGCTGCGCCGACGGCTGGATCGCACTGGTCTACCAGGAGCCGGACTGGCCGCATCTGTGCACGATGGTGAAAGACGAGCGTATCCGGCAGGACAAGTTCGCCACGCGCCAGGGTCGCCTGGAGAACGCCGTCGAACTGGCGGACGTCATCGAGCAGGCGTTCCTTTCGCGCACACGCAGGCAACTGCATGAGGAGGCATTGTCGTTCAGGCTTCCACTCGGGCCCGTGTGGGCGCCGGAGGAAGCACTCGGCGATCCACACAACGCGGCGCGTAGGCTGTTTGAAGAACTGCCGCGCCAGCGTCAGTCGCAAAACCCGATTTTTGCGCCGCGCCTGCCACTGCTGTGGAACGGTTCTGCATTTTCCAACATGATCGGAGACATGCCGGTCGCAACAGCGGTCGGCATATCGTGAGTGTACTGAAAGGCTGCCGCGTCCTCGATCTCGGCATCATCACCGCCGGCGCGGCGACATCCGCAATCCTGGCCGACCTCGGTGCCGAGGTGATCAAGATCGAATCCCCGACCTATCGCGATCCCTTCCGGTTGTGGCCGAGCGGTGAAAGCAAGGCCGACGATATGCCGCCGCTGTTTCGGGCCACCAACCGCAACAAGCTGGCCATCAGCATCGACCTCAAGCAACCGGCCGGCCGCGAGGTCATGCTGCGGCTCGTCGCGTCCAGCGATGTCGTGGTCGAGAATTTCCGCCGCGGCGTGCTGCCGAAGCTCGGGCTTTCATTCGAGGCCCTCCGAGCTGCCAACGACCGCATCATCCTTGCTTCGGTTTCCAGCCAGGGCGAGACCGGCCCGGACGCCAGTCATGTATCCTACGGCTCGACCCTCGAAGCCGTAGCCGGCTTTGCCTGGGGCACCGGCTACCAGGACGATGCGCCGGTGATCAGCGGCCGCGACGTGAACTATCCCGATCAGGTGGCGGCGATCTTCGCCACCAGCATGATTACCACTGCCCTGCGCTCGGTGCAGAAGGGCGGGCCGGCTGTCCATCTCGATCTTTCGCAACGCGACCTGACGTCCTTCCTGATCGGTGAGACGTTCGTTGCCGCCTCGATGGGAAAGGAAATCCGCAGGGGCGGGAATGCGCAGGAGCCTTTCCTGCTGCAAGACTGTTTCAAGGCAGCGGACGGCATCTGGGTCGCCGCTTCGGTTCGCGAAACGGATCTCCAAGCCCTGAGCACGTTGCTTGGACGAAACATCGAGCAGGATGATGCTGCTCTGCGCGATGCCCTGGCTGCCCATATCGCAGCTCAAGAGAGCGAGCCGGCAGCGCGCACGTTGCAGCAGATCGGTTTGGCTGCAGCACCGGTACAGGACGGCGCCGGTATTCTGAAACTCGAGGATGAAAGCTGGTCGCACGCCATCCAGTGCTTCGACGGCAAGCGCGTGAAAGGCTTTCCTTTCCAGATCGACGAACAACCTCTGTCGATCGAACGCCCTGCCCCGGGCATCGGAGCCGATACAGCGACGATCCTCAGCGAGATCGCGGGCTATAGCGACGACGAGATCGCGTCGCTGGCAAAAGCCGGTGTCATTGAGCTTGGTTCGGCTTGAGGGCCAGCACCGCCGGTCCCTGCGACTCCGCCAGCCAGGCCTCGAACTCGACCACCTGCTCCATGATCCAGTCGCGGAACTCCATGAGACGGGAGTCGTTCTCGGACTGCCGTGCGTAGGTCAGGTAATAGGCGTTGCCGTTGTCGTGAACGAAATCGAACGGAGCGACAAGCCGGCCAGCGACGAGATCGCCGGCGATCAGCGATATCTGGCCAATGGCGATGCCGATGCCCTCGATCGCTGCCTGGTAGGCAAGACTCGAGCTTTCGAAATGCAGACCGCGCTGGTCGTCGATGTCATGTCCGCCGGCGGCATCGAGCCAGTCGCGCCAATCGTCGGGACGGGCCATGGAACACAGCAGCGTCGCCTCGTTCAGCTTTTCCACCGCCATCGTCCCGCCCATCGAGGAGAGATAGGCCTGGCTGCAAACCGGTACCAGGGCGCTGTCAGCCAATCTGTGCGCGATGAGGTCGGGCCAGTCACCCTTGCCCATCTGGATCACGACGTCGGCATCACCGAGGTGCAGCAGATTGGCTGGCATCGGCAAGAGCGTGGTGGTGAGCTGGATCTGGCGCGTCGGGTAAAGCCGATGGAACAGCGGCAAACGTGGCATCAGCCACCGCAGCGTGAACGTCATCGGACAATGGATGCGCAACGAGCGCGCCCGGTGTGCGGACATCAGCCGCTTGGTCGCCCGGTTGATCTGTTCGAAGGCATCGCCCAGGGCGATCGAATATTCGCGCGCTTCGTCGGGGATCCTGAGATCGCGGCTCGTGCGCTCGAACAGTTCGAGGCCGAGCACGTCTTCCAGTAGCTTGATCTGCCGGCTGATGGCACCAGGGGTTACGAAAAGTTCTTCGGCAGCCTTGGTGAAGCTGACATGACGGCCAGCAGCCTCGAAGGCACGCAGCGCATTGAGCGGGGGAAGACGTTTCGACATGCTCATCCTTGAGAAATACTCATTCGAACATTCCGAATGGTCAATTGACCATTGCCGCGATTTCGATTTGTCTAGATATATGAATTCTGGCGATGTTGACGCAATTTTGCTTGCTAATCAACTACCCTGATGCTCCCAAGAAGAATGATTTTGTAACGGCAGCAAAGACGATGACGTTGCAGAAAATGTATGTGGCGATTGATTTTTTCTGAACCATGGCAATGCGCACAATGAAGCTCTACGGATCCTCCAGATCGCCCTATGTACGGAAGGTCTTGATCGCCGCTCATGAGACGGGAACAATCGGCGACATTGCGGTGGAACCGATGGTCGTGACGGCCTTGGCCGCGAACCCGACAATGCTTTCGGTCAACCCGCTGGGGCAGATCCCCACGCTCATCCTCGATGACGGCCAGGCGCTGTTCGATTCAGACGTGATCTGCCGCTATCTCGATCTGGTGATCGGCAAAGGCCGGTTGCATCCGCGCGAGATCGCCGCGGAAATCGCGATGATGCGCCTGCTCGTGCTGGGTGACGGCCTCACCGCGGTGCTCATGAGCCTGCTGTCGGAGAAATCACGACGCCAGCCGGAGCATTCGGAGCGGCGCCTGGCCGCATTACGAGAAAAGCTGCCGCTGATCTTCGCGACGCTGGAGGCGGAGGCGCCGAAGATGATGCAGGCTCCTTTCGACATGGCGCAGATCGCGATCGTGTCGGCCCTTTGCTACATCGACTTCCGCCTGTCAGACGACGTCGTCTGGCGTGAAACCCACCCCTCATTGGCAAACTGGTTCGCGGCAGTCGGGAGGCGGCCATCGGTCGTGGCGACAGCCTATTTCGACGAGCTGGCGGCGGCCGCTGCCGGCGCCGGAAAACAGGAAAAAGCAGGACAAGCATGAGCATCAACGGACAAGCCTATATCGTCGGCGCCTACGAACACCCCACCCGCAAGGCGCCGGACAAATCGCTGGCGCAGCTCCATGCCGAGGTTGCGTTCGGAGCGCTTGCCGATGCCGGCCTCAGCAAGGATGACATCGACGGCTATTTCTGCGGCGGCGATGCGCCGGGCACGGGACCGCTGTCGCTTGTCGAATACATGAACCTGAAGGTACGCCACGCCGATTCCACCAATGTCGGCGGTTCCTCCTACATCCTGCACGTCAACCACGCCGCACAGGCGATCGCTGCTGGCAAATGCAACATCGCACTGATCACGCTGGCCGGCAGGCCGCGTAGCGAAAGCCAGCAGAAGGGTGCGCCGCAGCGCGTCGACAACCCGGTGCAGCCGGACTTCCCGTGGGAACAGCCATTCGGCATGACGACGCTCAACGCCTATGCGATGTGCGCCATGCGGCACATGCACCAGTTCGGAACGACACCCGAGCAGTTGGCCTGGGTCAAGGTGGCTGCCTCCCATCATGCTCAGCACAATCCGAATGCGATGCTGCGCGACGTCGTGACCGTCGAAGACGTAGCCAATTCACCGGTCATCGCCGATCCGCTGCGCCGGCTGGATTGCTGTGTCATCAGCGATGGCGGCGGCGCGGTCATCGTGACCCGCCCCGAGATCGCCCGCAGTCTCAAGCGCCCCCTGGTCAAGGTGCGGGGTGCTGCCGAAGCGATCAAACATCTTGCCGGCGGCGACGTCGACCTGACCTATTCCGGAGGCGCCCGCAGCGGCGCGCTTGCCTTCGAAGAGGCAAAGCTCACCCCTGCCGACATCAAATATGTTTCGGTCTACGACAGCTTCACCATCACCGTGATCATCCAGCTGGAAGATCTCGGCTTCTGCAAGAAGGGCGAAGGCGGACGCTTCGTCGCGGACGGCAACCTGATCTCCGGCGTCGGCAAGCTGCCGTTCAACACCGATGGCGGCGGCCTCTGCAACAACCATCCCAACCACCGCGGCGGCATGACCAAGATCATCGAAGCGGTGCGGCAGCTGCGCGGCGAAGCCCATCCTGCCGTGCAGGTCGCCAATTGCGACCTCGCAATGGCGCATGGCACCGGCGGCCTGCTCGGCACGCGTCACGGCTCGGCGAGCCTCATCCTGGAACGCGAATAGGAACCACCATGTCCATCCTGTCGAACACACTTCCCCATCATCCCGAAGTACAACCATTCTGGTCCGCGCTCGAAGAAGGGCGTTTCCTGATCAAGGGCTGCCGCAGTTGCGGTCGGGCGCACTGGTATCCCCGCGCCCATTGCCCCTTCTGCACGAGCGCCGACACGGAATGGCGGGAAGCCAGCGGACGCGGCATCATCTATTCCTACAGCATCATGCGCCAGGCCAAGCCGCCTTACGCCATCGCCTATGTGACGCTGGAGGAAGGCCCGACGATGATGACCAATATCGTTGACAGCGACCTGGAAGCGATCCGCATCGGAAAGCCGGTGGAGATTGCGATCCGACGGCAGCCCGACGGCGACGTGCTGCCAATATTCAAGCTCGCCTGAACGCTGCCGCGATGAATTCTCACGCGGGCTTGCTGAAAGCTCGCTTGATCATCGCGGCATGCGTCTCGAAGCTTCCCAATCAAGAAAATCAGAGAGGAAACCGCCGATGCCCGCCCCTATTTCCCGTACGCTTGCCGAATTTGCGGCAAAACTGAAATATGAAGACATCCCCGGTCTCGCGATCGAGGCGATCAACACCGGCATGGCCGACACGGTCGGCGTGATGATGTCGGGTATCGGAACATCCGTGTCCAACATCGTGCTCGGAGAACTCGGCACGCGCGGCAGCAAGGGCGATGCGCGTATATTCCTCGGCAAGGAACGCGCCTCGACAACCGAGGCGGCCCTCGTAAATTCTGCGACGACGACCAGCGTCGTCTATGACGACGTCGCCTTCTCCGGCTGCCACACCAGCACGATCCTGATGCCGGCACTCGTCGCCGAGGCCGAGGCCAGCGGCGCTTCCGGAAAGGACGTCATCCGCGGTTACGCCGCAGGCTATGAAGCCTGGGCTCGCCTCTCGGAACGCGATCCCGATTCCTATGCCGGCAAGGGCTGGCATGCGACGGCTGCGTTCGGCCCGACGGCGGCTGCGATCGCCATCAGCAGCCTGCACGGCTTCGACGCGGAAACCACGTTGCACGCAATCGGTATCGCAGCCGCGATGCCCGGAGGCATCACGGCAAGTTTCGACACTGACGTCGGCCCGTTCCAGGTCGGACGCGGCGCTGCCGCCGGTGTCATGGCCGCGCGCCTTGCCAAGGCAGGCATGTCGACGCCGCAGGACGGGCTGGAGCGCAGCGGCCGCGGCATGCTGGTCGCACTCTCGCCGAAGGGTGCGGTCGACCTCGACACGCCGATCGAGGATCTCGGCAAGGCATGGAGGCTGGAAACCGTCGGCATCAACGTCAAGCAATATCCGTTCGGCAACATGAACCAGCGTGCCATCGACGGGGCGCTCGATCTCGTCCGGGAACACGACGTTTCGCCTGATGCGATCGAGCGTGTCGACGTGATGATCAGCGAGGCACAATATGCCGTCGTCTCGAAATCGCCATCGACGATCAACTTCGTACCGAGCCACAGCATTGCGCTCGGCGTGGCTGGCGCCATCATCTCACGGCAAGGGACCTTCCACGAACTGAGCGAGGCCTTCTACAGCCGGCCCGATGTGCAGGCCATGATGAAGGTGATCAAGCCGGCAACCGACAAGAGCATTCCGGCCGACACCCAGCCCAACCTCGGCTACAGCGGCGGCGTGCGCATCTATCTGAAGAACGGCACCATGCTCGAAAGCCCGAGCGTTCCCTACGCGCGCGGCCACTGGACCCGCCGGATGAGCGAAGAGGAGCTGTGGGGCAAGTTCGCAGCCTGCAGCAAGCAACAGCTGGATGAGGCAAAGGCGCACCGCCTGTTCGATCAGCTGATCCGCCTGCAGAACGTCGCAAAGATCAGCGACCTCGCCGCCTGATAATCGATATCATCAAGCAGTCATGAAACGCGGGCCATCGGCCCGCGTTTTTGCTTTTGCCATCCTGTTTCGCACTACCAGACGGGCACGCAAAACAGATCGAGGCGGACCTGAATCCACCTCGATTGTAGAACGGAGATCTCGAATTTGCAGCTCGACCGCGTCGATCGTCAGACGGCGGCAGCCTGGGCCGGCTGGCCAGGAACCTGTTCCCACGGAACGCCGAGTGCGGCCGAGCCCGGGAAATCGACGAACACCTCGGAGCCGATCTCGAACATCGTTTCCGGGCCGGCATTGATCTGGAAGACGCGCTCGCCGACCTTGACGTTGTAGCGGATCATGTTGCCGAGGAAGCCGCTCAGCATGACAGTACCCTTGAGGCGGTTGACGCCATCATGGACCGGCGCAAGCGTCGGCTTGATGCTCATCGCCTCCGGCCGGATCGAGACAGCGATCTCCTTTTCGGCCGGCAGCGCCTGCTGGAACGTGCATTGGATCTCATGCCCGCCTTCGAGCACGACCGTGCCGAAGCCGCTTCCATTCACCTCGCGCCGAACCTTGCCGCGCACCAGATTTGTAGCGCCGACAAAGCCCGCCACGAAAGCGCTGGTGGGACGATTGTAGATGTCCCGCGGCGGTGCCATCTGCACGACATTGCCTTTGTCGATCACCGCAACCAGATCGGACATTTCCAGCGCTTCGGTCTGGTCGTGCGTCACATAGATGGTGGTGATGCCGACCTGCTGCTGCAGGCGCTTGAGTTCCGTGCGCATCTCGTCGCGCAACGTCGCGTCGAGATTGGAAAGCGGTTCGTCGAGAAGCAGCAGTTTCGGCTGCCGCACGATGGCACGCGCCAGGGCTACACGCTGCTGCTGGCCGCCGGAGAGACGGGTCGAAGAACGCGTCTGCAGACCGTCGAGGCCGACGCGCTTCAGCGCATCGTCGACAAGCTTGGTGGTTTCCGCCCGGCTGTATTTGCGATCCTTGGCGACCCGAAGCGGAAAGGCGACGTTCTCGAATACCGTCATGTGCGGCCAGATCGCATAGGACTGGAACACCATGCCGATGTTGCGCTGGTTGAGCGGCACGGCAATGCCGCGCGAACTGTCGAACAGGACCTCGTTGCCGAGGCGGATCAGGCCACGATCAGGCCGCTCCAGACCGGCAATGCAGCGCAGCGTCGTCGTCTTGCCGCAGCCGCTGGGACCGAGAAGCGTGAAGAACGTGCCAGGCTTCAGCGAAAAGGTCGCCTCGCGTATGCCGCCGGCAGTGCTCTCGTCCGTGACGAAGAACATCTTGCTGAGGCCGGTCACCTCCAGGGTCATCGTCGAAGCCTTGTCCATGTCCTTCCCCTTGTTCTTGTTTGTCAGCGCCTCGGCGGCGCTGTTCGTCCCTTGCTCACTTCCGTTGCCGAGACCTGTGGCCGCCGGCGGCGTCGTGTTTTCCGAAAGCTCAAGCATAATGGAGCGGCGCCGCGGTCAGCTTCTGCAATTCATCCCGTGTCAGTCCTTCGACCATGTCGATGACGACAAACCCCTTGGCCGTAACGTCGAGCACCGCAAGGTCCGAATAGACGCGCGTGACGGCTTTGCCCGCAGTCAACGGATAGCCGCAGCGCTCCACCAGTTTCGGCTGGCCATCCTTGGTGGTGTGGGTGGTCATGATCCACACATTGCGCACACCTGCCGAGAGATCCATCGCGCCGCCGACCGCCGGAACGCGGTCGTTGAGCGAGGTCGTCCAGTTGGCGAGGTCGCCATTCTGCGCGACCTCGTAGGCGCCGAGCACACAGAGATCGAGATGGCCGCCACGGATCATCGCGAAGCTGTCGGCGTGGTGGAACAGTGCGGCGCCAGGCACCAGCGTGACGTTCTCCTTGCCGGCATTGACCAGCCAAGTGTCCACCTCGCCGGGCGCCGGCACAGGTCCCATGCCGAGGATGCCGTTTTCGGAATGGAACACGACCTCCCGATCTTCGGGAATATGGTCGGCAACCAGCGTCGGCAAGCCAATGCCGAGATTGACGTACCAACCTTCCGGTATATCCGCGCCGACACGGCGTGCGATGTCGAGCTTGCCCCAGGGCTTGTAGGTGCTGGCCGTCATTTCTTGCCTCCCTGTACCGTGGCAACCTTGGCCACCGGTGGATCGCCGCAAGGAACGTGGACGACACGATCGACGAAGATGCCGGGGGTGACGACGTCGTTGGGCAGGATCGCGCCAAGCGCGACGACATGCTGTGCCTGAACGATGGTCAGCCGCCCGGCCATGGCCATGATCGGATTGAAGTTCCGGCCGCTGCCGCGAAAGGTGAGATTGCCCCAGCGATCGGCTTCCCAGGCCTCGACCAGCGCGATATCGGCGGTGAGGCCATGCTCGAGCAGATAGTCCCGCTCTCCGAATGTCCGCGTCTCCTTGCCGGCGGCGAGCTGGGTGCCGACGCCGGTCGGCGTGTAGAAAGCCGGAATGCCGGCGCCGCCGGCACGGATGCGCTCGGCCAGCGTGCCTTGCGGGACCACTTCAAGCTCGATCTTGCCAGCTCTGTAGAAGGTGTCGAATGACGAGGAGCCACGCGGGAAGCTGCAGATCATCTTGCTGACGCAGCCCCTGCCGATCAGCCGGCCAAGACCGATATCAGGCTCGAAGCCGGCGTTATTGGCGATGACCGTAAGGTTCTTGACGCCCATTTCGCCCAAGGCATCCAAGAGTACGTTCGGCTGCCCTACGGCTCCAAATCCGCCAACGAGTACCGATGCGCCATCAGTTATTCCCGAAAGCGCCTGGGCGAAATCTTCAACCTGCTTATCAATCATTCCCGATCACGTCTCCTCGCGGTGCTTTGCGGCCAAGCTGCTATTTGCCTTCACCGGATCGGTGCTGCGGCGCAACTGCGCCGACAAAACCAGAGTCAGCGGCCAACATAATTCGGTGGGCGTTTTTCCTGAAATGCCCGCCGCCCCTCCAACCTGTCTTCAGTATCGCGCAGCAATCCCCAGACCAGGCGCTCTAACCGGATCGCCTCGTTGAGCGGCAATGCACGGCCATCGGTGACAAGCCGCTTGATCGCGCGCACAGAAAGCGGCGCATTGGCCGCGATCCGTCCGGCAAGGGCCTGCGCCTCCTTCAAAAGCTCGCCTGCCGACACGACACGGCTGATCAGGCCGAGACGCAGTGCCTCGGCCGCATCGATCATATCGCCGGTCAGCAGCATCAGCATGGCGTCGCTCGCGCCAATGGTCCGTGGCAAGCGCTGCGTACCGCCGGCACCGGGTATGGTGCCGACCTTGACTTCCGGCAGCCCGAAACGGGCATGCGCTGCAGCGATGCGAATGTCGCAAGCCAGCGCCAGTTCGAGGCCGCCGCCAAGCGCGTAACCGTTGATGGCGCAGATGACCGGCTTGTCGGTCGAGAAACTGGAAACGAAACTCTCGTCGCCGGCGCCGAAGGCCTTAGCAGCGTAGCTTTCCGAAATGGCCATGGTCTTCTTGAGGTCCGCGCCCGAGCAGAATGCCTTCTCGCCTGAGCCGGTCAGAACCACCGCGCGGATCCCACCATCGGCGTCGATGCGTGCCAGGACATCCCTGAGCTCGATCTCGGTCTCGGGATCGATCGCGTTCATCGCTTCGGGACGATCCAGCGTCACCGTTGCAACATTCCCCTCAACCGAAAACCGAACTGTCGCCACTCTGTGTTCCTGCAACGCTGCCGATGTCATCCATCGTGGCCGGACGGTAGGCAGCGACACCTCGACCGTCAAACGACTAAACGGCGCCGCCGTTTGACTTTTGCTCATACATACCGAGCGCGAGAGGATAGATAACGTTGCTATCCTTGAGTTTCGATCGGGCGGCCCACCGGTGATCCTCACCATTCGCCGGTTACTGAAAACCGCACTCCTCGAGGAATGACGTTACGGTGCGGCAAACCAGCCTGGGTGTCTCCATGGCCATGTAATGCGTGGTGTTTATGGAGGTCATGCGTGCCCCCGGTATCATCCCGGCAACGCGCGCAATGTCCTGCTCGGTGCGTGATGTGTCACGCGTCGCGTGCGCTACCAGCGCCGGACACGCAATCCGCGGCAGCAGCCCGGTCATATCGAGGTCGGCGAGCATGCGCCACGTTGCGCAAAGCCCCATAGGGTCGGATGCCAGGCGCAATGTGGCAAAGCGCGACGGCACGTGGGAACCACCATCGGCAAATGCCGCGCGCACACCACACTGCTCGATCGCTTCGATGCGTCGCAAGGCGGCCTCGCGCCTTTCCGCGCTTAGTCCCGTTGCCGGCGCGAGCATGACAAGGGCAGCGACACGATCGGGATGGAGTGCGGAAAAGGCAGCGGCCACGGAAGCGCCGACGGCGTTCCCCACAACCGCGACCGGCTCCTTGATCGACAAGGCGTCGAGCAGGTTCACGAGATCGCCGGCCAATTGATCGATCGTGACTGGCCCCGGCACTTTTTCGGAAAGTCCTACGCCACGCTGGTCGTAACGCAGCACGGACGCGAACTCCGACAACGGCAGAACGACATCATCCCAACTTTCAAGCGTCCCGCCCATCTCATGGATCAGAACGATCGGCGCGCGCCGCCCTCTGGTGAAGTCGTATCGCAGTTGCAGACCGTTCGCCTCGATCCATCTCTCGGCCATGCCCACCCACTCCATTTGCTCGCATGTTTGTGCGGGCGGGAGAGTTCGGGTTCAACCGACTTAAGCGAACGCGCGTGTGAGGTTCGATCAATCGGCCGCCGTCCCGATTCGGCACCGCTGTTGAGTGCAGCTCAACCGTCCATTCGGTTAAGTCGTTTGACGTAAACACGCCGGCTGACCAGTCTGAAATCTGGAATTGCCTAGGCTGCATCAGGTCCTTCCGGCCCCTTGCCGCCCAGAGAGGTTGGTTGCCGGATGGCCCACAGTATTGACGGAACAGCCCGCTTCGCCAGCCGGGAAACAGCGCAATTGCGAGCAGAGGCCGCCGCGCTTCGGGACCACGGCTGGGGCAACACCATCAGCTATTCGCGCAAGGTCTTCATTCCGCTCACCACGATGTGCCGCAACACCTGCGGTTATTGCGCCTTTGTCAAACATCCCGGGCAGGAAGGCTCCGGCTACCTCACTCCGGACGAAGTCCTGGAGATCGCGCGAAATGGCGAGCGCCTTGGCTGCAAGGAAGCGCTGTTTTCACTCGGCGAACGCCCCGAGCGGCGTTATCCGGAAGCGCGCGAGGCATTGCGGCGGCTCGGCCATGCGACGACGATCGACTATGTCATCGAAGCCTGCAGGCTGGTGCTCGCACACACCTCACTCATCCCGCATGTCAATGCGGGCACGCTGACAGAAGCCGAAATCGCCCAATTGCGCGAGGTTTCCGGTTCCATGGGCATGATGCTCGAAACGGTGAGCAAGCGGCTGATGAAACCCGGCATGGCGCATCACGCCTGCCCGGACAAGTCACCGGTGCTGCGGCTGAGGACCATCGAGGCTGCCGGGCGGCTCGGCGTTCCGTTCACCACCGGCATCCTCATCGGCATCGGCGAGACATTCGAGGAACGGGTTGAAAGCCTCGTTGCCATAGACCGCATTCACCAGCGCCACGGCAATGTGCAGGAAGTGATCGTGCAGAACTTCCGCGCCAAGGCCGATACGGCGATGGCCCGTTGGCTGGAGCCGTCGCACGAGGACATGCTGCGCACGCTTGCCGTTGCCAGGCTGGTGCTCGACCCGTCCATCAGCCTCCAGGCGCCTCCAAATCTCGACGATCGATTCGAGGACTACATCGCCTCGGGCATCAACGACTGGGGCGGCATCTCGCCGCTCACCATCGACCACATCAATCCCGAACGGGCGTGGCCTGAACTTTCCGAACTGGCACGGCGTACCAGTGCGCAAGGCTACCGACTGGTCGAGCGGCTTACAGTCTATCCGGCCTTCTTGAGCCAAAACGCGCCGCTCGCTGCCGCTTTGTCCGGTCATGCCGGTGCCGACGGCTTCGCACGCAGCCAGATCGTGAACTGAGATGCCGGATTTTCCAAACCTCATCGACCGCAAACCGACGCTGGAAGCCAGCCTGGCGGATGCGACGCCGCCCGTCGCCCGCATCCTCGATGCCGCGCTGAGGGGGCAGGAATTGACGCAGGTCGAGGGCGAAACGCTTTTCAGGACTGAAGGTGCCGACCTGGCCGCCATCCTCCATGCCGCTGATGAGGTGCGACGACAGCGTGTCGGCGACAGCGTCACCTTCGTTGTGGTGCGCAACATCAACTTCACCAATGTCTGCTACATGGCCTGCCAGTTCTGCAACTTCGGCGTCCGCAAGGATGCGGCCGGGGCGGAATGGCTGTCCCTGGACGAAGTGGCAAGGCGAGCAGAAGAAGCCTGGCGTCGAGGCGGCACCGAGGTCTGCATCCAGGGCGGCCTGCATCCGGACCTGCCTGCCGATTATTACGTGCAGATATTGGAAGCGGTGAAGCGCCGTGTTCCCGACATCCATGTGCATGCCTTCTCGCCATTCGAGATCTGGTACGGCGTCAGGAAGAGCCACATTCCGCTCGCCGCCTATCTGGCCGCGCTCAGGCAGGCCGGACTCGGATCGATGCCGGGTACCGCGGCCGAAATCCTCGATACGGAGATTCGGCTGCAGCTGACCCGCAACAAGCTGTCGGCGGATGAATGGGAAACCATCATCCGGGCGGCTCATGGCGCCGGCATCAGGACAACGGCCACCATCATGTATGGCCACATAGACGGCCCAGCCCATTGGGCGGCCCACATCGCACGCATCCGCGCCATCCAGAAGGACACAGGCGGCTTCACCGAATTCGTGCCGCTGGGTTTTATCCACGAGCAGACGCGGCTCTATCGCGACCACCCGGCCGCCAGACCTGGCCCGACGGCCACGGAAAGCCTCAAGATGCACGCGGTCGCCAGGCTGATGCTGGCCGGCCATATCGACAACATCCAGGTTTCCTGGGTGAAGCTCGGGCCTCAGATGGCGCACGCCATGCTCGGCTGCGGCGCGAACGACCTCGGCGGCACGCTGATGAACGAGAGCATCTCGCGCGCGGCGGGCGCCAGCCACGGCCAGGAGATCACGGCATCAGAGATGGTGCGGATCATCCGCGCAGCGGGGCGTGTGCCGATGCAGCGCAACACGCTCTACGGGACGGTCCAGGATTTCTCCGACCATGATCCTGCTGATATCGCCCCGCTGGTCGAGCGGTCGCGTGGAGCCAACCCGGTTGCATTCCTTGGGGAACGCGCCGCTGCCATGGCGGCGCGATAGATGCCGCCATTCGCCAGCAACGTGGTGCTGATCGCCGGAGGTGTCGGCGGCGCACGCATGGCCGAAGGCTTTGCAAGGACCCTGCCGGCAGGAGCGCTGACGGTGATCGCCAATGTCGGAGACGATGACGATTTCTATGGCCTGCGCGTCTGTCCGGATATCGACACACTGATCTACACGCTTTCCGACCGCATCGACCGCAAGCAAGGCTGGGGTGTGGCGGACGATACCGTGCGCGCGCTGGGCGTGCTCGGCACGCTGGCTGCCCCCACCTGGATGAAACTGGGCGACGCCGATTTCGGGCTTCACATCTGGCGAAGCTGGCAACTGGCAGCCGGAAACAGCCTGACCAAGGTCACGCAGGAAGCTGCGATGCGTCTCGGTGCTCGCGCGCGTATCCTGCCGGCCAGCGACGATCCGGTCCGGACCAAACTCAGGACGGCGGACGGCTGGATGGATTTCCAGCCCTGGTTCGTCGGCCGGCGCTGCGAGCCGGAAGTGCTGGAGCTTCGCTATGACGGAGCTGAGAAGGCCAAAGCCGGCCCCGAGGCGCTGGCAGCGATCGAGGCGGCGGAGCTGATCGTCTTTGCTCCCAGCAACCCGCTGCTTTCCATCGAACCCATTCTCGCCATCGACGGTTTCCGCGCCACCATCGCCGCCTCGCGAGCGCTGAAGATCGGGGTGTCGCCACTCATCGGCGGCAAGGCCGTCAAAGGTCCCCTCTCCCGGTTGATGGCGGGGCTCGGCATGAGGACGAGTTCAAGCGGCGTTGCCGTACGCTACAGCGGCCTGCTCGACGGCTTTGCAATCGACACGCAGGATTTGCCGGAAGCGGATGAGCTTCAGGGGCGTGGTCTCTCTGTGTTGCCCACCGACATATTGATGCGCGACCCGCAGGACGCAGAGCGCCTTGCAGCGGAGATCCTGGCCTGGACGGCCGTACTGCAAGAACACCGCAAACAGGCCGCGTCATGACCGTTGCGATCGCCATTCTCATGAAGGATCCGGCGGCGGCGAAAACGCGCCTCAGCCCAGTGTTGGCCAATGATGCGCGCGAAAGCCTTGCTTTGCTGCTGTTCGAAAACACGCTGCAGTTCTTCAGGCGGACACATTCCGGCGGCCCGGTCGGCGTCGTGACGGCTTCGCAGGAAACGGCGGCGATCAGCCGTAGATACGGCGCATCGGTCATCGAAGAGACGGGAGGCGGCGACATCAACGCCGCCGCCGGACACGCGGCCGAATGGGCGATCGGGATCGGCGCGACTTCACTCCTCGTCGTTCACGCCGATATCCCGACCCTTGTCGATGAAGAGGTCGACCGGCTTCTGGCCGTGCGCGGCCGCTGTTCGGTCGTCATCGGGGTCTCGGCCGACGGCGGCACCAATGCGCTGCTGTTGACGCCGCCGGACGCGATTCCTTTTTCCTATGGCCCGAACTCCGCCCATGCCCATGAGGCGGCGGCGCACAAAGCCGCGCTGTCCTGCGAAAGGCTGCAGCTTGCCTATCTGTCGAAGGACATCGATACGCCGCAGGATCTGCGTGACCATTTCGAAATGTCCCGCAGCGCGGCCGAGGCCGAGTGTTTTGCGGTCGCGACCATAGCCGAGGTCGCGCCAGGCGATGATCTGGTCACGCTGATTACGGAGGCGCTTGTCCGGACAAACCGCGCTCTCGCGGCAGGCGACATCGTGGTGGTCGCACAAAAGATCGTGTCGAAGAGCGAAGGCCGCCTCGTTGCGGCCAGGCAGTTCCAGCCGTCGCAGCAAGCGATCACCCTTGCCGCCGAGATCGGCAAGGACCCGCACAAGGTCGAGGCCATCCTTTCGGAATCCAGCGATGTGGTCCGCGCCCGCCGCCAGCCACCGGATGGGCTGCTGATCACGCGTCACCACCATGGCTGGATCTGCGCGAATGCAGGCATCGACGAATCCAATCTAGGCGATGACCGCGAAGGCATGCTGCTTCTGCTGCCGGAAGATTCGGACGCCAGCGCCCGCAGGATACGCGAAGGTCTCGAAGCGAAATATGGCGGCCCGATCGGCGTCATCGTCAGCGATACGTTCGGCCGCCCGTGGCGCAACGGATTGGTCAATGTCGCGATCGGCATTGCCGGCGTACCGGCCATCGTCGACTGGGCCGGACGAACCGATGCCTATGGCCGAGGCCTGAAGGCGACGCTCCCTGCCTTTGCCGACGAAGCCGCCGCCGCTGCCGGTCTTCTCATGCAAAAGGACGCCGGGCTGCCGGTCATCGTTTTGCGCGGCCTGGAATGGGCAGCAACCGAGGCGAGCAGTGCGCGCGATGTACTGCGCCCCGCGGCGCAGGAGCTGTTCCTGTGATGGCGTCTCGATCGCAACAATTTCGCTGAACCGCCGGCTCCCAGCCGGCCCGCAGAACGACGGAGGACGGATTTTTGACGACGACGAACTCAGGCGGCCCCAACCGGCCAACATCCTTTTCCGTTGGCCTGAGGGGTGATCCCAAGACCTTCGCAGACTTCATCCGGCTGGCTGAAGACCAGGGTTTCAACGGGATCTGGACGCAGGACACGCTGAACGACAAGAATTTCTCGCTCGATCCGCTGCACCAACTGTCTTATGCGGCGGGCATCTCCAAGCACATGCGGCTCGGAATTTCCGTGCTGTTTTCAGGTTATCGCAACCCGGCGGTGCTAGCGCGGGATCTCGCGACCATCGACCAGCTTTCGCAAGGCCGCCTTACCGTCGGCATGGGTGTCGGCAATGCCTATCACCGACCACGCCTCGCGGCACTCGGCATCCCGACCGACAAGCCGACGGTGCGCCTGGTGGAAGGCATCGCCGTCATGCGCGCGCTTTGGGCCGAAGGCGAGGCCGACTTCAACGGCGAGATCTATTCGTTCTCCGGCATCCGCATGCAACCCAAGCCGGTCCAGCAACCCGGCCCGCCGATCATCATCGGCGCACGCAGCGAACCGGCGCTGCGCCGGGCGGTGGCAATCGCCGATGGCTGGACAGGGGCGGCGATGATCCCGGCCGAAGAGCGGGACCAGGAACTGGCGATCCTTCGGGACGAGCTGGCGGTCAGCGGCCGCGACCCCTCCAGTTTCTCGATCTCCGTCAACGTCTATGCAGCGGTCGAGCCAACCCGCGAAGAGGCGCGCGACCGCGTGCAGCAGATCCTGTCCGTCGGGTTCAAGGACAATCCCGTCTACAGCGTCGAAGGCATGGCCGACCGCGTCGCGGTATTCGGCCCACCGGAGGAATGCGCCGAAGGATTGCAGAAGTTCATCGCCAAAGGTGTCGACGAGATCGTGCTGCATCCGATGTACGACCACCCCAACCAGCTCCAGCAGCTGGCGAAGGCGGTCGAACTCGTGAAACGCACTTGAGCGATCCGTGCCAGCACATTCCCGGGAAGCAGAGAGAACAAACGCATGCCAGACAGACCGATCATCGGGATCATCGGCGGAACCGGCGACCTCGGTTCGGGCCTTGCCAAGGGCTGGACCGCGGCAGGTTATGAAGTCGTCGTCGGCTCCCGCTCGCGGGAGAAAGCCGAGACGTTCGCAGCCGAGCTTGGCGGCCTTGCGAAAGGCAATGACAATGTCGGTGCTGCAGCGGCGGCAGATGTCGTGGTGCTGGCGGTACCCTTTGCCAGCCACGAGGCGACTCTGGAAGAGATCAAACCCGTATTGCAAGGCAAGATCCTGGTCGACGCCGCCGTCCCCTTGGTACCTCCGAAGGTGAGCGTGGTGCAATTGCCCGAAGCGGGCTCGGCAGCGCAGATCGCGCAGCGGCTGCTCGGCGATGGCGTCCGTGTCGTCTCGGCCTTCCACAATGTCGGCGCCAGCAAGCTCCATGCCGGCGGACGCGCCGACTGCGACGTGTTGGTGTTCAGCGATGACAGGGAAGCGCGCGATACGGTGATCGAACTTGCGACGGTGGTCGCCAACCGCGGCATTGGCGGCGGCAGTCTGGCAAATTCGGCTGCAGCGGAAGCGCTGACCTCGGTGCTCATCTGGATCAACCGCGCCTACAAGGTATCGGGTGCGGGGGTCGCCATCACCGGCCTTTGAGCCGGGTGAACGGGCGTCGATAACGAAGTCGTGAGGAAATTTCAAAAGCCCATTCTAATAACTAGTTTGAATATTTTATGACACGAAAATACCCTTCAAAATGCAGCTAAGCGCAAAACGCTAGCAAATTAAGATCTGTAGAAGGTCTTATCTGGAGGGGAAATTGAAAAATCTGTGTCTTTTGCTTAGCGCATCTGCGCTGAGCACGATCTCTTTTGCCGCATACTCAGCAGACAATCCGGTTTCTGCGGAACCTGAAACGGCGGAATACGTCCGCATCTGCGATATCTATGGTGCCGGTTACGTCTATATTCCAGGCACGGAGACCTGCCTGCGCGTCGGTGGCTTCATCCGCTACGAAGTTCGTGCCGGCGACGGTCCTTATGGAGGCCACAACGACGTTGCGGACAAGTTCGGCGGAACGAGCGATACCTATCACTCGCAAGCGCGCTTTTCGCTTCGTACCTGGACCGGCAGCGAGACGGAACTCGGCACGCTGTCGACGTTCACGCAGACCAACTTCACATTCCGCGAAAGCTTCCATGGCGATCAGAATGCCGTTGCTCTCTACTACGGCTGGATTCAGCTCGGCGGCTTGCGCATCGGAAAGGATGAATCGGTCTTCGAGACCTTTCCGAACTATGCCGGCTCCGTCATCGGCGACGACATCGTGCCTTATAGCCCGGTCGAAACCAATCTGATCAGCTATACCTACAAGAACGACAATGGCCTTTCGGCAGTCGTCTCGTTCGAACAGGGCGGCAGCTCCTACGACGGCAACTACACGCTCGACTCCTACGTCCCGCACATCGTTGGCGGCTTGAAGTATGCCGGCAAGTGGGGTGCTGCGACGGTGATCGTGGGTTATGACGCCAATTATGAAGAGATGGCGGTCAAGGCCCGGCTCGACGGCAAGATCAACGAGCAGCTCTCCCTGTTCGTGATGGCTGGTTATGGCACTGGCGACGATGACAGCTTCAACTACTACAAGCCTTGGAAGGGTGATTGGGCTGTCTGGGCCGGCGGCTCCTATCGCATCAACACCAGGCTCAAATTCAACCTGCAGGCCTCATACAGCGACTCAGGCGTCGGCAAGGGCTCGGGCGCTGCGCGCGGACAGGCCGACAATCATTTCGCGGTTGTCACCAACGTCAACTACGAACCGGTACCGGGTCTCGTGATCACGCCGGAAATCGCCTATTTCAGCCTCGACGATGGCCAGCCGGCCACGGACGATGACGGGTTCTCCGGAATGGTTCGTTTCCAGCGCAATTTCTGACAGACTGACTGACCTCGTCAAACCCGGCAGCACCCCTGCCGGGTTCTGCGTTCTCATGAACTCCGGCTGTTCTCAGCAATGCCTGAAACGGTAATCGAGAAAGGGATATCCCCTGAAAGTTGGTCCAGTTCATCCTTTCGACCTGGCGTTGCTCCATGGATATTTCGACTTGGTCGCACGGTGCTCAATGTCGTTCGTGGTGTCGGTGAAGCAACCGGCGACGGACAACGCCGTGCAACTCGCCGTCATCCTTGCCGAACGTCTTGGGCGCGCGGAACGAGACGGCGACACGCATGTTGGGGTAGCGCCAACCTCCTTTGCAATTCGAGCCTGAACCCATCGCTCTGCGGGATCGGCCGCACATCATGACCGTGCGATGAGCGCGCGAACTTGATAGTGCGACGAACTGCAGGCCTCGCCCCCACCAAGCGTCGGGACAAACTCTCGAAATGCCAGCACGCGCCTGCGGATCAGCGTTCAGGAGCAAACTGACAGCTTGCCGCGCTGCCCATCCGCCATGCGGCGTGGACGTCGTTTTCAATCAAAGTCGTCTGCCCGTTACCCCGTCGAAAAGATGCAATTTGCCCAGGTCGGGTACCAGGGACAACGTATCGCCAGCGGAGACTGCTATTCGATCCCGCAACGCCACAACAACATTCTCAGCGCCAATACGGCAGACGATCTGCGTTTCGGCGCCGGTCGGCTCGATGAGGATGACCTCGGCATCGACACCGCCTTCACCGATCGTAACGTGTTCCGGTCGTAGCCCGTAAACCACCTCTGCCCCCCGTTCGAGGTCAAACTTTCCCGGGAGAGGCATGCGGCCACCATCCGCAGCGATGAACTCGACTGGGCCGTCAGTGCTGATATGTCCGCGAATGAGATTCATACCGGGCGAACCGATGAAGCTGGCGACAAAAAGATTGTCCGGTCGGTCATAAAGATCCAGCGGCGAGCCGATCTGTTCGACGTAGCCGTCTCGCATGACCACGATCCTGTCGGCCATTGTCATCGCCTCGACCTGGTCATGCGTGACATAAACCGTCGTGGTGCGAAGGCGTTGATGCAGTTGCTTGATTTCAGACCGCATCTGGACACGCAGCTTGGCGTCCAGATTGGACAGGGGTTCATCGAAGAGGAAGACCTGCGGCTGGCGCACAATCGCCCTGCCCATCGCCACACGCTGCCTCTGACCGCCAGACAAGTTGCGGGGATAGCGATCGAGCAGATTTTCCAAGCCAAGAATCCGTGCAGCGTCGCGCACGCGTTGCTGGATCTCGTTCTTCGGCGCCTTCGCCAGTCGCAGCGAAAATCCCATATTCGCTTCGACGGTCATATGCGGATAGAGAGCATAGGACTGAAATACCATGGCTATGTCGCGGTGTTTCGGAGCGACCTCGTTGACTACCTTTCCGCCGATCGCGATATCCCCGCCGCTGATGTCCTCCAATCCCGCAATCATGCGCAACAAGGTGGATTTCCCACAGCCGGAAGGTCCGACGAGGATGACGAACTCTCCGTCCTCAATCTCGATACCCACACCATGCAGAACTTCGACATGACCATAGCTCTTGCGGACATTAGTCACGCTTACTGACGCCATCATAATCCCCAGTTAGTGTTGATTTGACTTCCTGCGCAGTGATCGATCACGTCGATCGCACGAAGCGTGGAACGGACCTATGCAATCGTCGCGGCAGAATAAGGCGCTAGAGCCATCTCGATCGCCGCAATGCAGAGATCCCGCGCGCGAGGCGGAACCTTTTTGTCGATCACAGCCGGATAGATCCGGCCGAGATACTGACTGATCAGCGTTTCCGGAATATCGCCATCCAGACGTGTAAACAGGCTCTCGACAGCTGACACTGCCCGCTTGTCCGGCCAGTAGTAGCGGATTCGATCGCTATAGCTGAAATGCCGCTGCAGCCGCTGTTCCTCAGCTGATCCGCCATAATACGAGCCCCACGACTCTGGCTTTTCAAGCATTGTTGTTTCCATGATCGCGTAAAGCGAATCCGACGACGCCTCCGCCGCGAGAACCTTCGCGATGGCATCGAGGCCATAAAGTGCCTCGCGCAACGCAAAAGTCAGACCAGGGCCGACCTTTAGGATCGCGAACCCGCCGTCCACGAGCGCTGCAAGGGCACGAGCAGGCTGATAATCCGTGGAATGTGCCTCAAAGATCAGGCCCGGCATGTGGTCCAGCGCACTGACCAGCGCATGCGTCCGATCTGGTCTGTAAACGGCAACATCGGCATTGCTGAACTCGACGCCAGGCTGAACAACGATGCCGATCACGCGCTCGATCGCTGCTTCTATACCGGCTTTCGCAAATGCAGCATGGTGCACTTCAAGTGTGCTTATCGATGCCTCTGGCCGGGTGATTTCCAGGTTATCAAGGGCATGCGAGGCACCACCAGGCGGTGGAACCTCGGTACCTATGATGTAGACAGGCGCCCGATGGCCGGACCGAAGCGCGGCGTCTTCCGCCACCCTCGCCAATCGGGCAGCGCGCCCTGCGGTCAGTTCGTCGGTCAAGGCGACAGGTTCGCCGGCACAGCCCATAGACGTGTCGAGATGAATCTTTTCAAATCCAGCCTCGACATATGCCGCCATCATTGCTTCGGCGCAGACCATCGCATCATGCGCAGGAAGCTTCTTCCAGGGATTCGGCCCGAGATGGTCGCCCCCGAGGATAAGGCGCTCAATTGGAAAGCCGACCGCGGACGCTATGTCTTCGACGAAGCGTCGAAAATCGCGCGGTGTCATCCCGGTATAACCACCCTCCTGATTGACCTGATTGCAGGTTGCTTCGATCAGGGCCGCCGAGCCCTCGGAGGCTGCGTGCTTCAGCGCCGCCTCGATGACAAGCGGATGCGCGGAGCAAACCGATGTGATCCCGCGTGGCAATTTCGGCATGCGGTTACGGAGGAGTTGCCTCAGCGCGGAACTGCGATTGTGTTCGACGGACACGTTCATCCCAGCATCACGACTTTGGTCAGGTGACGGGGGGCGATGGTGTCGACTCCTTTGGATTGCGCCGCGCGTTCGCCAAGAATCTGCAAGGCGGGAAGTGCGCAAAGGCCTGTAAAGGCAGGATCGCAACCGACACTCAATTCCAGGTCGCCTGGACCGCCGAAGCCGATGACGGTCGCTCCCTTTTCCCGCACCTCGTCGACCAGCAGCGCTTGCGCGGCCTTCTGATCGGCACCGTAAAGCATGACAACGGCGGTCTTTTCGTCGACGAGACTAATCGGTCCATGCCGATACTCCAGCGGATGGAAGCCCTGCGTGACGATCTGGCTCATTTCCATCAGTTTCAATGCGCCTTCCAGGGCGATGCCGTACAGCGAACCGCTGCCGAGGAAAACGAAATGCGAGCGTCCCGCGAGGATTCCGGGCAAGCCCGCGTCGAGTTGATCAGCCAAGCGGCGCGCAGATGAGACGATCGATGGCGGGATTTGAGCCCCGATCATCTGCATGCCCAAAAGCAGCATCAGACTTGCCGAAACTGTCATGACGATGCCTTCTTCGTCATGGGTTTCGGCTTCGATCAGCGTGTCACAATTCTTGGCAAGCGAACTTGTCGCCTCAACGGTGATTGCGCTGACATGAGCTCCGGCGATGCGGCTCGCTTTGGCCGCGGCCACGGTCTCAGTGGTTTCACCGCTACGGGAAAGTGCCACCACATGAGTCGATTTCCAGTCCGGCCAGGATAGCTTTGGATGATTGAGCCATTCCCCGCCAGGGACTGCGATTGCAGGCTGGCCAGCTGAATTGGAATAGGTAGCAAGCGAAAGCGCCAGATTATACGACGTACCGCAGCCGACGAAAACCTTCAGCTTTGAATCGGAAGCAGTTGGGATCCTGCTCATCGCTTTTTCCCAAAAGGGAAACTGTTCAAAGATGACTTTTTCTGTCGTATTCATAGTAACTCCGATTTACTTGACCGAGCCCGCCAGCAGCCCGCTGACCAGATACCGGTTGAGGAAGATGACAACGAGTGCAGGGATGATGATGGCAATCGAGCCACTTGCCGTGATCAGCCCGTAGTCGATGAAGTTCTTGGTGACGAATTCGGGGATCAGAACCGTCAGCGGTTTCGTCACATTTGGCGAGAATATCAGCGGGACCAGATACTGCCCCCAGGCGCCGAGAAATGTCAGGATTGCAGCGGCCGTCAGACCAGGCCCGGCCAATGGCAGCACGATTTTGAAGAAGATGTACAGGCGGCCAGCGCCGTCGAGTTGCGCTGCTTCCTCCAGGGAAAGCGGCAGGGCCTCAAAGACACTGCGTAGCAACCAGAGCGACAGCGGCAGATATGCCGATACATAGATCAATGCCACGCCAAGATAGGTATCGACCAGGCGAAGGCTGATCATGATCTGATAGAGCGGTATCAAGACCGCGTAAGCGGGGATGGCTAGTGTCGCGACAACGGCGCCGAACAGAAATCGCCGTCCGGGAAAAGTCAGCCGTGTGAATGCATAGGCGCCCAGGGCGGAGATCGCGACACACAGAACTGTGGCGGCAATCGACGTGACGATGCTGTTCAGAAGTGCAGAGCGAAACTGCGCCCAAACCTCCACGCCACCGATCCGCGCCAAGTCGATTCCAAGCAGGCGTGAGAAATGATCGAGCGTGAAGCGTTGCGGTAGGAAATGGATGGGGCGGGCTGAAAAATCTTCAGCCGGCGTAACCGAACTTGCAAGCGTCCAATAGATCGGCCCGAGAGACCAAATCAGCAGGACTGCAACACCGGTCCAAATGAAAAGACGATGGCCAAGGCTTTGTTTCATCAGTCCAACCGTGTGTTGCGATAGACACGTAGGACATAGACAAGCGAGACCAGCAGCGACACGAATGTGATCACAACCGAAAGAGCCATGCCGTACGAGAACCGAAGATTCTGGAACGTCTCGAGGTAGATCTGTACGAGAACAGGGCGCGTCTCCAGGCTCGAGCCCGCCAACACCCACGCCTCATCGAAAAGGTTGAATGCATTGACGGTCGCATTGGTCATGGCGACGGCTATCGCGCTGCGCACCAGCGGCAGGGTGACCAGGGTGAACATTTGCCTGTTCGTCGCGCCGTCAATCCGCGCTGCCTCGTAAAGATGGGCAGGAATGCTCTGCATCGCAGCAAGCACAATGACGACTGTCAAAGGCATCATGCGCCAAACGTGAACCACCGTAACGGCAATGATCGCGCTGGTACGGTCGTTAAACCAGACGTGGTTTTCGAACGGCAGTCCCATCGCTGACAAAATGCCGTTCAGCAGCCCCGCGCCGGGCTGGTAGATCCAGAGCCAGATCACTGCATTGACGACGCCGGGAAGTGCCCAGGGCAGCACGACTGCGGCAAGCAACCATCGCCGGCCGACCTTGACCTGGTTGATGAGCGCTGCAGCGAGCACCCCGAAGACCGTTTCGGCTACGACGGCGAGAATGACGTAAAGAAGCGTGTTGATCCACGTCGTTCCCAATTGTCCGTCGGAGAACATCCGAGTGTAGTTCTCGAGACCAACAAAGGGTGTCCCAGGCTGCATGGGATTGACCCTGTGAAGGCTATCCCAGAGCGTCCTTCCGATCGGGAAGAAGACCAGGGCGGCCATCGTTATCAGGATCGGAGAGACAAGCAGTATTCCAAGCGTGGTGTCGGCGTTAACCCCGACACCACGCTTGTTTCCCGCCGCAGCAATTGCGATCGTCATTGCGCCGCGGCCTGCTTTGCAGCCTCTGCAATGTTCTGCATGGCCTGATCGACAGTGATCTGGCCTTTCGCGGCGCTATTGATCGCAGTGTTTACAGCGCTTGAAAATTGAGGATACCAGGTCGGCGTTCCTTGCGGAAAGAGTGCGTCGACGGTCTTTGATTGCTCGACGATCGTATTGCCGCTTTGCAGCTTCCCGGCCTGGTTCAACTCCGCCAACGCCGATGTTCGGGTCGGAAGAATGCCGTTGACCGCATTCTTTTTCTGGAAATCCCTGCTGGTGAACCATTTGACGAAAGCAACGGCGGCTTCCTTGTTTTGCGAGACTCTGGGAATCGCAAGTGCTTCCGGCAGGCCGAAGCTCCGCGTCTTGCCGCTTTCTGTGGGGACCAGGATTGCCTCGGCCTGACCAGCGATCTTCGACTGCTTGGGGTCGTTCATCTGTGTGAGACGCCCCGGCTCGCCGGAAACCATGATGCTCGTCAGCCCCTGCGAGAACATCGCATCATTGATCTGGCTGTCCTTCAGACCGGTAGAAGCTGGATCGACCAAGCCTTCCTTCAAAAGCATCAACTCGAAGCTCAGTGCTTTGTGACCGGCCGAGTCCGGGGTTGTGAAAAGCGGATTGAAATCCTTGTCAAAGAGTTCCCCACCAAAGGCCTTGGTCAAAAGGTACCAGCTTGTCGAGGCGCCCTCGGTTGCCGAAAGCGGCAGTCCAATCGGATATTCGGACACCCCTTTCGCCTTGATCTTTTTCGCCGCGGCGACCAGGTCGTCGAGCGTCTTGGGCATCTCCGCAACGCCGGCATCTTCGAAATGCTTCTTGTTTACCAGCATCACCCGAAAGTCGTTGGTGTAGGGAACTCCAAGCAGCTTGCCATCGACGCTGAAGATCTTCGCGACGGCGATATCGTTGACCGTATCGGCATCGATGACGTCATTGAGTGGCATGTACCAATCGGCAGCGCTGAACTGACCGGTCCAGGACCAATCAAATTCCGTGACGTCGGCCGGCGCGGTGCCGGCAACCAGTGCAGTGACGAGTTTGGGGCGAATGTCGTCCCAGGACAGTGTTTGCAGATCGACATGAATCCCGGTCTCGGCCTCGAAATCTGCTGCGACAGTGGCACCTTGCGGGGAAGGCATCAGCACGGTGATCGATTGTCCGGCGAGCGGTTTCGCCTCCTGAGCGAGAACGGGGCCGGCGGCAATGAGCGTCGCCAGCGCGACGAATGGCAAAGTAATTTTACGCATGTTCCCTTCTTTCCTTCTTGTTGAGGTTACTCACCTGAATGCATCGCCGCAGTCTTTGCCGTGGCGGCGATTTGCGCGATCCAGCCATCATCCACTGGCCAGTCGAGGAGTTGGGCGGCCGCAAGGAGAGCACCGCCAATGGGAGGAAGCTTCGGTCTGACGGGCGGGCTTCCGATGCGCCGTTCAACTGCGGCAAGCAAAGAGCGGCTTGCAAAGGTTCCGCCCGCATAGGTCCAGTCAGCCATCCGGTCACAATGGGGCGCTATGGCTTGGACATGCTTGGCGAGTTCGACGGCAGCCCGATCAATCAGTTGTTTCGCACCGGGATCTCCAGCGCCTGCGACACGATCAACCAAAACAGAAAGGGCCGCGATATCGGCACGAGGATTGGCCAGCTTGCTCACCCATCCGCCAAGCGCGTTGACCGGATCGGAACTGTCTAGGTCCAGGAACTCAAACACGGCCTTGGCTAGTGCGGTCTGGCTTGCGCGCCGGTCGAGACTTTGACTGACAAGGCTGAGGGCCGCCCGCCCGATCCAATAACTGCTACCCTCATCCCCGATGACATCACCCCATCCTCCAACACGCGCCGAAACGCCAGCGGCGTTGCGTGCCCAAGCCATCGAACCGGTTCCGGAGAGGATGAGAATGCCGGGCTGGCCGACAAATGCGCCCAGATGGGCTGCCTCGACATCATTGAGGAGATGCTGCCGCGCCTTCGGGAAGCTGGTCCCGATAGCCTCGGCCTGCTGTTCTGACAGATTGGCCACCTCGCCATAGGCGGGCAAAGCGGCGGCGACGGCGGCAAGCCGCTGTTCCCCCTCGAACGGATGCAGGGAAAAATCCAGTTCGCGCCGCCAGTTCGGATTGTCCATCGGATTGACGCCGCCGCTGCGCGACATCCGCAGAACTGTGCCGGTTCTGTCCGCGAGTGCGACCAGTACCTTGCTACCGCCGCCATCCACGCCAAGGATCAGGTCGCCGTTCACTCTTGCGTTCCCAGATCCGCGATCGTTGTCTCAACGCCAAGGTTGGCAAGCTCGCTTCGCCAATGCGTGGACAGGCCGGTATCGGTGATCACTTTCGCTGCACTCAACGGAGCGACCTTGTACGTCGCCATGGTGCCGAACTTCGAAGAGTCAGCGAGTACAAAGCGGTGCGCGGAGCGGGTGAGCATGCATTTGTTGAGGCTCGCCTCTGCGCTGTCCACGCTGTAGATCGCCCCATCGGGGCTGATGGCACTTACCCCGAGGAAGAGTTGATCGAACCAAATTGATTCCAGCATCGCTTCAGCTTGCGGCCCGACAAGCGACGCATTTTCGCTACGCAGCTGTCCGCCAAGCAACGCGACTTCCAAATTGGGAACATCGAGGAATTCCTGGGCAACCGTCAGCCCGTTGGTAAAGATGCGAAGCGGAATGGGGTTGAGGCGGATCAGGCGCGCAAGCTGCAGCACGGTGGTTCCCGCATCGAGAAAGATCGAAGTACGCGGCGTGAGCAGACTGTAGGCCGACGTCGCAATCGCGCGCTTGGCGGATAGATGTCGCTTTGCCCGTTCCTGAAAGGCAAGCTCTACGGACGAGCCATCCGCGATCCGGGCACCGCCGTGGGTGCGGTCGATGACGCCTTCTCTTTCCAGGACCTGCAAATCCCTGCGGACGGTTGCCAGCGAGGCGCCGATGGCATCCGCAAGCGCCTGAATGGTCGAAAATCCGTTCGCATACAAATGGCTGCGAATAGCGTCGAGACGATCGACCTTCACTCCTCCCGGCTGGCTCATGAAGCTCCTCCCCTTCCCGATCGCCTCTATTTCGATCAAATATCTGCTATAAAAAATCAGTGTCAATCAGAATCTTGATGGTTTTTGATCATTTTTGATCGCACCAGGCATGCAAACGCGAAGGCGCGGCCCTTCTCGAGAAGGGCCGCGCCACAAGGTTGCTGTTCTGTTCAGATAGGGATCAATGATATGCGGGCAGCAGATCGCCGTGACGTTCGATCATATCGTCGACCAGCTTCCAGACCTGATCCGGCGATAATTCCGCCGATGTATGAGGATCCAGCAGAGCTGCCTGATAAATGCGATCGCGCTTCTTCGTGAGCGCTGCTTCAACCGTCAACTCCTGCACGGACACGCTCAACCTCATCACCGCTGCGAGCTGGGAGGGTATTCGTCCGATCCGTACAGGCTGTATGCCGTTATGATCAACATGGCAGGGCACTTCAACGATGCATTCATCCGGCAGGTTTTGGATCAATCCATTGTTTGGAACGTTTCCATAAATCAGCGCCGATTGGCCTGTCACAGCGGCATGGATGATCCCAGCGGCATATTCGTTGCTACGACAGACTTCTATCGGTTTGCCGCCCTCCAGGTCCCGACGCAATGCATGCCATTCGGCGATCTGAACCTCGCAGCGGCGGATATATTCGTCCAACGGAATGTTGAGCCGCTCGACCAGATCCTGGCGCCCTTCCTTAATGTACCAGGACGTATATTCCGAAAAGTGTTCGCTCGATTCCGTGACGAAGTGCCCAAGCCGCTTCAGCACGTCAAAACGAACACGATCGTCGGATGGAACGTGTCCTTCCACCTCAAGGGCACGCAGTCTCGGATAGAGGTCTTCGCGGCGACCGTCGGCATGCAGCTTCTCATATTTGAGAAAGAATGCGACATGGTTGATCCCGGCCGAAAGATAGTTGATGTCGGCAACCTTCTCTCCAAGACAATCCGCGAGATGGGCCGCTGTATGCTGCACACTGTGGCAAAGTCCTACAGTCCGAATGGCCGGGGCAATCTCCTTGATCGCCCAGCAATTGATCGCCATCGGATTTACGTATTGCATGAGCAAGGCGTTGGGGCACACTTCTTCCATGTCGCGGCAGATTGCCTGGAGAACCGGAATGGTGCGCAGCCCGCGAAAGATACCGCCGATTCCAAGCGTGTCGGCTATGGTCTGCCGGAGCCCGTGTTTCCTTGGAACTTCGAAATCGGTGACGGTGGCCGGTTTGTAACCGCCAACCTGCATCATAAGAATGACGAAATCCGCCCCCTGCAGGGCCAGACGGCGATCAAGCGTCGCCTCAACCCGGATCCGATCGAGATTCAGCGCCTCGCAGATGCGGCGAGTGACGATCTCCGAGGTCTTCAAGCGTTCGGGATCAATGTCAAAGAGACTTATGGTGTAGTCGCCTCTGCTCTTGCTGGACAGAACGTCGCCCAGAATGTTCTGGGCAAAGACGGTGCTGCCTGCACCGACGAGACAAATTTTGGGCATGAACGAACTTTCCGCTGGCAAGTGACGCGATGATAGTCACTCTTTTATGTGAGAGTTTCCTCCTGCATTTTTGACAATTAATCCGAGATTCGAGATTCCTAGGCCGGCGATGTCCCAGAAACCGACCGATCAGCAAGAGGCGACTATTGTATCTCAGGACGACTTCCTGATCGAAAGTCATGTTGCCTCAGCGATGGCTGCCGCTCACTGGCACAACCATCTAGAACTGAACCTGCTGCTCAATGGACGCATGACCTATCTGTTCAATGGAAGGCAGGAACATGTAGAAGCCAACCGGCTCGTACTCTTCTGGGCGGCCATACCGCATCAGACGATAGATGTTAGCGCCAACGCTGTCCTGATCTGTATTTACCTCCCGTTGGCTGATTTCCTGAGCTTACCAGTCGACCGAGGAGCCAGACGCCGAGTGATGCAGGGCACGTTCCTGTCTGAGCCGTATGAGAGCTTGACTGACGCCAGAATTTCGGAGCGGTGGGTGCAAGAATGGGATCAAGGCGACCCCACACGGCGCGAGCTCGCCATGGAAGAAGTCAAGCTTAGAATTCGCCGTCTTATTCTCGATACCAGCGGCGAGAAGGAACTCTCGCCACATCGATTGAGGTCGCTCTCATCCGGGCCTGCAATTCGTCATGTCGAAGTTCTCACCGAACTGATCAACAGACACTACGCCGAGCCCCTGACCGTACCCCAATTGGTCAATCTCGCGGCAATGCATCCGACCACTGCGAACAAGGCCTTTCGCCAGGTGCTGGGCATTTCCGTCAATGAATATCTCATCCGCTATCGTATCGCGCGCGCAATACAATTGCTGGCCGACACGGAAGAGCCGATCCTATCGATCGCATATGGCTGCGGATTTGGATCGAGCAGTCGTTTTTACGAGGTGTTCAGAAAGCGGACTGGAAATACGCCGCGGGCCTTCCGCAGATCATTCAATTTGCGGCCAAGCAAGAAGGAAGATGTGCTTGGATCGAAAGAATAGCGGCCGCAGCGCCCAAGCCTCGGCTTGTGCGCCAGATTCCAGAGCGGTCGTTGCGTAGGGTGACAGCGGGCAAAATCCGGTCGGCGCGCGCAGTTGGCCACACTGCATCTGTCGAAGCACCGGTCAGAAGGCAGGCGTCGGCGAGGCTGCTCGGAAGTGGTCGCGCAGCGTTTCCGTCTCGTATTCGTGACGGTACAGGCCGCGCTTGCGCAGGATAGGCACGAGTTCATCGACGATCACCGCGAGCCCATCGATCAGTCGATCGGGTTGCAGATTGAAGCCGTCGATGGCCCCGGCGTGGAACCAATCCTCGATGTGATCGGCAAGCTGTTCGGGAGTACCGACGAAGCCGGCATGGCCTGACCCGGTGTAGCGTGTCTGCTTGAGATATTCGCGAACGGTGGGGTTGGTCTTGCGGATCTGCGCAATGATCGACTCTCGAAAGCCTACGCTGCCTGAAAAGGTCTGAGTGTCGTTGAGAGGGCGGAGAACATCCTCGGGAAACGGTTCGTCGAGTTCGAGTTTCGAGGCGTCGTAGCCGATTGCCTGCGACAGCCAGCCGATCGAGTAGGACGCCGGGCCTGCGTCATGGAGATCATCGCTGCGGCGGCGTGCCTCTTCCTCCGTGCTGCCCAGGCTGAGCAGCAGGCCCGGCAGGATCTTGATGTCGTCAGGCGAGCGGCCGTTGTCGCGTGCGAAACCCTTGACCAGGCGATAGTGCTCGATGGCTTGATTTTTGGTGAGTTCGGCCGCGAAGACGCCTTCAGCCACGCGCCCCGCGAGTGCGCGACCCTGTGATGAGCCCCCCGCCTGGAAGATGATCGGGCGGCCTTGCTTCGACGGCGGCACGCGCAGACGGCCCTCGACATGGAAGAACTCGCCACGGTGGTGCACGTCGCTGTTCGTGGCTGCCGAATCCCACAGCGCCCGTACCACATCGACGAATTCGCTAGCGCGTTCGTAGCGGTCGTCGCGAAAGGGGATGTCGGGCATACCAAAGTTGCGCGCTGCGGGGACGCCGCGGGTGGTGACGACATTCCATGCCGCGCGACCACCCGTCTGATGGTCCCACGAGAGCAGGCGCTCGGCAAGTTCGAAGGGGTCGTTGAAGGTCGACGAAGCGGTGGCGACCAGCCCCACGCGCGAGGTCGCCGCCGCCACCTGGCCCCAGTTCACCGTCGGCTCGAGACGGATCGGATTGGCGTCATACGCCGGGTCGCCCAGCAGCGGGCCGTCAGCCAGAAACAGGGCATCGAGGGTGCCGCGTTCGGCGGTCCTGCCAAGGTTCGCCCAGTAATCTGCGTCGATGAAGGAATCCTTCTTCAGCAGCGGTGTCTTCCATGCCGCCGGGAGATAGCCCAGCACCAGCACGTTGATGCCGAGAAGAACGTGACCGGATCGCTTGGACGTCATCGGTGATGTCTCCGTTGTTGCCTGGAGCGTTTCCGTTTTCCCGGAAACGCGAAAATGCTCTAACGCTTTGTTTTTGCGCAATTCCGGACGTAAAATCGCTGCGCACTTTTGCTGGACTTGCTCTAGAGGGAGACGTGCGGCCGCGGCACCGGAAATGCGGCGCGCGCCGTGGCGGGCAGCGGCGCTGGGGCGGACAGACCGAGCGCGCCGCGCAGGGATCCACCGGGCGCAACGGGAACGAAGCCGTCGGCAAGCCACCGCTCGGCGGCGTCGAGCAAGTCGTCCACCGAATGCTCGAGGCCGGCACGCAGGACGACGCCCGCAACCCCACCCGCCGGCGGCTCCTTGCCCAGCGCCACCACGGGTATGGAGCCCCCATCCCCGATGACCAGTTCGATCGGATCGCTGCCCGGCGGGCTGTCCGCTGCCGTTGCGGCATACCACGCGATCACCGACGCCCCCGTCGCCGGCTCGGGCGCGTTCAACGGTCCCGCGATGGAGAAACTGCTGTCGATATCGACATGCACGATGCGGTTCGACTCCACCAGAATACCGGTTTCCCGGTTGCCGATGATCGAGGAGTGCGGCCAGCTTTGCTCAAGCGCACGCACCGCCCGGGCCGCATCGTAGGCTGTCTGGGCGTTGAGCGGCGCACCGCCTCCAAGTCCCGCTCCACCCCAGGCGGGGGCTTGCCTCGGGCCTTCGGGCGCATAACCATCGCGTACCCCGATCAGCAGGCCGCTGCGGCCATGCGACAGGTGGGCAAGCGAGGCGACGCGGCGCGCAATGTTGTACGGGTGGTCACGCTGCGGTGCCGCGGCAATGAAAAAGCGCCCGTATTTCGTCGCGCCCGCCAGGGTCGCGCCGACGGCACTGCTCGCAAGCGTGACCGGTGCCGGTGTGCTGCCGTCGACCCGGTCGATGCCCAGCACGCTGAACGCGACCGGCAATGCGTCCCATCGGGACAGCAGCGCACGGCTTGCGCTGAGTTCCACAAGGTGCGGTCCGGCCAGGCCAAGGGCAAGATAAGGAGCTGTCATCGTGGCGTCTCCTAGTTGCCCTGGCCGCCCCGCCCAAGTCGGGCGATGCTCGACGCGGGCGAATTGTCGTTGACCAGATAGTCCCCCAGGATGCGTGCCTTGTAGGCAACCGGGTTATGCGAGGCGAGCGTCCGCGCATTGCGCCAATGGCGGTCGAGCGCGGTTTCTTCGGAAGTGGCCGACGCACCCAGAGCGTCGAAGACATGGGTCGCCGCGTCGAGGACGCCGTCTATGATCGCGAGTTGCGCCTGCGCGACCGCCACTTCCCCGGCGACGACGAGCTTGTCTCGCAACGCGATGTCGCCCGCCGCGTGGGCGGCGGCAATGAGGTCGAGCGCGTTTGCGGCACGGCGCAATGCCGCTTCCGTGGAGAAGACCCGCACCGATACTTCCCCGATTACCTGCAGCAGTTGCGGATCGAGCGCCGGGACGGGGTTCAGGCCTTGCGGATAGTTGCGCCCGCGCGACTTGAGCGCCGCGATGCCGTCGCGCAGGATGGCGCGCGTGATGCCGGCAAGCACTGCCAGGATTGCCGTCTGGTAGAAATGCCCCTGGTAGACCACACGCTCACTCGCCGGGAAGACGTCTCCCTCGCGCGCCACGGCATCATGGTAGGTGGCGCTGCCGCTTGCCGTGGTGCGCTGGCCAAAACCTGGCCAATCGTCATTGAGCACGACGCCCGGCTGGTGGCGCGTCACCAGAGTGGTGATGAGCGAGCCGTCCTCATCTTTGCCGATCACGTCGAGCCAGTCGGCATAGAGGCTGCCGGTGGCGTAGAACTTCGCACCGGTGACCTTGTATTGGTCGTCCTCGCGGGTCACGGTCGTTTTGATGGTGGCGTAGGTACCGTTGTTTGCTTCGGTCCAACCGCCTCCGACGAACTCGCGGTCACGAAAACGCTGGAACCAGCGGTCGTTGGCCGGTGATGGCTGCGCATTGAGGCGATCTTCGATAAAGGCGAGATGATTGCGCCATACGTGGGCGATATTCGCGTCGGCTTCCGCCAGCAGGGCCAGGAGATAGTAGGTCTGCTCCAACGAGGCGCCCCACCCGCCGAACTCCTCGGGCACGCGCACGAGCGCGAAATCGGCATCCTTGAGCCATTGCACCTGCTCGAAAGGAAAGATGCGATTGCGCTCGCGCTCGACATTGCCCTCGGCGATCCGGTCGAAGATCGGCCGAAAGCGCGCCACCAGCTCGTCTTCCCTCGCTGTGGCAGGACGCAAGTAGGTCAGCGAGATTGGTTCACCCACTGCGGTCATCTTCATTCACTCCTTGTTCGTACGTGCTTCAAAATCGAGTTGATGGGGTGCAAGGTGAGGGCGGGCCGGCCCTGCCGCGTCGAAGTCCTGACTATTCGGCGGCTGCCCGATCCGTTGCCCGCCGCCGATGGTCCCAGCCAAGACCGGGCACCGCCGCTAGCAGCGCGCGCGCATAGGTGGAGCGCGGGCGCGAGAGCACCTGTCCCGACGTTCCGTCCTCGACGATCCGGCCTTCCTGCATGACCACGATCCTGTCGGCGACAGCGGAGGCGACACGAAGATCGTGTGTGATGAACAGCATGGACAGGCCGAGGTCGCGCCTGATCTCGGCGAGCAGATCGAGGATCTGCGCCTGGATCGAGACGTCGAGGGCCGAAACGGGCTCGTCCGCAACGAGCAATTCGGGCTGCAGCATCAAGGCGCGCGCTAGGCCGATGCGCTGGCGCTGGCCGCCCGAGAAGGCGTGCGGAAACCGGTCGGCCGCCGCCGCATCGAGCCCGACGCGCGACAAGAGCCCGAGCATGCGCTCTTCCGCGGCCTCGCGCGGCAAGCCGTTGACGATCGCGGCCTCGGTCAGGATACGCCGCACGCGGTGACGCGGGTTGAGCGAGGCGAAAGGGTCCTGGAACACCATCTGGATGCGTGGCCTCAGCGCCCGCTCCCGCGCCGTCCCGGCGAGTTCCCTCCCGTCGAAGCGAAGCTTGCCGGCGTCCCAATCGGCCAGTCCGACGATGCATTGGCCGAGCGTCGTCTTGCCCGAGCCGGACTCGCCCACCAGCGCAACCGTCTCCCCTCGCCCGATCGTCAGGCCGACGCCATCGAGCGCCCGCGTCTGCGACTTCGCCTGGCGCCAGGGCGCGCGTCGCTCGCGGTAGGTCTTGACGAGGCCTTCGACCGCGAGGAGCGGATCACCCGCGACGCTCTTCATGGCCACGCCGGCATGCAGTTCCGGGACAGCCTCGATGAGGCGCCGCGTGTACGGATCGCGTGGCTGCTCCAGCACGGCGGTGGCGGTGCCCGTTTCAAGCATGCGGCCTTCCTTCATGACCGACACCCGGTCAGCGATGTCGGCCACCACCCCGAAATCATGGGTGATGAAGAGTACTGCGAGCCCGAGCCTCTGCCTGATGTCGAGGATGAGCCGGAGGATCTCGGCCTGGGTCGTGACGTCCAGCGCCGTGGTCGGTTCGTCGGCGATCAACAGGTCCGGCTCGTTGGCGATCGCCATCGCGATCATCACGCGCTGCCGCTGCCCGCCCGAAAGCTGATGCGGGTAGCGGTGGACGATGTTCTCCGGGTTCGGAAGGCGCGTCGCGCGCACCAGCTCCAGCACGCGGGCGGCACGCTCCGTGCGATCGCCATTGTCGTGCGCGGCGAGCGCCTCCTCGATCTGCCGCCCGACAGTCAGCACCGGGTTGAGCGCGCTCATCGGCTCCTGGAAGATGAAGCCGACGCGTTTGCCGCGCAGCCGCCGGAACCCGGCCTCGGAAAATCTCGTCACGTCGACACCGTCGAAGCGAATGTTGCCGCCGGTGATCCGAAGCTGCTTCGGGGGCAGCAGGCCGGCGATGGCCGCGGCGAGGACGGACTTGCCCGAGCCGGATTCGCCGACCAGGCAAAGGACCTCGCCGCGGTCGATCCGCAGCGACACCCGCTCGACCGCGAGATGCCTGTCGGCATCGTCCGGCAAGGCGACGGAGAGGTTCTCGATCTCGACCAGTGCCGTCATCCGCGCTTGCCCCGGCCGCTGCTGCGCGGGTTGAGCCAATCGTTGAGGCCGTCGCCAACCAGGTTGAGCGACAGCACAGTGAGGAAGATCGCAACGCCGGGAATGGTCGACAGCCACCAGTTGACCCTGAATGCCGTCCGGCCGGTGCCGAGCAGATACCCCCACGAGACAAAGGAGCGGTTGCCGAGCCCGAGGAAACTGATGCCGGATTCGATCAAGATGACGGTGGCCGTCATCAGCGATGCCGCGACAATGACCGGCGACAGCACATTGGGAAGGACGTGGCCCCAGATGATGCGCGGCGTCGACAGTCCCCCGACGCGCGCCGCGCGGACGAAATCCTGGCTGGCCAGGCTGAGCACCTCGGCCCGGACCAGCCGCGCAATCTGCGGCCAGCTGACCAGGGCGATGGCGAGAACGATCGAGGTCAGCGACGGCGCGACGATGGCGACGATCACCACCGTGAGGAGGAAGCTTGGAATGGTCTGAAAGAACTCGGTGAAACGCATCGCGATGTCGTCGACCCGCCCGCCGAAATAGCCGGCCACCGCCCCGACCGCGACACCGAAGGCCACTGCGAGCCCCGTCACCGCCACCGCGATCAGCAGGGTGACGCGCGCACCATGCGCGATGCCGGCGGCAAGGTCGCGGCCCAGCATGTCGGTGCCCAGCAGATAACCGGGGCTGAAGGGCGGCAGGTTCGGCCGCGTTGCCATCCGCCAGGGATCGCCGGGGTAGAGAAGGTCGGCGAACACCGCCAGGAACAGGATCGCGGCCAGAAGCGCCGTGCCAACGGCTGCGCCCGGGTTCCTCGACAGAATTTCTCTCGGCCCCGCCATCGGATCAGGCCCCCAGCTTTATGCGCGGGTCGGCGGCGACGTAGAGGATATCGGCGACGAGATTGATCGCCACGACGATCGCCGAGGTGATGAAGAAGATCGCCAGCAGCAGATTGTAGTCGCGCTGCATCAAGGCGTCGAAGGCGAGACGTCCGATGCCGGGCCATGCGAACACGGTCTCGATCAAGATCGAGCCACCGATCAGATGGCCGGCCTGCAGCGAGGCGAAGGTGATGATGGGCAGCAGCGCGTTCCGCAAGACGTGCCTGCGCCAGATCAGCCCAGGTTTCAGGCCCTTGGCCCTGGCGGTGCGCACGAAATCGCGGTCGAGCACATCCAGCACGGAGGCGCGGGTCACGCGCATGTAGATCGCCATGTAGAACAGGCCGAGCGTCAGCGCCGGCAACAGGAGATGCAAGGCGATGTCGGCGACATGGGACAATCCGGAATGGCCGGCGCCGACGGTCGCCATGCCGTAGGATGGCAGCCAGTCGAGCCAGACGGAGAAGAACAGGATCGCCATCAGGCCGATCCAGAACAGCGGCATGGCGAAAAACATGACGGAGATGCCGGTGAGGACCGTGTCCAGCAGGCTGCCCGCATGCCGCGCGGCCGTCGATCCCAGCGCAATACCCGCGGCAAGGGCGAAGCCGAAGGCCGTCAGCGTCAGAAGCAACGTCGCCGGCAGGCGCTCGGCGACGATATCGACGACGGGTCGCTGCTCGCGATAGGATTGGCCGAAGTCGAGCTGCGCTAGCGACCTGGCGTAGACCCACAATTGCTCGGGAATGGAACGATCCAGGCCAAGGTCATGGCGCAGTTCCTCCACGAAGGCCGCATCGGCAGCCCCTTGATCGCCGGCCAGCACCGATGCCGGGTCGCCGGGAGCGAGCCGAAGCAGCACGAAGTTCAGCACGATCACACCGAGCAGGATGACGATTGCTCTCGCGGCCCGTCCCGTCAGAAAGCCAAGGCGGTCCATCCCCTGCCCGCCCTTATTTCGCCAGCCAGACATCGGCGAAGTTCTCGTCGGTGCCGAAGCCGGTGGTGATGAGATTGCGGACCTTCCCGCGGTAGAGCGTCGGGAAGACGATGTCGTGCGTCCAGATCAGCGGCACTTCGGCAGAGATGATCTTCTGGGCTTGCGAATAGAGGGCCTTGCGCTTCTCGGCATCGTTCTCATGCCCGGCCTCGGCCAGCAGCCTGTCGACCTCTGGATTGGAATAACCGTTCACATTGCCGCCGGTAGTGCCGGCATTGTCGCCCTCGACCGTGGTGTAGGCGTAACTGATGCCGACGGCCGGGTCAGCGGTCGTGTAGACGAAGTTCTGTCCGAGATCGTAGTCGAAGCTGGTGAGCCGCTTGAACCAGCCCGGCACGTCGGTGGCCACGAGCTCCACCTTGATGCCGACCGCAGCGAGTGCCTCGCGTGTGTACTCCGCCTGCCGCTGCCAGAGCTCGCCATAAGGCAGGGGCACGAGCTTCACCGCAAAGCGCACTCCGTTCGCGTCCGGCTTCAATCCGGCCTCGTCGAGCAGCGCGTTTGCCTTGGCCGGATCGTATTCGTATTTCGTCTCGGCCGCCGTGTCCTTGAACCGCGAGAGGCGCGACAGCGGGCCGTTGGTTTCGTGGCCGAAGCCGGCGAAGATGGTGTCGATGATGAACTGCCGGTCGATCGCATGGGCGACGGCCTGGCGCACGCGCACGTCGTCGAGCGGCTTGTGGCGGTTGTTGAGATGGATATAGCCCACCGGCTGCAGCACTTCCCAGCCTGCCTCCGTCAGTTCGACGCCGTCGAGTTCGGCGAGCCGCCTGATGTCGAAATTCTCCACGTCGCCGGCGCGCAGGACATCCACCTGGCCGGTCTCGAAGGCGATCGCGCGGCTGTTGGCGTCGGGAATGACGTGGAAAAAGATGTCGTCGAGATAAGGCTTGCCGTCGCCCCAATAGTCCGGGTTCTTCACCAGGTGGATGAAGGAGCCTTTGTTCCACTCCGCGAACTTGAACGGCCCGGTGCCGACGAATTTCGTATTGGCTCCGGCGTTGCGGAAATCGGTCACGCCTTCGTAGAGATGGGCCGGCAGCACGGCGGTGTTGTGGACGAAGATGAAGGCCGGAAACGGCGCCTTGAGGGTGAACACCACGGTGTGATCATCCGGCGTGGCGATCTCCTTCACTTCGGCAAGATTGAGCCGCGAACGCGCCTGGAGCGCCGGCAGGAATTTCTCGAAGCTGAAGACCACGTCCTTTGCTGTAAACGGCTGCCCGTCATGCCATTTGACGTTGCGCCGCAGGTTGAACGTGTAGACAAGACCGTCGTCGGAAACCGTCCAGCTCTCCGCCAGCCTGGGCACGGGCTTCAGGTCGGCGGAATAGGTCAGCAGGCCCTCATAGATCTTGTTGCCGACATAGGTGGTCGGGCCGAGGCGGTTGACGCCGACATTCAGCGTCGGCAGTTCGGGCTGGACGATGAGGTTGAGCGTGCCGCCCGCCTCCTGCGCCAAAGCGCTGCTCCAGGCCGAAAGTGAAAGGACGACGGACAGCGCGAGAGAGCGCAGGAAGCGGGACATGTCTGGTCTACCTTTGCCGAGCAGCCTTGGTTGCATCGACGAGCGCCGCAAGCGACATCCCGCGATATGTCACTTCGCAGGACCTGCCCGGGAATGGCCGATGGAACGCCGGTGGCGGCACCTGCCAGTCCACAAACGGCGGCACGAAATAACTATACTAAGATTATAGACAAAATGGATTTCGATAAGCGAAGACGCTGCGGCAGCATCCCGTCTCGCGAACTATTTTGCCAAACATCCCGACGGGAATGGGAACGGATTGCGGGAGCCTCCACCCCCAACGGCCGGGGCCGGCCTCCGGCCTGCGGACTCATGAAACGCTCGAGGGGTCGCGCCATCGGGCGATGATGTCGACGGCGAAGGTGCACAGGACGAAGCATGCCGCCGCGAAGATCGTCGTCCCGATGACGACCGGAAAATCGCCTTCGAGCGCCGAGTTGATGGCCAGGCGGCCGACCCCATCCAGCCCGAAAATCGTTTCGGTGACGATCGCGCCGCCCATGATGACGGCAAGCTCCAGTCCGCCCAGCGTGATCACCGGGTTGAGCGCCGCCTTGAGCGCGTGGTCGTAGTGGATGCGCCATTCCGGCAGGCCTTTGGCGCGCGCGGTGCGGATATAGTCCTCGCTCAGCACCTCCAGCATGCTGGCCCGCACCACCCTCTGGAAGATGCCGATTTCAGCGAGCGCCAGCGTCAGCCAGGGCAGCGCCAGATGGCGCGCCCACTCCAGCGGATCCTGCGTCAGTGCAACGTAGCCGCTGCTCGGAAACCAGAAGATCCCGTGGTTCGAAAGCTGGAAGAACAGGAAGTAGGAAATCAGGATGCCGGACAGGAAGGTCGGCACCGACAGGCCGACATAGGCAACGCCGGAGATGAGGCTGTCGACCCAGGAGCCCTGCCGGCGCGCGGCGACGACACCGAGGATGATCGAAAGCGCCATCCAGATCACCACCGCCCCAAGCGCCAGCGACAGGGTGACCGAGACCTTGGACAGGATGAGGTCCGTAACCGCCGTCTGCTTGCGGAACGAATATCCCAGCCCGGGCGGCCAGTGGGTGAGCCCCATCGGCGCACCCTGGATGTCGGGACCTCGATAGAGATAATACCACAGTTGCTGGTACCACGGCTCGTTGAGCCGCAGTGCATGGGCGATCGCGTCGATCGCCTGCTGGCTGGCATTGCGCGGCGCCAGCATCGCCGCCGGATTGCGGTAGGCGATGCGTGTGATGAAGAAGGCGATCACCAGCACGATGAGCAGCGTCGAGAGGGCGCGGAAGACCAGTCCGCCGACATGCCGGATCATGGCGTCACCCGCTGTGCCGATGCGGATCGAGCACGTTGCGCAGGCCTGCGCTCAGCGTGTTGAAGCCGGCCACCGTGAGGAACAGCGCAATGCCCGGCCCGAGAAGGAACCAGGGTTGCAGCTGATAGAGCGAGGAACGCTGCGCTTCGGCGATCATGTTGCCCCAGCTTGGCTGCGGCGCCTGCACGCCGACGCCGAGGAAGGAGAGCGTTGCTTCCGCGACGATGTTGGTCGGCAGTTGCACCGCCCAGTAGACCAGGATCACCGGCGCGATATTCGGCAGGATCTCCCGCACGATGATGCGCGCCTTGGACGCGCCGATGGTCTGCGCGGCCTCGACCAGCGGGCTGCGCCGCAGCACCAGAACCAGCCCGCGCGTCAGCCGCGCGAAATAGGTCCACGAGAACAGCGTGATGATCAGCACCACGACCAGCGAGGGGGGCACCAGAACCTTGCCGTCGCTGCCGCGGTTCAGCGACAGCAGGCTGAGCGCCGTGACGATGAAGGGAAAGGAGAGAGCGACGTCGATCACCTGCGACACGATGCGGTCGACGCGGCCGGCGAGAAAGCCGCTGATCAGGCCGACCGCCGTGCCGATGATCATGGCGAGCGTCGTCGCCGGGATGGCGATGGCCAGCGAGACGCGTGCGCCGTAGAGCGTCCTCACCAGCACGTCGCGACCGTTGCCGTCGGCGCCCAGCGGAAATTCCAGTGTCGGACCGGTGGGCAGCCCCATCTCCGTCAATGCCGTGTTGCGGAACTGCTCCGTCGGCCCGTGCCCCAGCAGCCATGCGGCCAAGGGCGCCAGCAGCGCGCCGGCGACCACGAAGGCGATGATCAACGCCCCGATGCGGAAGGATCGATCGCACAGCAATGCACCGACGACGAGCGACGCGTACGACCTGACGACCTCATTGCGGCCCTGCAGCACATCGTCGCCGAGCGCCGCGATGGCACGGATTTCAGCCATGCGCCGCGATCCGTTCCGGCGTCTCCACGCTGCGCCGCAACGCTTTTCCTGGAATCGCGTCGATCAGCCTGCGCGTATAGGGATGCTGCGGCGCTGCGAAGACGCGGGCGGTCTCGCCGGCCTCAACGACGACGCCCTTCTCCAGCACGACGACGCGGTCGCACAGTTCCGAGACGACACCGAGATCATGCGAGATGAACAGCAGCGACAATGCCCGTCGCCGGCGCAGCGCCTGCAACAGCGCGATGATCCTCGCCTGCGTGGTGATGTCCAGCGCCGAGACGGGTTCGTCGGCGACGATCAGCGACGGCTCGAGCGCAATGGCGCGGGCGATGGCGACGCGCTGGCGCTGGCCACCGGAAAGCTGCGCCGGAAAACGGTCGAGCACGTCTCCAGGCAGTTCGACGTCGCGCACCAGTTCCTCGACGCGACGGCGTATCGCCACTGCGTCGAGCCCGGTGCCGATGATGTAGGGTTCGGCCAGGATGGAGCGGATGCGGCGACGCGGATTGAGGCTTGCGTAGGGGTCCTGGAAGACCATCTGGATCTGCGACCGCAACTGCCGGTCAATGGCGACGCCACCGGGCCCTGGACGCGAATAAGCGCGATCGCGCAGCGAGATGCTGCCTCCGTCCGGCTGATCGAGACCGGCGACCAGCCGACCGATCGTCGACTTGCCCGAACCGGATTCGCCGACAAGGCCGACGATCTGGTTTTCATGTATGTCGAACGAGATGTCATTCAGCACCGGCTTGACCAGGGAGCCGTCGGCACGCGAGCGGCCGGCGAAAGAGCGCCATACGCCGTCTATGGAGAGCAGGGTCGGCCCAGCCTGTGGAGCCGGTTGGGACACCCTGGCGCGCGGGACCAGGCCGCCGAGCCGCGCCGAACCGAGCAGTTCCTTCGTGTAGGACTGGCGCGGTGCCTGATAGACCAGATCGGCCGGCGCCTGCTCCACCACATGGCCGCCGCGCATCACCGCGACGTCGTCGGCAACGTCCGAGACGACGGCAAGGTCGTGGCTGACGAAGATCATCGCCGTACCGTGTTCTTCCTGGATTCGTTTCAGCAGATCGAGGATCTGGGCCTGCACGGTGACATCGAGCGCCGTCGTCGGCTCGTCGGCGATGATCAGACCGGGGTTGAGCGCGATCGCCGCGGCGATCATCGCGCGCTGCCGCATGCCACCCGAGAACTGGCGCGGATAGTCGTCCATGCGAGCCAAGGGGTTATGGATGCCGACATCCGCCAGAAGCGCCAGCACGCGTTCGCGCAGTTCTCGCCGGCTCACCCGGCGGTGGGCGGTGATCGCCTCGCCGATCTGGTCGCCGACCGTTTTCAGCGGATGCAGGTTGCTTAGCGGATCCTGGAAGATGAAGCCGATCTCCGCGCCCCGCCTGAGCCGCAGGTCGCGGGCCGGCAGGCCGAGCAACTCCTTGCCCTTGTGCAGGACGCTGCCGCGAACCCTCGCTGAAGGCGGCAGCAGGCCGGTCGCTCCGAGCAGCGAGGCCGTCTTGCCGGATCCGGATTCCCCCACGATCGCGAGGGTCTTGCCCGGCTCGACGGCGAAGGAGACGCCGTGGACGATCTCCCTCGATCCGAACGCGACGCGCAGGTCGGCAACGGAGAAGATGGACACAGGCGCCTCCTTGCCGGCTCGATCGGATTATTGCTTGAGCGCGATGTTGGTGATGTCGGCCTGGACCGCGAGCGACGACCACACCCAGTTGGCGAGACGGTCGGAGGTGATCGCGATCTTGCGCTTCTCGAACAGCGGGATCCACGGCAGGTCGGTCGACACCACCTTGTCCGCTTTTGTCCAGATCGGACCCGGCTCGTCCGACGGATAGGCCTCTTTGGCGAGCTTGTTGAGCTCGAGGTTGCTGTAGCAGATGGCGTTGACGTTACCCGTGCCGCAGGGTGCAGCATCGGAGTTCAGCCAGCCGCCGAGCAGCATGCGCGTGCTGGGACCCTGCCAGTCGGGCGAGAAGCTGCCGCTCAGCGAGATGTCCCAGCGGGATTTCGGATCCTGGATGTTCGCATACCACTGGGTCAGCGGGATCGGCGTCAGGTTGAGCGTGATGCCGGCAGCCTCCAGATCCTCCTTCAAGGTCACCGCGATCGCCTCGTACTGGGCATTGGCGCGATAAATGGCATCGAAGGCGATGCCGTTCGGATAACCCGCCTCCGCCAGCAATTCCTTCGCCTTGGCCGGATCGCCGCGGAAGCCTTCGGTCGGGTACGGATCGAAGGCTTCGTAACCGAGGATGGTCGAGGTGATGATCTGGGTGAGCGGCACGGCGCCGATCGAACCGGCCTGCGTCTGCACCAGATGCTCGCGATTGACGGCATAGGTCAGCGCCTGCCGGACCTTCGGCTTGCGCAGCGCCTCAGCGCCTTCGCTCTTGACCTCCGGTCGCTGGTTGAAGGTGATGAAATTGGCCGAGCCGCTGTTGGTCGCGTGGATATAGGGGCTGTTCTGCGACAGGAAGCGCTGGATCGTCGCGACCGGTGGAATGTCGAGATAGAGCGACAGGTCGGCCTCGCCGGCGATGATCTTCTGGACAACGCTGTCCTCGCTGTTGGCCGTGAAATCGATGACGATCTCGTCGACATAGGCCTTGCGCGCCTGGTCGGACTCGGCCTTGAAGTTCCTGGCCTTCTTCAGGACAAGCTTCTGCCCCTGGTCATAGGTGTCGACATAGTAGGGGCCGCTGGACGGCAGGTTCTTGCGGGAGTCGAGTGAGTCCGGAAAATATTTCGAGGCGATCTCGGACGCCACCGGCGACACGAAATTCATCGAAAGGATGTTGAGGAAATCATAGTTCTTGGTGTCGGACTTGATCACCAGCGTGCGGTCGTCGGGCGCGTGGATCCCGGGAATCTCATGGCTGTCGGTGAAGGCCTTGGTCGCGGCCAGGTCGCCGGTCGGGACCTTGGCGAACTCCTTGCAATAATCGGCGAAGCCGGAGATCGCGAGGTTGAAGTAGTTGATGGCGGCGACCTGCTTGTTGGGATCGCAGAAGCGCTTCACGCCGTAGACGAAGTCGCCGGCAACGATCTTCCGCTCGGTGCTTCCGGAGAAGAAGATGTCGTCCTTCAGGTGGAATGTGTAGGTCTTGCCGTCGTCGCTGATGTCCCAGGACGACGCGAGGTCGGGCACCAGGGTGGTGTCTTCCTTGAGACCTGCCGGCGAGCCAGGATAGGTGACGAGCTGCCGCGTCGTCGCGCGCAGTATCTGCCAGGAATCGATGCTGTATCCGGTGAGCGGGTCGAAGGCATCCAGATCGGATTGGATGGAAGCGATGCGCAGCGTTCCGCCGAATTTCAGCTCTTCTGCCTGGACGGTGCCGCCCACCATGAGAAGCAGCGAGACCCCCGCCGCAAATCTCTTCCACGTCCCGAACGCCAATATATTCGCCATCTCGCTCTCCGATACTCGGTAACCCAAGATTTAATTTAATTAATGAAGTGTAATTTCTAGTAGATACAATAATCTATTTTATGTATTCCATTTTGAATTCATTTTTGTTTTTTCAATACATATCAAAACATGGTTCCGGAATGCGGCAGGAACGGAACCGCAAACAGAGCGTCGAGCGCTTCCACAGAGACCCTGTCGGCCGAGCCCAGCCGGCCTGCCTGTGCAAGCTGCCACCATTTCACGCCGCCGAGATAGGCTGCGGACAGTGCCGCAATGTCGGTCGACACCGATGCGGAGCGGTTCGTGCGCTCGGCGCCGTGCGACGAGATGCGGAGCCGGGTCGCATTGTCCGGCAGAACGGGATCCACGACTTCCAGAACGATGCTGTCCGGTCCCGCAAAGCTGCGCGAGGACAGAGCCTTCTCCACGTCCAGCAGCCTAAGCCAGGTTTCGTCGCGGACGGCAGTGACGCGTACGCTGCGGAAATCCTCGAATAGCCACGGCAGTGGGTCGTCCGCCGGCCGGCTCCAGAAGAGGATGCGGTGCGGCAGATCGACGGACAGCAGATGCGCGACCAGAGCCACATAGGTGGCCGGATCGTATGCCACGACGTCGTCGACCACGATGGTGCGCTCGGAACTGGTGAACCACGTGTCGAGCCCCACCGGATGATAACGCACGAAGCCCGTCTCGGCCCCTTCCGGCCCGTGCACGGCGACATAGGCTGGCGCAGCGCCCTTTGCCTGCCGCAACGCCTGGAAATCCCACCAGTAGTCAGAGCGCGCGATGATCCCCGGACGCGACGGGGGCTGACTTGCATAGATCCGCTTCAGGATGGGCCAGGCTTCGTCGGCATCGACGAGGCGTGTCGAGCCCGAGGCCGCCACGTCGGAACGAAGCCGGGCCCGCTGCGTGTCGACTTCGAAGCTCACGGATGTGTTGGCGATCGCATAGCCGAAATGGCCATAGATCCGCGCGTCCGAGGCGCGCAGCGTCGCCACAGCCTCGCCCTGCTCGCGCGCAGCGCGGAGCTGAGTCCTGAACAGGGCCGTCGCCACGCCCTGCCGCGTGTGGGTCGGCAGCACGCCGACATGGGTGACGGCAGCCTGCGGCAGCCAGACGCCGCCCGGCACGGCGATTCGCCCCGAATAGGAGTCGGTCGTACCGACGAGCGCTCCGTCGACAAAGGCGCCGTAGGTCCGCTCCGGCTCGTACAGCCTCTCCAGCAGCGCGTCGTCGATCGGGCCGAGCGGCGGCAATCCGACCATGGCTGTGCGGAAGGTCCGCGCGGCCTGCGCAAGGTCGGCCTTCCCCGCCAGCAGGCGTATATCGACGCTCATGATGCTTTTCGCCTGATGTCCGGCATTCCGTTCATGTTCCACTGTGGCGGTCCGGCCGGCGCCGGACCTCGTCAGGTTGCGAGCAGCCCCCTCGATCTCAGGATCGCGAAAGCGCCCTCGGCGAAATGGTAGGCCTCCTCGACATGCGGCTGCCCCGACAGGATGAAATGGTCGAAGCCGGCGCTGTGGTATTCCTCGATCAGCGCCGCCACCTGCTCGTGGCTGCCGACGATCGCCGTGCCGGCGCCGCCGCGCACCAGACCGTAGCCGGCCCACAGATGGGGCGATATTTCGAGATCGCGCACACGGGGCGCCGCCGGCAACCCGGCATCGCCACCCGCGTGCAGTGCGTTCATCCGCCGCTGGCCGAAGGATTCCGTGCGCGAGAGGATCGTCTGCGCCTGCGCGACACGCTCCGGCGTCAGCTTTTCCAGGAGCCGCTCGGCCTCCCGCCAGGCCTCGTCCTCCGTATCCCGGCTGATGACGTGCAGGCGGATGCCGAAGGTGAGCTTGCGGCCATGGCGCGCGGCGAGCTCCTGTACATGGGCGATGCGCGCGGCCTCCGCACTGGGGCTTTCACCCCAAACCAGGTAGGTGTCAACATGACGGGCGGCGACATCCTGCGCGGCGGGGCTGGCGCCGCCGAAGAAAATTGGGGGCAGCGGCCATTTGCCGAAATCGATCTGCGCGCCCTCGATGTGATAGTGCCGGCCCGCGAAGTCGAAGCGCCTCACGGATTTCCCCGGCTGGGCAACCCCGCGCACGACCTCCAGGAATTCGCCGGTGCGCTCATAGCGCTGGTCATGGCCGAGGTAATCGCCAAAACGCTTCTGCTCCAGCGGATCGCCACCGGTGACGACGTTGAGCAGCAGCCTCCCGCCGGAGATTCTCTGGAAGGTCGCGGCCTGATGGGCGACCAGCGTCGGCGAAATGAAGCCGGGACGGAAGGCGACAAGAAACTTCAGCCGCGTCGTCGCCTGCGACAGCGCCGCCGTCGTGATCCAGGCGTCTTCGCACCAGGTGCCTGTCGGCGTCAGCACGGCCTCGAAGCCGAGCGTCTCCGCCGTTTTGGCGATCAGTGTCAGATAGTCGAGCGTCGCTTCCCGGAAGGTCGAGCGCGACGGGCCACCGGCGAGATGAGAATCGTCGCCCGAGCCGACGATCTCCCGGCTGTCACCGTTGGTCGGCAAATACCAATGGAGGTGGATGCCGCTCATGCCACAGCCTCCGCAACGGCGTCACAGATGGAGTGGTCGCGCATCGCCGCGCCGGGATGGTCATGGCGTAGCCGACGCTGGCCCCGCATTCTCTCCCACACGCTAAGCGATCTACGCTCACAGGACCGATCCGCAGGATGATGCCCAAGCTCAGAGGCTGCTTGCGGGGTGGCTAACATGGGAAAGCCGTTGAGAACGACGAGGGATTGCGACATGAGCTATTGGGGAACGATGCTGTTTCTAATTCATCTATCGAATTAGTATACATTCCGAACTGCTGCGTGGGTCATTTTGCTAAATGTCGTGCTGTTCGTAACAATCAGTTGCGGCCACACTCGCTATTCGATGAGAAACAGTTGAGGCATTGAGCGGCAGCTTCAGGATCGCAGCGCCTGCGCCCGATTGCCAGATATCAGGCGCAAAGCTCCGTGCTGCCCTCAATGCCTGGTCCGCTGCCACGACAGACCGAATTGGGAATCGCGCGACAGGCATGTTGCGAAGCAATCGTCGCTGTGGCCGCACAATATCAAATTGAAAGACGCTCTCCGCCACTTCATGCGGCAGAATGGGTCAGCGCCGGAAACCCGAAAGAGGCTCCTCGTCGAGTGGAGCAAGGCTTACACGAGCAGAGCCGGTCGAAGATTGTGGGCCGCCTTGCGCCCGTCCTTCAGCGCAGCGTTCGAGCAACGAGCCGGGACACGCTGGGGCCGGCCAACAGAACCACGAGGAACCGCGCCGCCTGCAGCGCCATCACGAAGGAAAGATCGACCCGATCCGATGCCGCGGCAATGATTGCTACCGAATCCATGCCGCCCGGGCTGGTCGCCAGATAGGCGGTGAGCGGATCGACATCGAACATCATGACGATCAGCCAGGCCATCAGACCGCAAAAACCCATCAGCACGAGAATAGCGGCGATGATCGGCGGTAGAGCCCTGGCAGCGTGCCGCACCGTGTGGATTGTGAAATTCAGCCCGATGGTCCAACCGATGGCGACGTAGCTCACCGCCAGCAGCCATTCCGGTATCTGCATCGTCAGCCCAAGCGCAAGATGGACAATGCTGCCAAGAATGAAAGCGCCGAGGAAATACGGCGATGGCAAACGCCCGATCCGGCCCGCGAAACCGCCGACAGTGGCGACGACCAAGGTTATGCCGAAGGCCAGCCAGTCGAGCGGCGGAAACCAGAGGATTGCCGGTTCAGCCACGCCCGACTTGTCCACCCACAGCCGCGCCACGGCAGCTGCCGCAATAGTGACGATGACAACGCGCAGATATTGCATGAAGGCGACCAGTCGCTGATCCGCCCCGAATGCGCCCGCCATCAGCACCATTGCAGTAGACGCTCCCGGCGCTGAGCCCCAGACGCCGGTCGTCCCTGGCAGAATGTCGAGACGGCTGATCAACCAGCCCAACAGGCTGGACGCTGCCAGCGTGGCCACCACGACACCCAGCACAAGCAACCATCCTTCGGCCAGCGTCGAAAAGATGCCTAGAGAGATCGACCCCGCGATCAAACAACCGATAATCGCCTGCGCCCCCGCAAATGTCATGCGGGGCACTCGCACGGTTGCTCCATTGACGCCTGCCACGATCCCCGCGACCAAAGAACCAATCAGCAGCGCCGCCGGCAGATGGATCAGCTCAAGCAGAACAATCAACACCAGCGTCAGCGGGATCAGCACCAGCCATTGCGATGGCTTGGCAAGGACAGCAAAGCGGGAGGGCGACTCAGGATTAATGGTCATGCAAGGCTTATAATACCCTTACCGGCTACCGAGCAGTAATCTCCCGCGCTTGTTCGCGACGCACATGCTGCGATCGAGTCGCGGACGAAACCGGTGGAACCGTCCGCACTCTATTGGCTATCGGACAAAAAGGCTGAACGCGGCAGACATTTCTCGGGAAGCAATAACTACCCATGTTTGCCTCGGATCACGCTTGTGATCACTCAATATTCAGCCCATCGATCCCCGGCCTGAAGGTCCTGCTATGATCTTCAGGCCGCTTGGTTGCATTACGGTTTCGCTCCGTAAATCAGTTGCTATCGCTTTTGCTGTCTCAGGGAAACGCGATTGCCGTCCGGATCGATGGCAGTTGCTCTTAACCCGAACGGATATTCTTCGGGCTCGGTCTCGACCAATTCGACACCGCGTGCCTTGAGTTCAGCGAAATCCCGCCGAAGATCTTTCGATTCGACAAACAGAAGACCGGGCACCGAGATCGCCGGGGCACCAGGGGCCGCTTCTCCCCTACCCGCCTTGCCCGGCCAAAGCAGGATATCGAAATCCTGACCCTCGATACCGATGGTCAGGAAGCGCCCCTCTGACCATGTGTTGTCGGCGCGTTTCTGGAACCCCAGGCTGGTGTAGAATTCCAGCGCTTTTTCCTGGTCCGACACGAACACGGTTGCGAACATCACTCTGTTGAACATCTTGCGTTCCTCATCCTGGTTGATTGTGAAGGGAGACGCTGTGTTGACGATCGGGAATCCGCGAATGTGACATCCAGCGAAATAATGTCTGGTTGCTGGGCCTGGCTTCGGTGAAAATACGTCAGAAGCACCCCATACCAGCTTTCCGGTGTTGATATGGGCGACGCTCCGCAGCGGAGGATCGAGCTGCTTCCGATAGCCAGTGGCGCTAGTGAAGATGCTGTAATTTGTCGGGATTTCCCACGACGTAGATTGCCACGATTTTCCCATCCTCGATTTCGAGCGCGGTCGTCGAAAGCTCGCCATCAGCCTCGATCGAGAGGAAGCCGGGCAATCCGTTGACGAAGCCGGCGCGAATGAGTTTCGAACGATTGCCCAGGAAGAGACCCGCCAGAAATTCATGGACCCTCATGACGGCATCGAAGCCCAGGATCGGCTCGATGGAAGCCGGGCGCTTGCCGCCGCCATCGGCATAATAGCTGACATCGGCCGCCAGCATCGCACCAAGCACCTTCAAATCACCGTTGCGCGAGGCGGTAAAAAATGCCTCGGCGAGCTCGACACCGCGCTGTTTTTCCACCTGGAAGCGCGGCCTCGCCTCACGGACGTGAGCGCGAGCTCGCTTGGCCAATTGACGGCACGTCGCGGGATCGCGCTGAATTGTCTCTGCAATTTCTTCAAATGCCTGACCGAACACATCGTGAAGCAAGAAGGCTGCGCGCTCGAGAGGGGATAGCCGTTCCAGTGCAAGCATCAACGGCAACGTGACGTCTTCTTCCTCGTCGAGGACAGGGTCCGGAAGCCAAGGGCCGACATAGGTCTCGCGCTGGCGTCGCACGGTCTTGAGCTTGTCGAGACAGAGACGCGTGACGGTCCTGCGCAAGAATGCCGCCGGCTCCCGCACCTCCGCGCGGTCGGCGCGCATCCAGCGGATGAAGGCGTCCTGCACCATGTCTTCGGCGTCAGCCACCGAGCCAAGCATACGGTATGCGACCCGGACGAGCATAGGACGCAATGGCTCGAAATCCGCCGCTGCGTCCTCGAATGCCGCCCCCGTCGTCAAGCGACCACCACCATGGCGGAGGGCTTGCCCACTGCCGGCTCGGCCCAGCCACCAAAGCCAACAGCGATGCGATTCCACCCATTGATGATATTGATTATCAAGGTAAGGCTGACCTGCTCCTCCTCGGTGAACACAGCCTTCAGTGCCTCGTAGGCACGTTCGTGCTCATGGCCTTCGCAGAGACGCGTGAGAGCCTCGGTCCAACCGAGTGCGGCGCGTTCGCGATCAGTATAGCAAGGTGCGTCACGCCAAGCCGGCAACAGGAAAATGCGCTGCTCGGTCTCGCCATGCCAGCGAGAAAGGATCGAATGCATGTTGGTGCAGACGGCGCAGCCGTTGATCTGGGAAGCGCGCGTCTTGACCAGTTCGGCGAGTGCAGGATCGAGGCTATCGGATATGGCGACGGCAGCGTCGTACCAAAGCTTCATCAGCGCTGGGGCTGCAGCGACGGGGTTGAGCCTGGCGGCCATGATCGATCTCCTTCTGTCGTTTCCGACTTCATGACGATCGAGAATCCTCGAATGTGACTCGCGCGCAGTTTTTTCCAGCCACCGATGGACAGGAGTGAGCTCATGAGTTCTCTCAACCATGGCAGATTTGCCGCTCGATGCTTCAAGGCGCTGGCTGCGAAAGCGCAGCTCATAGCCGATGAAATTGCATTTTTGCGGACAATGGTAGTAATTTACGGTCTTGAGGTTGCAATGACTTTATTCCGTTTCACGAAATTCGGCCGCCTGTGCATCGCTGTGTTGGCGTGGGTTCTTATCCAACCTTTTGCGACTGCGGATACGTTGGCGGCGCAGTCCGACAATCTACATCAATACTGCCGCAAGGCCGGAAACGACGACACGGTCCGAGACTACAGGCACGATCTTTACCGCGGAACTGTCAAAGCATTCAGGAAACTGTTTCCCGAGGCCAAGGACACGCCCGACGATTCCAGTTTTCAGACGCAAGCCCAGTACCGCTGCATGAATGGAAAGGTCATGGTCTGCTTTGTCGGAGCCAACCTGCCCTGCGCGAAGATGAATTCCACGCGGAACAATCCCGGAGCCGACGGCTTTTGCCGGGAGAACCCCGACGCCGACTTTGTTCCCCTCGCTGCAACAGGGCATGATGCCGTCTATTCCTATCGGTGCCGGGACGGCAAAGCGGAAGTCACCGACAGTGCATGGGAACTCGACGGTCGCGGTTTCGCGAAGAAACTCTGGATCAAATTGCCTGATCGATGAGCCACTGTCGTGTCGCGGCCGAAAACGGGCCGCAAGCATACGTTGTTCCAAAAGGCAGAAGGCTTCGTTTGCTACCCAGCGTCGTTCAGCACCTTCGCGAACGTCCGCCTATCCGACGGGGAGATAAATCCTATCCCCTGCGAAAAGGAGCGACGGATCGACGATGTGGTCGAGATTCAGCATGACGGTCTCAGCCGTATCGCGCTGGGAACCGCGCGCGATGCCGCCAAGGGTCTGACCAGGCCTGACCTCGACCCATTCGAAGCCGTTCCGCTCGAGTTCGGGGTTGACTCGCCCTTGCGATGTCCTGCCACCTTCAGGGTGCAACATGGTGTAGTCGTCGGCAACCCAACCCTGGCGGCGGCTGCCATCGGTTGCGTACCCTTCGACGGGTACCCAGAAGCGCCCACCATCCGCCATGGGTTCGCCCGTCTGCTGGACGAATGTATCCGGCTGCAGGATCGCGACGATTTCAGCGTCCTGTTCCGGCAAGGCTCTGAGGTTCAGCCCTTCGTCCGCTGTAACAACCAGCTGCGAAAATTCGCCGGCATGTTCTTCGGGCTCAGGTTTCGTTTCGGGCTCGGGCGAGAAGTCAGGCGGAGCGGAGCTTTCTCCATTTCTTGACGCCTCGTCTTCGGGGTCTGGATTCAGACTGTTGTAGGCGAACAGCCCCATGCCGACGCCGAACGCTCCGAGCGCGATCTTATCCATGAGTGCCCATCTCTTATCGGCTTTCGCTGCCGCTGCGATGTCCTCGTCGCTTCTTGGTATGTCACGACGATATTTATTGTTCTTGCGGACCGCAGAAGCGAGAAATTCGGCACTGCCGAGGGTAAATATTGTTCCCGCAGTGACCGCCGATGGGGAGCTCAGCACCTGCGTCGTATAGAAAGCAGAACCACCCAAATAGGCTATGTTTCCAATATAGTCGCTGGCAAAGCCAAGGCTGGATCGCGCGCCCATGGCGTCATAGGTGGACTTGGTGCCGAAGATGGAGTTGCCGAGCGTAAAGGTGCCGTTGACGGCAGGATTGGCACCAGTGTCCAGAAAAGGCGCCGCGGAACCTGGAGAGGTGACGATGAACGAGATGCCGTTGGCCCCATTCAGGAACCTGCCCAGCTTGGTGTGAGATGCCGTTGTCTTGGGAAAAAGCGCTTGCGCGGTGAACGCCAATCCTCGCCAGGCGAAACCGACGACCGCGGCCTTCGCCATCCAGTCCGGCGGCAGCGAACTCCACAGCGTGTAGGATGAAGCGCCCATCGGATTGAAGATTTCCGCCGCGTTCTGCAGTTCCCGGGCCTGTGCGGATTTCAGAACCAGATCCACCGTTGCCTTCTGATCAGCCGTCATGTTCCCGGCATGCGTTTTCTGGAACGCCACCAGTTGCGGGACGCTAAGCGCGTCCCATTGTTTGGACATCCAGGTGAACTGCACGGGCGTGAATTTACGGAATTGCCCGGGGCTGACCAACGCAAGCTGATCTCCTGGAATGGTGCTGATCTGTGGCTCGGCAAGCGACTCGATCTTCGGAAGCGTCAAGGCTTCCAGATCTTCGTGGGTGTGCGGTTCGACCTTCTGCGCTTTCGGCCACGAGATCGTACCGGGGTTCGGCACCTGCGGGCTGGGTCTTGTCGTCAGATGCTCGGGAACCATGATCAGGCTTGTTTGCAACGCACCTTCCGAAGCGATGTCTACAGGTCCGGTCTTCTTGCTGGATTTGTCTTCGGCGGAACGAAGCGCCGGCGGTATCGTCGGCGCGTTCGGATCGCTGGATTGACCAGCCCCTTCCGGATGAAACGCCGCGCTCAGGCTTTGCGGCCTGCTTTGGTTACCTTCGGGCAAATTGCCGTCCGGTGGGATCGACTGGTCGGCTTTCGATGATTGCGCTGGAGCCAACCGATCGCTTGAAGACGTCACGCCATCCGGCGGTGCGAGTTCCTCGTAGATTGGCTGTCCGTGTTTGTTGACACCATCATCGGTTGCAGATCGGATTTTCGGGCTCTTTTCAATGTCCTTCAGGAAGAAGACATCCTCGACATTGATATTGCCATTTGTCTCCAGATTCAGGTTTCTAGCGAAAGCCAACTGGCTGTCGGCTTTTCGCGCGACGCTCTCGCTGACAACCACAACATGACGGGTGTGTGCTGCTGCAGGCAGATGTGGCAAGCGTGAGTTGAGCTGATTGACAAGTTTCGTGAAGGCGGCGGCGTCGTAGTTCCTGTTGTTCTTGGCTTCGATGGAGAACTGCAAATCCTTGCCGAAATAGAAATCCTTAAACAAGACGTGTCCGTCCGGATGCGCGTGAGAGCCTCCCGGATCTCCATCCTGTTGCTTGCCATTAAGGAAACGGCTCTCACCGCTCAATTCGGGTACACTCCACCCAAGCAGTTCGATTGCACGAGCCTCAAAGTATTCATCCCCAGCCCTCATTTTCGTGTCTCTGACATCCGTAAAGCGAGGTCTCAGTTCTTTGACGCGCATCTCGGCTTGTTGCAACTTCGCAGCAACGTCATCGGTAAGCTGGCGGCGCTGGGCCTGGTCTTTCAAATTCTTCAGGTGGGTCTTGGCATTGGTCCACTCGCTTTTCATCTGCAAGAAAGCGGCTTCAGCTGTTTTCATGGACGCGAGCGCGTCGGTGGCTTTTGCTGCACGCTCTTCATATCTGCTTGCGAACGGAATGTTCTGGTCCGGGCCCTCCATTTTCGGCTCTTCGACGGGGCTGAATGGCTGCCCGTCACCAGTTGCGTCAGCACGCTCACTGGAAGAACCAAATGGCCTGCTGGTTGCGTGCGGTGATGAAACAGGATCCCACTCTCCAGTCTCGTGATTGAAGATGAAACGCATATCCGGCCAAGTGTCGGCATCACCAGGGATGGCGATCCTGGCTGGATCGTCACCGCTCATTTGCTCTGGCTTCCAGAACGTGTTGACTCCGTCCGGAACGCCTCTGGGCCGAGCAGGCGTAACCAGGTCGGTATCGGCCGAACCTCCATCTCCTCCAGCCTCGGTCTTTTGAACAAAACGACCAGGATGCCCCGCCAGGTTCATAGCCACGCCAGGTACCGTCTGGATCAAGGCGACGACCACGTCATCTTCAGTCATGTCACGACCATCGATGAGAGCCGAGGCTTTGAGGACGCCGAGATTGGCCCCGAAGTCGACGACCCCTTGGGCGAAGACCTCAGCACTCCAGCGCCCGACCGAACGTCCAACCGGAGCGGCAGGAGAAAACGAAAGCGGTCGGAACGGGATGGCGCCGGAAACAAAGCCTGTCACCGGCGCAGAGGCAATGCCAAGCAGCGCTCCTTTTGCTGCCTGCCGCAACGCCTCGTCACCCTCGGCAGTGCCAAGCTTGCCCTCAAACCCGACACGCGCGAAATCGACGACAAATCGCCCGACACCATCAACAGCCTGGCCGGACGTCGCCGCCGTGGCATTGACTCCTCCCATCTTGGCAAGATTCTTGGCATTGAATTTTGTAGCGCCTGTGGCGGTGGTCTCAATACCGACCTTGGCCGTCAAAGCCCGGGCCGTCGCCATGCCCGCACCCGTGCTGAGCCCGGTCACGGCCGACGCGCCAAGATCGAGCCCCTCGTCAAGCAAGGTGGTCTTGACGGTGTCCCAGTTCACCGTCAGTTCAGCCAGGGATTCGTCAAAGCCGCCGAGCGCCCGCAAAGATGCAGCGGTTTCCTCGCCCAGCGGCGATGAACCACCCAGCAGCCATTGCATCCCGAGACCCAGTAGCGAGGAATGGCCGTCTTCATTGATATCGCGGCCATTCCGAAGGCCGTCGACATCATTGACCGTATCCCATGCCTCGTAAAACATCATGCCAAAAGAAGCGCCAGCCACAATGTTGCCGGTGCCTATGGTGACCACAGCCGCTGCAAGCATCGCAGCGGCATCGCGCCCAACGGCGTCAATCGTCGCCCAAATTTCGTCAGCCTCGTCCACCTCCTTGGTGAGCCTGATCCGCATGGGATTCGTGGTAATCAGGAAGTGGTCGAATTCTCCAACGAAGGCTGTTGCGTCGATCTCGTCGCGCTCCAACCTACCTTGCAGCCGCTTGGCGTCGTCAAGCTTGGCCTGAACTTGGGCGCGTGCGTCATAGGCGTCGTCGCCGAATAGCTCGCCCCAAAACTCGCGTAGCGGCGAATGGTTATCGATGCCGTCATTGATCTGGCCGAGCTGCTGCTGAAGATCAGCGATATTTTGATTGATGGCAGCATCGAGACTCTTCCCTTGCGCTATGTCATCGAGCGCGGCCAGCAACGAGGCACCCTGCGGCGTGGAGGCGGCGATCTCCTCGCGCTGTTTGGCGCGATATTCGGCCGCCCTGACACTGCTTTGTGATGTTGTCTCCCCCAACGCATCAAGCTTGACCTTTAGCCCCGGATTGTCCTTGCCCCACGCTTCCAGCCAGTCCTTGGCTGCGGCCACTTTTGCCGCCGGACCCGCGATCTCGAGATTGGTCAGCTTGCGTTCCAGCTCGAGACCGTTCTTTTCGTCGAACTCGTCCTCGGCCTGCCCGCGTTGCGGATTGAAGTGGCGCACGTCACCGGGTTGGGAAAGAAGGTGATTGGTCCGATCGACCCCGTAGTCGAGATTGACCTTTTGGACTTGCAGCTGCAGAAGCAGGTCGTTGGCCGCATCAAGCTCGGCCTGCGCCGGTGCCACACCGGCATACTCCCCAGGATTGGCCTTGCTCCATGCGGCCTTTTCACCTTCCAGCTTGCCGATCTGTCCCTCAACGATCCCCATGTCGGCATCCGTTAGCCGGATTTCCGCCTGTTGAAGATCCCGGCTCGCCAGCAGCTCCGCATCGCTGGCTGCCTCATAAGCTTGCCAGGCTTTGCCTTCGTCGCTGGTGTAAGGCGAATAGTCCTCTTCGGCAGCCGCCACCTCGATGTTGCGCCAGCCTTGCTCGAACCGGTTCCATTGTTCCTCCACACTCAGCGCGTTGAATTCCGCATCCGCGCTGTTCTGCTGCTTGAAAGCCTCGAAGAACGGCTCAAGCTGTTGCCGCGCATCTGCAAGCGCTGTCTGCTTCGCTTGAAGTGACGCGTCCGCCTCGGCCACCTCGAGGCCCGCATTGGCGGCGGTGAGCTGAAGACTGGCCGAGTCGGCCATATCCATGACCTTTGCCAGAAACGCATCGAGCTTCTCGATTGCATCCGGCGCCCCGCTATAGACTGCGCGGGAAATTTCCAGTGCCTCGTTGTAGAGCGCTTCACCTCCGCTCGATGCGGCCCCGTCGACAAGCTGCGCCAGGAAATCAAGATCAAGCTTTGAGCCGGTGCCCGAAACGGCGGCTTCCTTCAATGTGTTGATGTCACCGATAAGCTTGCCGATCGCCTCTTGCTGGAAACCGGCCCAAAACATGTTTGCCCGAGTCGAGGCCGTCTGCGCTGCCTTCTGTGCAGCAGCTTCAGCTTGATCGGCCTCGGTCTTGGCGTCGGCCAGTTTTTCCCTCAGCGAGGGCACAGCGTCCGGATCACGCTTTTGCGCATCCCGGATTTGGTCTTGCAGCGCTGCGATCTCGTCATGCTTACGCGGCTCGCTCTTGGCGTCACCAGCTGTTTTTCCCGCCTTCTCGGCCTCGCTATAAAGATAGCCCAGCGCTCCGGACAGCTCGATCGTCGCCACGTCACCGCTCTGCGGATCGGCGACATGGACCTCAAAAGTCGAATTCTCGTCGATCACCCGCCGGTCCGATGTGCCGTGGCGGGTGTCGTCTATCTCGATCACAAGCTTGTTGGTCTTGGGATCGGCAAGCGCGGTCGTGGAGGTATAAGCATTGTCGCTGGACGCCTCGGTTCGGTTGATCTGAACCCCATCGGCCTCGAGGATCGACAGCACCGCTTCTACGCTGAGCTGTTGCTCGCTGCCCACCTGGGCGACGCTCTTGCCATCCTCGAAGATCGACTTCGTCAGGTCGCTGGAGCCATCGCCCTTGATCTCAACCGTTTGCCCGTCCTTCGTCGCTACCGTGACAGTCGTTTGTGTTCCATCCTCTATGACGATCGTCTCGCCAGGATGGATGAGATCGGGATCACGTGGATCGGCGAAGAGTGCCGGATTGCTCTTGGCCAGTTCGTCCAGTGTGGTGCCGTGGGCCTTAGCGATGTCAGTAAGGTTGTCGCCCGGGGCCACCACATAGTCGACCGGCTTGCCGCCATTCACCGGAGCCGTCGTCGTGGTTATCTGTCGACCCTCGGCATCGGTCACAGTCTTGGCGACAGTGCCGTCCTGTTGCACCGTGGTGGTGATTTCGTTGCCTTGATCGTCGACCCCCATGGTCGTGACGGAACCTGTTTCACCGTTCTTCGTGTTGCCGGCGATGACTGTATCTGACGTCGGATCGATGATCCGGGTCGAGCTGGTATCTCTATTCTTGTCGGCTTCGACTTCTACCGTCAGGCCTGCCAGTTCGGCTTCGGTTCTGAGCTGCGTTTCCGTCATTCCCAACCCGATTGCGATCTGCCTCAGGCTCTTGCCTTGCGCGATACCATCGGTGATTGCCTTGCCGTGGGGCGAGTTTTTCAAACGTTCATTCGCCGCAGCAACCGGCCGGTTTGCTGCCGCAGCCGTGTCTCTCCAAGCCTTCTCGGCAGCCTGTAGTTTCGCGACCTCGGTTTTGGGCCCTAGATATGCACCATTGCGGTATTTGATCCTGCCGGCCAGATCGACGAATTGAACCATTTCAGCACCTATCCGCTTCGTTGCGTTGGGTGGGTCTGGCAAGGCGGACACGAACACCGCGCATGGGTCGCCAGCTAACGTGGACGTTCACCGCACAGGCGGACGCACCTTCGATCGGGTTCAAAGATTGTCAAAAAAACGAGGAGGACGCAGGCTCGATTCTTGCTTTTGTGAAGCCGGTTAGGTTTTGCGCAAAGGTGCTCCGGTCACCTCGCGGAGCTGGCCGGGCAATATCCCCAGTTGGCTCCGAAATTGGCGGCGGAAGTGATGCATATTCTCAAAGCCAAGAGACATGGCGATCTCGCTCACGGTCCGCTCCGTGGTCATCAACTGCCGTTTGGCGTGTTCGATCTTTCGGGCGAGGACGTATTTGTACGGCGCCATGCCGGTGGATTTCTTGAATGAGCGAGCAAAGTGGAAAGCACTCAGGCGGGCTTCATCCGCCAGCCGATCCAAGGTGAGGGGCTGGTCGATTTCATCCTCGATCAAATCCAATACGCGGTTCAAGGCTGTCTCCGACAACTTGCCGTCACCTCGCCAAGGCGTGTTGATGCCCACCGCATGAGCGGCAAGTAGGTGCTCCAGCGTACTCGCCTCGATGGGCGACAAAGTCAGCTGTCCCAGGCAGGCCTGGCGCAACACATGCGCCACCGCCAGCATTGTCCCGTCAGGCACGAAGTGGGGATTGGGCTCCTGGCCGAGCGTCGGACGAAGAACAAAATCGGATTGCCCGTTTTCTTCCGCAACCGCCTTCAGCAGATCCATGTCGGGATACATTTCGAGTGTGTCGCTGAATTCCGGGACCCTCAAAAGGGTCGTCGGCTCGGGTCCGACAACATAGAACCCGCCGGCTGTGACATTGACATCCAACGTCTTCCCAGCCTGCTCGATCATCACGCTGGGATGACGTGAAAACACCACTTCCATTCTGTTGGGAACCGTTGTGGACGCCCCCTCGAATGGCGGCAACCATGCATAGGTGACATTGAGGCGCCTGAGGGTAAGGCGGTGGCGGCGCTCGCCACCGAACAGGGTTGCCGCCGTCCCCTTTTTTCTTTCGAGGCGCTGTCTTTCACACCACTTTGCAAATGCTCTGTACAACGTTCACCAACCTGGTTTTCCAAGGTCCCTGCTATCAGTGGGGCTCGGCCAGCATCCTTGCATCCTGTTCGAACTGGTCGAATATCGACACCGGCTTCGGCCCGTCGAACATGCGTTGGGTTAAAAGGATTGAGGTCAGCTTCTTGGCCGGATCGCTTTGCCATCTGGTGCCGAATCCGCCACTCCAACCGACCGTGCCAACGGGTGCTCCAGTCGGCGTCTTCTCGACGGCCACCGACATGCCGTAGCCCCAGCCCTGACCTTCCTGCAGGATGATCTCGCCATCCAAGCGCTGCGCTGGTGTCAGCTGGTTGCTCATCATCGCAGCAACCGCATCGGACGGCAGCAGCTGGCGCCCCTTGTGTGCACCGCCAGCCAGCAGCATGCGAACAAAGGCGAGATAGTCGTCCGCCGTCGAGACCAGACCTCCGTCCCCCTGCTCAAACGCGGGAGGACGGCTCCAGCCGCCGGTTGCCGGATCATCCCATACCTCGAGCGAACCGTCTTTTGGCCTGTAGGCAGTGACCAGCCGCTCCAGCTTGGACGGCGGAACATAGAAGGCGGTATCCTTCATCCCGAGCGGTTCGAATATGCGTTCGGCGAGGAAGTCGCCGAACGATCGACCGGAGGCACGTGCGATCAGCACGCCGAGAATGTTCGAGCCGGCCGTGTATATCCAGCGTTCGCCCGGTTGCGCAAAAAGTGGCAAGGTCGCAAGGCGCTTCAGCCAGGCATCGCCATCGAACGGCATGTTCGGATCAGGCGGACCGAAGCCGACGATACCGAGTTCAGCAATGTCCTTCTGGATTGGATAGGTGCCTGGCGGAACAAGAAGCAGCCCGTATCCGCAACGAAACGTCAGCAGGTCCTCGACGGTGATCGCGCGGTTTGCCGGAACGGTGTCATCGACGGGGCCGCCAACACGCCGCAGCACCTTCCGATTTGCCAGCTCGGGCAGAAGCCGATCGACAGGTTCTTCGAGTTTCAAGTTGCCATCCGCAATGAGCATCATCGTGGCTGCCGCTGTGACCGGTTTGGACATGGAGGCGATGCGGAAGATAGAGTCGCGCTGCATCGCAGGGCCGTCCAGCGCCATCCGACCAAGAACCACGTGCCGCACCTCGTCGCCATGCGCTACGAGACCCACCAACCCGGGGGCATGCCCGGCGTGCAAAGAGTCCTTGAGATGATCTTGCAGGTCGTCACCGGTCGGCTTCGCCAACCCTGGCGTATCGGTTGCCGCCCTCAAAGCCCCGGGCAATCCGAATGGTTCTCGTTGATTGAATTTCATCTGCGGTCTCCTCGATATGCCGAATGAGCTTCGATGAGAAAATGACGAATGCCGGCGGGGCGATCCGACATCGCAACAACAAATCCCCGGCGCGGCGCTCTCACAGCCCAGCTCCGCGTTGCGGATATTCAAGCTGCATCGCGACGACGCGGGCGGTATCCTGCCCGTACCGGGCTCCGATATTCTGCAAGGCGCCATCCAGAACTTCAGCTGGTCGCTCGTTTGTGTGTCCCAACGACAAGCGGTCGCCGGACCAGGCGGCGGTAACTCTGTCGGGGAGGAAACGCACGCCACTGCGGGTCGTTACCGCAGCCGGAGACGCTGCAAAAAGTTCGACCCGGGAGCGGTAGGTGCGTGACCACGCATCGGCGACGAGCGCGAGCGACACTTCATCCATCCCCGGTTCGAGAGCGATGCCAAACCGATCGCGGTTCCAGAAGGAAAGGCTGTTGGCCAGCACCGTCATGGCGAAAGAGCGGGTAAGCTTGAAGGCGCCGCTGTCATGGCGCGCATCCCATCGAGCCAATCCCAGATCACCGGCGACTGCTTCCGCCTTGTCCCGACCGGCAATCGCTTCGACCAATGTCAGCATCATCGGCATGGAGGCCGTGATGCCCGTGGTGGTGCCTACGCCTCGGTCCACCACCATGCGCCGGTCGGCGACGTACCGGATCGTAGGGTGGCGCTTGAGCAAATTTCTGACGTAGTACCAATGGGTGGTCGCCCGCCGATCGTCGAGAAGGCCGGCTGCGGCAACGACTTTGGCGCCCGCACAAATTGCAATGATAACCGCACCATCCTTCGCCTGCCGGCGCAGCCATGTGGCAACAGCAGGGTCATCATCGCGGCTCATGGCCGGGACGATCACATAATCCGCTCCCTCGGGGTGGTGTGCATCAAACGCTTCGATCGTTGCATCGGCTTCGACTGTCAGCGCGGGATAGAGCTTTACGGGGCCGGGTTTGATCGAGAGGGTGACCACGTCGGCAATATCCGCCCGCCGCAAGATCCCGGTGGGCATCAGGTAGTCCGTCGTCTCCGTGGCATCATTGATACCAACGACAGCGACAAGGGGCCGAGCCCGCTTCGGTGGTTTCAGCGCCGCCAGAATGGCATCGTCTTCTGCCTGCGGAACCGGAACGGGAGAGAAGGCGGCGGGCGTAGCCGGCAAAGCAGCCAACCACAAACCGAAGCCTGCCAACGGCAAGACGATCAGCGCTAATCCGGCATAGAGGAGATAGCGCATAGGCATCAGCCTCTCCCATCGGGTGTTAGTTCCACGACAGGGTAATGAACCGGTGTTCTGGCCGAAATGACAAAAACATCGTATTTTCCGCCAATGCACCGCATCACTTTCCTCGTCTATCCAGGCTTCGAGCTTCTGGACACGTCCGGGCCGGTTTCGGTTTTCAACAGCGCCAATCGTGCCCTGGGATTGAGGGACAAGCCACCGTTCTATGCCATAGACCTGGTGTCGGCGGCGGGCGGACAAGTGACGAGCAGCAGCGGGATCGCCGTCCATACGCAAACCTTAGAAGAACGCGCGCACGACGCGGTGGACACGTTTCTCATCGCCGGCGCGGAAAGCGAGCACCTGCTGCCAGTTCTGGCAGACCCTGCACTGTCGGCGTGGGTTCCAGAAATGGCGGGCAAGGCACAACGCTTTGGCTCGGTCTGTTCCGGCGTCATCGTCCTTGCAAAGCTCGGACTGGTCGACGGGCGTCGCGTTGCCACCCATTGGGATGCCTGCGCGCCGCTTGCAGCGGGCTTTCCATCCGTCACCGTCGATCCCGAATCCCTTTACGTGACCGATGGACAGTTGTGGACCTCAGCCGGCGTAACCACCGGCATCGATATGGCGCTCGCCATGGTGGCGCACGATCTTTCCGCAGACATTGCCGGTGAAGTTGCCCAGCGACTTGTGCTCTATGCACGGCGACCCGGCTACCAATCCCAGTTCAGCCCACTGCTCCGGGCGCAGGTGAACGCCGACAGTCCGTTTGCCGAGCTGATCGCCTGGATACTGGCAAACCTCGATTCACCGCTGGACATTCCCGCGCTGGCAGACCGTACGGGCTTCAGCGAGAGAACATTTCACCGCAAATTCGTTGCGGCCACGGGCGAAACGCCGGCCCGCTTCATCGAAACCGCGCGCCTCGATGCCGCCCGGCTGTTGATTTGCCGCGGACTTTCGCTGAAGTCGGTTGCGGCCGAAGTCGGCCTCATGCCAGCCACGCGCTTCTCCAAAGCATTCGAACGTCGTTTTGGCGTCTCGCCACGGCTGTTTCGCGAGATGCACGGGGAGATCTGATTTTATCACTCCGAGGCTGGCTGCCCTGCGACGGCAGACCAAGGCGAAGCCGGGCTCGTTTGGATCATTCCCGATCGCTCCGCATGCCCGATGCTGACCGACCTTCGCCTGATCGCCGCACCCCTTCTAAATTTGCTGTGCCCTGCCCGCTCCGCTTCACCGAACCCAGTTTCGGAGCGCTGACAAGTTTCCGTTTGCATTTCAGGATCATATGTGAATAATCTTTTTATATAAGAAGACGTAGCCGATTTCGCTATGAGGCGGGCGTCGACATTCCTCAGCAGATGGGCCAGACATGACCAGCTTTGCGCCAACGGTTGGCGTCGCGACAACGAACCCCAGCGACATGCCGGCTGCGCATGCCGAACTTCCGGTATGGAACGCCGAGAACTGGTTCTATGAGGATTGGCCGGCTGGCCAGAAGATCCGGTCATTGCGGCGCACCATGGCCGAGGGGGACAGCCATCTCTTCAATACCCTGGTGCTGGACATCCATCCCTATGTGCAAGACCAGATGTTCGCCGAGCGCGAAGGCATCTTCGGCAGGCGCTTGGTTGCGGGAGCCTTTGTCTTTTCAGCTGGACTTGGCCTGGTTGCCACCAACTGCGTCAACGCCTTTTCCTACGGCTATGACAAGCTGCGCTTCATCAAGCCGGTGTTCATCGGCGACACGATCTATTCGATCCGCACCAACCTCGAAAAAAAGCCCCGCTACAAGGAAATGGGCCTGATCCGCGCCAGCTATGAAGTGTTCAAGGGCGAAGGTGAACTGGTTCTCTATTGCGAGCACCTGCAAACGGTGAAGTACCGCAACCCAGTCGATTTTGCCGGCAAGACAGAGAAGTGACCATGGCTGCAGATCTGCCTCTTACCGGTCTTATCGTTGTCGATCTGAGCCAGTTCCTTTCCGGCCCGTACTGTTCGCTGCGCCTGCTCGACCTCGGCGCTCGCATCATCAAGATCGAGCGGCCGGACGGCGGCGACCTGTCGCGCCGGCTCTATCTCAGCGACACGGAGATCGGTGGCGATTCCACCATCTTCCACGCGATCAACCGGGCCAAGGAAAGCTTCGCCGTTGACTTGAAGAACGAGGATGATCTCGCCGCCCTGCGCAACCTGCTCCTCAAGGCTGACGTGCTCATCCAGAATTTTCGTCCTGGCGTGATCGAACGGCTAGGGCTCGACTACGAGAACGTCCGCAAGCTCAATCCGCGATTGGTCTATGCCTCGATCAGCGGCTATGGCGAGGAAGGCCCTTGGGTCAAGCGACCGGGTCAGGATCTCCTTGCGCAGGCGCGGTCGGGCGTCATGTGGCTGAACGGCGACGAGGATCAGGGACCTGTACCGTTCGGGCTGGCAGTCGCCGATATGCTGGCGGGTGCCGCCTGCGCGCAAGGTATCCTTGCCGCGCTGGTTCGACGCGGGGTCACCGGCAGAGGTGGCCATGTCGAAACCAGCCTGATGGAAGCCTTGATTGATTTCCAATTCGAGGTGCTGACAACGCATCTCAACGACGGCCGACGATTGCCGCGTCGTTCGTCCTTCCGCAGCGCCCATGCCTATTTGGCGGCTCCCTACGGCGTCTATCCGGCGAAGGATGGTTATCTCGCCATAGCAATGACGCCGATCCCGAAGCTGGCGGACCTGCTCGGGACCGAGGAATTGGCACCTTATCGCGACCAACCGTCGAGCTGGTTCACCGCGCGCGACGAGATCAAGGCGATCATCGCGCAGCGCATCGCCCAGAAATCGGTCGACGAATGGCTGGCAATCCTCGAACCTCACGACATCTGGTGCGCCAAGGTGCTGAACTGGCAAGAAGTCCTGGAAAGCGACGGTTTCAAGTCGCTCGACTTGTTGCAGACGGTAACCCGCGAGGATGAGGTCTCCATCCACACCACCCGTTCGCCCGTCAGGGTGGACGGTGTGCGGGCCAAGGTCACGCGCGCAGCGCCACGCGTGGGCGAGCACAGCGAGGCGATCCGCGCGGAGTTCGGCCTGTGAGCATCACCCTCAAAGGCATGACATGGAACCATTCGCGCGGTTATGACCCGATGGCCGCCTGCTCGGCGCTCTGGCAGGAAAGAACCGGCGTCGAGATCGTCTGGGACAAGCGCTCGCTCCAGGATTTCGAATCCTTTCCGGTCGAAGAATTGGCGCGCGGCTACGACCTGATCGTGATCGATCATCCTCATGTCGGTCAGATCACCCATGAGGCCTGCCTGGCACCGCTCGATGTGCCTGGTCGCAAGGCTGAACGCGACGCCCTGGCTGCAGGCAGTGTCGGCAAATCCTATCCAAGCTACAATTGGCAGGGTCGGCAATGGGCCTTTCCCATCGACGCGGCCGCTCAGGTACAGGCCTGGCGGTCAGACCTGATCGCTGAGGCGCCTGCGACGTGGGCGCAGGTGATGGAACTGGCCCGCGCAGGCCGCGTGCTGTTGCCACTGCGGCCTCCGCATTCGCTGATGTCCTTCTTCACGCTGGCCGCCAATCTCGGCCATGCGTGCGCTACCGACGGACCGGGCGCGCTGATCGACACCGAAGCGGGCGAGGCAGCGTTCGGGATGCTCGCCGAAATCGCGGCACTCGTCGATCCCGAATGCCTGACCATGGACCCGATCGCGGTTTCGGAAAAAATGGCGGAAGCCGGTTCCCTCATTGCCTGCGCTCCGTTGATCTACGGCTATGTCTCATATGCCATGGAAGGCTTCCGACCCAACCGGCTGACCTTTGGAGACATACCTGCGGCGAACGGCAATGGTCCCATCGGTTCCGCGCTGGGTGGCACGGGCATCGCCGTCTCCGCCTTTTCCCGGGCAAGAGATGCCGCCATCGACTTTGCCTATTGGGTAGCCAGTGGCACAGTGCAGCGCGGACCTTATGCCGCCGCAGGCGGCCAGCCCGGCCATCTCGCCGCGTGGGAAGATGAAGCAGTCAACACGGTGACCGGCGACTTCTATCGCGCCACCCGTGCGACGCTGGAAGCCGCATGGATTCGTCCGCGCCACGACGGCTATATGGTTTTCCAACAGGCGGCTTCCGAACTCATCGACGAGGGCCTGGCGGAGCGCCGGCCCGCCGCGGATGTGGTGGCCGACCTCAACCGCCTGTTCCGGGGAAGCTTCAGCGGATAACGGGCTTACCTGATTGACCCTTCAGAGCCGCCAGAGCCGTTTCGCATTGCCGGACAGGAGTTTGACACGCTCGTCTTCGCTGGCACCGGCAAGCAGCGCATGCGTCGACGCCACCCAGCCGAGCAACCCGCCGCCCAGAGTGCACACGGGCCAGTCGCTGCCCCACACAACGCGGTCCCAGCCGAAGCATTCGATGGTGTGTTCGACATAGGGTCGGAGCGTCCCGACGGTCCATGTGCCAGGATCTGCATAGGCGACGATACCCGATATTTTTCCCGCAACATTGGGCCGCTTCGCTATCTCTGCGATGTTGCTTCTCCAGGGGTGTTCGCCACCGCCCTTGATATCGGGCACGCCGCAATGGTCGAGCACGAACTGCACGTGCGGCGCGGTATCGACCAGAGCAATGGCCTGCTTCATTTGGTGCGGCAGCACACACAGGTCGAAGGTCAGGCCGCTGCCTGCAATGCGCCTGATGTTTTCACGAAACAGGGGCTGCTCCGAGAGATCATCAGGTGCGACATGCAGGACGCGACGAAAGCCCTTGGCAAAGGAATTCGCCTTCACTTTCTCCAGCCATGCGGCAAATCCGGTTTGTTCCGGCCGGCACGAAACGATGGCGCCGCGCAGCAGGCTTTCCGGCGCCTTGGCCCAGCCTTCAACGCAAGCCAACTCGGCCTCGATGTCAGCCACGTCGACATCGACCTCCATGAACAGTGCCGCTTCGATGCCGGCGCGGCGCGCCTCTACCATGTAATCGCCTTGCGAAAAATCGCGATCGAGCGCCGATACGCCGGCAAGCCACGGATAGCGCAACACCGTCCTGTCGATGAGATGGAGGTGGGTGTCGACGATCATGGCGATCTCCTGTTCACATCCAGAACCATCTCACAGGAGAAATTATCATTCAAATAAGAATTAAGCCGCGGGTTTCACATCCGAACCCGCCAGTTGCGACAGCCGGGCCGCGGCATCGCGCAACAATTCGATCGTTTTGGTGATGTCGGGCGCCGCCGACATGTTGACCAAGGTGACATAGGGGATGGTGATCGCCGCGATGCCGTGACCGTCGGGACCAAGAACGGGCGCCGACAGATTGTAGACGCCTGCCGTTTGCAGCGAAGCCATCATCTCGTAGCCACGGTCGCGGATCTGGTCGAGGCGCTGGAAGAAGTCCGGTGACAGTTCGATCTTCTCGTTGCTGCGACGATGCTCCGCGATCATCATCTGCCGTTCCTCAGGGGGACGAAAGGCCAGCAGCACATGGCCGGAGCCGGTGTCGAAAAGGCTGATATGGGAGCCGACACGGATTGAAATGCCCCAATAGCGCGGCGCTTCCTGCTGGGCGATGACCACAGCGTTGCCGCGGTCGAACACCACGAGCTGGTTGGCCTGGTATGACATTTCAGCAAGCTCGCGCATGATCGACGTGGCATAGGACACGAGCCTGCGCACCGGCGCGTGCAACTGGGCCAGCCCGAACAGCTTCAAAGTCAGCGAGTAGCGGTCGCCGTCCAGGCGCGTGACATAGCCGCGCCTCACCAGCCGGTCGAGCATTCGGTAGAACTCGTTGGGGCTGCGCTCCAACCGCTTGGCGATCTCAGCCTGCGTCAGCCCGCTATCGACGCCGGCGAGCAGCTCGAGGATGTCCAGGCCCTTGTCGAGCGCCGGCGCACGGTAACGATCTTCTTCTTCCTGCGCCATTTTCTCTCTCTGGTGAATTTCGTTCTTCATATACGCAAACCCGATCCGGTTGGAAAGAAGGTTTGGCCCGAAAATCGAATTTGGCGTTGACGAAGTATGAATAGCTTGTTTGTATATAAATGAAGCGACCGAAGCTTCAGGTTACGGGCGGCCGATCGTCGCCCCAGGGAGGTTATTCATGAACAGATTGCTTTCCGGCGTCGCTGCCGGCGCGCTGGCTTTGGCTGCAAGCCTGGGCGCGGCAACCGCAGCCGATCTGCCGGGCAAGTTTCCAGGCATCACCATCGATGCCAAGCTCATCGGCGGCCAGCAGTATGAGAAGCTGTACGAGCGTATCGGCGAGTGGGAAAAGGCAACCGGCGCCAAGGTCAACGTCGTCTCCAAGAAGAACCACTTCGATCTCGACAAGGAGATCAAGTCCGACATCGCCTCCAATTCGATCACCTGGTGCGTAGGCTCCAACCACACCTCTTTCGCGCCACAGTACCCGGGCATTTATGTCGACCTGAATACGCTGCTGCCGAAGGAGGAGGTTGACGCCTTCGTTCCGGCCAACATCCAGGCGGCGACGCTGGACGGCAAACTGGTCATGCTGCCGCGCGCACAATTCGACGTTTCGGCGCTCTACTACCAGAAAAGCCTTTACCAGGACGAAGCCAAGAAGAAGGCGTACAAGGAGAAGTACGGCGAGGAGTTGGCTCCGCCGGACACGTTCGACGAAATGGCGCAGCAGGCCGAGTTCTTCGCAAATCCGCCGGATTTCTACGGCTCTCAGTTCGCCGGCAAGGAAGAGGCGATCAACGGTCGCTTCTACGAGATGCTGGTAGCCAATGGCGGCGAATATCTCGACAAGGACGGCAAGCCCGCTTTCAATTCGGAAGCCGGTGTCAAGGCATTGGATTGGTTCGTCAATCTCTATAAAGCCAAGGCCGTGCCGGCAGGCACCACCAACTATCTGTGGGACGATCTCGGCCAGGGCTTTGCCTCCGGAACCGTGGCGCTCAACCTCGACTGGCCGGGATGGGCCAGCTTCTTCAACGATCCGAAGTCGTCCAAGATCGCCGGCAATGTCGGCGTCAAGGTGCAGCCCAAGGGCCCTTCGGGCAAACGTTCCGGCTGGTCGGGCGCACACGGCTTCTCGGTGACCGAAAACTGCGCCGACAAGGAAGCTGCCGCCTCGTTGGTCTGGTGGTTGACGAACGAAGACAGCCAGAAGCTGGAAGCCGCTGCTGGCCCTCTGCCGACCCGCACGGCCGTGTGGGAATGGGACATCGAGCAGGCCAAGGGCGACGCCTACAAGACGGAGGTGCTGCAGGCTTTCCAGGAAGCTGCCAAGAACGCCTTCCCGGTGCCACAGACGGCTGAATGGATCGAGATTTCCAACGCCGTCTATCCGCAGCTCCAGGCCGCCATCCTCGGCGACAAAACCTCAAAGCAGGCGTTGGACGAGGCAGCTGCCAAGGCGACGCAGATCCTCGAGGACGCTGGCAAGCTCTGAGTGAGGAAGGCCCCTCTCCTGCGGGGTCTGGTGTGACTGCCCGCTCCGGTTTGCGCAAGGCAACCGGAGCGGGCGGACACGCCTCACCGAACCTTCGCAATCCACATGATGCCTGACATCGAATGAGACGAATGAAAGCCACGCGCATCTCACCACCCGTACTCCTGCTACTGCCCGCGGTCATCGTGCTGGCGGCGGTGGTGATCATGCCCTTGGCGCTGTCGCTCTATTCGAGCTTCACGCCGTTCCGACTGACCAAACCCGAAACCTTCTTCACCTTCATCGGCTTGCGCAACTATGCGCGCATCCTGACCGACTGGAATTTCTGGGCGGCTTTCCTGCGCACGGTTGTGCTTTTGACCGTGGCACTCAACCTCGAAATGCTGCTCGGGCTCGGCCTTGCGCTGCTGGTTGAAAAGGCAACGCGCGGTCAGCGCCTGCTACGCACCATCATGATGTTCCCGATGATGTTTTCGCCGATCCTGGTCGGCTTTCAGTTCAAGTTCATGTTCAACGACAACATCGGTCTGGTGAACAATGCGCTGCAGTCGCTTGGCCTGACCGATCGTGCGATCCCGTGGCTGATCGACGGCAAGCTCGCCTTCGCTGCCATTTCGATCGCCGAAATCTGGTCGTCGACATCGATCTTCGCCATTCTCATCCTCGCAGGCCTGCTCGCCATGCCCAAGGAACCGGTGGAAGCGGCCCGCGTCGATGGCTGCACGCCTTGGCAGACGTTCCGCTACGTGACTTGGCCCTTCGTCATGCCGTTCGCCTTCATCGCCATGACCATCCGCTCGCTCGATGTCGCACGGGCATACGATATCGTGAAGATCATGACAGACGGCGGCCCCGCCGGCCGCACGGAACTGTTGTGGACGTTGATCGCGCGCACCGCCTACAGCGATGCGCGCATGGGACCGGCCAACGCGATGGCCTATTTCTCCATCCTGCTGTCGATCGTCTTCACCGTCTATTTCTTCCGTAAACTCGCTGCGGCCCGAACGCAGATCGGTGCGGAGTGGTGATGATGGACGCCAACACATCCGCCCGCCTGAAGCGCCGGCTGGGGGCTGCCGCCCACGGCGTCGGCCTGTTCCTGGCCATGCTGATAATCTGTCTGCCCGGCCTGTGGATCGTCTTGTCCTCGTTGCGTCCAACTGTCGAGATTCTGGCCAAGCCGCCCGTCTGGATTCCGCAGGAGATCTCATTCGACGCCTATGTCGCCATGTTTTCCGGCGTCGGCAAAGGCGGCATTCCGGTCTTCGAATATTTCCGCAATTCGCTGATCATCTCTGTGACCTCGACGGCCATCGCCATCGCCATCGGCATGGCCGGTGGCTACGCTTTCGCCCGCTACCGCTTTCGCGGCAAGTCGGCGATGTTCCTCGGCCTGATGCTGACGCGCACCGTGCCTGGCATCGCATTGTCGCTGCCGCTGTTCTTCGTCTACGCGCGGCTCGATATCATTGATACCCATTTTGGACTGATCCTGGCTTATGTCGCGCTCAACGTGCCGTTCACCATCTGGCTGATCGACGGCTTCTTCCGGCAAGTACCGCGCGATCTGGCTGAAGCCGCGCAGATCGACGGCTGCACGCGCTGGCAGGCTTTCTGGCAGGTCGAGTTCCCGCTTGCCGGGCCCGGTATCGCGTCTGCCGGCATCTTCGCTTTCCTCACCTCTTGGAACGAATTTGCACTCGCCTCGCAATTGACGCGCTCGATCAACTCGAAGACCTTGCCCGTTGGGCTGCTCGATTACACAGCTGAGTTCACCATCGATTGGCGTGGCATGTGCGCGCTTGCCGTTGTGATGATCGTTCCAGCTCTCGTCCTCACTTTCATCGTCCAGAAGCACCTTGTCGGCGGCCTGACCTCCGGCGCGGTGAAAGGCTAATCTCATGGCGACCGTATCACTGAAGAAACTTACCAAGCGCTACGGCACGATGGAGATCGTTCACGGCATCGATCTCGATGTCGCCGACCGCGAATTCATCGCGCTGGTCGGGCCATCCGGCTGCGGCAAGTCCACGACGTTGCGCATGATCGCAGGACTGGAGGAGATTTCCGGCGGTACGATCGAGATAGGGGGTCGCATCGTCAACGACCTTGCGCCGCGCGCGCGCAACATCTCCATGGTGTTCCAGTCCTATGCGCTCTACCCGCATATGACGGTGCGCGAAAACCTTGGTTTTTCACTCAAGATCGCTGGCGTCGCCGAGGACGAAAAGGCGCGCCGGGTGGCCGAGGCTTCAACAATCCTCGGACTCGACACACTCTTGGAGCGTCGTCCCTCGCAACTTTCCGGCGGCCAGCGCCAGCGCGTCGCCATGGGGCGCGCCATCGTACGCGACCCGGACGTGTTCCTGTTCGACGAGCCGCTTTCCAATCTAGACGCCAAGCTGCGCACGCAGATGCGTACCGAGATCAAGAGGCTGCACGCCAAGGTGCGTTCCACAGTCATCTACGTCACCCACGACCAGGTCGAGGCGATGACGCTGGCCGACCGCATCGTCATCATGCGCGATGGCCATATCGAGCAGGTCGGGACGCCCGACGAAGTGTTCCGGCGACCGGCGACGCGCTTCGTCGCAGGCTTCATCGGCTCGCCACCGATGAACCTTCATGAGGCGACGGTGGCCGACGGCAAGCTTGTCTTCTCCGGCGGCCAGAGCCTGCCGCTGCCCCGCACCTTCAAGGCCGCAACCAATGCCGGCGACAAGGTGGTATTCGGCCTGCGTCCGGACGACCTCTATCCGGTCGGCCATGGTCTCCAGTCAGGCGACGCCGCCGACCTGCATGTGCTGGAACTGCCGGTGGCGGTGACCGAGCCGCTTGGCAACGAAACGCTGGTGTTTACCGAGTTCGACAGCCAGGACTGGGTGTCGCGCATGCTCAACCCGAGGCCATTGAAAGCCGGCGATCGCGTCGCCATGAGCTTCGATCTTTCCCAGGCGCACCTGTTTTCCGCCGAAACCGGCAAATCCCTGAGGGTCTGACCATGGCGAAGATCGAAAAAGTCGAACTTGGCATGGTCGATCTGGTGCCGAAAGTGAAGCGCACCGACGCCATCCAGAGCTTCGTCTCTCAAGAGACGCCCATCGTCACCATCACCGATGCCGACGGTGCGGTCGGCATCGGCTACAGCTACACCATAGGTACCGGCGGCTCTTCGGTGATGCGGCTGCTAATCGACCACCTGGTGCCACGCCTGATCGGCCGCGACGCCGACCAGATCGAAGCGATTTGGCACGAACTGGAATTCGCCTCCCATGCCACGACCATCGGCGCGATCACAGCGATCGCTCTGGCCGCCATCGATACGGCGCTGTGGGATCTCCGGGCGAAGAAACAAGGCCTGCCCCTGTGGAAGCTTGCCGGCGGCGCCAGAGAAAGCTGTCCGCTATACACCACCGAGGGCGGCTGGTTGCATATCGAGGCCGAAGCGCTGGTCGAGGACGCGCTGGCGGCCAAGGCAAAGGGTTTTGCAGGTTCCAAGGTGAAGATCGGCAAGCCGCACGGGGCGGAAGATTTTTCCCGGCTTTCTGCGATACGCAAGGCGGTCGGCGACGGCTACGAGATCATGACCGACTGCAACCAGGGCTTTGCCGTCGACGAGGCGATCCGCCGCGCCGAGCGCCTGCGCGACCTCGACCTTGCCTGGATTGAAGAGCCGTTGCCGGCCGACGACATCGATGGTCATATCCGGCTCAACCGCTCGACAGCGACGCCTATAGCGGTGGGTGAATCGCTCTATTCGATCCGCCACTTCCGCGAATACATGCAAAGGGGCGCCTGCTCCGTCGTGCAAGTCGATGTCGGCCGCATCGGCGGCATCACGCCATGGCTCAAGGTGGCGCATATGGCTGAAGCCTTCGACATGCCCGTCTGCCCGCATTTCCTCATGGAACTGCATGTCAGCCTGACCTGCGCGGTGCCGAACGGCAAATATGTCGAGTACATTCCGCAATTGGACGACCTGACCGGAAAGAAGATGCGCATTGAGAACGGCCGCGCGCTGGCGCCGAGCGAGCCGGGTATCGGTATCGACTGGGATTTTGATGCCCTGAAAGCCCGAAGCATCGGCGAGTTCAACGTTACCATTACCGAAAAGGGCCTTTGAGATGCAACGCATGGGCATGGTGTTGGGCCTCAAACCAGAAAAGGTCGAGGAATATGTACGCCTTCATGCGGCCGTCTGGCCCGACGTTCTTGCCATGATCTCGGCCTGCAACATCCGAAACTATTCGATCTACCTCAAGCGCCCGGAAAACTTGCTGTTTTCCTATTTCGAATACCACGGCGCGGATTTCGCCGCCGACATGTCCAAGATGGCTGCAGACCCGAAGACGCAGCAATGGTGGGCGCTGTGCATACCCTGCCAACAGCCTTTCGAGACGCGCACCGAAGGTGAATGGTGGGCATCGATGGACGAGGTGTTCCATCATGACTAGCCGTTTCGACCCCGCCAGCCTCGCGCAGGCATCGCCGATGCCGTCGAAGCCGCTGCCTATTGTCACTTTCGGTGCGGGCTCCATCGTCGGCGATGCGCATTTCCCCGCTTATCGGAAGGCCGGCTTTCCGATTGCCGGGCTCTACGACCCTGACCGGACCAAAGCGGAAAAGCTGGCGGCGGAATGGGGCGTCAGAGCTTTTGTATCGGCGTCTGAAGCCGCCGCCGTGCCTGGTGTGATCTTCGACCTTGCCACCCCGCCCGCCCGCCATGGCGAGGTGCTGAAGACCTTGCCAGACGGCGCCGTGGTGCTGATCCAGAAGCCGATGGGCAACGACCTCACCGAAGCAACGGAAATCCTCGCCATATGCCGGCAGAAGAAGTTGAAGGCGGCAGTCAATTTCCAGCTTCGTTTCGCGCCGACGATACTCGCCTTGAACGATGCAGTCCGCAAAGGCTGGCTCGGCGAGGTTGTGGATTTCGACGCCTGGTTGGCACTCGACACGCCTTGGCGGCTTTGGGAGTTCGTGCTCAAATCACCGCGCGTCGAAATTGCCTTGCATTCGATCCACTATCTCGACTTGATCCGACAGCTTCTCGGCGACCCAGCAGGCGTCCATGCCAAGACGCTTGGCCACCCGAACCACACGGTTGCGCAGACGCGCACCAGCGCCATCCTGGACTACGGCGATACGGTGCGCTGCTCGCTGTCGATAAACCATGACCACAAGTTCGGTCGCCGTCATCAGGCTTGCGAATTCCGCATTTGCGGCACCGAGGGCGCGGCCTACGTACAGCTTGGCGTCAACCTTGACTATCCGCGCGGCGAGCCGGACATCCTCGAAATCTATCCCAAGGGCAGCGACGGCTGGGTTACGGTACCGCTCGCCGGCGCCTGGTTCCCCGATGCCTTCATCGGTCGCATGGCCAACGTCCAGCGCTTCGCCGCGGGCGAAGACGCTGAACTGATCAGCTCCGTCGAGGATGCCTGGACCACCATGGCACTGGTCGAGGCGGCCTATCGGTCGAACAGCGAGCCGGCAATGCCGCTGGCAAGGAAACCTTGATGGAACAGACCATCTATTTCGAGGACTACGAGATCGGCACGTCGCGCAAGACGAGCGGGCGCACCATCACCGAGACCGATTTCGTCGTTCATGCCGGCCATACCGGGGATTTCTTTCCACATCACATGGACGCCGAGTTCATGAGGGAAACATCGTTCGGCCAGCGCATCGCCCACGGCACGCTGGTGTTCTCGATCGGCGTGGGATTGACCGCCAGCGTTATCAATCCGGTCGCCTTCTCCTATGGCTACGACCGGCTGCGTTTCATACGGCCGGTCTTCATCGGTGACACCATTCATACCCGCACGACGATCGCCGCCAAGGAGGATGACCCGAAACGGGCCGGTGCCGGGCGCGTGATCGAGCGCGTAGAGGTCGTCAACCAGCGCAGCGAAGTCGTGCTGGCAGCGGATCACATCTATATCGTCGAGCGGCGCATGAAGCCTGCTTGAGGGAAACGGGAGACAAGGTATGACGCAGAAACTGGAAGGCAAGGCGGCGCTCGTCACGGCGGCGGCAGCAGGCATCGGTCGCGCCAGCGCGTTGGCCTTTGCAGCCGCCGGCGCCAAGGTGATCGCCACGGATATCGACACGGCAGCACTGGCCGGGCTGGAGGGCATAGAAGGCGTCGTCACGCGCAGGCTCGACGTGCTTGACGATGGAGCCGTAAGAGCTGCCATGGCGGAAATCGGCACGGTCGACATTCTGTTTAATTGCGCCGGCTTCGTGCATGGCGGCACGATCCTGGAGATGCAGGACAAGGACCTCGATTTCGCACTGGACTTGAACGTTCGTGCCATGGTGCGCACCATCCGCGCCGTCCTGCCCGGAATGCTGGAGCGCGGTGACGGCACCATTATCAACATGTCGTCGCTGGCAAGCTCCCAGAAGGGCGTACCCAACCGCTTCGCCTATGGACTTTCCAAAGCCGCCGTGATCGGGCTCACCAAGGCTGTCGCGGCCGACTATGTGACCCAGGGCATCCGCTGCAATGCCATTTGTCCCGGTACGGTCGAGAGCCCTTCTCTGGAAGGCAGGATGCGTGCGCAAGGCGATTACGAAGCGGCACGCGCGACCTTCATCGCCCGCCAGCCGATGGGCCGGCTGGGCACGCCGGAAGAGATCGCCGACCTCGCTGTCTATCTGGCGACCGCGACCTATACGACGGGGCAGGCCTACAACATCGATGGCGGCTGGTCGATTTGAAAAGCCGGCTAAAAGGAGAACTCAAGTGAAACTGCTGCGCTATGGTGAACCGGGAACGGAAAAACCCGGCCTTGTCGATGCGGAAGGTGTGATCCGCGATCTTTCCGGCCACGTTGCCGACATCGGCGGCAAGGCGCTGGACCCGGCGTCACTCGCGACGCTTGCCAGGCTCGATCCGAAGTCGCTGCCGGCAGTCACCGGCAAGCCGCGTTTCGGCGCCTGCGTCGCCGGCACCGGCAAGTTCATCTGCATCGGCCTCAACTATGCCGATCATGCCGCCGAATCCGGCCTGCAGGTGCCGCCGGAACCGGTGGTCTTCATGAAGGCGACGTCCGCCATTGTCGGCCCGGATGACGACGTCTTGATCCCGCGCGGCTCGCAGAAGACCGACTGGGAGGTCGAACTCGGCGTCGTCATCGGCAAGACCGCGAAATATGTCTCGGAAGCCGAAGCGCTGGATTATGTCGCCGGCTACTGCGTCGCTCACGATGTCTCGGAGCGAGCGTTCCAGACCGAGCGCTCCGGCCAATGGACCAAGGGCAAGAGCTGCGACACCTTCGGCCCCATCGGCCCGTGGCTGGTGACCAAGGACGAGGTCAAGGATCCGCAGGATCTCAAGATGTGGCTGACCGTGAACGGCGATACGATGCAGAACGGTTCGACCAGGACGATGGTCTACGGCGTCGCCTTCCTGGTCTCGTATCTGTCGCAGTTCATGAGCCTGCAGCCGGGCGACATCATCTCCACCGGCACGCCGCCCGGCGTCGGCATGGGCATGAAGCCGCCGCGCTATCTCAAATCAGGCGATGTCGTCGAACTCGGCATCGAAGGGCTCGGCAGCCAGCGCCAGACGTTCCGCGCCGATAGCTGAGTTGGGTAGAACATGACAAGCATCACCGGCCTTCGCGTTTTCGACTTGCGCTTTCCGACCTCGCTGAGCCTCGACGGTTCGGACGCGATGAACCCGGATCCGGATTATTCGGCTGCCTATGTGATCCTCGACACCGACAGGTCAGACCTCAAGGGACACGGTCTGACCTTCACCATCGGTCGTGGCAACGAGATTTGCTGTGCCGCCATAGAGGCATTGCGCCATCTCGTCGTCGGATTGGACCTCGATTGGGTCAAGCATGATCCAGGCCGTTTCTGGCACCACCTCACCGGCGACAGCCAGTTGCGCTGGATCGGACCCGACAAGGGGGCCATGCATCTTGCCGTCGGCGCGGTGGTCAACGCGGTCTGGGACCTTTGGGCCAAGCAAGCAGGCAAGCCGGTCTGGCGGTTGGTCTCGGAAATGAGCCCCGAGGAGCTCGTGCGCATCGTCGACTTCCGCTATCTCACCGATGCGATCACGCCCGCCGAGGCGCTTGAAATCCTGAAGAAAGCCGAAGCCGGCAAGGCCGAGCGCATCGCGACGCTCGAGCGCGAGGGCTATCCCTGCTATACCACTTCTGCTGGTTGGCTCGGCTATCCCGACGATAAATTGAAGCGCCTTTGCCAGGAGGCGGTGGACCAGGGATTCAATCACATCAAGCTGAAGGTGGGCCGCGACCGCACCGACGATATCCGTCGCCTTCGGATCGCTCGCGAGGTCATCGGGCCGCAACGCTTCCTGATGATCGACGCGAACCAGGTCTGGGAAGTCGATCAGGCGATCGACTGGCTGAAGGACCTCGCCTTCGCCAAGCCCTATTTCATCGAAGAGCCGACCAGCCCCGACGATGTGGCCGGCCATGCCAGGATCCGCAAATCAGTAGCGCCGATCAAGGTCGCCACCGGCGAGATGTGCCAGAATCGCATCCTGTTCAAGCAGTTCATCGCCGGCGGCGCCATCGACGTGGTGCAGATCGATTCTTGCCGAATGGGCGGGTTGAACGAGGTGTTGGCGGTGCTGCTGATGGCGGCCAAGTTCGATCTGCCCGTCTGGCCGCATGCGGGCGGGGTCGGCCTGTGCGAATACGTCCAGCACCTGTCGATGATCGATTATGTTGCCGTCTCCGGGACCAAGGATGGGCGCGTGATCGAGTATGTCGACCATTTGCACGAGCATTTCCTTGATCCCTGCGTGATCGCAAACGCTGCCTACATGCCACCTATGACGCCGGGGTTTTCGATCGAGATGAAGGAAACGACACTGGATAGCTATCAGTTCAAGGGTTGATCGACGCCGGCATGAGCGGCGAGCATGGTCGACGGCCGCAGCTTCAGCTTCGTCAGCTCCAGCGCATCATCTTCGGACAACACCTCCGGACGTCGTGGACAGGAGTCTATATCAACGGTTCGTCTCTCTCCGGCCGCGACCAGAATGGATTCCATCATGTCCAGAACGTGGCTTGCAAGCACACCCGAGGAGCGATGCGGCTTGCCAAGCAGGATGGCGCTCGACATTTCCGCGACGCCAAGCCCGCGATAATTCGCGAATTGCTGCGATGGGTCCCCCGATGGGGACCAGTTCGGATGGCCGAGCGGAGCCGTGTCGCTTCCCCTCACATCCCATGCTCCGCCGCCAATTCCGATCGAAACCGAACCACCATACGTGTCTGGGTCGGGGACCAGCATCGTGCCGGCATTTCCATGGATTTCGATCAACTGGCGCCCATGAAGCCTGACATCCCAACTGAACATGGCATTGACGACAGCACCGCTGCGAAACTTCAGGAGCGCCATGATGGTCGTCGGCGTTTCGACAAGGATGCGCCGCCCCTGTTGCGGGCCGGCCGCTGTGACGAGCCGCTCCCGGAACCCCGTGCTCGCTTCGGCCTGCACACTGGCGACCGGCCCCAGAAGGTTCACAAGGGTCGTCAAGTAGTAGGGGCCGATATCGAGGACGGGTCCACCGCCTGCCTTGAAGAAAAATTCGGGATTGGGATGCCGATGCTCCATGCCCGAGGACAGGAACATGCAAACGCCGGAAGTGACCGTTCCGATCTCTCCGGCGTCGATCACGCCGCGAGCCAGCCTTCCGCCCGCGCCAAGAAAAGTGTCTGGTGCGCAGCCGAGCAGAAGAGAGCGGCTCCTCGCCTCGGCCACAAGGGCGCGACCCGTAGCGGCTTCGACAGCCAGGGGCTTTTCACTAAAGACATGTTTGTCTGCGCTCAAGGCATCCCGCGTTACGTCGGCATGGCTTGCAGGCGGAGTCAGGTTGACGACGATGCCGATATCGTCACGCTTCAAAAGCTGGTCGACATCGAGCGCCTCGATCCCGAATTGAGCCGCACGGCGCGTCGCGGCGTCCCTGTTGCGTCCCGCGCAGGCGACGACGCGAACTCCCGCAAACAAATTGAGATTGCGAAGATAGATTGAAGAAATGTCACCCGTACCGATGACCCCTACCCCGATCCTTTCCATATCTATCCGGCTCTCCTTGGCGGCTTCGTGGCAGCAAATTTGTTGAAGCGGCAGCCGGACTGAGGCTCCATCTTCAACCCTGCGTCTCCGAGGCACGATAGGCGGCGCCGATCAGCCCGGCGTCGTCTCCAAGTTCTGCCCGAACGATCTCGGGAATGGGATGTCCCGACAGAATACGCTCTTCCATGCTGCGCACGATTTGCGCATGCATCAGGTCCAGTGCGTTTGACACCCCGCCACCAAGCACGATGCGTTGTGGCGAATAGAGATGCTGGATATTGGCGAAGCCAGCCGCCAGCCATTCCGCCTCGACATTGAGAATGGCCAGCGCCGCCGGGCACTTTTCCCTGGCGGCGCGGCTCACATGTTCGCCGGTCGGCGCATCTTCTCCCGCCACTTTCGCCAACAAGGACGAGGGCGCTTTTTCAATCGCCGCCTTGGCGGCGCGCGCCAGTGCCGTGCCCGAGGCCACGGCCTCCCAGCAACCCTGGCGCCCACATGAGCAAACAGCCGAATGGTCCGTTATGCGCGTGTGCCCGACTTCGCCGGCAAGGCCGCGAAAGCCGCGTATCATTCTGCCCTCCGCCACGATCCCCCCCCCAATGCCCGTGCTGACGGTTACATAGGCGAAATTCGAAAAGCCTTTGCCGCCTCCGGCGCGCCACTCGCCCAGCGCCGCCACCTTTGCGTCGTTTTCGAGAATCACGGTCAAGCCCGTGCGATCGGAGAGGATCTTTTCCAAAGGCACGCTGTTCCATCCCGGCAACGCCGGAATATCGAGAACCATCCCCTTTTCGCCATCGAAAGCTCCGGGAACACCAATGCCGATCGCCACCGTATCCCGCTGGCGCACTGCACCGACAAGCGCCTCCATTTGAGCGACAACGGCCTGCGGGCCGCCAAGCCGATCCGTCGTGGCGTGACGCCGGTCGAGCATTGCCCCGTCGAGACGCGCCGCCGCCACGCGAAGCTGCGTTCCTCCCAGATCGATTCCAATGAAGGATGGCTCAGGCATGATTGCTTTCCTGGCTGCAGCGGAAAATCGGCGGGCGCGCCGTCTTCGGGATCGGTCCTGGGGCAATGCTTGCACTTGCCCCGGGAGTTCCGGCTAGGCGGTAACCTTGGTCGTGAAACGCGGCGAGCCAATGCCTTGCGGGATAAGGCGGCGGGCTACAGCTATGTTGAAGTTCTGCAAAGCGAGCAGCATGCTCACCGCCGCACCAAGTCCGGCGCCCACAGGCAATTCGACATGTGTGCATCCATCGATCGCCGTGCCGCCTGAAGCGTCAAACAGGACCACATTGCAACCGCCCTCGACGGATGTTTTCGCCAGTTGCGCAACGCCCGGCGCGTCGCAGGCCGCGCTGCGCAACAGGAGGACAGCCAGACCGGGGCGGAGGACTTCGAATGGTCCGTGTCTGAATTGACCGCCTTCGAAGCCGATGGTCGGGACGCGGGCCAGTTCCATAAGGGACAGCGCCGCGCTTTCCGCAACGCCGGCCATGGAATGACGTCCTGAGAATATGTAGGCGTCCGACCCCGCCAGAGCTTCGTCCACAGCCTCTATCGAGGCGGGCGCAGTGGCGAGAGCCGCGCGCAGCTGATCCTGCGGCGCCCCAAGCGCTTCCAGGACGGCCCCATGCATGGCTACCGTCAGAATGATGGAACGGGTCGCCGCAAACGCGTGTTCGGTGCCGCCTGCCGCCGCGATGAACGCCTTGACGTTCTTCGCCAGCGTGCTGCCGCTTTCCAGAGTCAATCCGAAACGCTCCTCCTGGCCTGCCGGTGTCCGGAGAAACTCGACGATTTCCCCGGACTCGCCAGATTGCGATACGATAACAGCCGTTCGAGGTCCGTCCGGCAGCGGAGACATCAGAACCTCGGATGCATTGATCGCGCGGGTGTCGATCCCAAGGTCGCGATAGAGCGGTTCCGCGATCCGGTTGACGTGCTGCGATCCTCCCATTGCATAAAGAACAAGTCTTTTCGTACGGCGAATGCTTTCGGCGATCTGTTCCGCGATCGGCCTGGCGGCGTCGAGCGTGGCCAGTGCATCAGAGCATTGCCGGCCCATTTCGACATGCATCAGATCAAGGCCGGGATGTTGGGACATGATGGAACTCCATTCAAAGAAAAGCGAAAGACAGATTGTGAGGGCGTGGCGGCGCGCCGGCTTCAAGGCGATCCAGGCGCACGCTGATCCGCGCTTCCGGGGCGCCCCCGATGAGAGCGCGCCCGGCGGCTAAATTCTGCCCATCTATTTACCGGCGCCTCCGAGCAAGCCGCGCACGAAGGATTTCTGGAACACGAGATACGCAACCATCACCGGCAGAATCGACACGAGCGTCCCCGCCATCAATGGCCCGTATTCGACCTGAAGACTGGACGCGAAGCCCGAGATCTGAACGGTGACGGGGCGCGATTGATCGCTCGATGTCAGCGTTATCGCAAACAGCAGGTCGTTCCAAATCGCCCGGCTTTGAATGATTGCAAGCGCCGCGAGGCCCGAGGTCGAGGCGGGCAGCAGAAGCTTCCAGAAGTAACGGGCGGGACCACACCCGTCGATGAGCGCCGCCTCGTACATGGAGCGCGGAACGGAGGCGAAGAAATTGCGCATGAAGAAGGTGCAGAATGGAACCGCATAAGCGGTGTGCACGAGCCACATTCCTGCGATGGTGTCGTACAGACCAAGTCCCTGGACAAGGAAGAAGAGCGGGATCTGTACGATCTGGAACGGCACGAGCATGCCGGTCAGCAGAATGAAATATACGAACTTCCCCCCTGCGCCTCGCATATAGGCGAGCGGATATCCGGCCACCGCTCCGATCAGGATGGAAAGCGCGACCGCTGGAACGGTGATCGCAATGGAATTGATCAGGCCGCGGCCCATCCGCGAGAAGGCGATCGAATAATTCTGCCAATAGAATTCGTCCGGAAAGGAGAGCACCTGGGTCAGTTCCGGAGGCGACTTGAAGGATGTCAGGACGGCAATGACGAGCGGCGCCATGAAGATCACGGCGAAGACGACAAGGACCGTTCTGGTCAGCGCGGTCTGACGTTGTTGCAAGGCGGCACTCATTATTCGGCCTCGCTGTCTTGCACACGGCTCGACATGTAGAGGATGTAGGGCATGATCACGACGGCAGCGATCAGCAGCAGGTAAACCGACACGGCGCTGGCGCGGCCCATCTCGAAGCGGCCGAACGCCAGATCGTACATCTGGGTCGCCAGCACCTCCGACGAATAGGCAGGCCCGCCCTGCGTCATCGCCCAGACGATGTCGAACAGGCGCATGGCGTCGATGGCCGACATCCCGAGAACGATGATGGTGGATGGCCAGAGCAGCGGGAAGCTGACTTGCCAGAAAATCTGCCAGGACGTGGCGCCCTCGATGCGCGCCGCCTCGATGCATTCAGTTGGAATATTGCGCAACCCGGCGAAGAAAACGAGGAATGCGAAACCTGTCGTCCACCAGGCGACCGCACCCATCAGCGAAGCATTGACGACCGCGGGGTCGCCCAGCCAGTTCTGTGCCGCCCAGCCCAGGCCGGCGAGATCGAGCACTGTGGTGATCAGTCCGTTTGTCGGCTCATACATCCAGCGCCATATGGCGGCCACGGCGACGGCGGGGATGGTGAAGGGCAGAAAGAATATTATCCTGTAGACGCTTTCGCCGCGGATGCCACGATCGAGGATGGCGGCGAGCATGAGGCCAATGCCCGTGGGGACAATGAGCATGAACGCGACCCAGGCTATGTTGTTCAGGACGGCGTTGAAGAAGCGGGGCTGGGCGAGCAGCGTCTTGTAGTTTTGCAGGCCGACCCAGCGCATGTCCGGCGAGAAGCCGTCCCAGCTGTGCATCGACAGATAGACGCTTGAGATGATCGGATAGACATAGAACGTCGCGAACAAGGCCACGGGCAGCGCGAGAAACGCCAGATGCGTACGCGTTGTACGGTTGGGAATCCATTCGCGCGGAATCATGCCGGACCCTTCGATGCCAAAAATAGGAGCGGCTCCTCGCGAGCCGCTCCACGACTCTTACCAAGCTATGAAGGCCTTGTTGGCCAACGCTTCCTGGCGAAGCCCCTCAAGAGTCGAGATCACCTCGGCCTTCGTGGCATCCGAGGGATCTATGGCGAAACGCTGGATCTGGTTGCCGAGTTCTGTTCCCAGTGCGGTGGGCAGGAGGAAGAAGAGGTTCGGCAGGACGGCGTCTTTCGCCGAAGCGTCGGAAAACTGCTTGGCCAGCTTCGCGCCGGCATAGTTATAGACCGAAGCGTCCACTTTCACATTGGGTGCGAGCGAGCCCTTCGGCACCGCGAAGGCCGCCTGCCCCTCCGGCGATGCGGCGGCGACGAGGAACTGGTTGGCCGCGGCTATCGTCGCCTCGGGGCCGGCGGGAACGGCCAGCACATCCATCTGGAAGACCGACTTGCCGACTGTGCCGGGCGCCTGGAAGAGATCGAAACCCTCGCCGCCCTTGAAGCCTGCTTGTTCGAAATAGGCGGCGACCCATGCTCCCATCATGAACATGCCCGTCGAGCCGTTCACGACATCGTCGGCGGTCTGCGTCCAGGTCTTACCACTCCAGTTCTTGGCGTAACAGGGGATCATCTTGTCGCGATAGAGATCGAGAGCCTTGGAAAATTCCGGGCTGTCGAAGCCCAACTCGCCGCGTGCGATCTTGTAGTAGCCTTCCTCGCCCACGATCGAAACAAGCGGGGAATAGAAGTTGTAAAGGCTCCAGAACGTGCCGCCTGCATTCCCGAGCGGCTGGTATCCCGCCTTGGAAAGGGCGGAGCAGGCCTTTGCGAAGCTGTCCCAGTCGGTCGGCACCTCAAGCCCCAGCTCCTTGAAGAGCTTGACGTTGTAGAAGACGTTGTTGATCAATGAGAGATCGAACGGGACACCGTAAGGCTGGCCGCCGATCTTCACGACCCTTTGCACGCCGGCGGGAAAAATCTCGTCCCCCTTGATCTGTTCCCAGACGTCCGGGATCGGATGCAGGCGGCCGCCATCCACAAAGGCTTTGAGCTCGAAGGCCATCGAGCTTTGATAGGCTGCCGGCGGGCGGCCACCGAGAAACGCTGTCTGCAGTTGGCGGCGCAACTCGACGACGTTGCCCGGAACGACGACGCCGGTGAATTTCGCGTCCTTCGCTTGGCTATTGCTGTAGTCGATAAGCGCGTTCATGCCGGCAAGTTCGGAACCTGCCGCGTAGTAGTGCCATACCTCGAAATTGTCCTGCGCATAGGCGGATGAGCCCAACAGGGCCGTCAACGCCATCGCGCCAAGAAAAGTGGATTTACTCATGACCGGACCTCACCATTGCGCGCCCCTCGAGCGCCTTAAATAATCTTCTTACAAGAAAAATACTGCGACACGGAGACGGGCCTTGTCAACACAGCCAGCGCGTGGCCGCTGACAAATCTGAAAAGAAAATATCCAGGACCACGCGAAAATCGGCATAAGTACGTTTAATTTCAAATGATTAAAGAAAATCCTCCGAAATGGCCGCTATTTGCGCCGGCTGTGAAGCTTCGCTTTTTTAGCTTGACCGTCAGCCATATTTCCAACTATTTTTCTGTTAAATAGAAAAAGATACACCAATGGATCGTTCCTACCTGCGGCGCTATCACGCCAACGCAATATTCCATCGGATCAGGCTTATCCCGTTGATTTCCCAGCGTGAAATCATCGAGCAGACAGGTTTCGACAAATCCGTCGTTTCCTCGATCGTCTCGAAATTCACAGAGATGGGACTGATAGAACGGCAGAGTAAGCCTGACGCCAACCGCCGCGGACGACCGTCGGAGGGGTTGCTCATTTCCCCCGCGTCGGGGCTTCTCGTGGGTGTGGAGATCGAAGCCGATGCCGTGGGCTTTGTCGTGTGCAGCCTGGACGGCTCCATATTGACGTCAAAAATCGAACCGTTCGACGGTGACCTCGGCGGCATTCCGCAATTTCTGAAGCGCGGCGTCGCGGCGGTGGTCGAGGCTTCCGGTTCGAGCGCTCCGGTGCTCGGCCTCGGGGTGTCCCTGCCCGGCCTCGTCAACAGCGACGGCACGCTGGTTCACGTGCCTGTTCTCGGATGGCGGGACGTCGACATACTGGCGCATCTCCAGTCGGTCACCGACGCTCCGGTATTCGTCGGAAACGACGGCAAAGCGGCTGCGATGGCCGAGCGCATGTTCGGGGCCTGCACCGATATCGACGATTTCATCTACCTCTTCTCCGGCTCGGGTGTCGGCGGTGCGCTCTTTCTCGACGGCAAGATCTATGGCGGCGCAGACGGTCTCGCCGGCGAACTCGGGCACATAAAGGTTGTGCCCCAGGGACGGTTCTGCTCCTGCGGAGCGTCCGGCTGTCTTTCCGCTTACCTCTCGGAGCCCGCCCTGTTGCATGAGATCGAGCGGCTGGGTGGCAAGGCCCCCGCCGACTTTTCGTGCATCCTGGAAGGAGCGGAAGGCGGCGACGAGATCATTCTGAACGTTCTCGATCATGCCGGCGAGGTTCTGGGGTCCGCGGTTTCGAGCCTCATCAATGTCTTCAATCCGCCTGTCGTTCTGCTCGGCGGCAATCTGTCCCGTGCAAAGGCCTATCTCGGCGCGTCCATGCAGCGGGCGCTGATACGCCTCGCCCATCCGGCGATGTACTCGCGCAGCACCGTCCAGTTTTCCAAGATATCGGAAGGCATGCCCTTGCTGGGCGGCGTCGCCATAGCGCTCGATGGCGTCACCAGCCTCGACGGTCCTCACGTCTTCAAGTGACGGGCGCCAAATTCCCTTACTCATCAAGGTTTCACAATGCGTATAGCCATCGTCGGTCTTTCCATCGAGGTCATGTTGTCTTCTCCCATCCAGACCGGCAAGGAGCTCCTGCAAGAATATTCCGCGCAGGAGATGCGCGATGGCGACCTGTGGATGGTGCGCGGCATGCTGGCGAGGCTTGCCGAAAGCGCTGCGTTAGAGGCGGTTCCGCTTTATTGGGTCACTGCACTGCCAGGCGGCGCCATGACAGGCAACGCATACGGAGCGGTCAAATCGAGGACTCTCCAGCTTCTGGAGGAAAACGGTCCTTTCGACGGCGTTCTCGTCGCCAATCACGGCGCGCTTGAGGTCGAGGGGCTTGGCGTCGACGCGGACACCGACTTCATCTGCGCCATTCGCGACCTCGTGGGCCCCGATATCCCTCTCGGCGTTGCGCTGGATCTGCATGGCGACATGACACCGGAACTCCTGTCCGCGGCGACGGTGTTTTCCGTCCTCAGAACCGCGCCGCATCGCGACGACCGTGAAACCGGTTATCGGGCGGCCGATCAATTGATCACGGTGCTGGAGAAGGGCCTGAAGCCCAAGAAAGTCGCCGTCAGCGTTCCGATGCTCGTTCCCGGCGAGACGGCGATCACCACGCAGGAGCCTGGCGGCGAGCTTTATGGAAGCCTGCCCGGCTTCGACCGCGTTCCGGGAATGATGGAAGCCAATATTCTTGTCGGTTTCGCATGGAACGACAGGCCGTGGACAAGCCTCACGGCCTTTGCCGTCGCCGAGGACGACGCCGCCGTCGCCAGGGAACAGGCGATCGCGCTGGCGCGCAGCGTCTGGCGCAAGCACACCGAATTTATCCCGAAGATGGAGACATCCGGGATCGCCGAGGGCCTGAAGCTCGCGGTGGAGACGGCCGAGGCCCCTGTCTTCGTTTCCGACTCCGGCGACAATACGACCGCGGGCGCCGCCGGAGACTTGACGACTGTTCTGCAGGCCGCGCTGGATATGCCGTCGAGCCCGGACATCGTGGTCGCCGGGATCACAGCCCCGCAAACGGTCGAGAGGCTCTTGTCAGCCGGTGTTGGCGCAGAAGTGGAGATCGTGCTGGGCTCGGAGCATCTGTCACGCCCCCGGACCCACAGAACTGTCAAGGCTGTCGTCGAGGCCAGCGGAGAATGGCTGGAGCTCGGCGGGTTCCAGCCCTATCGTTCCAAGGAAGCGGCGTGGGCGAAGGTTCGCATCGGAAGCGTCGTTGCCACCTTCCATGCACAACCCATCGGCGTCACGACTCCCGGCCATTTCGCGGCCATGGGCATCGATCCACAGAACCACAAGGTCTATGTCGTCAAGCTCGGATACCTGCATCCACAGCTGGAGGATGTGGCCGCGCGGCACATCCTGCTTTTGAGCGACGGAACCTCTCAGCTCGACATGACGAAGCTCGAATGGAAGCAGCTCCCTCGCCCGACCTGGCCACTCGACCGCGATTTTGAATGGTCGCCCGAGCAAGCGCTCTATGGCGACACAGCCTGATCCGTTGAGGCCACCACGAGAAAAGGAAGACGCAGATGGCCAGCGTAACACTTGAAAAACTCAGGAAGTCATACGAGGCGTTCGTCACGATCCACGATATCGATCTGGATATCGCTGACGGCGAGTTCATCGTGCTCGTGGGTCCGTCGGGTTGCGGCAAGTCGACGACCTTGCGAATGATCGCCGGCCTCGAGACTATTTCCAGCGGTCAGGTGATGATCGATGGCAAGCGCGTCAATGACCTGCAGCCGGGCGAACGCGACATCGCGATGGTCTTCCAGAACTATGCGCTCTATCCGCATCTCAGCGTCGCCGACAACATCACGTTCGGACTGCGGCTTCGAAAAACCGGCAAGGCCGAGATCGACGAACGCTTGAAGCGCACCGCCGAAATCCTCGGCCTTCAGGATTTGCTCGGCCGCAAACCCCGCCAGCTCTCGGGGGGACAGCGCCAGCGCGTGGCGATGGGCCGCGCGCTTATCCGCAATCCGTCCGTGTTTCTGTTCGACGAGCCTCTCTCCAACCTCGACGCCAAGCTTCGAGTGCAGATGCGCACCGAGATCAAGGAACTCCACTCCCGTATCCCCACAACGACCGTCTACGTGACCCATGACCAGATCGAGGCCATGACCCTCGCCGACCGGGTGGTCGTCATGAACAAGGGGCGGATCGAGCAGATCGCGCCGCCCGAGGAACTCTACAGCAATCCGGCGACACGCTTCGTCGCCGGATTCATCGGCTCTCCAGGCATGAATTTCTTCGATGCGACGATCGTGGCCGACGAAAAAGAGATAAGCATACGGCTCCCCGACAACCAGACTCTGTCCGTCCCCGGGACTCGGACCGAACTGTTCCGCCCGCACACAGGCAAGGCCATGGTGGTCGGCGTCAGGCCAGAACATTTCAGTGTCGTTGCGAAGGAAGGACGCGACACGCTGAAAATCGAAACCGCGCTGGTGGAGCCCCTCGGGATGGATACGCTGGCGCACTTCAAGATTGCCGGCCTCGACGTTGTTTCGCGGCTCATGCCGATTCCGGGCCTGAAGGCGAACACGCCGTTGACGTTGAACGTAGACATGTCGAAGATTCACCTGATCGATCCGGCGAGCGATAGAGTCCTCGGATAGTCGATGCGATTGCTGTCCCGGCCCGATTTCCTGCGCGTACTGGCCGCCATTGCGCCGGACCCGGTCCTAGGGTCGGTGGCGATGAACACGCCGGCCTATGTCGGCACGCGTATTCGCGAAGCAAAAGGGCCTGATGTCGTTGTTGCCATAGAGGCCGGCTTGCAATCGCTCGGAGAGCGTTCGGAGCAATTGCACGGGACGCCGCTTGCAGAGTTGGACGAAACCGCACTGTGCCACCTGTTGACGGACGTGCAGGACGTCCCGTGGTTCGTCGCGCTGTGCCGATGGTCGGCGGAAGCCATCTACGCGAATCCCGCCAATGGCGGGAACCCGGGCGGGTTGTCGTGGCACGAAGTCGGCTACAGACACGGGATGCCCGAAGGCCCGGACGGGCCAGCCAGAATTTCGCCGCCGCCTGAACCCGAACGGCGCTTCGACGATCGTTATGACGCGATCGTCGTGGGCGCCGGCGCCGGCGGCGCAATCGTGGCCGGGCAGCTTGCCCTCGCCGGGCGCAAGGTGCTGCTCGTGGAACGAGGCCGGCGTCTGGATTACTTGAATGCCGGGCACCGCGATCATCTGCGCAACCATCGGCACCCCGTCTACGGCCACAACACCGGGCCGGATCTCGAAGACGGGTTCAGGGTCCTTGTGCGGCCGGATGGAACCGAAGAGCTGGCAGAGCCGCATATGGTCGAGTTCGGCAACAATGCAGCCTGTCTCGGCAGTGGCACGTTTATCTATGGAGGGCTCGCCTGGCGCTTCCATCCCGATGACTTTCGCATGGCCAGCAAATACGGCGTGCCGGCAAATTCGTCTTTGGTGGACTGGCCCATCGGTTATGACGATCTCGAGCCATGGTATGAGATGGCCGAAAATGAAATCGGCGTCAGCGGACATCAGGGACGGCTGCCGCACGAGCCCTGGCGCAACCGCTCGCTGCCGATGCCTCCCTTGCCCCGCTATGAAAGCTCCAGGGTGCTGGCGCGCGGCGCTGAGGCGCTGTCGATCGAAACCTTCGCTCCGCCGCTTCTTATCAATTCAATGCCGCGCGCCGGCCGCGACGCCTGCATCGAATGCGGAACCTGCGTTGGCTTCCCCTGTCCGTCCGACGCCAAGAACGGAACGCAGAACACGATCCTTCCGCGCGCGCTGGCCAGCGGCAATCTCACAATCGTCGCCGAGACGACGGCAGAACGAATTGTGACCGACGCGGCAGGACGCGTGACTGGCGTCGCGCTCGCCTGGGATGACGGGGAGTCGGGGATTGTCCGGCGCGAAGTGCGATCCGGGATTGTCGTGCTGTCCGCCGGCGCGATCGAAACTGCCAGGCTTCTGCTCCTGTCGGCGACAAGCGAGGAACCGGATGGCATAGGCAACAATTCGGGTCATGTCGGACGCCACCTGCAAGGGCACACTTACCCGACCGCGTTCGGACTGTTCGACGAAAACGTCTATGCCGACCGCGGTCCGGGTGTGACCATCGCCACCACCGCTTACGTCCATGACAACCCCGGCATCATCGGTGGCGCCATCCTCGCCGACGATTTTATCATCCCGCCGGTGATTTTCTGGGATCAGGCGCTGCCGCCGGACCTTCCGCGCTGGGGTCAGGGCGCGCACGATTTCATGCGGAGGAATTACCGTCGCGTCACGCAGGTGAAAGGCCCCGTCCACGAAATCCCGTCACCGGATTGTCGGGTGACGCTCGACGCCCGGGTAACCGACAAGTGGGGAAGGAAAGTGGCCCGGCTCGCCGGTGTCGTTCATCCGGAAACACAAAAGGCCGCCAGCCTTCTACTCGATCGCGCGAAACAATGGCTGAAGGCTTCCGGCGCTTCACAGGTGTGGGGATACGCGCCACCCCCTCGCCTGTCTGCTTATCAGCATCAGGCCGGGACCTGCCGCATGGGCGTGGACCCCAAGCGATCCGTCACCGATCCCTACGGACGGGTCTGGGGTCACGAAAATCTCTTTGTCGCGGACGCCGCGCTGCACCCCACCAATGGCGGCTTCAATCCGGTTCTGACGATCATGGCGTTAGCGTTCAGATCGGCAGACCATATAAATAGACGCCTGTAAACACCGCGACCTTCACCTGGCGAGATGGATCGATCCTAAGGTTCGACACCCCGAATTCAAGAGCCAATACAGGCTCTTCCAATCAAGGGGATAAACGGTAGCGGACCTCGGGCTACAAAATTTATTCGGACGGCGCGCTGCTACTGGTCATCCCGGTGATCTGCAATCTCCAGCGGTACATGTCGCCTTCACGAACGCGGCGCACCTCTGTTCCTTCTTAATGATCAGGGTCCGCGTCAGGCTCAAAAAATGAGAAGCAGGATTGCACTGTTATTTCTCTTGTTGTACGAACGTTCAACAAGAGAAATCTGCGAGTGCGCGCAATGGTGCGAACCGACTTTCCCTTCGCTGTGGACACCTTCGATCCGCTATGGATTGCGCTCTCCGACGGCACGCGTATTGCCGTCACCCTGTGGCGTCCCCGAACGGAAGCCCAGGTCCCCGTGGTCGTCGAGATGGTGCCCTACCGCCGCCGCGACGGCACGGTGGCGCGTGATATCGATATCCACCCTTATCTCGCCGGCCACGGCATCGCCTGCGCACGCATCGACATTCGTGGTAGCGGCGATTCCGACGGCGATCTCGCGGATGAATATCTGCCTCGTGAGCAGGAGGACGCCTGCGAGATCATCGCCTATCTCGCAGCGCAATCCTGGTGCAATGGCAATGTGGGCATGACCGGCATTTCCTGGGGCGGCTTCAATGCGCTCCAGGTCGCCGCGCGCTGCCCACCCGCATTGAAGGCCATCATCACACTCTGCGCCTCGGACGACCGCTACAGCGACGACATCCACTACATGGGCGGCGCGCTTCTGACCGAGCAGGAGATGTGGTCGAACTTCATGCTGGTGAAGAATGCCATGGCGCCTGATCAGCAGATCGTGGGTGACGCCTGGCGCGCCATGTGGGAGCGCCGCCTCGCCGCCACCAGCTCGCTGTCGGAGATCTGGCTCGCGCACCAGCGTCGCGACGACTATTGGCGGCAGGGTTCGGTCTGCGAGGACTATGCCGCGATCGAATGCGCCGTCATGGCCGTCTGCGGCTGGGAGGACAGCTACTCGAATTTCGTGCCGCGCCTGCTCGAACACCTGCCGGGACCCAAGCTCGGCATCGTCGGGCCGTGGTCGCATGTCTATCCTTGCCGCGGCGCGCCGGGCCCGCTGATCGGCTATCTGCAGGAAGCATTGCGCTGGTGGCGTCACTGGCTGTGCGGCGAGGAAACCGGCATCATGGCCGAACCGCTCTACCGTGTGTGGGTCACCGGCGAGGAGCGGCCGCAACCTTTCTACCTGCCCGATCATTCCGGCAGTTGGGTGGCAGAGGACCAATGGCCGTCGCCGCGCATCGAACGTCGCCGGCTGCATCTGAATGCCGGTGGATTGAGCCACGAGGCCGTGCCCGACGGCATGCTTTCCGTGCGCTCGCCGGCGACCGCCGGACGCGACTGCGGCCGCTGGGGCGGCTATGGCGGCAGTTGCCCCGACATGCCGATCGACCAACGGCGCGAGGACAGCCTGGCGCTCTGCTTCGACACCGCGCCGCTCGACGGCGATCTGACCCTGCTTGGCGCGCCGGAACTGGATCTGCTCGTCACCGTCGATCAGCCCCATGCCAATCTCGCCGTCCGGCTGTGCGACGTCTATCCTGACGGCACCTCGGCGCTGATGACCTATGGCGTGCTCAACCTCAGCCATCGTGACAGCCATGAGCATCCCGCGCCCTGTCCCGTCGGAACGCCTTTCCCGGTACGGCTGAAGCTCAACGATTTTGCCCGCACGGTGCCCAAAGGCCATCGCATCCGGCTGGCACTCGCCAATCAGCACTGGCCGATCCTGTGGCCGCAGCCGAAACTGTCGACGCTGTCGGTTGCAGGCGGCCAAAGCATGCTGACGCTTCCGGTGCGTCCGCCATCGCCGCGCGACCGCGATGTGCGATTCGAACCGGCCGAGACGGCGCCTCCCGTTCCCACAACGACGTTCGACGAAGGCTTCGACCGCCGCATCGTCACGGATGATGTCGGCGATGGCCTGCAGACCATTGCATTGACGTCCGACCATGGCCGCAGGCGCTATGACGATCGCAACATCACGATGTCCTCGGCCAACAGCGACACGATGAGCATCCGCGCCGACGATCCGCTGTCGGCGAAGCTCGTCACCGAATACCGTTGGGCCATAGCCAGCGCCGATGCCGACACCGAGGCGACGGCACGCACTGAACTGACAGCCGACGAGACACATTTCAACCTGAGCTGGCGCATCGAGGCGCGAGAACGAGGCAAGCTCGTGCACAGTGCTTCGGCGACGCGGCGTATCAGGCGCGATTTCGCCTGAGGAAACGGGAGGGGAGCATGCTCGCATACGCAATCAAGCGCATCGGTCTCGGCCTCCTGATCCTCGTTCTCGTCATGGTCGCCATGTATGCGGCCGTCTTTCTCGTACCGGGCGATCCGGCAAGCGTGGCGCTGGGCCCCCGCGCCACACCGGAGCTGAAGCGGCTGCTGATCGAGCGCATGGGGCTCGACCAGCCGATCTGGTGGCAGATCGTGGAATTCTTCCGCAACGCCTTGACGGGCAATCTCGGCTACGACGTCTGGTCGAACCGGCCCGTCTCCACCCTGGTCATGGAGGCGCTGCCGAACACGCTGATCCTCGGGCTCACCGCGCTTGCCGCCGCTCTTGTCATCGGCGTGCCGCTCGGTTGCCTGTCGGTGATGCGGCGCGGCACCGTTGCCGATGCCGTCATCGGCGTGCTCTCGGTCGGCGTCATCGCCGTGCCATCCTTCGTCGTTGCCATCTATTCGCTGCTGGTGTTTGCGGTGACGCTGCGCTGGCTGCCGGCGATCGGAGCGGGTGAGGCCGGTGACATCGCCAGTCAGGCCAGGGCGCTGGTCTTGCCGGCGCTCGCCATCGCGCTCGGCTGGATCGGCTATATCGCGCGCATGGTGCGCGCTTCGATGATGGAGGTGATGGGCGAACCGTATATCCGCACGGCCCGTTCCTTCGGCCTGCCGGAATGGAAGATCGTCTCCAAATACGCGTTGCGCATCGCCATCATCCCGACCATTTCGCTGGTCGCGGTGGGCCTCGGCAGCATCCTCTCCAGCGCGGTCTTCGTCGAGGCGGTGTTTGCCCGTCCCGGTATCGGCAAGCTGATCACCGACGCCGTCAACACCCGCAACTATCCCGTCGTCATGGGCACGGTTCTGGTCATGACGGCTATCTACGTTTCCATCACCATAGCCGCCGATCTCCTGATCGCACGGCTCGATCCGAGGGTCCGCGATGTCTTCCGTGGCTGACGCTTCGGTCTCAATGCCAGACCGACAACGATTTCCGCTGCTGCGTGCCCTGCTCGCCGACCCATTCACCTGCGTGGCGCTTGTCCTCGTTGCCGGTTTCCTCCTCACCGCCACGTTCGCACCGTGGCTGGCGCCCTATTCGCCGGTCAAGATCGACGTGCTGCACAAGCTGCAGCCGCCTTCGAGCGCGCACTGGCTCGGCACGGATCATCTCGGCCGCGATCTTCTGTCACGCATCATCTACGGCGCACGCACCGCACTGACGATCGCCATCATGTCCGTTCTCATCGCAGGCGCGATCGGCCTGCTGCTCGGCTTGATTGCCGGCTATGGACCACGCTGGCTCGACGCCATCCTGGTGCTGACCTTCGACAGCCTGAATTCGCTGCCGATGATCATGTTTGCGCTCGCCATCATCACCGTGCTCGGCGCCGGCACAGGCACGCTGATCATCGTCATCGCCGCGACCTCGTTCCCGAGCTATGCCAGGCTGATCCGGGCGCAGACACTGGCATTGAAGAACAGCGATTACATCCTGGCCGAGCGCCTGCTCGACGCGAGCGCGGCGCGCATCATCTTCATCCATCTGTTGCCCAACGTCGTCGGGCCGCTGATCATCCTTCTGTCGATGGACATTCCGGTCGTGATCATGGTCGAGGCCGGTCTCAGCTTCCTCGGCCTCGGCGTCCGCCCTCCGACGCCGTCCTGGGGCTCGATCCTCTATGACGGCTACACCAGCATCCGCTCGGCGCCATTCATGGTCATCTTCGGTGGCATGCCGCTGGTGCTCGCCACGCTCGGCTTCACCTTCCTCGGCGAAGGCCTGCGCGACTATCTCGACCCGCGCCTGCAATTGCGGAGGCCGGCATGAGCGGATCGCTTGCCGCCAGCAATCTCAGCGTCCGCTACGAAACACCGGGCGGCAGCGTGCATGCCCTGCGCCATGTCGACATCGAGGCGCATCCCGGCGAAGTCATCGGCATCGTCGGCGAGAGCGGTTGCGGCAAGTCCACGCTGGTCACCGCCATGGCCAACCTGCTGCCGGTCAACGCAAGGATCGACGGCTCCATTTCCTGGAACGGCATCGAGCTGGCGAAGCTCGACGCCCATCGCCAGCGCCTGCTGCGCGGCGATGAGATCGCGCTGGTAAGCCAGGATCCCATGACGGCGTTCAACCCGGTGCTGACCATCGGCGACCAGCTCGTCGACTTCCAGCACCACCGCAAGGACCTCGGCCGCGCCGAGAAGCGGGCGCGGATCGCCGCGATGCTCGGCCGCGTCGGCATCTCGGATGCCGAGCGGCGCATGCACAGCTATCCGCATGAATTGTCGGGCGGCATGCGACAGCGCGTGGCGATCGCCGCGGCGCTGCTGACCGACCCCGGCCTTCTCATCGCAGACGAGCCGACGACGGCGCTCGATGTGACGATGGAAGCGCAGATCATCCATCTGCTGCGCGAACTCAGGCGTGACTACAACGGCATCATCATCATCGTGTCGCATCATCTCGGCGTCATCGCCGAGCTCTGCGACCGCGTCTATGTCATGTATGCCGGCGAGGTGGTCGAGAGCGGCGAGGTCGATGCGATCTTCCACGACGCCACGCACCCTTACACGCAGGCGCTGCTCGCCTGCGACCCGGCACGTTTTCAGCAGAAGCTCGACAGGTTGCCGACCATCCCGGGCATGCTGCCGAACCTCACTCAGCCGCCGTGCGGATGTGTCTATGCGCCGCGCTGCGACCGCGCCTTGGCATCATGCGGCACAGTCGCGCCGCCGCTGGTGAAGCTTTCCGCCTCGCATATCGCCCGTTGTCATGCGGTGAGCTCATGAACCCGCTTCTGACCGTCGAGGACCTGTCGGTCAGTTTTGTCCGCAAGGGCCTGCTCGACCGCCTGATCGAACTGGAACCCCTGCCCGGCTTCAACGTCATCGATCGCGTGACGCTGTCGCTGATGCCCGCCGAGACGCTTGGATTGGTCGGCGAATCCGGCTCCGGCAAAACGACCCTTGCCCGCAGCATCCTTGGCCTCGTTCGCGCCACCGCCGGCCGCATCGCGTTCGAAGGCAAGGACGTGGCCACGCCGGCCGATTTCCGCGCCATGCGCCGGCGCTCGGCGATGATGTTCCAGGACCCGATCGCGTCGCTCAGTCCGCGCCTGCGCATCAGCACGCTGCTCAGCGAACCGCAGATCATCCAGGGTGTGCCGACGCCCGACCGCCGCGCCGCCGCCACGGCATTGCTTTCGCTGGTGGGCCTTCCCTCGTCCTTCGCCGACCGCTTTCCGCACGAATTGTCGGGCGGACAGGCGCGGCGGGTCGGCGTCGCCCGGGCGCTGGCGATGAAACCACGTCTGCTGCTTGCCGATGAGCCGACGGCCGGTCTCGATGTCTCGGTGCAGGGCGACGTGCTCAACCTGATCGGCGAGTTGAAGCGCCAGCTCGGTTTTGCCGCCATGATCGTAACCCACAACCTGGCGATGATCCGCCACGTCAGCGATCGTCTCGCCATCATGTATCTCGGCCGGCTGGTCGAGACGGGACCGACACAGGAGGTGTTTTCGGCCCCGCTGCACCCTTACACGGCAACGCTCATCCAATCCGAGCCGCTGCCCGATCCGCGCCGGCGCAGCCATGGCCCGGCGGTCAGCGGCGAGATCCCGAGCGTGCTCCGGCGACCTTCCGGATGCGAGTTCCACACGCGCTGCCCAGTCGCCCAGCCGCGCTGCGGCGCCGAGGCGCCGGCCTACCGAGAGGTCGGCGCCGGCCGCATGGTGCGCTGCCATTTCCCGCTGGAGACAAGCGGGCAAGAAAAGGAAGCCTTCTCACGCGCTTCCACCAACAAAAAGGGGAAAACGAGATGACGCATTGGAACATCGACAGGCGCGCGTTTCTGAAAGCAGCCGGTGCGCTGGGCATCGGCATGGCGATGAAGCCCGGCTTCGCCTGGTCGGCGGCCGGCGATACGCTGCGCATCCGCATGGAAGGCGACCTGCAGACGCTCGATCCGGCCTTCATGAATGGCGGCATCGAGGATGTCATCATGCGCGGCATCTATGTGTCGCTGAACCGCTTCGGCGATCTGAGGGAAGGCTCGCCCTGGTCGTTGTGGGGAGCGGAGAAACTCGAACAGAGAGATCCGAAGACCATCGCCTTCACCTTGATCGACGGGCTGAAGTGGTCGAACGGGCTCGGTGCGGTCACCGCCGAGGACGTGAAGTTCTCATTCGAGCGCATCGCCGACAAAACCCTGTCATCGCCCTGGGCCTACCAGTTCGAGAAGCTCGACCGCGTCGAGGTCGTCGACGCCCGCAACGGCATCATCCATCTGAAGGACCCGTACCAGCCGATCTTCGTGACCAGCCTGCCCTACTATGGCGGACACATCATCAGCCGAGCCGGCACCGAAAAGGCCGGCGGCAAGTTCACCACCGAACCACCGGCGAGCTGCGGTCCTTACATCCTCAGCGACTGGCAGCAGAAGCAGAAAGTGACGCTGACCGCCAATCCGGACTGGCCGGGACCGAAGCCGGATTTCGGCAAGGTCGAGATCTATATCGTCGCCGACGATCAGGCCGCACAGCTGGCCTATGAAGCCGAGGCCTTCGACTACACCAAGATCACCACCTCCGCGGCCAAGGCGGTCAAGGCAAGTCCGCCCGCCAAAACGACGGTCATCGAGGCGCAGTCGACCCGGTATGTCTGGCTGACGATCAATATGCTCAGCCCGCGCCTCAAAGATCTCAAGGTGCGCCAGGCGGTGCAGTATGGCGTCGATGTCAGCCAGGTCCTGACGGGGGTCTATGACGACCTTGCCAAACGCTCCACCGGCGTCGTTCAGCCCGGCACCAAATTCGCGCGCGCCAGCAATCTGATCGCGGCACCCGACTATGAGAAATCCGCGGCGCTGCTCGCCGAAGCCGGTGTCAGCGACCTGTCGCTGACCCTGACCGTCATGAACGATTCCATCCGCGCGGCGACCGCGCAGATCATCCAGGCCAGCCTCGAGCAGGCCGGCATCAAGGTCGAGATCCAGCCCTATGACGAGGCGGCCTATTGGGGCGTTGGCGACAAGACGCAGGGCGACGGCTACAAGAACATCGACCTTGCGCTGATGGATTTCGCCGGTGGCGTAGACCCCTCCGAAAACCTGGTGTGGTTCCGTCCCGATCAGATCGGGGCCTACAATTGGTCCGGTTTCGACAGCCCCGAATTCGAAACCTCCTACCAGAAGCTGACGGCGGAAAGCGATCAGGCCAAGCGCATCGCGTTGTCCAATCGCATGGAGGATCTGATGGAGGAATCCGGAGGCTTCGTCTTCATCTGCCACCAGCCCCTGGTTGCCATCCACAGGACAGATTTCGAGCCGGTCATCTATCCGGACGGTCACCCCAATCCGGTTCTGTTCAGGAAGAAGGCCTGATCGCCTCCGTGGACAGTTCGGTGACGATCGATTAGAGCATGATCCCGAAAAGCTGCAGACTTTTCGGACAAAGATCATGCGCTAAAACAAAGGGATAGAGCGGAATGCCGATTCAACGTCATCGCATGCCGCTCTAGTTGGATTGCATGAGCGAAACACAGCCAGCAATTGCCAAGCGCAAGCGCGGCGCGAAGAAAACGCTACCGCGCTTCAGCCGCGAACAGGCGGATGTGCGCCGCGCCATGCTGATCGAAGCGGCGACCCGCTGCCTCTCTGTCGGTGGCATCGGCGCCTTCACCGTCGATCGCATCTGCAAGGAGGCTGGTGTTTCGCGCGGTCTGATCAACCATCATTTCGAAGGCCGCGACGGGCTGTTGGTCGAGGTCTACAAATCCTCGCTCTATGCCAGCGTCAACAACCAGATCGCCGAGGCCAAGCGCCGCCGCGCCGAAGCGTCCGACTGGCCGCCCGAGGCATCGCTGGCCGCCCTGGTGCGCTCCAATTTCTCGCCGGAGTATTTCAGCCGCGAGAACCTTTTGATCTGGCTGTCGCTTTGGGGAGAGATCGCCGTCAATCCGCGCCTCAAGGCAGCGCATAGCGAGCTCTACGATGCCTACCGGGCGGAACTTGCCGAAGACATTGCCGCCGTCGCTACGACGCGGCGCAGGAATGTCGACGCACCGGCCCTCGCGCGCAATTTCATCGCGCTGGTCGATGGGCTCTGGCTCGAATGGTGTCTCGACGAAAGCGTGGTGACGCCGCAGGCAGCGGAAGCCGCAGGTTTTGAAATTCTCGAAGCGCAGGTCGGGCCGCTACGCGACTAACTCTTTGTTTTTCGCAATTCCGAACGGAAAACCGCCAGACACTTTTCTAATTCAGAGGCGAGCCGCCTTCGCGCTTGCGGCGTTCCATGTAGTCGCGCAACGCCTCGTCGATGCCGGGATCGATCGGCGGTTGCTCATATTCGGCCACCATGCGTTTCCAGACAGCGTTGGCGCGCTCGCGTGCCGTCACCTGGCCGCGTTCCATCCAGGTGTCGTAGTTGTCCCAGTTGGAAACCAGCGGCGAATAGAATGCCCGCTCATAGCGCTGCATCGTGTGCGCCGCGCCGAAGAAATGGCCAGCCGGACCGACCTCGCGCACGGCTTCCAGCGCCAGTGCGTCGATATCGACCGCCGGCGGGTCGAAATAGGCGGACATCATCTGCAGCATCTCGGCGTCGATGACCAGTTTCTCGAACGATGCCGTCAGCCCCCCGCCAAGCCAGCCTGCCGCATGCAGCACCAGGTTGGCGCCGCCCATCAGGCAGCCCCACAGCGACATGGCGCTTTCATAGGCGGCCTGGGCATCGACCGAATTGGCCGCGGTGACATTGCTGGACCTGAAAGGCACGCCGATCAGCCGGCAGAGCTGGCCGGTGATCTGCGCGGCCTGCGTGTATTCGGGCGTGCCGAAAGCCGGGGCGCCGGTCTTCATGTCGACATTGGACGTGAAGCCGCCATACATCACCGGCACGCCGGGGCGCACGATTTGGGTCAGCGTGATCCCGGCCAGCGCCTCCGCATGCTGCTGCGACAGCGCGCCGGCGAGCGTCACCGGGCTCATCGCGCCGGCCAGCGTGAACGGCGTGATGACATTGACCTGGCCATGTTCGGCCAGCGTGATCAGCCCTTCAGCCATCGGCTCGTCGAGCTGCAGCGGTGAATTCGTGTTGATGATGCCGGTGAACACCGGCATCTCGCCTGCGAGGTTCTCGCGCGTCGTGCCGAGCGAGATGGCGACCATTTCCAGCGCGTCGATGGCGCGGCCGCGGCCGAGCGCCTGCGGCTGCCAGTTTTTGTCGAGCAAGGTGATCTCGGCATAATAGAGGTCGAGATGGCGCGTGTTCTGGTGCAGGTCGAGCGGCTCGAACGGTCCGCCGCCCTCCTGATGCAGCACGTTGAACGACTGGATCAGCTTGAGATAATCGCACATCTCGGCATAGGTGCCAGGGCGGCGGCCGCGATCATTGTCCATGACATAGGCCGGCCCGCCGACCGACGACAGGATGCAGTGCCGGCCGCCGACCTTGACGTTCCTTTCCGGATTGCGGGCGCGCAACTCGAATGACGACGGTGCTGTCGCAATTCGCTCCATGACCATGGCGCGGTCGAAGCGCACGCGCATCTCGCCATTGTCGACATCGGCGCCGGCGGCGCGATAGAGCTGGCGCGCCTGCGGCTGCAGCACCCGCATGCCGATCTCTTCGAGGATGGTGAGGCCCATCTCGTGGATCGACTGGACCTGGTCGGCCGACAGCACCTCGATCGGCGCATAGGGCCGTGTCAGCTGCTTCCACGGACGCTGCGCGATGCCGCCGATTTCACGCTGCGGGCGGCCGGGCCTGCGACGGGCTGTACTGCGTTCCATGGCTTGTCTCCAGTGGCGAAGGAGGGGCGCTCGCGCAGCGGGACGGTTGCCTCCGCCGGCAGGTCGAGATGGCGAGCGAATTTATGGCCTGCGTGAACCGCATCGGCGATCGAGGCCGGCGCCAGGCAATCGCCAATCCGCGTGATAGACGGGATGTCGCCGTGCGCGTCTGTTGCAGCGGAAAGCGCATCGAACAGCGCCGTTTCGGCGATGCGCCCGGTCACCAGCACCAGCGCGCCGAAATCGCGGCGCGTGATCCGGCCTGTGTAGGCGCAGGCGAAATCGGCAACGCCGTCGGCCACCGAAGCCAGATTATGGGACAGCAGCAGATCGATGCCGGCTTCCATCAGTTGCTTCTGGACGAAGAACTGCTCGTCGGTCATCTGCGTCCAGCTCGACAGCACTGGCAGCGTCGTGGCGATGGTCACAGCGTGACCGGCGAGGCGAAGTTTTTCCGCCAGCGCACCGCCCATGAAATAGTGCTCGTCGTCATAGACCAGCACCGGACCCTTCACTGCGGCACCGTCGAAAATGTCGTCCGGTGTCAGGATCGACGCCGACGCCGCCATCGGTACCGGCATTTCGACGCTGGCGCCGATGCCGTCACGGCGCCAGGAACTGCCGGTCGCCAGCACGACATGGTCGACGCCGAGCGACAGCACGTCCTCGGCGCCTAGCCGACTGCCGGGATAGATTTCGACCGACGGCTGTTTGCCCAGCATGTGCAGGCGGTGATCGCGAACCCGCGCCCATGCGGCCAACCCAGGCAGCGTCGCCTCGCGCGAAACGCGGCCGCCGAGCGTGTTGCCGGCCTCTGCCAACATCACGCCATAGCCGCGCCGGCCAAGCGTCAACGCGCATTCGAGCCCGGCCGGGCCCGCCCCGACCACCAGCACGCGTGCCTGCGAACCGCTGCCGGCGATCCGCTCGGGATGCCAGCCGCGCCGCCACTCCTCGCCGATCGTCGGGTTCTGCGTGCAGCGCAACGGCACGCTTTCATTGTTGGCCGCACGGCAGATATTACAGCCGATGCACTCGCGGATTTCGTCCTCGCGGCCCTCCAGGATCTTCTTCGGCAGGAACGGATCGGCAATCGACGGACGGGCGGCGCCGATGAAATCCTGTATGCCGCGCCGGATCTGGCCTGCCATCGTATCCGGCGACGTGAAGCGTCCGACACTGACCACCGGTTTGGTCGTCACGCGCTTGACGAAGCCGACATGGTCCTCCTGGAAACCTTCGGGGCTGAAGCGCGACGATTTGGAGTCATTGCCGAGCGATCCGGCAACATTGACGTCCCAAAGGTCGGGCAGTTCGGCCAGCATCTCGACGACTTCGCGACCTTCGCCCTCAGATGTGATGCCATGCGAGCCGTGCAGCTCATCGACCGCCAGCCGCACCGCCACCGCGCAGGTGTCGCCGACGGCGTCCTTGGTATCCTCGATCATTTCGCGCAGCAGGCGTACGCGGTTCTCGAGCGCTCCGCCATATTCGTCGGTGCGGCGATTGGTGCGCCGCGACAGGAACTGGAACGGCAGATAGTCATGCCCTGCATAACAATAGACGATGTCGAACCCCGCCCGCCGCGCGCGGATCGCCGCTTCGCGCTGCCAGCGGCGAAAATCGGCGATGTCCTGCCGGTCCATGGCACGCGCGCCACCGGGCTGAACGAATTTCGCCGACTGCGCCGACGGCGCGAGCAATTGCTCGCGCGTCAGCCGATTGTTGGTATGAGCGCCACCATGCCACAGCTCGATCGCCGCCAGGCTGCCATGGGCGTGGATGGCATCGGCGGTGCGCGCCAGGTCGCGGACATCGTCCTCGTCCCACAATGTGAGAAAGCCGAACGGCGAATCGTCGGAACTCGGATGGATCGAGCAATATTCGGTCGAGACCACACCCCAGCCGCCTTCGGCCTTGATGCCGCGCAAAGCGGCGCCGCTGAAGGGCTTCTGATAACCCATGCCGGTCGCGTGCGGCGTCTGGTAGAATCGGTTCGGCGCGGTGACCGGGCCGATCCTGACCGGTTCAAAGAGGATTTCGTAGCGGGGATTGCAGCGCATCAGGGGTTCACGAATATGCTTATTGAACGATCGTACAACAAGCATATTCGCGCGATTGACGAAACGCAATGCCCCGCGGGAAGAGCGCGCCATTTCGGTTGCATGAGGAGTTGGAGACTCCCCCTGGCTGTCGCAGGGTGAGGCGGCTCCGGCGGGATAATCGTCCGGCTACCGACCGATCTGAACGATCGCGAAGAGCCAGGCGAGGATATTCATCAGCAGGAAAATCAGAGCGATCTGCAGCGCAACGCGAAGCCGTTGGATAATCCGCCAGTTGTCCGCCATGTCCGCTTTGATCCGAAGGGCAAGCGCACGATGCATGACCGACATGGTCGCCGCTCTGTCTCCGTCGACATATTGGCTGAGCAGTTCCTCGGGATCGAAGCGGAATGTATATTTGTGGTAAGGCCAGAGCAGGAAGACAACCAGGGCGCCGATGCAGAACAGCAAGGCAACGGCAAGCCAATCCCACGGACCGACGCCGTCCGCCAAAGCCCGGCCGCCGAGCAGCGAACTCGCAAATGCGGTCGCGAAGATCAGGCTTCCAGCGCGTGTGTTCATATTCTCCACGAGGGCTTGTTGTTGCGTCAGTCCTCTGATTGCTTCTTGAAAGATGAACGCGACACGGGGATCATCACCGCTGTCGTCACGTGCAGCACCCTGCATCTGCCCTCTCTCACTCGGGTTTTCGGCCATGACGAACTCCTTCCGCCGCGTAGAAAACTCTGTTCGAAGCAGCCGCCGCGTCCTCTGATGAGCGGCGGCATCGCATGCATAAATAAAGCATGTCTCCCCGAAAGGGAGAATCGGGTCCGGGGAAAGACAATCCAATAGGTCCGGAGACCTGAACCGCTGCAGACGTTTTTCACGAATCCGCTTCGCTCGTCGTCGCTGGCAAGAACGGGCAGGAGCGTTGGAACGCCCCGCGCAGTGGATACGTTTTATCCTCCAGACACCGGAAGCTGGCCATCCGCAGCCAGGTGCTTCCACATGAAACGTAGCGATCCCGGAGGTGCAGCAGCATGTCTACCTCATCAATGGAGCAGGCAACGAAGCGCAAACCCTGGCCCGGAGAATCGGAGGACTACGCGCAGGCGCGGCGAAAACTGCTGGCGGAAGAAATCGAACTGCAGCGGCGTATCGACGGCGTGGCCGAGCAACGTCGAAAGCTTCCGCCGGGCCCGGCTGTCGAGAAGGACTATCGATTCAAGGATGTGAACGGCACAGAGGTCGGTCTTGCCGACCTGTTCGGCGACAAGCAGACACTTGTCACCTATTTCTGGATGTATGGTCCAGAGCGGGAGCGGCCTTGTCCGATGTGCACCAACCTGCTCGGGCCCTTGGACGCAAACGCCAATGATCTGAAACAGCGCGTGGCGCTGGCCATTCTTGGGCGCAGTCCCGTGGAGCGGCAGGTTGCGTTCGCCAGGGAACGCGGCTGGCATCACCTGCAGTTCCACCAGACGGTCGGAGATAGCTATGCTCTCGATTTCGGCGGCCTCGATCCGGCCAATGGTTGGGAATATCCGGTGATGGCGGTGTTTCAGAAGTCCGACGACGGCGTCAGACTGTTCTGGAAGGGTGAAATGACGGGCGAGATGGCCGACGCCGGCAAGGATCCGCGTGGGGGCCCGGATTTTGCGCCGTTATGGTCCGCACTTGACCTCACCCCTGAAGGACGCGGCGACAAATGGTATCCCAGGTTGGAATATTACTGACCTGACGCACTCCGCCCTGCCGTCATACGTGGAACGACAACGAGGCGACTTGTCGAACGCCAGCCACCTGTCCGTTCGCGGAACGATGGCTGGCGCCGAACCTTAACTCGCGATCTTGGTGTCACTCTGCTTGTAGCGGAACTTGACGTCGGTCAGGCCCGCGGCGTCCGACAGTTCGGCCGCGAGGATCTGCGCCGGCAGGATGTCGATGATGCCGCGCAGGATCAGGTTCTCGCTCGCCGGAACATGAATCACGGACAACTTGCCTTTGTCCTGGACATCGGTCCTGGAAGTGACCAGCGCCGCCGGGCACTCGATCGCATCGAGATTTTCGGCAAGCGGCAGTTCACGGCCATCGCCGAACAGAACAACGCCGGTTGCGGCATCCATCGATTCCATCGGCCCATGCAGATAATGGCGCGTCTCGTAGCCCGACGCGGGAAGCCGCGCCGCCTCGCGCAGTAGAAGCGAGGCGCCATCCGCGGTTCCGATCGAGGCACCGGCGCCGACGCAATCGATCGCGCTGCGATCTCTGAAAAACCCGGCAAGGCGCGGCATCTTCTCGGCAGCGCGGCGCTGAACCTCGGCGGTCGTGCCTGGAAGAGCCGCCCAATCGGTGCCGCTGTCGCCATGGATGGCGTCGACTGCGAGGCCGGCGGCGAGAAGCGTGGCCGTATAGCCGGTGCTCGACGGTGTCGCGTCCGAACCGTTGTCGAGGCGGATGTGATGGGTAGCGGCCTTAGCCAGGGGGCTGTCCGGATCGTTGGTGATGGCGAGGCTTCTCGCCTTCGGCAGCTTCTGCAGGGCCTCGACGGTCTCGATGCTGCGGCCGCGATGCGACAGCGCAATCACCGTATCGGCAATGTCATAACCGGCCATCATCTCGCCGGAGCGCACAGCGAAGGCGCGTTGTCCACGGCGCTGCAATTCCGCGGCCACGACGACGGCTGCCGCATAGCTCGCGCCGATGCCGGTGACGACGGTCAGGCCGGATGCCAGCGCCTTCAGATCCTTGGTGGCCAGTTCCGCCTTCGCGGCGATCAATGTGTCGCCAAGCGACTCGGATTGCCGCGCGACGGTGGAACGGTAACTCATCTCAATGTCCTTTCGTGCTTGATGTCTGCTGGGCAGCCAGCCTGTCGGCCAGAACCATCGCGCCTTCGACCGGCGCGCTCCGATGGAGATGCAGGGTGAGCGCCGGCCCGCCGATCGCCTCGACGCCCGCCCGGAATGCTTCCCACAGCCGCGGCTGCGATGCGATCACGCTTCCGCCAGCGACAACGGTGTCAGCTTTCGATCCGCGCAAGCGCAGGCGCGAAACCAGATCGGCCAGCGCGAACCCGCCTTCCCGGATCACCGTCTCGGCCGGCACAGAACCTTCGTCTGCGGCATCGAAGATGAGCGCGGCGTGCCGGCCGACCTCCTTGGCGCTGCCAAGACCGGCCAGCCGGCTGCCGATCCGCGCAGCCGACGGAATCTCGAGCTCGCGGAAAAGGTGACGGACCAATGGATCGTCCGGCGACCCGCCACGGTCGAGGTGCAACGCGACAGTGCGGGCCGCCTCGCGCATCAGGCTTGCGGCACTGCCTTCGTCGCCAATGATCCAGCCCCACCCGCCGGCGACGAGCATGTCGCCGTCATCGGTACGGCAGACCGCGATGGAACCGGTTCCTGAGACGACTCCGATCTGCCGTTCAAGTCCAAAGGCCGCCGGCATGAGCTCGGCATCGTTGACCACCCGAACCGGAATGGGCGTTGCTGTCTTGAAGGCGGCCTCGAACGCCTCGCATTCGAGCTTGTCGTCGCAGCCATGCGCCCCGATGCCGATGGCAGCGATCGTCACGCCCTCGACGAAGCGCTCGACCAGTTCGGTGAGGCTATGCGCATCGCGCTGCCATTCCCGGCAGCGCCAGTCGCTGGTTTGCAGCACCAGATCGCGCTCACGGCTATCGTGACGCAATCGCAGATGCGTCTTCGTCCCACCGATATCGATCCCCACCACACTGGCTTGCGGAGCCAGTGCTTCCACCTGAGCAAAGGACATCGTGGTCAGTTCCCGTCTGCGCGCAGGCGACGGCCGTCGGCATCGAATAACCGTATGCCCGCAGGATCCAACGCGACGTTGCAGTCGGTCTGGCCGCTGAAGCGTCCCTTGTCGCTGCGGATGATCATGGGGCTGCGCCCGGGCGTCTTGCCGTGGAGATAGGTGACGTCGCCGAGCTCTTCTGCAAAGCCGACGCTGACCGGCACCGTATCGGGACCGCTTTCGCCGAGGCGCGCATGTTCGGGGCGTATGCCCACCACCACCTCCTTGATGGATGGGTCGAAGCCCTGGAAGGCGAGCCGCAGGCTGCGATCGCTGCCGCCGAGCTTGCCCAGGGTCACGTGGCCGGGTCCGGTTTCCAGAACCACCGCATCCAGGAAGTTCATCTTGGGCGAACCGATGAAGCCGGCAACGAAACGATTGTCGGGATCGTCATAGAGATCGAGCGGCCGGCCGAACTGCTGCACGACACCACCGTTCAACACGACGATGCGGTCGGCCAATGTCATCGCCTCGACCTGATCGTGCGTGACATAGATCATCGTCGCGCCGAGACGACGATGAAGGTCGATCAGTTCGGCGCGCATGTTGACGCGCAATTCGGCGTCGAGGTTCGACAGCGGCTCGTCGAACAGGAAGACCTTCGGGTTGCGCACGATGGCGCGGCCGATGGCGACACGCTGCTTCTGGCCACCGGACAATTGCGCCGGGCGGCGGTCGAGCAATTTCTCCAGGCGCAGGATCGCCGCCGCCTGGCCTACCTTCTCGCGGATGATGGCTTTCGGCTCGCCGGCCATCTTGAGCCCGAACCCCATATTCTCGGCGACCGTCATATGCGGGTAGAGCGCATAGGACTGGAACACCATGGCGGTTCCCCGCCGGGCAGGATCGACGTCGTTGACGCGCTTGCCATCGATGGAGATGTCGCCGGAGGTCTCGATCTCCAGTCCGGTGATGGTGCGAAGAAGCGTCGACTTCCCACAGCCGGAAGGGCCGACGAAGACGATGAATTCGCCGGAGGCTATCTTTAGATTGATGTCACGCAGGACCTCGACGGAGCCGAAGGACTTCGAGACGGATTTGATTTCGAGTTCAGCCATGATCTTTTTCTCTTGTCCTCAGCCCTTGGAGCCCGACATGGCGATGCCTTCGACGATCTTGCGCTGGAAGATCAGGAAGAAGAGCAGCGGCGGCAGGACGGCCAGAAGGTTGGCCGTCATCACCACGTCGACGGTCTGGTGCGAGAAGGGTGCGTTGAAGAGGCCGACCACCTGGCCGACCGTGTAGATTTCGGGCTTTGGCGCCACGATCAGCGGCCAGGCGAAATTGCCCCATGTCTTCATGAAGGTCAGGATCGCCAGCGTCACCATTGCGTTGCGCGACAGCGGCAGCGCGATGTACCAGTAGATCTTGAAGTGACTGGCCCCGTCGAGCCGCGCTGCCTCGATCATTTCGCGCGGCAGCGTGCGCATGAACTGCACCAGCAGGAACAGGCCGAAAGCGGATGCCAGGCCGGGCACCACGAGCCCCTGCATCGTGTTCAGCCAGCCCAGATCCGCCACCAGCAGATAGGTAGGGATGATGGTCACGACGGTCGGCACCATCAGCGACAGCATCACCAGACCGAACAGGATGCGCTTGCCGGGAAAATCGAAGAGCGCGAATTCGAAGGCCGCCATCGAGCCGATCAACAGCATGCCCAGAATGGTCAGCAGCGCATAGGCGATGGTGACGAAATAGGCCCTGAGATAGGCGGTCTCGGTCAGGATGGTCTGTATCTTCGAAAGACCGGAACCCAACGAGGTCGGGTAGAGCCGCGGATTGATCGAAACCGGCACGCCGGGATCGGCGAAGACCACATTGACCATCCACCAGATCGGGAACACCGCCACGACCGCAACGCAGATCGCGACCACCCATTTGAGGAAACGCCAGGTATGGAGTTCGGCAACTATCGCGCGATTGGCCGCACTCATTTCGGTGTCCTCCAGGCGCGAAGGCCGAACATCAGCGCGGTGAACAGGATGATCACGAAGGTCAGGATGAAGCCGTAGGCGGTCGCCTCGCCGAAGCGGACGGCGCCGAATGCACGCCCCATCATGTCCATCACCGGGAACATCAGAGCGCTGCGGCGCCCGCCATAGGCGGTGAAGGACGAGCCGGTGAGCAGCCAAGGCACGTCGAAGACCTGGAGCGCGGAGATAAAGCCGTAGGTGACGACGAAGAACAGGACCGGCGCCAGCATCGGAATGGTGACGTAGCGCACCTGCTGCAGGCGGCTTGCGCCGTCGAGCCGCGCGGCTTCGTAGAGGTCCTGCGGGATGTTCTTCAGGCCGGCCAGCAGGATGACCATGTTGAAGCCGGCCGAGACCCAGACGTCCACCGCGATCAGCGCATAGAGCATGGTGCCGGTGTCGTTCAGGAAGTTGACGGACGGCACGCCGAACCAGCCGAGGATCATGTTCACCAGGCCGAAATTAGGAGCATACATCCAGCGCCAGATCGTCGCCGCCAGGAAGGCCGGCAGGACAACGGGCAGGAAGAAGGCGCTGCGAAAAAAGTTCGCCCAGAAGCCGGTGAAACTGTCGACCAGAAGCGCCAGCGCGAGCGCCACGGCAATACCAAGGGGAACCGTGATGACGATGTAGATGCAAAGGTTCGTCATGGCGCGCGCGAAGTCGCGGGACTCCAGCACCGCCTGGTAATTGGCCAGGCCGATGAAGCGCGGCTCGGTCGCGGCGTTCCACTCATGGAAGCTGTAATAGAAGCCGCTGATGATTGGATAGAGAAAGAAGGCCGCGAACAGCAGGGCGAACGGTAGCACCATCGCGTAATGCGGCAGAAGTCGTCTGGCATTCATGACGTGTCCTGCTTTTTCGAAGGTAGGCGGGCGCGGATCCAACAGCTCCGCGCCCTCTATCGTGCCTTATTTGGCAAGACAGTCGTTCAGCTCGGCGATCAGTTCCTTGGCGCCTTCCGCGGCGTCGTACTCGCCATCGGCAACAGCCGAAGCCGTATCGGTCATGATCGAGCGGTAGCAGTTCGGCACCGTGCCGACGAAATAGGGCGGCGTGACATCCATGGCCTGCTTCACCGCCTCGACGGACTTCACGATCAGCGGCAGGGCGCTGACCTCCGGATCCTGCATGGCCGCCGCATTGGCGTTGTAGCGCGACAGGAGCTTCGCCCAGCGCGCCATCTGCTTCTTCTCGGTGATATAGGCCGCAAACTTCCAGGCGATCTCGCGGTTCTTGCCCGGCGCGACGCCAACGAACTCATAGCTCTTGACGCCGCCATGATCGCCGGCCTTGCCGCCCGGCACCAGCACGTAGTCGTATTTCAGTCCCGACTCCTTGGCCGCTTGCTCGTAGCTCGGATTGACCCATGGGCCGACGACATGGAATGCGAGCTGGTTGGTGATGAACAGGTCCTTGGTGCCCTGGTCATTGCGGCTGGTTCCGCTTTGCAGCGGCTTCATGTCGATGAAGGTCTGCAGAGCGCGTGTCGCCGCTTCGGGCTGGATCAGCGTCTGCTTCTTGTCGAAGTCGATGCCCCACTGTGCCTTGTCGCCGGCCACGGCAAACATGGAGGCCACGGAGTTGAACACCTGGGTCTGGTCCGGAATGGCGGATTTGCCGCTTTCCTTGACCTTCTTCATCTGCTGCAGCCATTCCTCCCAGGTTGCCGGAGGCGTGGCGGTATCGATACCGGCGGCTTCAAGGACCGTGAGGTTGCGGTACATGATCTCGCCGAAGCCGGTATAGGGGATGCAATACATCGTCTCGGGTTTCGGCGAGCAGCTCTTGATCGCGTCGGCGTCGAACTGATCGCGGAACTCCTGCGGCATCGCCATCCACTCGGGATAGATATTGGCAAGCGCGCCGACCTCAACGAGCTGCGCACCGACATTCAGGCCGTTCATGAAGACATCCGGCAGCGTTCCGGAAGCTGCCCCGGCAATCTGGCCCGAGGTCAGGTCATCGTCTCCACGGCCCGAGATCACGATCTTCACGCCCGGATTTGCGGCCTCGAATTCGGCGATGAACTCCTGCTGGAGCTTCAATGCGTCGCCTTGCGCGAAATCGGAATAGACCCAGTACTGCAATTCCTGCGCCGAAACGGCGCCGGTGCCGATCAGGGTTGCCGTGGCCGCCATGAGCGCCCGGCACATTGATGAGATCATTTCTTTCACTCCCGGTTGAACAACCCTCAGGGCCGGCCCTCGCACCGGCTCATTATTATGTTAGGCAGCCTAACAAAATTTTTGGGATGCGCAACAGGAATCGTGGAAGCCGATTTTCAAACTTGCGGGAATGTCAGGGCTTGGCTTCGCCGAGGATCAAGTTCACGGCGTGTTCGGTTGCCAATTTCTCGATGCCGAGCACTGTCGCGTCCTGGCCAAGCGAACTCGTGCGCACTTCCACCGGATAGCTCAGTCGGTTCGCGACTTCATGCACCGTCGGCAGTATCAGTGGATTGGCGCCCAATCCGCCGCCCAACACCACCAGCCCCGGATCGACCATGCTGACGCAGCTGGCAACGATGGCGCCGATGTCCTCGGCGTGACGCTCGACATGGGCCCGCGCAGCGGCATCACCCTTAGCAGCGCGCTCCATGAGATCCGCAGCGTCTGCGGGTGGCGCGCCGGCAGACTGTGGCCATTCGCCGGCGACGCGCTGTATCAGCGCCTCCGTGCCCATATAGTGCTCGATTTCTCCTGGTATCGGCCGCATGCCATTCGCCATCGGAAAGGCTAGGTGGCTGATTTCGCCGGCAGCGCCGTTGCGGCCGCGCAGCAGCTTGCCGGCGAGCATGATGCCCATGCCGATTTTGAAGCCGATCTGGACATAGGCAAACGTCTCATGATCCTGTGCAATCCCGTTGCTATGCTCGGCAACGGCGGCGCAGTTCACATTGTTTTCGAGAACGACGGGGATATCGGCTGGCGGCTCGAAACAGCTGAAAATCGCCTGCTGACGCGTCGCCTTGGCATCTCCCTGCGGGCCGACCACGCGCGCGGGCAAGGCGATGCCGATCGCCTGAAGCGGCCCCCAGGCCGGATCCGCTTCCGCCAGTGCCGCAGCGACTTCTTCGGCAACCGCCCGGCTGATCTCCTCGCCGAGGAAGAACTGGCTCGACGGCAGGCGATAGATCCTGCTGTGCAGGAGCCTGCGGTCGATCGATGAAACACGCAGCCGGATATGCGTGGAGCCCGCATCGACCGCGATGACATGGCCAGCGTTCAGGCCGGGGCGGTAGACCGAAGCCTTGCGGCCCAGCGCACCCTGCAGCTCGCCGACTTTTCTTGCAAGGCCGGCATCCTCCAGTTCGGCGATCGCCGCCGACAGGGTCGGTCGAGACAGGCCAAGCACCTCACCGAGCTGCGGCCGCGTCGACGCACCGCGCGCGGCAAGCAGCCGGAACATCGACTTGGCGCTGCCTGTGAGAGAAGCCGCCGGAATTGCGTGTTGCCTGCCCTGCAAACAAATCACCTGAAAATATTGTTATTCAGCTTTACAAACAAAATCGCATGCAATGGTCAAGCTGGGCAACCAGTTGGTGAGGGCATCGGTACATTCTTCTCCTGGAATGCCCCCTGCCCGGTCCGACCCGCCGCCTCATGGCTTTACCGAAATCCGGACAACGGCGCTACTGAGCGAACAAGGCGCCGGCAAAACGCGGCCGGCATGGAACTGCCCTGTCATCCCATCCATCTTTGCGCTATTTTTGTATTTAAAAACTGCTTGCACAAATGAAAACAATGACTATGAATTTGAGAAGAAGGAAGCCAGGAGGAAATTTCGAGAATGACGAAGCTGCGCGGATTGGCCTGGGATCATGTGCGCTGCTGGGGTCCACTCGACGCAAGCACCGAACCTTATCGCGCGATGCACCCCGATCTCGAAATCGAATGGGACCGCCGCAGCTTGTACGAATTTGGCGAAGGAGCACTCGGGCCGGCGCTTGAGGCTTACGATCTGATCGTCTTCGATCATCCATTCATCGGTGAGATCGCGAGCGGCGAACTTATGGTGCCCTTTGACCCGTTCATGACGGATGATCTCAAGAGGCACTTCCAACAGGATTCGACGGGCGCGTCCTGGCGATCCTACGCGCGGGACGGCCGCCAATGGGCACTGCCCATAGACGCGGCTTGCCAGGTCGCCTCCTACAGGCCCGACCTCTTGACGCGCTACGGATCCGTGCCGACCAGCCATGAAGACGTGATCGACCTTGGGCGGCGCGCGCGCAGGGACGGGAAGTGGCTCGGTCTGCCGCTCGTTCCGACCGATGCGATGTGCCTCCTGCTGACGCTCGGCAATCCGCAGGAACACGGCGACGAGTTCATTTCGCAAGACGATGCAGACCGCGCCATAACGCAATTGCGTGACATTGCGGCGCTATCCCATCCGGGGTCGGCGACGTGGAATCCGATCCGCTGCTATGACCACATGGTCGCGAACGAGGATGTGGTCTACGTCCCCTTCGCCTTCGGCTACGTGAACTATTCTTCAAAGTCCGCGCCGTATCTGCGATTTGCCGATGTGCCGACCCAAAATAGTGCCGGCGCTCTGCTCGGCGGCGCAGGCATCGGCGTGAGCGCGCGCACGAAACATCGCCAGGCTGCCATCGACTATGCGCTCTACCTGTGCTCGGCCGAATATCAAAGAGGCGGCTACGTGAAAGCCGGTGGCCAGCCCGGATCGCTTGCCGCCTGGCAGGACGATGGCGTCAACGCGTCTACGCGCGACTTCTTTGGCGCAACGCTCAAGTCGATACAGTCGTCTTATCTGCGCCCGACGCATCCCGGTTTCATGGCATTCTTCCGCGAATGCGCACCGCGGGTGGCATCGGCAATTGCCGGCGAGACCTCGGTGCACGAGCTGTCGGAGTGGCTCAACCGGCGTTATCGCGAAAGCAGGCTGGAGGCTGACCTGCAAAGAAGCGTCGCCTGATAACCGCGGCGTCCGATATTCGATAAGCATGCACAAAACTGGGAGGAAGAATATGAAACAGCTCAAGTCGATTCTTTTCGCATCTGCGGCGCTCACACTGGCCGCCTTGCCCGCGCAGGCGCAGAACATGCCCAAGCGCATCGGCTACGTCACCAACTACGCCACGCATGAGTGGTATCAGAACGTCATCAAGGGCATGCAGGCTCGGGCCAAGGAGCTCGGCATCGAGCTCGAAGTCCAGGACGCGAATCTCGACATCGCCAAGCAGGTCGCCGCAGCGGAGGACTTCATGGCAAAAGGCGTCGACGTCCTGATCGTCACACCGGTGAATGAAGAAGGCGTCGTACCGCTGCTGCGTCAGGCAAAGTCGAACGACACACCGGTGGTGCTGGAAGGCAATCCGGTAAAGGGCATGACCACGATGGTGGCCATCTGCGACTACGATACCGGTTACTTCTCCGGCGTCGAAGCCGGCAAATATGCCAAGGAGAAACTTGGCGGCACCGCCAAGGTGATGAATGTCGGTCTGCCGCTGCTGTCGGCCACGGTGCTGCGCTCGCAAGGCTTCATGGATGGCCTCAAGACGATCGTCCCGGAAGCCGTCATGGTTCATGACCTCGACGGCGGCGGCAATCCCGACCGCGCGCTGGAGGTTTCCGCCGCCGCACTCGCCAAGAACGCCGACATCAACATCATCTACGGCATCAACGACTCGTCGTCGCTGGGTGGCCTGCAGGCCTGGAAGGCAGCCGGCAAATCCCAGGATGCTTTGCTGACGGTCGGCACGGGCGGCGAAGGCCTGGCGTTCATCAACGCGATGGAAAAGGAACCATCCTATCGCATCGAGGCCGCAATGTTCCCCGAAAAGGAAGGGTACACCGCAATCGACGCCGCGGTAAAACTCTTCAACGGCGAAGAGGTGCCTGAGCACATCGTGAGCCCGACCGCGCCGATGATCGGCGAAGACTGGAAGAAGTTCTACGACTACGACGCCAGCACGCGGAGCATCAAATGGGATGCGGTGAACGCACTGAAGGCGCCGGAAAAATGCATGAAGACGGCCGCCGACCTGAAGTAGAAGCCGTCAATCGGCTCGCCCGCTCCGGCGGGCGAGCCTTCATGATCGGGCGACGGGTTCACGTCGCCCATCGATGTTTCGATGCGCCCTGCCGATCACGCGGGCGGCTTCGAGGAGCAGTTTGACATGAGCGAGATCGTACATCCTTCTCCATCGAGGCGACTTGCGGGCGGCCAGCTCCTGGGGAGCAGCCAGCTCGTGCTCGCTGTGATCCTGGCAGCGCTCTGCATCGCCATCTCGCTTGCCGCGCCGCAGTTCTATTCCGAGGCGAACGTCATCGCCATCCTGCGCCAGTGTGCCCTGGTGCTGATCGTTGCCTCGGGCATGACGATGCTGATCATCACAGCGGAGGTCGACCTGTCGGTTGGAGCCTCGCTTGCCTTTGTCGGCTGCATCGGCATGGCCGTGCTTAACGCGACCCACAGCCTGACACTTGGCATCCTGGCGTCGCTTGCCTTTGCCGGCGGTGTCGGCCTCGTCAACGGCCTTGTGGTCACGAGGCTCAAAGTGAATTCCCTGATCGGCACGATCGGCATGATGATGATGCTCCAGGGCGGCGTCTATCTGTTCACCCGGGAAGCCGTGCAGAACCATCACCAGCTTCCCAGCTTCACCGGGCTCGGCGCGGGTTATGTCGGCCCTATCCCCGTGCCGGTCATCTTCGCCGCCGCCATCTTCATCATCGCCTATGTGACGCTGCGCTTCACAACGCTAGGCCGCTACCTCTACGCCGTGGGTGCAAACGAGAAGGCCGTCCGGCTCTCGGGCCTGCGCTCGGAACGACTGAAGCTGCTCGCTTTCGTCGTCACCGGTCTGTGCGTCGGCATCGCCGGCATGATCCTCGCATCGCTGATGAATGCCGGCCAGCCAACGGCCGGCCGCGGCTTCGAGCTTACCGTGATCGCCGCGGTCATCCTCGGCGGCACCAGCCTGCTCGGCGGGCGTGGTTCGTTGTTCGGTACTCTACTTGGAGTCCTGGTGCTGAAGGTCATCGACAACGGCATCATCATCCTCGGCTGGAACCAGGATTTGCAGATGGTGGTTCCCGGCGTGGTGATCATCCTGGCGAGTTATCTCGACATCGTCCGGAACAAAGCCAATGTCCGCTGACCTGCTGCACACCGCCGTCGAGGCGACCGCGCCCACGCTCGAGATGCGCGGCATCGACAAGCGCTTTCCTGGCGTCATCGCGCTGGAAAATGTCGACCTCACGCTGCAGCCCGGGAAGGTTCATGCCTTGATGGGCGAGAACGGCGCCGGCAAATCCACCCTGATCAAGATCATGGCGGGCGTCTATGAAAAGGACGCCGGCGCCATCCGGATGCAGGGACGCGAAGCCGACATAAAGTCGCCGCGCGACAGCTTGCGGCAAGGCATCAAGGTCGTGTTCCAGGAGATCGCGCTGATCTCGGAATTCACCGTCGCCGAGAACATCTTTCTGGAAGGCTATCCCACCGGCCGCGGGGGCGGGATCGACTGGAAGAAGATCCGCGCCGACTCCGCTGCGCTGTTCAAGCGCATCGGCTTCGATGTCGACCCTTCGGCCCGCACCGGTTCGCTGCCGGTCAGCCAGCAGCAGATGGTCGAGATCGCGCGCGCCCTCGCCCACGAGGCCAAGGTGGTGGTGATGGACGAGCCGACCTCCTCGCTCACGCCGAACGAAGTTGCCCTGCTCTTCACCGTCATCCGTCGCCTCACCGCGCTCGGCATCGCTGTCGTCTATGTCAGCCACAAGCTCGATGAGGTGTTCGAGATTGCCGACACCGTGACTGTCCTGCGCGACGGCCGTCACATCTCGACCAGGCCGATCGGCGAACACACCAATGAAACGCTGATCCAGGACATGATCGGCCGGCGGATCGACAATCTTTTCCCGCGCCAGCGCGCCGCCGCCGGCACGAAGGTGGCATTGTCGGTGCAGGGTCTCAGTACGGCGAAGAAGATCAGGGACGTGTCCTTCGAGGCGCGCGCCGGCGAGGTTCTCGGCTTCTTCGGTTTGATGGGCGCCGGCCGCACCGAACTGGCAAAAGCGATCGTCGGTTACGACCCGATCACCGCCGGCACGATCGCCATAGACGGAAGCGTGCTTGCCCCGCACGACACGCGGACGGGTGTTCGCCTTGGTATAGGGCTGCTTACGGAGGATCGAAAGACCGAGGGCCTCATGGCCGAACTGCCGGTTTACCAGAACACCAGTCTTGCTTCGCTCGGGGCGTTCGCGAAGATGGGTTTCATCGACACGGCCAGGGAACGCAGGGCGGTACAGGAATATGTCGACCGCTTCCGCATCAAGACGCCAGGTCTGTTCCAGCAAATCAAGAACCTCTCCGGCGGCAACCAGCAGAAGGTACTGATCTCGCGCTGGCTGATGCGCGGCTTGAAGGTGATCGTCGTCGACGAACCGACACGCGGCATCGACGTCGGCGCCAAGTCCGAAATCTTCGCGCTCATCGACCGGTTGGCGGGCGAAGGCCTGGCAGTCGTGATGATGACCTCGGAAATGCCGGAACTGCTCGGCCTGGCCGACCGCATCGCGGTGATGTGCGAGGGCCGCCTCACCGCCACCATGTCGCGCGAAGACGCCACACAGGAGAAAATCCTCAATGCGGCGATCGGTTGACGCGATGACAATGGCTGCCAATTGGCCCGCTTTCGGGAGCACGCAGCAATGAGCCACACCTCGATGACGGCCGCCCCTGACAACGCGGAACCGTCCTTTCTCGCACGGCTGCTCAAGCGACAGGAAATGGCGCTGTTCCTCTGCCTCGTCCTGGTGATCGCCTTCTTCTCCTTCACAGCGGAGAACTTTCTCTCCGTGCGCAACATGACCAATGTGTTCGGCCAGGCCTCGCTCGCGCTGACGGCAGGCATCGGTTGCGCCATCGTCTTCATCTCCGGCGAGGTCGACATCTCGATCGGGGCGTTGCTGGCAACCATTGCGCTGCCGCTGATCCTGATCATGAACGGCACGGAGTCGCTTGCCCTGGGCATCGGTGGGGCGCTGCTGTTCGGCCTGATCATCGGTATCGTCAACGGCTATCTGACGGCCTATGCAGGCATCAATTCGCTGATCGTGACGCTCGGCATGATGTTCATCCTGCGCGGTGGGGTCTATCTCTACACTGGCCAGCGCGCGATCCCCGATGACGCGGCGCTCGACAGCTTCATCGCGCTGTCGGACGGCCGCCTGTTCGGTGTCATTCCCTATTCCGCCATCATCGCATTCGGGCTGCTGCTGATCTTTGCCTACATGATGCAGCATCGCCCGTTCGGACGACAGATCTATGCCGTTGGCGGCAACCCCGAAGTGGCGCGCCTGGCCGGTTACGACGTGCGCCGCGTCAAGTTCACCTGCTTCATCATCTCCTCGCTTCTGGCAACTGTCGCCGGCATCATTCTGGCGGCGCGCGTCGGGTCGGCGCAGCACACGGCCGGTCTCAATTTCGAGTTCCAGGTCGTCGCCGCCACCGTGCTCGGCGGCGTCAGCCTTGCCGGCGGCATCGGCAGTCTGACCGGCATGGCACTCGGCGTGCTGATCCTGCAATTCCTGTCGAATGGCCTGCGCGGTCTCGGGCTGCCGACCGAATGGCAACTGGTCATCACCGGCATCATCATCATCGCGGCCGTCGCTTTCGACGAGGCCAAGCGCCGTCGCGCGATCGGAGGTTGATATGGCACGTCTCACCGGCAAATCCGCTGTCATCACCGGCGCCGCCGATGGCATCGGCCATGCGATCGCCGAGGCCATGGCAAAGGAAGGAGCGCATGTCTTCCTGGGCGACATCGCCGATACGCAAGGCGAGGCTTTCGCCGCCGACCTTCGCGCCGCCGGATGCAGCGCCGAATACGTGCATTGCGACGTCTCGAATGAAGACGACATCGCCAACCTCGTCGCCAACGCGATCGCCAAGACGGGACGCCTCGACATCCTGGTGAACAACGCCGCCATCGCCATCGGCGGAATGCCCGTCTATGAGATGAATGACGCTCAATGGCATCGGCTGATCGAGGTCAATCTGACCAGTGTGTTCCGCGGATGCAAATATGCCTTGCCGCATATGATCGCGCAGAAGTCCGGAGCGATCATCAACATGGCGTCGGCGCAGGGTCACATCGGCCTCGACGGCTGGACCGCCTATGCGGGCGCCAAGGGCGCGGTAATGGCGATGACGCGCCAGATGGCGGTCGAGTTCGGCCCGCTCAACATCCGCGTCAACTCGATCTCGCCCGGCACGATCAACACCCCCATGAACGAGAAGGTCGTCGCCGAGATCGGCGGCAATCTCGCCAAGGCCTGGGTGAAGATGCATCCGATCGGTCGCATCGGAAAACCGGAAGAAGTCGCTGAAGCGGCTGTCTATCTCGCCTCCGACGCCGCCGGCTTCACCACCGGTATTGACTTGCGCGTCGACGGCGGCCTGACCGCCGCCCCGCGCTTCGTTCCCGACTTGCTTTGAAAGAAACGAGACTGACATGAACAAAGCCCTCGAAGGCATCCGTATCCTCGATTTCAGCTATCTGCTGCAGGGGCCGTTCGCCACTCAGATGCTGGGCGACATGGGCGCCGACGTCATCAAGATCGAACGCGCCGGCTCGGGCGACATGTTCCGCGGCATGACGTTCTTCGCGAAGTGGGTCGGCGGCTCCGAAAGCCCGAACTTCCTCGCCTGGAACCGCAACAAGCGGTCGATCGCGCTCAACCTCAAGAGCCGCAAGGTGCATGCCATCATCATGGAGATGGCCAAGACAGCGGACGTCGTGGTGCAGAATTTCCGGCCCGGCGTGCTGGCCAAGCTCGGCTACGGCTACGAGGACTTCAAGGCCGTCAATCCACGCATCATCTACTGCTCCGGCTCGGGCTACGGCGAGGAAGGTCCCTATGTCGAGCGCCCCGGCCAGGACATGTTGATCCAGGGCCTGGCCGGCGTCGTGGCCAACACCGGCCGCGGCGATCAGGCGCCCGTTCCTGCCGGCGCGGGGCTTGCCGACCAGATCGGCGCCATGAACATGGTATACGGTATACTGTCGGCACTCTACTACCGGGAGAAGACAGGCAAGGGTCAGAAGATCGAGGTGAACCTGCTCGCCGGCATGTTGGCGCACCTCAATCAGGAATATGTCGCCGTGCTCAATCTCGGCGAGGATTTCGTCAGGCCGAATTCCGGCATCGGCCATCCCGGCATGCAGGCTCCCTTCGGCATCTACGAAAGCCGGGACGGCGGCCACGTCTCCATTGCCATGAGCCCTTTCAAGACACTGTATGAAGTCCTGGAAGCACCGCAGCTTGCCATCTACGACGATCTCAAGACCTTGTTCGACAAGCGCGACGAGGTTTTCGACAAGGTCAACGCCGAGACCAAGAAGTTCTCCACCCAGGACCTGCTGGCGCGGTTGCTGGCCGCCGACATCTGGTGCGCCGAAGTCAAGGACATCCGCCGGGCGGCGGAAGATCCGCAGGTCACCCACATGGGCATGATCACCACATACGACCATCCGCGCGGCGGCAGGGTCAAGGTCGTCGCACCGGCCGTGCGCATGAGCGAGACGCCTGCGTCGATCGAGCGTCCGGCCCCGCTGGTCGGCCAGCACGGGCGCGAGATCCTGGCGGAACTCGGCCTGTCGAAAGACGAGATCGCCGCGCTCGAGGCAGCCGGCGATATGACGGTGGATGCAGCATGACCACTGGAGCGTACCAAACCCTTTCGGTCGAGACGTCCGGGCGGGTCGCCGTCGTCACCTTGCGGCGCGCCGACCAGCTCAATGCGATGAACAAACGGATGCAGGGCGAGATCACCGCCGCCTTCGAAGCCCTCTCGCAGGATGAAGGTATCGGCGCGATCGTGGTCACCGGCGAAGGGCGTGGCTTCATGGCGGGCGCCGACATCAAGGAATATGCCGCACAGACGGAAGCGGACTTCGACGCCTTTCAGGCGGCGGGCACACGCATGTATGCCGCCATAGAAGACAACCGCAAACCGGTGATAGCGGCGCTCAACGGTTATGCATTGGGCGGCGGCATGGAGTTGGTTCTGTGCTGTGACATCGTCATTGCCAACCAGTTCGCGAAACTCGGCCTGCCGGAGATCAAGCTCGGCCTCGTTCCCGGCGGCGGCGGGACGCAAAGGAGCGTTGCGAAACTGGGCCGCAACCGTGCCAACATGCTGTTGATGACCGGCGCGATCGTGCCTGCTTCGGAATTCGTCCACGCCGGTCTGGTCAACGAAGTAGTGGATGCTGAAAAGCTGATGTCGCGGGCATTGGAACTCGCCGAAATGATCGCCGCCGAGCCACCGGCCGCCATCGAAGGGTTAAAGCGGCTGACGGCGCATGCGGCCCGCGGCGACCTCGCCAAGGGTCTTGCCATGGAACGCGACATCCTTGGCGAGCTCTATCGCAGCGAAATCGGCCAGAAACGCGTCCGCGAATTCGCCGAAAAGAGCGCCGCCCGCGCCGGCAAGGCGAATTGATGAGAACCTCGCTCGTAAAGCCGAACCGCCCGCCTTTCGTCGGCCTCCAGCATCTGGCGGCGATGGTGAAACCTGGCGACATCTTCGGTGTCGGCGGCCACCATTTCGCACGACTTCCGATTGCCATGCTTCGCGCCATAGCTCGGTCGGGCACCAGGGACCTGCGCTACGTTTCCTGGGCCGGCGGGCTGCCGCTCGAACTGCTGCTCGAGGCGGAAGCGGTTGCTGAAATAGACATCTGCTTCTCCAGCCTCGACATTTTCGGCCTGCCGCCACGGTTTCGGGCGATTGCGGAAAAAAACACCCTGCCGGTGCGCGACTGGACCGCGCTTGCCATGATCCAGGCGCTGCGGGCCGCGCAGCAGAACCTGCCGTCCATGCCATTCCAGCTTCCTGTCGGATCGGACATGCTGGCGCGCGTTCCAGGCGCGGTCGGCACCGTGGATATCGTCGACGGCTCGGCCGTCGGCGTTATCCCCGCGCTGCGGATCGACACCCTTGTCCTTCATGCCCAGCGCGCCGACGAAAGCGGTAATGTCCAGATCATTGGCCCGCGCGCCTTGGACTTCGCCATGCTCGGCGCCGCGCGGCGGGTGCTGGTGACGGTCGAGGAGATCGTACCCGTCGGCGCGCTGCGGAACGACGGCCGCCAGAGCATCGTGACGCGCAACCAGGTGACGGCCATTGCGAAGGTTCCAGGCGGCGCCTATCCGGCCTCCTGCCTGCCCTTCTACACGACGGACTACGAGGCTTTGACCCGCGTCTTTGGCGGCGGTGCCTCCCTCGACGACGCGCTGGCACCGCACGGTAGCGACATTCCGGCGTTCGTCCTCTCGGCCGCGAGCATCGGGGCCAGCGACGTCTCCGCTCTTTCCACGCCCTCGATACAAAAGGTTCCGCCCGCGGCGTCGCTGGACGAAATCATGGCCGCGCGGATCGCCGCCGAACTCGACAATGACAGCTTCGCCAGCGCAGGCGCAGTTTCCCCCCTGGCCAATGTCGCCTACCGGTTGGCCAAGGCAACGCACGCGCCCGACATGATCATCGCCACGCTGAGCTGCGGCCATCTCGACATCGCGCCAAGTCCGATGATCCTGTCGCTGATCGAGAGCCTCGACGCCGAAACGGCAGTGGCCCATGCGGGCGGCGACGACACATATTCGACCTACTACCAGGCAGGCGCGGTCACGCATGAGATCGTTGGCGCCGCGCAAGTCGACCGCCGCGGCCGGGTCAACACCATCGCGTTGCGGAAGCGCGACGGCGGCGTCATCCGCCTCCCCGGCCAGGGAGGCATGGCCGATGTCGCCAACATGCATCGCGACTATCTGCTTTACGTTCCACGACATTCGCCGCAGTCGGTCGTGGACAAGGTCGAGATCGCAAGTTCGGCGCGCGGGCTGCTGACGCCGATCGAGCGCGAAGCGCTGGGCTACAGGACCGGCAAGGCACTGGTCTTTACCGACCTCTGTATCTTCCGACTGGATGCATCGACACGCGAACTGGTTGTCACCGAAATCATGCCCGGTGTCACACCCGACAAAGTTCGCGATGCCACCGGATTTGCCGTGACGTTCGATCCGGACTGCCACGAGATCCGGTCGCCAGATGCCGTGACGCTCGACATCCTGCGCAATCGGATCGATCCACTGGGGCTGCGCCGGCTGGAGTTCATCAATGCCAAGGAGCGCGGCGCCCTGATCGCCGAGATTCTGGCGGCGGATCGCGACATGGTGAAGCGTTGTCTTGATGCGCGAAACCCGTCGGTTGCCAGCAGCGCAAGTGTGGCAAGAGGCGGAGTTTGATGGTGACGCCGCTGCTCGAAATGTCCGCCGCCCGCGTCTTTTTCGACGGTATCTTCACCAATCCGCGCGTTGCGCATCCCGAAGGTGTCGCGATCCATCGAGACGGATCGATCTGGTGCGGTACCGAGACGGGAGAGCTCCTTCGCCTGGCAGCCGATGGAAGCAGCGTCGAACGGATGGGCGGCACCGGCGGTTTCCTGCTCGGCATCGCCTTCGACGGCGCCGGTAACTGCTTCGCCTGCGACCTTAAACACGCAGCTGTCTTCCGCTGGGATGCCGCCACCCGCGAAATGGCCCGTTTCGCATCGTCCGGCATCCGGGTGCCGAATTACCCTGTCGTCGATGAGGACAAAGGGTGGCTCTATGTGTCCGACAGCGACGGCGCACGCAGCGGTGCCGGCATTTTCCGCTATGACGTCGGAAACGGCGACGGCGGTCCGTGGTGCCGCGACCCGATGTCCTTTGCCAACGGGATGGCGATGGCACCGGACGGAAAGGCCCTCTATGTCGTCGAAAGCGACGCGGCCCGTGTCAGTCGTGTGGGCATTCGCGAAGACGGCTCGGCGGGAGAGAAGAGCATTGCGATCGAAAATGTCGCAAACGTCCCCGACGGCCTCGCCTTCGCCCCGGACGGCTCCCTGTTTGTCTCCTGCTACGAGCCAAGCCGCATCTATCGCTGGCGCGCTGGCGCCGGTCTCGAACTTCTGATCGAAGACCCGGCGGCCACGACGCTTGCCCATCCGACCAACATCGCCTTCAAGGGCGACAAACTGTACACGGCCAACCTCGGCCGCTGGCACATCACTGAGATCGATCTGACGCTGCTGGCTCGTTGAGCGCCTGTTTTGCAACGGTGCGAGACCAGCCGCGGCGCCACGCCACAGCCGCTTTCGACTGTATTGGGCGGCAAGCCCGCAACCAGGCTGGACAACCTTAGGGATAGACCGGCTTGGCCACTATAACCAACTTGATTTCGCATATAAAATCTGTTTGCATTATTGAAAATAGCTGCCTTGCAAGATGGCAGCATGCAGGGAGGGCCCAGTGACCATCGTTCTTTCCGCCTATCGGGCACTCTTGATGGGCCTTGTCGCGGTGATCGTCGCGATTGTCGCGATCGCCGTCGTATTCCGCTACGTGCTCAACACTCCGCTGATCTTCAGCTTTGATCTGGCGACGGTCCTGTTTGTCTGGCTGGTCTTTCTTGGCCTCGCCCAGGCAGCGCACGAAGGCTCGCATATGGCGGTGGACATGTTCACCGCAATGCTTCCTGCCCCTGTCGCCAAGGCGCTCGGCATCGCCGTCAAGTTGCTGATGATCGCGATCATGATCTTTCTCATCCGCCACTCGTGGGATCTTGCCATGCGCACGCGCATGGAGATCGCCTCGATGCGGATTTCAATGATGTGGGTCTACCTGGCGATGCCTGCGGGCTTCACGGTTTTCGCCCTCTACGAAGCCTGGGCGCTTGCGATGAGCGTCATGGGCCGCCCTGCCCTCGGGAGGCAAAGCGCATGAGCCCCACCGCTCTCCTTGGTGTCTTTCTGACCTTGACCGTCATCGGCCTGCCGATCGCCTTCGTGTTGCTCGGCACCGGCATCGCCATGACGTTGGCCGATCCGGCAATCCTCGAAGTCGCGTTCGTCCAGAACATCATTGTCGGCACGCAGTCCTTCCCGCTGATAGCCATCCCGCTGTTCATCCTCGCAGGCGAGTTGATGAACATTTCGGGCATCACGCGCAGGCTGATGGATTTCGCTTCGGCACTGACAGCAGGCATGGTCGGCGGCCTTGCGCAGGTGAACATCGTCCTGTCGACGCTCAAGGCCGGCATGATGGGCTCTGCGAACGCCGATGCCGCGATGGATGCCAAGACCCTGGTGCCCGAAATGATCAAGCGCGGCTACAGCCCGGCCTATGCATCCGTGGTGACGGCAGCTTCGGCGCTGATCGCGCCGATGATCCCGCCGGGCATTGGTCTGATCCTCTACGGTTTCGTCACCGATACGTCGATCGGCCGCCTGTTCATGGGTGGCATCTTGCCCGGCTTCATCATGACCGCGGCGATGATGGCCATGTCTCATTTCATCGCCAAGCAGCGCGGATATGGGCGCGACAGCCTGCCGGTGAACAAGGCTGGAATGGGCCATGCTTTTCTCGGTGCAGTGCCCGCATTGCTGATGCCGGTCATCATCGTGCTCGGCATTCGCGGCGGCATCTTCACCGCCTCGGAAGCCGGGGCCGTGGCGGTGGTCTATTCGCTTATCTTTTGCGTTGTTTATCGCGAGTGCGAGTGGAAGGACTTGTTCAGCGCCCTCCTCTCCACTGCCAGCACCACCAGCGTCATCATGATCGTATTGGCTGCTTCCGCCGCGCTGAGCTGGACGCTTTCATTCGAGCAGTTGCCGCAGCAGGTAGCGGAGATGCTCGTCGGCGCGTCGAGCACCCGGTGGATGCTCTTCGCAATCGTCGGTGTGCTTCTTCTGATCGCCGGCATGTTCGTGGAAGGGACCGCGCTGATCCTCATCCTGGCGCCGATGTTCGCGCCTGCCGCCATGAAACTCGGTATCGACCCCGTCCATTTCGGCATCTTCTTCGTCTACATGATCCACCTCGGCGGTATCACGCCTCCGGTCGGAACGATCATGTTCACGACCTGCGCGATTACCAAAACGCCGCTGCAGGACTTCATCAGGGAATCGCTGCCCTGGCTGGCGATGCTGCTCGCCATCGCAGCCTTCATCGCGGCCGTGCCGGGCACCGCGACATGGCTTGGTTATCTCTGACGACAAATCATTCGGGAGGAATGGAATGAAATACAAAACGCTCGCGGTGGCAGCCTTGCTGGCCGGTCTTGTTTCGGCGGCAATGCCCGCGCAAGCCGACCAGACGGTGCTGCGCTTCAGTCATATGAATTCGCCGACCCATATCGTGAATCTGGGGGCGGAACGTCTCAAGACGGCGATGGAAAAGACCGCCGGCGGCCAGGTTCAGATCGAGCTCTTCCCCAGCGCGCAGCTTGGAGAGAGTTCGGCCGTTCTGGAACAGCTGACGCTCGGCGCCAACATCATCACCCATGTCGGTCCCGGCGCGATTGCGCAATATGTTCCGAACTACTCCGTGATGGTTCACCCGTTCCTGTTCAAGAACTGGGACGAGGTGCGCAAGGTTGCGAATTCGGATCTGGTCAAGGGGTGGGAAAAGGATCTCGCCCAGTACAATATCAAATCGCTCTGTTTCTTCAACTTCGGCACCCGTGACCTCTATACGCGGAACAAGGCAGTCAGATCCCCGGCGGATTCGGCGGGCCTGAAAATGCGCGTGCAACCGGCGGCGATTTACACCGAGCTTGTCAAATCGATGGGCGGGCAGCCGACGCCGTTGCCATGGGCCGAGGTCTACAGCGCACTGTCGCAAGGCGTGATCGATGCAGCGGAAGCACCGCCGAACGCCGTGATCGACCAGAAGCACTATGAGAGCGCGAAATACTTCATGAAGACCAACCACATTCTCGACGCGTCGATCGTCGTCATGAGCCTGAGTGCCTTCGACGCACTCAACGCCGACCAGCAGGCAGCGCTCCAGACCGAAGCCGAGAAGGCCTGCGATTGGATGACCGAGGAGACGTCCAAAGGGTACGACGCTGCCGTTGCGGATTTGAAGGAACATGGCATGATCGTTGTCGACGACGTGGATCGCCAGGCCTTCGAGAACGCCGCGAACTCGATCCAGAATGCGTTCCCGGAATGGTCGCCCAATCTGGTCGCCGATATCCGCAAGCAACTCGGTCGCTAGACGCATCTCGGACTTGACGGGAGCGCGCCGCCCTGAGATGCGCTCCCGTGGTGCTGGAGAACCCATATGACAGAGGACAATGACGCAGCCAGTCGTTACCGGGCGCCAGCGCTCGAAAAGGGTCTCGACATCATCGAGCTACTTGCGAGTTCCCCCTCCCCGCTGTCACTGACAGCGATCGCAAGCACGCTGGGACGTTCGATGGGAGAAATCTACCGGATCGCTCTCGCGCTCGAGGCACGCGGTTACATCCGTCGGGATCGGGACTCGGATTACTTCGTGCTTACCCTCAGACTGTTCGAGCTTGCCCACGAGAACCCACCGACCAATCGACTGCTCTCCGTCGCACTGCCGCTGATGGAAGAGCTCGCGACCCTCTCACAGCAATCCTGTCACCTGGCGGTTCTGAGCGGTGCGCGCGTGCTGATCGTGGCCCAGGTCGATGCGCCGAGGCCGATGCATTATGCGGTGCGTCTCGGCGCTCAGTTCCCACTCGCCGAGACCAGCTCAGGCGCTGTGATGCTTGCCTATCAGCCGGAACATCACCGGCAGGCCCTGATCGACGCCTGTATCGCTTCGACGCCGGAAATGGCGGATACCTTGCCGGAACGCATCAAGACGATATTGGTCGATGGCGGGGAGCGTCGGCCAAGCCTGGTCGTCTCTGGGGTAACCAACCTCACCAGGCCTGTTTTCGACCACCGCGGCGGCGTCGCCGCTGCGCTGACCGTTCCGTTTCTGGATCAGACAGGCTTGTCTGTCGATGCGGATCAAGCCGAAACAGCGGTGGCCGCTACCGCGCTGAAGATTTCCGCCGCATTGGGCTGGCGCGAAGAGCGGCAGTCGAACCACTTGGCCGTCTGACCTCATCGCACCGCCGCGTCGGCGCATCTCAGCCGACGCTGTAGCGCGGAACGACCCAGTCTTTTGCCAAGGTGCTCAGTCCAGCCCGATCGATCAGGCTGGCCGTTGCCTGCAATGCGTCCGCAAGCACCTTCTCTTGATCGACCTTTGTCGATCTTCCCTCCCGCACGACCAGATCGCCATTGACGACGACATCCCGAACCGGGGGTAACCCAGCCATGACGACCGAGGTTGCGAGGCGGGTCGCGGGCTGATGCGCTAGCCCTGTCATGTCCAGCGCAACGAAATCGGCAAGTGCCCCGGCGCGCAGCTGCCCGATATCGCGACGCAGAAGTCTGCCGCCACGACGCGTTGCAAGCTCCAGCATCAGTTCGGCGCTGGTTGCGAGCGGATCGAGTTCGCGAATCCGTTGCAGGAGCAAACCGGCCTTCATCGCCTCGAAAATGCTCAAGCCGCCAACCGCGGTGCCATCGCTGCCAAGCGTCACATTGGCGCCGGCCTCGAGCAGCGGCCCGAGGCGAATGATCCCCGAAGCGAGATACTGGTTGCAGATTGGATTGTGGACGACATTCGCGCGAGCCTGGCCGAGCACTTCGACCTCGGCATCGTCGTACCAGATGCCATGTGCAAAGGATGCTCGATCCGAAAGCACCCCTTCCCGCTCCATCCAGATCGCCGGTCGCATGCCGTGGATGGACTCGAAGATTTCGACCTCGAACCTGGATTCGCTGCAATGGGCCTGCCAGCCAATATCGTGCTTGCGCGCCAGATCCGAGCAGGCCACGATCAGCTCAGGATCAAGGTAGACGATGTTTTCCGGCATCGGCCAGATTTCGACCAAGCCGCCTGTCGGATGGGCGGCGAGGCAGTCACGCATGATCTCGATCTCTTCCTGCGAGGAATACCGAAAGAGGCGTGGATCGCAGTTCATCCGACGCCCGCCCTCGACCATCGGGCCGAAGATGCCGCGGGCGACCACGCCGCGCACGCCGGTTGCGGCCATCTCGGTCGCGAGCGCAACCACGGTTTCAGCATCGACAGGCGCGTAGTGGTTGTCGATGATGGACGTCGTGCCGTTCAGAAGCGAGTTCAGTGCAGCAAGGCGAATGATGGCCACGGCATCCTCCGGGCGCACATGGGCCGCCAGCGGAAGCATGAATTTTTCGAGCCAGGGCAGCAGCGAGAGGCCGTCGCCAAGCGTGCGGCCGAGGCTTTGGAAAAGATGGCTGTGGCCGTCGACCAGCCCCGGCATCACGACGCGGCCGGACCAGTCGACGCGGCGCGAGGCGACACCGTGGAAGGCGAGATCGGCACTGGACCCGACGGCCAGTATCCTGTCGCCGGCAACTGCAATCGTGCCGTTACGGATCAGTGGCTGCCGGGAATCCAACGTTAGGATATCTGCCCCTTCATAGAAGGTGATTTCTGCAAAATCCCGGGTTTTGCTTGTTGCTGTCATGAAATGCCTTTGCGGATGTCGAGTGCGATTTCCCGAGACACGGAATGTGAGCTGTCAACGGCTGTGAACGGCCGAAGCGCGGCTGGCGTCGGGCCCGATGCCATTGAAGACGACATTGAGGATCACTGCCGATACGGCTGTCAGGATGACGCCGCTGCCGAGAAAAGGCTCGAGCGAGGCCGGTAGCTGATGAAAGATCTTGGCCGACATGTTGGGCATCATGCCGAGACCGAGGCTGATCGCAGCGACAAAACCGTTGTTGCGATTTCCCTGCCAATCAACGCGCGACAATATGCGGATGCCCGAACACGCGATCAGCCCAAACATGACCAGGGCAGCGCCGCCAAGCACGAAATTCGGGACCGAGGCGACGACACTCGCGACCTTGGGGAAGAAAGCCAGCACGATAAGAATGCCTCCGCCAGCAACGCAGATGAAGCGGCTGCGGGCGCCTGTGATGCCGACAAGGCCGATATTCTGGGCGTAGGAAGTATAGGGGAACGCATTGAAGACGCCGCCGATGAGCGCTCCGAGCGCATCGGCGCGCAAGCCGCGACGAAACTGGTCGCGTGTCAGGTCGCGCTGAAGAATCTCGCCCATCGAGAAGAATAGGCCGATGGATTCCACTATCGCGATAAGGACGACCAAGGTCATGGTCAGGACAGGGATCAGATGAAAAGTCGGCAGACCAAAATGGAAGGGGCGGACGACGCCTACCATGGGTGCTTCACGCACGCCGGCGAAGTCCATCAAACCGAGAAAATAAGCGAGGGCCGATCCCAAGACGATTCCAACCAATACCGAGATATTGGCGAAGAAACCGCGAGCAAAGCGCGCGACCAGGAGAATTGAGAGGACGACGAGTGCGCCTATCAGCAGATAAAGCGGCCTGCCGAAATCGGGCCTGCCGAAGCCGCCCCCGATCCAGGTCGTTGCGATACCGAGAAGCCCAACGCCGAGACTGACGAGGGTAGTGCCAGTCACTACCGGCGGAAACAGCACCAGCGCCCGCACGATCAACGGCGTCGCCACGTAGCAGATGGCGCCTGCTGCAATGATCGAGCCGTAGAGTCCCGTCATGCCCACGTCCGGCGTCAGCCCGATCGCGATCATCGGCGCAAAGCCTGCATAGGAAACGCCCATCATGATGGGCAGCCGGATTCCGATGCTTCGCCCAACACCGAGTGACTGTATGATCGAGATGATGCCACAGCATAGAAGGTCGGCGTTGATCAGGGTCGAAATGTCCTGCTTGCTTAGGCCGAGAGCGCCACCGACGATCAATGGAACCGTGATTGCGCCAGCGTACATGACCAGGACGTGTTGGAGGCCAAGCGTGGCAAGCTGCGAGAGTGGGGGTATTTCGTCGACCGGATCTACCGTTCCGGTTCTTCCGGTATGGGACGTCGTTTCGATGGCGTTCTGCATGGGGCTCCTCCCTAGGACCTAGCTGCCGCTTTTCAGTGATTTTTTTCCAAAGGACGGGGCGCCCTTTCAGGCGACACCGATGAAATCCGCAATCTCCTTTGCAAGCTGGCGGGGTTGTTCCAGAGGCACCAGATGGCCACTCGATGCGATCTCGGAAAAGCTCCATCCCTCCTTCAGGCGAGCCATGCGCTGGCAGATTTCATGCCGCACGAAACTCTGGTCACCACGGATGATTTTCACATTTTGGCAGAGGCCGCTGAGCTCCTCCCAGAGATTGTCCTTGCGAAAAGGCCAGTGCGTGAGAAAGAACGGATCGTGCCGGCGTAGCCACTGACCTTCCCCATTTTCGACCAGGGAGGCACGCGTGAAGGCCGTCAAATCCGTCTCGACGGCATAGCGGTTCGCGGCGCGCTCCCAAGCCAGAGCCTCGTTCAAGGAGGCGAAACGGTAGGGGCGTGGAAGGACATCTGCTTCGCTCGCCTGGAACGAAGGCTCGACATCGACGATGATCAACTGGTCAGCAATGTCGGGCCTGATGGCCAGCAATTGGATGGCAACGAGCGCTCCCCATGACGAACCGACTATCACCGGAGGCCTACGCCCGAGGTCGACCTGATCCAGCACCAGAAGGAGATCGGTAACGTGGTGGGCCGTCTCATACGCGCGATCCCGCGACCAATCGCTTCGGCCGTGTCCTCGGAAGTCGAGCGCGACCACTCTCCCTCGCCCTTCCAGCTCTCGCGCTACGCCGGACCAGAGAAACCCGCCGCCGGTCACGCCATGCAGTGCAAGAATGATGGGGCCAGGCCCGCCATGGTCGGTCAAATGGAGCCGGACGCCGGCTCCCTTGACATAGAAAGATCTTGGCTCATCAGGCATTCGCTAGCTCGTTCGTCAGTTCGAGCAGCCAGCGGCGATATTCGACGCTGACGATATCCGCATGACGGACCGGCATTTCCTGCCGCGCGAGCTCACCCGCCAGGTCCATCTGGATCGGCGTCTGGGACTCGATGATCGGCTTGTCCTCGGCGAGGACTTCGTCCTCGAAATCCATGAAGAAAGCGTCATGCTCTTCCTCCGTCCCGAAGTCACGAGCCTGCCACCAGAAGCTTCGGGTGGTGGTTGCATCGACCGGCGAGGCGGCCATGAAGAGGATGTATCGCTTGCCGTTCGGGAATACCCGCTTGAGGTGTACCGTGTGCGGCATGGTGACGTGATAGACGTTCGTAGGCTCGATCCAATCATCCGTCAGGCCCAGCAGTTCCTTCTTCTTGCCCACGCCAGGTTCTTTCACCCCGCTGCGGTCGAACCGCATGACATTGTTCTCGCGCCAGACCTTTACCGCCTCGACACGAGGGTTCTCGCGGCTGCCGATGGTGCCGTCATGGACAAAGGAGAAGTGCGCGAAATCGACAAAATTCTCGAGGCGACGCGGTGTCGAGGTGTTCCAGTCATAAGGCCTGCCGCGCAAAACTCGATATTCCGCTCCCTTCAGTTCCGGAAAAACCGGCGCTGGATATTTGGGCACATCCGCAAGACAGACCCAAACCATGCCAGCGGATTCGGTGACATGGTATCTGCGCACCTTGCGGTTCATGACAGTTGCCATTTCCTCCCGCGCAGGGATCCGCACGCAATCGCCCTTCTCATCGAATTGCCAGCCATGGTAGGGGCATTCGAGCTTGCAATCGACGATCTGACCCAGCGACAACGCTGCCCCCTTGTGCGGACAACGGTCCTGCATGGCGGCCAGTTCACCGCCGAGCCGGGCGAGCACGACGTTTTCGCCCATCAGTCTGACGCCGTGCGGCTTGTCCGTGACCTCATCGGAATAGCAGACCGGATGCCAGAAATGGCGAAGTGCCAGATAGGTCGGACTCTCGTGTGGCGGTGGTGATTTAAGTTCCATAACGGACATTGCTGTCTCCTAGTTGAAATGAGCGCCACCGTTGACCAGAAGGCTCTGGCCGGTGATGAAACCAGCGAGGTCACTGAAGAGGAACGCGGCCGCACCGACCATGTCCTCGGGAAACTGGGTACGCTTGAGACATCGCCCGGCGATGGTTCGTTCGTCGGCGGCACTCCCCTGACGCGCCACGATATCGCCGTCGGGAATGAGGTCGGGGCACAGCGTGTTGACGAGGATTCCGTCGCCCCCTACCTCCCGGGCCAGGGATCGCGAAAGTCCGACGATCGCAGCCTTGGAAGACACATAGTGCAGAAAATTCGGCACACCTTTGTAGGGGGTGTTCGACGAAATGTTGACGATGCTTCCCTGACCTTGCCGCTTCATCTGCGCATGAACCGCCTTGATGCTCTGCCAGGTGCCGCGCACGTTCACCTGGTAGCAAAGGTCCCATTCTTCCGGCGGAATATCGAGGAAGGAGCCAAAGCTTGCGGACTTGAAGAAACCGGCGTTGTTCAGGAGGCCGTCGATGCGGTGAAATCGCCTGACAGTTTCCTCGGCCACGCGATCGCAATCCGGCTGGCTAAGGACATTCGCCGCTATCGTCATAAGCCGGTCGGCGTGCCCCCACTTCGCCGCCTCCGTGCCAATGTCGTTAAGGTCGGCGGCCACGACGTTCGCGCCCATTTCGAGGAACCCCCGACAATAAGCCTGGCCGATGTTGCCGCCGGCTCCCGTGACGATGATGGTCTTGTTTCGTAAGAGGCTCATGCAGGCTTTCCTTCAGATATCGAGAGTGAGCGAGCGACTTTTTGCGCGAGAGACGCAAATCATCATGCTGGTGTTGCTGGCGCGTTCGTCCGGAGTCAGGACGAGGTCGCGATGATCGGGCGTGCCTTCAAGAACAGCCGTCTCGCAGGTGCCACATATCCCCTCCCGGCAGGAGCAGAGCGGGGTCAGGCCCATTGTCTCGAGTGTTTCGAGGATCGAATGCCCCACCGGTATCTTCACGGCCAAGCCGGAACGGGCACAGATCAATTCGAATTCCGTGCCCTCATGCTGGGCCTCGTCATTGGAAAAATACTCCACGTGAACGCGATGGGGCGGCAGACCGGCAGTGGCGCTTTCGAAGGCGGTCATCAGAGGTTTTGGCCCGCAGCAATAGAAATGCGTATCAGCGGATGCAGCCTGAACGACCGCGGTTACATCGAGCGGGCGGATGCCCGGAACCCCGTCATGAACGTGGATCACCGCACCCTGAGAGCGAGTGGCTAGATCGCGCAGTTCGACAGCGAAGGGCGTGCGATCCGGCGTTCGGGTGCAATGGAAAAGCATCCAGGAACGACCAAGTTCAGCCAACCGCTCCACCATAGCGAAGATCGGCGTGACCCCTATGCCGCCTGCGATGAAGACCGAATGCGCCGCCGTCTCGTTCAATGGGAAATGATTGCGCGGCTGGCCGATCTCGATCCGGTCGCCTTGTCTCAGGTCCTTGTGCACGCAGATGGATCCGCCTCGGCTTTGCGGGTCCAGGTTGACCGCCACCTCCAGCGTCTCGCTCGCACGGGAATTGATCAGGGAATATTGCCGGACAAGTCCATTTGGCAGGTGCAAATCGATATGCGCGCCGGGCGTGACGGTGATCGGTCGATCCTTTGCCTCAGGCTTCAGGCTCAGTTGAACGATGCCGGTCGCGACCGGGACAACGGCTTGTATGACAACCTGCATCACTCCGCTCTCCTCCGTTCCTCTTTGGGTATTCGAGAAGTTGTGTGAGCAGGCTATTTCGTATTAATGCTTATTTCGAAATAGGATTTTTTTATAAATCAAGGTGCCATAGGTGAAGATCTCAACCCGGCAGATCCTGGCCTTCGTGACCATTGCGCGGCAACAGAGCTTCTCACAGGCGGCGAATGTGTTGCGGGTGACGCAGCCCTCGCTCAGCGTGCTGATCCGGGATCTGGAGCAGACGCTCTCGGTTTCAGTTTTCGACCGCAATACTCGAGGCGTCCGATTGTCCCAGGCCGGCATGCAGCTTTTGCCGACTGCCGAGCGCATCCTATCGGACCTTCAACGCCTGGAAGAAACGTCCGGCGATCTCTCTGGCCTTGCGGATGGCGAGGTCCGCGTCGCCTGTTCCTCGGTGCTGGCTTCCGGCGCCCTTCCAATCGCGATACGAAAGTTCGGAGAGGACTTTCCTGGCGTTCGCATCGTCATCCGCGATACCGCCGAGCAGAATCTGGTGGAGCTGGTGCGCAACGACCTGGTCGATTTCGCGATTGCGACACGGGTCGAAACCGATCCGAGAATCGTCCAGCAGATGGTCCAGACCGATCAGATGGCCGCCTATGTCGCACCGGACCACCCTTTCGCCGCGACAGAAACCATCGCCTGGCGGCAACTGGGGGATACGCCATTGGCACTGCTCGACCGAAACAGCCCGCTTCGTCATATCGTCGACAAGACGGCGGGCCAGCTCGGCATATGGCTCAACACGCGCTATGAGGTCACTTTCGGCACGACTGCACTCGCCTTAGCGGAACAAGGGCTCGCGGTTGCAATTCTGCCGGCGAACGCCATGCGAAACGACCATTCCTTCCGCTGCGTACGCCGCATCATGGTCAAGCCTCAGACACAGCGCGGCATCATGTTGATCCGGCTTGCAAATCGTAAACCTGTAGCTGCTGCCGAAAAATTCTGGGCCTACTGCAAGCATCAATTGAGCGAAGAAAGTGCTTTCGATCTGCGTGCCAAGACAAGGCCGCAGGATCGAGCGGCTCAATAAGGTCGAGCTAACGGCAAGGGCGCGCGTACGACAGAAGCCATCGTGGAACTTCGAAACAACCTAGCCCGCACTCAGCTTGCCGAGCAAAGCAACAAGGTCATCCAGCTCATCATCCGTGAGCGTATCCAGATCTGACGGCGGCCGATAATATTCCGCCATCAGGTCGTGCTTTGTCTTTGCGCCTTTTTTGGTCAGCCGCACCAGCTTCTTGCGCCTGTCCTCGGTGGAGGCAATGCGGTTGACGAGGCCGGCGCGTTCGAGGCGGTCGACGAGCCAGGTCGCCGTGGACGGGTCGCAGTTCCATTCCTCGGCAAGCGCTCCGATCGGCTTCTCATTCCCGTCCTGCAAGGTGAAAAGCGCCCGCGTGTCGTTCGGCGTCAGCTTGCGCTTCTCCAGACTTTCCAGGCGCTGCGGCGATGAACGCATCAGGAAGTCGAACATCAGCCGCCATGCTTGAGCGGCGCGAGGATTGGCGGACATGTCTACCGGCTTGTTCTCTCAAAAAGACAGGGTCCATGCAGCCTTAGCATGAGCGACTTCGTTTGCCAGCGTGACGTCGGTGAAGTTTATCGCCTTCTTCACCCTGCCTGCCCGATCGCCGACAGGATCATCGGGACCAGCCAGTCGCCGCGGCTGATCACCCCGAGATGGGTCGTGCCCGGCAGCACGGCAAGCTCGGCGCCTGGAATGAGCGTTTTCATTTCGGCGGCATGGTCGATTCGCGTGAAATCCTTGTCGCCAATCGCCAGCAATGTCGGAACACGGATCGAAGCCAGCTCCTGCGGCGTCCAGCGGTCCCAGCGGTCGCGCATCTGGTTGATGCGGTTTGCCAGGTCGAACATCCCTGCCGACTTGCCGCCACTGCGGTCGAAACTCGCCGCCCACCCGGCAAAATCCTGGGGAGTCGGGAGCAGCGGCGCCAGTTCCGCCGACGGCTTGTGCGTCGGATCGCGTTGCAGTGCGATCAACTCGGGTAGTTGCCCATCGACGCTATAGACACCGCTGAGCGACGTCACCGATTTGACGCGATCCGGCTGGCGGATCGCCATTTCGACTGCTGTCAGCGCGCCGAGGCTGTGGCCGACCAGATGCGCGGCAGGCACGTCGAGATGATCGAGCACGCCGATCACATCGGCCACCAGTTGGTCGAGCTGCATCGGGCCCGAACGGTCGGGCGTATGGCCATGGCCCTGCGATTCAATCGCGATGGTCGGCGCAATTGTGGAAAGCCTGGGCAGCAGGTCGGGTGCGAAGGCGGTCTCGATGGTCATCAAGCCGCCGTGCATCAGCACGAACGGTGTCTTGCCGGCCGCCAGCGGGCCGCCATGGACTTCATAGTAGATGCCGCCAACGGGCGTTGTACCCGATATGGCCGGCGATCGATCGTTTGCCGCCATGAGCGGTTGCGCAGCGACCGTATGTGCGGCGATCATGCAGCCAGCGGCCGCGCCGCTGATGACGAGAGCTCGGCGGCTGAGGGATTGCTTCGAGAGCAGGTGTTGGGTGGTCATGACAGATTCTCCTGTATCGATGGCGAGGTTCATCGTTCCCGCGCAGGATCGGCGCCGGCTGCGGTGAGTGTGGATTTTGGGATGGTTCCTGATTCCGGCCGGCACCCCGACCGGTCAGGTGTCTCAGGCTTCGCGCCGGTAGTTGTAGTTCATGACGACGATGCCGTTGGGCAGCGCCCGCGAACCTGCCAGCTCCAGCGACGTCCGCGGGCAGGCAAGGAAATGCGGCGTCCGTGGTCCGCTCCGGCCGAGGATGAACGGATGCACCCACAGCCGTAGTTCATCCACCAGCCCGGCTTCCATGAGCGCGAAGGAGACCTCGCCGAGCCCATACTGCACGATGTCCTTGCCGGGCTGGTTCTTCAGCGCCCGCATCGTCTCGACGAGATCGGTGCTGATGATCTCGGTGTTGTTCCAGGCGGGATTCTGAAGCGTGGTCGACACCGCCAGCTTGCGCATGGCGTTGATGTAGTCCGCCATGGTATCGCCGGCCATGGTCGGCCATACCTGGGCGAAGCTCTCATAGGTGCTGCGCCCCAGCAGAAGCGTGTCGCAGGCCTGCAGCAATTCCATCTGGATGTCGTAGCTGGCCGCCTTGCCTGACGTGCCGAGGCTTGGCCATTCGTGCGGGTCTCCGACCGCCCCGTCCAGCGTGATGTAGGTCGAATTGATGATCTTTCTCATGATTGTCTCCGTCAAACTGCGTGGTTGATGGAGGGAAGCTACAATTCGAGGGGATTTCGGGTCTTGAAAGAAAACGACAGCGTCAGGACCTGCTCAGGCTGCCCGGTGTCTTGCCGAGGAACCTGCGCAGCGATCGCGTCATATGCGCCTGATCGGAATAGCCGGCGATGTCGACCGCATCGAGAATGGAGGTGCCGGCCATCAACAGGGCGGCGGTACGCTCGGCGCGCTCGATCTGACGCACCATGCCGTAGGACAGTCCGGTGGCGCGCAGGAAACGGCGCTGGACGGAGCGTTCGGTGACCTCCACCGGCTTGCGCGACAGCGTCTGGTCGACGATCGGATCGCGGACCAGCACATCAGCCTTTGCCAAATGCCGTATGAAGTCGGCAGCGTTTTCAAAGTCCGGGATTTCCCAACTCGATCCGGCCAGGTGGACCCGGCTCGGCGATGTCGAGGCGAGTTCCTTGCCGATGTCGACGAGCGTATCGGGAGCCAGATCGGGGATGAATGTGCCGATCTTGAGTTCGATGCCCAGGAACTCGGCATCCCGCGGGATACCCACGATGCTGGCCGCAGTCTCAGGCCCGCGCACCAACATGCTTGCCGGCCGGTCGGCCTGCTTGACGACGACGATCTGCCAATGCGGGACGGCAACGGAGATCATGGAATCCGCCGCGACACTGTGTGTGCGCCAGATCCGTTCCACGAAGTCCGATGGCTCGACGCGGCTCTCGATCGGGAAAATGGTTGTCGCCCATTCCATCCGCGCACCCTCCTGCGGGACCACAGTTCATCGGCTTCGTGCTCGACCGCAAAACCAGTCGAGAAACACAGCCAGTTTCGCCGGTTGCTGCCGTCGCGATGGGTAGTATGCGAAAAACTGAACCGGTGAAGGTTCATATCGAGGCATGATCTCGATGAGCTCGCCGCTATCGATCGCGTCCTCTTCGGTCTGTCGGTATCGCTGGGCGATACCGAGGCCCTCGCGAACAGCGGTTGAGATGTGATTGTCGTCGTCGAGCACGAGAAACGGATTTGGATCGACGAGTTTCAATTGGTCGTCGGCGCCGAATTCCAGCGGCGCAAGTCGCTCGCTCCCGGGAAACCGGTAGCGGATGAAGCGGTGATTGGCGAAATCATCGACTGTCGACGGCACTCCGTGCCGGCTGGCATAGGCCTTCGAGGCCAGAAGACTGCGGCGCAGGGGTATTCCGATTGGCCGGGCGATCATGTCGTTTTCCAGCGTCTCGCGCATCCTGATGCCAACATCGAAACCACCGGCCACGATATCGACCAAGCGGTCGTCCGTGGAGAGTTCAAGGGTGACGCCCGGGTAGGTTTGGACGAATTCCGCCATCCTGCCCAAAATACAGATCTTCGCGGCGAGCCGGGACAAGGTGACACGAAGCACACCGGCCGGTAAACCGGCACGGTTCGACAACATGTCGATTGCGCTTTCGATCTGGTCCAGCGGTTGCCCGACCGATTGCAGAAACTCTTCACCGCTATCGGTCAGGCGAAGACTGCGGCTTGTTCGCTCGAAGAGGCGCACGCCGATCAACTCTTCCAGCTTCTTGATGGTCTGCGAAACCGCTGACGCAGAGACGCCAAGACGTCCCGACGCGGCCGTGAACCCGCCGCACTGGGCGACAACGCGGAATGTCGGGATCAGGTGCAGAACCGCCGGGTCGATCATGAAGCAAAGCTTACAGAATCTGTAAGGCATCGCCAAGTCGAGCTTAAGGAAGACCCCACCTATAGTCGTTCGGTGATCATCTCGCCGAGGGAGCATGGAATGTCTGCCCGATACATGGCCGCCGCCGAGCAATTTCAACCCGGCGATTTCACCGCAATCGATGAAGCGATTGACCTGGCGCTTCTGGAACGGCGCATTGTGGGCGCCGTGGTGCTGGTCGCCAAGGACGGCACGTTGATCTACCAGCGCGCCGCCGGGCTGGCCAATCGCGAAACTCGAAGGCTGATGACCGTCGAAACGCCGTTCAGATTTGCCTCGCTGTCGAAGCTGTTCACCACGATGGCGGCGCTCAAGCTGCTTGAAGCCGGCGCCCTCTCGGCCGACGACCTGGTTTCGCGGTGGCTCCCCTGCTTCGCGCCCAGGACCGAAGAGGGCAACCTGGCCGGGATCACGGTCGGCCATCTTATGAGCCATGTTGCCGGGCTCGACTACGCTTTTCAGCAACCGGCGGACGGGCCCTACCATGTGATGGGTATATCCGATGGATTGGACGAAGCGACGCTGTCGCTCGATCAGAATCTTCGAAGGATAGCGTCGGTTCCGCTGGATCGTGCACCGGGCGTCACATGGCGCTATTCCGTGGCGACCGATGTCCTCGGCGCGGTGGTTTCGGCTGCTGCCGGGGCGCCGCTCCCGCAGGCAATGGACAGGCTGGTTTTGCGCCCGCTGAAACTCCGTGCCTCTTTCCACTGGGGCGGCGACGACCTGGCTGTTCCGTATCGCGACGGCGAGCACGGACCTTTGCTGGTCGACACGATCGTGGATGTTCCGCTTCCGGGCATACCGGGGGCCGGCATGCGTTTCGATCCTCACCGCATCTACCGACGCGAAGCCTTTCCTTCGGGCGGGGCAGGCATGGCCGGCCTCGCCATGGATATGCTGCGATTGCTCGAAGCTTACCGTGACGGCATGTTCTTGAGTTCCGCACTTCGGCATGCAGCCCGCCAGGAAAGGGTCGGCCCAGAGGCCAAGACGCAAGGACCGGGCTGGGGGTTTGGCTGGATGGGATCCGTGTTGATCGATCCGGCTTCGGCTCAATCGCCTTTGTCCAAGGGCTCCGTCAGTTGGGGTGGTGTTTATGGACATATGTGGGCGATCGATTTCGAACGGTCTTTGTCGGTGATTGCACTGACCAACACAGCCTTTGAAGGAATGCTGGGGCAGTTTCCCAAACACATTATCGCCGCAGCCACACAGCTCGACCCGAGATGAGGCTTCTCCCGGCTCGCCAGCAGATTGGCAGCGAGAATTCCATGACGTGCAGGAGTCTAGCAAAATAGTTTGATGAGTCAAATATCTTGACTAATCAAACAAACAAACCAAGTAAAGCCAGAAAACGAGGTGACCATGATGGACCTTTATCCGCTGATCGCAACGCTCACGATCCATGTACTGGCGGGCGTGTTCTGGGCAGGGTCGACCTCTGCCATGGCCAATCTCGGTGATGCCTCCGCCGCCAGACTGTTTCCATTCCAGATGGGGTCGGCGGCCATGACCCTGGCCACCGGCGCCGGCATGTGGTGGTTTCAGCTTGGCGGCAGCTTCGGCCTCCACGAGCAGATTCTGCTTGTCGGGCTGGTGGCAGCGGTCCTGGCGGCTGCTGTCCAGATCTTGTTCGTCGGCCGCACCCGAGGCGCACTGGCGGCCGCATCGCCCGAGAGCCAGTTGGCGCTCGTCGGCAGCATGACCACGGGCAATCGCGCCGCCGCCGGGCTGCTCATGCTCACTGTGGCTTCGATGATGATCGCCCGCTTCTGCTGAACCCCGTTTGGAGACATCGATGGAAAACGATCACCCGGTCCTCATCGTCGGCGGAGGCTTGAACGGCCTGACCGCAGCCTGTCTGCTGGCCCATCACGGTGTTGCCTGCGTTCTCGTCGAGCGCCATCCCGGCACCTCTATCCAGTACAAGTTCGCCGGCATCTCGCCACGCAGCATGGAGATATTCCGCAGTCTTGGCCTGGAAGACGAGATCCGCGCAAATCGGACCGGCGACCAGCAAGGCGGCGGTCTGGCAAGAGGCCGAAACCTGTCCGATCCGGCCATTCAGTGGGGCGGTCCTGCCTGGCCGGATGCCAGCGACTTCAGCCCGACGCAGCCGGCGACCTGCGATCAGCATGTGCTGGAGCCCATTCTCCGGCGTCATGCGGAACAGCTCGGAGCCGACATCCGCTTCGCGACCGAATGCGCCGCCGTCGAACAAAGTGAAGGCGGAGTCCGCGCCCGTCTGAGAGATCGGACCACGGGGACCGAACGGGAGATCACCGCCGACTATCTCGTCATTGCCGATGGCGCCAACGGACGGCTGCGTGAGATGCTTGGCATCGGCAGGAGCGGTGTCGGCGCACTGCAGCACTGGATGAACATCATCTTCGATGACGGACCTGCTGCCCACCATCGACGGCAAGCGCCTGACGTCATTCTTCGTGACGGACCTCAACGCTTCCGTCATCCCGCGCGAGGGCGGCCGCTGGCTGCTGGCGCTGCAGTATTTTCCGGACAAGGGTGAAAGCCCGCAGGATTTCGACCGGGACCGCTGCCGCGATCTCGTGGTTCGAGCGGCGGGGCGTGCCGACATCGAGGCGGAGCTTGTCGATGCGCGCGCCTGGGAAGTTTCTGCCTATGTAGCCGACCGCTTCGGGCAGGGACGCTCATTCCTGATCGGTGACGCTGCCCACCTCATGCCACCGCCGGGTGCTTTCGGCGGCAATTCCGGTATCCACGATGCGCACAATCTGGCCTGGAAACTCGCCATGGTCATTCGTGGCGAGGCGCCGGCGGAGCTTCTCAACACTTATGATGTCGAGCGCTGCCCGGTTATCGAAGCGACCGTGGCGCAGGCGCTCGCCCGTCTTCAGAAATGGTTTGACGATCCAGCAAAGCGCCTGCCGCCACCGGTCGAAATCGTCAATGACTATGACGTCGTGTTCGGGCAGCGCTATGACAGCGGCGCCCTGCTGGCCGAAGGACCGCCACCGCAGACGCCGCCATTCGAGCCGTTTGCGGCATTGGCCGGAAAACCGGGCACGCGCGCCCCGCACATGATGGTCGAGCGCGACGATACTGAAAGCTCGATACTCGATCTTTTCGGCCGCGGTTTCGTGTTGCTGGCCGGTCCCCGGGGCGAGGCCTGGTGCAGGGCCGCGCGCGGGATCTCGGAAAGGAAAAGCAGCGGCATCTCCTGTTACCGGCTCGGACACGATGTGCGGGACGTCGAAGGGAAATGGGAGGAAAAGTATGGCGTCACCGATACAGGCGCTGTCTTGGTTCGGCCGGATGGCGTCGTCGCCTGGCGCGCGCGAACCACCGTTGACAAACCCGAGGTAACGTTGAAGCGCGTTTGGGCCTCTATACTTCATGCGGACCAAGCCCTTGCCGACAGCAGCCCGTTCGAAGAGGGCTAGCGAGGATTGTCACCAACGGCTCGCGGAAAAGGTGGCGCTTTGACCCCCTGGCATGGGCAGCAGCGGCAGGCCACGTAGCGCGGTCATTTCACGACTGCCCGCTCTCGGTCATGGTTTAGTTCCCGCTTGAGCATCGGCGCGAATGATGGTCTTTTCTCCTCGCGAGAAGTATGCGGCAACAAACGAGGCAGGGATGCAATTCCACCAGAGAGGTGTCGATCTGCTGGTCACGGTGATGGATGCAATCGATCATCAAGACAAACTGCAGCCGGACGATCTAGATTGGTTGCTGCGGGAAACGGCACACGTCCTTGGTGAGTTGTTGAAGCGCGACGTTCCGGTTGAGCGTCGTGACGATACGTCCATAGCCAACGACATTTAAGCACCTTGAGGCTTGCGCCGGTCCGTCCCGGCGCATCGCCATAAGCACTTCGCCTATATGCCGGTCGCCTTATTTACACTTTTGTTCATCACGAGGGCCTGCTGGCACAGATCGAGCATGGCTGCTTGCGGCTGGGTTTCATCCAGCCCCCGGCACATGCGCACATGAAGCAATGCATCCTCGAAAGCAGGGAAGCGCTCGGCTCGAAACAGGTGCAGATAGAGCGCGATGGTGCCGGCGGAGCGGCTGCGCCCGCCCCGGCAATGCGCCAGCACGTTACCGGCGCGATGAGGCGGATAATGCGCCTTGCCCGGGCTTTGCTGGTTGATGATCCCGTGCAGCACGAGCACGGCGCCCAGGAGATGCTGGGCAATATTGCCAGGTCCGTCGATCAGGCCGATATGCGTGCGCCTGATGACCGTGCCGTCGCTTAAGGACAGCGGCGGCATTTCGACATTCACCGCCAGGTTCATCGTCGAGGTGATGCCATTCCGCAAAAGCAGGTCGGCATCGTTTGCCGCGACCGCGTTGCCGATGAAGAGCGTCTTTCCGGTGTCGTCGATATCCGGAAGGACCGGCAGCAAGACCGGAAGGCGATCTTCCTCTTCCTCGGTCATCGGACGGCTGTCATGGTGGTTCACGTTCATGCTTGCAGCCCTATTCCGCGGCTTTCAATGATTGGTCTCGATCGACAGGCAAGGAGATAATTCTTTCCAGATAAAGACGCGCTCCAAGCCACTGCCTTAGCCGAAGCATCTCTTCGGGCCGCACGAACGCCGCCACGACCTTCTCTGCACCAGTGCGCGTCACGAGGTCCATCGTGTCCTGCAGCCGTGGATGGACATTCCAGCGCAGCCATCGCGCCTCGTCGCGTTGCAGCATCTCCCAGGCCGGCGTCTGCGTCGGGACATGACCGGAGAACAGAAAACGGAAACCCTCTGCCCGGCGACGCAGAAGCTGTGCCGCCAGTCCGGTTTCAGCATTGGCCTCCGTCGCCACGATCACCTGAGTGGGGGACCACTCATTCCGTGTAGGCATCGACTGCAGCAACGCGGCGATCCCCGCACGGCTTTCGGCGTCGATCATGCCGCTGTCGTCGCCGGCGAGACGTTCCATTTCCTGGCGCACAACAGGACAAGGGGTCGCTTTCAGACCCAACCCACTCAAGGCCAGCATCATTTCCGGCCCCCTGCCGCCAGCCGGCACGCACAACACCGCGCCTGCTGCGGCGAAGGCAGCGATAGTCTCGACCTGGGAGGATAGCGATTCCTCGAAATCGCCATAGGACGCGTCGGTGACAAGACAGCCCGCGGCGGGCGGCCAGTCGAACGGCAACAGCAGCGACTCAGCGCTCCAGTCTCCCATGTACAGAACGCCGCCATGACCGGCGAAATGGAGCCAGATGCCGCCGGGCGCATGGCCATTTCGACCGACGATCACCGGCAGTCCGGCGATTTCGGCTTCTCCGCTGACCGGCAGCTCCCGGCGCCGTTCCAGCGGAAGCACCGCTTCGGAGATCTGGCTGAACGTCCGGTCTGTCGCGTAGACCGGCGGATTGCCGAGTTGGCCCGCAAGGTCGAGCGAGCCGACATGATCGATATGGGCATGGGAGAGGCAGATCGCGTCGACCGGCCCAACGTCCGACAGGGCTGGCTTCACCCCAGGCTGTGGTCCCTCCCCGAGATCGAGGAGAATGCGCCGGCCATGCATTTCCAGCAGGAAGGCGGCTGGAAGCTTGCCGCCCTGCCCGCTGACAACCGTCAGTTTTGCCAAGGCAGCACCCCTTTCGGCAGGTAGCGCGAAAAGCATGTCGCCATCAGCATCAGAATCAGCACCGCCGCGATCATCAGGCAGCCGACGGCTGCGGCAAGCGTCGACGATCCGCCCTCTTCCAGGAAGACCACCATTGGGCCGATGGTGCGGGCATTGGACGACACCAGCAGGATCGAAACCTGGATCTCGTTCAGGGCGCTCATGAAGACCATGACGCCACCGGCGACCGCCGCGGGCGCGACGAGCGGGATGATGACGTCACGCATGCGCGCCAGGAAACCGGCACCGGCAACCTGCGCTGCCTCTTCCATGGCACGGTCGATCTGCGCGAAACCGCCCAGGACGGGACGCAGCGCGAGAGCCAGGAAGCTCGACAGATAAGCAGCCAGAATGATCCAGACAGTTCCGTAGATGCTGAAACCGAGAACAGGCAACGGCCTCAGGAAGAACAGGATCATCGCCACGGCGAGAATGATGCCAGGCAACGCATAGGCGAGTTCGCTGAACAGATGCAGCACACGCACCAGCGGGCCACGCTTCCAGACGATGAAATAGCCCATGAACAGCGACACGATCATCAACATGGCGACCGTGATCGATGTCAGAAGCAGGCTGGTGAGGAACGCGTTGCGGATCGAAGCCTGATGCACGAGGGCATTGGCGTAGTTCACCAGCGTCAGCGTCTTCCAGCTCAGCTCCTGGCCGAAGCCGGTGACCACGGAAGTGGCCACCAGCGCCGACAGTGGCAGCGCCATGGTGAGCACGATGAACAACCAGCTAGCTGCCTCGACGATAGGACGCCATCGCCCCAGCCGTATCTCGAGCGAGCGGCCGATGCCGTCGACGCGGACATCGCCGCGCTGGCCGAGCCAGCCGCTGATGGCGACCCCAACAATGGTCAATGTCGACAGAAGCAGGGCGAGCACCGCCATGTCGGCGAGCGCCGAGGGACCATAGCTGTTCATCTGCTGATAGATCAGCGTGATCAGGGTCGGGTATCGCGCCGGAATGCCCAGCATGGCCTGAATGCCGAAATTGCTGATCGACGAGACGAAGGCCAGCGCGGCGCCGGCAAACAGACCCGCCCGCGCCAGCGGCAGGATAATGGTGAAGATCAGCTGCCAACTGGTGGCGCCGGCGGCGCGTGCAGCCTCGACCAGTTCGGCAGGCAGGCGTCGCAGTGCTGCCCTCACGGTCAGGAACACCAGCGGCGCGTGATAGAAGCCCAAAAGCAGGATGATGCCGCCCGGTGAATAGAGTGGATGCCGTCCGCCGTCATGCAGGGAGAGACCGAGGAGGCCAAGAACCGGACTCGACGGCGAGAAAGCCTGAACCCAGGCAAGCGCCGTCACCTGCGGCGGGATCATTAGCGGCAGCACGAATGCGAAGACCCATGCCGTCTTGAAGCGCATGTCGGTGAGAACGGTCAGTGCGGCTGCTACGGTGCCGAGCACCATGGCGAGCACGGTGGACAGCAAGGCGACGACCAGCGTGTTTGTCGACGCCGTCAGGACTTTTTTCTTCCAGAGCAATTCGGCGATATGGCCGAGATCGATCACACCGGCGGGAGCGATCGCGGTTATGGCAAGGCGCAGCAGCGGCGCGAAAGACAGGCCGGCGACGAAGATCACCAGCAGCCCCAGCACCACCCATTCAGCTTTGGGAAAGAGCGCCGGCAACCGCCGGCGCTCCTCGACCCTTTCCATGGCAATCAACGCCATTTTCTATCTTTCTATCAGCCGCCGAAGATCTTGGTGAACTTCTCGCGGGTCTCCTTGTCGGTCGCCACGGCATTGTCCGCGTCCGTCGGCAGGAGCTTGATGTCGGACAGTTTCGGGAAGCCAGCTGGCGGCGCGATCGACGGATCGATCGGCAGGTTGCCCTGGCTCACGACGAGTTCCTGGCCCTCCTTGGACAGCAGGAAGTCGATGAACTTCTTCGCGCCGTTGGCGTTCTTGGCGGTCGACATGATGGCGGCCGGCTCGGTGATGAAGGAGACGCCATCCTTCGGGAAGATCAGATCGACGGGCGAACCCTTGGCCTTGGCGCGGATCACATCGGCATCGGCGATGATGCCGTATTTGGCAAGACCGCTGGCGACGGCCTTGAGCGCGGGACCATTACCGCCTTCCGGCGCGATGTCGAGCTTGGCGAGGCCTTCGTAGAATTCCCAGCCGATGCCCGGGACGTTGACGACGCTGTGCAGATGGTTGAGCGCAGCGCCCGAATAGAGCGGGCTCGGCACTGCGATCTGGCCCTTGTTGTCTTCCGTCAGCAAGGCGCTCCAGGTTTCGACCGGCTTGGCCTTCTCGGTGTTGTAGGCGATGCCCGTCGAGATGATCTTGGTGCCGAAGAACGTCATGTCCTTGTCGTAGGTGCTCTTGTCGTAAGAGCCGACGGGCGCCTGCGGGTAGGCCATCAGGCGGCCTTCCTTCTTCAACTGGCCGAGGTTGATGGTGTCGGCGACCAGGAGCACGTCCGGCTTGACCTCGCCGGCTTCGATTTCGGCGCGCAGCACGTTGAGCAACTGGCTGGTGCCGTTGCGGGTCCATTCCACCTTGATGTCGGGATATTTGGCTTGAAAGGCGTCGACCGTCTGCTGGGCGATTTCCGGCGACTGCGAGGTGTAGAGCGTCAAGGTTTCGGCGTTGACGGCCGTCCCGCTCAATAAGACGAGCATGAGGGTAGTGGTGAGGCGCATAAAGAACTCCTGTTACTGTGAGAATAAGAAACGTCAGGCAGCGGCTGGGATGACCCAACCGTCGCTGATGCAGACCTGGATGGTGTCGTCCGCTGGAATGGCGACGTCCGCCGGGGCGTGCAGCGTCAGCTGCAGCTCCGGCTCGGCGGTGGCGATGAAATCGACCTGGCTGTGGTTGCCGCGATAGATCACCCGCTCGACCTTGCCGGCGAAGCCATCTTCGCCCGGCTGCGCCAAACGCATCGCTGAAGTGTGAACGGAGAGCCTGGCCGAAGAGCGAACCTGTTCGGTGGTGCGGGCGCGAACACGGTGGTCCTTGCCGAAGAGGCTGACGATCGCCGCCTCGGCTTCGGGGCGCACGTCCTGGACAGGCAGAACCTGGCCGTTGCCGATGAAACGGGCAACCATTTCGCTTTGTGGCTCGCGATAGAGATCGCGCGGCCGGTCGAACTGAACCAGGCGGCCGCGATCGATCACCGCGATGCGGTCCGCCAACGCCATCGCCTCGGACTGGTCGTGGGTGATGTAGACCATGGTTGCGCCGGTATGGCGGTGGAAGCGCACGAACTCGTTTTCCATCGCCGCGCGCAGATGCACGTCGAGATTGGCCAGCGGCTCGTCCAGCAGCATGACGGATGGCTTGGCGGCGAGGCAGCGTGCCAGGGCGACACGCTGGCGTTGGCCACCGGATAGGTCGGAAGGCGCTCGCTCCGCCAGATTTTCCATGCCGACAACCGCCAGGGCATCGCGGCTGCGCTGCAGACGTTCCTGCGAACTCGCGCCAGCGATCTTCAGCGCATAGCCGACATTGTCGGCCACGCTCATATGCGGCCAGAGCGCATAGTTCTGGAAGACGATGCCGATATGGCGCTTCTCCGGGGGCACATTGGCCTCCCTGGAAGAAACGATGCGATCGCCCAGCCGGATCGTGCCTTCATCCGGCGTTTCGAAGCCGGCCAGCAAGCGCAGCAAGGTCGTCTTTCCGCAACCCGAGGGCCCAAGAACCGCAACGAACTCACCGTCGGCGATATGCATTGCGACACGATCGAGCACGCGCTTTCCGCCATACATTTTCGACAGGTCATTGATGACGATATCGGCCAAGGAAGACTCCTCAACAACTTGAAACTAAAAGTTTTTTTGTGATTTCTCACTCTGGACAATCGCATTGCAACTTCATATCAATGCTCTTGCACACGTGTGCAATTTAGCGAGTTTGTGCTTCAGTTTTGTGACGGCAAAGACAAAAGTTCAGACCACCATTCGCCCAGCCTGCGACTCGCGAACTCGATGGAGCATGGACAATGAAGAGCGGTTTCATCACTGCCGCAGACGTCGCAAGAGAAGCAGGCGTTTCGCGGTCCGCCGTCTCGCGCACCTTCACCCCCGGCGCCAGCGTCTCCCGGGACGTGCGGGAGCGGATCCTGCGCGCCGCCGAAAAGCTCGGCTACCGCGTCAACAGGCTGGCCCAGGGATTGCAGATGGCGCAGTCAAATCTCGTCGGCGTGGTCGCTGCCAATCTGAACTCGCCATTCAACACCGCTCTGCTCGATCGCATCAGCGCCGCCCTGTTCAAGCGCGATCTCCAATGCATGTTGTTGAATGCGGAAGCCGCACGCGACGATATCGGCACCCTGGTCAACCAGGTTCTGGAATATCGCGTGCGTGCGGTGATCATCCTTTCGGGCGCACCGCCCGAAGAGATCATCGAAGCGTGCCTGCGCAACGATGTGCGCCTGATCCTGATCAATCGCGGCACGCTGCCGGGCAACGCCGACAAGATCGATACGGATGACCTGACCGGCGGACGACTGGCGGCCGAACGCATGCTGCAGGACAGCCGTCGCCATGTCGTGGCTGTCCGCAGCGGCAACGGAAGCATGAGCCAGAAGCGGCGCACGGAGAGCTTCGTCGCCTGCATGCATCAGGCCGGAGCCAAGGTTACATCCTGGATGGATGGCCCGAACAGTTTCGAGACGGGGTGCGAGGCCGCCCGCAAGCTCCTGGCCGACGCATCGATCGACGGCGCCTTCTGCGCGACGGACCTGATTGCCCTAGGCTTCCTCGACACCGCCCGCTTTGAACTGGCAAAGGAAGTGCCACGGCGCTTCTCCATCATCGGCTTCGACAACATCCCGGAAACCGCCTGGCCATCGTATGGACTGACCACGGTGAGCCACCCGGTCGAAGCTTTCACAGAAGCCATCCTGAAATGCCTGGACGATGAACGACAGCTATCCGAAGGCGCATTGAACTTCACGATCCCGGTCGAACTGATCGAGCGTGCGACCACCGGTCTCCCGACCCCCTAGGCTCGCGGCCAAAATGGCTTGCCTGGCACCGGAACGCGAAGTTTTTCCTTGTGGGAGAAGGAAGCGATCAATAAACATGAGTTAAATACGCAGGTTTTTGCAGCGACTGCGCTGGCAACCGGTCACTCGGGGCACGGCATGCAAACCTTTCCACAGTTGGCATGTCTACATTTCATGGAAAACGCATGACGGGAACGCCGGCCCAGCAACGAACCGCGACATTGCGAAGTGAGCGCGTGACATTCACGGGGCCGGATCAAACGGACCAAGTCTGCCACCCTTGCCTCGAAGGTCTCTGATCTTGTCCGCGCTCAATCTTTGGTTGGGAGACCTCTTCCGCCTCCACCATGATGATTTCGTTCGCTATGCCTCCAGGCTTGTCGGGGGGCGCGACAATGGCGAGGAAGTGGTGCAAAATGCTTACCTGCGCATTGCCGGCCGTTCGTCCGAGGCCGCAGCGATCGACCACCCCAAAGCCTATCTGATCACCGCCACGCGCAACGCCGCAGTCGACTATATCGTTCGCCAGCAGGCGGAATGGTCCAGAAGGGTCGATATCGAAGACGTCGCCGCGGCCGGCATCGGCGAAGATCCTACAATCACGCTGGATCATCGCCACCGCATTGCGCGCCTGGCGGTTCTGCTGAACGAATTGCCTGCAGCCTGCCGCGAAGCCTTCATCATGAACAAGGTGGAAGGCCGCACGCATCGCGAAATCGCCAAGCACCTTGGCGTTTCGGTCAGCATGGTGGAAAAGCATATTATTCGCGCGCTGTTCCACTGCCGTGACCTGATGCGAGACGACCGCTGCGTCTGACAGGTTTCTGTTGAGGATTGCCCGGCCCAATCCCGTCTAATCTTCCAGAAAGACCGCGGAACGAACCGGTGATACACGGACCATCGAGACAAGATCCCACCAAGGCGCTTTCCGACGAAGCGCTGGTGAGAATTGTGCGCCTTCATTCGGGAGAGGCTGGCGAGAGGGACTGGGCCGAATTCAGGCGCTGGCGGTCCATCAGCGCGGAGCACGAAGCTGCGGCGACGGAAGCCGAGCTTCTCTGGAGCGATGCCTCGAACCTGCATCGCGACCCTCGCACGGGGCTCGTCAAACCGGGGCGACGCAAGTCCGTGTCCCGGCGCGCCGTTCTTGGCGGGATCGGGGCGACAGCGTTGGCATTGGGTGGTCTGCGCGTGACCGGCGGCTTCCAGGGCATCCTGTCCGATCACACGACCGGAACCGGCCAAACCAGCGTCATTGATCTTCCCGATGGATCACGCGCTCATCTCAACGCGGCATCGGCGCTCAACGTCGACTTTTCGCCTCAGCGTCGATTGGCCGAACTGGTCGAGGGACAGGCTTATTTCGAAGTCGCCAGCGATCCGCTGCGCCGCCCGTTCGACGTCAAGGCCGGCGACGTCTCCGTCTCGGCGCTGGGAACGGCGTTCGACGTCAACCGCAACCTTCCCGATGGGGCGACGGAAATAACGGTTGCCGAGCACATGGTGCGCATTACCTCAAACGGCGCCTCGCAAGAGATTGTACTCAACGCCGGCGAAACCGTCACCGTTTCACAGGACGGCCTGGCCGGGCCGGTCACCGACACCGGGAGGTCGGCTGCTGCCGCCTGGCGCACGGGCCTCTATGTCGCAGAATCGCGCCCATTGGCCCAGGTGGTAGCGGCACTTCAGGCTTATCACGAAGGGTGGCTTGTCATTGAAGACGGCAAAGCCGGGTCGCTCAGGGTAAATGCCGTGCTCGATCTGCGCACGCCGGACTCGTCACTCGACGCGCTGGCGTCTGGCCTGCCAATTCGCATCCGTCGCCTCTCAAGATTTTTAACAGTGATTTCAAGCGCATAGTCGGAAATCGTCTTTTTCCCGATCTTTTTGTTGAGGATTCCAATCATGTTTCTTGTCTGAGTCCATGAGGGGCAATGCAAAATGTCGCCCCTCGCCTATCAGGAACGGAGACAGGGTAAATGCCGAGGGCATCGGGGCGTCGTTATTTTGTTCGTATGGTGCTTGCCGCATCGGTGGCGGCCCTTGCGCCTGGTCAACCCGCACAGGCGCAACAAGCATCCAGCGCCAGTGGGAACGTGGCTTTCAATCTTCCTGCCCAACCGCTGGCATCGGCACTGGCAGCCTACGCACAGCAGACCGGCATCAAGATGGCCTATCCGACCCCTCTGACAGCGGGAAAATCGGCGCCGGCACTGCGCGGCGCCTATTCCCGAACCGACGCGCTAGGGCGCCTGCTTGCAGGAAGCGGATTGAACTATCGCTTCACCGGTGCCGCATCGGCAACGATCTTCAATGCAGCCGTCCCCACGACCACCGGCTCGGTGCCGGAGGACAGCAGTGCTCTGCTCGACAAGATCACGCTCCAGGCGCGTATGGAGGGCGCATGGGGCCCGGTTGACGGCTACGTCGCCAGTCGCAGCGCCTCCGGAACCAAGACCGACACGCCACTGATCGAAACGCCGCAATCGGTGTCGGTCGTCACGACGGACCAGATCCGCAACCAGAAGGCAGTCTCGCTCTCCGAGGCCCTCACCTACACGCCAGGCATCAGCACGCAGTCCCAGACCTTCAGCCGAATGGTGGATGATCTGATGGTACGTGGATTCAACGCCGCCGGCCCGTCGGGAAACTTCCTTCGCGACGGCATGAAATCCCAGGCTGCCGTTTATGACCTCGCCCAGGAGCCCTACGGTTTCGAACGGCTGGAGGTGCTGCGTGGCGCCTCGTCCATGCTTTATGGGCAGTTGGCGCCGGGCGGTGCGATCAATGCCATTTCGAAGCGACCGACCGAAACGCCCCTGCATGAAGTCAATGTCGAATATGGCAGCTACGACCGCAAGCAGGTGTCGGCCGATTTCGGCGGCCCACTCAACGCGGATGGCACGCTGCTCTATCGCCTGACCGGGCTGTTCCGTGATGCCGACAACTGGGTGGATGAAACGCCCGACGACAAGATCTATGTCGCGCCGGCCCTGACCTGGAAGCCTGACGAAGCCACGCAGCTCACGCTGCTTGCCAGCTACCAGCACGTCAGCACCCGCTTCATGACACCGCTTTTCCTGCAGGACGTTTCGACGGGACGCATTCCGCGTGACCGGTTCCTCGGGGAACCGGACTTCGACAAGTACAAAGGCGATTCTTACGCGTTGGGGTACATCTTCGACCATGAGTTCGACAGCGGGCTGAAGCTCCACCATCAGGCGCGCTATCTCGCTTCCGATGTCGATTGGGACTACATGATCGCCAATCTGGCTCCGGTCACGGATGGGCAGTTGGCACGCATTGCCAGCAAGCGTTTCGAGAATTCCTTCGGCTTCACCACCGATACTTCGGTTGAAAAGACCTTCGAGGCGGTAGGCGCCGAGCATACCGTGCTTGCCGGCTTCGACACGTACCGGCGTGGCTATGACACCCATCGCTACAGAGGAACCGGGCCAGTCCTTCTAGACATCGATAACCCGGTCTACTCCGGCGCACCGGCCATCAACTACCGGGTGGATCGCGGCTCCGATACGGCCAGCGACCAGTACGGCTTCTATCTGCAAGACCAGATCAAGATCCGCGACAAATGGGTCCTGCTGCTTGGCGGACGCTATGACTGGAGCGACAGCACGACCAAGAACTACCAGAACGGCAGCGTGACCGAACAAAGCGACGACGCGTTCACCGGCAGGGCCGGGCTGGTCTATCTGTTCGACAATGGCATCGCTCCCTATGTCAGCGTCAGCCAGTCCTTCTCCCCGCAGGCTGGTCTCGATTACCGTACCAATACCGCCCTGAAGCCCAACGAAGGCCTTCAATACGAAGCCGGCGTCCGCTATCAGCCGGATGGGTCGGACCTCCTGCTGAGCGCCGCGGTCTACGACCTTACCCAGACAAATCTGGTGACCTACGATTCGAACGGCTTTTCATACCAGTTGGGTAAAGTCCGTTCGCGCGGCTTCGAGCTTGAGGCACGCGCGCAAATCGACGATCTCGGCATCGTGGGCGCCTATACTTATACCGACGCTCGCATCCTGGAGAGTGCCAACCCGCTGGAGGTGGGACAGCAGCAAACGCTCGTGCCCCGCAACACGCTTTCGCTGTGGGCAGACTATAAGCTTGATACGCTTGGCATATCCGGGCTGACGATTGGTGGCGGCCTGCGTTATGTCGGCAAGACCAACCTCATCGACAACAAGCAGGACGTTCCCAACTATCTGCTTGCCGACGCGATGGTTAAGTATGACTTCGCGGCCATCGATCACAAATATGAAGGAACGTCCTTCACGCTCAATGCCCGCAACCTTTTCGACAAGAAATACTACACCTGCGTAAGCGCGGATGGCTGCCGCTACGGCGAGCCCCTTACCGTCACCGCCACGATCTCGAAGAAGTGGTAGGGCACGGCGTGCCGCAGGGCATTCTGAACAGAAGAACCCTGCTCGGGGCGGCGATAGCCGCCCCCTTTGTCTTGTCTGTCTCCAGGCGGGCTGTTGCGGCCTCCCCAGCCCGTGTCGTTGCGCTCGATCTATTGGCCACTGAGGTTCTGTTGACGCTCGGCATAACACCGCCGGCAATCGCAAACCGTGCCCTCTACCAAAGGCTGGTGGCGGCACCTGAACTGCCGGGCACCGTCGAGGATCTGGGCCCGTTGACTGAGCCCAACGCAGAATATCTGCAGCTGCTTCGGCCCGACCTGATCGTACTTTCGGCGTGGCAGGCCGGAGCCCTTGGCCGCTTGAGCGAGATTGCCCCATTGCATGTCCTGCGCTCCCCTGCGCGCGACGTGCCAGCGGTTTCATACGCGGCAGATGTGATGCGAGAGCTCGGCAACGCGACTGGGCGTTCGACGGAAGCCAGCCAATGGATCGAGCGGACCGCATTGGCACTGGCCGACGCCAGGAAGGCGCTGGCCGACCGATCAGCCACCCCGCTCTATATCTGTCGCTTCGCCGCCAACGGCCGCAACGTCGCTGTCTTCGGCGGCAACGGCATGATCGGCGATGTGTTGCGGCAGGCCGGCCTGACCAATGCATGGCGGGGTCGTGTGAATACTTCCGGTGTCGTTTCCGTCGGCATCGAACAGCTTGCCGGCGATCCAGGTGCCCGCATCGTGCATTTCGACCGTGGCGCCGAAACGGCACAGGCGCTGAGCAGGCTTGCGCAGAGCCCGTTGTGGAACAGCTTGCCGGCCGTACGGGCCGGCAAGGTGACGGCAATGCCGGTCATCTACCCAAGCGGCGGTGTTTTCAGCGCGATCCGCTTTGCCAGTCAGTTGGTCACTTTCCTGCCCACGGAGGAAAGCCATGGCTGACCTCTCGATCGGAACAGGAAAGCGGTCTGCCGGCCTCGCCTATCACTGGGGTGCCGGCCTGCTGCTTCTGGCGCTTGCCGTCTTCGCAATCAATCTGCATGCGTTGCTGACACCGCCGGGAGATGCGCTCCGACAGGTCATGGCGGAAAACATGCTGCTGCCGCGCCTTGTGGTGGGTCTGCTTTCCGGCGCCGGACTTGGATTGGCCGGCGTGCTTTTCCAGCAGGTGCTGCGCAACCCATTGGCGGAACCGGGAACTTTGGGCGTGTTCGCGGGCGCCAAATTCGCGGTGGTCATGGCCACTCTGTGGCTACCGGGTTCCCTCGTGCTCGGCTGGGATGTCATCGCACTTGCCGGTGGCGGTGCTGCGACCGCGATCGTCCTGCTGATTGCCTGGCGTGGCGACTTCTCGCCGCTCTCGCTGATCCTGGCAGGCCTGGTGGTTTCGCTTTGTCTCGGCGCGCTGGGCTCGACGCTGATGATGGTGAATTTCGACGCCGTCAACGACCTCTATATCTGGGAAGCCGGATCGCTGGTGCAGAACAACTGGCATGTGGCGATCAACCTGGGAGCTCGGCTCGCGGTCGTCTTTGCCCTGGCGGTTTTGCTGGCTAGGCGGCTCGAGCTTCTCGATCTGGAGGATGCAGGCGCACGCAGTCTGGGCGTATCGCTGATGACCACGCGGCTTTTTGCGATAATCCTGGCCGTGGCGATCAGCGCGACAATCGCCGGCTTGGTGGGGCTTATCGGCTTCATCGGGCTCGCCGGGCCGGCAATCGCCCGCCAGGCCGGTGCGCGCAGATTGCGGGACAGACTGTGGGCCGGTCCGCTGGTCGCGGCCGCTTTGCTGACACTCACCGATCAGACACTGTTCCTCGTATCCGGCGGAATGGAAGTTCCCGCCGGCGCGGTTTGCGCTTTCCTCGCAACACCGCTGCTTTTGTGGCTCATGAGAGGCTTCAAGGGAGACCGGCACGGCGCGGTCGCCCAGACCATGACCGAGAGAACGCCCCTGGCCGACGCTGCCGTCTTTTCGCGCCTGGTATTGTGTCTCGTCCTTTTGGTTGCAGTGGCTGCAGCCGCATTAACACTCGGACGAACGCCGGACGGGTGGCATGTTGCCGTCGGCACGGACTTCACTGAACTGCTTCACTGGCGCTTGCCGCGTGTCGGGGCTGCTGCCGCCGCAGGCCTGATGTTCGCATTGGCTGGCGTGATCATGCAAAAGCTCACCGGCAACGCATTGGCCAGTCCGGAACTCCTGGGCGTCTCGTCAGGTGCCGGCCTGCTGTTGGTGGTGGCTTCCTTCCTCCTGCCTGCGGTGGACAGGGGAACGATGATGCTCCTGTCCTGCCTGGGCGCATTTGCAGCCCTGGTCATCCTGCTGTGGCTGGGGCGCCGGTCATCCTTCAAATCCGAGCACTTGCTGCTGTCCGGTGTCGCACTTGGGTCCATCATGGCGGCGATGCTCACCTATCTGACGTCGCTTGGCGATCCACGTGTCTTGCGGGTTCTGGCCTGGCTTTCCGGCTCGACGTCGTCGGTGACTCCGCGGGAAACAGCACTGATGTCGCTCGGCGCACTGGCCGCCCTGTGCATCGTGCCTTTGACGGCACGCTGGCTCTCGATCCTTCCGCTGGGCGGCCCGGTAAGCGGAAGCCTGGGCGTACCCGAGCGGCGCAGCCGGATCGCGCTTCTGTCCCTGACCGCGGTCCTGACCGGGACAGCAACCATCATAGCGGGACCATTGAGCTTCGTCGGATTGATGGCGCCGCATCTTGCGCGAATATCGGGTTTCAGGACACCGGTCGTCCAGGCGTTCGCTGCCGGCATCCTCGGTGCCATTCTGATGGTAAGCGCCGACTGGATCGGCCGCATGGTCGCCTTTCCGTGGCAGGTGCCGGCCGGGCTCGTTTCCACCATTCTTGGAGGAGCGTTCTACGCGGCGCTGCTTGGGCGCAGATGATCCCGGCACTCGCCTCCCTGTTACCGGCGAAGCTGGCCGGCATCGTCGACCCGCTCGTATTGGCAGACGATCCGAGCCCCGCGATTTCCGGTCGCGAACTCTTCGACCAGAGGCGCATCAAGCAGTGCCTCACCGCTTTCGGGCGCAACTACAAGGAGCCCGATGCACAGGCAGTGGCGACGCAATGGTCGAAATGGCACTTTTCCATTGTTCTCACACCTGTGCTGGCCCTGAACATCGTCGCCGACCGGCAGCTTCCGATCGCCCTTGACGAGATTGGTGTGCTGCTCTCACCCGACAGCCGGACACAAGGCCTCCGCCTGCCTGATTCAGGCAGCACGGTGCACTTCGACAATGCTCACCAAAGATTTGCCCGGATTGTCGAGGGCCACCTGGCACCAGTCGTCTCTGCCTTGTCTCAAGCCAGCACCCTGCCGAGCAAGGTGTTGTGGAGCAATGCCGGCAACGTCGTCGAAAATGTCGTCGCCGAATGCGCGTCATGGCTCGGAGACGAGCACCGCGGCGTTCGAGATGCGCGCGCGTTCCTGGCTTCCAGGACATGGCCCGATGGGCGCAAAAACGAACTGTTCGAGCCCATACGCTACAGCGGAACCGGCACACGCCGTCGAAGGATCTGCTGTCTGCGGTATCGAATGGACTCGCTCCCTCTTTGCAAAAGCTGCCCGCTCGATCGCATCCCGCAACGAGCCGTGAACCGTTCGTCAAACCAGGCACCGCCGGAAGTCCTGTCATGAATGCCATTTTACTCCCATCGGAGGAAACGCTCTTCACATTGGAAAGCGTGTCGTTCCGTGTCCCTGGCCGTACCTTGCTTGCGCCACTGACGACCCATTTTCAGCCTCGCTGCATCACTGGTTTGATCGGCCATAATGGCTCCGGCAAGTCGACGCTGCTGAAGCTCCTGGCCAGGCAATTGGATGCTTCCGAGGGGACTGTTCGTTTCGATGGCAAATCACTGCCTCAATGGGACGATCGCGCCTTCGCCCGGAAAGTGGCCTATCTGCCGCAGAGCACCCCTCCCGCATCGGGCATGCTGGTGCGTGAATTGGTGGCACTCGGTCGCTATCCCTGGCACGGCACGCTCGGACGTTTTGGGGCCGTCGACCGGCAGAAAGTCGACGAGGCGATGGAGTTGACCGGCGTCACGCCGCTGGCCGATCGCCTCGTCGAGACGTTGTCGGGCGGAGAGCGGCAGCGTGCCTGGCTTGCCATGCTGGTCGCGCAAGACAGCCAATGCCTGCTGCTCGATGAGCCCATCTCGGCACTCGACATCGCCCATCAGGTCGAGGTGCTCTCCATGGTGCGCAAGCTTGCGCAGACGAAGGGGCTCGGCGTCGTGGTCGTGCTCCACGACATCAATCTTGCCGCCCGCTTTTGCCACGAAATCCTGGCTCTGCATTCCGGTCGACTGCTGGCGCGCGGTACGCCCGAGACGATCATGACGCCATCTCAGCTCGAGGCGATATACGGCGTTCCGATGGACGTCATCCGACACCCGCGAACCGGGCAATTGGTAAGCGTGGCGAGTTAGAGAGATGTCCTTGGGCTTGCCGAGCGAGCTTTAAATTCAAGGCACATGACTTTCTATTCAAGTCACTTGACAATTGCTCATCATAGTTGAATCCTTCACGTGCTAAGTTTCTGACTTTGCACAAATGGGGGGAGATATGAAAACGACCAGGCGTATGTTCCTGGCCGGCGCGACCGCGCTCGGCGCAGGCTCACTCATTATTGGACCGACAGGCAAATTGGGCCGCGCTTTCGCGCAGGACGGCAAGACCTTGTCCTTCGCTGCCGCCGGTACCGTCACCAGCAGCTGGGACCCGAGCTCCCACACAGTAGCACCGCAGATCACCGCAGAAGGTTTCCTATTCGGCCATCTGACCAAATGCCCGATGACGCCCGAAAATCCGGGCGAAATCCTTCCCGACCTCGCGGTGGAATGGAAAGTGATCGACCCTTTCACCCTGGAGTACAAGCTGCGCCAGGGCGTCACCTTCCACGACGGCAAGGAATTCAAGGCCGAGGACGTCAAGGCGACCTACGAATATGCCTCGCAGCCGAGCCGGCCGGCATCGGCCTGGTATCCGGGTCAGGTCGAAGTCGAAATCGTCGACGACTACACGGTACGGCTGAAGACCGAGAAGTTCGGCTATCCTGCCCTGAACTTCTGGTACGTCTCTGCCTTCCTGCCGATCCTGTCGGCCAAGGATGTCGCCAATCCGGACGTGCTCAAGCAGCGGCCGAACGGAACCGGGGCCTTCCGCTATGAAGCGACCAAGGGCGACCAGATCATCTTCAAGGCGTTCGACAAATTCCACGAAGGCAAACCGCAGATCGAGACCGTTCTGTGGAACTACGTGCCCGACGCCAACACGCGCGTGCTTGGCCTGCTGAACGGCCAGTACCACCTGACCGAGCGTCTGGAGCCCGAGCAATATGCCTCGCTCTCCAAGGAAGCCAACATCACGACGCAGCGCGGCCTCTCCAGCGAAAACAAATATCTGCACTTCCGCTGCAACAAGCCGCCCTTCGACGATGTTCGCGTGCGCCTGGCGGCGGTCCATGCCATCGACCGCGAGCAGGTCCTGGCGGTGGTCGGCGACGCGGGACAGGCCTCGAACTGCCACATCTCGCCGGTGAAATTCGGTTACACCGACGTTGCCACCTATCCGAAATTCGATCCCGAACTCAGCCAGAAGCTTCTTGCCGAGGCCGGTTTCCCGAAAGGCCAGGGCCTGCCGGAGATCGAATACATCACCTCGGTCGGCTTCTACCCGAAGACCCGCGAATATGGCGAACTGATCACCGCGATGCTGCAGGAACAGGGCTTCCCGGTGAAGCTGACGACGCTGGAGCCGGCAGCCTGGGAAGAACAGCTCTACCGGCGCGCCGACGGCCAGGGCCCGGGCCACATCGTCGATGTCGGCTGGATCACCGGTTCGCCGGAGCCGGATCTGGTGCTGCGCCCGAACTATCTGTCGAAATTCGCGCTGATCAACGGCATCTCCGACCCCGAGATCGATGCCTCCCTCGACAAGGAGCGCAATGCCGCCTCGACCGACGAGCGGCTGAATATCCTGCAGACGGAAACCCTGCCGCTGATCGCCGCCAAGGTACCGAGCGTCTCGCTGTTCTCGTCGGTTTTCCTGCGGGCAATGTCGAAGAACCTGCAGGGCGTCTACTTCTATCCGAACGGCCCGATCGATCTCAGCAAGGCGACGCTCGCCTGAACCGACAGATGCATGCGGCACCGATGGTGCCGCACATCATCTTTGCGCGGCGCCGGAGCAATCCGGCCGCCGCCCGAGCATGATCCCGAACTGAAGGGAACAGCAAAAGCTGAGACTTTCGGATCGAGATCATGCGGCGAAACAAAGAGATAGCCTGCAATCTGAGAAAGAGTTCATGGCATTCGCGATCGAATTTTTCCTGCGGCGGATCGGCCAGGGCCTGGTCATCGTTCTTCTCGTCGCCTTCGTGATCTTCACGCTGCTGCGCATCGTCCCGGGCGATCCGATCAGAATCATCCTTGGCCCGATGACGCCGGCGAGCGTGCTCGAGGAAACGGCAAAGAACCTTGGCTTGCGTGATCCGATCCTCGTCCAGTTCGGCCGCTTCGTGACGCAGGTTGCGAGCGGCGATCTTGGACGGTCGTTCATCCGCGGCGTCCAGGGCGGCAGCACCGGCGGGTCGCAGGATAGTGCGGGTTTCGATCCCGAGAGCCGGGCCTCAGTCGCCGAACTCATCGGCACGGCCCTGCCCTACAGCCTGCAGCTTGCCGCGCTCGGCATCGCCTTCACCTTGCTGGTCTCGGTGCCGATAGGGCTTGCCGCCGGCCTGCGCAGCGGGCGCTGGCCGGATCGACTCGGCCTCTATGTCAGTTCTTTCCTGGTATCGCTGCCCAACATCTGGGTCGGCGTGGTGCTGATCTTCCTGCTCTCAGCCAAGACCGGCCTGCTGCCGGCGATCGGCTACAAGGGGTTTGCCTACACCATCATTCCGGCAATGGTTCTGGCCATCGAGCTGTCGCCCGTGCTGATCCGCGCCATCTCGGTTTCCGTCGCGGCCAATCTCGGCGAGACCTATTTCGATGTCGGTCTGGTGCGTGGACTGTCCCGACGCGCCATGATCGCCAAGCATGTGCTGCGCAATGCCGCGGTGCCACTGCTCAACCTGTTCGGCGCCCAGATGATCGGCATGTTGCTCGGCGGGCTATTCGTCGTGGAATACATCTTCAGCTATCCCGGGCTCGGCATGCTGACGATCAACGCCGTCTTCCAGCGCGATTTCCCGATCATCCAGGCCGTCGCAATCCTGGCCAGCGGCGCGCTGGTCGCCATCAACATGCTCGTCGATTTCGCTTCGACGACCATCGACCGTCGCTTGAAGTTCTGAGGCCGGCAGATGAACAGCACCACCGCACAAGCCGCCTTGCCGAAAAACCAACCTACCAGGAGCCGGGGCGTCGCCGCCCGCATCTTGCGCCGCGCTTGGAGCTATACCGAGATGCGCGTTGCCGCATCGGTGTTCCTGGCGCTTGCGCTGCTCACCTTGCTGGGTCCCTTCATCATCGATGCCTCGGCCACTAAGATGAACGTGACCGACAAGTTCCTGCCGCCGATCTTCATGGAAGGCGGCAAGCTGCCGCATTTCCTCGGCACCGACCAGCTCGGGCGTGACCTTTTGCTGCGTTCCCTGATCGGGCTGCGCAACGCCTTCACCATCGGCGTGGTCAGCGTCGTCGGCATGTTCATCATCGGCTGTGCCATCGGTATCTATGCCGGCTATCGCGGCGGCTGGGTCGACGTGATCCTGATGCGGCTGACCGACGTGCAGATGTCGATCCCGGTGGTCATCCTGGCCATCACCATCCTCGGCATGTCACGCCCCTCACCGGCATCGGTCATCGCGGTGCTGATCCTGGCGAGCTGGCCGGTCTATGCCCGCGTGTCGCGTGGCGTGACGCTGTCCGAACGGCAGAAGGAATATGTACGCGCCGCCAAGATTCTCGGTGCCAGCGACCTGCGTATCATGGTGCGCCACATCGCGCCGAACATCCTGCCACCGATCGCTTTCGTGGCGGTGCTCGACATCGCGCGCATGATGATCTTCGAAGCGATCTTCGGCTTCATCGGCATCGGCATCCAGCCGCCGACCCCGACCTTCGGCACCATCATCTCGTCCGGCACGCAATATCTGCTCAATGCGTGGTGGATCACCATCGTGCCCGGCGTGCTGCTGGCTCTTGCGCTCAGCAGCCTGAACCTGATGGGCGGCGTGCTGGAACGGGCGCGCAACCAAATCCTGCAGGGAGGCGCGTGATGGGCAAGATCATAACGCTCCCCGCGGCGACGTCCGCTGAACCGCTGATGGCGGTACGCGGCCTCTCGGTCGCCATCGACAGCGCGGTCGGCGAACGGCAGTTGCTTTCCGACATAGACCTGACGGTGAATGCCCGCTCGGTGCTGGGCATCATCGGTGAAAGCGGTTCGGGCAAGACCACCCTGTCGCGCGCGCTGGTCAACTGGATACGGCAACCGCTCAAGGTCACGGGTGGAACCGTGCACTATGGCGGCCGCGATCTTCTCGCCCTGCCGGAAGCCGAGATGGCGCGGCTAAAAGGACGCGAGATCGCCTATATCGGAGCCAATCCGACCAGCGCGCTCGATCCCACCGTACCGGTCGGCCACCAGATCCTGGAGAAGTTGCGCACCGTCTCGCCGCAGCTTTCGCGCGAGGCGGCGCGCAAGCGCGTGATCGACACGCTCGATGCCGTGCGCATTCCCTCGCCGGCTCAGCGCTTCGACGAATACCCGTTCCAGTTCAGCGGTGGCATGATGCAGCGCGCGTTGATCGTCGATGCACTGGTTTCCGACCCCAAGCTGCTCATCGCCGACAACATCACCCAGCCGCTCGACGTCACGGTGGCGGCGCAGATACTGCGCCTGCTGCGTGACCTGCAGAAGGATTTCGACACGGCGGTCGTATTCATCTCCTCGTCGCTCGGCATCGTTTCCGAGATCGCCGACGACCTGATCGTGCTCGACCGCGGGCGCATCGTCGAGCACAGCCCAGTCTCCGAGCTGCTGCAGAAGCCGCAGCACGCCTATTCCCGCGAGCTGATCGCCAAGGTGCCGAAGTTGTGGTCGATCGGCGCAACGATCCCCAAGCCGTCTTCCGCCGATGTCGTGCTCGACGTGCGCGATGTCGAAAAGACCTATGAGGTGCGCGACCGCAAGGCGATCTTTGCCCATCGCAAGGTCAAGGCCGTCCGCGGTGTGTCCTTCACCGTCCGGCGTGGCGAGAATTTCGGCATCATCGGGGAATCGGGCTGCGGCAAGTCCACGCTGTCGCGGCTGCTGAGCTGCCTCGAGGCGCCGAACAGCGGCCAGATCCTGTTCGAAGGCGAGGACATCGCCACGCTGCGCGGCATCGACCTGCTGGCGCTGCGGCGGCGCTTCCAGCTATTGCTGCAGGACCCCTATAACGCCATCGCTGCCCATTGTTCGATCGGCCGCACGATCGCCGAACCGCTGCTGATCCACGGGCTTGGCAGCCGCAGTGAGATCGAGGCCAAGGTCAAGGCGGTGATGGCCGAGGTCGGCCTGCCGGAAGCACTCTACGATCAATTGCCGGTCGGGCTCAGCGCCGGCCAGCGGCAGCGCGTCAACATCGCCCGCGCGCTGGTGCTGGAACCTGAACTGCTGATCCTCGACGAGACGCTGTCGGCACTCGACCAGGTCGAACAGGCGAAGCTGCTCGACCTGTTCGAAACGCTGCAGGCCAGACGCGGCATCACCTATGTCTACATCTCCCACGACCTCGCCATGGTACGGCGCGTCTGCGCCCGCATCGCGGTGATGTATCTCGGCCGCATCGTCGAACTGGCCGACAACGAAACCATGTTCGAACGTTCGGCTCACCCCTACACACGAGCGCTTCTCAGCGCCGTGCCGACCGTCGAGCACAAGCCGTACCGGATGCAGACCTACCTTTTGGAGGGCGAGCCGCCGGACCCGATCGACATCCCGCCGGGTTGCAGCTTCCGCACCCGCTGCCCGTTCGCCTTCGAACGCTGCGCCATCGACGATCCGGTTCGCGGTGCTGATGACATCGGCGTCAACACCAGCGCCTGCCACCTGCGCGCCGACAGCCTGCCGCCAGCAGAGGCAGCAGGCGCATCGAACGGAGCGCCTGCGTGACCCTCAGTGAAAATCAGAATGGAAACCTGCGCATGGGATCGGCAGAAGCATTTTTCCGCGACCGCCAGGCGATCTATGCCGGCTGGCGCCAGCATCTGCATCAGTTCCCGGAAGTGGCCTTCCAGGAACACAAGACCGCCGCCTATGTCGCGGAACGGCTGAGTGAAATGGGCCTCTCGGTCGAGGCTGGCCTTGCCGGAACCGGGCTTGTCGCGACGCTGGAGGGCGACGAACCCGGGCCCGTTCTCGGATTGCGCGCGGACATGGACGCGTTGCCGATCCTCGAAGAGAGCAAGCTCGCCTATCGCTCGCGCCACCAGGGCGTGAGCCACGCCTGCGGCCACGACGGCCACATGACCATGCTGCTTGCCGCGGCCGACTACCTTTCCCGCCACCGCCTCGCCGGCAGCGTGCATTTCATCTTCCAGCCGGCCGAGGAAGCCGAAGGCGGCGGCCGCAAGATGGTCGAGGAAGGGCTGTTCGAACGCTTCCCTGTCGACGCTGTGTTCGGACTGCACAACTGGCCGGGACTGCCGCTCGGCACCGTTGCGGTCAAGCCCGGCCCGATGATGGCGGCGATGGATCTTTTCACCGTCACCATCAAGGCTTCCGGCGTGCATGCGGCGCTGCCGCATCTCGGCACCGACGCCATCGTCGCGGCAGGCGCGCTGATCAGCAGCCTGCAAAGCATCACCAGTCGCGCCGTGGATGCCATGCAACCGGTCGTGGTCTCGCTGACGCAGATCCATGGCGGCAATTCGCTCAACGCCCTGCCAGGAGAAGTCGTGCTGCACGGCACCGTGAGGGCTTTCTCCGAACAAGCAAGGGCAACAGTACAGCAGCGGCTGGAACAGATCGTCAACGGCATGGCCATTGCGCATGACGTGAAGGCGGCACTCGCCTTCACGCCGAAATATCCCGCCACCATCAACGATCCCGCCGTGGCCGCAGCCGCCGCTGTCATTGCCGCCGAGACCTGGGGCGAGCAGTCTGTGATCACCGAGTTCGAGCCCAGCATGGCGTCGGAAGATTTCGCCTTCATGCTCGACGCCAAGATGGGTTGCTACGCCTGGATCGGCAACGGCAACCGCACCCCGCTGCACAATCCGGGCTTCGACTTCAACGACGCGCTCATTCCCTATGGCGCGCTCTATTGGGCCTCGCTCGTCAATTCCTGGCCAAGAACAACAATCGGAACAGCCGCGCAGGCGTGACCGCGCCTCGCGCAACAAGGAGAACAAACGGATGAGACTTGCTGGCAAAAGGGCTTTGCTGATCGGCGCCGCAACCGGCATCGGACGCGCCTGCGTCGAGGATTTCGCCCGCAATGGTGCAGCCGTCGTCGTGGCCGACATCAATGAGCCGGCGGCGGTGGAAGCGGCAGCATTGGCGCGCGCTCACGGCGCAACCGCTCACAGCGTGACCTGCGATGTGCGCGACGAGGACTCGGTGCGCAATGCAGTCGACTATGCCGAGCGCGAACTCGGCGGGCTCGACACGCTGGTCTTCCTGGCCGGATTGATGCGTACCGGCGCCATCGAAAGCGTCGAGGCGGCGACCTGGGACGCGATCTTCAACGTCAATGCGCGCGGCACCTTCCTGGCGGCCAAACATGCCGCACCGGCCATGAAGCGCGCGGGCGGCGGCAGCTTCATCACCACCTCGTCGCTCGCCGGCCTGCGCGGCGCGCCGGGCATGACCGCCTATGCAGCGGCCAAGGGTGCGGTGATTGCTTTCACCACCGCGCTCGCGCAGGAACTGGCTCCGGCCAACATCCGCGTCAACTCCGTCCTGCCGGGCTGGATCGACACCCCCTTCAACACGCCGGCTATTGATTATATGGGTGGCGTCGAGTCGCACGGAGAGGTTGTCCGCCGTATCGTGCCACTCGGAAGGCAGGGAACGCCGGCGGAAGTCTCGCCAATTTATGTGTTTCTTGCCTCCGAAGAGGCGCGCTACATTACCGCCAAATCGATGATGGTCGACGGCGGCATGGCGCACTGAGCCGGCGGCGATCTGGAGCATGACCCCGAAAAGTTGCAGACTTTTCGGAAAAGGATCATGCGACCAACAATGGAAGACCGGACCAAGGAGGTCCGATACATGATGGATGCGGCAGGGTCGGTGCTCGACCAGGAATTCGAGAACCTGTCCGACGCCCGGCGCCGGGTCGGCATCAAACTCAAGCTGGCGCGTCAGACCAAGGGCCTGACGCTGAAGGAGCTGGCCAAGCGCAGCCGCTGCTCGGAGAGCCTGCTCTCCAAAGCCGAGAATGGCAAGGCGCTGCCTTCACTGCCGCTGATCCATCGGCTGGTGCGGGTGCTGGAGACCAACATCAGCTGGCTCTTCGACGAAACCGAACCGGAAGACACGCCGGTCTTCCGCGCCGGCGAGCGGCCCGTGGTGACGCTCGACAACCGGCCGGGCGACGGTGCCGGCGTCTCGTTCGAACGCATCATCCCCTACAAGGGCGGTCACCTGCTGCAGAGCACGATCCACCACATCGATGTCGGCGGCAAAAGCGGCGAAGCCATCACCCATGAAGGCGAAGAGACCGGCTACGTGCTGCGCGGCAAGATCGACCTGAACCTCGACGGGGTCGTGCACAGCCTGCAGGCGGGCGATGCCTTCTGCTTCCGCTCGCATGTGCCGCATTCGTATCGCAACGCCGGCGACGAACCCGCCAGCATCCTGTGGACCTGTACGCCGCCGACGTTCTAAGCCCGGATCACGCGCCGACCATCAACCAGTCGAGATCGAGTTCTGGGGCGAAATCGCACAGAGCAGCCGGATCGGGAAGACCGGCACGGCCACCAGGACGGGTGCATTTCAATGCAGCAACCGTGTTCGAAAAGACGATCGCATCCGCGATCGGACGGCCATGGGCCAATGCCAGGGCGAACGCGCCGTGGAACGCATCCCCGGCGCCCGTCGTGTCGACGACATCGACGCTGGGTGGCGGTGCGTTGCGGAGCTCACCGTCTTCCAGCCAGAAGAGCCCATCCGCACCATCCGTCACCCCAACGAAGATATGGGATGGGCGACGCGCGATCCTCAACCCCTCTTCTATCGACTCTGTGCCCGTAAACTGCGTGAGGCCGGGGCGCGAAAAGATCACGTGACCAGCCGCATCCACGATCGCGGCAACTGTACCCGCAGCATGGCGCGAGATGTCGGCATCGAGCACCGAAGGGATGCCGGCAGCCTGGGCCGCGTTCAGGCCTCGCAGCGCACCTTCGGGCCAGGTCAAGTCGCACAGCACCGCGTCGCCCCAGTCCTCCGGCTCGAGCCAGTTCGCCGCCGAAGGCAATTCGGGATCCGCATAGGCGACGATCAGCCGTTCGCCGCTCGAGTCCACCAGCACGACGGCACCGGAAGATCGTATGCCCGGAAAGGCGCGCAGCCAGGCCGTGTCGACGCCGGCTGCCTCGAATTCATCCCGGATCGTGGCGCCGATATTGTCCTCGCCCGTCCGTGCCGCGATCGACGCATGCCCACCGAGCCGTGCCACCGTCACTGCCGCTGTCGCCGCAGGACCACCGCCGACTTCACGACGCCCCTTCGCATAGACCTTCGCCGCACGATCCGGGATCCGGTCGAGCGTGAGGATGGTGTCCTGCAGCGCAAGCCCGACGCAGAAGACGGAGCAGCCTTTGCGAGAACAGGTCATTGCCGATCCCTAGACAAGGCGCATACCCGTTTCGGGATGGAAAAGGTGGATCGCGTTGAGATCGACGGTGAAGCGGCGGGACGTCTCGCCGATACGGACGCTGCCGGGGCGTACGCGTGCCATGACCTCGTGTCCGCCCAGCCGAACCACGGCCATGGAGTCGGCGCCATGGTCCTCGACCAGGACGATGTCCGAGACGAAGGAGCCGGCATCCCCGGTGTCTCCAGCGAGGCTGATGTGCTCGGAACGCAGGCCGACATCGACCCGGTCGATGCCCGCGCGACGTGTCGCCTCAGCACGGCCCGCCCGCAGCGGCAGCCGATGGCCTTCGCCGAAATCCAGCACGGCGCCACTGGTATCCGTATCGATCTTCGCCGGGATAAGGCTCATGGGTGGGGAACCGATGAAGGTTGCCACGAAGCTGTTCACGGGACGCTGGTAGATCTCGTTCGGCGATCCGATCTGCTGCACCTCGCCAAGCCGCAGCACGACGATGCGGTCGGCCATGGTCATCGCCTCGGTCTGGTCGTGCGTGACGTAGATGCTTGTGGTGCCGAGCGCAGCCTGGAGCTTGCGGATCTCCATGCGCATGCCGACGCGCAGCTTGGCATCGAGATTGGATAGCGGCTCGTCGAAGAGAAAGACCTTGGGGTCGCGGATGAGCGCGCGGCCAAGCGCGACGCGCTGGCGCTGGCCGCCGGAAAGCGCCCTCGGCTTGCGGTTGAGATAGGGCTCCAGTTCGAGCATCTGAGCGACGTCGCGCACCTTGTCGTCGATCTGATCTGCCGGGAGATCGCGCATCTTGAGCGAGAAGCCCAGATTCTCCGAAACCGTCATGTGCGGATAGAGCGCATAATCCTGGAACACCATCGCCATGTCGCGGTCACGCGGCGCGACCGCGTTGAGGCTGCGGCCGTCGAGCATGATGTCGCCGCCGCTGATCTCCTCCAGCCCGGCTATCATGCGCAGCAGCGTGCTCTTGCCGCAGCCGGACGGGCCGACAAGCACGACGAACTCGCCGTCGGTGACATCCAGATCCACCGCCTTTACCGCGTCAACGGTACCGAAGCGCTTGTGCACACCTCGCAGCGTCAACTCAGTCACTTCTTCTCGCTCCCCGTTGACAACAGCCATTTTTAAAGCAGGATAATTACACTGTGTAAATATGTGATCCAGGAATGTCCGGTCGATTTGTCCCACGCAGCCGAAGAGAAACGCGAGCCAGCGTTCTCGAGAGCCTTTTGCGCTCAAAAGGCGCATTCCGAACCGGAATCGCTCGAGATTCCAACCTCACGGAAGCCAGCGTCTCGAGAATCCTCAACGAGTTGCGCAGAGAAAACCTCGTCGAGGAAAAACGCCAGCAGACCAGCAATGCAGGCGCGCCAACCGCTTTTGTTACACTAAGCAAAGATATAACCGTCCTTGGCATCGAATTGTCCAACAGCCGGCTTTCATTCGGCGTCGGCGACCTGAAGGGAACGCTGGATTACGTCGAACGCGTGCCGGCGTCGCCGCAGCTTTCCCAGCAGGACTTCGAGCGTCTCTTTGCCGAGAGTGCCGCAAATGTCCGCGAATGGGTCGGCGCGCGCGGCATCACGCTGCGCCAAGCGGCAATGTCCGTTCCGGGCTTCGGGCGCGAAGGCGGCAATCCGATCTATCCCTGGGACATGCGCCGCCTCGCGCTGTCGTTGGGCGAGGCCCTGCCGGGAGTACCACTTACATTCACCAATTCGGTGATCGCCCAGGCCGCCTTCCATCGCTACTCGCATCCGGCCGGCTATGACATTTCGGGCGACCACCTTTTTCTCTTCGCAGGACACGGCGTAGCCGGGGTCATCGTCAACGATGCAGCACCCGTCGATGCATTCTCGGCCTTCGAGATCGGCCACATGGTGATCGAGCGCGACGGGTTGCCCTGCCGCTGTGGCCACAAGGGCTGCCTGGAAGCCTATACGTCGCTGCGTGCCATTTCGCCGATCATCGGTTTGAGCGACGCGGACATCCTGACGAGGGGCGATCATTTCATGGAGGCGCTGAGTGTCGATCCGGCCGCTCGTGAAGTGCTCCGTGAGCGCCAGTTCCTGCTTGGGCTGGCGCTCGGCAACGCGCTCAACCTGCATTCCGTGCCCAAGGTCGTCATCAGCGGCTGGCCCTCGTTGATGCCAGAAGCCGATCGCGCGGCGATCGCCGACGGGCTGAACCAGAGCCTGCTCGGCGGCTATTCGCCGGAGCGTCTGGAATTGTCGTTCATCGAACCCTTGATCGGAAACGATCCGAAGGCCGCCCTGCACTATGCGGCCTACTGTTTCGTACGTGACGGTGCCCTGGACGAGAAGTCCGGCCAACGCGCCGCGCTGGAGGAGATCGCCTGAATGCAGACCCAGAAATCACCGGCCGCTGGTCGTGTCGGTGTTGTCTTCGTGGCTTCGCCACTTTTTCCGGAAGCAGCCGCGACTGAGCTGATAGAGCGCACCTCAGCACTTCTCGGCACGCAGGAGTTGGCCGGTCGATTTGTCGTCGCATCGAAACTGGCGCGCGATCGCGCAAGCTGCGCCGAAGCCTTTGCCGACCTCGACCTTGGTGAACTCGACGCCCTCGTCATCCAGCTCTCCACCTTCGCGACGGCAGAGCTGTTGCATGAAGTGCTTTCGCATCTGGGCGAGCGTCGTCTGCCGATCGCCTTGTGGGCGCTGGAAGAAACGGATCAGATCATCACCAACTCGCTGTGCGGCGCGCAGCTCTGGGCTTCGACCCTGAGCCGGTTCGGGCGCGACTTCACGCTTCTGCTCGGCAATCCCGGCGACGCCGAACTGACCAGGGATCTCGCCGCTTTTTCGGCAGCGTCCCGCGCCCACAGACGCATTCGCGGCGCCCGCATCGCCCTGATCGGCGCGCATGCCGACTGGTTCACCAATCTGGCGGTCGATCCCTGGACGATCCGCCAGCATCTGGACGTGACGATCGAGCAGATGACGCTCGTCAAATTCCTCGACGGCTGCAAGGCTGAGCCTGACGCAGAAGCAGCTGCCGGCAAGCGCTGGGCACAAGCAAGCTTCGACGGCGGTGACGACGAGACAAGCCGCACGATCCTCGGCCGCACCTATGCGCGGCTCGCGGCAGGACTGGACAAGGTCAAGGCCGATGCCATCGCGATCCGCGACTGGCCCGAGATCCTCTATGCCGAGAATTTCAAGGGAACATGGGGAGCGCTAGGCGAGCTTTCCGATCGCTCTGTACCGCTTGCACCAGAAGGCGACGTGATGGGCGCGGTGACCGCTCTGGTCGCGCGCGCTTTCGACGAAACCTCCTTGCCCTTCCTGACGGACATTTCCGGCATCGACCGCCACAACGACCGGCTGGTGCTGTGGCACTATGGCGTGAGTCCGCGCCTTGCCGACGGGCCGCGCTCACTCGACCCTGTGCTCAAGCAGGAGAGCTTCCCGCTGAAGGCTGGGCCGCTGACCTTGATACGCCTGTCGCTGCGTGCCGACGGGCAGCTGCGCATCTTCGTCAGCGAGGGTGAGATGCTGGCCCAGCAAACGCAAGCCAATCGCGCGGCAGGCTTCTTCAGGCCGGACGCCGCCGATTCCGAGACCCTGGTCCGCCACTTCATCGACGAAGGCTACGAACATCACGTCACCGCCGTTTATGGACGCTGGGCCGACGCGGTGCTGCATCTAGGCCGCCAGCTTGGCGTACAGGTCGACCATGTCTGAGCCGATGGACAGGGCAACCTTTCCGGCCGATGCGGCATACCGGCCCATCGGCCTCGGCTGGCGCGCCGCCGGTGGGTCATGGACGAATGCCGCTTTCGAACAGAGCGACGAACTCTCCGTCTCGACGACGCGCCGTGGCGACAGCTGGCACATCGTTGCAACGCATCCGCAGGCCGAGGCGATGGAGATCGTCTTCGCGCTGCCGAAGACATTCCAGGCTTTCGGCGGTGGCGAACGCTTCGAGACGTTGAACCTGCGCGGTCAGTCGGTGCGGTACTATCTCGAGAATTTCGGCCTCGGCAACGGCACCTACCTGCCGTCGCCCTGGATCGCCACCTCGCTCGGTTATGCGGTTTATCTGCCCGGCGAAGCGGCCGCGGTGTTCCATGTCGCGGCACCTTTCGACCCGAACGTACTGCGCATCCAGGTCGAGGCCAGCCGGCTCGAGCTCGAGATCGATCTCGGAACCCTGGACCAGCTCTATCTGGCGCTGATCGAACGGATCGGCCCGCCGACGATGCCGGAAGACTCCTTCTTCGGCCTATGGAAGGCAGGCGACTGGCGCATCGAAAACGCCAAGACGGTTGCAGCCGACATTGCAGGCTACCGGAACCTCTCACTGCCGATGGCCATCAAGCTAATCGATGCCTACTGGGCGAGTGAAGTCCATTCCTTCGAATTCGACACCGCGAAGTATCCCGATGCCTGGGACATGGTCGCCCGCATGGGCGCCGAGGGCACGGATATCTATCTGTGGCTTTGCCCGTGGGTGGTCGTCGGCACGAAGTCCTTCACCTATGCGAGCGCGAAAGGCTACACGATCAGGGACGCGGAAGGCACGGCCATTACCCGAAGGCCCGGCGCCAATCCCAACATCGTCGCCGCCTTGATCGACTTCTCCAATCCGGAAGCCAGCGACTGGTGGTCGGAGAATTTGCGGAAGCTGCTCAAGCGCGGCATCAAGGGTTTCAAGGCAGATTTCGGCGAGCAGCTTCCCGAACACGCGCTGCTGCATTCCGGGGAAACGGGCGGGCAGGCCCACAACGCCTTTGTCCGCTATTACCTCGAGGCGACCATCGCGGCCTTCGACGGCGCAACCCCGGCGATCATCAGCCGCTCGGGCTCTCCGCGCATTCGCGCACCGATCTGGAGCGGCGACCAGACCTCCGACTTCTGCAGCAAGACCGGCCTGCCCTCGGCAGTCCGCGCCGCGCAAAGCGCCGCCTTCGCGGGCTGGTCGTTTGTCGGCAGCGATCTCGGCGGCTATTTCGGCACGCCGACCGCACAGGTCTTCGCGCGGTGGGCGCAGTTTTCCTGTTTCACGCCGTTGATGATGCTGCATGGACTGGGCTGCCGTGAGCCTTGGGACATGGATGCCGCATCTGTCATGGTCTACGATGACTATGCCCGCCTGCACCTGGCATTGTTGCCGGTGTTCCAACGTGATGGGCACACGGCTGCGAGCGGTGGCCTGCCGCTGCTGCGCATGATGCCGCTGGCCTTCCCGGAGGTGGACTGGTCGGCGATCAACGACTGGGATCAGCAATACATGCTGGGCGACGACATCCTGGTGGCGCCGGTCGCCTTCTACGGCAATACGCGGGCGGTCTACCTGCCCGAAGGGGAATGGTTCGACGTGCTTTCCGGCACCTATGTCGACGGAGCGACCTGGCGTATCCACGACGTCCCTCTCGACAGGATGCCGATCTTCATACGCAAGGGTGCCCGCCTTTTGCTGGCGCTCGACACCCAGGCGCGGCATGCGGTCGAAATCGTGTTCGCCGCAGACGCATCGAACGCGCCACGGGGCCAGGATGGCTGGTCCGTTCAGGCGGTCGGCATCGTGAAAGGTGCCGACAAGGGTGCGGCATCGGCATCCGAACTGGCCGCATTCTCGAAGTGGTTCGGCGCGGAAATCGAATGGAAGAGCGTCATGACTTAATCCGGCACCGTGAAGCCTTGGGAGAAGGTTCGCGGGCGGACAAGTGGAGGAGAAAACATGAGGAATTTGCTGAAGAGCAGCGCCATGGCCGCCGCGATCATGGCCGGGACGGGAACGGCACCCGGCTGGGCTGACAATCTGGTGCTCTGGGTGAACGCTCCGCTGGCGTCCGGTCCGGATGCACCGCTCTATGCCGAACTCAAGAAGTTCGAAGCGGAAACCGGCAACAAGGTCGAAGTGCAGGCTGTTCCGCATATGGAAATGGAGCGTAACCTGTTCGTTGCCATGTCCGGCGGCGCCGGGCCCGACGTCATGGCCCTGGACATCGCCTGGGTGGCCGGCCTTGCCGACGCGGGACTGCTGATGGACATCACCGAGCAGTCCGCGCCGCTCGCTGCGCAGTACCAGCCCGGTCCTTTGGCCGGTGGTCGCTACCAGGGCAAGCAGTATGCCCTGCCGCTCTACACCAACAACACAGCCCTGATCGTCAATGACAAGATGCTGGCTCAGGCCGGTATCGACAAGGCTCCGGCCACCTGGGAAGAGTTGCACGCGGCAGCCGTGGCGATGACCAACGCTGAAAAAGGCACCTACGGCATCAGCTTCGGCTCGAATCGCATGGGGGCCTTCCAGCTCTATCCATTCATCTGGCAGGCCGGTGGCGAGATCATCGACGACAAAGGCAAATCGCATGTCACCGATCCGGAAGCGATCGCGGCGGTCGACTTCCTTGCCAAGCTCTACACCCAGGACAAGGCGATGCCTGAGTCTGTGCTGACAGCCGGCAACTGGGATGAGGTTCATGCCCCCTTCATTCAGGAGCGTGCTGGCATGGTGATCAGTGGCGACTGGGCGATCTCCGCCATCAGGAAGAACGCGCCGAACCTAACCTTCTCGATCCATCCCCTGCCCAAGGGCAAGCAAGCGGCCACCGTCATCGGCGGCTACAATCTCGCCATCCGCCAGGGTACCGCCTCGCCCAAGGCAGCGTTTCAACTGGTCGAATGGCTCACCGGGGAACGCAGCATCGAACTGATGGGCAAGTATGAGCGCCTGTCGGCAACCGCGGCGGCAACGACACCCGAAGCCATCGCCAAGCTGCCCAAGGAGATGCAACCCTTCATGGCACAGGCCGGTGCGGGCCATCCCCGTCCCGTCGTGGCGTCCTGGAGCGAGATGCACGGCGTGTTCGGCAATATGTGGGATGCCGTCATCCGCGGAAAGCCGGCGGCAGAAGCCCTGGCGGAGGCCAATGCCGAAGTCGAGAACCTGCTGGCCAAATAAATGACGACGCGCATCCGAGAAACGACGAGACTGAAACCGCACTGGTCCTCGATCTTCGAGAACGGCACGGGTGCGCGTCTCTACCCCTATCTTCTGGTCATGCCCGCCATCCTGATCGCGATCGGCGTGGTGGTGTATCCGGTGGTGTCCGGCATCAGCTCGGCCTTCTATGACGTGACCCTGCGCACCCTGAACAGCGGCGACATGCCTTTCGTCGGGATGCGCAACTTCGAACGGGTCTTCGCCGATCCGAATTTCATGCGCGCTTCGCTCAACACCATGATCTGGGTGGTGCTCAATGTCGTGGCGCAGCTCGGCCTCGGCCTCGCGCTGGCCCTGCTGCTGCACCGCATCGTGCCGGGCATCGGCTTCTTCCGCTCGGGCATACTGGTGCCATGGGTGGTGCCAAGCGTCGTCGCAGTTCTCACATGGCGCTGGATGTACGATCCGAGCGTCGGCATCGTGAACGAGATGCTGGTACGGCTTGGCGTGATCAATGACTACCACCCCTGGCTGGGCGACACGGCCACAGCGCTTTACGCAGTGACAGTGGAGAGCATCTGGAAAGGCACGCCGTTCGTGATGCTGCTCCTGCTGGCAGCCTTGCAACTCGTGCCCAAATCCATCCTGGAAGCGGCATCGATGGACGGCGCTTCCGGCTGGCGGATGCTGTGGCATGTCATCCTGCCGCAGATCCGCGTCTCCTTCGCCATCGCCGCGGTGCTGACCTTCATCCTCACGGTGAACAACTTCAACGCGATCTGGCTGATGACCGAAGGCGGGCCGCTCAATTCATCCGAGATCCTGTTCACGCTGGCCTACAAATACGGCTTCCAGCGTTTCGACCTCGGCAGGGCGTCAGCCGTCGCGACGATGCTGTTCGTCGGGCTGGTGATCGCCACCACGATCTACCTGAAACTCATCCAGGCCAAGGAAGCCGACTGAGATGTCGACATCCTCCCCAACACGCGAAACGATACGCGAGCGTTCCACTGCACCGCTCCGGCGCAGGCGCACGCCCAAACCCTTGCGCATGGCACTGCTCTATGCCGGCCTTTGGGCCGCCTTCATCTGGTGCGTGTTCCCCTTCTACTGGATGATCGCGACATCGTTGCGCGCAAAAGACGAGATCTTCGCGCGGCCACCGTCGATCGTGCCGCACGCCATCACCCTGCAGAACTATGTCGACCTGCTTGTTGGCGCGCAGTTCTGGCGCTTTGCGCTGAACAGCCTGTTCCTGACGCTCAGCGTCACCGTCATCAGCGTGCTGCTGTCGGTCACCGCCGGCTACGCCATGGCGCGCCACCGCTTCAAAGGCTCGGTGATGCTGCCGCTGTTCATGCTCTACGGCCAGATGTTCCCGCCGGTGCTGTTGCTGATCCCGTTCTACATCCAGCTCAAATTCCTGGGCTGGCTGGATAGCCTCTACGGCCTGATCCCGGTCTATCTGAGCTACATGTTGCCGCTGTGCGTCTGGCTCATGCGCGGGTTCTTCGCCCAGGTGCCGCATTCGCTGGAAGATGCCGCGCGGCTGGATGGCTGCACGCGCTGGCAGGCGTTCTGGCGCGTCATCCTGCCGATGGCACGGCCGGGCATCGTCGCTGTTGCCACCTGGGTGATGATCCACACCTGGAATGAGTTCCTCTACGCCTCCACCTTCATCCTTTCGGAAAAGAACCGCACGCTACCGCTGGGTCTCTCGGGGCTGATCGGCCAGTACACGACCGACTGGGGCATGCTGATGGCCGGCGGCGTGGTGACGGCGGCACCCATCCTGCTGATTTTCTTTTTCCTTCAAAAGCACCTCGTCGCCGGCGTCGGCGGCGGTGCGGTGAAGGGCTGATCCCGGAAAGGCACCGACCGATGATCACGATCAAAAGCGTGCAGGCTTTTGCGCTGTCCTGCCCGACACCGGGCGGAGCGACCTTCGCCGTCGGCCGTTCGGCCAAACGCGACATGGTGCTGGTGCGCATCGAGACTCGGGACGGCATTGTCGGTTACGGTGAGGCGCATCACGCCCAGACGCCCAGCACGATCGCGGCCTTCATCAACGATGCGCTCGGCCCCTCCATCGTCGGCCTGGACGCCCACGAGACCGAGGCGATCTGGGACAGGAGCTATCGCCGCTTCATCGCCACGCATGGCCCCGGTGCCGCCGCCGTGATCGGTCTCTCGGGCATCGACCTCGCGCTGTGGGACATCAAGGGCAAGGATCTCGGCCAGCCGGTCTACAGGCTGCTTGGCGGCACGCGGCGACCGATCCCGGCCTATGCCGGCGGGATCAGCCTCGGCTTCCAGCCGGTCGAGGAGCTTACAGCGGAAATCGAGCGTTACATCGCCCAGGGCTACAACTTCATGAAGCTGCGTGTCGGCGACACGCTGGAAAAGGATCTGGAGCGTGTCGCCAGCGTGCGCGCGGTATTCGGAGACAAGATCGTGCTGGCAGCCGATGCCGGCACCCGCTACCGCACAGCGGATGTCCACCGCATCGCCGAGATCTGCGAAGTCGGCAGGCTGGCATGGCTGGAGGAGCCCTTCACGCCCGACAACTTGCCCGGCTACCGCCGCCTGCGCGACGTCACCTCGACGCCACTCGCTGCCGGCGAAAACCATTTCACCCGGCACGAGTTGCGGGCGCTGATCAGCGAGCAGCTGATACAGTTCGTGCAGGCGGATTGCTGCAAGACCGGCGGCATCACCGAAATCCTCAAGATCGCCGCGCTCGCCGGCGCCTGGCACCTGCAGTTCGCGCCGCATACCAGCGCCTCGGTGCTGAGCACCGCAGCGTCGACCCATGTCCTGTCCGTTGCCCCCAACGCTTTCATCTACGAAGCCGACGTCTCGGCAATCAACGCGTTCAGGGATGAGCTCGGCAGCCCGATTGAAGTCATCGATGGCATGATCAGCGCACCGGAAGGCCCAGGACTCGGCGTCGAGATCGACGAGAGCCTGATCGGGAAATATCCGTTCATCCCCGGCGCGTCCTATCAATAGGGAGGCAGATGATGGCTCTGAACTTCCAAGCCGGAGCATCCGCATGACACGCCGCGCCTCGCGCTGGGCCGACCTTTCACGCCCGGATTTTGCAGCCTTGGACCGCGCACGCACGATCTGTGTCCTGCCTATCGGCGCCATCGAACAGCACGGTCCTCATCTGCCGGTTTCGGTCGACCGCGATCTCGCCGAGGCGGTGCTGGAACGGACCCTTGCCCGGATGGATGACGGCCCCTCGATCCTGACCCTGCCCGGTTTTGCCTACGGCAAGAGCAATGAGCATGGCACGATTGCCGGAACGCTTTCGCTGTCGGCCGCAACCTTGCTCGCGATATTGGGCGATCTCGCCCACAGTCTGGCGAAAACGGGGTTCCGCAGGCTTGTCCTGCTCAACGCTCATGGCGGCAACACGCCGGTACTCGAAATTGCTGCGCGCGACCTCAAGATCGTCCATGGGCTCAGGATCGCCACCTGCCACTGGTACAATTTCAACGAGGCCGAACGGCACGGCGATGCGCGCGAAAACGCCTTCGGTATCCATGCCGGCCTCATCGAGACAAGTGCCATGCTGGCACTGAAACCGGCGCTCGTCGCAATGGATCAGGCGGACGACTTCGCCAACCAGGCGGAGACCTGGCAGCAGGACTTTACGCATATCGGCTTTTCGCCGGGCCGCGCCCGGCCTGCCTGGACGATCGACGATCTCAGCGCTTCCGGCGCGTGCGGCAACGCCGCCGCGGCGACGCCGGAGATCGGACAGCAACTCCTGGAAACGGCGGCCCGCAACTTCGCGCGTTTCCTCGGTGAATTCGAGCGCTTCTGCGACCAGCAAGATCAACGGGACCGCGCGCACTGAAAAGCAGCGGGAAGAAACATGTCCATCTCGGGAAAGAACGACATCGACTGGAAAGCCTTTGCCAAGGCGCTGGGCGATGTCGAAACCATCGACACGCCGTCGGTGGTGAAGAAGCGCTCGCGCGACTTCTTCTGGTACAGCCCGATCCTCAGCCGCGAGCTGTCGTCGTGCTTCGGCGATCTGGTGGCGGTGCCCAAATCGATGGAAGAGCTGTCGAAATGCCTCGCCACCGCCTTCGACTGGAACGTACCGATCGTGCTGAGAGGCGGCGGCACCGGCAACTATGGCCAGGCCGTCCCGATGCAAGGCGGGCTCATCATTGACATGACCAGCCTGAACCGCATCTTCGAAATCGGAAGCGACACAGTTCACGTGGAAGCCGGTGCCAGGATCGGCGCCATCAACGAGGCACTGGCCGAGAAAAGCCAGGAGCTGCCGCTATTCCCTTCGACCGAAGCGATCGCGACGATCGGCGGCTTCATAGCCGGCGGCTCGGGCGGGATCGGCTCGATCCGTCACGGCATGCTGCGCGACGGCAAGAACATCGAGCGCATCGCGGCTCTCTCCGTCGAGCGAGAGCCAAAGCGTCACGAATTCACCGGCAAGGACATCTCGGCGATCCACCATGCTTGGGGCCTGAACGGCGTCATCACCGACCTCGTTCTGGGCACGGTGCCTTCCGCACGGTGGATCAACATCATCGCCTCATTCGACACTTACAGGCACGCCTTCGAGGCCGGGATCGCATTGGGTTCGGCGCGGCAGATCGACCTGAAGCTGCTGACCACGATCGACAGGCGGATCGCCGCATCGATCACGAAACTCGGCGATATCGCGACACGCCGACGCGACCTGCTGCTCGTCATGGTGGCCGAGGCGCATGCCGGCGAGGCGTTGCGCCTGATATCGCAGCATGGCGGTATCAAGGAGATCGAACTCGACAATGCGGCGTTGAAAGCTTCGGATCTGCCGGCGCTTTCTGAATTCTCCTACAACCATACGACTCTGCAGGTGCTGAAGCAGGATCGCAGCGTTACCAATCTGCAGGTGACCTTCCGGCCTCCGCTCGACGGCGCCAAGATCGACGAGTTGCAGCCTATACTGGGTGACGAGGTGCTCATGCATCACGAGTTCGCCCTGCTCAACGACCAGCTCGTGGCCTTCGATCTACCGGTGGTGCGCTACACGACCGACGAGCGCCTGTTCGAGCTTGCAAAGATCTACGACGACCACGGCTGCCCGACCTCCAACCCGCACGTTCCCTATGTTGAAGGCGGGTCCATGAAACCGGATTTTCGCCACCTCGCCTGGAAGAAGCGGCTCGACCCTCAGGGGCTACTGAACTCGGCGAAATCACGGCTCTGGGATAAGGTGAAGCATCTCCCGGTCGACGAGATCGAACATTTGTCGAGCCACGAACTGGCACGGAAGGCATCTTGAGATAGGTCTCGCCACCCGAGACCGGCCGCATCTGCACCTCGGCGCGAAGCCCTTCTCAGCCAGAAGCAAACGCGGTGCTTTGCGAGCGAATGAACCTTGAAGGATCGCGCCTTTCCTCACACCCTTTCGAGTGCGATGGCGATGCCTTGGCCGACGCCGATGCACATGGTGGCGAGTGCGAGGCGGGCGTTGCGTTCCTTCAGTTCCAGCGCCGCCGTGCCGGTGATGCGGGCACCTGACATGCCGAGCGGATGACCGAGCGCGATGGCGCCGCCGTTCGGGTTGATGTGGGAAGCATCCTCGGCAAGGCCAAGTTCGCGCAGCACGGCGATGCCCTGCGCGGCGAAGGCCTCGTTGAGCTCGATGACATCGAAGTCCTGCGGTGTCAGGTTGAGCCTGGCGCAGAGCTTTTTGGTCGCCGGCACCGGGCCGATGCCCATGATGCGTGGCTCGACGCCGGCCGTGGCCGCGCCCAGCACGCGCGCGATCGGGGTGAGGCCATATTTGGCGACAGCGGCTTCCGAAGCCACGATCAGGGCGGCCGCGCCATCATTGACGCCCGATGCATTGCCCGCCGTCACCGTGCCGCCCTCCTTGCGGAACGGTGTTCCGAGCTTCGCCAGCGTCTCCACCGTGGTGCCGGCACGCGGGTGCTCGTCCTTGGAAACCACGATCGCATCGCCCTTCCTCTGCGGGATGGTGACGGCAACGATCTCTTTGGCCAGCCGGCCATTGGCCTGTGCCGCCACCGCCTTCTCCTGGCTGCGCACCGCAAAGGCGTCCTGGTCTGCCCGGCTGACGGCGAACTGTTCGGCGACGTTCTCGCCCGTCTCCGGCATGGAATCGATGCCGTACTGCTTCTTCATCAGCGGATTGACGAAACGCCAGCCGATGGTGGTGTCGTGGATTTCGGCATGGCGCGAAAAGGCGGTCTCGGCCTTGGGCATGACGAAGGGAGCGCGGCTCATCGATTCCACGCCGCCGGCAATCATCAGTTCGGCCTCGCCTGCCTTGATGGCACGCGCGGCAATCGCCACCGCATCCATGCCCGAACCGCACAGCCGGTTGACTGTCGAGCCCGGCACCGAGACCGGCAGGCCGGCCAGAAGCAGCGCCATGCGGGCGACGTTGCGGTTGTCCTCCCCAGCCTGGTTGGCGCAGCCATAATAGACATCGTCGACCGCATCCCAGTCGACACCGGCATTGCGGGCCACCAGCGCCCTGATCGGCTCCGCGCCGAGATCGTCCGCACGCACCGAGGCAAGCACCCCGCCGAACCGGCCGATCGGCGTGCGAACGTAGTCGCAGATATAGGCTTCGCTCATGTCAGATCTCCGGAACGTTCAAATTGGCGATTTCGCCTTCGACCAGCAATTCGGCGCCGGTGAGATCCTGCAATTCGCCAAGACTGAGAACGGATAGTTTTTCCCGCAGCACGAAGCGGGAATTCACGATGTCGATGACCGCAAGGCTGGTGTAGATACGCGTCACGCAACCGACCCCGGTGAGCGGCAGGCTGCAGCGCTTGACCAGCTTGGGCTTGCCGTCCTTGGTGACATGGTCCGTGATGACCGCGACACGCTTGGCGCCATGCACCAGATCCATGGCGCCGCCCACCGCCGGAACCCCTTTCGGCCCTGTGCTCCAATTGGCAAGATCGCCTGTCTCGGCGACCTCATAGGCACCGAGGATCGCCACATCGAGATGACCGCCCCGCACCATGGCGAAGCTGTCAGCGTGATGGAAGAACGCGGCCCCCGGCTTCAATGTCACCGCCTTCTTGCCGGCGTTGATCAGATCCCAATCCTCTTCTCCCGCCACCGGCGCTTCGCCGAAATTGAGGATGCCATTTTCGGTGTGGAAGATCGCCGCGCGGCCGGAGGGCTGGAACTGTGCCACCATCTCGGGAAAGCCGATGCCGAGATTGACATAGGCACCGTCTTCGATGTCCTGCGCCGCCCGCCAGGCGATCTGGGCGTTGGTGAGTTTCATGCGTATTCCTGCCTGATCAGCGCCTCTTCCTGCGCGGCGTCGCTGACCTCGACGACGCGATCAACGAATATCCCGGGTGTCACCACCTGTTCGGGATCGATGGCACCGGGCTCGACGATGGCATGCGCCTGCACCACGGTGGCGCGCGCGGCCATTGCCATCAACGGCGAAAAATTTCGCGCCGCCTTGCGGTAGGTGAGATTGCCGTGGCGGTCGGCCAGTTCAGCCTTGATCAACGCCACATCGGCCTTCAGCCAGCGCTCCTGCACATAGCTGCGTCCTTCGAATTCCGCGACCGGCTTGCCGGCGGCAAGGTCGGTGCCGTAGCTGGTGGGTGTGAAGAAGGCCGGGATGCCGGCGCCCCCGGCGCGTATGCGCTCGGCAAGCGTTCCTTGCGGCACCAGTTCCAGCTCGATCTCGCCGGCCAGATATTTCTCGGTGAAGGCGCGCGGATCGGACGAGCGTGGGAACGAACACACCATCTTCGCCACCATGCCCTCGTCGATCATGGCGGCGATACCGATGCGGCCGTTGCCGGCGTTGTTGTTGACCACGGTCAGTCGTCCCGGGCTTCCTGTCGCACGGAAACGATCGATGAGCGCGTGGATAAGCTCGATCGGCGCACCTGCGCCGCCAAAGCCACCGATCATTACGGTTGCGCCATCCTCGACGACGGCTATCGCGTTGGCAAGATCGGCCACTGTCTTGTCCATGCTGTCCTCCCGGTAGGGCGACCGCAGTATGCGACAATGGAGGGTTCCTTCAATGCAATTTGTGCGATATCGTTACTTTGTTGACTATTCGCACAAATCGAAGCGCATAGGGTGAAGCAATGTCTCTGGCGGAACGCGACATCATGGGCGGACTGGCCAAGGGTTTATCCGTCATCGAGACCTTCACGGCCGAGCGGCCTCGGCAGTCGATATCGGAAGTCTCCGCGGCCTGCGGGCTTGATCGCGCGACCGCGCGACGTTGCCTGCTGACGCTCGCCCACCTTGGCTATGCCGACTATGATGGCAAGTTCTTCACCCTGACACCCCGGGTGCTGCGCCTGGGTACGGCCTGCCTCGCCACCATGCCGCTTCCACAACTGGTGCAGCCGCTGCTTGACCGCCTGTCCGAACAGCTTGGCGAGAGCTCTTCGGTGTCGATCCTCGACGGGACCGACATCGTCTATGTGGCGCGCGCGGCGCAAAGAAAGGTGATGTCGATCGGCCTGATGCCGGGCTCTCGCCTGCCCGCCTATTGCACCTCGATGGGCCGAGTGTTGCTTGCCGCCTTGTCTGAAACAATGGCGAGAGAGATCCTCTCTCAGACGCCTCTGCTCGCGCGAACACCTCGTACGTTAACCGATCCAAAAGCCCTCTTCGCGGAATTCGCGCAGGTCAAGCTGCAAGGACACGCGATCGTCGATCAGGAGGTCGAGCTGGGTCTGCGCTCGATCGCCGTTCCGCTCTACAACTCGCGTGGCCAGACGGTAGCGGCAATGAATGTCGGTGTGGCGGCCTCGCGTACGGAAGCCGAAGAAATGGCACGGCTCTATCTTCCGGGCATGATCGGCGTCCAGGCGGAATTGCGCAAACTGATGCGCTGAGATCGCGGCGGGTCCGCATGAGCGGCCCGCCACGACATTCTACGGATCTCAGACGGAACCCGCGGAAGGGAAAGAGCCCTATTTCGGCAAATCGTGCGCCCATTTCGAGATGGCTTCGGCAACAGCAGCAGGCTGCTCCGGCATCAGCGCATGCGAGGCGTTGGGCACGGTGACCGTGGTGACGCGCTCGCCCAACTGCTTGCGTAATTCGTCCCAACGGTCGCGTGGCTTGAACGGATCTTCCTCGGGAATGATCTCCAGGATGGGTGCGGTGCCCGCTGCCCACCAGACCTTCCTCGGCACCGGCTTTTCCGACTGCATCGCGGTGACCTCCGGATACCAGCCTTTCAGCCAGCCGGTCGCGTCGTGGCCTTTCGCGAAGAAAGCGCCCTTCAGCGCAGCCAGGCGTTGCTCGTCCGGCAGGCTGAGGTTGCCGGCGAAATCGGGGGCCCACCAGACAAGCGGATTGCGCTCTGCCGTGTCGCTGGCGGAACCCGCGGCAACGACAACACCGCGCACCTTTTCGGGGTAGCGGGTGGCGGTCATGCGGGCAACGAAATGGCCATAGGCATGACCGGCGACGACGGCACGTTTATCGCCCAGAGCATCGATGACATTGGCAACGTCCTCAGCGAAATCATAGAGATCCACCCCCTTCATCGGGCCGACCGACTTGCCGATTCCGCGTGGCTGGGGCCGGAGAACCTTGAAGCCATCGGCAGCCAGTGTCTTCGAGAGCTGGTCATAATCGCCATAACTGTCCCTGCCTTGCGACGGCAGCAGGACGACAGCCGGCCCCTTGCCTTCGACAAGCACTTCGATGGCGACGTTCTTGGTGGTGACGATTTCGGTCTTGGCCTGTGCCGGCTTGCTTTCCTCGGCCATGGCGATACCCGACAGGGCTGATAACAACACGGCCGATAGGGCCATGGAAAGAAAACCAGTTCGCGACATTCCCCTCATCTGCTTTCTCCTGGTCTGGGTGAAAATTAAGGCATGGCAGCGTGCCGGCGTTGCCGAATGGTCATCGCCGGGCAACAGCTGCCCTTCGACCGAACGGGACCTTCCATGGCCCTGTTCGCGTCAGAAGCACGCTCTTGCGGTCTGCTGAAGGCTCCAGCTCCTCGCAATATTTTGGTTGATAATGTGAACTATATCGTTCACACTATCAACTATATGTCAACTGCTGCGGCAGTGCCCCACGACCCGAACCGTCTCAGCCATGCCCCGCATCCAGCTCATCGCACGAGGACAACTTGTGCCCCGGACACACCGGGACACCGGCCGAATCCTCGGCTTGACATCCAGCGCATCGAGAGTCATTCAAACAGGTGCTAGGAGACTTCCTGGCACCGCGCTCGAAAAGGCTGCGGTGCGATTTTCAAGGATTTCAAACCGGCGGATGTCATGGCGCTTTGCCACGGCAGCCGCCGGTTTTTCGTTTTGGAGGACTGGTCAGTGACCCAGATGCAGAACCGGCAACCGTCGGGCTCTCCCGATATCCCAGCCACCATCTGCGAGGCGCTCGATCGAGCTGCACTAAAGCGGCCACTGACGGAAGCCCTGGTCGGCAATGGTGACCGGATTGGTTTTGAGCGTTTGCGAACCGAAAGCCTCAAGGTCGCCCGTGGCCTTGTCGCATCGGGCATTCGCAGCGGCGACCACGTCGCGATCTGCGCAGGCAACAGCGTCGAATGGGCAATCCTGTTCCACGGCGTCGTGCGGGTCGGCGCGGTCTGCGTGCCCGTCAACACACGGTTGATGCCTGGCGAGATCCGCATGCAGCTCGAACGTGCCGATGCGCGGATGCTGCTCACGGTCGACAGCCTGCTGAGGATCGACTTCATCGCGGTATTGCGCGAGGTCTGCTCAACGGTAGACACGGCGCTTCCTTCGCCGGAGCTGCCGCTTCTGACCGATATCGTCGTCCTCGGCGATACGGCGCCGCGGACTTGCAGCCTGTATGCCGACTTCCTCGCCAAGGGTGAAGGCGTCGAACTCCCGCCCTTGCCCGAGCCGGACAATGTCGCGCTGATCCAGTTCACATCCGGCTCGACGTCTTTCCCGAAGGCGGTGCTGCTCTCCCATGCCAACATGGTGACCGACGCCCATTTCCTCGGCAAGCGCATGGGCGCTCGCGAAGGCGATCGTTATCTTTCGGCCCGCCCCTTCTTCCACGTTGCCGGCTCGACGCTCGCGGTCGTGCTGTCCGCCGTGCATGCCATCACGCTGGTGACGATGCACCGCTTCACCGGCGAGGAAGCGCTCCGGCTGATCCGGGAAGAGGCCTGCACCCTCACCTCCGGTAACGACACCATGTATCTGATGATGCTGGGCAGCCCGGATTTCGAACCGCGCTCCTATACGCTCCGCGGCGGATGGGCAGCGATAAGCCCGGCGATCATGCGCCGCGCGGTCGAGGAATTCGGCGCCGACCAGACTGTCACCGGCTACGGCCTCTCCGAGGCTTCGCCCAATATCATGGCCTCCGACCATGGCGATCCGGTCGAGGAACGCATCGCCGGCTGGATGCGTCCCCATCCCGGACTGGAAGTCCGCATCTGCGATCCGGCAAGCGGTGCCGAACTGGCCCAAGGCCAGAAGGGCGAAATTCGCGTACGCGGCTGGTGCGTCATGAAAGGCTACTACCGCGACGAACAGGCAACGCGCGAAACCATGACTGCGGACGGTTTTCTCAAGACCGGCGACATGGGCGTCATGCGCGAAGACGGCCGCGTCACCTTTGTTGGCCGGCTGAAGGAGATCATCCGTGTCGGCGGCGAGAATGTCGCGCCGGCCGATGTCGAAGATGTGCTGATCGGCCATCCGAAGATCCGCCAGGCACAGGTCTTCGCATTGCCCGATCCAAGGCTCATCGAAGTGCCCGGCGCCTATGTCGTGCCGCGCGAGGGTGAAACCGTCACCGCCGACGAGCTCCTTGCCTGGGCCAAGCCGAGGCTCGCCGGCTTCAAGCTGCCGAAATATCTCGCCGTCATCGAAAGCTTCGACATCGTCGGGCTGACCGCCAGCTCGAAGGTACCCAAGCGCCTGCTGATCGAGCACGCCAAACGGCATTTCGGCCTCGACGAAAGGGAGAAGGCTTCGTGACCACCCGCTTCACCAGGACGTTCGGCGTCGCTCACCCGATCGTCCAGGCAGGGATGAGCTGGGCTTCGTCGAACCCGGTGCTGCCCGCCGCCGTTTCCAATGCCGGCGGGCTCGGCGTACTTGCCGCCGGCCCGATGTTCGTCGAAGACTTCCGCAAGGCGCTGCGGACATTGAAAGCTGCAACCGACAAGCCCTTCGCCGTCAACGTACCGCTTTATCGGCCGCAGGCCGACGAAATCCTCGACATTGTCATCGAGGAAGAGGCGCCTATCCTCATCGCCTCGCAGGGAGGTCCGAAGAAATACCTCGCCCGCTTCCAAGGCGCCGGCATCAAATGCATCCACGTTGTCGCTTCAGAGACTCACGCACTCAAGGCACTTGAAGCGGGTGTCGACGCCATCGTCGCCGTCGGCGGCGAAGCCGGCGGTCATCCGCCACCGGAGCAGGTCTCGACGCTGGTGCTGGTCCGCGCCATCGCCAAGGCAGCGCCGGAAGCGATCCTGATCGCTGGCGGCGGCGTCGCCGATGGTGCGGGCATCGTCGCCATGCTCGCTCTCGGCGCGGACGCGGTGCAACTCGGCACACGCTATCTCGCCACCAAGGAGGCGAGCGTGCACGAGGCCTACAAGCAGAAGGTCCTCGCCGCAGGAATAGCCGACACGGCGCTGGTCGGCAGCGGCATGAGCCCGATCCGCATGGTCTGCAATGAATTCTCCGCGCGGTTCCTCGAGGCCGAAGCCGCCGGAACCGATATCGAGGCACGCCGAGCGATCTTTGCCGCCAGCTCGCTCAAGCTCGCAGCTCTCGACGGCGATGTCGCCAACGGCAAGATCGAGGCCGGGCAGAGTGCCGGGCTGATCGACGACCTCCCCGGGGCGGAGGACCTGACGCTGCGCCTGATCGCGGAATACCGCTCAACCCTTGCCCGCCTGGCGGGCCTCGACATAGCGCTGGAAAGCCGCCTGGAGCGCAGTCTGCAGGGAGTTCTTTGACGGCGTATGGATACGGTTTTCGATCATCGCGGCCAGCCCTTCGAGCCCGTCGGTCAGGCGATAGCCCAGCACCGTGCGGCGGAAGAAATCGCGCGCCAGATCCGTTACGAATGTCGCGTCGGCAGCGACGATCTCGTGGGTCCGCAAGTCGATCTCCAGCACGACACCGATCCAGGTCATGGTTTCCGACATGCCGGTACCGCGCGGCGCCTGGGCGTAGCCGCTGACGAGCACCGTGCGGTTCTCGCTCATGTCATCTCCCTCCCGGTTCGTTTGTCGCGAAAAGAAACAATCCCACCCGGCATGTCAACGCATTCGCCAGCGCTGCGACATGCCGCCGACGCGGCGGCCACATGAATGACTTCCGTGCCAGATCAGGAGCTTGAGCATGCTGGAAAGCAGATCACGACAATCCGCGGAACGCAGCACGGAAGCAGGCAGCATCCTGACTGCCCGTGTTCCCCGGCTTGCCACGGGTGAACTCACGCGCCTGCTCGGCATCTACGGGTTGTCCGGCACGTTCAAGCCTCTGTCCGGCGAGCGCGACCAGAACCTGAAGGTAACGGCCGCAGACGGGCGCCAATATGTGCTGAAGATCGCCAATGCGGCCGAGCCCGCGCAGGCGCTCGCCTTCCAGAATGCCGCGCTCGACCATTTCGCAACGGCTGATCCGTCCCTGCCGGTACCTCGTATTGTCACTTCACTGGAGGGAGCGACGATCGTGCCCGTGCACCATGACGGCGCGGTCTTCATGGCCCGGCTCGTCACGCATCTGCCGGGCGAACCGGCGCTCGATTTTCGTGCCACACCCGGCTTCCGGCACGATGCGGGTCGGCTCACCGGTCGGCTCGATCGCGCGCTCTCCGGCTTCCGGCATTCCGGCGGCCCTGCGGACATGATCTGGGACCTGCGCCACGCCGCAGCACTCGAAGATCGCATCCACCACATCGCCGATCCGAAGCGTCGTGCGATCGCCGAGACCGTCATGGCCAGTTTCAAGGCCCGTGTCGTCCCGGCCTTCGCCGGGCTGCGCAGGCAGGTGATCCACAACGACATCCACCAGAACAACATCATGCGCGACCCGGGTTCGGGCGCGATCACCGGCATCATCGACTTCGGCGACATGGTGGAAACCTGCCTCGTCAACGAGGCGGCGATCGCGATCGCACACCAGCTCTACCGTGCGCCGGATCTTCTCGGCGTCGCTTCCGAATTCCTGTCCGCCTATGCCACCGCGATGCCGCTTGAACACGCCGAAGTCGCCGTTCTCTTCGACCTCGTGAAGATGCGGCTTCTGTCCCGCGAAATCATCGCGGCCTGGCGCAGCGCCACGTCAGGCGGACCATCGCCCTACCGGGCCGACATTTCCGAAATGGGATGGGAGGCGCTGTCGCGTGCCCTGTCGATCCGTCCCGAACACGCCACAGAACATCTGGAGAAAGCCATGACCGCGCCCGCACCACGTCCAACCTCGACTGATCAAGCCTATGAAGACTTGATGACACGGCGACGGAAGGCCATGGGGCCGATGTACAAGGAGTTCTACCAGCAGCCCTTCATGCCCGTGAAAGGCGAAGGCGTCTGGGTAATCGATGCGCACGGAAAGCGATACCTCGACGCCTACAACAACGTGCCGCATGTCGGTCACTGTCACCCGCATGTCGCCGACGCGGTGGCAAGGCAGGTGCAGGTCTTCAATTCCAACACTCGCTATCCGAGCGAGCTGATCGTCGACTATGCCGAGCGGCTGACGACCACCCTGCCGGACCATCTCGACACGGCGATGTTCGTCTGCTCGGGAACCGAAGCCAACGAACTCGCCTGGCGCATCGCCACCACCAACACCGGCGGCACGGGTGCCATCGTCACCGACGCCGCCTTCCATGGCAATTCCACCATCATCGGCGCGCTCGACACGGCAACGCTTCCGCATGAACGGCTCGAACCCTGGATCGGCACCGTGACCGCGCCACGTTTCGCAGGAGCTGCCGGAGGCAACGGCAAGGCGCTGTCCTCAAGCGATTATGCCGCGACCTATGCCGAAACCATCACCGGTCTGGCGAAGCGCGGGCATTATCCGGCCGCCTTCTTCGTCTGCCCGGTCTTCGCATCCGACGGTCTCTATTCCGTGCCGGCCGGCTATCTCGATCCGGCCATCGCCGAAATCCGTCGCGCCGGCGGCCTCGTCATCGCCGATGAGGTGCAGACCGCGCTCGGCCGCACCGGTACCGATTTCTGGGGCTTCCAGCACGCCGGTATCGTTCCAGACATCGTCACCATGGGCAAGCCGATGGGCAACGGCATTCCATTGGGTGTCGTCGTCGCCCGCCGCTCGCTGGTCGAGGGCTTCCTGCGGACACAGCGCTATTTCAACACTTTCGGCGGCAATCAGGTCGCAGCCGCCGCCGGCCTCGCCGTGCTCGATGTCATCGAGAAGGAAAAACTGCAGGAGAACGCGCTCCGCGTTGGCACCTATCTGCGCGAAAACCTCGCCGGCCTGATGGCCCGCCATGCTGCGATCGGCGACGTGCGCGGCACCGGTCTTTTCGCCGGCGTGGAAATTGTCGACAGGGACAAACCAGCGCCGGCGAAAGCGCGCGCCGTCATCGAAGACCTGCTCAAACGCGGCGTGCTGGTCGGTCTTACCGGCGCCGGCAAGAACCTCCTGAAGATCCGCCCGCCGATGGTGTTTTCACGCGAGAATGCCGACCTGCTTGTCGACGCGCTCGACCAGGCGCTGGCCAAGGTCGGCTGAAGCGGACGCAGGGCAGTCCCGGGTTCGTCCCGGGACTAGAGCGTTTCCGTTTTTACGTTTTGTTTTCGCCGCATTTTTGTAACGCCAAGTGATCCCACTTGGCTACAAAATGCTCCGGGAACGGGCCAATCAAAACCCGCCGGATGGACTCCGGCGGGTTTTTGATTTGTGCAGCAGTCCCAACTGCCCGATTCAGACGGCGTAGACTTCCCTGCCTTCGAAGAAGGTCTTCAGTACCCTCGTATCGGCAATGGCGCGCGGCTCCACGGCGTGGAGATCGCGGTCGAGCACGATGAAGTCAGCCGAGAAGCCTGGCGCCAATTGACCCGTCCGGTCGCCAAGGCCCATTCCTTGCGCGCCGTTGCGCGTCATCAATGGCAGCGCCTGGTCGAGCGTGATGGCCTCGTGCGGCGAATGCGCACCCGGCAACCGGCCCGAGGGATCCGCGCGGGTGAGCAGCCCGGCCAGCGATTGCCATGGGTTCAGCTCCGGGAAGACTGTCATCCAGTCGGACCCGACCGCCATCGTCACGCCGGCCTCCAGCATGGTGCGGATCGGCCAGACCGTGGCGTAGCGCTCCTTGCCGACGACACGTTCATGCGCGAGGCTGGCGTGGTTGACGAACCACATCGGCGGATTGAGATCGGCGATGACCCGCAGCCGCTTCATGCGCGGGATATCCTCATGCGGGATGTATTGGCCATGTGCGATGTGGTGCCACGGGCCATTGTCACCGTTTTCGGCGCGGACCCGTTCGACGGCGTCGAGCACACGGCAGATGGCGGCATCGCCCACTGCATGGACCTTCACGCCGATGCCTTGCCGGTCATGCGCGGCGATCTCGGCGAAGAGTTCATCCGGCGACAGATACATTTCGCCATGTTCGTTCGTGCCGGGATAGGCCGCGATCATCGCCGCGGTCTTGAGCGACGGCACGCCGTCGAGGAAGATCTTGGCATTGCCAGCCACCATGTGCGGGCCGCATGCGGTTTCATGGCGTGTGAGGAAATCTTCCGCCTCCTTCGACCAGGTCGAACAGGTGCGGCTGGCGGACAGGTGGAATCCGGCCCATGTCGAAAGCTCGCCGGCATCGTCGAGGGCGCGGAAGGCAGCGACCATTTCCGGCGTCGACTGCGCATCGGAAAAGCCGGTGACGCCGACCGAATTGAAATAACCGACAGCCGCGCGCGCCACATCGACGATCTCGCCATCACCGAGCGCCGGGACGGCGCCACCGACGATCCACATCGCGCTTTCCTCGAGCAGGCCTGTCGCCTCGCCGTCGACGCGCACGATACGCCCGCCGGCAGGATCCGCCGTGGAAGCGTCAATGCCCGCTGCGACGAGTGCCGCTCCATTGGCAAAAGCACCGTGCAGGCTGCCATGCGTAAGAAGCACCGGACGCCCGTCGCTCGCCTCGTCGAGCAGCCGCTTCGCCTCAGTGCCGAGCTTCTCGATTTCGGCCAGCGCCGTCGCGCCATAGGCGCTGCCGGTGAGCCAAGCGCCTTCCGGCTTGCCTTCGGCTGCCTTGCGTACACGCGCAAGCACGGTCTCGAAGTCGTCGCCGGCGTCGATGGCGAAGGAGCGCAGCCGCGTCGTCATGCCGGAAATGACATGCATGTGGAAGTCGACGATGCCGGGCATGGCGAAGTGCCCACCGAGATCGACGACCGTCGTATCGGGACCGGCAAGGTCCCGAAGCTCGGCTGTCGTGCCGAGGGCGAGAATGCGACCGGAGGCATCGGTCGCGATCGCCTCGGCTGTCGGACGTTCCGGATCCATCGTCCGGATCGCGCCGTTGATGAAAAGCGTGTTGACGTTCATGTGCTCTGGCCGATCGATCAGGCTGCGGCCTTGGCATTGGCCCATGCAAGCGTCTGGTCGAGCGCTTCCCGGAATGTGTCGACGATGATGTCGATCTCCTTCGTCGTCACGATCAAGGGCGGTGAAAACGACATGGTCTCGCCGAGATTGCGGGTGACGAGGCCACGCTCCAGCGCAAAGCGCGAGCAAGCGGCAGCCGCGCCCACCGAGGCATCGAACGGCGCCTTGGTTTTCTTGTCGCGGACCAGCTCGACACCGGCCATCAGCCCGATGCCACGCACCTCGCCGACGATCGGATGGTCCTTCAGTTCGGCAAGCCGTTTCTGGAAATAGGCCCCGGTCTCGCGCGCGTTGCGGGTGGTGTCGAGTTCCTCGTAGCGGTTGAGCGAAGCGAGCGCCGCAGCCGCGCAGACCGGATGGCCGCCATAGGTGTAGCCGTGACCGAAGACGCCGACCTTGTCGGACTGCTCGCGCATGGCATCGACGATCTTTTCCGACACGATGACGGCCGAGATCGGCAGGTAGGCGGAGGACAGCGCCTTGGCGCAGGTGATCATGTCGGGCTTGTAGCCAACCGCTTCCGCACCCCAGTAGGTGCCGGTGCGTCCGAAACCGCAGATGACCTCGTCCGAAACCGTTAGCACTTCGTATTTGTCGAGCACGGCCTGGATGGCTTCGAAGTAACCTTCAGGCGGCATGACGACGCCGCCGGTGCCCATCACCGGTTCGGCGAAGAAGCCGCCGACGGTTTCCGGGCCTTCCGCAAGGATCAGCTGCTCGAGTTCATCCGCCATCCGCCTGACGAAATCGGCTTCGCTCTCGCCGGGCAGCCCCTCGCGGTAATAATGCGGGCAGGTCACATGCAGGAAGCGGTCGATCGGCAGATCGAACTCGCGATGGATGTTCGGCAAGAAGGTGAGGCTGCCGGACGCAATGCCGGTGCCGTGATAGGCGCGCTTGCGGGCAATGATCTTCTTCTTCTCCGGCCGGCCGAGCGCGTTCCAGTAATACCAGATCAGCTTGACGGCGGTGTCGTTCGCTTCCGAACCCGAGCACTGGAAGACGACACGGGACATGCCGGGCGAATTCTGGATCAGCTTCTCGGCGAGATCGATCGACGGGTTGTTGGAGCGGTGCGCGAACAGATGAAAATAGGGCAGTTCGTCGATCTGCGCCTTCACCGCCTCCTTGATAGAGGTGTCGGAATAGCCAAGCGACACGCACCACAGGCCCGACATGGCATCCAGGTAACGGTTGCCGCTGTCGTCATAGATGTAGGCGCCCTCGCCGCGCGTGATGATCAGCGGACCATCCTTCTCGTGCTGGCGGATGTTGGTCTGCGAATGTATCTGATAGCGGATGTCGCGAGCGGCAGCGGAATTGGCGAGCATGGTCATGTCTCCTGATGTTTAGCTGGCGTCGGCGGTGCCGTTGCCGACATTCTGCAGGAAGCGGTCGACGCCATTCTTCCAGCCATTGTCGGCAAGCACGCGTTCGATCGCGGCGAGTTCGATGCGGATGCCTGAATCGAGGTCTGTCCGCGAACCGAGATCGACGGACTGTTTGGTCAGTGCGATCGAGAGCGGCGGTGCCTCGGCGATCTTGAGCGCGATCGTTATGCCTTCTTCCGCAAGCTTCGACGGCTCCGCCAACCGCGCCACCATGCCAAGTGCATAAGCTTCTTCGGCCGGCATCTCGCGGCCGGTGTAGAGCAGTTCCTTGGCGCGCGACACGCCGACGACGCGCTGCAGTCGCTGCGTGGCGCCGACTGTTCCCCAATGCGCTTCCGGGAAACGGAAGCTCGCATCGCTTGCCGCGACGATGAAATCGCAGCTCATGGCGATCTCGCCGCCCGAACCGACTGTTGGCCCCTGGACCAGCGCGATCACCGGGCGGGTGCAACGCTCGATCATCGAATAGGCTTCGAAGGATGCAAGCCGGCGCTGGCGGATCCAGGCCGCATCGCGTCCCTTGCGCTCCTTGAGGTCGGCACCGGCACAGAACACCGGCCCCTCTCCCTCGACGATGACGACGCGAATATCGTGGTCGCGGTCGATTGCCCTGAAAGCCTCGGTCAAGCCTTGGCACATCGGCAGATTGAGCGCGTTGCGCGCCTCCGATCGCGAAAGAACGACGCGGGCGACCGCTCCCTCACGCTTGACCTTGACCGGTCCCGACATCAGATCACTCCTTCGCCACGCAATCTGTCTATTTCCTCGGCCTGCAAGCCGAGCATCTCGCCGAGTACAATCTCCGTGTCGGCGCCGAGTACCGGTGGCACACCGACCGAGATCTCGTCGTAGCCGGACAGCCTGACCGGAGTACGCAGCGCGCCAACCTTGCCAGCCCTGGGATGTTCGAAAGCCGCGACCATGCCCCTTGCGCCGACATGGCTATCGGCAAGGATCTCGGCGACGCTGTTGACCTCGCCAGCCGGCACGTTGGCGGCCCGCAGCGCTTCGGCAAGGTCATCGCGTTCACGCCCGGCGATTGCCGCCGTCATCGCCGCCATGACCCGCTCGCGCTGGGCGACACGTTCGGAATTGCTGTCCAGTGCCCGGTCCGCTGCGAGCGCATCGAGGCCGAGCACCGCACAGATCGCCGCCCAATGCTGATCGGAGCCCGAGATGTGCAGCCAGCGTCCGTCCGCGCATTCGAAGGCGGCGGAGGGAACACGACCGGGATGTTCGGTGCCGGTGCGCCTGGGATCCTCGCCGAGCAGGAACCAGCGGGCAGCGGCGATGGTCAGCATCGAGACCTGCACGTCGAGCATCGACAGATCGACATGGGTGCCGCGTCCCGACTGCGCACGCCCGGCAATGCCCGCCAGGACGGAGATCGCGATCCACAGACCGGATGAGAGATCGGCGAAAGGCACGCCGACCTTTGCAGGTGCCCCATCCGGATGGCCGGTCAGTGCCATGACGCCCGAAAGCGCCTGGAAGATGGTGTCGTAACCATTGCGCTCGCTGTAGGGTCCAGTCTGCCCGAAGCCGGTGCAGGACACGTAGACGAGCCTGGGATTGTCACCCGAAAGCTGTTCGTAGCCGAGCCCGAACCGCGTCATCTCTCCCGGCAGGAAGTTTTCGACGACAACGTCCGCCTTCTGCGCCAGCGAACGGGCGATCGACTGACCGTGTGGCGACTTGAGGTTGAGCGTCACCGATTTCTTGCCCCGGTTGAAGGCGAAGAAATAGCCGCTGTCGCCGCTGTCCACGCGCGGCTCGAACGAGCGCGTCTCGTCGCCGCTGCCCGGCCGCTCGATCTTGATCACCTCAGCGCCAAGTTCCGCCAGGATCTGCGTTGCCATCGGCCCCGCGAGCACGCGGCTGAAATCCAGGATGCGGATGCCATCGAGCGGTTTCACTTTTCCGTCCTCCGGAAGCCGCGCATCAGCGCGTTGACATCGCGTCCGGCGGCCATGGCGGCATCGAAAGGCAGATCGGCGACGCGATAGAACAGTGCTTTGGCCGCGGCCATCGCCATCGGATTTGCCTTCGCCCACTGGTTCGCGATCTCGAGCGCGGTGTCGATCACCGCGTCCACCGCGACGATACGGTTGGCGAGGCCGAGCGCCTGTGCCTCCTCGGCGCCGATCAGCCGGCCAAGGCTCACCATCTCGAAGGCAGCCTTGCGTCCGAGCTGCCGCTGCAGCCCGGTCATGACGAGGGCCGGCACGATATCGTGCTTGAGTTCGGGATAGCCGAATTTGAGGTCAGCTCCGGCCACCATCATGTCGCAACCGATCGCCAGGCCGGCACCACCGCCCACTGCTGCCCCCTGTACCGCCGAGACGACAGGCTTCTTCATCTCCTGCAGCCTGGATTGGAGCCGGCAGGTCAGATCGGCACGGGTTAACACACGATGCTGCTGGTCCGGCGTCAGGTCCTTGAACTCGGAGAGATCGGCGCCGGCGCAGAATCCCTTGCCTTCACCGGCAAGCACGACCGCGCGTACCGTGTCTTCACCATCCGCCGCGTTCAATGCATCGAGCAGTCCCTGGGTCAGCTCCGTATTGAGGGCATTGAGCTTGTCGGGCCGGTTCATGCGGATGATCCGCACGGCATCCCGGTCCTCGACAATGATGCAGTCCGGCATATCAATCCTTTCACGCATTCTCATGGACCCCGGCATCCGATGTCGCGAACCCTGCCCGCGCCACCTTGCTGTCGAGCTGGCGCCCAAGCACCTGCTCGCAAAGGCGCGAGGCGACCATCACCTTGTCGAGATCGAGCCCGGTCGAAATGCCGTCCATCTCGAACAGGTTGACCAGATCTTCAGTGGCCACATTGCCGGCACGGCCCGAGCCGTAGCGGATCTTCGTCGGATGGCCGCCGACACCGCCGAAGGATGAATCGAAATGGCGACAGCCGGCGTCGTAGGCCGCGACGCAGTTGGCGATGCCAACACCACGCGTATCGTGGAAATGACCGACGCAGATCACATTGGGGGCCGCTTCAGCCAGAAGACGAAAGAGCTGCCCGACCTTGACTGGTGTACCGAGCCCGGTGGTGTCGCCGATCGTCACGATCCCGACGCCATGCTTTGCAAAGCGCAGCACATCCTCGACGACACGCTCCGGTGGGACCGCGCCCTCGAACGGACAGCCAAGCGCCACTGAGATGACGCCGACGAGCCGAAACCGGTCGCCGGCCGCCTCTACCATCTCGGCGATGCGCGCCCACTGGCCGTCGCGCGATGTGCCGAGGTTGCGCTGCGTGTGAGATTCGGTGGCCGAGGCGAGCAGGCTCACTTCGTTGGCGCCATGTCCGGCCGCGAGATCGGCCACCGCCCGTTCGACGCCGGTCAGGTTCGGCACTGTTGCCTTGTAATAGACGCCGGGACGCCGCCTGATGCCGGCGAGCACGTCTCCCGCATCGCCAAAGGCCGGCACCTTGCCGGGATGCGAATAGCTCGTCGCTTCGATGCGCGGGAAACCTGCTTCGGTGAACGCGTCGATCAGCGTGACCTTGTCGGCAGTGGCCACAAAAGCAGGCTCGTGCTGCAGGCCGTCGCGCGCGAAGCACTCGCAAATGACGACGTCGGTGCTCATTTGCGATCCTCTCGGCCGCGCAGCAAGTGCGAGCCGACGAGCAGGACGATCGAGAGCCCGATCAGCAGCGAGGAAATCGCCGCGACGGTCGGATCGATCTGATCGCGGATGTTGGCGAACATCAGCCGGGTCAGCGTCGCGTTCTGCCCGCCGGAGATGAACAGCGCGATCACGACCTCGTCGAAGGAGGTGACGAAGGCGAAAAGCGCACCCGACATCACCGAAAGACGAATCTGCGGTAGCGTCACGGTGAGAAACGCCCAGGGACGGGAAGCGCCGAGGCTTTGGGCGACACGCTCCTGGTTCATGTCATAGCTGGCAAGGCCGCTCAGCACCGCGATGACCACAAAGGGCAACGCCAGAACCGTGTGCGCCATGACCAGGCCGGTCGTCGTGCCGTTCAGACCGATCTTGGCGTAGACGAGGAAGCAGCCTATGGCGACGAGGATCAGCGGTACCAGCATCGGCAGCATGAAGACGCCGCGGGCCAGCGACGAGGCCGCCCCATAGGCCCGTGAAATCCCATAGGCCGCCAGCGTGCCGAAGGTCGTTGCAAAGATGGTCGTCAGCAGCGCTGCGCGCAGCGACACGAAGGTGGCTGCGCGCCACTCGGACGAGCCGAGATAGGCCTCATACCACTGCAGGCTCCAGCTTCTGGGCGGAAACTCCAGATATTTGCTGCCTGAGAAGGACATCGGGATGACGATCAGGCAGGGAATGATCAGGAAGGCGAAGACCAGCGCCACCAGCATGTAGAGCCAAAGCCTTTGGAAATGCGTGATCTGGGTCTCTGTCGCGGGGCGGTCGAGCATCAGCGTACGCCCTCGAAACTGTCGACCCTGAACAGCCGTTTGAAGACGTAGAGGATGATGCCTGTGACCACCAGGAGCACGACGCCGAGCGCGCTCGCCGCACCCCAATTGCCGTAGACGGAGATGTTGTTGGCGATCTGCATCGCCCACATCGCGACGCGTCCGCCACCGAGCAGCGCCGGCGTGACGAAGAAGCCGAGGCAGAGCACGAAGACAAGGGCGACGCCGGCTGCAAGCCCGGGCAGCGACATCGGCAGGAAGACCTGGCGGAAAGCTTGCGAAGGCGTGGCCCCGCAATTGGCTGCAGCGCGCATATAGACCGAGTCGATCGCCCGCATCGAAGCATAGAGCGGCAGGATCAGGAACGGCAGCATGACATGCACCATGCCGATCACGGTGCCGAGCATGTTGTGGACCAGCGGCAGCGGTGTGGAGATCACCCCGGCATCGATCAGCCACGTGTTCACCAGTCCGGTGCGCTGGAGGAGCACGAGCCAGGCATAGGTGCGCACCAGCACCGAAGTCCAGAATGGCAGCACCACGAAGATCATCAGCAGTCCCGCGGTACGCTCGGAAAGCTGTGACAGGAGATAGGCAACGGGATAGCCGAGGAGCACGCAGACCAGCGTCACCAGGCCCGCCACCTCGAAGGTTGAGATAAAGGTACGCACATAGATGGGCTTCAGCATGCGCATATAGTTTTCCAGCGTCGGCTCCCCGGAAGGTCCGAAGAAGGAAAGCCAGAACAGCCAGCCGATTGGCAGGATCAGGACAAGGAAGATCAGGATCGCGCCCGGCAGCGTCAGCGAAGCCAGCGCACGACGTTCGCGGCTGCCCTGTCGCCTCAAGGCATCGGCATTGGGGTCGGCATCGGTGATGCCCGGGTGATTGAGCACCATCGTCATGACTTGTCCGCCACCAGGATCGTGTGTTCGCGGTCGAGCCACAGCTGAATCGGCTGCCCGCGTTCCGGCAGGTCCTTGCCGCCGATATCCGGGCTGCGGCGCAGATCGAGTTCGATGCCATCGGGCATCCGAACCGTGATCAGATAGCTGTCGCCCTGATAGATGACGTCGGTCGCCTCGGCTTCGATCCTGTTCGCGGTCTCGGTCTCGTCGCCCTTCCAGCGCAGTCGCTCCGGGCGGATGATGAGCCAGGGCTTGTCGCTGTCGCCGCCCTTCCAGTCGTCACGCGTCCGCAGCGGACGGCCGTAGAGGAGCGCGCCAGAGGCACCCGTCTCGACCGGCAGGAAACGGGTCTCGCCGATGAAATCCGCCACGAACTTGTTCTTCGGTCGATCGTAGATCTCGTCTGGCGTTCCGAGTTGCACGATCTTGCCGCCGTTGACCACCGCGATGCGATCCGAGAGCGTCAACGCCTCGCGCTGGTCGTGCGTGACATAGACCGTGGTCGTTCCCAACCGGTCGTGCAGCCGCTTCAGTTCGAGCTGCATGTGCTCGCGCAGTTTCTTGTCGAGTGCCGAAAGCGGCTCGTCCATCAGCAGGATCGAGGGTTCGAAGACGATGGCGCGCGCCAGCGCCACGCGCTGGCGTTGACCGCCCGAGAGCGCGTTGACGCCGCGGTCGGCGAGATGCGCCATCTGGACAAGGCCGAGCGCTTCCTCGACACGCCGGTCGAGTTCGGCGCCGGACACGCCACGCAAACGCAGCGGATAGCCGACATTGCGGCGCACGCTCATATGGGGGAACAGCGCATAGTTCTGGAACACCATGCCCAGATTGCGCTTGTGCGGCGGCAGCAGCAGGAATTCGGCACCGTCCAGGGTGATAGAGCCGGAATCCGGACGTACAAAACCCGCAAGCACATTGAGAAGCGTCGTCTTGCCGGATCCTGAAGGACCGAGCAGGGTCAGGAACTCGCCCGGCGCGATATCGAGCGACACGTCATCGAGTGCGAGAAAGCTGCCATAGGCTTTTCGGATGTTTCGGATTTCGACCCTGCCGGGCATCGCGGCCTCCTTGTAAACGGTCGGCATTCGCTACGCGCTCAAGCGTGAACGCAGCCAAAACGCATCTTGCGACCGACGACGGAACGCGTCGAGCACTTCGGTCCGGCTCGGCTGTTGGCTGGCTTTCCCTACAAAGGTCGTTGGCAACATCATTGACAATCCACCGATACAAAGACGTTCAGAGATCGCCGCACCGCTGGTGCAGCGTTAGGGTCGGTGGAAGGCGGATCACCGAAGATCCACCTTCCGGACTTCTAGGATGCGAGACCTACTGGACGATCAGGTTCTTGAAGTCTTCCTGGACATCCTGGATGTTTTCGGACCACCAGGTCGGCTGCATGGTGACCTGTTTTGCCGCGTTTTCCGGCGAGGCGTTCGACTGGGTGAGCACATCGGCGGAAAACTGCTTTGCCTCGAAGGCTTTCTTGTTCGAGGGTCCGTAGTAACCCATCATCGTCGGAATGCGCGCCTGGATCTCGGGCGAGACGATGTTGGCGACGAGTTTCTGTGCAGCCGCCACGTTCTTCGAGCCCTTCAGGATCGCGACACAGCCAAAGCCGATGACGCCGTCCTGATAGGTGAATTTGACAGGCGCGCCATCAGCGATGACGCCGGCGATGCGGCTGCCCCAGATCGCCTCCATGTCGACTTCGCCGTCCTTGAGGAGTTGCGCGGACTGGGCACCCGAGGTCCACCACACCGAGACGCTGGGTTTGATCTTCTCGAGCGCCGCCAGCGAACGTTTGGTGTCGAGCGGATAGACCTTGTCACGCTCGACGCCGTCACCGAGCAACGCGATTTCCATCATCTCCTGCGGGTAGACGCTGAGTGCGCGGCGACCGGGGAATTTCTCGACATCCCAGAAGTCCTTCCAGTCCTTCGGCGGATTGTCGCCATACTTGTCCGTGCGCCAGGCGAGAACGACGGAATAGGTATTCGTGGCGATCCAGTCCTTGGCGCGGACGCCTTCCGGAATACCGTCTCCATTGACCACCGAGTAGTCGATCGGCTCGAACAGGCCTTCGGCGGCACCGATGGCGCAGTCTTCTGCGCCGAGATGCGCGACATCCCAGCCCGGCGCGCCGGACTGCACCTGGACACGCACGGCAGCGATGCCGTCATGCGATTCCGTTCTGAGTTCGGCACCGATTTTCTCAGCCGATGGCTTGAACAGCGTTGCCGTCAGGTCTTCCTGAACCTTGCCGCCAAGCCCGGCAAGCGTCAGCGTATCCGCGGCCATTGCCGCGGTCGAGAATACGGCCCAGGCCGTTGCTGTGATAAGTCCGCGTTTGACAGACTTGTGCATCTTCATCTCTCCCATTGATGACACACAATTGACGTTGATCGGCGGTCACATCTTTCTGTTAAGGCTCAGGCCGCCGCGTCCTTGAGCCCCAGTTCACTGATGAACTTCGTCTGGAAGAAGGCTTCGAGGCCTTCACTCCCGCCTTCGCTGCCATAGCCACTCTCCTTGACGCCGCCGAACGGCGTCTCCGGCGCGGCAATGCCGAAGTGATTGATCGAGACCATGCCGGACTCCAACCGTTCGCCGAGCAGCGTCGACGTGCGCTCCGAGCGTGTGAAAGCGAAAGCGGCGAGGCCGTAGGGAAGGCTGTTCGAACGCGCGATCGCATCGTCCAGACTGGAAAAGGAAGCAATTGGCGCGAGCGGACCAAACGGCTCGTCGACCATCAGGCGCGCATCGTCCGGCGTATCGACAAGCACGGTCGGCGCGAAGAAATTGCCCTGGTTGCCGATACGCTTGCCGCCGGCAAGCACCTTGGCGCCGCGGCTCTCGGCATCCGTGACGAAAGCCTGCATCGCGTCGAGGCGACGGGAATTGGCAAGCGGCCCCATCTGCACGCCCGTCTCCGTACCCGGACCAACCTTCAGGTTTTCCGAACCGGCGACGAAGGCATCGACGAAACGCTTGTAGTGCCGCTCATGCACGTAATAGCGGGACGGCGCGGCGCAGACCTGACCGGCGTTGCGGTATTTCAGGAACAGGCCGAGTTTGACGGCTTCTTCCGGATCGGCGTCCTCACACACGATGAAAGGCGAGTGTCCGCCGAGTTCGAGCGTCGCCCGCTTGACGTGAGCGGCCGCCAGCTGGCCGAGATGCTTGCCGACCGGAATGGAGCCGGTGAACGAGATCTTGCGGATCTGCGAGGCAGGAATGAGGTATTCCGAGATCTCGGCCGGCACCCCGAAGACGAGGTTGACGACGCCGGCCGGAATGCCGGCATCCTCAAAGCAGCGGACCAGCTCGATCGGCGAGAACGGCGTCTCCTCCGGGCATTTGATGATGATCGTGCACCCCGCAGCCACCGCGCCTGCGATTTTGCGCACGGCCTGGCTTACGGGGAAATTCCAGGGCGAGAAGCCGGCGACGGGACCAACCGGCTCCTTGACCACGATCTGGCGTACGCCAGGTGCACGCGCCGGAATAAGCCGGCCATAGGCGCGGCGCCCTTCTTCGGCGTACCAGTCGATATGATCGGCCGAGCCGATGGTCTCGCCAAGCGCCTCGGCAAGCGGCTTGCCCTGCTCGCGCGTCATCAGGGCGGCAATGGCCGGCGCACGCTCGCGCAACAAGTTGGCAGCCTTGCGCAGCAGCTTCGAACGGTCATAGGGCGAAACCAGCCGCCATTCGAGAAAGGCGCGCCGGGCGGCGGATAGCGCTCGGTCGAGATCGGCCGCGCTGGCATGCGTCACCGAAGCAAAGGCTTCACCGGTCGCCGGATCGATGACCTTGCCGGATCGTCCCGAACTCCCCTCGCACCATGCGCCATCGATGAACAGCTTCGCCAGTTCCATCCGTATTCCTCAATTCCAATTTAGTTGATTTCGTAAACTATGTAGTTCACATCGTCAACTATCTTGAGTGAAAATATCTCAACCCCGCCGCATATTCTGTGAGGCTGCGATCAGGCCGGTGATTTGTCAGGAAACTTGGAGAGGCGGCAGGGACAGGTGACTAGAGCGTTTCCGTTTTCACGGAAACGCGGAAACGCTCTAGGTTTTGTTTTCGCCGCATTTTTGTAACGCCAAGTGATCCCACTTGGCTACAAAATGCTCTAGCGCACGACCCCGAAATCAAAAACAGACTTTGGAAGGAACGCTGCTGCGTCACTCTTCGTCACCAAGATCGCCGCCCGCGGCAACGACTTCCCGGCGAAGCTGGTCGTAATAGGTGATCGAGCTCTTGAAGACGGCCTGCAGCGACTTCTGGAGCTGCGTGCGCTCCTCCGACGAGAGGTTCGAAAGCATCATCTCGTTGCGGTGTTCGGAATCGGCGAGGATCTTCGCCACGATCTCCCTGCCCTCACCGGTGAGACGCAGCAGGATGCTGCGGCCATCCTCTGGATTTTCCGAACGGCTGATCAGGCCGCGGTCGATGAGGCCGGACACGACCCGGCTCATCTGGCTTTTCAAAAGACCGCTGTGGTTGGCCAGGAGCTGCAACGGCGCTTCCTTGAGGTAGTCGAGCACGGCAAGCGCGCGCCATTCCCGAACCGTCAGCTTGTAGCGTGGGCTGATCGACAGGAAGGCAATACGGCTCGAAAGCGATGCGAGGCGCTGCAACTGGAATGAAAACAGATCGCGCGCGTCATGCGCTTCGATCAGATGCGCCATGTTGTCGGCATCGTCGACGCCGCTGTCCGATCCACTCATTTTCTCGTCCCCTGCAGGCGCCCGTCCGCATTCGCCCAAAACGGGAAGCGCACTTTCACCTCAACCCGAAACATCATCGGAAATCCACTCCTTTGTCACGTTACACGCAACATGAATTGGTTGACAAAGTGAACTATATAGTTCATCTCGGCAACCAATCCACCATCTCAAATGCTTCGGGCTTTGCCGCGCAACGCGACGAATTGCAGACGTTCAAGGGAGAATGAAATGACCAACAGCAACACGTTGCACAATCCGGCGACCATCGCGCCGCCTGCGCGCAACCTCTATGCGCACGCCGTCGAAGTGCCGGCCGCCAGCCGCCATCTCTACGTCGCCGGTCAGGTCGGCGTGCGGCCAGATGGCACCGTGCCGGAGAGCCTTGAAGAGCAGACCGAGCAGATGATGGAAAACATCCGCGCCATCCTCGCATCCGCGGGCATGACCTTCGCCGACATCGTGAAATTCAACGCCTATTGCATGTCGGCCGAAGACATCATCACCTATGCTGGCATCCGCAACCGGGTCTTTGCCGGTGTCCAGACCGCAACGACGGCTGTTGTGGTCACGGGGCTCGCCAACCCGGCCTGGAAAGTGGAGGCGGATCTCGTCGCGGCACGTCAGGACTGACCCTTATGTTCTACCGTCCATCCGATGGCCACGGCCTGCCGCACGACCCGTTCAAAGCGATCGTTTCGCCGCGGCCGATCGGCTGGATTTCGACCCGCAGCAGCTCGGGCGCGATCAACCTCGCGCCCTACTCCTTCTTCAACGCACTGTCGGTCGATCCCTACCTTGTCTGGTTCTCGGCGGATGCCGAAAAGGACAGCGTCGTCTTCGCCCGGGAGACAGGCGAGTTCGCCGTCAACCTGGTGGGTGAAAAACTTGCGCGCCAGATGAACGCAACCTCCGTCGATGCACCGCGCGGGATCAGCGAGTTCGGTTATGCCGGGCTGGAAACCGCGAGTTCAAGGCTGATCGCCGTCCCGCATGTCGCCGGCGCCCCTGCCGTGTTGGAATGCCGGTTGACCGAGATCGTGGAACCCAAGGGCCTCGACGGTCGCTGGGCCGGGGTCTTCGTGGTCATCGGCGAGGTCGTCGGCATCCATATCGACGACGCCATGCTGACGGCCGGGCTTTTCGACCAGAAGAAAGCCGGCAATGTCGCCCGGCTCGGCTATATGGATTATCTCTCGACCAGCGAGACGTTCCAGATGCGCCGGCCGCGCTGGAAAGAAGAAACCTGATGGCAGAGGGACACGGTGGTGGCCTCGCAAACATACCGGGAAACAGTCATCGCCAGCGGCTGGTCGCGGCGATGACTGATTGACCACCGTAAAGGCTAGACCTTCGCCTTGTAGGTCGGGTCCAGCGACAACGCATGGAACAGGAAGGGCCGATTCACATAGTGGAAGCCGAGCGGGCAGTGCCTGACGCCCGCCGGGATGTAGATCGAGCCGGATTTGTTGATGATGCGGCGCTCGCCCTCGATGTCGATATAAAGCTCAGCGCCCAGATCCTGCGGGTTCTCGGGATCGTTGCCGGTCCAGATCAGGACTTCGTCGTAGTCGTGGACATGCTCCGACACCCAATGCAGATGGCGATTGAACGGCGTGATCCAGATATGGGTCATGTGGATCTTCGCGTTGGGCTGCACCAGCGTGCCGACCAGCTCGAAGCCACCCGTATTCGGTGGATTCTCAAGGTCGGCCAGCGCCCCCTCGGCGGTAAAGTCTACCTGCAGCAACGGCAGTGTGTCGTTGAGCAGACCGTCAAAATGGCTCATCATCTTCTCCTCTTGATGAACGGAAATCCTCAAATTCACCGCGAACCGGCCGCGGATTGCCTTGGTGCGATCACCGGCATGTCCAGATCGGCGGCTTCGGTTGGCAGTTGCAGCGTGTTGGCGAGCAGCGATTGTGTGTAGGGATGGCTGGGCGTGCCCAGGACCTTGTGAGCTTCACCCTGTTCGACGACCCGACCGGCGCTGAGCACGGCAACCGTGTCTGCGATGTTGCGCACCACGGCGAGGTCATGCGTGACAAAGAGCATACCGAGGCCGTCCGCGAGCAGGCTGCGCAGCAATTCGATCACCGAAGCCTGTACCGACACGTCGAGCGAAGACGTCACCTCGTCGCACAGGAGCACCGCGGGATTGGCGACCAGTGCGCGGGCAATGGCCACGCGCTGGCGCTGGCCGCCCGAAAGCTCGGCCGGATAGCGCGTGGCGAGGTCGGGCGAGATGCCGACCCGTTCGAGCGCCTCAGCGATGACGGCGCCAGGCCGGCTGTCTGACCCCGGCCTGTTGGCGAGTGCAGCAGTCAGGCTCGCGCCGATCGTGCGGCGTGGATTGAGCGAAGCGTTGGGATTCTGGAAGATGTATTGCAGCCGCTGGCGGGCATGCTGGTCGCGCTGGCCGACGGTGAGCGGCAACGGCTTGCCGTCAAGGCGGAATTCACCCATGACGTTGCCGTGCAATCCGATCAGGCAGCGCGAAAGCGTCGACTTGCCGCTGCCTGACTCACCCACCACCGCCAGGCACCGGCCCGGTTCCACCTTGAGGCTGACATCGAACAGGATCTGGCGATAGCCGTAGAATGCATTGACCCCGTTCGCCTGAAGCACCGCCGAGCTGTTCGCGACCTGCCTGTCGGAATGGCCTACGGCTTGCGGGCGCACCCCGAATGTCTCACCCAGTTCGGAACGAACGCACCGCACCTGGGTGCCTCCCACCAGTCTCAGCGCTGGCCGGGTGTTGCAGGCCTCGACGGCGTAGTCGCAGCGATCGGAGAAGATGCAGCCGTCAGGCGCTTCGCCCACCGCCGGCACGCGGCCACGGATCGGCCTCAGCGCTTGCCTGGCCTGCAGTGAAGGAACAGCGTCCAGCAAGGCGCGCGTATAAGGATGGCGCGGCGTCGCCAGAATCTCCTGCATGGGGCCCTGTTCGACAACCTGGCCGCCATACATCACCGTGACGTGGTCGGCGACATTGGCGATCACCGCAAGATCATGGCTGACATAGATCGCGGTCAGATCGTCCGAGATGCAGAGCTGGCGGATCAGATCCAGCACCTTGGCGCGGGTCGAGACATCGAGCCCGGTCGTCGGCTCGTCGAGGATGATCAGCTTGGGTTGCGCGATCACCGCCATGGCGATCGCGATACGCTGTTGCTGCCCACCCGAAAGCTGGCGCGGACGGCGCTGCAGGAAGGCCTCGTCGTCGGGCAGGCCGACCTTGCGCAGGATTTCGCGCGCGCGGGTCACCTTTTCGGCCTTGCCGCCAGCCAAGCCCTCGGTCAGCAGGGTGCCGAGCGTGAGCATCGGGTTCAGCGCAGCGCCGGGGTCCTGCGCGACATAGGCCACGATTTCGCGTCGCGCCTTGCGCAGGCCTGCCGTGTCGAGTTCCAGCATGTCGGTGCCGGCCACCCGGACCGCACCGCCCGCGATGCGCACGCCGTGCCGCGCATAGGCAAGCAGCGCCAGCGCCAGCGTGGATTTTCCGGAGCCGGATTCACCGACGATGCCCATCACCTCGCCTTTGTCGAGGCTCAGCGAAACATCCTCGATGATCGGCGCGCCGTCTGTGCGTTCGACGGTCAGCCCCGATGCTTTCAATACCGTCATCATGCCTTGCCTTCCGTCCGGGCCATCACCCGCGCGGCGCCTTCGGCAATCAACCCACCGCCGATCGTGTAAAGGATGATCATCAGGATCGGCGCGAGCACGGCAAAGGGCTGGGTGCCGAGGCCGGTGCCGTTCTCACTGACCATCAGGCCCCAATCGGCCGCCGGCGGCTGGATGCCGTAACCGATGAAGCTCATCGAGGAGAGAATGCCGACTGACCAGCTCAGCCTAAGACCCAGTTCGACCAGCAGCGGCGAAGAGACGTTCGGCAGCAGTTCGCGCAGGATGATCACCGGTCCCGGTGTGCCGACAGCCTTGGCCCACAGCACATATTCCCGGTCGAGGAGCGGCAGGGCCGCGCCACGGATCACGCGGGCGACACCTGGCATCAGGGTCAGCACAACCAGGCCCACCAGCAGGACAGGCTGCGGCCCGAACACCGAAACGCACAGAAGCGTCAGAAGAATGCCGGGGAAGGCAAGCAGGACATCCAGCGACCGCATCAGCACAAGGTCGGTCCAGCCGCGATAATAGGCGGTCACCAAAGCGACGGCGGCGCCGATCACGACGCTGAGCAGCGCTGAAACCGGAGCCATCCAGGCCAGATAGACTCCGCCTGAAAGTACGCGGGACAGAACATCGCGGCCAAGATTGTCGGTGCCGAGCCAGGCTGAGGCCGACGGCGCGTCATAGGGTTTGCCCACGGGCGCGGCCGGATCATAGGGCGCCAGGAAAGGGCCGACGACGACCAGCGCGGTCATGGCGACCAGCAGGATCACACCCCAGCGAACCTGGGTGGACGCCCAGAGCCGCCACCAGCCGCTGGCTGGGCGTGGGTGACCCCGTTGATGTGTGATCAGCGTCATTTCCACGTCGGTACTCACGCCTTGGACTGCCTCTGGCCCGCCGAAGCCTCATCCCGTTGGGCAAGCGAGTCGGCGATGAGGTTGAAGATGAAATAGGCTGAGGCGATCACCAGGACATTGGCCTGGATAACCGGCAGGTCGCGGTTGGTGACGGCGTCGACCAGGGCGCTGCCGACGCCGGGATAGGCGAACAGATATTCCACCACGACCACGCCGCCGACGGTGAAGGCCGCCACAAGGCTGGCGGCCGGGATGATCGGGGCCACCGCATTCGGCAAGGCGTGCCGAAACAGGATCCGGCTCGGCGAGAGGCCTTTCAACTCCGCGGTCTGAATATACTCGGTCGCCATCACGTCGATGACGGCGACCCGCACCAGCCTGGCGAGATACATCACGCCCGGAATGATCACCGTCGTCGCCGGCAACACCAGCGCATCGGGGTAGGAAAACGGCGAATCTCCGGGCGGAATGAACGAGACTGCCGGCAGCACGTGCAGCACCGTTGTTGCGAAAAGTGCTACCAGCACAGTCCCCGTGACGAAGTCGGGAACGGCATTGGCGACCATCGACATGCCGAGAAAAACCTTGTCGACGAACCCGTCGCGAAACTGGGCGGCTATCACTCCGACAAGCAGCGACAACGGCAGCATGACGGCGAGCGCGACCCCGCTCAGCGTCGCGGAATTGCGAACCCCGAGCGCAAGCAGGTCCGCCACCGGCTGCCCGTTGGAAAGCGACGTTCCCCAGTCGCCGCGCAGAATGCCCCCCAGCCAGACGAGGTATTGCCACCATAGCGGCTGGTCGAGACCAAGCTGGGTACGCAGCAGGTCCAATTGCTCCTGCGTCGCGCTTTGACCGAGGATCATGTTGGCGACATCGCCGGGCAAGGCCCGCGCAGCGAGGAAGATCAGCAATGACACGGCAAGCAGGGTCATAGCGCCTTGCAATACCCTTGCAAGCAACGGCTGCAGCCGGGAGAAAACCCCGATTGTTGCATTGTCGCTTTGGTTTTCGACTGTCATCGAACGCTCTTCCCCGCAGTACGATCGCGTCACTTGTTGACGGTGACGCCACCGAACCGGATCGCGGTACGGCCGTAGATATCCGGCTTCAGCCCGCTGACCGTATCCCGGTAGACGGTGATGTTCTCGGGATAGGCAGCGACGATGTGGCCGCTGCGCTTGTATTCGATCGCCTGCAACTGCGTGATCAGCTTGCATTGCTCGGCCAGATCGCTGGTGCTCTGCAGCTTCTTGGCGAGGTCGTTGTATTCGGCGTCGTCGAAATGCGTGGCATTCTCGCCCTGCTCCGGCAACAGCGCCGCGAGCGTGGCGGTTTCATACGGCCCACTGGTCAGGCTGATCAGAAACGGCCATTCGCGCCAGCGATTGAGGAAGGTGGCCGGATCCAGCCGGCGTACCTTGATGGCAATGCCCGCCTGCGCGGCCTGCTGCGCATAGAGCTGCGCCATTTCCATCATGCCCGCATATGCGCCGTCGGTCACCATCTCGAGCTTGAGGTTGCTTTTGCCGGCGTCTGCCAGCAACTGCTTCGCCTTGGCGATGTCCTGCGTGCGCTGCGGCTCGGGAGGCGCCGGGCAAGCCGTGTTGTTGCCGAGATAGTCGTTGGCAATCGTGCCAAACCCGCCGAATGCATTGTCGACGATCTGCTGGCGGTCGACCACCAGCTTGAGCGCTTCCAGAACCTTCTCGTCGTTGAATGGCGGCGTGTCCACCCGCACGGCCAGCATCGGATAGGTTGTCGTACCGCTGACTACGGTCTTCAGTTTGGGGTCCTTGGTCAGCGCGGGGACATCGGTGTAGGGCACGGAATAGGCGACGTCGATCTGGCCGCCACGCAAGGCGTTGGTGACCGCCTGCTGGTCCCGGAAGCCGATGATGCGGAGCTTGTCGAAGCCGGGCTTCTCACCCCAATAGTCGTCGAACCGGGTCAGCCTGGCTTCCTGGCCAGGCGTGAAGGAGTCCAGCTTGAACGGTCCCGTGCCGGTCACCGAACCGTCGGCGGCGATGGCGCGCATCTTGAAATCATTATCGGCGAAGGCATTGGCGAAGAGGCCGAACGGACGCTTGAGGGTGAACTCCATCGTCAGGTCATCGACCTTGCGTATCTTGGCCGGATCGACGAAGTCGATCTGGCTGGAAACAACAAAGTTATTCGCCGGGTCCATCATGTATTTGATGCTGGCGATCGCGTCGTCGGCAGTGAACGGCTTGCCGTCATGGCGCTTGACGTTGGGGCGAAGCTTGACGGTCCAGACATCCAGGGCGGCGTTCGGCGTCATGGACTCGGCGAGTTGCATCACCACAGCGCCCTTGGAATCATAGCCAGTCAACCCTTCATAGAGCTGGCCATACAGAGAGCCGGCGGATGCCGAGCTGGTCGGCGTATAGGGCTGCACCTGGTCCTTGCTGTTGCCGATGACGCCGAGCACGAGTTCCTGCGCCTGTGCAATGGTGTGGGTCGTCAGAGCTGTCGTGGCGGTCAGCAGAGCGACCGCGAAAACGCGACTGAATTTCAACGGAATCATAGCCGTGGTTTCTCCTCCAGATGTAACGGCACGCGCCCCTGCCTCGACCTTCGTGCGGGTTCTTCTTTGGCGGCCGTACCCGCACAACCAACACCCGTCGCGAGGCCCTGTCTTGGAGCGAAACGAAATCCGGAATGGGCTCGGGCGTAAAATCGCCATCAAGGGTTTCGGACGGCGAGATCCGCCGGACCTCACCTATCCAATTGAAAAACTTGCTGGAAAATCAAATGATGGCACCACAGCCATCTCGCTGCGGCTCAAGCTGCACTTATGCAGCTCGACGAACACGCATTGCGCGAGCCGGTGTTAATGTACTCTTTTTCTATGCGGCGCAGACTTCAAAAGCTCGCTGGGCGCGTAGGCAAACAGCTCTTTGAAGCAGCGGTTGAAGTAGGAAAGATCGTTGAAGCCCACGGAATAGGCCACATCCGCGATGGTCTGCGAGCCGTGCTGATAGTGCAGTTGCTTGATCTTCTCGCGCGCGAAGCGCAGGCGTTTGTCGCGGATGAAGGTCGTACAGGTCATGCCCAGATCGCGAAAGTGCAGCTGCAGCACCCGCATCGATACGCCCACGCGTCTTGCCAGCCATTGCGCGGAAAGATGGGGGCTGGTCAGATGCTGGTCGATAAGGACATCGATCATCTGCAGCCGCCTCGAGGCCAGTTCGCCGAGCGAATCGAACGAGAGCGCGTTGTGCACATCGGACACGAAGGCTTGCCGGGTCGCGTCGAGCATCAATTGGCGCAGGTTCGCCGCATGGACATCGCTGTCGGATATCGTAAGCACCTTGGCCAACAGCGCTCGCAGCGTGATAGCCATCGGATCGGCGGCTTCCAGCGTACGCGCCACATCGAGCTTGTCGCCGCCGTGGAAATAGATGAGCTGCCGGGGCAGGTTGAGCGACAGGTGGTTGCTGAACTTGCCACCAAAATGGAACGTCGTCGGCTTGGTGGAATCGACCAGAATGCAATCGCCCACATTCAAGGCGCTTTGCCGGCCGTCGTGTTCCACGCCGCAGGAGCCTTCGAGCTGCACGAGCAGGAAAAGCTGTTCGATGGCGTCGCGCCGGACATCGTCCCAATCGTGGTCGACACGATCGAGGTCGTTGGAGATGTGCGAAAACTCCATGCCGCAGGCATTGATACGCCGGGCCTCGCCGCGGATGTCGAGGCTCGTATCCATCGCACGAGGACGGAAACTGCCGCAGGTGGAGTGGAGATCATCGACCCAGCGACTGAACGGCGTCCGTATCCGGTCCTTGTGGAGCAAACCCGCAGAGCTCAACAGTTCCAACGCTGCCTCACGCCAATGTCGACAGATAACTTAGCATGTTAAGTAACATATTTTGAAACGGGCAACAAGCGCGGAGCTCGCTTGGGGCATGTATCGAAACGGCGCTATCCATGACAGGGCAGTGATGGATTACGGCGCCCGTGAACGCTCCAAATCCACCGGCTATTGGCCCTGAAGCGACAGATGTTTTCGAACTACATCAGCGTGGAATAACTGCCCCTGCTGCCTTAGCCTTTATGCGACGCCGCTCCGATGGACCGCCATTTTGCAGCCGACACGACCCGGCGCACGCCCGCAAGCATCAGCCTCCGTTGATGGGGCGGCGTCAGCCATCGCTCGATTTGTTGCAGGATGAAGATCAGCACCATGTTGATGATCAGGTAGATGAGCGCCACCATGCAGAACACTTCGATCACCGCGAAAGTCTGGCTCATCAGATCCTTGGCGACGCCGGTCAGTTCCATCACTGTAATCGTGCAGGCGAGCGAGGTCGACTTCAACGTGACGACGATCTCGTTGCTGTAGGCCGGAAGAGCGCGGCGTATCGCGATCGGCATCGTCACGAGCAGGAAGGTCTTGAACCGCGACAGGCCGAGCGCCCGGGCTGCTTCGATTGCTCCCTGGGGCACGGCAGCAAGGCCACCGCGCATCACCTCCGCCGTATAGGCGCCCGCGCAAACGCTCATCGCGATCACCGCGCAGGCAAATGGGTCCTTGAGCACGATCCATACCGGGCTGGCGCGCAGCCAGGCGAACTGGCTGAGGCCATAATAGAGAACGAATATCTGCACGAGCAGCGGTATGGAACGGAACGCCAGCACATAGGCCGATGCGGCGCCTCGGAGAGCACGATGGCGCGAACGCCTTGCCCAGGTGGCCAGGCCGGCGAAGATCAGGCCCAGGGGAAGGGTCACGGCCGCAAGCGCCAGAGTGACCCAGATCGCCCCGGCGAACTCACTTGCGACATGGAGAGCGGTTTCGAGGTCCATGATCAGGCCCAGCGCATTCTGGCTTCGACGGCGTGGAATGCCCGCGAGGAAATCGCCACCAGCACGAGATAGGTAAGCGCCGCCACGCCGTAGAAGATGAAGGGCTGCCCGGTCGTGCGTCCTGCAACGCCCACAACCCGCATCAGTTCGGCGAGCGAAATCACCGAAAGCAGGGTCGTTTCCTTGATCGCCATGATCCAGACATTGCCGAGGCCCGGCAGCGCCAGCCGGAACATCTGCGGGATGATAACGGTCCAAAGCCCGGCGAGCGGACGCAGGCCAAGCGCCGTATAGGCTTCGAACTGCCCGACCGGGATCGCGGCATGAGCGCCGCGAAACACCTCCGAACTGTAGGCGGCCGAAACGAACGCCACAGCCATCACGCCGACGGTGAAGGCATCCACTTCGATGTAGCCGGTATAGCCGAACCCGCGCGCCACCCACATCAGTGCGCCGTTCGTGCCGAAGAAGAGCAGGAAGATCACCAGCAGCGGCGGCACACCACGCAGCAGCGTCGTGTAGAGCGTTGCAGCAGCCGAAAGCCACCTGTTGCGCCCCAGCTTTGCAAACGCGACACCAAACCCGAGGATCACGCCCAGGACATAGCCGATGCATGCGCATGCCATCGTCACGCCCAGGCCGGTCAGCAGCGGCTTGGTCCAACCGTCGCCGCCCCAGGCGAACAGATCAATGACGGTCGAGTTCATGCAAGGTCAGGCCCCGCAGACCTTGGTGTCCGGCTTGGTGGAAACGTCGAAGCCGAACCACTTCTCCGAAATGCTCTTCAGCTCGCCCGATGCTTTCAGATCGCACAGAGCCGCGTCCCACGCCTTGCGCAGATCCTCCTTATCCTTGCGCATCAGCCCGCCCACTCCAACACCGAGATAGTTGAACTCTTCGAAGTCGATATTGGGAGACAGGATTTCGATCGGCTCGCCCTGCTGCGAGCGCGTCAGCGCGATCCAGGGGGAACGCCCGGCAACGGCCGCATCGACCCGGCCAGCCAGCAGGTCGAGGTTGAGACTGTCCTGGTTGTCGTAGAGCCGAACCGTCACCTCTCCCTTCAGTTCGTTGTCCACGAACTTCTGGCTTTGCGTGCCGGATTGCACGCCGATCGTCTTGCCTGCCAGAGCGGCCTTCAACTCCTGCCAGTTTGCCTTGCCGTTCAGGCTGGACGTTTTTGCCGCGGCGAAGTTGATCGGCAGATTGGCGTAGCTCTGGGTGAAGGCCAGCCGCTTCTGCCGTTCCGGCGTGATGGCGATGCCGCCGACGAGGATGTCGTACTTGCCCTGTTCCAGCGCCGGAATCTGTCCTTCCCAGGGCTGGGCGGTGAAACGGCAGCTGCGCTTCATCCGATCGCAGACCTGCTTGGCAAGGTCGATTTCGAAACCCGTGAGCTCGCCGGACGGCGTCGTCGACGTCCAAGGCAGATAACCACCGTCGGTGCCGATCCGCACCTCAGCCTGGTCTTGAGCGACGGCCGGTCCGCACAGGATTGCACCCAAGGCGAGAACCGATACCAAGCCCGTAATTTTCCTCTGCATGACTGAATTCCCTCCCTATTTTTGTTCTTATTCGATCAGCGAGGATCCGGTCGCCCTTCGGCACCAAGGTCCCAGAACAACCCAGCCATGATGGCGAGCCCTTCCTTGACCAGAGGCTGCAGCAGGTGCTCATCCGGAGCGTGCTGCGAGCACCCTGAATAGGAATGCGGCACCCAGATCGTCGGCATGCCGAGTATGTCGGCGAAACAGTCGTTCGGCAGCGAACCGCCTGCATTCGGCAGGATGGTCGGCTCGATCCCGGTCGTTTTCTCAACCGAGGCCGCGGCCCAGAGCATCAACGGATGTTCCGGATCGAGGCGGGTCGCGCCCCATTCCGATTCCTGTGCCATAGGCTCGATCGCTACATTGTGGAAGCCGTTTTCGTCCAGGAAGGCACGAATGGCGGGAAAGAAGGCGGCAGGATCGACATCGACCGTGTAGCGGATCTGCATGCGGGCTCGCGCATGCGGCGGGATCGCGTTGATGGGCTGTTCGGGTCTTCCCGACGTCATCGCAAGGACCTCGAGCGCCGTCCAGCCGAACACCCGCTCGGACGGCGTCAGGCCCGGTTCGCCCCACCAGGGATTGAGTTCTGGACCATTCTCTTCGGTCTCGAGCTCGATCTTGGCCAAAGCGGTTCGAACGCTCTGCGGGATTTCGCTGGGCAGGATGCCGCGAACATTGATGCGGCCATTGGCTGAGACGAGAGCCGCGATCGCGTTGGCGAGGATGACTGCCGGGTTGGCGATCAGGCCGCCCCAATTGCCGGAGTGATGCGCACCGGCTCGCAGGTCACAGACCAGGTCGAAGTCGGCGGTTCCGCGCGTTCCACCGTCCAGCGTCGGGCGATGCTGTGCAAGGCGTGGGCCGTCGGACGCAATCAGCCAGTCGGCCTGCAGTTTGGAACGGTGCTCGGCACAGATCTCGCGAAGCCCCGCCGAACCCGTTTCCTCGGAAGTCTCGATCAGCGCGACAGTGTTGAAACCCAGCTTCCCACGGGTTGCCAGCACGGCTTCCAGCGCGAGCATGACGATGGTGTGCTGGCCCTTGTTGTCCGCGGTGCCACGGCCATAGATACGCTCGCCCTCGACCTTCACCTGCCAGGGGTCGCGGTTATTCGACCACGAACCTTCCATGCCCGCAACGACGTCGCCATGACCATAGACAAGGAGTGTCGGCAGATCAGCGGATTCGATGCGCCGCGCAATCAGCAGCGGACCGCCGGCCGGATCCGGATTGTCGACCACCTCACCGGTAAAGCCGAGCCGGTCGAAATCAGCGTTGATTTCATTGAGGTAGCGATAGCATTCGGGACGCCGCTCTGGATTCTGGCTTTCGGTGGCGATGGCAACGCGACGCTGCAGATCTGACAGGAAACGGCCGTCGGAGGCAAAGGACGTGGCAAGGGCGATGGTTTGATTCCGAGACATAATCCTGCTCATTCGAATTCTTGACAGAACGATGTCATGCCAAAGATTATGCGAGCAAACCAAAATATCTCTCGGTTAGCCTCAATTGGATTAAGCCTCTGTCGTGTCTCGGCATCTGCCACCGCTCCCTGCCCTGCGTGCGTTCGAGGCCGCGGCGCGTCATTTGAGTTTCGCGCGCGCCGGCGGAGAACTCGGCGTCACGCCAGGCGCAATCAGCCACCAGATGAAGCAGCTGGAGGACTGGGTCGGCGACCCGCTGTTCGAACGGCGGGCGAATGGCGTTCGCCTTACCGAGACAGGCCGAGTCTTTGCGACCCGGCTGGGCGCGATCTTCGACCAGATCACATCCGCGGCTGTTGCCGCCCGCGCGCCGGGCGGAACGAGCAGCGTCACGATACGCTGCCAGTTCTCACTGGCCTCCAAGTGGCTGGCACCGCGCATTGGCAAATTCCGCGCTTTGCATCCCGACATCCAGATCACCGTGCAGGCGCTGCCGCATCGATGGAATGCCAATGAGCGCGACCCCGATCTCGCGATCTACCATGGCCGGGGCACCATCCCCGGCGTCCGGCAGGACACGCTGATCGGCGGGCGATTGGTTGTCGTCGCCTCCCCCCAACTTATCGTCACCTTGCCGCCGGCCCCGACACCTGCCGATCTGCTGTCGCGCCCATTGATCAAGGTGGATTTTGCCGAACCGGGCTGGCACGACGAAGGCTGGGAGGCCTGGTTTGCCGCCACCGGCTTCGGTCATCTCGAATTGCGCTCGACGCTTTCCTTCAACCTGGTGCATCTGGCGATCGAAGCCTGCAACGCAGGCGCTGGATTTGCGCTTGTGCCGGATTTCATGGTCGAGCAGGAATTGGAAGGCGGGCGCCTGGTCGACGCTTTCGGCATCTCGCTGCCGATCCGCCAGCCCTATGTGATGATGACCCCGGAAGCCAGCCTGGCGCGACCGGAGGTGGCCATGCTCCGGAACTGGTTGCTGGACGAAGGGATCAAATCCGCCGCATAAGAAACTGATATCTTGTATCGATCATACGAAGAGGACGCGGCGATGCACACGGAACAGAGCGTTCTCCGGATATCGATCATCGTCACCTTCGTCCTTGCCGTGATCGGCATCGTGTTCGGCCTTCTGTCCGGTTCCTTCGCGATCGTCTTCGATGGCGTCTATGCGTTGACCGACGCAACGATGACGATCGTTGCCCTGCTCGTCGCCAATTTGATCGCCTCTTCGACCGCGGTCGGACCGGCCAGGAGCAAACTGGTGAAACACTTCACCATGGGGTTCTGGCATCTCGAGCCGATGGTGCTCGGCCTCAACGGCATCATGCTCTCGGGCGCGGCGATCTATGCCTTGATCAATGCGGTCGGCAGCATCATGTCGGGCGGACGCGAACTGAACTTCGATCGGGCCATCATCTATGCAGTGGTGACCCTCGCCGTCACCATCGGCATGGCGATCTACGGTCAGCGGGCAAACCGTACCATCCAGTCGGATTTTGTCGCCCTCGACGCCAAGGCGTGGGTCATGTCCGCGTCCCTGACGGCTGCCCTGTTCATCGCCTTCGTCTTTGGCTATCTCGTGCAAGGCACCAGCCTGGAATGGACATCGCCCTATGTGGATCCGGTCGTGCTTGCCGTGGTCTGCGTCATCATCATTCCGATCCCTCTGGGTACGATCAAGCAGGCGCTGGCGGACATTCTTCTGGTTACCCCCGCAGACCTCAAGCGGCATGTCGATCAGGTTGCCGAGGGAACCGTGAAGCGTCATGGCTTCCTGGACTATCGTGCCTATGTCGCCAGGGTCGGTCGTGGCAGGCAGATCGAACTGTTCTTCATCGTGCCATCGGATTGGCCAGCCAGTAGATTACAGGAATGGGACCTCATTCGCGATGAAGTCGGCGAAGCTCTCGGCGACGAAGGACCGGACCGCTGGCTCACCATCGCCTTCACCACCGATCCGGAATGGGCAAACTAGAAGGGACTTCCCCGCTAGCGCAGGAGCGGTGCAACGGTATTTTCGACAAGACGCACGAGGCTGAGCGCGGTCATTTCGGACGATTTGGGGTTGGTGGCCAGCGGTTCGTTTTCGAGTGTCAGATCGAGCCTGCCGAAGGCACCGGAGGCCTCGACCCGATGAGCATTGCGGCGCGCTGCCGGATCGGCCACGAGCACCACACGGGTTCTGTCGAGACCGATGCCCGACAACGCTGAAATCACCGCGACATTAGCGTTCTGAGGGAAACGGCCGGCGGCTTCACGCGCGCTGCCGTCGAAGAACGGTGAAGCGACCGCAAGCGCCTCCAGGTCGAGCATGGTTTCGGCCGGCGTTCCGCGCCAGGCGCGAGGCGGCTTGACGATGGTATGGACAACCTCATCCAGCGGTAGAATGCTGGCGGCTGCCAGCGCACCGAGATCGCCCAGGGCGCCCGAAGGAATGACGATGCGGCTGCCTGTCTCCTTTGCCACGGAGACGAGCCGCTCAAGCAGCGCGTCGTCACAGAACGCGCTGGTCGATGAGACGACGAAGCTGGCCGCATTGCGCAGTGCCGCCTCGCCCCAGACCGCGACGGCGTCGCGACCGGCTGCCTCGATCACCATGTCGAGATCGAGCCCGGCCAGTTCGGCTGGCTCGGAGATCAGCCGCACGCCAACTGGGAGATCGCCACGATGACGATGCTGGTCACGCACGGCCACAGCAATGATGTTGACGCCTTGCGGATGACGTTCTGCGAGCAACGCGCCGACGCGCTGGGCAATCGCACCCCAGCCAATAAAACACAAATTGAGGCGTCGCCGGTCAGAGCCCGACATAACCGTGCACCAGTTCGGCGTCACGCGTCAGATCCTGGCTGCTACCGGACCAGACCGTGCGGCCTTTTTCGAGGATGTAGTGGCGATCGGCCAACCGCTTGAGGACATGCAGGTTCTTGTCGATCAGCAGGATCGATTGTCCTTCCGCCTTCAAGGCTTCGATGCATCCCCATATCTCGGCACGGATCACCGGTGCCAGCCCTTCCGTTGCCTCGTCGAGAATGAGCAGTTTTGGATTGGTCATCAGCGCGCGACCGACAACCAGCATCTGCTGCTCGCCACCCGACAAGGTGCCGGCAGCCTGGCTGGCCCGCTCGCGCAGGCGCGGAAACAGCGTGTAGATGCGCTCCAGCGTCCACGGATTCTTGCGCCCGAGCCGGTTGGCCGCCGTTGCGACGAGGTTCTCGCGAACCGTCAGCGTCGGGAAGGTGTGACGCCCTTCGGGCACCAACCCGACACCAAGCCGCGCTACCCTTTCCGGTGCGGCGCCCAGAACATTTTGACCGCTGAAATGCAGTTCGCCCGAAAGCGGCTTCACCAGCCCCATGATGGATTTGACGGTCGTGGTCTTGCCCATGCCGTTGCGGCCCAGAAGCGTGACGACCTCGCCGTCGTCGATCTCCAGCGCCACGTCGAACAGAACCTGGCTCGGCCCATAGGCTGACTGCAGCTTTGCAACCTTCAGCACAGCTCGTCCCCCTCTCCCAGATAGGCCGTGCGCACTTCCGGGTTCTGCCGGATCTCGTCGACGCTGCCGCTGGCGATGACGCGTCCGTAGACGAGGACCGATATGCGATCCGCAAGTGCGAAAACGGCATCCATGTCGTGCTCGACGAGAAGCATCGAGACCTGGTTCTTCAGCCCACGCAGGGTTTCGATCATCTGCTGGCTTTCGACATGGCCGAGACCGGCCATCGGCTCGTCGAGCAACAGGAGCCGAGGCTGTGTTGCCAGCGCGATGGTCAGCTCCAGCTGTTTCTGCTCGCCATGCGACAGATTGGCGACCAGCTCGTTCGCGCGCGGCTCCAGGCCGGTGCCGGTCAGCAAGGTGGAGGCCTCGTCCCGCAGCGAGTGATCGGCGCGGACGTTTTCCCAGAAGCGGAAGGAGTGTCCCTGCCGCACCTGCACCGCCAGCGCGACATTGTCGATCACGGTGTAGTCGGGAAGCAGGCAGGTGATCTGGAATGTGCGGGCGAGGCCAAGACCAACGCGCCGCGCGGTGGGCAAGGCGTCCAGCGACTGCCCCGCGAGTTCGACGGTCCCCTCATTGGGCTTCAACTCACCCATAAGTTGGGAAATCAGCGTGGTCTTGCCAGCGCCGTTCGGCCCGATCAGCGCGTGGATTTCACCCGGCTGGACCGTCAGGTCGACATGGTCGGTCGCAAGCAATCCGCCGAAGCGTTTTACCAGTCCGCGAACGTTGAGGATGGGCTGGATCATCAGCGCTTCCCCACAAGGCGCAGGACGAGAGCCTGCACGCCGCCATGCGTATAGAGCACCACGAACAGCAGGATGAAGCCGAGGGCCAGCTGCCAGTTTTCCGTCCACGAGGCCAGGGTGGTTTCCAGGACGATGAAGACCGCGGCGCCGATCAACGGGCCGAACAAGGTGCCAACCCCGCCGAGGATGACCATGACCATCAGCTCGCCCGATTTGGTCCAGTGCATCATGTCCGGGCTGGCGAACCGCAGGAAATTGGCCATCAACGCGCCGGCAAGCCCGCAGCCCATGCCGGAAATGATGAACGCCATCAGCCTGTAGCGATAGGCCGGCAGGCCGATCGCCGCCATGCGTTTCTCGCTCTGACGCAGGCCGACCAGCACGTTGCCGAAGCGCGAGTTCACGATGCGCCACAGCAGCGCGAAGAACGCCGCCGTTATGACCAGGCAGACATAGTAGACCGTCTGCTTGTCTCGCATGTTCAGGCCCGGCAATTCGTTGGTTCGGCGAATGATCAGGCCGTCGTCGCCGCCATAGGTCTTCAGCGATACGAACAGGAAGAACAGCATCTGGGCGAAGGCGAGCGTGATCATGATGAACTGCACGCCGCCGGTGCGCAGCGACAGCGCGCCGATTGCGGCAGCGGCAAGACCGGAGATCAGGATCGCCGCCGGCAGTGTGATCAGCATCTGGTTGGTGCCGGGAATGAAGCCGAACAGAGGCTCCTCGAGCGAATAGTGCTGATAGAGGATGCCAACGACATAGCCGCCGATGCCGAAGAAGGCGGCATGACCGAAGCTGACCAGCCCGCCATAGCCGAGCACCAGATTGAGGCTGGCGGCAGCGATGCCATAGATCAGGATGCGCGTCGCAAGCGAAGTCAGTGCCGAATAGCCTGTCGCGTCTGCGATTGTCGGCAAGGCGATCAGCACGATGAGAACGGCTGCGAGCAGTGCCGGGCGCTTGAAGGACGTTTCGCTGTTCACAATCAAGCCCAATCAGGAATTGCGGATGAACAGGCCCTTGGGCCGGATCAACAGGACTATGGCCATCAGCAGGTAGATGCCCATGGAGGAGATGCCGGCGCCCAGCGCGTCGGCTTCCGGACCGACCATCACTTGCCGCAGCAGCCCGGGCAGATAGGCGCGCAGGCCGGTATCGACGATGCCGAGGATCAGGCTGGCGAAAAAGGCACCGCGAATGGATCCGACACCGCCGATCACCACGACCACGAAGGTCGTGATCAGGATCTGCTCGCCCATGCCGATCTGCACGGCCAGGATTGGCCCAGCCATGAAACCGGCGAGCCCGGCAAGCAAGGCGCCGAGGCCGAACACCAGCGTGTAGAGCAGCCGCACGTCGACGCCGAGTGCCCGCACCATCTCGCGATTCGTGGAGCCCGCGCGCACCAGCATGCCGATGCGCGTGCGGTTGATCAGCAGGTAGAGGCCGAACGCGACCAGGAGCCCGACCAGGATGATGGTGAGCCGATAGATCGGATAAGAAAGACCCGGCAGCAACTCAACCGATCCGTCCAGAATGGACGGCATCTGCACGAACAGCGGCTGGCGGCCGAATAGCATGGTGACCGCCTGGTTGAAGATCAGGATGAGACCGAAGGTGGCAAGAACCTGGTCAAGATGATCGCGCCCGTAAAGCCGGCGCACGACCAGGAACTCGATCGCCACGCCGGCAAGTGCTGCTGCCGCGAGCGCTGCAGGAATGCCCAGCCAGAACGAGCCGGTTTCCGTCGCGACGAACGTCCCGGCATAGGCACCGATCATGTAGATGGAGCCGTGCGCCAGGTTGATGACGCCCATAATGCCGAAGATCAGGGTCAGGCCTGCGGCCATCAGGAACAGCATCACGCCGAACTGCACACCGTTCAGCAATTGTTCGAGGAAGAGCGTCATACGCGGTCACTTCGGGCAAACAGGAAAACGTGGAGAGACGGCACAGGCCGCCTCTCTTCTCAATTCGACAATGCTGCGGCTACATCTTGCAGTCGGCCGAATAGGCGTCGCCGTGATCCTTGAACACCTCCCCGACGGTCTTGATGACCGGCTTGCCGTCGGCACCCTTCTCGACCTTCAGTGCGTACCAATCCTGGATGGGATGCTGGTTTGGACCGAAAGCGAACTTGCCGCGCACCGACTGGAAATCGGCCTTGCGCAAGGCATCGCGGAAGGAGTCGTCCAGCTTACCGCCGGATGCCTTGAGCGCCGAGGCGATCAGCTGGCCGGTGTCGTAGCCCTGGCTGGAATAGTAGGTGGCCGGACGGTTATAAGCCTTGTTCCAGGCTTCCATGAACTTCTTGTTGGCCGGATTGTCGAAGTCCGTATTCCAGTGCGCCGAAACATTGACGCCGACTGCCGCCTCGCCGACTGCCGCAAGCGTCACGCCGTCCATCGACGGTTCGGCCAGAACCATCGGAATCTCCTTGCCGAGGCCTGCCTGCTCATACTGGCGAAGGAATGTAATGCCGAGACCGCCAGGATGAAATTGGAACACGACATCCGGCTTTGCAGCACGGATCTGCGCCATCTCGGCGGCAAAATCGGTCTGGTCGAGGCGCGTGTAGACTTCGCCGGCGATCTCTCCTTTGAAGAAGCGCTTGAAGCCGGCGAGAGCATCCTTGCCGGCCTGGTAGTTCGGCGCCAGGATGAACGCCTTCTTGTAGCCGAGATTGGTGGCGAGCTGGCCGGCGCTCTCATGCAGGCTGTCATTCTGCCACGAGACGACGAAGTAGTTTTCGCTGCATTCCTTGCCGGCAAGATTGGACGGACCGGCATTGGGGCTGATGTAGAAAGCTTCGTTGTCGACGATGTCCGGCACGGTTGCGCCGGCCACGTTGGAGAAGACGATGCCGGTGAAGAGCTTCACGCCGCTTTCACTTAAGAAACGCTCCGCGATCTGCTTGCCTTGCCCCGGTTTCAAGCCGTCGTCCTCGACCAGCAGTTCGACCGGAACGCCACCCAGCTTGTTGTCTTCCATTGCGAGCTTGAAACCGTCGCGAACATCTTGGCCGAGATAACCAGCCGGGCCGGACAGGGTCGTGATCATGCCGATCTTGACCGGATCCTCTGCCCATGCCGCAAATGTCGTGGCCAGAAGCGCCGAGGCGGCAAGCAGTGTCTTTCGCGTAAGCATTCATTCTCCTCCATTGTCGCCGTCTCGGCGTTTTTCTTGGCCGGCAGGTTAGACAGGACCTATCCGTATGTGAATAGGCCCCGATGCGTCTTCCCCGTCAGAGCTTCACCCAGCCTTCCGGCGGTGTCTTGCCGGGATGCATCGAACCGCAATTCGGACAGGTGCGCGCTTTCTCGTCGGCATAGAAGGCCTGGTAGATCGGCGGCAGGTCGCGCACGATGCTCTTCAGCGAGACCTCGACCCGCTTGACCAGTGCGTTGCACTCGAAGCAATACCATTCGAAGGCATCGAGAAGACCATCGTTTCGCTTCGGCTCGACGACAAGCCCGATTGATCCCTCCTGCGGACGCTGCGGCGAGTGGCGCACATGCGGCGGCAGCAGGAATATCTCGCCTTCGCGGATCGGCACGTCGTAGAAATTGCCGTTGTCGACGACCTTGAGCATCATGTCGCCCTTGAGCTGGTAGAAGAACTCTTCGACCGGATCGTCGTGATAGTCGGTGCGTTTGTTCGGCCCGCCCACCACCGTCACCATCAGGTCGGCATCCTCCCAGATCTGCTGGTTACCAACTGGAGGCTTGAGAAGATGGGCGTGCTCGTCGATCCATTTCGAGAAGCTGAAAGCAGACAGGCGTCTGGTCATGGTCATTCCTCCCAGTAATAGCGCTGCCGCGCCGGTTCCAATCAATCGGTCTTCAGGCCGCACGCTTCGAAGGCGACGCGGGTTGCCCGTTTCTCTTCCTCGGTGAGTTCGAGCAGCGGCGGACGAACCCGTCCACCGCTCTGGCCAAGTAGGTCCTGCCAGTATTTCTGATGCGAATGCGGCTTCTCCGCCGGCCGGGTGTTCTTCAGTGCGGCGCGAACCGGATCCAGGCTGTCGCGTACCGCACGCGCCTTTTCGACCTCTCCGGCAAAGGCAAGGTCGGTGTACTGGCGCATCCGCGTGTCGTTTCTGGTCTGGATGAGATAGGGCGGCGAGGAGCAGAGATAGAGCTGCCAGCCGAGTTCGACGATGTTGTCCAGCCACTCTTCCTCCGAAGCGGTGCTGACCAAGATCCTGTCGCCGGCAAGGCGGGTCAGATCCTTGTACATCGGGCGAGGCACGCTGTATTTGATGGCGACGACATTCTCGATATCGGCCAGTTGGCTGCACAGTTGAGGGCTCATCAGATAGCCGCTGTCGGGGTGGCTCCACAACGCGATGCCGATATCCACCTTGTCGGCGATGGTGCGATAATAGTTGAGCAGCGTTTCGTCCTGCTCCTTGAAGAAATGCAGCACCGGCGCGTGCACGACGATGTAGTCCGCGCCGACCTTCTGAGCGTGTTTCGCCAGTTCGATCACCACATCCATGTTCTGGTCCGAGCAGGACATGATGGTCTGGGCACGCCCGGCACAGGCATCGACCGCCAGTTCGAAGCTGCGTTTGCGTTCATCGAGCGACATCGAGAAGAACTCGCCCTGCTTGCCGGCGATGAAGAAGCCATCGATCTTCAGGTCGTCGATCCAGTGATCGACATTGCGGCGAAAACCGTCCTCGTCGATCGACAGATCGTCCTTGAAAGGCATCAGCGCCGCGGCCCAGATGCCTTTCATCGTCGCCCGCGAATGGGCCTTGGCGGTCTTCTTGTCGTATTTCATCGGCTTGTGACCCTTCAGATCGCCATGCGGTGCGAGACGGTTTTCACCACCATGTAGTGCATGATGCCCTCGGCCCCGCCCTCGCGCCCGAAGCCGCTCTCCTTGATACCGCCGAACGGCGTTTCAGCGACGGAAGCCTCGAGCGTGTTGATGGAGACGTTGCCGGCTTCCAGATCGTCGGTGATCTGGTCGACATTGGCGGCCGAATTGGTGAAGGCATAAGCAGCGAGACCGAAGGGCACGCCATTCGCCTTCTCGATTGCGTCTTGCAGGGACGGCACCGGATTGATCACCGCCAGCGGCCCAAACGGCTCCTCGCGCATTACCCGGGCATTGGCAGGCACATCGGCCAGAACCGTTGGTGGATAGAAGTAGCCCCGATTGCCGGGGCGTTCGCCGCCGATCAAAAGCTTTGCGCCTTTTGACACGGCATCGGCGACCAGAGCTTCGAGGGCTTCGACGCGACGATGGTTCGCCACCGGCCCCATTTCCGTCCCTTCATCGAGACCATTGCCGGCCTTCACCGCACGGGCACGCTCGACGAACGCATCTGTGAAGGGCTTGTAGATCTTTTCGTGCACGAAGAAACGGGTGGGAGAGGTGCAGACCTGGCCGGCATTGCGCACCTTGCGAATGGCCGACGCGATGCCTGCCTTCACCGGGTCGGCATCATCGCAGACGATGACGGGAGCATGGCCACCAAGCTCCATCAAAGCAGGTTTCACATATTGCGCGGCGAGGCCGGTCAACCGCTTTCCAACCGTCGTCGAACCGGTGAAAGCGATCAGCCGCACCTGCTCGTGCGGGATGAGGTATTCCGAGATCTGCGCGGGCACCCCGAAGACGAGATTAAGCACACCTGCTGGAAGACCGGCATCGTGGAAGGCACGAGCGATGTGGAGACACCCCGCAGGTGTCTCTTCCGATGCCTTGATGATGATCGAACAGCCGGCGGCAAGCGCGCCGGCAATCTTGCGGGCCGGCTGGCTGAGCGGAAAGTTCCAGGGCGAAAACGCTGCCACCGTCCCGATCGGCTGGTGATGCACGACGTAGCGGATACCTGGCTCGCTCGGAATGACCCGCCCATAGGTGCGCTGCGCCTCGCCAGCATCCCATTCGAAGAACTCCGCGCCACGGATAACTTCAAGACGTGCCTGCTGAAACGGCTTGCCGTGTTCGCGGGTGATATCGAGCGCGATTTCGTCGATGCGCTCGCGCAAGAGCGAGGCGGTCTTGCGGAGAATCTCCGCACGGCGCGCCGGTGATGTCTTGCGCCAGACGGCAAAGCCACGCTCGGCCGCCTCGAGTGCCGCGTCGAGGTCGTTCGTCGATGCCACCGGCACCGCGCCGATCACACTTTCATCGGCTGGATTGATGACCGGCAATGTCTCTGCCGTCTTGCGCCAGGCGCCTCCGATATAGAGCTGAAGATCGGGGTAGTTCGACATAGGGGCGTCTCAGCTCCGTACTGGCATGAATTCCCAAAAGCGTCGCACAGCCTCGGCTCGCAACGTCCTCAACGCCAAGATCAATGGATTTCGATATATCGACAAGATGGATTTATCTGATAAATTAATACTGATTTCCATATGAATGGATTTCTACCGACAGGCGTGGTCACCAGCATCAAAAACGTCTCCGCATGAAGATCACCATCAAGCAGATCCAGCAGTTCCTGGCGGTCGCTGAACTCGGCAATTTCTCGCGCGCTTCGAAACGCCTGGGTACCGCGCAGCCGGCGCTCTCGCAGGCAATCCGCGATCTTGAGGACGAGTTGTCGGTGCGCCTGTTCGATCGCACCACCCGCCGCGTCGAGCTGACCGATGCCGGCCGCGAGTTCCAGAATTCCACGACGAAGGTGATGGAAGAGCTGGAACATGCTGTGGAGGGCGTTCACATGCTGGCGGAGCGAAGACGCGGGCGCTTGCGCATCGCAGCGCCGCCTCTCCTGGCTTCCGTCGTGCTGCCGCAGGCGATCGCCGAATTCCAGCAGAGCTATCCGAGTATCGCCGTGCAGCTTGCCGATGTTGGCACCGAACAGATCGTCGAAGCCGTGCGCAGCGGCAAGGCCGACTGCGGGCTCGGAACCTTCTCACCCGCCGAGGAAGGCATCGAGCGTGTCGCCTTGGTACGCGACAGTCTGATGCTGTTCTGCGATGACCGATCGCCCTTTGCGAATGCCGCCACCGCCAGATGGCGCGATCTTGCGGATCAGCCGCTGATCACCTTGACGCGTGACAGTGGCATTCGCCTACTGGTTGAAGTCGGCTTCGAAACAAGCGAGATTCCGTTGAAACCCGCCTTCGAGGTCAGCCAGGTGACGACTGCCTTGGCACTCGTCGAAGCAGGGTTGGGGGTGGCCGTGCTGCCGGCCTATGCCTTGGCGGCGGCGCGCCACCGCAAGGTGGTCGGCAAGCCGCTTGTCGATCCCAACATCGCGCGTGAGGTCGCCATGATCCACGCCACCGGGCGATCCGTCTCGCCGGCCACACAGGCGTTCGTCGCGGTCGTCAGGCGCTATGCACAGCGCCTCATTCCACGCGAACACAATTGAACAAAGCTATCAATCGCCATTGATCAGGCGCAGCAACGCCTTGGAGAGCATTGCTTGGCTGTCCTCCAAATCAAGAACCACATCAAAATGGTTGCGGTTGTCGATTTCCATCAGCGTGGAAGGAAAACCCGCTTCCCGCCACAGCCGGTGATATTCCACCGACTGGCGTTTGAACCCGTCAGGCTCGCCCGCCGCATAGGCCGTCACGATGGGGCAGCCGACGCGCGGCAGGTTCTCGGCGGGGCTCAACTGCATGACCGACTGATCGTCGAGCTTGATCCAATCCTGCACGAAAGACTTCGAAATCGGCGCCAGATGGAACAGGCCGCTGATCGGCATGGCTCCCTTGATGACATCCTCCGGCACGTCGAACGCGCCGTGCCAGCCGCCGGACAGCACCGCACCGGTCAGATGGCCGCCGGCGGAACTGCCGCCGACGAAGATACGGTTGGGATCGATGCCGAAGCGGGACCCGCTGTGCCACAGGAAGTTGATGGCAGCGCGAACCTCTCGCACGATCTCGGCCAGATCCACCTCGGGTGCCAGCCTGTAGTCCACCACGGCCGTGGCGATGCCGTGTCTTGCCAGCATCGCAGCCATGAAGGCGGAATCGTGCTTTGAAAGCATCCGCCAATACCCGCCATGGATGAACACGAAAACCGGTCGCGGCTCCTTGCCGGTTCCGTAGATATCGAAGGTTTGACCGCTTTCGGCATCGTAGACGACGTCCGGATGCGAGGCGATGTCTTTCACCGCCTCCGATCGGCTTCGATAGTTCCGCATCTCCGCCTCGAACACCTCGGACGAAACCGAAGCACGGGCACTGTAGTCGCGATCCAGGGTCTCACGCGGCCAATCGGCCTCGGCGGCTAGTCCGGTCATGCGAGGCAGCTCCTAGCCAACAAAAGCCCGAATGGTCTCGGCAACCACCTTGGGCTGCTCGAGCGTTGGGAAGTGGGTGCGGCCGGGCAACTTGTTCGGCTTGTACCAGCCATGTCCGGCGGCGAAATCGAGTTGCGCCTGCGCATATTCCGGCTCGAACGGTTGCGAATAGATATGCGTGATCGGCCGGTGTTCCGCCATGACCGCCATGCGCTGCATCGGATTGCCCCATTTGCGATAGGCCCTTCCGATCTCGCGGCCGGAGCGGGCCCACATCTCGAAGCTGTATTTGGCCATCTCTTCGTTAACATGGTCGATGATGTCCTGGTTGTCGGTGTCGCCGATCCAGTAGTTGAAGAAATCGCCGCGGCCATTCTCCCAGTTGGTGCGGTCCTGGATGTGATCGATCATCGAGAAGAAGGCTTCGTTGGGCGTGGTCTGGATCCAGTCGATGACGACGGAGCGCGGCACGCGCGCGCTACCGAACCGATCGGTCACTTCCATATTCGCCCAGCCGCCATGCGAGGTCGAAACCAGCACCACTTTCTCGACCTCCATCCGGTCGAGAAAGGCGATGACATCGGAAGCCTGGTCGTCGGTGACGAAATCGCCATCATGGTCGCGATGCAGGCCGTGGCCGCGCCAGTCGAGCCTGATGACGCGATGGCTGCGCGCGAGTTCCGGCGCCAGGGTCTTGAACAGACGATGGTCCTGGCACCAGCCCGACAGCAGCAGGAGAACATCCCCCTCTCCTGCTTCGTCATAGGACAGCGTGTTGGCTCCGATCTGAATGGACTGCATGCAAGGAACTCCGAAAATGCGAGACGAAGGGCAAGGCCCCTTCGATGAAAGCGATCAGGCGAGGGTTTCGGTAGCCGTCGGGATATGGCGCGCAGTTTTCATGCGCACCGCGCCGATCTCGGCGGATTTGCCGGTGATCTTCAGAACCTGTGAGCGGATGTCGTCGGGCCAGAAATTCATGTCGCCCAGCCTTTCGGCCGTGTCCTGGGTGTGCTCGGTCAGCGGACGTTCGCGCTCCTCCCATTCTGCGAGGGCCGCCGCGACGTCAGGGGCGTCGGTCACGGCTGCCGCGAGCGCCAGACCGTTCATCAGCGCGCAGCCACCACCCTGCCCGAGGTAAGGCGGCATCGCATGGGCGGCGTCGCCCAGGATCGCGACCCGTCCCTTGCTCCATTGCTTGAGTTTCACGACCTCGAAGGCATCCCAGCGGCCGGCATCGCCGAAGCGTGAAACCAGCTTGGCGAGATGCGGGAAGGACAGCGTCCACAATTTGCGATCAGCCGGCACCTTGAGAGCTTCCGCGTCATCGGCAGCACAGCACAAGGCGACATAGAGTTCGGAGGCACTGGCCGGCGTATAGAGAATGCGGCGCGAACCGGTGAAATATTCGATATAGCGGTCGCGGTCCTCAGGCGGGACATCGTTGTCGTCACGCGGGATCAGCATCCGGATCGCACCATAGCCGAGATGCTTGCGGTACATCATCAGATCGAGCGAATCCCGCACGTTTGAATTGATGCCATCGGCGCCGACGACCAGATCGGCCTTGCGCCGACCTCCGCCCTCGAGCAGCAATTCGCCTTCCGGCGTGGCACCAATGGCTGCCGACCCGGTCAGGATCTCGACACCGGCTTTACGGCAGGTGTCGACCAGCGTGTTGATCAGCTGTTCGCGCAGGATGGTGATAAGCCGAGCATCGCTCGGCCCGTTGATGGGGATTTCCTCCATCGTCGTGTCGTTTTGGTCCCGCGTATGGAACTGCGGACCGATATGCGCGCCGACAGTCGCCTCTTCATAGGCGCCGATCGCCTTGAGCACGCGCAGCCCGTTGCTCCAGATATAGATGCCGGCGCCAAAGGTACGCAGGTTCGGGGCGCGTTCGTGCACGGTCACCGACCAACCACGCTGCGCCAGCGCCGCTGCTGCGGTCAGCCCGCCAATTCCCGCGCCTGCGATCTCGGCACGGCGCCCGGCGCCTGTTCGCTGCATCATCCCGGATTTCCTCCCACCGGTGCTGATCGCACCTGTTCTTGACCTGGCCCCGCCGCAAGCGGTCGCGCCAATATCTCCCCATCGGCGAAAGCTTGCGCCCGGCCGGTTCATGACAAATTTCCAGTGATCGGCAATTCACACAAATGAATTCTGTGGAATTTTCTATGACACTTTGGAATATCAGAGGCGAACCAGCCAACGAACCGGCAATGCGCTCATGAAACTCGTCACCAGCCGCCTCACCATCCGCCATTTGAGAATGGTCGTGGCCATCGTCGAGGAGGGCAATCTGGTGCGTGCTGCGAAACGGCTTAACATGACGCAGTCTGCCGTCACCAAGGCGCTTCAGGAAGTGGAAGCCCTGACCAAGGCCCGCCTGTTCGACCGCAACAACCGCGGCGTTGTCCCGACCATGTTCGGAGAAACGCTTGCCGAACATGCCCGCCTGGTCATCACCCAGCTTGCGCATGCCGAAGAGCATCTCGCCGACCTGCGCGACGGCACCGGCGGGCGCGTCGCCATCGGCACGCTTTTGTCGGCGGCCGCGGAGCTTTTGCCGACGGCCATCGCCCGCCTGCGCAAGGATCGCCCGAAGCTGGTGGTGAAGATCGTCGAAGGCACCAACGATGTGCTGATCCCGGCGCTGCGTGCCGGTGAACTGGACATGGTGGTCGGGCGGCTGTCGGAGCTCCGCGACAGGCTCAACGTCGTGCAGGAAGTCTTGATGGACGACATCGCCTGCGTCGTCGCGCGCCGTGGCCATCCCTTGGCCGACCGCAACGATCTGGGCCTTGCCGACCTTGTCGGCTGGGAGTGGATCCTGCCGCCCCAGGAAACCAGCCTGAGACGGCAGATCGACATTGCTTTTCGTGAAGAAGGTCTGGAACCGCCGGTCCACGCGGTCGACTCCGTCTCCCTGCTTACCAACCGCGCCCTGCTCGTCGACGCCGATTATCTTGGCGTCTTTCCGGCCCAGGTCGCCCGCAGGGAAGCGGCCGCCGGCGCGATCACCATCCTGCCTGTCACCTTGCGCGCAACCGCCATACCGATCGGGATCACGACCCGCACCAACGCAAGGCTCTCCCCCGCTGCCGAACTGCTTGCGGAAACGCTCAGGAGAACGGCTGTCGATCTGACGGCCTAACCCTCAGCCACGAAATCCTGGCTATTCCCAGCTTTCATAACTGGGAGATGAGTTTTCCATTTACCGCAAGACCGATTGGCCCAAGCTGGGCCGTGCAGACGACCTGCCGGTAACGGCGGGACGACTACACGCAAGGGCAAGGCGCACAACCGCGACCCGGGATCGCGGAAGCCATCCCTGCATTTGAGAGAACAAACGGGAGGGACTTCTATGTCTTGCAAGGGAATATTGGCGGCCGCCACCTTGGCGCTGCTGGCGGGTACGGCTCATGCCGCCGATCCGCTCAAGATCGGCATGATCACCACGCTTTCAGGACCGGCAGGTTATCTGGGCCAAGACATCCGCGACGGCTTCCAGCTGGCGATCGACCAGAACAAGGGCCAGCTCGGCGGCGCGCCGGTGGAACTGGTGGTCGAGGACGACAGTCTGAAGCCCGGCAACGCCCGGCAGATCGCCGACAAGATGCTTTCCGAACAGGGCATCAAGGTCTTCACCGGCATGGTCTTCGCCAACGTCGCCTTCGCCGCAGTTCCCGAGATCCTCGACAACGACGCGCTTTATGTCAGCGCCAATACGGCATCCGCGACGTTCGCCGGCAAGGATTGTCACCCGAACTATTTCGTCAGCTCCTGGCAGGACGACAGCCAGGGCGAAAGCGCCGGCGCCCTCGCCCAGTCGCTCGGCTACAAGAAGGCATTCCTGATCGCGCCGAACTACCAGGCCGGCAAAGAAACCATGGGCGCCTTCAAGCGCTTCTACAAAGGCGAGGTCGTGGGCGAAACCTACACCAGCCTCGACCAGACCGATTTTGCCAGCGAGATGGCGCAGATCCGCGCCGCGAAGCCGGACGTTGTCTACGAATTCGAGCCGGGCGGGCTCGGCATCGCATTCATGCGCCAATATCAGCAATCCGGCCTGCTCAAGGAAATCCCGATGGTGGTGCATCCGGCTTCGCTCGACCAGGTCATCGTTCAGGCCGTCGGTGATGCCGCCGCTGGCGTCAAGGTGACCAGCCATTGGAACGACGACTTCGACAATCCCATCAACAAGGCTTTCGTCGCCGCCTGGCGTACAAAATACGGCGATCGTCCGATCACCTATTACGCGGCCCAGGGCTATGACGCGGCCCTGCTGATCGGCGCCGGTCTCGAGAAGGATCCTGCCGGCGCCAGCGACGTCGAAGCCCTGCGCAAGGGCTTGCTTAGTGCGGAGATCCCTTCCGTGCGTGGCTCCTTCAAATTCGGCCCTAACCAGCATCCGATCCAGGATTGGTATTCGTTGAAGGCCGAGAAAGGCGCCGACGGCAAGATGGTCCTGAAGACCGACAGCAAGGTGCTGACAGCGCACAGCGACAGCTACGCCGCCGACTGCAAGATGCCCGCCGAATAGTAAGGCGCGTCGGTCCGACCAGTTCTGACGAACCAAAAGAAAAGCCCGGCATAAGCCGGGCTTTTCCTTTTAGAGAGCCTGATGAACCGTCAGTGATCCATCGCCTTGACGATTTCCTCGGTCATCTTCTTGGCGTCGCCGAGCAGCATCATCGTGCCGTCCTTGTAGAACAGCGTGTTGTCGATGCCGGCATAGCCCGAGCCAAGCGAACGCTTGACGAACAGGCAGGTGCGCGCCTTGTCGACGTCGAGGATCGGCATGCCGAAGATCGGTGAGGACTTGTCGTCGCGCGCGGACGGGTTGGTGACGTCATTGGCGCCGATGACATAGGCGACGTCGGCCTGCGCGAACTCGGAGTTGATGTCCTCCAGTTCGAACACCTCGTCGTAAGGCACGTTGGCTTCCGCGAGCAGCACGTTCATGTGACCGGGCATGCGGCCGGCAACCGGATGGATGGCATACTTTACCTCGACGCCATTCGCCTTCAGCTTGTCGGCCATTTCGCGCAATGCATGCTGCGCCTGGGCAACCGCCATGCCGTAGCCCGGCACGATGATGACCTTCTGCGCGTTCATCATCAGGTAGGCTGCGTCGTCGGCGGCACCGGTCTTCACCGTGCGCTGGATGCCGTCATCCGCCGCCGCGGCCGTCTCGCCGCCGAAGCCGCCGAGGATGACCGAGATGAAGGAACGGTTCATGCCCTTGCACATGATGTAGGACAGGATCGCGCCCGACGAACCGACCAGTGCGCCGGTGATGATCAGTGCGAGATTGCCGAGGGTGAAGCCGAGGGCGGCAGCAGCCCAGCCCGAATAGGAATTGAGCATCGACACCACCACCGGCATGTCGGCGCCGCCGATCGGGACGATGAGCAGGACGCCCAGCGCCAGCGAGGCGAGAACGATCAGCCAGAAGACGGCATAACTCTGGGTGGTGACGAGCAGGATGATCAGCACGACCAGTGCTGCGCCAAGCACGATGTTGATGAGATGGCGCCCCGGCAGCATGATCGGCTTGCCGGACATGCGTCCATCCAGCTTCAGGAAGGCGATCACCGAACCGGTGAAGGTGATGGCGCCGATCGCCACGCCCAGGCTCATTTCCACCAGCGCCTGGCCGTGGATCGCGCCCACTTCGCCGATGCCGAAGGAAGCCGGCGCGTACATGGCGGCTGCCGCCACCATCACGGCCGCCATGCCGACGAGTGAGTGGAAGGCCGCCACCAATTGCGGCATCGAGGTCATGGCGATGCGGCGGGCCGTGTAGGCGCCAACGCCACCGCCAATGGCCAGTCCGACCACGATCAGCGCAAAGCCGCCGAAGGAGGGCTTGGCCAGCAACAGCGTGGTGACGATTGCGATCGCCATGCCGATCATGCCGTAAAGATTGCCCTGCCGGCTTGTGGTCGGATGCGACAGGCCTCGCAGCGCCAGAATGAAGAGGATACCCGAGACGAGATACAGGAAAGAGGCGAGATTGACGGACATCATGGCTTCTTCAACGCCTCCATCGAGCCGGCTGGAAATTCCACCTCGGCGAATTCAGGGTAAACCTGGCGCATGACCGTCACCTGCTGGTCTTCGTTGATACGCAGCAGGTACCAGGCGCCGCTGTCGAGCAGCGCCAGCGTCTGGGACTTCGCCAGGATCTTGTCGGCGCCACCCGCGTCCATCACGACCTCGGTCGGGATCAGGGCGTAAGGCTCGCCGTTCGGCAATTCCTTGTATTCCACCTTCGACACATCCATGGCGAAGGATTCGATTTTCACAGTGGCCAGCGCCGCCTGCATCTGCTCGATGACGATCCCGCGCAACGCATCGACCGTCATGCCGGATGACTTGGCCATATGCTCGAGCACACGCGGCGGGATGGTCTTGACGACCGTGGCATAGTCGTTGCCGCGCATGGCAGCGTCGAAATCCGTCACGGCTTGAACCAGCGCCTTGCTCTCGGCCTCGGTCGCCTGCCGGGCCACCGCGTGGCTGGCAACGATCGACAGAAATGCTGCGGCGAGGAAAAGCTTGACGAGCTTCATCACCGGCCCGCGCTGTCCTTCTTCTTGTACATCGCCAGCATGCGCTGGGTGACAAGGAAGCCGCCGAAGATGTTGACCGAGACCAGCACCAGCGCAATGAAGCCGAAGCCCGTCGCCGCGCCGGCAGCCGAAACGCCAACGGCCAGCAGCGCGCCGACCACGATCACCGAGGAAATCGCGTTGGTGACGGCCATCAGCGGCGTGTGCAGGGCCGGCGTCACCGACCAGACCACGTAGTAGCCGACGAAGATCGCCAGCACGAAGATGGCGAAGCGGAATACGAACGGGTCAATCGCGCCACCGGAAAGCGCATGCGCCGCACCACCGGCTGCGTCAGCCACGCCAGGTTGATTGGCGGCCTCCTGCAGCGCAAGGCGAACGGCCGCGCTGGCCTGGTCAAGTTGATCGAGTGCTTTCTGCAAGGCTTCCATCAGGCAGTCCCCTTCGACTTGGTCGCAGTGGGCTTTTTAGCTGCGGCTGGTTTCTTAGCGGCGTCGGATTTCTTGACAGCCGGCTTGGCCGGTTTGGCGGCCGGTTCAGCCGAAGCGATCATCGTCGCCGGCTTGTCGGCAAAGTTGGGATGGACGACCTTGCCGCCATCGGTCAGAAGCGTCGCCTTCACCAGTTCGTCTTCACGATTGATGGTGAGCGCCTTGGTGTCCTTGCTGACCAGCGTCTCCAGGAAAGCGAACAGGTTCTTGGCATAAAGCAGGGACGCCGATGCCGCGACACGACCCGGCACATTGAGATGGCCGACAATCTTGACGCCGTTTTCGGTGGTGACGGTTTTGCCCGCTTCAGCGCCAGCGACGTTGCCGCCACGCTCCACCGCAAGATCGATCAGGACCGAGCCCGGGCGCATGGACGCGACCATTTCGGCCGAGACCAGCCGAGGAGCGGGACGGCCGGGGATCAGAGCCGTGGTGATGACGATATCCTGCTTGGCGATGTGCTCGGCGGTCAGGGCCGCCTGCTTCGCTTGGTATTCCTTGGACATTTCCTTGGCATAGCCGCCGGCCGTCTCGGCCTGCTTGAACTCGTCATCCTCGACGGCAATGAACTTGGCGCCCAGAGACTGGACCTGTTCCTTCACGGCGGGACGCACGTCGGTGGCGGTGACCACCGCGCCGAGGCGACGCGCCGTCGCGATGGCCTGCAGGCCGGCAACACCCACACCCATGATGAAGACCTTGGCTGCCGGCACCGTGCCGGCGGCGGTCATCATCATCGGCAGCGCGCGGTCATATTCGCCTGCAGCGTCGATCACGGCCTGATAACCGGCGAGGTTCGCCTGCGACGACAAAACGTCCATCACCTGCGCACGCGTGATGCGCGGCATGAACTCCATCGCAAAGGACGTCACGCCCGCCTTGCCTAGGGCGGCGACCCCGGCATCGTTGCCGTAGGGGTCCATGATGGCGAGGACAGCCGCGCCCTTTTTGTAGTTTTTCAGTTCAGCTTCGGTTGGACGACGAACCTTCAGCACGACATCGGCCTTGGAGATGTCCGCCGCCTTTCCGATCGCGGCTCCGGCCTTGGCGAAATCGGCATCGGGAATGCGGGAGGCGACGCCGGCTCCGGCTTCGACGACAACCTCGAAGCCCAGACCGGCTATGCGTTTCACCGTGTCAGGAGACGCGGCCACGCGCCCCTCGTTCGCATCAATCTCGCGAGGTATGAATACGACTTGTCCCACCGCATGATCCTTTCGGCTGGAACTCTGTTCTTTTGCGAACACCGGCCGAACGGCCGGTGCCGTCCCATGCAGAATGGGAAGATCTTATCGGAGAATGAAACCGCCGACCGCCAGGATGATCACGAACAGGATCGTTCCCGAGAAGAACCCGCCGGCAAAAAAACCGAAGGCCATGGCGATGAGCAGCGCGGCGCAGAAGAGCGATCCATATTTGGCGAGCGCGACGAAGCCTGCGTAGGTTCGCTCGTGCTCTGCATAGTCCATCTGGGCACCCAGTTCGACAGGACCAGTCGGCGCGTGATCAGCCATCAGTATTCCCCTCCGGAAACGTCTAAAGCGCACATAGCGAAAAGCGCCGCCGAGGGCAATGGCGCTGTTGCCGCATGGTGAGCGAGAACAGCGTCAAGATAAAGTTGAAGGCGAGCGGCGATCCGTGCCGTGAATTCGCGTTGCATGGACTAACCGGAAGCGGCTCAGCCGGCCAGGTTCGGAAAGAGCCCGAGCAGTCCTGCGACGATCAGGTAGATCGCGATGATGTAGTTCAACAGCCTGGGCATGATGAGGATCAACACGCCTGCAATCAGTGAGATCAGTGGTGTCAGCGTTATGGCGGAAATGGTCATGGTCTGCCTCCCATCTATCGCAGCATTCAAGATCAAGAGCCTTCGTGTCGGCGGTAAGGCGGATAGTGCATAAATCTCAGGGCATAAATCTCAGGCGGCTTCGCGGAAGTACTTCGCTGTCGGCAGGATCGTCAGTGGCGCGAGTTCGCCGGGCTCAGGTGGTGCAAAGAGCATACGCCGTTCGGCCGCGGTCGAACGAAAGAACGGAAACCGCGCATAGTAGCGATCTCGATTGGCGTAAGCGTCGGTGCGAAACAACACCACACGCCGTTGAATGCCGGGGTAGGAGCGCAGTTCGCTGATCTGTTCGGAATAGTAGACGCGCCTGTAGAAGCCGGCATGGTCTTCGCGCACGGTCGAAAGGCCGTAAGGGGCCTGGAAATAAAAGCAGGCCATTCCTGCCAGGCGCAAAGTCACATAGGCAAGCTGCGGATAGACGCGGGTCCAATCTGGATCCGAGGCGAAACGACTCATGCAGACGAACGTGTCGCCCGCTTCAAGCATGGGGTAGATAATATCTCCAAACGCCTTGGTCGAAGGAGACAGCGGCGTTTCAAGAGTGACGTGATGGATGCGCATCGTACCGACGAGGCGCTGCTCGACGTAGACACCGAAACGATAGACGTTCGGCACTTCATCCAGCTCATCGCTGATCGTGTGGCTGATGTTGTCCGAAACCATATCGCTGGATCGGAAGGCTTTGTATCTGAGGCGATAGATATCCTCTAGGTCTTCGCCTTTGTCGCAGCGCCGGTATTCGGACTTGCTGAGGAGCTCGAATACCTTCTCGCTTAAGCTCGTCCCGCTAAAGGCAACAGCCTTTGACCCACCGGCGCCGCCGCCCGGTTCGTCCTGCGTACTCATAGCACTACCCCGTACACCCACCGCGGTCGGGAGCCTATGCAACAGCGCTAACATGTAAAGTTCAAAATGCGCGCGATTCCATTTACCGTTTGTTAACCTTAACGCCGCACCTCGGCTCGGATTGAACAGCCTGTGACGTCGGCCAAATATCAGTTCGCGCCCACCTTTGAACGCGCTGCATCCACATTCGGCCGCTTGCGCGGCTGAGGGACAACCTCGACAAAGGGCCAGATCGTGCTCGACATCGTCTCGATGCCCGAGGCGCTCAACGCGGAGCCGAACAGGAAGCCCTGCACGAGATCCGGTTCGATCTGCTGCGACAGGATCTTGAGTTGCTCGAAGGTTTCGACACCTTCGATGGTCACGCTCAATCCCAGCGAACGCGACAGGCTGACGATGCCCTTCAACAACTCCAGTGAACGTGGGCTCTGCGCCACATCCATCAGGAACGATCGGTCTATCTTGACCTTGTCGAGCGGCAGTTTGTGCAGATAGCTCAAGCTCGAATAGCCGGTGCCAAAATCGTCGAGAGCGATACGCACGCCGAGCTTCTTGATTTCCTGGATCAGTTCGCGCGTCTGTGCCTTGTCGTCGAGAAGCGCGGTTTCGGTCACCTCGATCTCGAGGCGATTCGGCGCGAGCTTTGCAGCTTCGGTTGCAACCCGCACCCGCTCGACAACATCGCTGTCACGAAAGTCCTTGGCGGAAAGATTGACCGAAACCGAAATCTGCTCCGGCCATTTCGCGCATTCGGCGCAGGCGGCTGTCAGCACAAGCTCACTGATTTGCGAAATGATGCCCATCTCTTCCGCCAGGGGAATAAAGATGGCCGGCGAAATCGGACCCAGGTCAGGATGATCCCAGCGGCAGAGCGCCTCGCAACTGACGATGCGCATCGTCTCCATCGCAACGATCGGCTGATAGACGATGCGTAGCGCGTTGGCCTCGACGGCTGAGCGCAGATCGGCCTTCATCAGCTGCCGGTTGCGGAATGCGGCATCCATGGAGGCTTCGAACAATCGCCAGCCGTTTTTACCGAGTTCCTTCGCCTTGTAGAGCGCAAGATCCGACTTCACGATCATTTCGTCGACTGTGGTGCTGTCGACACGAGAGAGAACAGAACCGGCACTCGCCTGGACGCGCAGCGCATGCCCAGCCACGTCCACTTCGCCCTGCAATCCGGCGAAGATGCGTTCAACCAGGTCGGACAGACAGCTCTCATCCTCGACCCGGTCGAAATACAACATGAATTCGTCACCACCAAAGCGGCTGATGATGACGCCTGGCGCCGAAAACACCGATAGTCGTTCTGCAGCGGCATAGATCAAACCATCACCAACCGGATGGCCGAGCGTATCGTTGATACTCTTGAAATCGTCGAGATCGATCACGACCAGTCCGCACTGTCGGCTGCGATCTCCTCCCGACATCGCCTCGCTGACCAGTTCGTGAAAATACGCCCGGTTCATCAGCCCGGTCAGGCTGTCATAACGTGCCATGAAACGGATGCGCTCTTCGGCAGCGACGCGTTGCGTGACGTCCTCGAAGGTAATGACACCGAGTTCCTGCGAGCCTTCGCGCGCCGAGAATTCGTAATGTTGCCCGTTGGTCAGGGAGACAAGCACCTTCCTGTCGCGCCCTTCGCGCAACGCGCGGGTCAGCTGGGCCTCGACATAGCGGCAGTCCTTTGCAGCCAGCAGGCCGCCCGCTACGCCGCGCATCAGCAAAGAGTGGATCGAACGCCCAAGAAGTTGATCCGCCGATTTGAGCGACATGAGATGAGCCGCTTCGGCATTGGCAACCACCACCTTGCCCGCGGGGTCAAGCATGACCAGGCCATGCGACATCGTATTGAGTGCACGACCAAAACGCTGAAAGAGGCGGGTAGCCTTTTTTTCCTCGGTTATCGCAGTAAAGAGCACAGCACGCATCGCGCGAGCGAGCTTGCTGATGGCGAACATGAACGGAATGATGAAGAGGCCGAGAACGACGTTGTAGAAGTCTCCCTTCATGATCAGGCCGATTGCGATCGGCGCAACGATCGAGAGCGTCAGGATAGCGACCATCTTGATCGAACCGAAGTTGCGACCGGCGATGGTAACGGTGGTCGCCAGCACCATCGAGATGGCAGCGATCTCGCCGAACATATCGGGCACGACATGAACGGCGACGAAAGCGAACAATCCGATGGCAAGCCCATGCGCCGTGCCCGCAATCACATAGTAACGCTCCCATTCGAGCGCGGAGCGGTAGGTCTCGATCGTGGTCGGATCAACCCGGCGAATAGCCAGATAGCGACCGAGGCTGACTGCAGTCATCAAGAACGCGAGCGCGACATAGATCGGCGCGCCGGTTTTTAGATAGACAAGGAGAGCAACCGCGCCTTGCGTGAAGGCGCCAACGATCAGCAGGCTGGCGTCGTGAAAAAGCGAACGGACGAAGCCAACGTAGACGTCTTCAGAGATGTCGTCGGGTCGATCTACATTCATGGCCTAGGCGCCGCACCAGCCAACCTCTTGCCACAGCCGCCTTAAGAAAGGCTTAGAATACCTAAAGTTAGCTGTGTCGTCGTCGGCATGCAAACGCCATTATTCCACTTCTGATCCAGCGGATCATTTTTCGGATCGTGACATCTCATTCGGCGGCTTGCAACCGGGCTTCTTCAGCGCCCGTCAATCGCTCGATCAGCCTTGCCCGTTCGCCCGCCGTCTTCTCCATCGCGGCATGCCTGACATGGCCATAACCGCGCACCAGCGACGGCACCGAAGCGAGTGCCACCGCGGCCTCGATCCTGCCGGGTGTGAGTGAACGGGCGATCAGGTCGAGATCATCTTCGAACTGCTTCAGCAACCGCCGTTCGCGACGGCGCTCGATCGTGTAGCCGAAGAGATCCAAGGCAGTCCCTCTCACACCTCTTAGCGCTGCCAGGATGCGAAACCCCTTCATCATCCATGGACCGAAGCTCGACTTTCTCGGCCTCCCGTCGGCATCGCGGCGGCCCAGGATCGGCGGCGCCAAATGAAATTCCAGCCTGTCGTGGCTCTCGAACTGCTGGGACAGCGAACGCATGAAGGAACCGTCCGTGTAGAGCCGCGCGACCTCGTACTCATCCTTGATCGCCATCAGTTTGAACAGATTGCGCGCTGCGGCTTCCGTCACGACGGTTGAGCCTGGAACCATCCTGTTTTCATGCGCCCGCAGTGCGGCGACGCGATCGGCATAACGCTTGCCGTAGGCAGCGTTCTGGTAAGCCGTGAGGAATGTCGTGCGTCGAGCGATGACCTCATCCAGAGTTTCGGCAACCGGTTGCGTCGCCCTGCCCTGCCGCTCGACCTGACTGCGCACGAAATCAGGATCGTGTGCCGCGCGCCGGCCCCAGCGGAAGGCAGCCACATTCATCGCCACCGCTTCGCCATTCAGGTCGATCGCCTTTTCGACCGCCTCGGCCGACAACGGCAACCCGCCATGCTGAAAGGCGAAACCCAGCATGAACATGTTGGCGCCAAGCGAATTGCCGAACAGCGCCGTCGCCGTCCGGGTCGCGTCGAAGAAATGCGCCTTGTCCTCACCTGCGGCCCGGCGGATCGCCTTCTTCAGCCGCTCTGTCGGAAGCGAGAAATCCGCCGTACGTGCGAATTCACCCGGCATGATCTCAGCTGTGTTGGCAACGAAAATCGTATGCCCTTCCCGCGCCGCCGCCAGCACCTTCTTGGCGCCAGAGACAACCAGATCGCATCCCAGGATAAGATCGGCCTTGCCGGCCGAAACGCGGATGGCGTGGATATCGTCCGGTGTGCTGGCGACACGCACATGCGTGAACACCGAGCCGCCCTTCTGTGCAAGGCCGGCCATGTCGATCATGCCGCAACCCTTGCCTTCCAGATGCGCCGCCATGCCGAGGATCGCACCGACGGTGACGACGCCCGTACCCCCGACACCATCGATGATGGCCGCCCAGCCATCCTTGCCCAGCGCAAAAGCCGACGGCAAAGGCACGCCTTCGAGAGGATCGGCCTTGCCGGCGATACCGACGGCCTTCCGGATCTTTGCGCCATGCACTGTGACAAAGGACGGGCAGAAGCCGTTCAGGCAGGAAAAATCCTTGTTGCACGACGACTGATCGATCTTGCGCTTGCGGCCGAATTCGGTCTCGACCGGCTGGATCGAGACGCAATTGGACTGCACGCCGCAATCACCGCAACCCTCGCAGACCAGTTCGTTGATGAAGACGCGTTTGTTTGGATCCGGAAACGTGCCGCGCTTGCGCCGGCGGCGCTTCTCGGCGGCGCAGGTCTGGTCATAGAGCAGTACCGAAACGCCTTTCACCGATCGCAACTCGCGCTGGATGCGATCGAGATCGTCCCGATGATCGATGGTCACACCAGTGGGGAATTCAGCACGTCCGGCATATTTGTCCGGTTCGTCGGTGACGACGGCGATCCGGTCGACACCCTCCGCACGAACCTGGCGCGCGATCATGTCGACGGTCAGCCCGCCTTCGTGCGGTTGGCCACCGGTCATCGCCACCGCATCGTTGTAGAGGATCTTGTAGGTGATGTTGGTACCGGCGGACAGAGCGAAGCGAAGCGCCAGCGTCCCTGAATGGTTGTAGGTGCCGTCGCCGAGATTCTGGAAGATATGGTCGCGTTTGGAAAACGGTGCCTGGCCAATCCATTGCGCACCCTCGCCGCCCATGGCGGTGAAGCCGATGGTTGAACGATCCATCCACAAGGCCATGAAATGGCAGCCGATTCCCGCTGCTGCGATAGAGCCCTCTGGAACCTTGGTCGATGAATTGTGCGGGCAGCCGGAACAGAAGAAGGGTGTGCGCGAACCGATATCCTTGGTGTCGGCCAGCATCGCCTGGAACTGCTTCAGCTTCGAGACACGCTGGGTGATTTCTTCCGACGGGCCGATGGTCTTGAGGATGCGCTCGCCCAGCGCGATGGCGATCTCGTTCGGATCGAGCGCGCCCTTGGCGGGGAACAGCCAATCGCCGCGCTCATCCTTCTTGCCGACGATGACTGGTTGATTCGCGGTGCCGTAGAGGTTCTCGCGCAGCTGAACTTCGATCAGCGAGCGCTTTTCCTCGACCACCACGACCGTTTCCAGCCCGCGCGCGAAATCGGCAATGTGCTCGAGATCGATTGGCCAAGGACAACCCACCTTGAACAGGCGGATGCCGATTCGGTTCGCCATCGCCTCGTCAATGCCGATATCTTCAAGCGCCTGGCGCACGTCGAGATAGCTCTTACCGACGGTGACGATACCCAGCTTTGCCTTTCGCCCACCGGAGTAGATGATCCGGTTCAATCCGTTCAAGCGGATGAAGGCTGCCATGGCCGCCCGCTTGTCCTCATGCAGCCGCGCTTCCTGACCGAGCTGGTCGAGCTCGTTGCGGATGTTGAGACCGCCCGGCGGCATATCGAATTCAGGCAGGACAATGTTCAGGCGCGCCGGCGATGCGTCGACCGATGCCGTCGATTCGATGTTGTCCTTCACGCATTTGATCGCCGTCCAGGTTCCGGCGAAACGCGACATGGCAAAGCCGAGCAGGCCGTAGTCGATCAGTTCCTGCACGCCGGCGGGATTGAGCACCGGGATCATGGCATCCACGAAGGCGAACTCCGTGGCATGCGCATTGGTCGACGATTCGGCGTTGTGGTCGTCGCCCATCAGGGCAAGCACGCCGCCATGTTTGGACGAACCCGCAAGGTTGGCGTGGCGGAAGACGTCGCCGGAACGATCGACGCCGGGCCCCTTGCCGTACCAGACTGAAAAGACCCCGTCATACTTGCCTTCGCCGAGCAGTTCAGCCTGCTGCGAACCCCAGCAGGCTGTGGCGGCAAGTTCTTCGTTGAGGCCGGCCTGGAATACGATGTCGGCATGCGAAAGCTGGTTTTTCGCCCGCCACAGCTGCAGATCCAGCCCGCCGAGCGGAGAGCCGCGATAGCCGGAGACAAAGCCCGCGGTGTTGAGGCCGGCCAGCCGATCGCGATCGCGCTGCATCAAAAGCATGCGCACGACGGCCTGGGCACCCGAGAGGAAAACACGTTCCTTGGAAAGATCGAATTTGTCGTCGAGCGAGACGTCGTGCAGCGTCATTGTACCTTCCCGTGCGAAACCGTCCGGATTCGCTACAGCGACTGGATCGGGGCGCAGTCTTTCCACCTCGACCGGTGACGTCAATTCAATTCAGTTGGATCAGCATCAACTTCGGCGTCCATCCACGACGCCTTCAATCCGCTGAGACACCACTTCACCAGCCCGCGAAACGCTGCGGCCTGAGCCAGCTTTGACGCGGGTTGCCGTCTCCGGAAAGCACCGCATCCACCAGCCAGCGTGCGGTTGCCGGCGCGGCATGCATGCCGATGGAACCCATTCCGCCGTGCAAATAGAGGCCCTCGACCGACGTACGCCCGGCCACCGGCAACCCGTCCGACAACATCGGCCGGTTGCCTGGATAGACATTTTTCACCGCAGGCGAACCCAGCCCCGGGATCATCCGCAGCGCCCGGGCGGCTATGCGGCTGGGCATATCGGTATTGCGCAACAGGTCTCGGAAAGCCGGCTGGACAGACGCGCCAAGGCGAGCGTCGCCTCCACCCATTGGATTGAGGCAGATCGCCTCCACGCCTGGCCTGTCGTCGCTTTGGGCTGCCACATCCGCCAACCCTGCCAGCGACAGGCGACCCAGTTCGTCCTGATCGGGCCAGGTCAACTCTTCGACGATCCAGGGTAACTCGAAATCCAGTTTGCCGAGCTGGATCAGCCATCCGCGCCCTGCTGTGAACGGGAGCCCCGGCAGTGGCCCGTCTCCGACCGTCCGACGCAGCATGTCCGACATCCAAAGACCGTTGGCGATGAACACCATGTCGGCGGCCAGGATACCGTCATCCGTCAGAACCCCTTGCACCTTGCCGCCGCGCGAGACGATCTGCGCCACCCGCAGGCCGGTCCTGAAACGAGCACCCGAAAGACGCGCCGCATGGGCGAAGGCGTGCGTGGCGCCCATCGGCTCCAGCGTCCACGCCCGTTCGACGAAATAGCCGCCGGCCACCCTGAAGCCGAGCCGCGGATGATCGCGCGCCAGCTCAGCCCCGCTCACCTTCTCCATACCGACACCGGCCTCACGGTAACGCCCTGCTACCGCATGCGCTTCTTCGAGACTGGCATCGTCTTCCGAAATCAGCAGATGACCGATCCGCCCGAACTCGAAGGGAACCGGGCCGTCGGCAAGTTCCGCATAGACCTCCACGCTCCGATCGAGCATCTCGACCACGGGGCGCTGCGGTCCCGAGAGAAGCGTTCCGGTGTTTCGCCCGGATGATTCCGCAGCGATGAGGCTCTGCTCGATCACCGTGACGCCAATGCCTCGCATGGCCAGCTCATATGCCAGGGTGCAGCCCGCGATGCCGCCACCAATTACGATCGCTTCCGTCGTTCGTTTTGTCATTCTCTCCTCCATTCGTATTCTCGTATACCGTATACGAAAACTGATTTGACGAACAAGAGGCTTTGCGGCACGACAGGCTTCACATTCCGGGATGGTTGCATGGATAGGCTGGGAAAGATCGGCGAAGGCAGGAGCGTCAGGCCGCAAACGGCGGCGGATGGCGTTACAGCGATCCTGCGCGAGGCCATCGCCACCGGCACTTTGGCGCCTGGCGCCGCTTTGAGACAGGACGAACTGGCCAAGGAGTTTGGCGTCAGCCGGATGCCGGTTCGCGACGCGCTGCGGTACCTCGAAGCCGAAGGCCTTGTTGCCATCCATCCGACCCGCGGCGCGGTGGTGGCGGCAATGAACGCGGTTGACATCACTGAGCTTTATGCGCTGCGTGAATTGCTCGAAGCTCAGGCGTTAAGGCTTTCAATGCAAAAGCAGAATCCTGACAGCCTGCGCCAGGCCGCCGGCGTCATCGAGCAACTCGATCGCGAAACCGATGTCGGCCGCTGGGGCCAACTCAATCGCGAGTTCCACCTGGCGCTCTATCGCGATTGCGGCAACCGGCGCTTGCTGGACCTGATCGAAGCGCAGCATACCGCCTCGGACCGTTACGTTCGTATCGTACTGTCCAACCTCGACTATCGCGAACGGTCGCAGGACGAACATCGCGCCATGCTCTTTTCGTGCATGCAAGGCGACGAGGCAGCGGCGGTCGGCCACCTGATCCGACATTTCCGCGATGCCTGCGCGGCCCTGCTCGACTACATGACATCGCGCGACCGCTAGCGCGTCCTCCCGAAAATCGGCATCGGGGGCATGTGTCAAATCAAAGTGCTGGACCCTAGGCTTTCGGACAGGCGGGTTTTTCTGCGCCCGGCAGCCGGCCGTCCGGGTGACCGGCCAGTTCCGGATTGAGCTCATAAACGGGGCCGGTCACCAGAGGTCGGTCCGGCAGCACGCTCTGGTCCTCTGTCGAGATCAGCGTCGTTTGCAATGTCTGCAGCAGCTTACCGCCGAGGTCTTCGATCCTGATGGAGACGGCATAGGGTTTGTCCTTCACCACACATGTCAGTGCCGGGCTGGTAAGGGTTATGTGCCGCATCTTCGGCCAGACAGGCTGCTTCACGACAAAGGGGGCACCGCCAGCGGGGTTTTCGAAGGTTGCAACCGCCACCTGTCCTTCCTCCATCGGCCGCAATGGATTGAGTGTCACGACATAGGTGGCGCGTGCCAGCCGATAGTTGAATTCGAAAAGACGCCCTGACACCGCGAAGTATTGGCCATCGTCGGACTGACGGCAGGCGCCGAGGACCAGCATGGCAAGCAGCCCTGCCCCCAAGGCGAACATCCGGCCGTTGCTTGCGATTTCTCTAGCCACGATCGGCCTCCCGCGTGTCCTTGCGGCGGTGATAGTGACGGCTGGCTTTACGGCGATTTCCACACACCGCCATGTCGCACCAAAGCCGGCTGGAATTGCGGCTGCGATCCACGAACAACCAGCGGCAATTGGCACAGATCCTCAAACGGCGCATCGTGTCGCCGCCAAGCAACGACAAGGCGGAAACAGCCAGTGCCGCCTCGAAGGCGAGCGGCGTCGCAGGGTCACCGAACGGGCGTTTTTCTCCTCCGATCTTGCCCCGGGCACCGGCAGTGCCTTTGGAGCAGGCCGCCAGGAAATCCGACAAATGATTGCTTTCGAAGGAGCCTTCCAGGACGGCCTCGCGGAACAATCGGTCGGTCGCCTCGCGAATCTCCAGCACCACCGGCGCGATCCGTTCCGGTTCGCGCGCTTCCAGGCGTCGCCCCCCCAGCTCAGCGGCCCTGAATGCACCGGCAGCTTCCGCAAAACGGGCGATCTCGGCCCTGTCCTCGAAACGATCGAAGCCGCGGTATGGGTCACCGCGCAGCACGACCGTGTTGGCCGTGTCGAGTGCGAGCGCGCCACCCGCAAAGCGGTGCTGGATCCAGGAAACCGTCATGCCACCAACCTAACCAGTAATATCGGTTTGACAAGTTAGAATCAGAAGAGCAGCCTAGCGATGCCTCGGATGGTCCGCGGCCGGTGGCTTGGCATGCTCTATTTTGTCCAGCAGGTCCTGAACGGGCTGCATTCAGGCGCGCTCTACGCGCTCCTGGCCTTTGGCTATGCGCTGACCAACGGCATCCTGCACCGGACCAATCTGGCTTATGGCGCGCTGTTTGCCTTCTGCGGGCAGACGATGATCCTGGCTGCCGTGTTCGGCTATCAGATCCTGTGGTTGACGCTGCCCGCCACCATCCTGTTCGCGGCCGCATTGACTTTTGTCTATGCTGCGCTTGCCAGCCATCTGCTGGCACGCTTCCTGTTCGAGCCGCTAGCCGACCGCTCTCCCAATGCGATCGCAGCCGCGACGCTTGGCGTGGCGCTGGTTCTGACCGAGCTTGCCCGCATCTCGGCCAATACTCATGACGTGTGGCTGCAGCCGATGCTCGGCACGCCCGTGGTCTTTGCCGAGGCAAACGGGTTCAAGGCGACACTGACCGTAATTCAGCTCGTGAATTGCGCCGTCGTCGCGCTTTCCCTCGTTGCCGGCTCCTTCGCGCTCGCGCGCACAAGGTTCGGACGACTATGGCGCGCCGTCTCCGACGACCCGCATGCAGCCGCCATATGTGGAACCAACGTCCGTAAGGTTTTTCGCATCGCGGTCGTTGCTGGCGGACTATGCGCGGCACTGGCCGGGATACTTGCGGCTCTCTACTACGGCAATCTTGGCTTCGGTGCCGGCCTGATCTACGGCCTCAAAGTCCTCTTCATCACCGCCGTCGGCGGTTACCTGTCTCCGACCCGAGCAGCGGGGGGAGCCGCTGCCTACGGTTTGGTCGAATCGCTGTGGACTGGATACTTTTCAGTCGAGTGGCGCGACGCTTGGATGTTCCTCTTCCTGGTTGCAATTCTGGTGCTTGTCGGCGCCGGCCGCGACGACCGCCGGACCATCTGATTTCATTAAACTTTCGTCGCATGACGCCGCTCACGCCTTGCGAAAGTTGGGGGCTGGAATAATTCCAGCGCTCCGACGCCTGGTGGTTGTGTTGACCCGCGAGCCAGACGCGGCATACCGTTGGTCCACGCAGGCGCGGCGCAAAAAGGGGAGCGGCACGCCCTGCCCGTCAGGGAGGTTTGTATGGAAGGGCTTCTGGCTCTGTCCCGAGGTATTGATCGCCTCAGCGAATTCATTGGAAAATGGATATCCTGGCTGATCCTGGTGTCGATCCTGGTCAGTGCGGGCAACGCCATTATCCGCAAGGTGTTCAACATCTCGTCCAACGCCTGGCTTGAACTGCAATGGTATCTGTTCGGCGCCGCCTTCATGCTGGCCGCCGCCTATACGCTCAAGCAGAACGAGCACATCCGCATCGACATCGTCTACGGCATGTGGTCGCGCCGTGTGCAGCACTGGATCGACCTGATCGGCCATCTCTTCTTCCTGATGCCGTTCGTGCTTTTGATGGTCTACATGTTCGTGCCGTACACCCTGCATTCCTTCCGGTCGGGCGAGATGTCCACCAATTCCGGCGGCCTCATCATCTGGCCGGCCAAGGCGATCCTGCTGGTCGGCTTCTTGCTTTTGGCGCTCCAGGGCATTTCCGAGATCATCAAGAAGATCGCCATCATGCGCGGCGACATGGAAGACCCCAATCCGTTCGTTTCCGTCCACGAACAGGCCGAACTCGAAGGCAAGGCGCTGGCCGAAGAGGTCCATTCGTGATCGAGTTCATTGCGCAGAACATGGCGCCAATCATGTTCGCTTCGTTGATCGTCTTTCTGCTCTTCGGTTACCCGGTCGCCTTTTCACTGGCGGCAAGCGGGCTTGCCTTTTTTGCCATCGGCGTGGAGCTGGCGCCGTTCTCCGGCGGTTCGATCAATCTTTCCTGGCCGCTGCTGTGGGCTTTGCCGGAGAACTTCTACGGCAACAGGGTGATGTCGAACGATGTGCTGCTGGCCATCCCGTTCTTCACCTTCATGGGCATCGTGCTGGAGCGCTCCGGCATGGCGGAGGATCTGCTCGATACGGTCGGCCAGTTGTTCGGTCCGATCCGCGGCGGTCTCGCCTATGCGGTCATTTTTGTTGGCGCGCTGCTGGCCGCCACCACGGGCGTCGTTGCCGCCTCCGTCATCGCGATGGGCCTGATCTCGCTGCCGATCATGCTGCGCTACGGCTATGACAGGCGTGTTGCATCCGGCGTCATCGCCGCATCGGGCACATTGGCGCAGATCATTCCGCCGTCGCTGGTGCTGATCGTGCTCGCCGACCAGCTCGGCCGCTCCGTCGGCGACATGTATGCCGGTGCGTTGATTCCCGGCCTTGTGCTGACCGGCATCTACATGAGCTACATCCTGGTGATGTCGATCATCCGGCCGAATTCGATGCCGGCACTACCACTGCAGGCTCGTACGCTGGGCCACGGTGTATGGTCGCTCATTGCAGCTCTGCTGGTAGCTGGTGTCATTGGCTACCTCGCCTTCCGCTATCTGGAGCCGACGCAGGGTACGGATGCCGATATCCTCGCCGCGACCATCGCGGTCATCGTGATCTATGTCTTTGCCGTCGCCGACAAGACGATCGGCCTCAACGTGATGTCCAGGCTGGCGCAACAGGTGGTGATCGTACTGATCCCACCGCTGGCGCTCATTTTCCTGGTGCTCGGCACCATCTTCCTCGGCATCGCCACGCCGACGGAAGGCGGCGCGATGGGTGCGGTCGGTGCGCTGATCATGGCCGGCTTCAAAAGGCGATTGACCCTCGATGTCATCAAGCAGGCCCTCGCCTCGACGACCAGGTTGTCGTCCTTCGTGTTGTTCATCCTGATCGGCGCCCGCGTCTTCTCGCTCACCTTCTACGGCGTGAACGGCCATCTCTGGGTCGAGCATCTTCTGGTCTCGCTGCCGGGCGGTGAACTCGGTTTTCTCATCGTCGTCAACATTCTCGTCTTCGTGCTGGCCTTCTTCCTCGACTTCTTCGAGCTGGCTTTCATCATCGTGCCGCTGCTGGCACCGGCCGCCGACAAGCTCGGCATCGATCTCGTCTGGTTCGGGGTGCTGCTGGGCGTCAACATGCAGACGTCCTTCATGCACCCGCCCTTCGGCTTCGCGCTGTTCTACCTGCGTTCGGTGGCGGCCCGCGTGCCTTATCTGGACCGCATCACCGGTAAGCAGATCGCGCCGGTGACGACCGGCCAGATCTATTGGGGAGCGGTGCCTTTCGTCTGCATCCAGGTGCTGATGATCGCCCTGACCATCGCCTTCCCGCAGATGGTCATGCACTACAAGGGCAAAACCGTCGACCCGAGCACGATCGAGATCAAGGTGCCCGAACTCCCGGGCATGGGCTTGCCCCCGCTCGGCTCGCCTCCTGATGCCGGCGCAGGCGCCACACCGGCACAACCCACTGCGCCGGGTACGGATCTGTCGCAACCGCCGAATTTCGGCGGCGATCAGCCGAACCAGCCCGCGCAGCCGGCACCGGATCTTTCGAAGCCACCGAGCTTCAACTGACCCAGCCGAACGAATAGCCGCCCTGCAAAAAAACAAACCCCGGAGCTCGCTCCGGGGTTTGCGTTCAAGGGTGACTGCCGTCAGATCTTGCCGCCACGCTGCTGCAACATCATGAAGGTATCGAAAGTGTATTCCGACACTTGCGCCCACAGATAGGCATCGCGCCGGAACCCGACCTGGCTGTCATGGATTTTCTTGAAAGCCGCATTTGCCGCCGAGATTTCCGCGTAGGTTGCATTTGCCGCATCGAAACAGGCAGCCAGGATATCCTGGCTGAACGGACGCAGTTGCGCGCCTCCGGCCACAAGCCGTTTCAACGCAGCCGGATTCTTCTGATCGTAACTCGCCATCATGTCGCAATTGGCGGCCTGGCAAGCGGAAGTCAGCGCCGCCTGATAAGGTTTCGGCAACTCGTTCCATTTGGCAAGATTGACCAGGAGATTGAGCGTTGGACCGCCCTCCCACCAGCCAGGATAATAGTAATAGGGCGCGACCTTCTGGAACCCGAGTTTCTCGTCGTCATAAGGCCCGACCCATTCGGCCGCATCGATCGTACCTTTTTCCAACGCCGGATAGATATCGCCGCCGGCGATCTGCTGCGGAACCAGACCCAGCCTCTGCAGGACCTTGCCGGCGAAACCGCCGATGCGCATCTTGAGGCCCTTGAAATCCTCGACCGTCTTGATCTCCTTGCGGAACCAGCCCCCCATCTGCGCGCCGGTATTGCCGCAGGGCAACCCATAGAGCCCCTGCGTGGCGTAGAACTCGTTCAGCAGTTCATTGCCCTGATTGTAATACAGCCAGGCATTCATCTGCCGGTCGTTGAACATGAATGGCACTGCGGTTGCCAGGGCATAGGTCGGGTCCTTGCCCCAGTAATAGTAGGATGCCGTATGACAGCATTCGACTGTACCTGCCGCCGCGGCGTCCGCCGCCTGCAAGCCAGGCACCAATTCACCCGAGGCAAAGACCTGGATGTCGAAGTTGCCGTCCGTGGACTCGCGAACATACTTCGCCATCGTCTGCGCGGCGCCGAAGATCGTATCCAGCGCCTTTGGGAACGACGATGTGCATCGCCACGAGAGCTTCGGCAGCGACTGCGCCACCGCCGGCGCAGCAAGGCTTGCCGCGACCCCGATAGCCCCCGCTCCGGTCAGGCCTGCTTTCTTCACGAATGAACGACGATCCATTTCGCTTCCTCCCTCGCCTGGATCCTGGAAGCGCCGAAGGGCTTGTTTTTTAAGTCGCCCAGACGGCGCTGGCCCCATGATGCACGGCACCTGGACCAAGTCCAGCAGCGCGATTGCACCGCACACGAAAAAGGCCCGGAAGCAATGCTCTCCGGGCCCCATTCTTCAACCTGTAGTCAGATCAGAGCTTGTTGCCGCGCTGCTGGATCATCATGAAGGTGTCATAGTTGTATTCGGCCACCTGCGCCCAGAGATAATGCTCCTTGCGGAAGGCCTTAATCGAATCCCAGATCTTCTTGAAGTCGGCATTGCCGGATTCCATCTCGGCATAGACCTCATTCGACTTCTCGAAACAGGCCGCCAGAATCTCCTGGCTGAAGGGCCTCAGCTTGGCGCCCGATGCCACCAGCGATTTCACCGCGCCGGGATTCACATAGTCATACTTCTGCAGCATGTTGGCGTCCGCGGCCTGAGCCGCAGTGTGCACCAGCGACTTGTAGTTTGCCGGCAGTTCTTCGAACTTCGCCTTGTTGAAGAGCAGATGGACGGTCGGTCCGCCTTCCCACCAGCCGGGGTAGTAGTAATAGGGTGCGACCTTCTGGAAACCGAGTTTCTCATCGTCATAGGGACCGACCCACTCGGCGGCATCGATGGTGCCCTTCTCCAGCGCAGGATAGATGTCGCCGCCGGCAATCTGCTGCGGCACGACCCCCAGCTTCTCGACCACCTTGCCGGCGAAGCCGCCGATACGCATCTTGAGACCCTTGAGGTCCGCGACCGTATTGATTTCCTTGCGGAACCAGCCGCCCATCTGCACGCCGGTGTTGCCGCCCGGAAGGCCATAGAGACCCTGCTTGTCGAGGAATTCGTTGAAGAGCGCTATACCACCGCCGTGATAGTGCCAGGCATTCATGCCGCGCGCATTGAGCGCGAACGGCACCGCTGCCCCCAGCGCCCAGGTCGGATTCTTGCCCCAATAATAGTAAGTAACCGTATGGGCGGCCTCGACCGTACCAGCCGCCGTCGCGTCAGCCGCCTGCAGGCCAGGAACGAGCTCGCCGGAAGCGAAGACCTGCACCGTGAAATTGCCATCGGTTGCTTCCGAGAGCATCTTGGAAAACACTTCGGCACCGCCGTAGATCGTATCCAGTGACTTCGGGAAGGACGAGGTCAGGCGCCAGGTCACTTTCGGATTGGATTGGGCGATAGCCGGGGCCGCGAGTGTCGTGGCGACGGCCGCCGCTCCCGCACCGGTGACACCGGCTTTGCGGATGAACGAACGACGATCCATGAAGTTCCTCCCTTTTTTGGATCAACGGGCGAGTATGAAAATAAAGAAATTTCTCGATTTGGCGGGTTGTACCGGGCACGACAATACACGCCGTTCCCACCGTGTCCAGCGAGCGCCAGGGCCTCTGGCGCAGCCTTTTCCAAGCTCTGCGACTATAGTCTAACGGCAGGATCGTGCATGGCTTGCATGTCTTGGCGAGGCCATAAACTTGTCGTGGAAAAGCGTCCCGGCATCGCCTATTTTATAGGCATTCCAGCTTTGGACCCTAACGGAACCCGTACCTAAAATGCAGCAGCCGCTCGTCGCAGTCTCGACCGATGTCCGCCAGTTCGACAACTACACCTGGCACGCAGCACCTCGGCAATATCTGGAAGCGGCAATCGCCGGCGCTGGCGTTTTCCCGGTTCTGGTCCCTTCCTTCGGCGACCGGCTCGATCTCGATGAACTCCTGTCGTCCGTCGATGGCGTGATGATGACCGGCTCGAAGTCGAACGTGCACCCTTCGCTTTATGGTGGCGACGCCAGCGAAGCCAATGGCCCCTACGACCCCGACCGTGACGCGACGACCTTGCCGTTGATCCGCAGGGCGATCGAACGCGGCGTGCCGTTGCTGGCCATCTGCCGAGGCATCCAGGAGATGAACGTCGCCCTTGGCGGCTCGCTCGCCACGGAGATCCAGGAGCGCGAGGGCTCGCTCGACCATCGCGCCCCGGTTTCCGATAATCAGGACGAACGCTTCGCCATCCGCCAGAGCGTCAGCATCAAGCCGGGTTCGTGCCTTGCGGGTGTCTTCGGTGCTGGCGAAGTCATGGTCAATTCCGTGCATCGGCAGGCTGTCGACCGGCTCGGACCGAAGTTGCAGGTCGAGGCAGTGGCGACCGATGGTACCGTCGAGGCTGTTTCGGTGCGTGATTCCCGTTCCTTCGCCGTTGGCGTTCAGTGGCACCCGGAATATTGGGTGAAGAGCGACAGCGTTTCACAGCGCGTCTTCAAGGCTTTCGGCGATGCCGTACGTGCACATGCCGCCGCCAGGGCTGCAACACGCGCTGCCGCTGAATAGACAGCTTTTCATAACAGACGGGCATCGTCGGTGTCGGCTGTGCGCGCCTTGCGGTGCGGCTATACACACATCTCAACGACCGGTTGGCTGAAGCGCGATTTCCATCGCATTCCATTTTTCGGTTCGCTACTGTAGGCCGGGCTTGAGGGTTACCGGGTGGCATTCAGCGCGACCGAAATTGCCGGGCATCCGGCTCTGCATCGCAGCATTCGCAGCCAGGCGAAGGCTCTGCTGGCCGCCCGTGAAAGTTCGCCACGGCTCGCGTCTGTATTCGCCACACAGCAGCGCTGGCTGATGGCGCATGCAGGATTGGCCATTTATTTTCGCCAAGGCGCGTTGACGACCGCGCGTTTCCTCCAACTGGTCGAACAGCATTCCGTGGCCAGCCGAAATACGGCCGACGCCTTCATGAAGGAAATGCTCAAATACAACTATGTCGAGCCTCTGCCGGACAACACCGATCGCCGCTCGATTCCACTGCGCCCAACCGTCCAGACGCTTCAAATCCTGGCGGCCTGGGCAATGATTCATCTCACGACATTGGACGAGCTCGATGGCGGCGGGCGGCTGGCAACTTTTGCTTCCAGATCTGATGCACTCGCCCGGCTGGAACCTCTGATCGCCGATGGCCTGCTCACGTCGGGCCCGGTACGCGCCCCTGAAAAGACCTTCTCGCTGTTCACCTGGCTAAACAATGGTGGCGTCGTCATGGAATGGCTCATCTCGGGTGTGGATCCAAGCCTGGCCGATCGAGACCACATCCCTACCGGAGTCGTTTCAATTGGCGAATTCGCCAATTGGCTGAAGCTTTCGCGTACACATCTGGCGCGCAAACTGCGCGAGGCTGAAGACCTTGGCAGCATTGGTTGGCTGGGCCAGCGCGGCCACTCCGTCATGTGGATGTCGCGCGATTTCTATCGCGAATATATGGACGCGCAGGCGGTGAAGCTGGCTATCATCGATCAGGCATTCGAGCAAAACCTGGCCAGCATGGCAGCGTGATCGACCGAGACCTGGTTGTTTACTTGGCCAACTTCTCGGCATGCCAGTTGAGGTGATCATCCATGAAGGTCGAGATGAAGTTATAGGAGTGGTCGTAGCCGTCCTGCATGCGCAAGGTGAGCGCGATGCCAGCCTTCCCGCAGGCATCTTCCAGCAGCCAGGGACGCAGCCCCTCATCGAGGAAGCCGTCTGTTGTGCCCTGATCGACCAGCAGCTCGGGAAAGCGCTTGCCATCCTCGATCAGCAGCGTTGCGTCACAGGCACGCCAGGCCCTCTCGTCGCTACCGAGATACTTTTCCAACGCCGGCTTCGACCAGCCTGCCGTCGTCGGCTGCACGATCGGCGCGAAGGCCGAGCAACTCCTGAAGCGATCCGCATTCCTGAGTGCGACGGTCAATGCGCCGTGACCACCCATGGAATGGCCGAATATCCCCTGCCGCGCCATGTCTGCCGGGAAGTTTGCGGCAATGAGCGTCGGCAGTTCCTCGGTGAGGTAGGAATACATGCGATAGTTCTTCGCAAACGGCTCCTGCGTGGCATCGACGTAGAAGCCGGCGCCCTGGCCGAACTGCCAGTTGTCCTTCTCGTCCGGCACGGCCTCGCCGCGCGGGCTGGTGTCCGGGCAGACGATCATCAGGCCGAGCTCGGCGGCCAGGCGCCGATATTCGCCCTTGTCCATGACGTTGGCATGAGTGCAGGTGAGGCCTGACAGATACCACAGCACCGGCACCGGGTGATCCTTGGCCTGGGGTGGCACGAATACGGCAAAGGTCATGTCGCAGGCGCAGGCGTCCGACGCATGCGAATAGACGCCCTGGACGCCGCCATGCGACTTCGACGTGGAAACGGTTTTCATCGGTCCTGTCTTCTCAATCCATCTGGTGTTGGGAACGCCTGCGAGCCGCGCCCGACATCAAGCCGGGCGCCCCGACGCAATGCGGCTGTGCGGATCAGTAAACCACCACGCTTCGGATGCTCTTGCCTTCGTGCATGAGATCGAAGCCCTTGTTGATCTCGTCCAGCTTCAGCGTGTGAGTGATCATCGGATCGATCTCGATCTTGCCGTCCATGTACCAGTCGACGATCCTGGGCACATCGGTGCGGCCGCGCGCACCGCCGAAGGCCGTGCCCATCCAGGTACGGCCCGTCACCAGTTGGAACGGGCGCGTCGAGATCTCCTGGCCGGCACCGGCAACCCCGATGACGACCGACTTGCCCCAGCCGCGATGCGCCGCCTCCAGCGCCTGGCGCATCACCTTGGTGTTGCCCGTGCAGTCGAAGGTGTAGTCGGCACCGCCGATCTGGTCGGCGCCGCGCTTGGTCAGGTTGACCAGATAAGGCACGATGTCGCCATCGATCTCCTTCGGATTGACGAAATGCGTCATGCCGAAGCGCTCGCCCCAGGCCTTCTTGTCGTTGTTGAGATCGACGCCGATGATCATGTCGGCACCGGCAAGTCTCAGCCCCTGGATGACGTTGAGGCCAATGCCGCCGAGCCCGAACACCACCGCGGTCGCGCCCTCCTCCACCTTGGCGGTGTTGATGACGGCACCGATGCCGGTGGTGACGCCGCAGCCGATGTAGCAGATCTTGTCGAAGGGTGCGTCCGGGTTGACCTTGGCCAGCGCGATCTCGGGCAGCACCGTGAAGTTCGAGAACGTCGAGCAGCCCATATAGTGGAAGATCTTTTCCCCACCGATCGAGAAGCGCGAGCTGCCGTCCGGCATCAGGCCCTGGCCCTGGGTGGCACGGATCGCCGTGCACAGGTTGGTCTTGCGCGACAGGCACGACGGGCACGAGCGGCATTCGGGCGTATAGAGCGGGATGACATGGTCGCCCTTCTTCAGGCTAGTCACCCCCTTGCCGACATCGACGACGACGCCGGCGCCTTCATGGCCGAGGATCGCCGGGAAGATGCCCTCCGGATCGGCGCCCGACAGCGTGAACTCGTCGGTGTGGCAGATGCCGGTCGCCTTCACCTCAACCAGCACCTCGCCCTCGCGGGGTCCCTCGAGATCAACTTCCATGATCTCAAGCGGCTTGCCGGCTCCTACGGCTACTGCGGCGCGGGTTTTCATGCTTCTTTTCTCCAAACAGACTTTTTGGTCGGGCTTGCGCCCAACGGATTCGCTCACACCGAACGACAGTGCCACTCGGCAGATCCAGGCTCAAGCTAGAGCCACGGTTCACCGAAAGCGGTCGTGTCAGCGACGCATCATCGCACGGATACGAAACGGTCGACCCGCTCTGACGAGCATAGTCGATTGTTAGCGGAGCGTGGACGACAGGACCAGCCCGGCAGACACAGTTGATTGGTGGGGAGCCACCCCACCAACCGACAACCTCGGCAAACTGTTCGGGTCAGGCGGCTGCGCGGTGTTCTGACACCAGCGGCGCGCGGAAGCGCTTCAGCCGCAGCGCATTGCTCAGCACGAAAACGCTAGACAAGGCCATGGCGCCGGCGGCCAGCATCGGCGACAGCAAGGTTCCGTTGACCGGATAAAGCAGCCCCGCCGCCACCGGCACCAGAGCGGCATTGTAGCCGAAAGCCCAGAACAGGTTCTGGCGGATATTGCGGATGGTCGCCTTCGACAGCGCCAGAGCATTGGCAACACCGGCGAGATCACCCGACATCAACACGACATCCGCACTTTCAATGGCAATGTCGGTGCCCGTACCAATGGCGATGCCGACATCGGCGGCGGCCAATGCCGGCGCATCGTTGATGCCGTCACCCACGAAGGCAACCCGGCCGCCATCACGGGCCAGCCGCCGCACCGCCTCGACCTTGCCATCGGGCAGCACCTCGGCGACCACGTCATCGATGCCGATCTGACGGGCGATCGCTTTGGCCGTGTGGCGATTGTCTCCGGTCACCATCACGACCTTCAGACCGAGCGCATGCAGCGCCCGGATGGCGGCAGGCGTCGACGATTTGATGGGATCGGCGACCGCGATGATCGCGGCAAGTTCGTCATCGATGGCGGCGTAGAGAGGGCTCTTGCCCTCGTTAGCCAACCGCTCGACCACAGGAGCGAAGGCGGAGACGTCGAGACCAAGCCGTGCCATCAGCCGATCCGCTCCGATTTCCACCTGGCGATTTCCGATCCAGGCACGCGCGCCGAAGCCGGGTATGGCTTCGAAGTCGCTGGCCGCCACCGGTTTCAGGCCACGCTTTTCAGCAGCCCTTACGATCGCCTCGGCGACCGGATGCTCCGAGCGCGTCTCGACCGCGGCGACGAGGTTGAGCACTTCGGCTTCCTGGAAGCCGTCGGCGACGATGAAGTCGGTGAGTTCCGGCCGTCCCTCCGTCAAGGTGCCGGTCTTGTCCAACGCAATGACCGAGGCGTCGCGCAACGTCTGCAACGCATCGCCCTTGCGGAACAGAACCCCCATCTCGGCTGCGCGCCCCGTGCCGACCATGATCGAAGTCGGCGTCGCCAGCCCCATCGCACATGGACAAGCGATGATCAGCACCGCAACGGCATTGACGAGAGCGAAGGACAACGCCGGATCCGGCCCGAAGAAAAACCAGACGCCGAAAGTGGCGACGGCCGCAGCGATCACCGCTGGCACGAACCAGGCCGTCACCTTGTCGACCAGGGCCTGGATCGGCAGCTTGGCACCTTGTGCGGTCTCGACCATGCGGATGATCTGCGCCAGCAGGGTTTCGGAACCCACCTTGGTTGCGCGGAAGGAAAAACTACCGGTCTTGTTGATGGTTCCACCGACCACCTCCGTGCCGATGCCCTTGGCGACCGGCACCGGCTCGCCGGTGATCATGGCTTCGTCGACGAAAGAAGACCCCTCGACGATCTCGCCATCGACGGCAATCTTTTCACCAGGCCGCACCACCACGATGTCGCCGGCCCGCACCTCCTGCAGCGGCACTTCGACGGCGAGGCCGTCGCGCATCACACGAGCCGTCTTGGCCTGCAGACCAACCAGTTTCTTGATCGCTTCGCCTGTCCGCCCCTTGGCGCGGGCTTCGAGGAAACGTCCAAGCAGGATCAACGTCACGATGACGGCCGCGGCCTCGTAGTAGACATTGGCGGTGCCGGCCGGCAGCACATCTGGCAGAAAGGTCGCAAAGACCGAATACGCCCAGGCCGCACCAGCACCCAGCGCCACCAGCGCATTCATGTCAGGAGCGCCCTTGAGCAACGCCGGTACACCTTTGGCAAAGAAACGCAGGCCGGGACCGAACAGCACCAGCGTGGTCAGCACGAATTGCAGCCGCCAGCTCCAGACACCGAACGTCGCCATCACCCAGTGATGAAACGCAGGCACCAGATGCGAACCCATTTCCAGCACAAAGACCGGCAGGGTCAGGACGAGCGCAATCGCCAAGGCCCGTTGCAGTGAGGCGATTTCCGAAACGCGATGATCGATTTCGCCGCTGTCAGCGGCTTTGGGCACGATCAGTCGCGCTTCATAGCCTGCGGCAAGCACAGCCGCCTCAAGGGAAGATACCTCGACCGCACTGGCTACCGTGATCACGGTCGCCCGTTCAGTCGCAAGGTTGACGTTGGCATTGGAAACGCCGGGCACGGCCTTCAGCGCGCGTTCGATGCGTGCCACGCAGGAGGCGCACGTCATGCCCTTGATCGTGAGCTCGATCGTCTCGCTGCGTGCTTGATAGCCGGCACCTGCAACCGCGGCCAGTACGGGGCCGAGATCCGGCTTGCCTGAAAAGGCTACCTCGGCACGCTCCGTCGCCAGATTGACGTTTGCGGAAGCAACGCCTGGCGTCGCCGCGATGGCTTTCTCGACGCGGCGCACGCAGGAGGCACAGGTCATGCCTTCGATCCCGAGCTGAAAGATTGAACCGGCCTTCGGCGCGGTGACGGGGAACAATTTTTGGGGAACGGCGTTCATGGCTGCAACTCTCTTGCTGAGTGGTTGCCCAGGGAGATAAAGCTTCCAGTCATGGGAAGGTCAAGAGGCTTCGCGACGTGTGACATCGCAGAAGCAGCGCCCTTCGCTGCCTGCAAAAAAAGGCACTTGACCTTACCATGACGGGAAGGTGCAGACCGTAAAGCCTGATTTTTGATGAGGAACAGGCGCGAGATGGCCGCAGAACACGGACAAGTTTCGGTAGCGCGGGGCGACGACAGACCCTGGCGACGTGCCGGGAGATTGCAGGAAGGGCCGTCGACCGATCGATCAGGCCTTGTCGGCCAAACCGCCCACGGTGGCGATGACTTCCTCGGCCATGCGCTTGAAACGGGCACTCGGGCCTTCCTGGCCCTCGCTTTGGCGGCTGATCCGCGCCCCTTCCAGCAAAAGACCCAGCATGTCGGCAGCCAATTCGGGCTGATCGAGGCCCGCGCGGGCACAGAGCTTTGCCAGACAATTGCGGTGGTTCTTCTTGACCTCTTCGATCACTCGTTTGGCAGGATGATCGTCGTCGGCCAGTTCGACGGCGGTGTTGGCCATCTCGCAACCGCGCCAGTCGCCGCTGATGCACTCGGCCGCATTCTCGATCCAGCTGTGCAGCTGCGCTTTGGGATCGCCGGGGTACTGGCGTTCCAGCTCATCCCATTTCAGATAGGATTCCTTGGCGGCGCGCTGCAGGCATTCGACGATGAGATCGTCCTTGGAAGCAAAATGACGATAGAGCGTCATCTTGTTGGTGCCGGCTGCCTCGGTGATCGCTTCGATGCCGACGCCACGCACGCCGTGCTGATGAAACATCTCGCGCGCGGTGGTCACGATACGCTCTCGCGGTCGAGCACTCACACGATCGTTGTGTTCACTATTGTCAGCAGTCTGAAAAATTTGATCGCTCATGGCTTGACGTCGGTGTTACCGGTCAGTAACTATCTGGCTGTTACCGAGCGGTAACATTTCAAATACCCTCCGTCAAGGTCGACCATAGGCCAAGTCGGACAAGATGATGGAACAGGGTGAAGGCCAAAACAAGGTCTTCGCCGAGCGCTCTTTTATTGCCTGGATCAAAGCCGGGAGACGAACAATGGCATTCTATTCCAAGGCCCTGACCATTGACCAGTTGCTGAATGACCCGATGACGCTCGCCGTCATGCGGGCCGATCACGTCGATCCGGCTTCGCTCAAAGCTCTTCTTGTCCACACCGCCGCGCGACTGCGCGAAGCCGACGATCATTCCTCTTTGCCAAGCAGCGATCCCGCCTTCCTCCCCAGGGATCCACTTGCTGTTACCCGAAAAGCCGTTTGAACATGGTCAATTTCTTTCTCCAGCGGCCGATCTTCGCCTCGGCGATCGCCATCATCATGGTGCTCGCCGGGCTGATCGCCTATTATCTTTTGCCGGTTGCACAGTTCCCCAACATCGCGCCACCTCAGGTCGTCGTCAGCGCCAACTATCCGGGCGCCAGCTCGCAGGTTGTCGCCGACACGGTCACGACCCCACTCGAGCAGTCGATCAACGGTGTCGAAGGCATGACCTACATGTCCTCGGCAAGCTCGAATGACGGCTCTTCACGCATCACCGTTACCTTCGATGTCGGCTATCCGCTCGATATCGCGGCGATGGACGTGCAGAACCGCGTTTCGCAGGCCGCCTCCTCCTTGCCGGCAATCGTCAACCAGGCCGGCGTCACCGTCAAAAAGCAGAACCCAAGCTTCGTGCTGATCGTGAACCTGACCTCTCCCGACGGTTCGGTCGATCCGGTCGCGCTCAGCAACTATGCCTATCTGCAGGTGGCGGATCCGCTGAAACGCGTTCCCGGCGTTGGCGACGTGCAGATCTTCGGTGAGCGCCGCTACTCGATGCGAGTCTGGCTAGACCCGGACAAACTGGCCAATCTCGGCATCACGGCCGTCGATGTGCAGAATGCGGTCGCCGAACAGAACGTCCAGGTTGCCGCAGGCAAGATCGGTCAGGCTCCGGCACCGAGTGGCACTGCGTTTGAAATGCAGGTCAATGCCACCGGCCGTCTCTCCGATCCGAAGGAATTCGGCAACATCGTCGTGCGTGCCAATTCGGCCAGTGGCTCACTGGTGCGCCTGAAGGACGTCGCGCGCATAGAACTCGGGTCGCTGCTCTACAATTCATCAACCTATGCCAACGAAAAACCGACCGTTGTCATCGCGACATTCCAGATGCCGGGTTCCAACGCGCTGGAGCTGAAGAAGAACATCGAAGCCAAGATGAAGGAGCTGTCGGCTCGCTTCCCGAAGGGCATCGAATACACGATCTTCTACGACACGACCAAATTCGTCTCGGCTGCCATGGAAGACGTGGTCAAGACCCTGCTCGAAGCACTGGTTTTGGTCGTGGCCGTTGTCTTCATCTTCCTGCAGAACTGGCGCACGACGCTTATTCCCATCATCGCCATCCCAGTATCCCTGATCGCCACCATGGTGGTGATGCTGGCGCTGGGCTTCTCGCTCAACATGCTCTCGCTTCTCGGCATGGTTCTCGCCATCGGCCTCGTCGTCGATGACGCCATCGTCGTGGTCGAAAACGTCGAACGTCAGCTCGAAGCCGGCCATCCCCCGCTCGAAGCAGCTAGATTAGCGATGAAGGAAGTCACAGGCCCGATCATTGCCACCACGGCAGTGCTCATGGCCGTGTTCATTCCGGTCGCCTTCATCCCGGGCGTTACGGGCCAGCTCTACAATCAGTTCGCGCTGACGGTAGCGATCTCGGTCGGCATCTCAGCCTTCAACTCGCTGACGCTGTCGCCTGCTTTGTCGGCAGCCTTCCTGCGCCATCGCCCGCCGTCGACTTTCTTCCTCTATCGCTGGTTTAACGATGGTTTCACCTGGCTGTCGCATGCCTATTCGGCAGCGGTACGTGGCTTCATCAAGCTGCGATGGCTGATGATGGGCGTGTTCGTGGCGCTGATTGCCGCGACCTATCTCGTCTCGACCCGCATCCCTTCGGCCTTCCTTCCGGTCGAGGACCAGGGTTACTTCTTCAACATCGTGCAGTTGCCCGACGGGGCATCGCTCGAACGCACGGACGAGGTCTCAAAGAAGGTGCGTGACAAACTGCTCGCCACGCCCGGTGTCGAGTACGTCATCACCGTCGCAGGTTTCAACTTCCTCACCTTCGCCAATCAATCGAACTCGGCGGCGCTGTTTGCAATCCTGAAGCCGTGGGAGGAGCGCAAGGGACCTGGCCAGAGCGCCACCGACATCGTCAATTCGGTGCGGCCGCAACTGTTCGGCATGCCCGAAGGACTGGTCCTAGCTTTCGAACCGCCTTCCATTCAGGGCCTCGGCACGACAGGCGGCTTCGAATTCCAGGTCGAGGATCTGGCCGGCCATGGCGCCAATGCCGTCAACGAGGCCACCCAGGCATTGCTTGCAGAAGCCCGCAAGCAGCCTGAGCTCAATCCGCAGACGCTGTTCAGCACCTTCTCGACCTCGACGCCGCAGTTCAACTTCGACCTCGATCGCAACAAGGCAAAGCTGCTTGGCCTTGCCCTGCCGGACGTCTTCAACACGCTGCAGATCTATCTGGGGTCGCTCTATGTGAACGACTTCAACATGTTCGGCCGCACCTTCCGTGTCACCATGCAGGCGGACAAGGCGGCGCGTGCGGAAGCGGCCGATCTCAGCAAGCTGTATGTGCGCAACAACACCGGCCAGATGGTGCCTTTGTCGACGCTCGGCACGATGAAATCCATTGTCGGTCCGGAGACGGTAACGCACTACAACAACTACGGTTCTGCCCTCATCAACGGCAGCGCAGCGCCCGGTTTCTCTTCGGGTCAGGCGATCGAGGCGATGCAACGGGCAGCCGCAACGGCGCTGCCGAACGACTTCGCTTTCGAATGGACCGGCATCACCTTCCAGGAATTGAAGGCCGGTTCGGTCGCAATCTTCGTCTTTGCGCTCGCCATCGTCTTCGTCTTCCTGATCCTGGCGGCGCAGTATGAAAGCTGGTCGATGCCGTTCATGGTCATCTTGTCGGTACCGACCGCCTTGTTCGGTGCGTTGCTGGCGATCTGGCTGCGCGGCATGCAGATGGATGTCTACTCGCAGATCGGCTTTGTCATGCTGATCGGCCTGGCGGCCAAGAACGCGATCCTGATCGTCGAGTTCGCCAAGCACCTGCGCGAGCAAGGCATGAGCATCGTGGAGGCGGCGATGGAAGCCGGTCGTCTGCGTCTACGCCCGATCCTGATGACCGCCTTCGCCTTCATCCTCGGCGTCGTGCCGCTGATGCTGGCCACCGGTGCCGGTGCCGCCAGCCGCCAGTCCCTGGGTACCGCCGTGTTCGGCGGCATGCTGGCGGCCACCATCCTGACTCTCGCCTTCGTGCCTGTCTTCTACGCCATCATCGAACAATGGCGGGAGCGGAATGCCGACGCGAAAGCTGAACACTCTGAAACAACCCATGCGCCGCATGGTGGCGAGCAGTCCTCGCCCACCCATGTACCGGCAGCAGAATAACGGAGCCCCTCCATGCGTCCCTGGAAAATCACCACAGCCGTCGTCGTGATTGCCGCGGCAGCGGCCTATGTACACTTCAACGGTGAGCCCGCTTTCCTAAGCGGCCTGATCAGCAAGCCGGCCGATGCGGCTGCACCCGCACAAGCCATGCAGGCCATGCCAGTCCCCGTTGCCACGGTCGTGAAGAAGACTTTGCCGGTCTATCTCGACTACACGGCGCGCGCAGAGGCCATCCGCAGTGTCGCCTTGCAGGCCAAGGTCTCCGGCTACATTCTCGAGCAAGCTGCCAATGACGGCGCCGACGTCAAGAAAGGCGACACCCTGTACCGCATCGATCCGCGCGACTATCAGGTAGCGCTCGACCAGGTGAAGGCACAGGCCCAGCGCAACCAGGCGTCACTCAGCTACACCAAGGCGAGCCTGACCCGCGGCAACGACCTGATCAAGACGGGGTTCCTGTCGAAGGACGGCTTTGACCAGCGCAGCAGCACCATGCAACAGGGCGAAGCGACCGTCGCCGCCGACAATGCGGCGATTCAGGCGGCCGAGATCAATCTCGGCTACACCACGATCCGGGCTCCCTTCGATGGCCGCCTCGGCCGCAACCAGGCACCGGTCGGCACCCTCGTCAACGTCGGCGGCAATTCGCTCAACACGCTGGTCCAGGTCAGCCCGATCTACGTCACCTTCACGCCGAGCGAAGGTGATCTTGCCCTCATCCAGAAGGCAAAGAGCACAGGTTCGATCGCGGCCGAAGTGACGATACCCGGTGACAAGAGCGCTCCGCGCAAGGGTGAGCTCACCTTCATCGACAATAGGATCGATGCCGCCACCGGCACCATCATCGCCCGTGCTACCATCGCCAATGACGATCGATCGCTGCTGCCTGGCCAATACGTGAACATCCGCCTGCTGATCGGCGAAACACCCGACACCTTGCTTGTTCCGCAGGTCGCGCTCGGCTCCAACCAGCTCGGCAAATTCGTCTACGTCGTCGACGAGGGCAACAAGGTCGCCATGCGTCTGGTCGAGCTTGGACAGACGGACGGAGAACTGATCGCCATCACCAAGGGTGTGAAGGAAAGCGACAAGATCATCAGTGGCAATCTTCAAAAGATCGGGCCGGGCATGCCGGTAACCCCCCAAACGGCAAGCCCGACTCCGCCCCCGGCGTCCTGACCATCAGGGCACCGGAACGGTCCAGCCGGCCATCAAGATGGCCGGCTGGACTTTTTTGTTGGGTGGTCGAGAATGCGAAAGCGTGTCGATCGTTTTGCGTCACTCAGATGACGAAGAACCAGTTAGCCAGCAACACCACCGCCAATCCAGCGACAAGCGTCAGATAGGGCAGGATGCCTGCCTTGCGCACCTTCAGGTCTTCCTGCGAAATGCCGAGATCATCGAGCATGTGCTCAGGGAACTTTCCGCCATCCTGGATGTAGTGCCGGAACCAGAACACCGGGATGATCAGCGCCGCGGCGATAAAGCCCGCCCATAGCGCCCAGGGATTCCACACCTTCGCGCCCGCACCCATGAACATGGCATTGACGTAGGAGAGCACGCCGCCAACTGCGATCAACAGCGTCGGTGCTCGCCATGGCCGATGGATATGGCCATTGTCGATGCGGTGGATCCAGCCGGAATTCAGGTTCAGGAAATTGAAGATGATGTAGCCGCAGTTCGACACGGCCAGCACGAAGAAGAAGCTGGTGGCGTCGGCTGCGGCAATGGCCAGCAGGAATACGTTGAAGACCAGGTCTGTCCACATCGCCCGCGTCGGTGCGCCGTGCTCGTTGGTGTGGTTGAGATAGCGCGGCAGCCAGCCATCGACCGAACCCTGGTAGAGTGTGCGCGATGAGCCCGCCATCGCCGTCATGATCGACAGCATCAGCGCCAGGATCATCAGCATCACCATGATCGAAGTGATGAAGCCCGCTCCGCCAACCATATGAGCCATGGCGTCCGCGACACCCGAACCGTCGACGATCGGCGTTGCCAGCATGCCATTGAGGCCCAGTACACCTTGGAAAGTGAACGGCACCAGGGTGTAGAGCGCAAGGCACAACAGGCCTGAGTAGAAGATCGCCCGTACGGTATCGCGTCCGGGATTCTTGAATTCGCTGGTATAGCAGATGGCGGTCTCGAAGGCGTAAGCCGACCAGGCTGCGATGAACATGCCACCCAGCACCAGCGTCCAGCCGGCAACATTCCATGATCCCGGCTCAGGCGCATAGGCGGCAGCCAGCGGCACCAGCGGAGAATAGTTTGCCCAGTTGATCTGGCCGGTGAGGATCGGCACGACACCGACGATCAGCATCGGAATGATGACGACGAGACCGATGAACTTCTGAACATTGGCGGTGCCAAGAATGCCACGATGCTGGATCGCGAAGGTCACCAGCATCAGGATGACACCGATGAAGAAGACTGAGTTGAGCGAGAAGCTCACTGGTCCGAGCGTGCCGTGGAAGAGGGTCCAGTTCCGGATTGCCGGAGTGCCGGCCGCCGTCAGTGCGGCGATGGCATCGGCCGCTGCTTTACCCGCATTGGCCGGGTCGGCCAGCCAGGCCGCGACTTCCGGTGACGTTTCGGTAAAACCGGGGATCGGCGCCAGCGCGTTGAGGATGTAGGCGGCCGCGATGGAACAGCCAAGCGACAGCACCGGGGTCCAGGCGAGCCAGTTGCACCAGACAGACAACGGCGCGATGAACTTCGAATAGCGCAACCAGGCCGTTGCGCCGTACACCGAGGCACCACCCGACTTCGATGGAAACAGGCCGGCGATCTCGGCATAGGTGAAGGACTGGATCAGGCCGAGAATGATGGAGGCCGTCCAGATCAGATAGGCTGGTGTTCCAACCGTGCCGGCGATACCGCCGATCGAGAACAGGACCAGCGCCGGAACGCCGCTGGCGACCCAGAAGGCACCGCGCCAGTCGATGGTGCGATGAAGCTGGCCGTCTCCTGCCTGGGCAGAAGCGGTAGCGGTGGCTGTCGTCGTTGTTGTCATTGTTTCGGCTTCCCCTTCGGCTCCTGGCGCATCGGACCGAAAATCGTATCGATTTTCGGAAAGCACGATGCGCAGATTCAAAGTCTTAGAGCGTCCTTTGCGCGTCCGAAGGGATGCGCGGCGCTCTATGAGCGCTTCCCTGTTTCACGGAGAATCCTGCGTGGCTGCAACAGCCACGCAGGACCAGTGGCCAGTCCGTGATCAGAACACGAAGTACCAGTTGGCAAGCAGCACCACGATCAGCCCGGCGATCAGGGTCAGGTAAGGCAGCATGCCTGCCTTGCGTTCGCGCAGGTTGCTCTCGGTCATGCCGAGATCGTCCAGCATGTGATCCGGGAACTTGCCACCGTCCTGGATGTAATGACGGAAGCAGAACACCGGGATGATGAGGGCGACGGTGGCCAGCCCCGCCCAGAGCGCCATCGGGTTCCACACCTTGGCGCCGGCGCCCATGAAAACGGCGTTGACGAAGGCGAAGATGGTGCCCGCGGCCAGCAGCCAGGTCGGCGCCCGCCACGGCCGCTTGATGTGGCCGTTGTCGATGCGGTGGATCCAGCCGGCATTGAGGTTGAGGAAGTTGAAGATGATGTAACCGCAATTGGCGACGGCCAGGATGAAGAAGAAGCTGGTCGCATCGGCAGAGGCGATCGCCAGCACACCGAGGTTGACGATCAGATCGGTCCACATCGCCCGCGTCGGCGCACCATGTTCGTTGACATGGCTGAGGTAACGCGGCAGCCAGCCATCGACAGCACCCTGGTAGAGCGTGCGCGACGTGCCGGCCATCGCCGTCATGATCGACAACAGCAGGGCCAGGATCATCAGCATGATCAGCAGGGTCTTGATGAGGCCGCCGCCTCCCACCATCGAGGCAAGGGCGTCCGCGACACCGGAGCCGTCGACGATCGGCGTGGCCAGCATGCCGTTCAAGCCCAGAACACCTTGGAATGTGAACGGCACCAGGATGAACAGCAGGATGCAGAGCAGGCCCGAATAGAAGATCGCCTTGAACGTATCCGTTTCGGGGTTCTTGAATTCGCGGGTGTAGCAGACCGCGGTTTCGAAACCATAGGTCGACCAGGCCGCGATGAACATGCCACCCAGAACCAGGGTCCAACCGGCGACATTCCACGAGCCCGGTTCAGGCGCGTAGGCGGCAGCCAGCGGAACGAAGGGCGAGTAGTTTGCCCAGTTCACCTGGCCGGTCACGATCGGCGCGATGCCGACGACCAGCAAGGGGATGATGACCAGTAGGCCGACCACCTTCTGCACATTGGCGGTGCTGAGGATGCCACGATGCTGGATCGCGAATGTGCCGAGCATCAGCAGGGCGCCGATCCAGAAAGTCGCGTTGAGCGAGAAGGAAACTGGACCAAGCGAATGAGTATAGAGCGTCCAGGTGCGGATCGTCGGCGTCGCCGCGGCGGTCACGGCCGTGACCGCGTCAGCAGCACTCGTACCCGCATTCGCGGCGAGATAGGCAACCACCTCCGGCGATGTTTCGGTGAAACCGGGGATCGGCGCCAGCGCGTTGAGAATATAGGCCGCGGCAATCGAGCAGCCGAGCGATAGAACCGGGGTCCAGGCGAACCAGTTGCACCACACGGACAGTGGCGCGATGAACTTCGAGTACCGCAGCCAGGCGGTGGCGCCGTAGACCGAGGCGCCGCCCGATTTGTTGGGGAACAGGCCGGCGATCTCGGCATAAGTGAAGGACTGGATGAAGCCCATCAGGATGGAGACGGTCCAGATGGCGAAGGCGATGTTGCCACCCACGCCGGCAATGCCGCCGATCGAAAACAGCACCAGCGGCGGCACGCCGCTGGCGACCCAGAATGCGCCGCGCCAATCGATGGTTCGGTGCAGGTTCCCACTGGCGTCGGCCACGTAGGTTTCATCCATGGCACTCATGGCTTGGTTCCCCATTGTTGACTGTCTCGTCACGGCTATCGGGACGTTGCAGTGTATATTGCGGCTTTCCGCTTAGGCTTATTTGTTTCCCAATAGTGAAGATCATCGGAATCCCGATCCTCGTCAAGCGATTTTCGAGAAACCGGCAAAACGGCTGTGTTTTCGTGCCGGATCACACAGCAAGCTTCGGAAATTCGCCCTTTCGGCCAATCCGGACACCACCCGAACGGGCGAGGAATCTACCCATCCAGGCGTTTTCAGCGCCGGCGAAAGGAATATCCTAGTTCAATGCACTAGTATGAAAAAAACATTCATGGTAGGAATTAAGTCGCAGTGTTTGTTGAGGAGGCAACGGACATTCTCGGTCTGGCAAAAATCGATGCACGCTCGATGGATGCCCCGGTCACCATCACCGGGGGCGCCAAGCCATTCGACGCTCGCAGTGATGTCCACGAGCTGCTTTTCCGGCTCCTCGTCTCGGTGGTCCGGGAACGCGAGCCCGAGATAGCCGAAATCCTGGTCGGCCGCGGTTCACTGGACAGTTTGGCTCAGGAGCTGCGTATCCCTGCCCTGCAGGCAACCGGCATCTGGTTTCAGCTCACCGCAATCGCCAGCGAACTTCAGGCCATGCGTACCCGGCGCGAGACCGAGCAGGCGGAAAGCCCCGAAGACGTCATCGGCTCCTTCGCCAATGTAATCGGCGAGATCGCCGCCGAGGGTTATTCCGCCGAAGCCGTTCAGGAAGCGATGAACAGCCTCATGGTCGGTCCGACCATGACCGCCCACCCGACCGAAGCCAAACGCGTCACCGTGCTTGAGATCCATCGCCGCATCTATCGCAAGCTGACGGAAATCGGACAGCTGCGCTGGGCTCCCCGGGAGCGCGAGACACTGGTCTGTGACCTCCGCAGCGAAATCGAACTTTTGTGGATGACGGGCGAACTCAGGTTGGAGCGCCCGACGGTGGAGCGCGAGATCGCCTGGGGGCTGCACTTCTTTCGTGAAGTGTTGTTCGAGGCCACACCACAGCTCTACGAATTGGTCGATGGGGCGTTGAAACGCCATTTCCCCAACTATGCCCTTACCGTCCCGTCCTTCATGCGCTTCGCGTCCTGGATCGGCGGCGACCGCGATGGGAACCCGAACGTTACCGCCCACACGACCGCCTATGCGCTGGCTGAAAACCGTAGCGTCGCCATCCGCTTGTATCTCACCCAGGTGCGCCGCCTGGTAACCCTGCTCAGCGTCAGCACCAATGTCGTCGACATGCCGGCCGATTTCGAACCGGCCCTGGCGAAGGCGTTGCGGGCGAGCGGCTGTGGCGACGCAATCACCCGCCGCAATGTCGACGAGCCCCTGCGACAGTTCTCTTCGGCGATGCTCTGCAGGCTCGAAGCGATGATCGGCAAGGGCAGCGGCGTACCCTACCCTACCCCTGACGAATTCCGGGCGGATCTGAATTGCCTGGCCGACACGCTCGATGTCCTTGGCGGCAAGATGATGGCGCAGCGTCTTGTGCGGCCGCTGCTGCAACAGATCGACAGTTTCGGCTTCCACACCGTCGCCCTCGACATCCGCCAGAACTCAACCGTGGTGAACCGGGTTCTGGCCGAACTGTTTGCCAAGATGGACCCGCAGAGCGAGCCGGTTTCACCCGGTTCGCCGCAATGGTCCGCCCGTATCCGCGACGCGATCCGCAAGGGCGATCGCATCGCGTCTGACCTGAGCGCACTGTCGGACGAGACCCGCGAACTGCTCAGCCTGTTCGATGTGATCCGCGAGGCGTCCGCTGAAAAGAGTGGTGCGATAGGCGCCTTCATTCTGTCGATGACGCAATCCGCCGACGATATCCTGGCTGTCTATCTGCTCGGCCAATTCTGCGGGCTGGCGACAGCATCGGACGGCTCTGGAACGATCAACCTCAGAGTGGTGCCGCTGTTCGAAACCATCGCCGACCTGCGTGCAGCCCCCGCCATCCTGGAACAGCTTCTTGGCCTTTCCATCGTGCGCCGTTCCATCCGCGATTTCGGCAACCGCCAGGAAATCATGCTGGGCTATTCCGACTCCAACAAGGACGGCGGCTTCCTGGCCGCGAACTGGGAGCTCAGCAAGGCGCAGAAGCAGCTGACGAAGCTGGGCCACAAGCACAAGGTGCGGATCTCCTTCTTTCACGGCCGGGGCGGTTCGGTGAGCCGCGGCGGTGCGCCTACCGGCCGCGCCATTGCCGCACAGCCCGCCGGCACGGTCGACGGTTCGATGCGTGTCACCGAACAGGGTGAAGTCGTCTCGTCCAAATTCGCCAATCGCGGCACCGGCCTGCATCAGCTCGAGATCCTTGCAGCCAGCGTCTTCGCGCACAGCGTCAAATCACCGAACGAAGCCGAACTGAAGGACATTCCCGAATTCGACGAGGCGCTGGAAGCACTCACGGGCATGTCGTTGGCTGCCTATGCCAGCCTGATCGGCGAGCCGGGTTTCATCGACTATTTCAACCAGGCGAGCCCGGTCGAGGAACTCGCTTTGCTGAAGATCGGCTCGCGGCCCGCGCGCCGCTTCGGCGCCCGCGACATCGCCGACCTGCGGGCCATACCCTGGGTTTTCGCCTGGAGCCAGAACCGCCACCTGCTCACAGGCTGGTACGGCATCGGCAGCGCCATCAACTCCTTCGTCACGGTGCGCGGCGACGCCGGTCGCGATCTGCTGCGGCAGATGTTCGAGCGCTCGCGCTTCTTCCGGCTCATCATCGACGAGGTCGACAAGACACTCTACCAGGCCGACATGGATATCGGCCGGCTCTATGCCGGGCTCGTCTCCGACAGCAACACCGGCGAACGCATCTTCCAAAAGATTGAAGCCGAATATGCGCTGACCAGCAAGATGGTGCGGGCAATCGTGGGTGACACCGATTTTTCCACTCGCTTCCCGGCTTTCAAGCGTAATTTCGACCGCATAAGGCCGGAAATGGACAGCATCCACACATTGCAGGTGAAATTGTTGCGGGAAGTGCGCGACCAGGCCGCGAATGCTTCGGCGTCGAAGCGACCGGTCAACGCGCTCCTGCTTTCGATCAACTGCATTTCCGCCGGTCTCGGCTGGACAGGTTGAAGACAGGATCGGCGCTCGGCGCCAGAAAGGATTGGACGCATGAACATCCCGGCGCGACCCGGCCTCGGCGGCCTTAGCCAGTTCTTCCATAGCGGCGTCGCCGCCACCGATCCGGCCGTCAGTGCCGCCATGGCGCGCGAACTTGGCAGGCAGCGCGACGAAATCGAACTCATCGCTTCCGAGAACATCGTCTCAAAGGCGGTCCTGGAAGCACAGGGTTCGGTGCTGACCAACAAATATGCCGAGGGCTATCCGGGACGCCGCTACTATGGTGGCTGCCAGTATGTCGACGAGGTCGAGGAACTGGCGCGCGAGCGCGCCCGGCAATTGTTCAGCTGCACTTTCGTCAATGTGCAGCCGCATTCCGGCAGTCAGGCCAACCAGTCGGTGTTCATGTCGCTGATGCAGCCGGGCGACACGTTCATGGGACTCAACCTTGCGGCTGGCGGTCATCTCACCCATGGCTCGCCCGTCAATCAGTCCGGCAAATGGTTCAATGTCGTTTCTTACGGCGTGCGCCAGCAAGACCAGCGCATCGATCTCGATGAGGTGCGCGATCTTGCCCGTCAGCACCGACCGAAAGTGCTATTGGCCGGCGGCTCGGCCTATCCGCGCTTCATTGACTTCAAGGCGTTCCGCGAGATTGCCGACGAGGTTGGCGCCAAGCTGTTCGTCGACATGGCGCATTTCGCCGGCCTGGTCGCCGGCGGCGTCCATCCCAACCCGCTTGAGCACGCTCATGTCGTGACGACCACGACGCACAAGACGTTGCGGGGACCGCGCGGCGGCATGGTGCTGTCGAATGACGAGGAGATCGGCAAGAAGATCAATTCGAGCGTCTTCCCGGGATTGCAGGGCGGACCGCTGATGCACGTCATCGCCGCCAAGGCGGTGGCTTTCGGCGAAGCGCTGACACCCGAGTTCAAGACCTATGCGGCCCAGGTCGTCGAAAACGCCAAGGTGCTCGCCGAAACCCTGACATCCGGCGGCGTCGACATCGTCTCCGGCGGCACCGACACGCATCTGATGCTGGTCGATCTCAGGCGCAAGGACCTCACAGGCAAAGCGGTCGAGGCAGCGCTCGGCCGTGCCCACATCACCTGCAACAAGAACGGCATCCCCTTCGATCCGCAGGGGCCGGCGGTGACCTCCGGCGTCAGGCTGGGCACGCCGGCCTGCACCACGCGCGGGTTCCGCACCGAGGAGTTCCGCTTGGTCGGCCAACTGACCATGCAGGTGATCGACGGGCTTGCCGCCAATGGAGAAGACGCCAACGGCGAGATCGAGAACGAGGTGCGCGAGGAAGTCGAGGCATTGGTGCGTCGCTTCCCGATCTACGACTAGTTGAGGTCGCCCTGGAGCCTACGTGAAGCCAATGACCGCTGTATGGAAAGTTCAGCATCCAGGTTGGGAGACCGATGTCACGCCCATGACGGGAGAGAAGAAGTTCAGGGTCCTGATCGCGGAACGCAATCCGCTGGTCGTCGCCGCACTCGGCGACATGATCCACCGCGACAGCCGCTTCGATCTGGTCGGCTCCGTGCAGGCCGGCGAGGCATTCCTCGAAGCGGTTTCCCAGGGAGAACCCGGGTTCGATCTTGCCGTGCTTGGCTGGAAACTTTCCGACATGGACGGAAGCGGCGTGCTTGCCGAGTTGCAGCGCCGCAACCTGCATGCTCGCGTCGTCATTTTCTCAAATGACCACGACATCGCCATTCTCAAGCAATGTGTGCGCCTCGGCGTGCAGGGCTTCTGCTATCAGTTCGATGATCCATCTATTTTGTTCGACACGCTGATCGCGGTCGCCCACGGCCGCATCTGCATCCCCTATGTGGATGTCTCGCGCATCAATGACACACCGCTATCGCGGCTCACGCCGCGCGAACGGGAACTGCTGGCCGTACTGGCCGATGGCTGGACCAACCTGCAGATCGCCACGCGCACCGGCATCTCCGAGAACACGGTGAAATATCACCTGAAAAATCTATACGACAAGCTGGACGTGCGTAACCGTGCGATGGCGGTGGCACTGTTCGCCAGCGAGCGGAACAGGGGCCCTCACATGGGACCGCAATAGGTCCCCGCGGGCCTCACCAACACCTCCCCAATAATTTGTAAGCGTGGCCTTTTGCAGCGCAGCAGCGAACTGATGCGGCGCAACATGCGCTTTTCCTTGACAGTTTGTCGCAGTTTCTAAATATTCCCTGTGGGCAAATAGTTTTCTGCAAAATCAACAACGATGCCCCGCAGTCGCGCAACCTCAAGGGAGGGGAACATGGATGCGACGTCAACCCAACACACGGGTTCGAACACCTTGGACGAACGGATTGACAGGATGCATGGGCGTGACCGTCTCGGCGCGATCGCGTTCGTGGCGGCCATCTGGCTCACCATCCTGTTCGCCCTTTTCACGGTCTGGCCCTACATCGAAGTGCCCGGCATCCGAGTGATCCTGGCGGTCGCCGCAGCTCTCGTTCTCGGCCTGAACACAGCCGCCATTGTGGCGATGCTGCGCCACTACAGCGACGACAAGCACTTCATCTACGGTCTCGACCTGAAGCATCTCGACGAGATGCGCAGACGCCGCGGCTAGAGCGTTTCCGTTTTTTACGGAAACGCTCTAACTCTTTGTTTTCACGCAATTTCGAACGGAAAACCGTCACACGCTTTTCCTGGAATTGCTCTTAGGAGAAACAAATGGCTTACAAACCTCCAACACAGAGCCTTACCGGACAGATCTTCGACGTTTTCGTGCTTCTCGTTTTGACTGTCGGCGCGCTCTACATCCCGCTCTACATGGGTCTGGCCGGCGCAGCCAAGACACCGCAGCCGATTGCCAACCCGACCTGGGAAGCACTCGGCCAGAACGCCACCGAACAGCAGCAATGGGCAGCACTCGGCATCACCGACCCCGCCGCTGCCAACGACATCATCACCGCCCGCTTCGACTACTCCTTCAGCTGGATCGCGCTGATCGTGATGGCCGTCTTCGTCATCGGCTATTTCGTCATGGTGGTGCGCCTGTCCGACAGGGAATACCGCGAAGTCATCGAAGAACGCTTCGGCCCGAAACGATAGGTGCGCGCGATGGATATCTGGAACATCCTCGAATACGCCGCCTGGGCGCTGTCTGTGCTGTTCGGCGCCTTGATGTTGATCGACCTGGTCAAGGTCGACACCACTTTCGACAACGACCTGCTGACCTCCTCGCGTGAAGGCGAGATCGAGGCCACGGCCGAGCGTCACACGATCTAAGGAAAACGGCGATGGCAAATGTGACTTCTACTGCCGCGCCGGAGCGGCTCCAACTGCTGCGCGTTCTGGGTCCAGCCCATGTCTGGGCGCTGGGCGTCGGCATCGTGCTCGTCGGTGAATACATGGGCTGGAACTTCTCGGTCGGCAAAGGCGGCATGATCGCCGGCCTCGTCGCCTGCTGGGTGGCCGGCCTGCTCTATACCTGCGTGGCCATGATCGATTCCGAAGTGACGTCGACGGTCGCAGCCGCCGGCGGCCAATATGCCCAGGCCAAGCACATTGTCGGTCCGCTGATGGCCTTCAACGTCGGCCTGTTCCTGGTCATGGCCTACACCATGCTGGAGGCAGCCAATGCCATCACCGTCGGCTTCCTGCTCGACACGGTGGCGGGCATGCTCGGCCATTCCGGCCTCAACCAGAAGCCTTTCATCATCCTCGCCGTCATGTTCCTGGCCTGGTTGAACTACCGCGGCGTGCTGGCGACGCTGACCTTCAACCTCGTCATCACGGCGATCGCCTTCGTCTCCATCATCGTACTGTTCCTTTCCGTGCAGTTCGGCGGTTCCGCTGTGCCGCTCGACTTCTCGGCCATTACCAGCGACCCGCTGCCCTATGGCTGGGTCGGCATCGTCGCGGCTTTGCATTTCGGGCTGTGGTACTATCTCGGCATCGAGGGGACCTGTCAGGCTGCCGAAGAGGTCCGCTCGCCGGCCCGTTCGCTGCCCTATGGCACGATGGCCGGCATCATGACGCTGCTCATTGCCGCGACACTGACCTGGTATGTCTGCTCTGGCCTGGTGCCGTGGGAATATCTCGGCCAGGCGGGTACGCCGCTGTTCGATGCGGCGCGTGTCACTGGCTCGACCGGCCTGATGATGCTGCTCTTCGTCGGCACGACCTTCGCGACGCTCGCCTCGGCCAATGGCTGTATCAACGACGCGTCGCGCGCCTGGTTCTCGATGGGCCGCGACCGCTATCTGCCGAGCTGGTTCGGCGCCGTGCACCCGACCTACCGCACGCCCTACCGGTCGATCGTCTTCCTGGTTCCGATCGCACTTATCTTCGCGCTCGGCGCTCCGCTCGACCAGGTGGTGACCTTCTCGATCCTGTCCGGCCTGCTGGGATACACTTTCATGACCTTCAACATGGTGATGTTCCGCAAGAAGTGGCCGCTGGACACCATCAAGCGCGGTTATGTGCATCCGTTCCACCCGATCCCGGCATTGCTGCTCCTGATCCTTTGCGCCACCGCCTATGTCGCCGTCTTCCTCGGCTACGGCACGCAGCTCATCGCCATGATGTGCTTCTACATCATCGCCTCGCTGTGGTTCCATTTCTGGCGCTATCGCTTCGTCAAGCGTGGCGACCAGTTCACCATGCCGTGGCCACGCCCCAACGGCTATTGAGATAAGACCGCGCGCCGGCCACACCGGCGCGCGGCTTTTGGATCATCATGATGATCACCAACCTCGCCCTTGCCCTGTTTGCCGCAGCTGCCGTCGCTGTCTTGGCGGCTGTCGCCATACGAGACCAGCGCAAGCTGACTGGACAGCGCCGCAGCCTTCTCGATCACGCCGCCGGCATTCTCGACAACAGCCGGATCCGCCTGGCACGCGACGGATTTCCCATGCTCGATGGGGATCTCTCGGACGGCCGGCGGCTCCGCATCGAACTGATCGCCGACACACTCGTCTGCCGTCGGCTGCCCCAACTCTGGCTGAAGCTGACGCTGACCGAGCACTCGCTCCAGAACCGACCATCGATCGGCGCGCTGGCGCGCCCGACCGGCGCCGAATTCTATTCGCTCGTGCACGATCTGCCGGAATGGGTGCCACCTCCGCAAACCGACACGTCCCTCCTGATGCGCAGCGATGGCACGGCGACGGCAGCCGAGATCGAACGAAGTGGTTCCATCTTCTCGGCCCTGCTCCGCAATCCGGCGGTCAAGGAAGCCGTCGTCACAGCTCGGGGCGTGCGTTTGATCCGCCAGGTCGCTGAAGGCGATCGGGGCGCTCACCTGTTGTTGCGCCAGGTCCGTTTTCCCGTCGAGGCAATTCCACTCGATCTCCTGCGGACGGCCATCGCCGAAGTGCAACTGCTATCGGAAGCACTCGTGGACACCGACAGGAAAATTCCAGAGCCTATGGAAGCGGGAGAATGAGGAAAGCGATCAACCCCTATCTGGTCCTGGCGCTGGCGGTCATCCTGCCGGGAGCCGGCCATGTCGTCATCCGCGAGGCGCCGCGCGGGCTGGTGTTCGCGTTCTTCGTACTGTTCTTTTCCGTGCTCACTTACATGACCACGACGCCGGACCAATCCTTCATCGGACGCCACGCGGGCGGGCTGTTTGTCTGGGCGCTCTCCATCCCTGATGCCTATCGCCGAGCACGCATGAAATATGCGACAGCCAATCGGATAGCCGGGATATCTGGCGGCCGATAAGCCTGCCACGTTTACCCGTCAAAAAAGCCCGCCGCGATGTGCGACGGGCTTTTTTGACGTACATGGCTGCCCACGCAGCAACCGTTCCTGCCTTCACTCCGCGGCGACAGGCGAGGCCGTGCGCAGATACGATTCGAGCGAGTCGTCGAGCGCATCCTTCCACGGCGTATGATGCGCCGGCGCCATCGTGCCGGTGATCACCGAGCGGTAGGAATGGTTGCGGAACTCCATGATGCCGTGCTTCTTGTGCTCCTTCCACTCAAAGAAGGCCTCGTTGGCACCGTCCACATCGAAGCTTGGATAGTCGGTTTCCGCGATCAGTTCCTTGACGTAGTCGCCCTGGTATTCGATCGCATCGTGGGCGTCCTTGCCGGCATCCTCGCGCGCGACGCGGTCCTCGACGTCGGCGATCATCTCCTGTTTGGCCGAAGGCAGCTTGATGCGACCGAGGATCACATCACGCGTCCACCAGGCCTGCGCATCGAACATGTTGAAGGTGAACCACTGATCCTGCATGCCGATATAGAACAGCGCCGGATTGTGGACATAGGCGACGCCCTTGTAGAGATCGGCAGTCGCCAGCCGGTTGGCGGTCCTCAGGCGCAGGTCATCCGGCAGGAACGGGAAGTGGTGCTTGTAGCCGGTGCACAGGATGATCGCGTCGATGCGTTTCGTCGACCCGTCCTTGAAGGTGGCCGTATTGATCTCGACCTTTTCCAGCAGTGGCTTCTCTTCCCAATTGTCCGGCCATTCGAAGCCCATTGGCGCGGTGCGGTAGCAGTTGGTGATCGACTTGGCACCGTATTTCCAGCACTGCGAGCCAATATCTTCGGCCGAATAGCTGGTGCCGACGATCAGGATGTCCTTGCCGACGAATTCGCGGGCGTCGCGGAAGTCGTGGGCGTGGAGGATGCGGCCGTTGAAGCGGTCGAAGCCCGGGAATTCGGGGACATTCGGGGTCGAAAAATGACCCGAGGCGACGATGACGTTGTCGAATTCCTCGGAATAGCAATGATCTTTCGGCAGATCCTGCACGGTGACGGTGAATTTCCTGGTCTGCTCGTTCCAGGTGACCATGCGCACGACCGTCTCGAAGCGGATCCATTTGCGAACCCCGGCCTTCTTCACCCGGCCCTCGATATAGTCGAAGAGTACGGCGCGCGGCGGATAGGAGGCGATCTGCTTGCCGAAATGTTCCTCGAAGGAATAGTCGGCGAACTCCAGACCCTCCTTAGGGCCGTTCGACCACAGATAGCGGTACATCGAACCATGGACAGGCTCGCCATATTGGTCGAGACCGGTACGCCAGGTGTAGTTCCACAGACCACCCCAATTGGCCTGCTTCTCGAAGCAGACAATTTCGGGGATATCGGCGCCTTTCTCCGCGGCGGATTGAAATGCTCTCAGCTGTGCAAGGCCCGAAGGACCGGCTCCGATCACGGCGACACGCGCTTTCATACGGAAACACCTCCCAGTTGATTTCCATAGCGAAAAAATTTTCACTGTGATGATAATAACGTGATTTCGTGGCTGTCAATAAGCTTCGTGCTCAACAACCCCGGCAAAGCTTGCCGCGCTTGGTATTCATGCTCGAGAGTGGACGAAAGGAGGAGACGCCAAATGCAGCACTTCGCATACCTTGGTGAAAACCGAGGCTTGCGTGAAAGGGCGAAACGAGTATTCTCTACATTGAAATTATTTTACACACGGGCAAATTCGTGTGAGGTGGGTCATGCAGCAAACAGCCTATCCCCCCGTTGTATCCGGTCCGCCGCGTCCGAGCCTGATCTTCCAGCCCGGACTGCTTCTGCCGGGCAGCGAGCGCTATCATGTGCCGGGCGGCGGTGCCGTCGTCATCGACATGGAGGTCGGCGACAGGATCAGCATCCGCAACGCGGAGGGCGGCCAGCCCTGCGAACTCGTTGCCTTCGATCAATCCGGCCGCGCCGACACGGGCATCATCGGAGCCAAGAGCAACAGCAACGCAGCCGGCCTCAAGGCCCTGCTGCTAGGCGGTGATGACAGCCTGCGCGCCTTGCGCAACGGGCTGGAACGCCGCAAGCTGCAGCTTGCCAATGCCGAGGCGCTGCGCATCTTTTCCGGCACCACGCCGGCGGGCACCGAGGAAAGCTTCACCGCGACGCGCGACGGCTCGCTTGTCGTTGCCGCTCCCGGCGGTCCCATGGCGGTGGATGACCACGATACGGCCACGCCGCTGGTGGTGATGGTGCGGCGCACGACGATCCTCGCCAGGAGAAAGTCCGAACTGCCCGATCCGCTTGCCGATCCGGTGCTCGATCTCAGGGTGAAGTCGCGCACGGCCGAAGCCTATTTCGTCAAGG
>NZ_JBHYHV010000008.1:0-193450 GCF_042739215.1 Mesorhizobium sp. NPDC059054
GACGATGCTGGCCGGCCTGTGGAGCGAGTTGCTGGGCGTCGAACGCATCGGGCGCCGCGACAGCTTCTTCATCCTCGGAGGCCATTCGCTGCTGGTTGTCCGATTGGTCGCCCGAATTCGCCAGGAGCTTGGCAAGGTCGTTACGATTCAGGATGTTCTGGTGCAGCCAACGATTGAAGGTATCGCTTCAGCAATCCGAAAACTGCAGATCAGGCCAAACACGGTAGAGGGAGTTGTCGAACTGAATTCAGCGGGCTCGCAGCGTCCCCTGTTCATTGTCCATCCGTCATCGGGAGAGGTCGGTGCCTATCCTGCACTCGCTTTGGCGATCGGTAAGGATATCCCTGTTTTCGGCCTGGAAGCAGCCGGCTTGCGCGACGACCTGCTACGCGCGGAGACGGTAGAACAGATCGCTGAAGAATATTTATCCCGTATCCGCAAAGTCCAGCCCACGGGGCCCTATCGTCTGGCCGCCTGGTCGCTCGGAGGCGTGATCGCCTATGAGATGGCGAGGCAACTTGCAAACGCACACGAGAACGTCGAGTTCCTCGGTTTGATTGATTGTGCCAACAACCACGCAGTGGGCTACGCGGCACCGCGATACAAGAGCGATATTGACGACCTTTTGCTGCGCCTGAAGGAACTTGTTCCGGCGTTTCAAATTGGCGAGCTGACGGGTTGGCGACGAGGACCGCGCACGGCAGAGCATCTGATCAACGAATGCCGACGGGCTGGGTACTTTGACGACGGATTGACAGCCCAGGATGTGTTGAGGCGAACGAAAGTCTGGCGGCATCTGGTCTCTGCAGCCGAACGATACGTCCCATTGCCCAGCAGCGTGGCCATCCATCTCTTCCTCGCCCGGACATCGAGCGAGAGCGAGCTTGCCAACAGTTGGCGACTGCTGGTGGGCAATCGTCTTACTGTTGAGAAGATGGAGGGAGATCATCTGTCCATGATGGAAATCCCGCTGTGCAATCCATTGGGCGCGTCAATTGCGCGAGCGCTGACCTCCGGTAACACAAAGCCGTTTACCACCGCTCATGAACATCCTGGAAAAACGATAGCGTTCATTCTGTTCCCCGAAACAAGTGCGTTTAACGCAAGTTACAATCTGGCGCGTGCACTCAAGGGGTCGGGCCATCGCATCATCTATCATGGGCCAGCTAGGTACAGTTCGCGTGTGGCAGGGCAAGGCTTTGAATACCGTTCCTTGGATATGCCAATCCCACAGGCAGAACGATCACGCGGACGAGGATTTCGCGCGACCCTGGGCCGATGGCGTGCTGCACAGCTCCAGATGTGGCATCTGCTCGTGCAAATAAGGGCGTCCGACATCCGCTGCGAGACTGCGCTGATTGCCGACCAAACCGATCTCATCATCACAGATCCCTCGGCAAAAATTGGCGTCATACCTGCCTTGAAGCTCAAAATCCCGATGATCGCGCTCAATTCGACGTTGGCATCGAGCGGGACCAGAGATACACCGCCGGTTTTCAGTTCGCTGATGCCTCCGGCTGTCCGTACGTTTGGTTGGAAGCTTCGTAATTCCTTCGCATGGAGCCGGTGCCTGTTCGCTGCCTGGCGCAAGCAGGCCGCATCGGCCGGAATGCAAATCGTCATGGGGCTTGGAAGAGACCCGTTTTGGGCTGAAGTTCGCCGATTGGGAGGGACAATTCGCTGGAACGAATACGGGCCACATATTGCCGTACCTGAGCTTGTCACGTCTCCGCGGACGTTCGACTTTCCCCATTCGGAGGTTGACGCATCAAGGACGTATCTCGGCAGCAGCGTCGATCTGAGGCGATCGGACGGTGACTTCTGCTGGGATGGATACGACGCTGAAAAAAAGCTGATATACTGCTCATTGGGGACTTACAGTCACGAATATCGCCACGCCAAGAGACTTTTCCTCGCCGTCATCAATGCGGTTAAGGCAAGGGATGATATTCAGGCGATCGTTCAGGTCGGCTCCGCAGCCGAGGTTTCGGACTTCGGGGAGCTGCCAGGCCGGATCCGCGTCGTCAAGTTTGCACCGCAACTGGAAATACTAGAGAAGGCCGATGTGTTCGTGACACAGGCGGGGCATGGCTCCGTCATGGAAGCATTGTATTTTGGCGTCCCGATGCTGACATTTCCTTGCTGGTTTGATCAGTTCGGCAATGCTGCACGGGTCAGGTATCACGGTCTGGGTATTTGTGGGGATATCGCCACGATAGACGAAACAGAAATTGCAAGACTGCTTGATCAACTCGACCGCAGTGAAGTGAAAGATGCCGTGCTGAGAATGCAGAAGGTTTTCCGAACTCAAGCAAAGCCTATAGCGGGGGTGGAACTCATCGAGCGAATGATGCCGTACGCAGGGCCCGCGCATCGCCCAGCTGGTCTGGATGCAAGTCGGGTCCTAGAGCGTGTTTAGCAGCGCCCTGCGCCAGTCTCCTGTTTTGAGCGCCCCCTACTGCTGCGAGCCCGAAATTCCAGATTTCCGGCTCGCCGGGCACCAGTGCTAAATTGAAATATTACTTCGCTACCTCATCGCGAATTCTGAAGTACATTTCTTTCAATGCGCTTTTTGGATAATCGTCGTTCCAAACTTTTTTGCTCGAAATGAAATGTGCTATTTTGATATCAGCAATGTCTATTGTTGGTGGCGAAGTTTCTTCGCACACTTTCATAAAGTTCCATTTATCCGAAATTTGGAGCCATTTGTTGTAAAGGGCGATATTCAGAGCATCCTGATCCGGAAGGCCAAGCTCATTTATGTTTGCCTTTAAATAGGATTCTGCTCGCTCCCTAACTCCGTGTTTTCTCCAGTTCCGCGTATCGATGACCATCATGCCGGAATTGAAATACGGATGCTGTAAATCGAGGTCTGGATAGGACGATAGGCCCGGAATGTCGGCCTCTCCCAATGTATGTAGGTACATATCCTTGACGGCAGCTACGATATTGTCGCCGAGTTCCAATCTGAACAGGTGTTCAATGTCGCCAAGGCATATTGTATCGCAGTCTATATAAACGATCCTCTCGATATTTTTCGGTATTACGGTATCCAAATAGATACGCGCCAGGGAGATTGGTGTCAGGCGTTCGAAAATGGGAACGTAGACGTTTTCGAATGAGATGTTCATCTCGAGGTTCGTTATTATTTTGAATTCGACCCGCGTGGCGAGTTGTCGTCGTATTCGATCTGTCTCTTCTTCCGAGAGGTTTGAAGATATCAGCCAGAATTTTATCTTGTCGCGGTTGGAATGATTGCTTTTAAGTATTGTCTCCATAGAGACTTGTGCGGGGACGACGTAATTGCTGTCGAATGCCAGGCAAATGTCCATAGGCGCTACACCAAACGTTTTTGTGGTTGCCATTTCAGTCAGTGGTTAACAGCATGGGCAATGTTCGCCGAGGGCGTGTATGTAGTTTGTCCAATATTCCCCGTTTCAGCCATGGTATTTTCCTTCATTTCCATCACCAGACCTGCTGCTGGGCTGGATGGCGCCAAAGGCTGCTACGTCCGCGGTTCCGGTTTGGTGCCAGCCATAGTAGCTGGGGTCTCGTTTGAAGCAGCATGCATGTATGAAGTCGCTCTGCAATCAGATTGCCAAAACGGCTATCCGTCGCGAGGAATGGCAACGAAAACGGTGCCTCAAATGCTCAATTCCATTGTGGCGGCAGCAGGTGGGTTGCGTGCCGTCCGACGCCACCTTTGCCCGCTGACTTCGCCGCGCGGCGCGTTAGTTGCGGGCGGAAAATCGCGGAGACGGTCAAGGCCCTGGCAAACATTCTGGTGGGGCGGCACATCAGCAGCGACTTTTGACGCTCGCCGCATTTCCATGTCTTCTTGCAAGCGGACTGCATGATTATCGCGGGCGCGAGCAACAGCCTGCCATTCCGCCTCGAAGGTGTGGTGTGCCGGCGGTGTGACTACAGTTATCTCCCGTCTGAGCAACTCGCGTCGGTCAGGCATTTCGACCAAGGTTGGGACGCGGCAAAGCAAGGCGTGTTCGATCTGTCCGCGCCGGGAAGCCGTGGGAGCGCCTGGTTGGATTTGCCGCCGACGCTCGCATTGGCCGTGACCAGGCGCAGGGCGGATTATTTCGCCGGGCGCATCTGCGCGTCACTTGCGATCAAAGAACTGACAGGGCGAAGCCACGACATTCCCATAATGGCGGATCGAAGCCCTGCATGGCCAAAAGGAACGCTTGGTTCGATCAGCCATACGGCAGATCATGCGGTCGCCATCGCAGCCAGCACTGGGCTCTATCGCTTGTTGGGAGTGGATGTCGAAAAGCTCATCTCGCAGGAACAGCTGCAAGCGGTTCGAGAACTCGCGTGTTGCGACGGCGATATTGAGTTCCAGCCGGTGGAAATGCCGTACGATGCCTTCCTGACGCTGATCTTCTCGGCGAAGGAGGCCGTCTATAAGGCAGCGTACCCGCTTGTGAGGCAGGTGCTTGATTTCAAGGAAGTTATTGTCCTCGACATCACAGCCACAACAATCCGGCTGGCCTTCAGGCGGACGTCTCCTTTTGCAGGCATCATCCCTATCAGCATACCGGTACTTTACAGATTTTGCGGCCCATTATGCTTCTGTGTCGCTTACGATACGTGTTTATAGATGATCTTCTTTGGGCTATCCGTCGTCTCGTAGAGGGCCCGGGGAGCGCCATGATCATGGCGCAGGATTTGCAGGCCGTCTCGGGGAAGCTTTGTCGCGGGATTCGGCGTCAGTAGCAGCGTTCCAGGCCGGGCGGTGCCTTAGCTCGCCCAGCCCGAACGGAAGAAGGTTGCCTTGTGCTTCGCCACTTGCGCCAGCAGCTCGAAATCTCCAGCGGCGGCCTGGCCCTCATCCGTGGCGAGGAGCATGGCGAGATCATAATAATGCCGCGAGAAATATTGCGGCGTCGGTGACTCGATCGGGCGATGCGCTTCCGCATGGAGAGCGGTCGCCTTTTCCCAGAAGGTGCGACGCGCTGACAACACAGTCACGCTTGTTTCGGGTTCTTCGAAGAAGCCGGGATAGTCATCGGCCGCATAGGGCCGGATGATCTTCTCCTCGATCGGCCAAGGATCGCCCCGCGCGCCAAGCTCCAGCTTCACGCGTGGCGTGATGTAGGCCATGCCGTCATATTCGGCTGCAGGCAGCGCTGTCGGATAATGGAAGTTGACCGTCTGAGCGTCGTCAGCGTCGATCTCGAGCGACCACTCGCCGTTCGCGGGCTCGCCGAGTTGTTCGACGATCGCAGTGCGCAGCGCCGGGAGAAGTTTCTCGGCGATGTGGCGCTCGACGTCGCCGACCAGATCGCCGATCTGCCGGGCTGCCTGCTTCTTGCTGATCCCTTCCTTTTCGGGATCACGATCGCCGGTGTATCCGAGTTCGGCGCGGGCGAACGACAGATCGACATCCTCGGAGAACCGGCGAATGGCGCCGAACGCTTTGGAAAGCGACGTGCCACCTTTGAAAACGAGGCTCGCTGCGGTGCCTTTCGGGAGACCGAACAGGCGCTTTAGGCTCCAGCAGACCCAGAACTTTTTCGATGATCGTGTCGGCAACGCCCCGCCCGACACCCGTCTCCCCGAAGAGAGCGGCGCGATCTGCGACAGGGAGATGGGCGACCTTATCCACCGACGTCGGCCGCCGCCGCATTGGCGATCGAGACGAGCGTCGGTCGCATCCAGGCAGGCGCTTGAATGGCGGTCGAGGCCAACTTCTTCTTATCGTTGGCCGAAAGCCGACGCGCGGCAACCTGCGCCACGTCGGCGGCGCGCACAGGGCCGACGTGGCGAAGTGCCTGAACGACCGTGCCGGCGGGACTGCCTGGCGCGATCAGATGCTTAGGCGAGGCATGGCGAAGATCGACGACGCGCTTTCCGAGCACCACGCGACGCGAAGGACCATCGGTCAAATAGGTGCTCTGAGCAGGAACCTGCGTCGAGAGGCCGAGGGCGTTCGCGGCCCGTGCGCCAGCAATCTGCACCTGCGAGCCGGTCTCCCGGGCGAGAGCTTGGGCGACATCGTCGGGAGCGGGAGAGAGAGGCCCGAGCTTCGGATGCAGCTTGGGGAAATCATACAGCCCGCGCGCGAGCCGGCGAAGCTGCCCGCCCTTGACCAGCCGGGAGAGGGCCTGGTCGACCGCTGCGCGGGCCGCAACGGCCAGGAAGTCGGTGGGCGTGAAGACGCTGCCGCGTCCGCTGGCGCGGACACGCTTCATGACCCGATCGGGAACTGAGGCGGCGATCATCTTCATGTGTCGGAAAATAAGGCATCGTTTTCTGACATGCAAGGGGCGGCTTGGGCTGCCGGTGGATCAGCCGCCTGACCATCTCGATTCACAGTGTCCGATCTGCTAAATGGGGTGGTGACGGTAGTTTTTGGGTCAGCGGCCGGGTTGATGCTGACCGAAAAATTCGGTCCCGAGGGCCGATTGGTCCCGATAGACCCCGGAACCGCCAAAAAATTTCCGGCGAAAAATCCCTGCAAAATCAAAAGCGTAGGATTTTGACGGTATCAGCGTCGGTGTTCTACGCTGACGAGAAAGAATTTGACAATGAAATCAGATGGTTAGAAGGTATTTGAACAATCGAGTGGGAATGATTTGGGGTCTGGCACCGGCCGGCACTTAGAGGCACCAAAGCACACCTAGGCCCGCAGGCTTTTCTATCTGCGGCAGGTGCATGGCGTGCGCTACGTCACACCTAGGCTCCTGACCCGCGGCTTTGCTGCCAAAACGTTATGAACCGCGAGCCGACGTTTCAGCGGCAATGGTCATTTGGAGAGCAGGACTGAGCCGCTCCTCGATCAGATCGCGGAGAAGCGGCAGTGTGCTGCGCCAGTAGAACGCGACGTGCTTTTCACCCGACTCGGGGCCGATCTCGAAGCCCTTGCCGCGCCGGACGGGTGAAGGAGGCACGGTGTGTTCGACATTCAACCTCGTTCCCGATGCGATCGGCGTGAGCCGGAACGTGACACGAGAATAGCTTTCGGGAACGTCGGGCAATCCGGAGACACGCGGCAAGAATTCATAGGCAAGCACTGAGGGCTGCGTGACCTCGAGAACCCTGCCTTTGTCCTTGTAGCTTTTGTGTCCGATATAGGCGGTGATGCCGATCGTCGATCCTGGCAGCCAATCCGTGTCGAAGTCAGCGCTGCGCCAGATGAGCCCTTTGTTGCGATCAATAAGGACGCTCCACACCTCCTGAAGAGGCGTTGCAATGTCGATCGACTGGGCTATCACAGCATCTACCATCCAGACCTCAGACACGAAGCTCGGCTGGAATTTAACACCCGCGCACCATGGCGCCTACATCTCGGTGTGGCGAGCCTCATCCTCGACGGCTCCTGCCAATACCGCGGCACCTGAGAGCTCGGTTGCGTGCGAGGCCTATCGGGAGAGCTACGCCGCCGCCCGAGCGGGATGTTCGCCCACCTGATCGCGATTGGCGCGCCACCACTCGACCAGGCGGGTGAGGCCCTCGTCGAGGTCGACGGTCGCCTTGAAGCCCAGCATCTTCTCCGCCTTGGACGTGTCGGCCAGGCGCCGCGAGACGGGGTTCACCTTGCGCTCGGGTCCGTATTCCGGCTGGAGGTTGGAGCCCATCACGCGCAGGAGCGAGGCGGCCAGGTCGTTCAGGCTCGTCTCCACGCCGCTGGCGACGTTGAACACGTCGTCCTCCACGTCCGACAGCAGGGACAGGATATTGGCTCGGGCGACGTCCTCGATATAGACGAAGTCCATGGTCGTGGACCCGTCGCCCAGGATCAGTGGCGGCTGGCCGGCGGCGATGCGTTCCATCCAGCGGATCAGAACCTCGGTATACTTGCCGTGCACGTCCATGCGCGGGCCGTATACGTTGAAATAGCGCAGGGCCACGTAGGGCAGGCCGTACATGTCGTTGAACGAGCGCAACAGGCCTTCCAGCATGACCTTGCTGGCGCCGTACCAGGTGCGGTTGTTGTACGGGTGGTGGCTCTCTTGGGTCGGGAAGAGGTCGGCCAGGCCGTAGATCGAGGCCGAGGAAGCCGCGCAGATCTTCTTCACGCCCTTGGCCTGGGCGGCCTCAAAGACGTTGTAGGTGCCGTCGCACATGACACCGAGGGCCTCGCGAGGCTCGGCGGCGCAGGCGATGACCCTCAGGGTTGCCATGTGGATCACGGCGTCCATGCCGTCGGTGGCCCTGTGGACAGCCTCCACGTCGCGAATGTCGCCTTCGACGAGTTGGACGCGCGGGTCCTGCAGGGCGTCCTTGACGTTGTGCAGGCTGCCGCGGACCAGGTTGTCGAGGATCACGATCTTTTCAGGTGCGTGATCCTTCAGCAGCAAGTCGATGGTGGTCGAGCCGATCAGACCGCAGCCGCCGGTCACCAGGATGCGAGAGCCCTCAAGTTTCATCGTGTTTCCCCCTTGTCGGTTGGAGATGGCCTCGGCGGGCCTGTTTCAGCTTGAGCGAGACCCTGCTCGTCAAACGCTTGCTTGCAATTCCTTGACCGCGGCCACGACCACGTCCTGCTGCTGCTCCGTGAATTCCGGGAACATGGGTAGGGACAGAACCTCGGCGGCGGCCTTTTCGGCGTGCGGGAACTGGCCCCGCTTGTAGCCGAGGTCGGCATAGGCGGGCAGCAGGTGCACCGGAATGGGATAGTGGATACCCGACTGGATTCCCTGAGCGTCCAGCGCCTCCTGCCAGCGGGCGCGGTCGGGCGTGCGGACGGCGTAGATATGGTAGACGTGGCGCACATCGGCGCGGACGAAAGGGGTCGGCAGGCCGGTACCGGCGAACATGGCGTCATAGCGGGCGGCCGTGGCACGGCGCTGTTCGGTCCATCGATCCAGATACTTGAGCTTCACGCGCAGGACGGAGCCCTGAAGGCCTTCCAGGCGGTAGTTGTAGCCCTTGAGTTCGTGGTGATACTTCCGCTCGGCGCCCCAGTCGCGCAGCATGCGGACCGCGCGGTTGTGGTCGGCATTGTCGGTGGTCAGCATTCCACCTTCGCCATAGGCGCCGAGGTTCTTGCCGGGATAGAAACTGAAAGCCGCCATGTCGCCGATGGCGCCGACGCGCTTGCCCTTGTATTCCGCACCGTGCGCCTGGCAGGCATCTTCCAGCACCACGAGGCCGTGCTTCCGGGCGATGGCCAGGATCGGGTCCATATCGGCCGGCTGGCCGTAGAGGTGGATCGGGATGATCGCCTTGGTGGCCGGCGTGACCGCGGCTTCGATCTGGGCCGGGTCGATGGTGTAGGTCGCAGGATCGATATCGACGAGCACGGGGGTTGCGCCCGTGTAGTAAATGGCCGCCACCGTCGCCACGAAGGTGAAGGGGGAGGTGATCACCTCGTCGCCCGGCCCAATCCCGGCGGCCAGCAGGCCCAGGTGCAGGGCGCTGGTGCCGGTGTTGACGCCGACGCCGAAGGTCGCTTGTGAATAGGCGGCGAATTCCTTTTCGAATTCAGTAACTTCGGCGCCCAGAGTGAACAGACAGGTCTCCAGCGTGCGCTGGATGGCGGCATCTACCTCGGGCTTGATGGAGGCGTATTGGGTTTTCAGATCGACGAACGGGATCATATGTTACGCAGCCCCTTTGCGTCGCAGGTGAATGGTTTCGCCACGCCCGCGCATGGAGCTGGTGGCGGCTTCGATGATCTCCACCACGCGCAGGCCAAGCTGGCCATCCGCGGTCGGAACCCTCTTTTCGATGATGCAGTCGATCCACTCCTGGCCGGCGATGCGCAGGGCCTCCGCGGAGTCGAGCTTGGGCGCCCACATGTCGCCTGTCCGGTAGCCGACGCGCATCTCGTGGATCTTGGCCGGGTCGTCGGTGAAGGAGACGCCCTTGTCGTAGACCTTGACCTTCTCGGAAGGCTCCAGATCGTCATAGGTGATCATCTTGTTGGAGCCACCGACCAGGATGTTACGCACCTTCACCGGCGCCAGCCAGCTCACATTGATGTGCGCGATCATGCCGGAGTCGTAAAACAGCGAGATGTAGGCCAGATTTTCCGGGGTGCCGGGGAAATGGTTGATACCGCTGGCCGAAACCGCGTTCGGATGCTCTTCGAACAGATGGTCGATGATCGCGAAGTCGTGGACCGCCAGATCGGAGATGACGTTCACGTCCTTCTGGAAAAGACCCAGGTTCACCCGGGTGGCGTCGTAATAATAAATCTGGCCGAGGTCGCCGGCGGCGACGATCTCGCGCATCTTCCGGACTGCGCCGGTATAGATGAAGGTGTGATCGACAATCAGGGTCAATCCGCGCCTGTCGGCCTCATTGACCAGCATCCTGGCCTGTAGCGAGGTTTCGGTCATCGGCTTTTCGAGCCAGAGATGCTTGCCGGCCTTCAGCGCCGACATGCCCAGTTCGAAGTGGCTGTTGACCGGCGTCGCCACGGCGATAGCGTCGATCTCGGGATCCTGGAACAGGGCCTGGACGTCGCCGGTGGTCTGGACACCCGGATAGCGGCGCTCCACCAACTCGCGCTTCTTGGGGTCCAGGTCGGCGACTATGCGGACCCGGGCATTGGGAAGCTCCATGAAGTTGCGCAGAAGGTTCGGCCCCCAGTAGCCGTAACCGATGATGCCGATATTGATGATTTTGGCCTGCTCCTCCCCCGCTCCTCGCTCGCTGGAGTCCTGGAGGTCCTGTCGGACGCCTGGCTGAGAGGGAAAGCGCCCGCTGATCGTCAAATGTCGTGCCATCTCGACCTCTTCAAGCCATCTCGACCTCTTCAAGTTGTTAGTTTGAAGCCGCGAAGTCACTTTGGCCGTTGGGTCATCAGGACCCAACCAGGGTCATCCAGGCAGACGAGGGCAGGCGCTGGAACTACCTCAAACGATCTACCCCAGGGGTTGCAATTCGGCTTACGAAACCGTGCCGACGGGGAGTCAGCCGGTCTTTGCGGTCCTTGCGTCTCCGACCACACGGGCCGGCACGCCGGTAGCGATGGCGAAGTCGGGGATGTCACGGGTGACGACGGCGCCGGCACCGATCAGTGCCCGCTCGCCGATGGTTACGCCCGGGGTGATGGTGACGTTGGAGCCGATGGAGGCGCCCTTCTTGACCAGGGTCGGCTCGACCTTCCAGTCGGCTTCACTCTGGGCGCTTCCGTCCAGGTTGGTGGCTCGGGGAAGGCGGTCGTTGGTGAACATCACCCCGTGGCCGATGAAGACCTCGTCCTCGATGGTCACGCCCTCGCAGATGAAGGTGTGCGAGGAGATCTTGCAGCGCTCGCCGATGTAGGAATTCTTCTGAATCTCGACGAAAGCACCGATGCGCGAGCCGTCGCCGACCTCGCAGCCGTAGAGGTTCACCAGATCGGGGTGGTGGATGACGACCTCGCCATGCAGCACCACACTGTCCGAAATCGGCATCGCTTCCCCCTTAGAGCCGTCTGTCGGTCGGTCACAGTTTTATGTAGCTTGCCTTGTCGCTTAGCAAGCTTTGGCCACTCGGGATAACAAGATTAGGGCAGGCTGCGACCGTGAGGGGAAGGATGCCGGAGCCATCTGATACCGAGCCGCCCGCAGCCGAGGTGGCGCGTATGCGTCACAACTACGAAGAGTTTCAAAGCCTTCGGGGTGAGGCTGAACGCTGCCTGGAGGCAGACGACCTCAACTCCGCGGCGGCCTATGTGGAAGCGGCGGTCACGCTTGCACGGAAGCGGCACTGCGGCTTCTACCGGTCCGAGCCGCTCGAGCAAATATTGATCGAGATCGCGCGCCGAACGCTTCCCGCGAAGGCCGAAGTCGCACGACCGGTGCGGACGAAGATCGGCCGCGTGCTGCACGTGGCCACCGTTCTGAACGAGGTCGGCGGCTTGACGCGGATGATGCGCCGCTGGATCGCTGCCGACGAGGGTTGTCATCACTCCCTGGCCTTGTTGCGCCATCCCGGGCAGCCACCGCCGTCGGTGCGCCAGGCCGTGGAGGCTCGCGGTGGCAAGATCCACATAATCGGCGCGACGCGCGGCGGACCTGTCGAATGGGCCGCCGCGCTCCGGAAGTTGTCGCTCGATTTCGACCTGGTCGTCCTGCACGTCAGTAACGAGGAGACGACGCCGGGCATAGCCTTCGCCGACGACCGCAACCGACCGCCGGTGGTGCTGGTCAACCACGCCGACCATGCCTTCTGGGTCGGGCTCTCCGTGTGCGACCTGATCGCCAGTTCACGCGCGTCTGGCGAGCGGCTGGTGGTGGAGCGGCGTGGAATTCCGGCGGAGCGTCACGCCATCCTGCCGATCCAGATCGATGCACCAATGCGCAGGCACAGCCGGCTCCAGGCGCGGGAGAAGCTCGGCATTCCGGCCGGCGGGCCGCTCCTGGTTTCGGTGGCCCGTGGCGTGAAATATCGCACGGTGGGCGGGGTTTCGTTCGCCGACATGCATGTCGAGACGCTCCTGGCACACCCCGATGCGCGGTTGCTGGTCGTAGGTCCGGGGGAGCCGGCCGACTGGCAGGAGGCCATAGCGGCGACCGGTGGGCGGATCATGGGGCTGCGGGAGACGCCCGATCCCTCGCTCGCCTTCGAGGCTGCGGATGTCTATCTCGATTCATACCCCTTCGTATCGATCACTTCGATGCTGGAAGCCGGCGGGCTGGGCGCGCCCTGCGTGACGCTGTTTCCCTATCCGCCGGATGCGAACGTCATGAGCACCGATATGCCCGGGCTGGCGCCGACCATCGGCTTCGCCACCTCGACGGCGGACTACAACCGGATCCTGGCGGACTGGCTGGCCGAGCCCGAGGCGCTGCGTCGGCGGGGCGACGAGACGGCGGCCGACGTCAAGCGGCTGCACACCACGCCGAATTGGCTCGAGAGCCTGGAAGCACTCTATGCCAGGGCCCTGGCGATCCCGCCTGTCAAGCCGCTGCGCGAGAAGGGCGCGCCCGCGGACGAGGAGTTCTACGACGGCTATCCCGACATCCTGCTCAACGAGGTGTTCGGCGAGTTCGACAGCGTCGAAGCGATCCTGAAGCGTTCCATGCGCCTGATGTCGCTGCCGGAACGGCTCCGCGTCTGGCAACGCCTTGCGCGTACCAGGACCTTTGACGGGGCGCGCGACGCGGTGCGCAACCTGCTGCCCGAATGGCTGCCCCGGTTCGTGGGCCGGCTGAGGGGCGGCCGCTGAATGTGAGGTTTCAAAACCAGGGTTGGTCGGGCGCGCATAGCCGGCCGCATCTGCGGCGCCTGAAACAGAGACCGATCGGCGCCCTCACCATCCCATTGCGTTACCACCATCGCCTGAAGTGGCCGCCAGTTCAGACAGCCATCGCGATTTATACTTTTGAGTTAGAGCCTTACCTCTGATGAGCGATTTCCTTCGAAAGGATAAGGCTCATGGGCACCCCGGGCTCAATATGGTGGCGTTGGCGCGCCGGACATCACAGCTAGTATGAGGCTTGCTGTTCGATGCTGAAAAAGACAGAGGGGCGAAAGTGGGTAGGCTTGCGCGAGCACCGAAGCTTTTGAAGCGGGCTGTCCGCGCGTTCGGTGTCGAAAGGCGTCATCTGGTCGGCCCACGCATGGTCCTCGAACGTGAAGGCATGTCCGTTCTTGGACGACGCGTGCGCCGCTTGGGAGGCCGGATCCTCGCCTACCATTCTGTGGGCCAGCCGCTAATGGCTCATAACGATGTGTCACCGAAGCTGTTCCGGCGCCAACTGGAGTGGGCCGCGATGCGGGGCTATCGGTTCGTCCCGGCCTCGGAGATTGCGCGGACGGGAGGCTACCCGATGGACCTCGCCATAACCTTCGACGATGGCCTGCGCAGCGTGATGACCGAGGCCGCACCGATCCTGAAGGACTTCGCGGCGCCGTGGAGCCTCTTCGTGGTCACCGACTGGAGCGAAGGCGCCTCGCCCTGGACCACCGACGAGATTCTGGGCTGGCGCGACCTGGAGCGCCTGGCCGCCGAGGGCGTCGAAATCGGCAGCCACTCCGCGACCCATCCCGATTTTGGACAGCTGGACGGCCCCGCCGCCCGCGAGGAACTGGACCGCTCGCGCGCTATGATCGAGGCCCGGCTCGGCTTTGCGCCGACGTCGTTCGCGATCCCGCTCGGCCAGTCGGCCAACTGGACGCCGATCGCCATGCGGGAGGCCAAGGCAGCAGGCTATGATCTGATCTACGCCCAGGCCGAGGAGACGCGTTCGGCTGGCACCATCGCGCGAACCTTCATCACGCGCTTCGACAACATGCGGGTGTTTTCGGCGGCCCTGACCGGCGTCTTCGATCGGTGGGAGGAGTGGGGATGAGACAGGCGCGCATCGTTTCGGTAATCGTCCCGACCTGCGACCGTCCGCGGTTCCTGGACCAGGCGCTGGCGAGCATCCGCGCGCTGGAGGGTCCGGACCTGACGTTCGAGATTCTGGTTGGCGACAACGGCTCCAACCACGACGCCACCGGCACCGTGACGCAGCTCCACGGCGCGCAGCACCTCATCGTGACGACGGCGGGCGCCGGCGCCGCGCGCAACGCGGCGATGCGGGCGGCCACGGGGGAGTTCCTGGCTTTCCTGGATGACGACGACGTCTGGACCGAGCAACATATACGGCTGCACTTGCAACTTTTCGACCGCCATCCTGAGGTCGAGGCGGTCTTCGGTCAGGTGGTGATGACTGATCCTGATCTGCGGCCGATCGCGCGCCCCATCCCCGATGACGTCCGCCCCGATGGTGACCACCTGAAGATGATGCTGGACGGCTATTTTCCGCAGATCGGCGCCACGATGACGCGTATCGGGGTACGCGACGCCTACGGCTACTTTGACGAGACCCTGCTGGCCGACCAGGACTGGGACTGGCAGTTGCGCATCGCCGGCGGGCGGCACATGGAGCATGTGGCGGTGCCTTGCGTCTTGTTCCGCCAGCGTCCGTCGGGATCCTACGATGCGTTGGTCTTGAGGCGAATCCCCTATACGCGCAAGGTGTTCCTGCGGCACGCCATCCCCGTCTGGCGCAAGTGGCGCTCGCCGAAGGAGTGGCTGCATTCCTATTTCGCCACGCTCTTGGGGTTCTACACCTATTTCGCCGATGCAGCGGTGGAGCGGGCGGCCAAGGGGGATGCGAAGGGCGTGCGGTTCGCGGTGCGTCATGCGCTGCTGGTGTTCCCGTTCCGGGCGGTAAAGCAGCTCGTGACGCCGACGCCGTTGCGCGCGGCGTTCTTATGGTCGATCGGCCTGGGTGCGCGCCCGCTGGCCGCCGAGGACACGGCGCTGGAGTGAACAGGCGTGGAGCTTAAGGATCGGATGGGCATGCAGGACGCCAAGGCCGCGCCGAAGACCGGCGCTCCCGTCATCAGCATCGTCATCGCCACGCACAACCGCAGCCTCGACGTCCTGGAGAACGTCGGCGCCCTGCTGCCGCAATGTGTGGGTCAGCCGGTGGAGGTCATCGTCATTGACAGCGCCTCGGCGCCGGCGCATGCCGAGGTGCTGGCGAACCTGAGAGCGCGCGAGGGATTGAGCTTCGTCCGGCTCGACGAGCCAGGCGTTGCCCGGGCCCGCAACGCGGGTTTCGAGTCTGGCAAGGGCGAATGGATTGCGCTGTTGGACGACGACGCCGTACCGCGCCCCGGCTGGGTAGAGGCAGCGATCACCGACGCGGCCCGCTGTGACGTCCAGACCGCCATCCTGGCCGGGCGGGTGGTCCCACGCTGGCCCGACGCTGCCGGCAGCCTTGAAATGCCGCCGAGCCAGCTCGGGCCGCGCGCGCGCCTGTTGTTGTCGGTGGTTGACGAGGACGGCTTCCGGGACACGACCGATCATCCCATCGGCGTCGGCGCCAACATGCTGTTCCGCCGCAGCATGCTGGAAGCGCACGGCGGGTTCGACGTCACGACCGGTCGGGTCGGCTCGAACCTGGCCAGCGGGGAAGAGGCCCAGATGATGACCGACCTGATTGAGGCCGGCTATCGCTGCTGGTACTCGGACGCCTTCGTAGTGGATCACAAGATCCATGCTGGCCGTCTGACGCGCGCTTGGCTCACTGAGCGCGCCCGCAAGGAAGGCGAGGTGGAACTGAGGCGCCTGAAAACGCCGGGCCAGAAGATCGCGCGCGCGATCAAGATGCTCATCGCCACCCCGATGCTGGCCATGCTCCAGATGCTCGACCGGCCCGAACACGAGTATTACCTGCGCCTGAACCACAACCTTGGCCTGCTGCGAAAGCTGTTCGCCTAAAGCAATTCCAGGAAAAGTGCGTAGCGGTTTTGCGTTCGGAATTGCGCGAAACAAAGAGCTGAGCGGGCTCAGGCGGCAACCGGCGCGACTTTCTGCGTCACCTGGTGAGCCCAGGCCATGATTGGTCGTTCGAAGAACCGCCAGGACACGGTCGCGAGGCCGACGGTCGCGACAAGCTCGATGGGCGCCGAGATCCAATCCGGCGTTGCGAACGTGATGCCAAATTTCCGAACTACGGCCTCCATGTCATAGAAGTGCACGAACTCGTGGAAGATGTAACAGCCGTAGCTGATGCGCCCCAGGCTGCGCAGGGGCCTGGTTTCCAGAAAGGCGACGAAGCGCGAGGCCTGGTTCTCCGCGATCTGGAGGACCAGAAGCGCGGCTGTAACCGCGATTGCCGGCGCATAGATGCGCCAGACGATCTCGTCCTTGAGGACAGTGAGAGGCACGATGAGAAGGGCGAGCGCGGCAGCGGTCTGGGCCGGCGTGGAGACCAGCCATCCCGGCACCCGCCGGTCGAGGTTCAGTCCTGCCAGACCGCCCAGGGCGAGATAACCAAAGCCGGTCATGGGATTCAGGCCGACGACCTTGGCCGATACTCCGGCCCATTCGAGGCTCGCCTGAGTGACGAGACCCAGAACCACGAAGGCAACGCAGATGTGTCTGGCGGCCTTGCTGGGGGTGAACAGCAGCAAGGGTGCAAACAACAGATAGAATTGCTCTTCGATCGCCAGCGTCCAGAAGTGGTTGAAATGGCCCACCCAGTGGCCGGTCGTGATCACATAGATGTTTGTGGCGTAGAGCAGCATGGCCAGGGGCGCGCCGCCTTCGAAGCCATCGAAGTGAACGAACAGCGAGGCAATCAGGAAGAAGCCTATCGTCGCGTAGTAGATGGGGAATATCCTGGCCGAGCGCCGAAGATAGAAGCGCCCCAGACCTGCGAGCGTCGTCGTCTCGCCCGCCTCGATCGCCACCCGCGTGCGAGCCAGGATACGAGTGATCAAGAGGCCGCTGAGCGCGAAGAAGAGCATTACCCCGTCGCCGCCGAGGGATCCATACGTGCCTTGATGGAACTTGTGGCTGATGAATACGAAGATGAAGGCGATCGCGCGCAGGCCATCGAAACCCCTGATGCGGCGTTCGTCGTCGAGTCGTATCGGCCGTAGTTCTACCCGCATCTATCGCATGGCCTTTTGTCGGCCCGGGGACAAGGCAGCGGTCGCGCTGCTGGCCTCGGCGCCCTCCCGCGCGGTCAATCTTGCGCCCAACCGCAGGAACGGCCGCTCGAAGAAGTGCCAGGAGAGCGTCGCCAGCGCGACGGTGATGGAAAGCTCCAGGGCCACTTGCACGACAAGCGGCGCGTCGATGTCCATGTGAAGTCTACGGAAGACCGCTTGGACCTCGTAGAAATGGATGAACTGGTGCAGGACGTAGAAGGAATAGCTCACCCGGCCGAGTGAGCGCAAAGGCCACAGGTTGAGGAAAGCCACGACTGGCGTCTGCTGGTTGCGGGCGATCTGGAACAGGAACAGGCCTGCAACTATGCAGGTTAGCGGTCCCCAGACGTTCCATGTGGCTCGGAAATATCCGAAGACCAGCGGGATCGCGATCAGCGCCAGGCCAGCCGCGGCTTGGGCGAGCGCACTCACCAGCCACGCGGGTGGCTTGAGGTTTTTCAAGGAAGCGACGAAGCCGCCGACGCCGAGCATGCCGAAGGCGATCAGCGGATCGACGTGGATGGCGTTCGGATGGGCCTTCACCGACACGAGCCAAGCCAGCATGGCCGCACCGGCGAGCATGAAGCCGACGCATATCCGAGCCAGGTATTTGCGCGGGGTGAACAGCAGGATCGGTGCGAAGAGTAGGTAGAACTGTTCCTCCGCCGCCAGCGACCAGAGGTGACCGAAATGGCCGTGGTCCGCAGCCGGTGTCATCTCGATATAGATGTTGGTGCCATAGAGGGCATAGATCGTCGCTTCCATGCGCGAGAAGCCGACGAATGAGGTGAACAGCGACCCCAGTGCGAAAACGCCGAGACAGGCGTAGTAAAGCGGGAAGATGCGCAGGCTGCGGCGTATATAGAAGTCCCCCATCGACCGCCAGCTGGACTGGGTCCCCGCTTCGACCTTTCCGCGCATCTCCGACAGGATCGAGGAGATGAGCATGCCGCTGAGCACGAGAAAGAGCCAGACGCCGACGGAGCCGTAGGAATCGTGGTGCGGCAGGGTCGTCTTGTGGCTGATGAAGACCATCAGGACGGCGATCGCACGAACGCCGTCGAAGCCGGCTATGCGGTCTTCCGCTGGCCGGGCGACCGCCTTGGCGGGCTGGGCGGCGAAGATCGCATTTTGATCAACCGTTGCCATGGATCAATACCCGAGCCGATACTCCGCATCTCGAACAGCTTCACGCAGCGAAATCATAGAAGTCCGAACCGATAGAGTGCGCTGACGGCGCGTGGGCGAAAGATCGCACCGTACCGCCCGGTCACAGCCTCACCCCAACTCTGCTTGTAGTCTTGCCCGGAACCGAGATCGAACTGGCGATGCCCAGCGCTTGCCGCCCATTTGATCGATGCCTCCATGATGCGGACACCGACCCAAAAACGGTCATACTCGGGGTCGCGGACGATGCATTGGCCGAGCGCGACGCCGTCCTTGCACATCAGGACGACGCCGGCCGAGCGCCGATTGCCGTCGAGCAGGTGCAGGGTGCGGAATTGGATCGGGCTGTCGGCACTCTGCTGTTTTACGAAGGCGCGCCAAAACCGCAGGCGATCCTCGGTGGCGACGGTCTCCCCGGCGTCGGCGCCTTCCCACGTGCGTTCCCACTGGGCGCAGGACCATTCCAGGTCGCCCACGTCGTCGACGCGAAGCCGCATGAACTCATCGCAACGTTTGCAGGCCTTGCGTACATTCTTGCGGTGGTTGCGGCTCCAGCGCGCCTCATAGTCGCCCCGCAGGTCGACGCGGTAGTTGTCCGAGGACCAGTGGCATCGCGGATTGAGATCCACGACGCTCTTGTCGAGCCCCGCCTCGACCCGCACCTCGACGCCCAATGCGTGCAGCGCCCGGCCAAGGGCGGCTGGAGAGGACGCCGGCGCGATCACGCCTGGAAGCGCCTGATAGGTGACGGGCTCCCAGTATCGGCGGCGGCGGCGCAGGGAGATGAGCGCGGTCGGTCGGCCGTTCTCCGTGGCCAGGGCGTGGCGCTTTCGGACGCTCGTGGGTTGGGTGAGCTCACGATAGAGGTCTCGCGTGCAGCCGGGAATGGCCGGCAGGGCGTCCAGGGCCTGGTCGAGGGTCGGGTTCCAGGCATCGAACCAGGCGATGTGGACGCCCCGCGTCGTCAAGCGGGTGACGATGCGGGCAGCGGAGATCACGGCGGGCGCGGCGACATGGCCCAGCGCACGCTCGAAACCCGAGCCGGCGACGTTTGTGCCGGCGGAATCTATGGCATCAGAGTGACTCATCACCGATTCCCCTGCCTTCCTTGCTTGTCGGCCATCCAGGCGATCGTTCGAAGAGGCGGCCGGAGCGTCCCTTGACCACAGACCAAACAGATTGCACGCCACCCAGACGGCCCATGGTATTGATTTCGCTGTCTGCACGGCCCGGCGCAGGCGCCTGTCCCGGTTCGGTGGCTTCACCCAGGAAACGCCGGATGGAGGCGAGGGGGGCGTGCAGGCGCGCGGGCGCCAAGGCCTGGGCCCTGCCCAGCAGATAGGCCAGTTCGGCGGCGAAGGGATGATGGGTCCAGCCCATGGCCAGGAACCAGAACACGCCGCCAAGTCCGCCGCCCAGGAAAGCCTGCAAGATCGATATGTTCATGTCGAAGCCGTTTAGCCCGATGACGACGAGCGGGCCGAGCGCCGTGGCCAGGGTGACGGCAACGCTGGGCACCAGCGCGCGCAGATATTCGCCGACGCTCAGTTTCAGCCGATGCATCAGGAACCAGAGGCCAACGCCCACCTGGATCGGCGTGGTGGCGAAGATCGAGAGCGCCAGGACGAAGGGGCCATGCTGGGCCGCCAGGATCATGATCAGGCTGGTGATCGGCAGGGAGATGATCCAGGCCTTGGCCGTGTCGCGGATCCCGCCGGCAGCCACCAGGGCCGGGAACATCAGGGGTACGGGGAAGTAGAGCATGGTGGCCGCCGCCATCACCTGCACCAACGGGATGGTGGTGCCCCATTGCGGCCCCAGCATGGTGTGCACCAGGGGATAGGCGAAGAGGATGACCATCGCCAGGCCCGGCCAGTGGAATGCGGTCAGGCTGGCGGCGGCCTTGAGATAGGGGTCCTTGAGAGGACGACCCGTGCGCGCATGGGCGGCGAACCCCGGCAGGGCCACGGCCGAGATGGCCGATATGACCAGGCGGCTGGGCATCTCCGTGACCTGCTGGCCTCGGCTGTAGAGGCCGACATCGGTGCTGCCGCTGGCCCGGCCTAGCACGAAGGTCGGGATGACCGCGCCCAGGGCGGTCAGGAGGCCGGTCGCGGTGTTGAAGCCGCCGAAGGCCAGAATCTCGCGCCATTTGGTGAACTCGATCCGGAAGATGGACAGATCCGGGCGCATGAGGATGGCGAAGACGAAGGTGGAGAGCGGATAGCTCAGCGAGCCCCAGGCGAAGCTCATATAGCCGACGCCCATCATCACCAGGCCGGTGGTGGTGATGTTGCCGACCAGCGCCGAGCCCAGGTTGATGGCCGCGATGTTCCAGAACTTCAGGTCGCGTCGAAGCAGAGCCACGATCGGCGAGCCGATGCTGGCGAACAGATAGCCGAACGCCACGGTGCGGACGAAGTTCTCCAGACGCGGTTCGTGGGCGAAGTCGGCGTAGAGGCCCGCCGTCGCGACGAAGGCGGTCGTCAGCACGATGGCGACCGCCAGCATCATGGTGAAGGAGGTGCGTATTTCCTGCTTCGAGAGGTTTTCGGCGCTAACGATGTAGTTGGTGACACCGAAATCCCGCAGACCCTCGGCGAGCGCGATGAGGCTGGCGCCAAGGAAGGCAGCGCCGATTTCGTCGGGCGCCAAAAGCCGCGACGAAACGTAGAGCGTCGTGAAATTGAGGATGAGGGTGGCGTATTTCTCGAAATAGACCGCGACCACCGCGCGTCGAACGCTCGCCATTCCTATCGCTCACTTTCGATAAGACCGGCCCCTGTGCGGGACCGCCACCATATCTCGCCCTGAATCCCAGAGTTGGAGTCTTGGGCCGTGGATTTTGAACCGAGTGGCTTCGATCAGGGTCGAGGCGACCTTCTGTTGATCCTCGTCGGTCATCTGGGGATAGAGCGGAAGGACGATGGCATGATCCTGGGCTGCCTCCGACTCCGGCAGGGACATGCGCAGGGGTTGGGAGGCATAGACGGCCTCGCGGTGGGCGCACATGATACCGCGCCGGGTGGCGATACCAGCATCCAGCATGGCCTGCATGACGGTGCGCTGGTCGGCGGAATCCGGCAGACGGACGCAGAAGCTCTGCCAATTGGTGCGCGCGTAGGACGGTTCGCGGACCAGGCCCAGCCACTGCGCTCCGCCGAGCAATTCGGCGTAGCGGGCGGCCAGCGAACGGCGGCGGGCCACGATGCCGGGCAGGCGCTTGAGCTGCTCGCGGCCGACGGCAGCCTGGATGTCGGTCATCCGATAGTTGTAGCCGAGAACCGGGTGGGTCTCGAAGATCACCTGGGCCGAGCCATGGCGGACCGTGTCGGGCACGCTCATGCCGTGCTGGCGCAGCAGCTTGAACTTGGCGGCCCAGTCGGCGTGCCTGGTGGTCAACATACCGCCGTCGCCGGTGCTCATGATCTTGCGCGGGTGGAAGGAGAAGCACGCCACGTCGCCATGCACCTTGCCGACCTTCTCCCACTGGCCGTCCCAGAGGATCTCGCTGCCGCTGGCGCAGGCCGCGTCCTCGATCACGGGCAGGCCCTTGGCCTTGGCAATGTCGACCACTGCGGCCATGTCGCAGGGCAGGCCCATCTGGTGGACGACCAGGATCGCGCTGGTCTTGGCCGAAAGCGCCTGCTCGATCAGGGCCGGGTCGATGTTGTAGGTGGCCGGATCGATGTCGACGAAAATCGGGATCGCGCCGCAATAAGCCACCGAATTGGCCGTGGCGATATAGGAGTGGCTGACCGTGACCACTTCGTCGCCGGGCTTCACCCCGGCTGCCAGCAGGGCCAGGTGCAGGGCCGTGGTGCAGTTCGAGACGGCCACGGCGTGCGGCGCTCCCGTGAAGGTGGCGAACTCCGTCTCGAAGGCCGCGACCTCGGGGCCTTGCGTGACCCAGCCGGACAGGATGACGCGGCGTGCCGCGTCGGCCTCGGCCTCATCCATCGTGGGCTTGATGATCGGAATCATGTCAGGGTGCTCAGCTGAACGGAAGTTCTACCTCGGCGCCAGAAGTTGCGATTGTCGTATCACGATAAGACCGGTCGCTCACCTTGGCCGAATGTGGGTGGCCGGCGATACGGATACCGCTTTCGGTCAGCGGACAGGTCACCCAAGCGTGATGCTGGTTTCGAACCCGTGAGGCGGGATCCGGTAGATGACATGTGCCTTCAGTGCCTTTCTGCTTAGCTCCTCGCTTTGATCGCGCTTGAGGAGAACTCAAGCAGTCCATTCGTTTAGTCGTTTGACGGACTCCCTGCCCAAGATCAGGGTTTTCCCTGCCGCTTGAGGGGCGGACAGGCATGGCCATCGCATTGCGATCGTGGGCAAGTGCCGCGCGTCTCGAACGCGCCGGCGCAAGGCGAGGTCGCGTCGAAAATGGGAGAACGGAATGTTGCAGGCGAAATTATGGGTGGCGGCAATCATCGCCGCGCTGTCTTTTTCATGTGCTGGGGGTGCGCGGGCCGAATCCGACCCGGCACTGATTGAAGCGGCCAAGGCGGAAGGCACCGTTACCTGGGCGAGCGGCCTCATCGTCAACCAGGCCGTCCGGCCGGTGGCCGCCGCCTTCGAGAAGAAATACGGCATCCGCGTCGAGATCGCCAATGCCGACAATCTTCTGTTGCGAATGACCAACGAGGCAAGCGCCGGCAAGCCGACCATCGATATTTTCGACAATGCCGGCGATACCATCTCGGCCATGCGTGAGGCCGATCTGATCGTTCCCTATGCCTCTCCGGAAACGGCCCGATATCGGCCGGAACACAAGGACGCCGAGAATTACTGGGCCTCGTGCTGTGTGTTCTTCTACACGGTGGCGGTCAACACCGACATGGTGAAGCCCGAGGACGAGCCCAAAAGCTATGAAGACCTGCTCGATCCGAAATGGAAGGACAAGATGGTCTGGCAAAACAACGAGAATTTTGCCGGTCCTCCGAGCTTCATCGGTGCGCGGCTGATCTCGATGGGCGAGGAGGCCGGCATGACCTATCTCGAAAAATTGTCGAAGCAGAACATCACCCGCGTTCCCGGCAATGCGCGCAAGGCTCTCGACCAGGTCATTCTCGGTCAATACCCCTTGGCGATAACGGCGCTCAACCATCACGTCGTCATCAGTGCCGACCAGGGAGCGCCGATCAAATGGCTGAAGATCGGACCCGTGGCCAGTACCGCAGAAACTGTGGGTCTGGTGAAGGGCGCGGCACATCCGAACGCCGCGAAATTGCTCTTCGACTATCTGCTGTCGACGGAAGGGCAGAATGTGCTGCGCGAAGCCAACTACCTGCCAGCCGATCCGAACGTGCAGGCTAAAGTACCGGAGTTGAAACCCGAACAGGGTGGCTTCACGGCGGTCCCGATCCTGCCTTCGATGAACCAGGACTCGCTGCCGAAATGGCTGGAAATCTACAAGCGGCTGTTCGTCGCCGGCTAGTTCTTCTTGAAATCGCAACGGAGCCGCGGAAGCGGCTCCGTAACCAGATTTGGCGAGGAACGGCAGATGCGGGCATTCGGATGAGGCGCGACGATGAGTGATGACATCATGGCGGCGCGGCCGCTCGGCAAGCCCCCGGCCGGGAACTTGTCCGACATCCTCAAACCACTTCGGGCGAAACCGATCTCCGTTATAAGCAGCATGATGATCGCGGTCATGACGGTGCTGATGCTGCCGCCTCTGCTCATCCTGCTGCGCAACAGCCTGACGGTGGCCAATCCCGACGGCTCGCGCGGCGCTTTCACCTTCGAGAACTATTCCCGCATTTTGTCGCAGCCGGACCTTTACGTCAGCGCCTGGAACACGGTTCAGTTCGCCGGGCTGTCGACAGTCATGGTGCTGATTATCGGCGCCTTCCTGGCCTGGCTTATCGAGCGGACCAATGCGCCGTTCAAGGGGCTCGCATACCTTGCCACCATCATATCGCTGGGCACGCCGTTCATCCTCTACACCGCTGCCTGGCTTTACGTGCTCGGAAGGGCAGGGCCGGTAAACGATCTCTATCGGACCCTGACCGGCCGAGCCGATCTGCTGTTCGACGTCCATACGATCTGGGGCATGGCGTTGATCGAGACCTTCGTCTGGATGCCGTTGGTCTTCCTGATGTTCTCCGCCGCGTTTCGCGCCGCGAACGCAGAAATGGAGGAAGCCGCCCGGATGAGCGGCGCATCGGTGTTCGCCATGTTCTGGCGGGTTTCGATACCCTTGGTGTGGCCGGCGATGGCAGCGGTTGCGATGTTTGTGTTCATCAACACGCTCCAAGCTTTCGATGTGCCGATCCTCGTCGGGGTTCCGAGCAACATCAACGTTCTGAGCAGCGACATCTATTTCGCTATACGCGAGGTGCCGCCGAGGCTCGACCAGGCCAGCGCCTTTTCCATATTGCTGATCCTGGCGATCTCATGTCTGATGGTCTGGTATGGTCGCCTGTCACGCAATGCCGACCGGTTCGCCAGCGTGACCGGCAAGGGGTACCGGCCACGTCCGATCGATCTGGGTCGCCTGCGCTGGCTCGGCGGTGCGTTCATCCTGATCGATTTTTTCGTCGTTCTGCTGGTGCCGATCGCGGCGCTGATATGGATAGCCGCCACGCCGTTCATGGCGCCAATGCGGTGGTCGAACCTGAAGCTGCTGACGATGAAGAACTTCTCGGCGGTTTTCGAGGAGACCTCCTATCTCGAATATGCGACCAACACGATCACCATCGCAGCCGTGGCGGCCTGCGTAGCGGTTTTCCTGACGACCATCGTCGGGTGGCTGACGGCGCGCCGAGCCCCTGGCAGCACCATACTCGACCAGCTCAGCACCGTGCCGATGCTGTTTCCCGGCATCGTGATGGGCGCGGCGGTCATGCAGATCGGGCTGCAGGTGCCGTTCGCGATCTACGGCACGATCTGGCTGCTGGCCTTTGCCTTTGTGATCCGCGCGGTGCCGTTCAGCCTGCGCTATACCTATACCGGCGTGCTGCAGATCCATCGCGAGCTCGAGGAGGCGGCGGCCATCTCGGGAGCCTCACCGCTCCAGCTCATTCGCCGCATCGTCGTGCCGCTGCTGTCGCCAGCCATCGTCTCGGCCTGGCTTTTCGTCTTCCTCAGCGTCGGCAAGGAGCTGGCCATTTCCGTTCTGCTATCAGGGCCACGTTCGCAGACGATTGCAGTTGCAATGTTCGACAAGGCCACAAACGGCCAAGAAGGAGAGCTGGCGGCTTTCGGGCTGGTCTGGGCTGGTCTGATGACCTTCGTTGCCGGAGTTGCTTACGTCTTCATACGACGCAATTCGGGGGCGGCATTCGGCAGATAAGATCCGTTTGGGTGATGGCGGAAATGATCCCGTCGCCGCCGGAGAAAGGGCATCTTAGTTTTTCGTCTCTGCGGTCATCGGACACTCGGGTGCCTTCTGATCCGCGTGGTCCTCGAACACTTTCTGCTTGATCGCGGTCGTATAGGAGCCGTCCGGCGACTGCTCCGCCTGCACAAGGTAGTAGTCCTGGATGGGGAAATGGTTGGTGTTGTAGCGGAAGTTGCCACGCGTCGAGGTGAAGTTCGCAGCCTGCAGAGCTTGTCGAAGCCTGTCTTTGTCGGCGAGCCCGGCCTTGGCCACTGCTGAGTCGATCAACAGCGCGGCATCATAGGCCTGTGCGGCGAAGGCGGACGGGGTATGACCGTATCTGGCTTTAAACAGGCGAACAAATTCGAGGTTCGCTTTGACGTCGAGGTCAGGCGCCCATTGCGAGGCGCTATAGAGCCCGGCGGCTGCTTGTTGCGTGGCCGGCAGCGTGGTCTCGTCGACAGTCCAGACTGAGAGGAATGGAAGGTTTTCAGCCATTCCCGATTGCTTGAACTGGCGTACCAGGGTGACGCCCATGCTGCCCGGCATGAAGACCAGCAACGCATCGGGATTCAAAGTGCGTATGCGCGACAGCTCCGACGCAAAATCGAGCTGGCCGACCGTGACGAACATTTCCTCCAGAACCTCGCCGCGATAGTGCCGTCGGAAGCCTTCGACCGCGTCGCGGCCAGCCTGATAGTTGGGCACCATCATAACGATCCGCTTATGGCCTGCGTCTTGCGCATGCTTGCCCATGGTCTCCGGGATCTGGTTGTTTTCGGAGGACGTGGAGAAGAAGAAGGGGCTGCATTTGCTGCCGGCATAGACCGAAGTACCGGCGTTGACACCGATCATGAAGGTCTCGCTTTCTACAATCTGGTGGAAGACCGCCTGCAGGATGTTGGACGCGATCATTCCAACCACGAAATGCACCTTGTCGCTCTCGACGAATTTTTGCGCATGGCCAACCGCCAGTTCCGGCTTCAGGGAATCGTCCTCGACAATCACTTCTGTCTGCAACCCGCCCAGTTTACCGCCGCGCTGCTCGACGGCAAGGAGGAAGCCGTCCCGGGCGTCCTGGCTGATCGATCCCATTGGTCCGGTCAGCGAGGCCATGAAACCGATCTTCAATGTTTCCGAGAAGGCTGGTTCCGCGAGTGCCAACGCCATCGCGACGCCAGCAAGCAGTGTCTTGATCATAATATCCTCCCGTGATCGTGCGTGTTGCCCTCCCGTCCGGGTAGTCCGCGGCCATCGCTGCCGGTGGCGTTCATGGCCAGGCGGAAAAATGCCAAAGGGGAGCGGACAGCGCAGGCTCGATTCTTGCTGTTGTGGACCTTCAGCCAAAGCGCAGTGTGAGGCCGCCGTTGGTATTGTCGGAATCCTATGCCGTGTTTCGTCCTTGGGGCGTTACGAACAGGGAGATGACGATGACCAAGTCAGCAAGGAACGTGCGCTCGATGATGGACGAACGACGCATCAAATCGATGATAACGGATTGGGCCAAATCCATTGAACGCCAGGATCGTCAGGGCGTACTCGCGGGCCATTCGAGCGACGTCGTGATGATCGACTTTCCCAACACGGTTCGAGGCATCGATGCCTATGCGAAGACGTGGGACTTTTTCGACGATTCTCGGCGGGGACCTGTGACGTTCGAGCCACATGGGATCGAAGTCACTGCCGGCGACTCCGTGGCATTCGCGTTCTGCGACATCCATTGTGATGGCACCACAGCTGGGCCGCTTGACCTTCGTCTGACGGTCGGCTTCGTCAAGAGCGGCCACGATTGGATCATTACCCACGAGCACCATTCGGTGCCAACCGAAGACGACGTCTTGATCGGGCCGGACGTCTGACTGTTCCACGCAACTGCGTGACTGCCGGCGTCGCTCGCAGTGGCACTACGGCCGATTTACAGCAGTCTTGCTTTGTCTTGCCAGGTAGACGATCTGGGCCGTCAGGCCAATCACGAGAATGGCCAGCAGCCCACCCTGGGCGCCGAGAAGCAGCGGCGATTTCAGGTCGGTCACTAGGGGGTGGCCGTCCGGAACGCGGCGCAGGATCTCGGTAACGGTCGGCACCATCAAAAGAAACGCGCTCAGGCTCAGACAGACAGTTTCGACATATCTGGCTATGCGCGTCGGACCCAGGATGCGTTCGACCCCGTAACCTGCAAGCACGAGCAGGACGGTCAAGGCGCCGATGATGTAGCTGACCGGCTGATGTGCCACGAGGAAGGCCGTTGCGGCGCCGATAAGCATGCAGACGAAATAGACGGCGCCTGGCGCGGATTTGGGAACGATCCGGCCGTGGCGGGCAAACATGTAAAACGCCACGGGAATGGCTGGCAGGCTGCCGAGCGTATGGACCCAGCCGAGCGGAGAAATTCCGAACATGAGAGATTGCCTTTCTTGTCAAAGGGGGAGCAGGCAGACAGCCGGTGACATATCCGCGAGAACAGCTCGGCTATCTACTAGTTGGTAGGTATTTTGGTCATGCGTATACGTTCTTGGCGAAGCCTCCAATTTTCAGGCAGCGATGCGACCCAGCAAGGGATGGGTTATTGCGCCGAAGGTCCTGGCATCGCCATAGGCGCGCGCCGAAAGCATCGCGCCGTGCACGGTCGCCATGAACATTTCAGCTTCCGCCCTTGCAGTCCCGGTCAGGGTGAGGCGGCCTTGTGCGGCGCCGCGCTCCAGGACGGAGGCAAGCCAGTCCGAGAGTCCTCGAAAATGCGCGCGCACCTCAAGAACGACCGCTTCGGGGAGAACCGGAATCTCACTGGCGAGCAAGGCGCAGACGCAGAAAGGGTGGGTCGCGTCAGCGATGCAGCCCTCCCAATAGCCGACATAAGCGCGAAGCTGTTCGAGCGGATCGGAGACATTTCGTTCCAGTTCGGCGATCCCGGCGGCAGCTTCTTCGCGGTACTGTGCGACGAGTTTACGGACCAGGTCCGATTTGCTGGGAAAATGGTGGTGAATGCTCGCATTGCGGATGCCGACCACGCTGGAGATATCGGCATAGCTGAAACTGTTGTAGCCGCCCTTGATGATCAGGGAGCGGGCGCAGCTGAGAATTTCATCGGCCTTGGTCTGCGAGTTTTGCATAGCTGTGTCTACCAACTAGTAGGTAGACTGTCAACTCAAGGCGATCTTGCCATTATCGGTGTTTGCGAAACCACAAATTTCTAACGGCGACATGGGCATCATACGAACCAATAGTCCAAGGTTGCGTCAGAGCCTTTACCAAAATCACCTTCAAAGCGGCCTTCGCCGCGCAGTCCGGAGAGATCGCCATTTCCCGAGCCGGGAACGACGAACCAGGTCGCCTTGATCCTGCCGCCCTTGATGGTCTCGGAACCTTGCAGCACGAACGAACCCCGGCGCCGGCCCAGTGTTCCGCGAACCCGTTGCAGACTGACCATGCTGGCGGACTTGTCGTCACGCAGGACCTGCAACGCGCGAACCTCGGACTCTGCTTCGATGTCTCCGGTGAATGTCTCCGTCAACGCGATCTCGAACAACGCCGGGTTCGAGCCTTCATCAAAAGGCTTGGCTTCGGATCTCGTAACGACGACAGTTGCTACCGCGCGCGTGGTCGAGCGTGTGTCCTTCATATCCGGCTCCGTTTGTTGGGCCTCGGGCGGCACGACAGCGTCACGCTCCCGCGCAGCCCAGAGCATGTGACTCCAACGTATTCGGTTTGCGCCTGTTCCCGGCATCGATCCGAAGGCACTCAGCCTTCTGCGGTCATGCCCTTGGCGAAGGTTTCGGCGATCGCCAGAACGGCGGCATGGATCGGTCCTGCGGTCAGGCTGGGCATGACCGAAGCGTCGACGACGAAAAGATTGTCGAGCGCCTTGAGCCGCAGGTCTGCATCGACGGGGGCGTTGGCGTCCCGACCCATCCTGCAGGTGCCGCAGGGGTGATGGTGGGTGATGACCGCCTGCGCGATGAAGTCATCGATGCCGGCCTTGTCCTTGAAGGACACTGGCAGGAGCTCACGCTCGCGCCATTCGGCGAGTTCGTCGTGGTGGCCGATCTCTCTTGCCGCCGCGAGAGCCTGGCGGAACAAGTCACGATCCTGCCCGGTCTGCAGATAGGCGGGATCGATGATCAATCGGTCTGCGAGCTCCGGCCCGCTTATGCGCAGGCTGCCGCGGCTGGTCGGATGAGTGATGCCGAACAGCAGCGAATAGGCCGTGCCGGCAGCTGGCGCCTGGAAACATTCGGACACGATCGGCGCGATGCCGCAACCGACGACGATTTCGGGTTGCCCGGTCGCGGTGAAGTCGCCGGCCCGCATGTAGGCCATCGATTCCGAATGCTGGAGGCGTGACGGTGCAACGGGCTTGCGGGCCGCGTAAAGGTTCCCGGCTCCCAGCAGGTGATCCTGGAGGTTGCGGCCGATTTCCGGCAGATCGACCAGGCAACCAACGCCCGCGGCAGCGAGAACACCGTGCGGACCGATGCCCGATCGCATCAGCAAAGCCGGGCTTTCCAGCGCGCCGGCGCACAGAACTACCTGATCTGCAAAGACTTGCTCAAGGGTGCCTTGCGGCCCAACGACTTCAAGGCTGCGTACTCGATTGCCGCCGTCCAGGGCGAGCCGCCGCACCCGGGTTCCCGTCAGGACGGTCAGATTTGCGCGGCTTCGGACAGCCGGCGTCAGCCAGGCATCGGCTACCGTGACCCGCCGCCCGTCGCGAATGTTCAGCGAGTTCGGGGTGACGCCGATCATCTGTCCGCTGTTGTGGCCTTGGAGGCGCGGCAGGCCGAGCGAAGCGCCGGCTTCGATGAAGGCGCGCGCCACCGGACTGACTTCGTCCGACGGCAGATGAACGGGCATCGGTCCGCCCTTGCCGTAAAGGCCATTGCCGCCGAGCGGATGATCCTCGATGGCCTGAAACGCGGGCAGCAGTCCGTCCCAGCCCCATCGGCGATCGCCGGTCGCGTCGACCCACGCCTGGAAGTCCGAAGGATGGCCGCGCATGTAGCCCATCGCGTGCAGGCAACTCGAACCGCCGATCAGCCGCCCGCGCGCCCAGTGATGTACCCGGTCCGCGGTCCCGGCTTGTGGCTCCGTCCGATAGTCCCAATCGTAACTGCGGCCCTGAAGCACCGGCCAGGCGGCGGGGTTCCAGATATCGGGGTCGTTCGCCTCTTCGCCCGCCTCAATCAGCAGGACGCGACGGGCCGGCTGCTCGCTCAAACGCGCTGCAAGCAACGCGCCGGCCGAGCCACCACCGACGATGATGACATCGGCATTCCGTTCGCACTCGATTGTCGCCTTGGTCATCACAACTCCATTGCGCGTGCCGGCTTCGGTAGCCGGCATGTCCGGCGCCGACAGCAAGGCCCCGGCGCGCTGATCTGCGTTCGGTGGATTCCGAAACGTGATGAAGGATTTCGGGACCTCGGGCGGGCAGCTCTCCCTTCCCGGAATTCAGGCCCCGTTTTCCATGGATATCTTCGCGGCCGCTTTTGCCTTCAAAAGGTGCTTCTTCGAGGCTTTACGGGCGGCTTTCTCGTCGCCGGCGGCAATGGATTCATAAATATCCCTCATCTCCACCAGGCTGCTTTGCGCTCTCCCATCCAATGACATCGACCGTCCGCGAAAGAAGCTGATCCTGGCGACCAGACCACGATGGACCTCCTCCAGGATGGGATTGCCGCAATTCGCCAATATGATCGAATAGAAGTCCGCGGCGGTCATGACTTGCGCCAGGCCGTCATGGCTGGCTGCGGCCTGTTCGAAGGCGAGAAGAGATTTTTCGAGCTCACGCAGCTGTTCCGCGGGAATTCTTAGCGCGCATCGCCCCGCCGCCTCGACTTCCAGCAGCTCTCGAACCTCGTAGATGGCGGTTGCTTCCTCCCACGAAAGTGCGGGTATCGCCGGTCCGCGGTTGGGTACGATCTCGATCAGGCGTTCGGCCTCGAGACTGCGCAGTGCCTCCCTCAGCGAGGGGCGGCTGACGCCGAGCTGCGCGCACAACTGGCTCTCGATCAGACGGCTTCCGGGCTGGAACAGTCCGGACAGGATGGCGAGCCGTAACTTGTCGACCGTCTCCTGCTGAACTGTCCGTGGAGAAATCCGCAAATTCAGATCTGCCGACATTGATTACGTCTCTTGGGCTCAGGGTCACGATCGGACGCATCATATGCGACGTCGCACATATTGGACAGCAGGAATAGTCAGATTGTCAATTGTCAAGATTGCAAGAATGTCAGACAATCTGGTTGACGGCCTTTGGCTAATATGATCCTCTTGAGAAAGACAGGCCGCAAGAACAAGGGTCATAAACATGGCGGCGGATATGCTTTCAAATCAGCTGAATTCGCGGCGCATCGATACGGGCCGCATCGCGTTGAATGTACGCGAGATGGGTCACGGCCCGTTGATGCTGTTCTTCCACGGCATCACTTCCAACTCCGCGGTTTTCGAACCGTTGATGGCGCGGCTGTCGGACCGCTTCACGACCATCGCTGTCGACCAGCGGGGACATGGCCTCAGCGACAAGCCGGAAAGCGGCTACGAGGCGACTGACTACGCGGACGATATTGCCAGCCTGATACGCACACTCGACCAGGGCCCTGCCGTCCTCGTCGGACATTCGCTCGGCGCCAGGAATTCCGTCACGGTCGCCGCGCGAAATCCGGACCTGGTGCGATCGGTCATCGCGATCGACTTCACGCCCTACATCGAGAGCGAGGTGCTGGACGCGCTGGAGGCAAGGGTGAATGGGGGAGATCGGCTTTTCGAGGATGTCAAAGCCGTCGAAGCCTATCTGGCCGCACGCTATCCCAACATTCCCGCGGACGCCATCAGGATCAGGGCCGAAAGCGGCTATCAGCGGGTCGACGGCGGGCTGCGTCCGTTGGCGTCGCCCTCAGCCATGGCCCAGACCGCCAAGGGGCTGCGGGCAGACCTGACGCAGACCTATCGGGATGTGGCGAAACCCGTCCTCATCGTCCGCGGCGAACAAAGCAAGCTGGTCTCAGCGGCGGCGCTGGCAAAGACGAGCCGGCTGCGGCCCGACCTGCCCGTGGTCGTCGTCCCGGACGCCGACCATTACGTCAACGAGGTCTCGCCCGAGATCACGCTGAAAGCCATCACCAATTTCATCGATGCCTGACGACAGCTGAGAGAGCTTTTGCGTACGATCGCGATCATCAAGGGTATGGCTGGTTTCCTGGCTGCTATTGCAGTCTGGGAACTGGTTCGCGCGACGGGAACGATCGATTCAAGATCGTTGCCCGGCATTGGTGCGATCTTGCAGTCGATGATCTCCGGCCTCGCAACTTCGGACGATCTGATGCCGTCGGTGCTGGCTACCCTGCGAACCTGGTCGATGGGGCTGGTCATTGCCTCCATCCTGGGAACTGTTGTCGGCGTGGCGCTGGCGCTCTCTCCGCTCGTGGAGACCGTTACGAGGCCGATCGTCGAGTTCCTTCGGCCGGTTCCCTCGGTGGCCCTGATCCCGGTCGCGCTCCTTGTCCTGGGCATCGGACTTCCGATGCAATTGTTCATGATCGTCTTTGCGGCGATCTGGTCGGTCATCTTTTCCGCTAAGGCCGGCGTGGAGGGTGTCGACCCCAGACAATTGGAAACTGGACGCGTGTTCGGCCTGTCGCGATTGGCGAGCATTTGGCGCATCGTGCTTCCGGCGGCGCTGCCGAATATCGCGACGGGTATCAGGACGGCGTCGGCGATTGCGCTCGTCCTTACGATCACCGTTGAGATGCTGGTCGGTCGTCCGGGGATCGGCTCCTTCCTTGAAAACGTGCGGTTGAATGGCCTCGTCACGGAAATGTGGAGCGCGATCGTTCTGACTGGAATTGTCGGCTACCTGGTGAACGGCTTCTTCTTGATGCTCGAAAAGCGTCTCATTCCGTGGAGCGCCGAACATCATGCCTAGGTCATGGGGAACCAGCGCGTTGTTATGGCAGCTATGCCTGATAGGCATGCTTCTCGCTGCCTGGCAGGTCTCGGCGACATTGTGGCCGGCCCCTTACCTGCCGAAGCTGCAGACCGTTCTCGCGAGCTTCCTGAATTTCTTTCACGGCAATCTGTTGTTTTCGGCTGTGCTGCCCAGTCTCTACAGATTTGCGATCGGGTTCGGCATCGCCGTCCTCCTGGGAAGCTTCATAGGCTTGACGCTTGGCTATCTGCGCGGCCTGAATGAGTGGGTTCGCCCCATCCTTGAATATCTGCGCTTCCTGCCAACGGTTGCCATTCTTCCCGCTGCGCTGCTGCTTTTCGGCGCCACCGATGGAATGCGTATCTTTGTCATCGCCTTCGGATCGATATTCCCGGTCATCCTCGCCGCCATGGATGGAGCCCGCCGTGTCGATCAGGTTCTGATTGATGTCGCCAGAGTCAACGGACTGACGGTCCCTCAGCGCATCTTCAGGGTAATCCCGCCGGCGGTGCTGCCTGCGATATTTGCCGGCATCCGGATCGCTCTCAGCATTGCGCTCGTGATGATGGTGATTTCGGAATTGATCGCCGCCAACGATGGTCTTGGCCACTTCATTCTGCGCAGCCAGAGGCTGTTCCAGACCGCGAACGTGTACGCAGGCGTATTGTTGCTGGGCGCGATTGGCTTCGTCCTGACCGCGTGCATGCTGGCGATCGAGGGGCGCTTCCTGGCCTGGTACAAGGGATGGCGAGGAGCTGCCGATGCGATCTGATCGTGCGTTCCGGTCATCTTCGGAGGACGTCGCGGTGCCCTCGATCCTCGCTGTCGAGAGTATTTCCAAGAGCTATGGATCGGCCCCCGTCCTTGATGGCCTGAAATTCGAACAGAGGCCCGGCGAATTCCTATCCATAGTCGGCCCATCCGGATGCGGAAAATCAACCCTGCTCAGATGCATCGCCTCCTTGATGCAGCCCAACTCGGGTTCGGTCCGACACAAGGGAAATACATTTGCCGAACCGCCCAGTTGGCTCTCGATCGTCTTCCAGGACTACAGCCGCGCGCTGTTCCCCTGGCTGACTGTTCGTCAAAACGTGGCTTTCGGCCTGCACCATATCGGTTCACGGGAGAGGGATGAACGCGTTCAGGCTGCAGTTCAGGCGGTTAATCTAACGCACGCGATTGATCTCTATCCGTGGCAGCTTTCCGGCGGGATGCAGCAACGGTGCTCGCTGGCGCGATCCATTGTCGTGCGCCCGGAACTGCTGCTTCTCGATGAGCCGTTCGCATCCGTCGACGCTCAAACCAGAATCGATCTGCAGGACCTTGTCATCGACCTTTCGCGCCGGATGAACCTTTCAACGCTGCTCGTCACGCACGACGTCGAAGAAGCAGTCTACATGTCCGACCGCATCGTCGTTCTCTCAACCCGTCCAGCGCGAGTGGTCGAGGAGATTACAGTCGACCTTCCATATCCGAGGGATCAACTCGCGACGAAAGAGACGCCGGACTTCTTGCAGCTCAGGCATCAGGTTTACACGCTGATCCGGGCTCAGGCCAAGTCGAACAACAACTGATACAGGGGGCTACGAAGGTGGGATTTGTCAGATCTACTGTCTTTGCGTTGGCAGCCACGATTGGTCTTGCCGCGATATCTGCCCAATCGCCGGCATTTGCGCAGGAGATGACCAAGCTTCGCGTCGGTTACCTGCCCATCGGCGTCTACAGCTATTTTTGGCGCGCCCGCGACGCCGGCTATTTCAAAGAGGAGAACATCGAGATCGAATTGGTCCCGATGGCGGGCGGCGGTCAGATCATTCCGGCTCTCCAGTCGGGCAGCCTCGAATTTGGCATCTCGGATGCTCTGGGTGTCCTGAACGCGCGCAACGGCGGAATCCCCGTCACCTATGTCTCGTTCAATTTCCAGCAGACGGCCGACAATCCCGTCCACGCAGTGCTGACGATGGATCCGAATATCAAGTCGGGTGCAGATCTGGCTGGCAAGGATGTCGCGACAAATCTGAGCTACAACACCGACTGGACCATGATGCGCGAGTGGCTGCGCCAGCAGAAGGTTGATGTCGACAGCATCACCTTCAAGGAAATCCCGTTTCCAGACATGCTGGCCGCGCTTCGCAGCAAGACGATTGCGGCAGTCGGCGCAACCGAACCGTTCGTCACACTGGGTGAAGCAGAGGGCGCACACGTCATCGGCCATTATTTCACCGATGTGAAATCGCCGATCGTTCTGTCCGGCGTCACGGCCATGTTGCCCTATGTCCAGGAGAATCCCGAAATCGTGAAGCGGTTCGTACGAGCCATCAATCGCGCGATCGATGATTTCCAGGATCCGGCGATCGTGCGCGAAACGATTGCGGCCAACACCAAGATACCCGCGTCAGTCGTGTCGAAGATGAATATTGGCGAGTGGAAGAAGGATGCGCCGCCGGAGTCCATTCAGTTCTGGATCGACGCCGCCAAGAAGGAAGGCATCCTCACGGACGCTGTCGACCTCAACGATATCATCTGGAAGCCGTAACGAGCCGTTTGGATGCACCGGACGACCCGTATCTTCATCTCGAACAGAAATAGCGGATAAGGCAATGCCCAATGTAAACAACACTCCAGGCAAGACGCGCCGTGCCGAGGTCGCCGGCGGCGGCTTCGCCGGCCTGACGGCTGCCATTGCTCTGCGGCAGAACGGCTGGGATGTCAGGCTGCACGAAAAGAGCTCCGAGCTCAGGGCCTTCGGTGCAGGCATCTATCTCTGGCACAATGGTCTCCGCGTCCTCGAAGGACTGGGCGCGCTCGATGAGGTTCTCCAGGGCTCGCACACGCCGCCGACCTACGAGACGTGGATGCACAACAAGTCCGTCTCCAAGGAGACGTTCAACGGGCTGCCTTGGCGCATCATGACCCGGAGCCATCTGCATGACGCGCTGGTCAACCGCGCCCGCGCGGTCGGTGTCGACATTCGTGCCAATTCAGAGGCGGTCGCCGCCGACCCGGCCGGCCGTCTGACCCTCCAGACCGGTGAGGTCCTCGAAGCCGACCTGATCGTCGGCGCCGACGGCGTCGGTTCCAAGGTCAGGGACTCCATCGGCTTCAAGCAGGATCGCTGGATATCGAAGGACGGCCTCATCCGGTTGATCGTCCCGCGCATGAAGAAGGAACTCGGCCATGGCGAGTGGGACAACACCATCGACATGTGGAACTTCTGGCCGCGCGTCCAGCGCATCCTCTATTCGCCCTGCAACGAGAATGAGCTCTATCTCGGCCTGATGGCTCCAGCCGCCGATCCGCGCGGATCGGCAGTACCGATCGACCTCGAAGTGTGGGTCGAGATGTTCCCCTTCCTGGAGCCGTGCCTGATCGAGGCGGCGAAGCTGAAGACCGCCCGCTACGACAAATACGAGACGACCAAGCTGGATAGCTGGACGAGAGGCAAGGTCGCCCTTGTCGGTGATGCCGCCCATGCGATGTGTCCGGCTCTTGCCCAGGGCGCCGGTTGCGCGATGGTCAATTCCTTCAGCCTGTCGCAGGACATGGAAGCCGGTTCTTCGGTCGAAGATGCGCTCGTCACATGGGAGAAGCGCATTCGCCCGATCACCGATCGCTGCCAGGCGCTGTCCGGTGAGTACGCGGCCAACCGCTCGCTCTCGAACGGGAACATGTTCACGCCGGCAGCCCTGGAAGCAGCGCGTTACGACCCGCTGCGCCGCGTCTTCTCATGGCCGCAATGATTTCGACCCGGCCCAACAGATCAATTGGTGCGGCAGAAGCTGTGCTCTCCTCGGGAGATTAGAATGGACCATTCATTGGAAGTTGAAAAAAACTACGACGTGCGAGGCTGGTATTCGACTGTCCATGAGATCCGGCATGACGGCGGGGAACCCGGCGACACGCTCATCAAGGTCGCGGTGGGCGTCGTCATTCGCAATCCTTTTGCCGGCAAATTTGTTGCCGACCTGTCCGACATCGTGAATCCCAGCGCGGCCATTGGCCATGCGCTCGGTGAACGGGCGGCGGCGCTGCTCGGCGACCGGCCGGTCAACAGCTATGGCAAGGGCGGCATCGCCGGAACGGCCGGCGAACAGGAACATGTCGTAGCCTGCATCACCACGCTGTTCGGAGATCCACTGCGTGAGCAGGTGGGCGGTGGCAGGGCCTGGATTTCGTCGGTCAGCAAGGTTGCCGCCGCCGGCACGGCCATCGACATCCCGCTCGCTCACAAGGACGAGCTCTACATCCGTTCCCATTACGACGCCGTCACCTTCTCCGTGCCGGATGGCCCGCGACCGGACGAGCTTCTGATCTGCGTCGCCGTCGCATCGGGGCCACGCGTGCATCAGCGTGTCGGCGGCAAAACCGTCGCCGACCTCGAGGCCACCGTCTAGAGCGTTTTCACGCAATTTCGAACGGAAAACCGCTGCACGCTTTTCCTGGAATTGCTCCAGTTCTACCGAACAAGGACACATTGCATGCCCCTGAACATCAAGGACCTGAAGATCACCTCGGCGGATTTCCATCCGCTCGGCAGGCTGCGCGACGAGCATGCCGGCGACAAGGGCAACGTGTTGCCCAGGCTGACCGTCAGCGGCGTCCCGGCAGGCGCGAAAGAACTCGCGGTCATCTGCCACGATCCGGATGCGCCGCTGGCCAATGGCTTCACCCACTGGGTCGTCTATGGCATCGATCCGTCGACCACCGATCTTTCCGACGCGCAGGAAAAGTTCCGCGTCGGCCCCAACGGCGCCGGCCACATGCAGTACTACGGACCGCAGCCGCCCGCTGGCCATGGCGAACATCACTACTATTTCTGGGTGTACGCCCTCGACACCAAGGTCGAAGGGACGCCCAACCGGGAGGAGTTCCTGCAGAAATATGCCGGCAACATCATCGAGCAGAACCGGATCGTCGGCATCTACGAAAACAGGTGAACAGCGCGACCCCGGCGATCGAAAACAACAATGACAAGAACGATCGCGGTCGCTGTGTAATGGGAGAATTCGAGAATGACAGACAGCAACGCCACGCGCCAGAAGGTCTTCCAGGAACTGGTCACGGCGACCAAGATCCTGCTGAACGAAGGCATCCTGGATACGTTCGGGCACATCAGTGCCCGTGACCCGGAGGATCCCCAAAGCTTCTTCCTCGCCCAGAAGCTCGCGCCGAGCCTGATAACGACCGGCGACATCCTGCGTTTCAATCTCGACGGCGAAACGTCCGACAATCGGCCGTCCTACCTGGAGCGCTACATTCATAGCGAAATCTACAAGGCGCGGCCGGACGTTCAGTGCGTGCTCCACAGCCATTCGCCGGCCGTGCTCCCCTATTGCTTTACCGACACGCCGCTGCGCCCGGTCACGCATATGGGGGCATTCATGGGCGAGGCTGTGCCTGTGTATGAGATCCGCGACAAGCAGGGTGACGAGACCGATCTCTTCGGTGGCGGCCACGACGTCTGCGCGGACATTGCCGAAAGCCTTGGCGACCAGACAGTGGTCCTCATGGCACGCCATGGCGTGGTGAACGTCGGCAGTTCTGTCCGCGAGGTCGTGTTCCGTGCTTTCTATCTCGAGCAGGAAGCAAAGGCGCTCACGACCGGACTCCAGATCGGCAAGGTCAAGTACCTGACGCCCGGCGAGGTGAAGACGGCAGGCGCGCTTGTCGGCAAACAGATCGACCGGGGATGGGATCACTGGTCGCAACGTCTCAAGGAAAAGGGCCTGGTCTAGCGCCAGCAGGTCTTTGAACATTCCCTGGAAGGAGTTCGGTCTCCGCCAGGTAGCGGGCCCCGATCCTGAAATTCTCCGGGGCCAGAGCGTCAGGCGAAAGCAGTAGAACCATGCCGCACGCAGAAAGCTACGACTACATCATCGTTGGGGCCGGATCGGCCGGTTGCGTGCTCGCCAACCGGCTGAGTGCCGATCCGCGATGTTCGGTGCTGCTGCTCGAAGCCGGCGGCTGGGATCGTGACCCGATGATCCACATCCCGCTCGGATGGGGCAAGATCCTGACCGAGCGGCGCCATGACTGGATGTATTTCTGCGAACCGGAAGACAATGTCGGCGGACGCCGTGTCGAGTGCGCGCGCGGCAAGGTCATCGGCGGGTCGTCCTCGACCAATGCCATGGCCTATGTCCGGGGCAACCGCGGAGACTATGATCGTTGGGCCGCCAGCGGACTGAGCGACTGGTCGTATGAGAAGGTCCTGCCTTATTTCCAGAAACAGGAAAGCTGGGAAAAGGGCGGCAGCCGCTTCCGGGGCGGCAGCGGCCCGCTCAGCACGCAGTTCTGCCGCTACAAGGACACGCTGATCGAAGCCTTTGCGCAGGCCAGCGTGCAGGCCGGCTATGCGCAGACCAGCGACTACAACGGCGAGCAGCAGGAGGGTTTCGGCCGCCTGCAGATGACGATCGCCAAAGGGCGGCGCAGCTCGGCTGCGTCCGCCTATCTGCGGCCGGCCCTGAAGCGGCCCAACCTGACAGTGCTGACCGAAGCGATGGCGACGAAGATCGTGCTGGAAGGCACGCGCGCCAAAGGGGTGACGATAAGGCATCGTGGCACCGAACGGACGGTCATCGCCCGCGGGGAGGTCCTGCTCTCGGGCGGCGTGATCAACACGCCGCAGTTGCTGATGCTGTCCGGCATCGGCGCCCCGGACGAACTGGCTGCACACGGCATCCAGACGCGGGTCGACCTGCCTTCGGTCGGCAAGAACCTGCAGGATCATGTTTCGGTCATCCTGATGTACCGGCGCAGGACCCCGGGCCCGTTCCTGCACAAAATGCGCGCCGACCGGATCGGCTTCGATTTCCTCAAGACCTATCTGACGGGAAGCGGTTTCTCGGGCGATGTGCCCGGTGGTGTCGTGGCATTCCTGAAAAGCGGCCCCGAGCGGCCGCTGCCGGATGTGCAGTTGCTGTTCACCGCGGCCCCGCTTGCCGCATGGCCATATTTCAAGCCGTTCAAGGCACCTTTCGCCGATGGCTTCGCGACGCGGATCGTGGCGACGCAACCGGAAAGCCGGGGGGCCGTGAAACTGGCCTCGGCCGATCCTTCGGCCGCGCCGTTGATTCATCAGAACTTCCTCGCCTCGCCGAAGGACTGGGAATCGCTGCGCGCCGGTTTCCGGGTGGCAAGGAACCTCGCGGCTCAACCCTCCATGCAGCCCTTCATCGAGGCCGAGTTCTTTCCCGGCCCGAAATGCCAGAGCGATGACGAGATCGACGAGCACATCCGCAAGACCTCCATCACCGTACATCATCCGGCCGGTACCTGCCGGATGGGTGTCGATGCGACATCGGTTGTCGACCCGGAACTGCGCCTCCGCGGCGTCGACGGCCTGCGCGTGGTGGATGCTTCTGTCATGCCCGACCTTGTCTGCGGCAACATCAATGCGGCGGTGATCATGATCGCCGAGAAGGCCGCCGACCTCATCGCGGCATCGAGAGCAGCAACGGAAAGCAGGGCAGCGTGATGATCCAACGTATCGCCATCATCGGTCTGGGCACGATGGGGCCGGGCATGGCCGCAAGGCTCGCCAGGGGCGGGCTGCAGGTGACCGCCTATGATGTCGCCCCGGCCGCCATCGAACGTGCACGCGCCATGATGGAAACGGCCGAGGGCGTTCTCGACGCGCTCGGCATTGCGGCACCGGCGGCAGGTGCCGGAAGCGTGCGCTTCACCAACGATATCGCCGATGCGGTATCCGGTGCCGACCTCGTCATCGAGAACGTTCCCGAAAACATCGCGATCAAGGCCGAGGTCTATCGCGCCATCGATGGCCTGATCGCGTCGGACACGATCGTGGCGTCGGACACGTCGGGCATCCCGATCACGCAGCTGCAGGCACATATCTCGCACCCAGAGCGCATGGTGGGCATGCACTGGTCGAACCCGCCGCACATCATTCCGATGATCGAGGTGATCGGCGGCGAGAAGACCGCGCCGCAGACCGTGGCGACCATTCGTGAGCTCATCCGTTCGATCGGCCTGTTGCCGGTTGTGGTGAAGAAGGACGTCCCGGGTTTTGTCGAGAACCGCGTGCTTTATGCACTGCTGCGCGAGGCGGTCGATCTCGTCGAGCGCGGTGTCATCGAGCCGGAAGACCTCGACACCTGCGTGTCCTGGGGCATCGGCTACAAGATCGCCGTCGTCGGTCCGATGGCGCTGCTCGATATGGCGGGCCTCGACATCTACAAGTCCGTCTCGTCCTTCCTGAACGCCGACCTTTCCAATCGTGGCGATGTCGCACCGATGGTGCTGGAGAAGACCGGCGCCGCGAAGCTCGGCATCAAGTCGGGCGAAGGCATGTTCTCCTACACACCCGAGCAGATAAAGGCGCTGCAGGCCGAGCGGGCACGCAAGCTCGTCGCGGTGCGACGCATCCTGGAAGGCCGGGAGTAGCCGATGGATTGCACCATGCAAACAAACGGCTGGATCGGAACGTACGGAGGTACAAGCCATGCGCATTGATACGATCCGGGCAGACGGCGGCAAGCCTGCCCACATCCGCCATGACGACCTCATCTCCGTCAAAGGCGTCTCGGTGGTCTATGCCCGGCAACTGGTGCTCCAGAACATCGACCTTTCGGTGCCGAAGGGATCCTTCGTCTCGCTGATCGGGCCCTCCGGCTGCGGCAAGAGCACCTTGCTCAAGGTGCTGGCCGGGCTGGTCGAGCCGACAAGCGGCAGCGTATCGATCGGCGGGCTTTCGCCGGTCGAGGCGGCGCGCAAGCGCATGATCGGCGTCGTCTTCCAGGATGCCAACCTGCTGCCATGGAAGAATGCCGTCGACAACGCCTCCATGCTGCTTTCCATCGCCGACAAGTCGCTTTCGCGCGCCGAGCTTCGGGCACGCGGACAGGAAATGCTGGAGCTGGTGGGGCTTGGCGATGCCGCCCACAAGCGGCCCAACGAATTGTCCGGTGGCATGCGGCAACGGGTGGCCATCGCCCGCGCCCTGGCACTCGATCCGGCGGTGCTTTTGATGGATGAGCCCTTCGGTGCGCTCGACGCCATCACCCGCGACTCGATGGGTCAGTCGCTGCTGGAGATATGGCAGCGCACCGGCAAGACGATCGTGCTCGTTACCCATTCGATCGACGAAGCCATCCACCTGTCGCGCCATGTCCACGCGCTGGGCATCAAGCCCGGACGCATCACCGGCAGCATCGACATCGGTTTGCCTTATCCGCGCGACCTGGCGGTAACGGAAGATCCGGAATTCGTCCGGCTGGTCGTGCAGTTGCGCACCATGCTGCGCGCCAGCCATCAACCGGGAGACGCGTCATGAGCGATCAACCCATCACGTCCGAACCTCGGTTGGCCTCCAGTTTTGCCGCCGCGACGAGCAGCTGGCTGCCGGCAGTCATCCTCCTGCTGGGCACGATCGTGGCCTGGGAAGCGATCGTGCGGATCTTCGCCATATCATCCTTCATCATCCCCGCTCCGTCGGAGATCGGGCGGTCGCTGGTCGCGCAATGGGGAACGCTGATGCAGGCCACGCTGGTCACCGCCGCGGAGATCCTGCTCGGCTTCGTCGTCTCGGTCGTGGTCGGCGTTGCCATCGCGCTGGTCATCGTGCGTTTCGACTGGCTGGGCCGGGCGCTCTATCCGCTGGTGGTGCTGTTCCAGAACGTGCCGAAGGTGGCACTGGCGCCGATCTTCATCCTCTGGTTCGGCTATGGGCTGGCCCCGAAGATCGGGCTTATCCTGGTCATCGCCTTCTTCCCGGTGACGCTGTCGATGCTGGCAGGCATGCAATCGGTGGACCGCTCGCTGCTGTCGCTGATGAATTCGGTCGGCGCCAGCCGCACGCAGATCCTGTTCAGGATCCGGGTTCCGCACTCGCTGCCGAACCTGATGGCGGGAACCAAGATCGCCGCGACGCTGAGCGTCATCGGCGCCATCGTCGGTGAATTCGCCGGCGCCTCGGACGGACTGGGCTACGTCATCCAGTTCGCCTCGACCCAGCTCGACACCGCACTGGTCTTCGCGGCGCTGCTGCTCGTCTCCGTGCTCGGCATCGCCTTCTACTACGCGGCCGAGATCCTCGAACGCATCGTGGTGCCGTGGGCACCGAAATTCAGCCATGCCTAAGGCTTTGGGCAGTCAACGACAGGGAAGGATCGAACAATGCTGAGACGCTCACTTATCAAGGCAGCCACGCTTGCGGCGTTTGCCGGCGCGCTTGGCTTCTCCGGTGCAGCGCTGGCCGCCGACACGGTCAACGTCCAGCTCGACTGGGTGGTGCGCGGCAACCACGCCATGTTCTTCGTGGCCAAGGAAAAGGGTTTCTTCGCCAAGAACGACATCGACCTGGCCGAAATCCGCAAGGGTTCGGGTTCGCCGGACGCCATGCGGCTGGTGGGTAATGAGAACGCGGATTTCGGCTTCGGCGATCTTCCCACGCTCGCCGTCGCGCGGTCGCAGAAGGTCCCGGTCGTGGCGCTCGCCGCCGTCAACCAGCGCTCGCCGCTGGCGATCCTTTCGCTGGCCAAGACGTTGAAGCTCACCAAGCCGGAGGATCTCAAGGGGCTGACCATCGGCATCCACCCGGCAGGATCGACCTACATCTTCTTCAGGGGGTTCCTGGCCGCCAACGGCCTGACCGAGAAGGACATGACGCTGAACAGCGTATCGCCGCCCTATGAGAGCTACCTGCTGCTCGGACGGGTCCAGACGGTGGTCGGCTATGTCGATGCGGAGGTGCCCGAACTGGAAGCCAAGGCAGGCGGGCCGGGTTCGCTCAGCATCATGATGGGCGCGGACCATGGCTGGAAGGCTTACGGCTCCGGCCTGTTCACCTCGGAGAAGATGATCAAGGACAAGCCCGATGTCGTGCGCCGCTTCGTCAAGGCCTACCGCGAAGCCTTCGACTATGTCGTCGCCCATCCGGAAGAGGCCGCCGAGATCACGGCCAAGGCCGCACCCGGCTATGCCGACAAGAAGGACGTGCTGCTGGCGCAGATCAACGCCGACATCGCCTCGACCTTCACCAGCCCCGAAACCAAGGAACACGGCCTCGGCTGGATGAGCAAGACGCAATGGGAAGAGACGCTGAAGACGCTCAGCGATCAGGGCGTGCTCAAGGCGGCGCTGTCGGCGGACGATATCTTCACCGACAAATTCCTGGCGAAGGAATAGGCGCGATGCTTGAGGGGCACGGCTCGATGAGCGCCTACCGGCAGATCAGGCCGTCCTGCTCCATGCCGCAGGACACGGCGCGCGTGCCCTTCTGCGCATCGGCACGGTCGAGCGTGATCTGCACGCGGGTCGCATATGCGCGGCCCGACAGACCACACCACAGGCGCTCGACCGGCAGGTTTTCGTGCTTGTCGTTGAGGATGGTGAAGGCGCCGGTCTCGGCGTCGAACCAGAGTTCGACACGGGCACTCTTGCCCGGTTCGACCGTCGCAATCCCGGCCGAATACCAGTGGGCGAAGTCGGCATTGCAGGACAGGCCGTCCTTGCCGGAATTCGAGATCGTCAACGGCACCATGGCGAGCCCATCGGTGCCGGTGCGGACGGTGACATGGTGCAACTCAACCGCGTTGGCAGAGGATATGAACGCCAGCGCTAACGGGAGGACATAACGGATCTTCACTTCGAATAGGCTCCGGATACAATTTATTCCGAAAGTCTATCTCTCTTCTTCGTAATGACAATAACAATATCCATGGGAAGACAGCAAAAAGAGGGTAACATGTTAAAGCTTCTGAAAAGCAGCGTAAGTGCAGTTATACTGGGAAGCGTCTTGATGGGTGGCGCTCTCGCTGGCGAAGTCAAGTCGATCGCCATTCTGACGCCCGAAGAGGGCACGGATTATGGCTGGAACCAGCAGGGCATCGATGCCGCCAAGGCGGCAGGCAAAGCCGCCGGCGTCGAAGTGGTCGTGGCCCAGGGGCTCGGCTATGGCGACGTTCGTCCCACGCTGCGGGAACTCGCCTCCGACGGTGCCAGCCTGCTGATCGCACACGCCAGCGGCTACAACACCTCGGCGCCCGAGATCGCCAAGGAAACGAAGGTTCCGGTGGCGATCGTGGATACGCCGGCCGGGCTGGAGAAAGGCCTCGTCGCCGACTACACGCTGAGCGGCCACGAGGGCGCTTACCTCGCCGGCCGTCTCGCTGCCAAGATGTCGCGCTCGAAGTCGGTCGGCATCGTGGTCTCCGGCGAGCCGCCGTCCTGGAACTCGCAATCGGCTGCCTTCGCGCAGGGCGTGAAGGCGGAGAACGCCGACGTTAAGATCACCTATGCGGTGATCGGGCCCGCCGCCTACAGCGATGCGGCTGGTGGCAAGCGTGTCGCCGAAAGCGTGATCGCCTCGGGCGCCGACATCATCTTCGGCCAGGGCAACGGTTCGAGCTTCGGCATGCTGCAGGCGGTTGAGACGACCAAGGCCGCCGATGGCGGCAAGGTCTATTTCATCGACGTCATCGGTGACAAGTCGCCGATCGACAAGGGCTTCCTGCTGTCGTCGGTGGTATGGAACATCGAGCCGGTCTACGCCGCGATGATCGCCGACCTCAAGGCCGACACGTTCGGCACCAAGCACTACACGATCGGCCTCAAGGACGATTCCGTGAAACTGCTGAAGACCGCCGCGATCCCGGACAACGTCTGGTCCGAGATCCAGGCCGTGCGCGAGGACGTCATCTCCGGCAAGATCAAGGTCGAGCCGGTCTATGACGCCGCCGCCGTCAGGGCGCTGATGACAAGCGTCGCCAAGTAAGGCGGCGAGAAGTCAGTTGCCGAAGGGGCGATCGGATCGCCCCTTCGGACGATTCCCCTTTTTCAGGGCTGGGCTTAGATGAGTAATACCACTCCGTCGCCCGTCGGCGACATCGTCGCACTCGAAGGCGTGACCAAACGCTTTCCGGGTATCGTCGCCAATGACAGCATCGACCTGTCGATCCGTCCGGGCGAAGTGCATGTGCTGCTCGGCGAGAACGGGGCGGGCAAATCCACGCTGATCGGCATGCTGTCCGGCCTGCAGCAGCCCGATGAAGGACGCATCCTGGTCGACGGCAAGCCGACGCCGATCACCTCGCCGCGCCAGGCGCTGGCGCTCGGCATCGGCACGGTGTTCCAGCACATGATGCTGGTGCCGACACTGACCGTGGCGGAGAACCTGCTGCTTGGTGGCCCCTGGTGGCAACGCCCCAGGACCGAGGAGCTCGAGGCGCGTGTCGCCGAGATCAGCAGGAGCCTCGGCATCGTGGTCAAGCTCAATGCCAGGGTTTCGGAGCTTTCGCTCGGCGAACAGCAGCAGGTCGAGATCGTGCGCGCCATGGTGCGCAACAGCAGGCTGCTGATCCTCGACGAATCCACCTCGATGCTGACGCCGCAAGGCATCGAGGAGCTTGGCGCGCTGATGCGCCGCCTCGTCGAACAGGGACTGGCGATCGTCTTCATCACCCACAAGCTCAAAGAGGCCGCCGCCTTCGGCGACCGCATCTCGGTGCTGAAGCTCGGCCGCAAGGTCGGCGAGATCCCGCCGGAGCGTTTTCGTGCGCTCGGCGAACAGGAGATCATCTCCGAAATCGTGGAACTGATGTTCGGCAAGCAGAAGGACGACCCGGAAGCGGCCGATCGTTCCGTTGCCTCGGTCCACACTGAGGCCGCTCCGCTGCTTCAGGTTGCCGATCTGGAGGTGGCTTCGACCGACAATGCGCCCGGCCTGTCGTCGATCTCCTTCGACATCCGTCCGGGCGAGATCCTCGGCATCGCCGGCATCGACGGCAACGGCCAGAAGCAGCTGGCGGAGGCACTGGCCGGTCAGCGCACGGCGACCGGCGGTTCGGTGCGGCTGGAGGGAACTGCCATCGAGACGCTGAGCGTCGGAGAGCGCAGCCGGCGTGGCCTTCGCTACCTGACCGACGACAGGTTGGGCGAGGGCACGGTCGGTACTTTCCCGGTCTCGATCAACTTCTTCCTCAAGCAGGTCGGCGCGGCGCCGTTCTGGCGCAATGGCGTCGAGCAGCGCGCCGAGATCGACAGGCGCGCTGGTGAGCTGGCGCGTGAATACGACGTGCGCACGCCGAGCCTGAAGACGCCCGTCGCGCGGCTTTCGGGCGGCAACATCCAGAAGGTGCTTCTGGCGCGCGAACTGGCCGAGGGCGCGAAGGTGGTGATCTTCAACAAGCCTACCTATGGGCTCGATCTCGCCAACACGCTGGCCTCGCGCCAGCGCATTCGTGACGCTGCCCAACGCGGCCTCGCGGTGCTGCTGATCTCGACCGACCTCGAGGAGCTGCTCAGCATGTGCAACCGCATCGCCGTCATGGCCAACGGGTCGCTGGTCGGCACCGTCGACAATGCCGACGATGCCCGCACCCGGGTCGGCCGCCTGATGATCGGACTAGCCGCATGAGCATCGACACTGCCCCCACCGCCGGCGCCACCGCACTCGATGCCACCAGCAGCGTCGGCACGCGCCGCGACGTGCTGCGCCGGCTCTTGATGACGCTTGGCCCGATCCTTGTCGCCCTCGTCATTGCCGGCTGCATCCTGCTCGCCGTCGGCGTCGATCCGCTCGCCTATTACGGCTATGTACTGGAGAAGGGCCTGTTCTCGCCGCTCGGCATCCAGCAGACGCTGACCCGCATGGCGCCGCTCCTGTTCCTTGCCGCCGGCCTGATCGTGGCCTTTCGCGCCGGCATGTGGAACCTCGGCGGCGACGGCCAGTTCCTGCTTGGGGCGGTGACGGCAGCGGCCAGCGCGCCGTTCTTCGTCGAGGTCATGCCGGCCTGGCTGGCACTGTTCTGCGCCTTCGTCGTCGCCACGCTCGTCGCGATGGCCTGGTCCCTGGTGCCGGCACTGCTGCGCGCCTATCAAGGCGTCAACGAGATCATCACCACGCTGATGATGACGTTCCTCGGCACCTCGCTCGCCAATGTGCTGGTCAAGCTTTTGTTCCGCGACCCCGGCACGACCGTGCCGCAGACCCGCACCCTGCCGGTGGAGGACCGGCTGCCGCGCCTGTTCGACACCACCATCACCAGCGGCCTGCTGTTCGGCCTGGCTGCGATCGTCATCGTGCATCTGGTGATGACGCGGACGGCTTTCGGACTGAAGCTGAGGGTCGTCGGCGCAAATCCGCGGGCAGCGGTTCACGCCGGGCTCGGCGTACCTGGCCTGACCATCGCCGTCTTCGCCATTTCAGCCGGGCTGGCGGGGCTTGCCGGCGCTGTCGACATCATCGGCGTGCAAGGCAATGTCCGCGCCGACTGGAACCCCGCCTACGGGCTGGCGGTCATCCCGGCGGTGTTCCTCGCCCGCATGAACGGTTTTGCGGCCATCGGCTTCGTGTTCCTGCTTTCGGTGCTGTCGATCGGCGGCGAAAGCGCGGCGCGGCGACTCGGCGTTCCCAATCATTTCACGCTGGTGCTGGTCTCGATCGTGCTGATCGTGCTCGCGCTCGCCGAATATGTCGACCACCGCTACAACCAGTCGAGAAAGGCCTGACGCATGACCGGGCTGTTCAGCGAAGTCTTTCTCAGCGCGCTGCTGTTCGGCGCGGTCACCGCGGCTATCCCGCTGCTGCTCGCGGGGCTTGGCGAGCAGATGTCGGAAAAGGCAGGCGTGCTCAACATCGGCATCGAAGGCATGATGCTGGCCGGCGCCTATCTCGGCTTCGTCGGCGCCTTCTATTCCGGTTCGCTGTGGCTGGGTTTCCTCACCGGTGCCGCCGGTGGCGTGGCGGTGGCGCTGGTCATGGCGCTCTTGTGCGTGCGTATCGGCCTGAACCAGATCGTCATCGGCATTGCGTTGACGCTCGGCCTGGAAGGCCTGACGGCGCTGCTGCATCACTTCCAGTTCTCGCGCAGCTATCCTCGTTTGCCGGCTCCGAATCCCACCGTAATTCCGACGTTGGCGGACATTCCGGTGATCGGGCCGGCCTTTTTCAAACATCACCTGATCGTCTACCTGGCCGTCGCCCTGGTGTTTGCCATGGGCTACCTCTACCGCCGCACACAACTCGGCCTCAACCTGCAGGCTGCAGGCGACAAGCCGGCCGCACTCGATGTCGCCGGCATCGACGTCATCAGGACGCGCACCATCGCCGTGCTGTCGACCGGCGCGCTGGCAGGGCTCGGCGGCGCCTATCTCGCCAATGTCGGGGCAGGCCTGTTCATCCCCTTCATCACCAACGGCGCCGGCTTCCTCGGCATCGTGCTGGCCATGCTGGCGCGCGGCCGGCCGGTCTGGGTGCTGTTCGGCGCCCTTTTATTCGGCGTTTGCCTGTCGCTGACAACGGCCATGCAGGTGGCGGGCATCAACATACCGACCGACGTCATCCAGATGCTGCCGTTCCTGGCGGTGATGATCATGCTGGTACTGTTCGGGCGGCGGGCGAGCCTGCCGGCGGCACTCGGAATTCCCTATGAGCGCGGCGCGCGCTGACGACAACGGATGCGCGGATGGGAGCCGCGCCAACACAGGAGGCAAGAATGTCGGATACCAAGGTCTACCTGCTCGACGGCGGCTCGCTCGTCCTCGACGGTTATCATGTGTTCTGGAACCGCGGCCCGGGCGGCGAAGTCCGCTTTCCGGTCTATTCGATCCTGATCGAACATGCCGAGGGCCGCTTCCTTATCGACACAGGCTTTGACTACGACCACGTCATGAAGGTGCTGCCATTCGAAAAGCCGATCCAGGAAAAGCACCAGACCATTCCGGGCGCGCTGGCGCTGCTTGGGCTGGAGCCGAAGGACATCGACGTCGTCGTCAATTCGCATTTCCATTTCGACCATTGCGGCGGCAATAAATATTTCCCGCATGCCAAGAAGATCTGTCACCGCACGGAGGTGCCGCAGGCCTGCAATCCGCAGCCCTTCGAACATCTCGGCTATTCGGACCTGAGCTTCTCGGCGGAAGCGGCGGAAGCACGCGGCGCCACCGCGCAACTCCTGGAAGGCACTACGCGCGCCAACTCGACCTTCGAAGGGATCGACGGCGACGTCGAACTCGCCAAGGGCGTCAAGCTGATCTCGACGCCCGGCCATTCGATCGGCCACTACAGCCTTCTCGTTGAGTTTCCCAAGCGCAAGCCGATCATGTTCACGATCGACGCCGCCTACACCCAGAAGAGCCTGGAGACGCTGTGCCAGGCAGCCTTCCACATCGACCCGGTCGCCGGCGTCAATTCGATGCGCAAGGTGCAGAAGCTGGCGCAGGACCATGGTGCGGAGCTGATGTACTCGCACGACATGGACAACTTCAAAACCTACAGGACCGGCACGCAGTTCTACGGCTGAGCGCCATCAGAGCGTTTCCGTTTTTCGCGGAAACGCGGAAACGCTCTAACTTTTGTTTTACGCAATTCCGGACGCAAAACCGCTGCGCACTTTTGCTGGAATTGCCCCAATCCGGAGACAAGACAATGCGCTATCTCGAACATGCCGATCCGGTGATCACGCTGACCGCGGGGCCGGTGGACGCTTATGCAAAGGTGCTGCGCGGCCTTGGCCGCACGGTGCTCTACGACTACGACCCGGCGTTCCAGCTCTTCTACGAGAAAGTGGTCGGCAAGGCGCAGAAGGCGATGCGGCTGTCGAACAAGCCGGTCATCCTGCACGGCGAGCCGGTCCTCGGCCTGGAAGCAGCGGCAGCGTCGCTGATCACGCCCGACGACGTGGTGCTGAACCTTGCCTCCGGCGTCTACGGCAAGGGCTTCGGCTATTGGGCGAAACGCTATTCGCCCAACCTGCTCGAGATCGAAGTGCCCTACAACGAGGCGATCGACCCGCAGGCGGTTGCCGGCATGCTGAAAAAGCATCCGGAGATCACCGTCGTGTCGGTCTGCCATCACGACACGCCTTCGGGCACCATCAACCCGATCGATGCCATCGGTGCGCTGGTGTCGGCGCATGGCGCCTATCTGATCGTCGATGCCGTTTCGTCCTTCGGCGGCATGAAGACGCATCCGGAAGACTGCAAGGCCGACATCTATGTCACCGGCCCGAACAAGTGCCTGGGAGCGCCTCCCGGCCTGACGCTGATGGGCGTCAGCAAGCGCGGCTGGGCAAAGATGAAGGCCAACCAGGCGGCACCGCGTGCCTCGATGCTGAGCATCGTCGACTGGGAGAACGCCTGGTCGTGCGAGCAGCCGTTTCCGTTCACGCCGTCGGTCGCCGAGATCAACGGTCTTGATGCTGCACTCGACCTCTATCTCGACGAGGGACCGGAAGCGGTGTGGGCGCGCCATGCGCTGACGGCAAAGGCCATGCGTGCCGGCGTCGCCGCGATGGGCCTGTCGATCTGGGCGGCTAGCGAGGCGATCGCGTCGCCGACCACCACAGCCGTGCGCACGCCTGAAGGCATCGACGAGAAGGCGCTGCGACAGGCAGCGCGTGCCCGCTACGGCGTGGTGTTCTCGTCGGGGCGCGGCGAAACGCTGGGCCGGCTGACGCGCGTCGGCCACATGGGCCCGACCGCGCAGCCGATCTACGCCATCGCGGCGCTGACGGCACTCGGCGGCGCCATGAACGCGGCCGGCCAGAAGCTGGCAATCGGCAAAGGCATCGACGCGGCGCTGGCCGTCATCGACGCCGACGCCTGAACACAGACCACAAGAATGGGCATAAGGGAGAAATTTCATGACTGAACGGCTTGCGGGAAAGACGGCCCTGGTGACGGGTGCCGCACAAGGCATCGGCAAGGCCATCGCGGCGCGTCTGGCCGCTGACGGCGCGACTGTTGTCGTCAGCGACATCAACGCCGAGGGCGCTAAGGCCGCCGCCGCCGCGATCGGCGGAAAGGCAAAGGCGATCGCCGCCGACATCTCAGATCCGGCATCGGTGAAGGCGCTGTTTGCCGAAATCCAGGCGCTGTCCGGCGGCATTGACATCCTGGTCAACAACGCCAGCATCGTGCCCTTCATCGCCTGGGACGATGTCGACCTCGACCACTGGCGCAAGATCATCGACGTCAACCTGACCGGTACCTTCATCGTCAGCCGCGCGGCGACCGACCAGATGCGGGCGGCAGACAAGGCCGGGCGCGTGATCAGCATCGCCTCCAACACCTTCTTCGCCGGCACGCCCAATATGGCGGCCTATGTCGCGGCCAAGGGCGGCGTCATCGGTTTCACCCGCGCGCTGGCGACGGAGCTCGGCAAATACAACATCACCGCCAATGCGGTGACGCCGGGCCTGATCGAAAGCGACGGCGTCAAGGCGAGCCCGCACAACGAGGCGTTCGGTTTCGTCGAGATGCTGCAGGCCATGAAAGGCAAGGGTCAGCCCGAGCATATCGCCGACGTCGTGTCGTTCCTTGCCTCGGACGATGCGCGCTGGATAACCGGCCAGACGATCAACGTCGACGCGGGCATGGTTCGGCACTAAAGCGTTTCCGTTTTTCACGGAAACGCGGAAACGCTCTAAGTTTTGTTTTCGCCGCATTTTTGTAACGCCAAGTGATCCCACTTGGCTACAAAATGCACTAGCAGCGTCGCGCATGGCTGACCGAGCGATATAGTGCTCAGCCTCTGCGTGGCCGCAGTCGAGCATGGCAGCCAAAATTGAAAAGGTGAGCGCTCAGCGCTCACCTTTTGCAGTTGCTAGTCCCTCAGCAGGTCGAACATCAGCTTGAAAAAGCGGTCGGCGTCGACTTCGTAGGCAATGCGCGCATTGTCCTTCTCGCCACGCTCACTCCAGAAGTCGGCGACAGTCGCTCCGAATGTGTGGCTACCCTGAAGATCCACCGCAATGTGAGCAGGGCGCGTCTTGACCAGGGTCGGATCGATCGCCAGCGCCAATGCCAGCGGATCATGCATGGCGCCGCCGACGCCCATCGAGTTGCGATGCAGCTTCTCGTAGAACAGCAGCCAGTCGTTGACGAGTTTTCCCAGCGGCGTATCGATGGTGGCAAGCTCGGCATATTGCGGCTCTTCGATCAGCACCTGCATGGTGACGTCAAGGCCGACCATGGTGATCGGGACACCGGAATCGAGCACGATCTTCAGCGCCTCCGGATCGCAGAAGGCGTTGAATTCCGTCGGCGTTATGATCTCGCTCTTGCGGTAGAACACGCCTCCCATCCAGATCAATTCCTTGATCTTGGGCAACACATGGGGGTGCTTGAGGATCATCAGGCCGATGTTGCAGAGAGGGCCTGTCGCCACGACAAGCAACGGTTCTGGCGAAGCCATCAGCTTGTCGGCCAGGAAGTCGACCGCATGCTGGTCTACCGGCTTGATGGTCGCCTGCGGCAGGTAGGGCGAACCTTCGAGGCCGCTTGGGCCGTCCGCGGTTCCCAGCACCAGGGGACGCGCCAGCGGGCGATGGCAGCCGGCCGCGACCGGCACGTCGCCGGCCCCGATATATTCCAGGATGCGCAGGGCGTTGGTCGTCGTCTTCTCCAGTTCGGCATTGCCGCAGGTGGTGGTGACGCCGAGCAGTTCGATGGCCGGCGAGCGGTGCGCCATGACCAGCGCGATGGCATCGTCGTGGCCGGGATCGCAGTCGAAAAGAATAGGGGTGGGCTTCATCATTGCACTCATCAGGCCGCCCGCTCGTAGCGCGCGATGGTTTTCTTGAACATTTCGAGGAAGCGGCGTCCGTCGAGATCGGTGCCGATGCGCGTGGTCTTGGGGCCGCCACCGGGCAGGATCTGGAAGCCGCGATAGGCGACTGTCTGGCCGCGCGAGACGTGCCCGTCGATCAGGACGTCCACGAAGAGTGGATCGGTGAGCGTGGCAAGGCCTGGGTCGAAAGCCAATGCGACGGTGATGACGTCATCGAGCGGGAAGCCGACAAGCCCGAAGAACTCGCGCCAGATATCGATGTAGATCGGGAACACGTCGGCGATCATGTCGAGGACGGGATTGTCCTTTGCGGTCGCCTGCATGTCAGCGATGTCGTCGCGCGTCAGCATGGAGGTGGCGACACGGTTGTCCTCGCAAATGTCGAGCGGCACCAGGATCTTGTCGACCTCGGCGTTGAGCACGATGCGCGATGCCTCGGGATCGGCCCAGATGTTGTATTCGGTTACCGGCGTGATGTTGCCGGGCGTCGTGAAGGTACCACCAAGCACCAGGAGGCGCTTGAGCGCCTGCGCAAGTCGTGGCTCCTGCAGCAACGCCATGGCAGCGTTGGTCAACGGGCCGGTGGTGACAAGCGTGATCTCGCCGGGGTTTGCCATCACGGTCTTGATGATGAAATCGACGGCGTGGCCGGGTGTTGCAGCGCGCTTTGGCTTCGGCGCAGGCGGGTTGAACTTCTTCAGCCGGTCGCCGAAGCGTGCCGTGAGCGTCTTTTCGAAATGCACCGGCGCTTCCATGTCGGCCTTTGAATGACCGACGATCGGCCGCCAGGCACCCGCATGAACAGGAACATCGTCACGACCCGCGAGCGAGAGCGTGTTGAGCACCACATTGGTGACCTGCTCGATGGGACCGGCAGCACCGGTAACGGTCGTCACCGCCTCAAGTTTCACGTCGGGATTTGCGGCGGCGAAGAGCACGGCAAGAATATCGTCGCCGGCGGAATCGACGTCGAGGATTATGCGTTCCATTGTCTTGATGCGATCCTTCAGCGTGGGTGGTTGTTGCCGGTTTCAGCCGGCTTGGTCTCGACGGAGAGCATTTTCTTCATGCTCTCCAGGGTTTCACGGATGATCCTGGGCCGGCTGCGGTAGGACAGGGCGAACAACGCCACCAATGCGACCAGATACGGCACCGCCAGGATGAGGTAGGACGGGAAGCCGAAGGTCTGCAGACGCAATGAAAACGCGTCCGCGAAACCGAACAGCAGGCAACCCGCCAGCACCTTGAGTGGATCGCCGGCCGAGAAGATCAGGATGGCGACGGCCATGAAGCCACGGCCGGACGACATATTCTCGGTGAACATGGTGATGTAGCCGAGCGACAGATGCGCGCCGGCAAGGCCGGCGAGCAGGCCGCACAACAGCGAGGCCGTATAGCGAACGCGGGTGATCGAGATGCCGAGAGCCTCGGCAGCCTCCGGCTTTTCGCCGACGACGCGGATATAGAGGCCGAGCCTGGTGCGCTTGTAGAACAGCACCAGAAGCGGGACGGCGATGAAGGCGACATAGACCATGGGCGTGTAGCCCGAGACGAGCGGCGCCCAGGAACCAAGCAGATCGCGGGCACCCGGTATTTGAACCTTCGGCAGTCCGACGATCTTCTGGCCGACGATCGAGCCGCGGGTGCCGAAGATCGCCTTCATCAGCGAAATCGTCATGCCGCCGGCGAGGATGTTGAGCGCCAGACCGACCACCACCTCGTTGGCGCGGAAAGAGACCACCAGCACAGCGAAGGCGAGGGCGAAGACGAGTGCGGCAGCGACGCCGCAGGCAACGCCGATCAGTGCCGACCCGGACCAGATCGACCCGAGTACCGCGAAGAAGGCGCCGACCAGCATCTGGCCTTCGAGGCCGATGTTGAAGATGCCGGCCTTGGTGGTGAAGGAGCCACCCAATGCGACGAGCAGGATCGGCGCGGTGGTGCGCAGCGTTGCAACCAGCAGGGCGACGTTGAGGAGCTTGTCTAGAACTTCCATCGACGCTCTCCTGCGGTGCTGTCGCCGCGGCGCTTCATCAGGACCTGGGCCGAAACGCTGAGGATGATCAACGCCTGGATCACGGTGATGATCTCGCGCGATGCGCTGGTGTCGGTCTCGAGCAACAGCGAGCCGTTGCGCAGCGCGCCGAAAAACAGTGCCGTGAAGATGGTGACGATCGGAGAACCGTTGGCGAGCAGGGCGGCGATCAACCCATCGAAGCCGAAGCCGGGCGCGAAACCCTCCATGAAACGGTGGTGGACACCGAGTGTCTCGACACCGCCCGCAAGTCCGCCCACGGCACCTGAAGCGAGCAGCACGAGGAAGCCCTGGCGCTTGACGTCGATACCGCCATATTCGGCGAATTTCGGCGCCGAGCCGACCATCGAGATGGAATAGCCCTTGGCCGTCTGACGGAAGAACCAGGCGACGAAGAGCGCCAGCGCCAGACCGATGACCAGCCCCCAGTTGAGGCGGGAGAAGGAAAACAGCTCCGGCAGGTATGCCGTCGGCAGGATTGGCGGTGTCTCGGACCAGCCTCCCGGCCGTTTGAACAGGAAGATCGTGAAGTAGGAGGTGAGCAGCACCGCGACATAGTTCGACAGGATCGTCGAAACGACCTCGTTGGTGTTGTAACGGGCGCGGAAATAGGCCGGGATGGCTACCCAGGCGGCACCGGCAAGCACGGCAGCCACCATGCCGACCACGACATGCAGGCCGGCCGGCAGCGGCAAGGCAAAGCCGACCCAGGCGGCGGCGAAGCCGCCGAGGAAGAGCTGACCCTCGATGCCGACATTGAACATGCCGCCGCGCAGGCCGATGCAGGCAGCGATGCCGCAGATAAGGATCGGCGTCGTCTGCAGCAGCGTACCTGCGATCTTGGACTGGTCGCCGAACGCGCCCCTGACCAGTGTCATGAAGACATTGATGGGGCTTTCGTCGATCAGCACGATGATCAGGGCACCCAGGGCAAGGGCGATCGCCAGGGCGATGATCTGCCCATAGAATGCACGCAACCTGTCACTCATGCCGCCACCTCGCTTGCTGCAGAGTTGGCGTTCAAGCCTGCCATCATCATGCCGATCCTTTCGCTGTCGGCGCTATCGCCCTCGACCTCGCCCATGATCCGGCCGTTGAACATCACCAGGATGCGATCGGCCAGGGTGAGCAGCTCGTCGAGTTGCACCGAAATGACGAGCACGGCGCGGCCGGCGGCACGCTGGCGCATGATCTCGTCATGGATGGATTCCTGCGCACCGATGTCGACTCCGCGCGTCGGTTGATCGATGAGAAGGAAGTCCGCGTCATTGGTGAATTCGCGGGCGAGCACCACTTTCTGGATATTGCCGCCCGACAGCCGCTTGACCGTATCCTCGGGACCACGCGCCCGGATATCGAAGCGCTTGATCATCTCGACGGCCTGTTTCGCAACCCCCTTCCAGTCGAGGACACCGTTGCGGCTCCATGGAGCTTTGAACTGACGGCCCATCAGAAGGTTCGACGAGATCGAAGCGCTGCCGTCGACCCCGCGCACCATGCGATCGCCCGGAACGTGAGCGAGCCCGGCCTGGCGAATGGCAGCCGGCGTCAATGCCGTGAGATCGCGCCCTTTCAGCATGGCTGATCCATGACTTGCCGGCCGTAAGCCGGCGAGCACTTCTGCGAGCTCCGTCTGACCATTGCCGGCAACGCCGGCGATGCCGACGATCTCGCCGGCTCGCACGGTGAAGCTTGCGTCACGCAGCGCCGGCAGACGGCGTTCGTCGCGCGCCCACAGGTTGTTGACGTCGAGCACGACCTCGCCGGAGGTCTTGGTGCGTTGGCGCCGGTCGAAGGAAACGTCGCGCCCGACCATCATCCGCACCAGATCGTCCTTGGTGAGTTCGGCTGTCGGGCGCGTGGCGACGTGCTTGCCGTGACGCAGGACCGTGACCGTATCGGAGACCTCCATCACCTCCTCGAGATGGTGGGAGATGAAGATGACGGTCATGCCGTCGGCGACGAAACCGCGCAGCGTCTGAAACAGCTCGCGGCTCTCCTGTGGGGTCAGGACGGCCGTAGGTTCGTCGAGGATGATCGTGCGTGCGCCGCGCGCCAGGACCTTCAGGATTTCTATGCGCTGTTCGATGCCGACCGACAGCAGCGACACCCGCTCCTGCGGTTCGACCTTGAGCCCGAAGCGTTCGGACAGCTCGCGTGTCTTCTCAACCTGGGCTGCGTGGTCGATCAGGCCGTTGCGGCGGATCTCCATGCCGAGGAAGACGTTGTCGGCGACCGACAGCGAGGGCACCAGCTTGAAATGTTGATGGACCATGCCGAGGCCGGCATCGATCGCGGTGGCGGGATCGGTGACAACGGTCTCCTTGCCGTTGAGCACGATCCTGCCTTCATCGGGCTGCAACAGCCCGAACAGGATGTTCATCAGCGTCGTCTTGCCGGCACCGTTTTCGCCGATGATGGCGTGGATCTCGCCGCGCTTGACGCGCAGATCGACGCTTTCATTGGCAACGAAAGCACCGAAGCGCTTGGTGATGTCGATCAATTCAACGGCGTTTTCGGCCGATGATGTCGTTTCTTGTGTTCTGGCTGGCGACGTGTCCGACACGAGAGCCTCGCAAGTTGCGCCGATCAGCCCCGAGGCGGGGCCGATCGATTTCTACCTGATTTTCGGGAAAAGATCGCTCCGGAAGCCGCCGAGGACGGCTCCGGAAACCGAGTGCGTCACTTGTGACGCTCGACCTTGATCGAGCCGTCGGCGATGCCCTTCTTGATCTCATCGAGCTTGGCGGTCACGTCGGCTGGGATCGACGGTGCGATATCGTCGCAGATCTTCACCTCGACGCCACCGGAAGCGAGATCGAACGTACGGGTGCCTGCCGTGACCTTGCGGCCTTCGACCTCATCCTTGATCAGGCTGTAGACAGCGATATCGCCGCGCTTGAGCATGGAGGCAAGGACATTGCCCGGCGCCGAGGCGCACATGTCGACGTCAACGCCGATGGAATATTTGTCGACGGCAGCACTTGCCTGCATCACGCCTTCGCCGGTCGGGCCGGCGACGTTGTAGACGATGTCGGTGCCTTGCCCGTAGAGCGCCTGCGCCAGTTCGCTGCCCTTGGCCGGGTCGTCGAATGTGCCGGCGAAGACGGAGTTCACCTTCACGTCGGGCGCGGCATATTTCGAGCCCTGCTCATAGCCGCCGAGGAAGTTGCGGATGACCGGGATGTCGCGGCCGCCGACAAAGCCGATGGACTTGCCATCGCCGATCTTGTCGAAGGCGCTGCCCTTGTTCTCGATCATGCCTGCAAGCGCCCCTGCGACGAAGGAACCCTGTTCCTCGGCGAAGTTGGCATAGATCATTTTGTCGCTGTCGAGCACGCCGTCGATGAAGACAAAGCGCTGGTCCGGATAGGCGGCACTGGCCTTCTGAAGCGCGTCGACCAGTTCCCAGCCCATCACGAAGATCAGATCGTACTGGCCGCCTTTTGCCAGATTGGCGAACTGCTCCTCATAGTCGAGCGCGCGGTTGCCGGTGTCGACGAGTTTGAGGTCGACACCGAACTCGTCCTTGGCCTTGTTGAGACCGTTGACGATCGAGACGCCGAAGCCTTGCGCGAAATATCCGGAGATCGCCGCGACGGACACCTTGCCGTTGGCGGCGGCGGCCGAGCCAAGCGAGGTCGCCAGGGCCACACCGGCGATCAGGCACTTTTGGAATACGCTTTTCATCTCACTCCCCATTAAAGCTCCCGCCTTCAAAGCTTCGGGTTCGGTTTTCGATATCCAAAACTTGTTGGTGGTCATATGACTTTATGGGCGGTCAGACGAACTGTCAATCAGCGAGAATGCGCTCGAAATCGTTGCCATGCTTCGGAGAAGGGGTGCTTTCTGTCACGTGGGTTGACAAAGATCGCGGAACAATAATTGTTGATACTCTAACAAGTTTCAGCCGGGAGATCGGGACAGCGATGCCAGATGTGGTCGTCAGGAAAATGGTCGTGCAGGTCGAGGAGATATTTCACGAGGGAGGGCCGGCGCGTCGCGATCCGGTAAAGCGGGGCGTTGTGCTTGCGGTCATCGCGAATCCTTATGCGGGCCGCTATGTCGAGGACATCCAGCCTTTCATGGAGGATCTGAAACCCTTGGGGCTGGAGATGGCGCGGAAGCTTGTCGACGCACTCGGTGGCGATGCCTCGGCAGTGGAAGGCTATGGCAAGGGTGCCGTCGTTGGCGGTGGCGGCGAACTCGAGCATGGTGCGCTCTGGCACAACCCCGGCGGCTACGCGATGCGCGAATTGCTTGGCGGCGCGAAGGCGATTGTTCCCTCCAGCAAAAAGGTTGGTGGGCCCGGTGCTCGCATCGACATCCCGATCACCCACATCAACGCTTCTTATGTGCGCAGCCACTTCGACGCCATCGAGGCTGGCATCAGCGACGCTCCGCGAAACAATGAGATGGTTCTGGTGCTGGCCATGACCACCGGAGCCCGCGTACACGCGCGTGCCGGCGGCCTGCAGGCACAAGATATCAAGGGCGAGGACGGCCTGCGATGAGCGCACGAATCCGCCGGATCATCACGGTCGTGGAGGAGGTCCGCGCCGAGGGCGCCAGACCGGTCGATCCTCCGACAAGGCGTGCTGCCGCCATCGCGGTCATCCACAATCCTTACGCCGGCCGGTATGTCGACGATCTCTCCGAATTGATCGCCGTTGGTGAAGCGCTGGGAGACATTTTGCCGCGCCGGGCAGTGGCCGCGTTGGGCATTGCCGGCGATGAGATCGAAAGTTTTGGCAAGGCCGCAGCCGTTGGGGCAGAGGGCGAGCTGGAACATGCGGCGGCGATCCTGCATCCGAAGCTCGGTGCGCCCTTTCGACAGGTGCTTGGCAGGGGCGCCGCCCTCATTCCGTCATCCAAGAAGCGCGGCGGCATGGGCATGCCGCTCGACATCCCGCTGGGCCACAAGGACGCGGCCAAGGTGCGCAGCCATTTCGACGGCATGGAAGTACGCGTGCCGGATGCGCCACGAGACGATGAAATCGTGGTGGCCATTGCCGTTACCGATTCCGGCCGACCTTTGCCGCGCGTCGGCGGACTGAGCAAAGACAAGATCGTCGGCGAAGACGGCGTGAACTGACAAACTAAAAAGGCGGCCGCCAGGCCGCCTTTTTCTTATCGCGCCTTACGCGATCATTTCCGGTACCCGGATCGCGGGTGGGGTATTGCGGCTGCGCGCCGTGCGCACGACGCCATCGATCATGATCATGCCGATGCCGGGCAGATTGCCGAGCGCCAGGCTTTCCAGGAAACCCTCACCGATGCCGCCCGCGGCCTGATCCATGAAGACGAGGTCGGCGGCTCGACCGGTCTCGATCAGGCCACGGTCCCGAAGATTGCGCATCCGCGCGGTGTTGCCGGTCGCGAAGCAGAATACCGTTTCGGTCGGCACATCGCCCAGCGAAGCAAGATGGCAGATGGTGCGCAGGATGCCGAGCGGTTGTACCCCCGAACCGGCCGGTCCGTCGGTGCCGAGGACGACACGACCAAGTTCATCGCGTTTCCTGGCGAGGTCGAGGACGAACAGGCCGGTGCGCAAATTGCCGTTGTGCACGATTTCCAAGGCACGTGGGCTCTCTTCGCAAATGCGGCGGATCTCGTCGTCCGGCAATGCGGTCGGCCCCCCGTTGACGTGAGCGATCACGTCGGCATCCACTTCAATGACGACGTCGGCGCCAATACGGCCGGAACCGGGGATGGAGGGGCCGCCGGTGTGAGTCATCGAGGTCATGCCGTACTTGCGTGCCCAGGCGATCATCTGGCGGCCGGTGGGGCCATCCTTCACGCCGCCGAGCCCGACCTCTCCGATCAACGTCACGCCGGCGTCGGCCAGTTCCCTGAAATCGGCTTCCGTCATGCCTGGCTCGAGCACGGGCGCGCCGGCGATGATCTTCATGCCGCCTGGCCTGAAATTCGCAAAGGCGCGCTGCGAGGCGATGCCCAGTGCCTTCACGCCCACAATGTCCTTCGGCCGGCCGGGATAATGGGCCTCGCCGGCGGATATGATCGTGGTGACGCCACCATGCAGGGTCGAATCGATCCATCCGATCTGGTTCTGGCGCGGGGTCCAATCGCCCGCCGCCGGATGGACGTGATTGTCGATCAGGCCGGGCGTGACGACGCAACCATTCGCGTCGATGACGGTCGCGTTGCCGCCGGCACCAAGTTCCTCGGCCGTCCCGATGCCGGCTATCAATCCGTCTTCGACAAGAATTGCGTTTGCGCTCAGCACCGGTTGCCCGATATCCCCGCTGAGCATGAGGCCGATGTTGCGGATGAGTGTTCTGCCGCTTTGAGTGGCGTTGCTTTGCGGGTCATGCGCCATGAAAGGGCCTCCTGTCTGCTTGTTTCTTGTTGCGGGCGCGAGCAACGGCATCCGCCGTCGGAGCCGGCGGCTCATTGCTGCGGAATTGAGTGGTCGGCGTCAGGTCAGAGGATCATTTGCCTTCGAGGCTTTCGTCCTCGCTGATGCGCAGCAGCAGCCTCAGAAGCGTGATCTGTTCGGGAGCCGAAAGGGGCGAGAGCAGGCGCCTCCCGACTTCGACGCTTCGCTCCAACCGTTCGAGTGTATAGCGGATCCCTTCATCGGTGAGCGTGATGATCGCCAGGCGCTGATCCGTCTTGGAAGGACTGCGCCTGATCAGCCCCTGCTTGAGCAACTTGCGAACCACGAGGCTTATCGTTGACGGATCTATTGCCGTCATGCGGCCGAGCTGGTTCTGCGAGACTTCGCCGTGCTTGAGAATGGTGGCCAGGGCAGCGAACTGCGTCGGCGACAGGTCTTCGCCCGCCATGATCTGCTGGAAGCAGAGTGTTGCACGCTGGTGCGCCCGGCGCACCACATGAGCGGGATGCGCGTCCAGATCATAGCCGGTCTCGGCGTAGCGGATCACCGCTTCTTCCCGACTGATCTTGTCGCCTTTGGATGGACTGGATTTTTCGGCGTTGTTGTCGAGGATCGTCACGAACTGCCTTACCTTCTTGCTGGACGCCCGACGCCGGCAGTTGCCGGTGTCAGGCCGCGATGGTCGCGTTTTCCACAAAAGCGCCTTCGGTGAGCGCCCGAACGACAGCTTCGGAATCGCTGACGACTCCGAAGTGAGTCGAAATGTCGTAAAGCGTGCTTTCCTGCTCGCGCGGCCCGGTCGCAGCACAGCAGTCGGCCGGCACGACGACCTGATAGCCGTTGAAAAACGCATCATGAACGGTAGAGCGCACGCAGATATTGGTGACGACGCCGAAGACGATCAGTTGGTCGACCAGCATGTCCTTGAGCGTCAGGTCGAGATCCGTCTGGAAGAAGGCCGAGAAACGGCGCTTTATGAGGTGGATCTCATTTGGCCGGGCGCCGAGTTCATCGACGATGTCGACCCCCCAGGTGCCTTCGATACAATGCGGCGAACGCTTGAGGAATTCGCGGTCCCGGCGCAGGCCGGGGCGATGTGCGTCATGCACCCAGATCACCGGCGCGCCGATCGCGCGGGCCGTTTCAATGAGGCGCAACTGCGGTGCAAACAGGGTTTCGCTGCCGGGCAGCACCATGGCCCCGCCCGGTTTGCAGAAGTCATTGACCATGTCGACAACAACGACTGCGGCCCGGTCCGGATCGAGCGTCACTCCACCTTCTTGCCGATGCGACGAGAAACTATCCAATGCCATGCCCAATCCTCCCCGGCGCTGCCGATTGTTGGTGGTCATACAAAAAACCGCTACGCTTTCCAAGTCAATCCTTGCGTCTTTAATTCTGGTGCAAGCCCGGATCAGCGCAGTGCGACCCGACGTTTATCGGATTTTGAAGCTTTCCGGGAGTTGCGCAAAGGGCATTGACAACGCGTTCGGATTGAGGTCTCCGATTGTTTGACCATCAATGATATTTGTGCAGTTCTATGACGCGTTGAGGAGGGCCATCGCATGAAGATCACCGTTACCGGATCCAGCGGGCTCCTTGGCCATCACGTGGCGGCTGCCTTCGTTGCGGCCGGCCATGAGGTTCTTGGCATCGATGCCATCGCGCCGAAGACCGATCATGGCTGGGTCCATGTCGGCGCCGACCTGACCGATCTCGGCATCGCGCTGCAACTGATCCGGGAATGCGATGCCGTCGCGCATATCGCCGCCATTCCGCGTCCGACGGGAAAGGCGCCTTCCGAAGTTTTCGCAACCAACATGGCCTTGGCCTATAACGTCACTGAGGCGGCGGCACTGAACGGGGTGAAGCGCTTCATCTACGCTTCCTCCTTCAGTGTCCTGGGATATCCGTTCGCCGATATCCTTCCGGCTCCGGCCTATCTTCCGATCGACGAAAACCATCCGATCGGGGCGCAGGATGCCTACGGCCTGTCGAAATGGCTGGGCGAGGAGATTGTCGAGGCGGCTGTGCGGCGTGGTGCGTTTTCAGCGGTCAGCCTGCGCATGCCGTGGATCCAGACGCCGCAGGCTTTCTTCGAAACCGTCGTGCCGCGCCGTAGCCTCCAGGAGTCTGCGAGGGATCTGTGGAGCTATCTTGACGCGCGTGACGCCGCCGATGCCTTCGTGCAGGCTTTGGGCTGGAAGGGAGACGGGCACCTGCGCACGTTCCTGAGTGCCGCCGACACCTATTCGGAAGAGCCGACCGAAACACTTGTCGCCAGGGCATTCCCCACCACGCCGGTTTCGCCGGCTCTGCCGGGCTTCACCTCCGTCATCGACAATGGGCATGCCCGCGCCACACTGGGGTTCGCGCCACGCTATTCCTGGCGCGACTACGAGAATTGAGGAGTCCACGATGCAGCGTTTCGAAGGCAAGGTCGCGTTGGTTACCGGAGGTGGCGGAGCGATCGGCAGCGCAACGGCGCTGCGTTTCGCAAAGGAAGGCGCCCGCGTGGCGATCGTCGACATCGACGAACAGCGGGCCAAGGCTATAGCGGCCACCATCGGAGACAAGGCGATCGCGATCGCCGCCGACGTTTCGGACGAGACTGCAGCCGGTGAAGCGGTTGCGAAAACCGTAGAGGCTTTTGGCCGTCTCGACGTCGTGTTCAACAATGCCGGTATCTCTGGCAAGGTCGCTCCCGTCCACGAACTGCCGATCGAGGATTGGGATGCCATCGTGCGCATCAACCTGCGCAGCATGTTCATCGTGCTTCAGGCTTCGCTCCGCTCGATGATCTCGGCGGGCACCGAGGGAGCGATTGTCAACATGGGGTCTTCCATGGCCGGTTGGGACGTTCTTTCCGGAGGCGCCGGCTATGCGTCAACCAAGCATGGCGTGGTCGGCCTGACGCGCGTCGCAGCCCTCGACGCCGCGCCCTATGGCATCCGGGTCAATGCGATCTGCCCCGGGGTCATCGAGACGACGCTGGGCGTGCCCGCAGCCGATAGGGCCGGTTATCTTTCAGGCATCCAGCGTTTCGCCGACCGCATTCCGCTGCGCCGCATCGGGCAGCCGGAAGACGTTGCCGCCGCTGTCGCGTTCCTCGCCGCCGACGAAGCGCGCCACATCACCGGAGTGGACTGGCTGATCGATGGTGGCCAGACCCTGCAGAGCTGGGCCAATGCACCGGAAGCGGCCGCGTTCCCGGATCATCGTCGCAGGTGATGTTGGGGCAAGATCGCCTCAAGCCTGCGACAGCACTTGTGGATGTAGTGTCACCGAAACCGAGAGATTAACCGGCCGGTTGTCGTTGTCATAGGCGATCTGGTCGATGACCAGGGCGGCCGCGGGCGCGTCGACCTGCAGCAGTACTACCTCTTCACTGGTCAAAAGCCGCGCGCTGACGATCGTCTCCCCGCGCACCGGCACGACCGAATAACGTTCGCGCAGCTCGCCATAGAGCGAGCGGTTGCCGCTCGACCAGTCGAGGTCGAGCAGGCCGGGGGCGAGGGCTGGCGACAGCCAGTCTTCCTGCACCGTCACCGGTACATCGTCCAGGAAACGCAGGCGTCTGAGATAAACGACATCGGCGCCGTCGGGCAGGAACAGCGGCCGGGTGATTTCACGGTTGGCCTTGCCGACCCAGCCTTCGATCAGGCGACTGCCTGGCTTGCGGTTCGTGGTGATCGCCGTCGATGTGAAGCTCTTCAGGAGATCGAGTTCGAAAGGCTTGGCCTTGCCGCCGGTGACGTAGAAGCCCTTGCCGGGATGGCTGGCGACATAGCCGTCATGCTCGAGGTCCTTCAGCGCCTGGCGCACGGTGATCCGGCTCACGCCGAGCAGTTCGACCAGCTCGCGTTCCGAGGACAGTTTGGAATTGAGCGGCTGCCGTCCGTTCTCGATCAGGTTCAGGATGTGCCGCCGAACCTGCATGTAAAGCGGCGCCGGATCGTTGCGGTCGAGCGGCTGGGTGGGACGAGCGTCCTTCAACGATGATCTCCGGTTGGGCGGATGCCTGTACCGCGAAAACCGGTCGATGGCATCGGAAAATCTTCTGACACGCGGAACTGCATCCAAGCAACAAATGTTCGTTGACATCACTGGTTATATCCAGTTCTAATGACCTTGTCACGGCATTGCATGAGGAACAGATGAAGCTGACTTTGATCGGTGGCGGAGGCGTTCGCGCGCCATTGTTCGTGGGGTCGGCTTTGCGGCGTGCCCAGAAAAGCGGGCTGACGGAAATCTGTCTGCACGACATCAATTCCGACAAGCTGGAAACCTTCGGCGCGCTGAGTTCGGAACTCGCCGTGCGCATGCAGTCACGGGTGCGCATATCGACGGCTTCGGACGCCGAGCGGGCACTCGACGGTGCGTCCTATGTCGTCACCACCGTCCGTCCCGGCGACGAGGAAGGCCGGATCAAGGACGAACGGATCGCGCTCGCCCACGGCGTGCTCGGACAGGAGACGACCGGCCCCGGTGGCTTCGCCATGGCGCTGCGCAGCATTCCCGTCATCCTCGATTATGCCAAGCAATTGCGCAGGGTCAGTCCCAATGCCTGGCTGTTCAACTTCACCAATCCGGCTGGCCTCGTCACGCAGGCGCTGCAGGATGCCGGTTTCGATCGCGTCATCGGCATCTGCGACGGCGCCAACGGCGCGCAGGAAGCAGTCGCATCCCGCTTCCAGGTGCCGCAGAACGATGTCCGTACCGAGGTCTTTGGCCTGAACCATCTGTCGTTCACGCGGGCGGCCTATGTGAACGGCAAGGAAGTCCTGCAGGATCTGCTCGACGACGACGCCTTCCTGGCCTCGACCTCGCAGCGCATGTTCGCGCCATCGGTCGTGCGCCGGCATCGCCTGTGGATCAACGAATATCTCTACTACTACTATTATGCGGAAAAGGCGGTTGCCGCCGTGCAGAACGACAAGCGGACGCGCGGCGAGGAAGTGCGCGATCTCAACCGCTCCCTGATGGCCCGGCTGAAGGAGATCGGCGTCACGCGGAACGCCGACGAGGCGCTGTCGGCCTATTTCGCCTATGAGCAGCGGCGCAACGCAACCTACATGCATTATGCTCGCGGCGATGCACCGAGCATGGAGGAAGCCGATCAGACCTCCGGCCTGCCGGAGGAGTCGACCGGTCACGAAGGTGAAGGTTATGCAGGCGTCGCGCTCAATCTCGTCGACGCCTTGCAGACCGGCGTGCCTTGCTACAGCGGGCTCAACATCCGAAACGGCGATGCCATCGACGGCCTGCGCGCGGACGACGTGGTGGAGGTCAGCTGCGTCATCGACAAGGACGGCGTGCGCCCGACCAGGATCGGTGCGATGCCTGAAGCGCAGTCCCAGCTTGTCCAGAACGTCAAGCATTACGAACGGCTGGCGGTTGCGGCCATCCGTGAACGGCGCCGCGATGTCGCGGTGGAGGCGCTGGTGGCGCATCCGCTCGTGCTGTCCTATTCGCGTGCCGAGCCTCTGGTGGATGAATATCTCAAGGCGCATGCAGCCTATGTCGGCGAGTGGCGCTGATGAACGGACCCGCGCCGGCCAATCGTTATGACGTCATGGTTGTGGGGGAATACTACTACGACCTGATCTTCACCGATCTGCCCACACTGCCAAGCCTGGGAACGGACATCTGGGCGAAGAGCTTCGACGACCTGCCGGGCGCCAGTTACACGACGGCGCTGGCACTGACGCGGCTCGGGTTGAAGGCCGGCTGGTGGTGCGGTTTCGGCACCGACATCTTCAGCCGCATGGTGCTGGACGAGGTACGGCGCGAAGGCATCGATGAAGGACTGTTCCAAAGGCATGACGGTCCCTTGCGCCGGGTCAGTGCCGCTTTCTCCTTTCAGCATGACCGCGGCTTCATCAGCTATGTCGATGAGCATGATCGCGATCCGACGGTTGAGGACGTTGAAGCAGTGCAGCCGCTTGTGCTGATGCTGCAAGGTTTTGCCAGGAGCCCCGAACGGCTTGCCCTCATCAACGGCGCGCGCCGGGCCGGCGTGCTCGTCTGCGGCGAATGCCAGCACCTCGATTTCGGCATCGAAGCCGAAGGCGTTGTCGATGTCCTGCAGGCGCTGGACATGTTCGTGCCCAACGAGACGGAAGCAGTCCAGTTTACGGGAACAGCGGATGCCGAGGCCGCACTTGAAATTCTGGCGCGCTACGTTCGCACCGTGGTGATCAAGTGTGGTGCGAACGGCGCCATCGCAATCCATGACGGGCGCCGCTATGCGGTTCCCGCTCCGAAGGTCGAGGTCGTCGACACCACCGGGGCCGGCGATTCTTTCAATGCCGGCCTGATCTATGGCGTGCTGCGTGGCGCGCCGTTCGAGGAGGCGCTCCGCTACGCCGTTGTCTGCGGTTCGCTGTCCACCACCGACTATGGCGGTCGCGCCTTGCCGCGCGAAGCCGATCTGCTCGCGCATGTCTCTCAAGACGGGAAGGAGAAACACGCGCGATAGCCATTTCACCGACATCATCCGAAGCAACAGAGGGAACAAAGACAATGATGATGAGATCCATCGCGCTCGGCGCGGCCATGCTTTTTTCCGCAACGGCGATGCCCGCCTGGGCGGACAGCGTCTCCATGTTCTGCGGTGCCAGCGAATATGAGCTTTGCGCCAAGGCGGCTGCCGGCTTCAAGGAAAAGACCGGCAACGACGTCAAGATCACCAAGATGCCGGCGCTTCTGGATGATGCCATCCCGATCTACCAGCAGCTTCTGGCGGCCCAGTCCACCGATGCCGACGTGCTGTTCATCGACGTGATCTGGATCGGCATGCTCCAGCGCAACATGCTGGACCTCAAGCCGCTGGTTCCGGCCGAGGAAGTGGCGCAGCATTTCCAGTCGACCATCGATGCCGCCACGACACAGGACGGTCGGCTGGTGGCGCTTCCCTGGTACATGGATACCGGGCTGATGTACTATCGCAAGGACCTGCTCGAGAAATACGGCAAACAGCCGCCGAAGACCTGGGATGAGCTGACCGAAACGGCCAAGTTCATCCAGGACAAGGAGCGCGCCGCCGGCAGTCCGGATCTCTGGGGTTTCACCTGGCAGGGCAAGAGCTATGAAGGCCTGACCTGCGACGCCATCGAATGGATCGCTTCCGGCGGTGGTGGCACCATCATCGAGCCGGATGGCAAGGTTTCGATCAACAATCCGGCGGCCGCCAAGGCGCTGACGCGCGCCAAGGGCTGGGTCAAGACGATCAGCCCGGAAGGTGTACTCGGCTATGACGAGGAAACCTCGCGCGCGGTGTTCGAGGCCGGCAATGCGGTCTTCCACCGCAATTGGCCCTATGTCTGGGGAACCTCGCAGGCCGACGGCTCCAAGGTTGCCGGCAAGGTCGGCATGATGGCTCTGCCCGTCGGCGCCGATGGCCAGAAGTCGAGCGGTTGCCTTGGTCCGATGTATCTCGGCATCTCGAAATATACGGCCAAACCCGAACTTGCGACCGAGCTCCTGCGCTACCTCGTCGGACCCGAGGTGCAGAAGATGCGGGCCATCGAAGGCGCTTACAACCCGACGCAGAAATCGCTCTACAGCGACAAGGATGTTCTGGCGAAACTGCCGTTCCTCGCCGACGCGCAGGCGGCCTTCGATGGTTCGGTGGCGCGTCCGTCAGGCTATACCGGGTCGAGCTACAACCGCGTCTCACAGGCCTTCTATCGTGCCGTCCACGAGATCCTGGCTGACGGCGCCGATGCCGACAAGACGCTGACCGATCTTGCCGGCCGGCTGGAGAAGCTGAAGGAAAGCCGTTAACTCCCATGACTGGTTCCGGCGTCGTCTGGCGCCGGAACTATCCGCTTGCCTTTCCAGCTCTTTTTTGACGCATGATCTTGTCCGAAAAAGTCTGCAACTTTTTACTGCGCTGACCTTCGGTTCTGGATCATGCTCTAGCCAGAGGATGCCATGGCATCAGTTGCCCTGCGGTCAGTGTCCAAGTCGTTTGGTCACGTTCCGGTCATCACCGACGTCAATCTTGAGATCGCCGACGGTGAACTGGTCGTCTTCGTCGGTCCGTCGGGTTGTGGCAAGTCGACCTTGCTGCGCCTGATTGCCGGGCTGGTGCCGGTTGGCGCAGGCGACGTCGTCATCGACGGTGAGGTGGTGACGGATATTCCGGCTTCGAAACGCGGCATAGCCTTCGTCTTCCAGAGCTACGCGCTCTATCCGCACATGACGATCGCACGCAACATCGGCTTCGCGCTGGAGACGCTCGGGCTGTCGCGGCAGGAGATCGACGCCAAGGTGGCCGAAGTCGCGGCAACGCTGAAGATCGACCATCTGTTGGCGCGGCGCCCGCGCGAACTCTCCGGTGGGCAGCGCCAGCGGGTCGCGATCGGTCGCGCCCTGGTGCGCCAGCCGGAAGTGTTCCTGTTCGACGAACCGCTGTCCAACCTCGATTCCGACCTGCGCATGGAGATGCGCATGGAGATCGCCAAGTTGCATGCCAATCTGGCGGCGACGATGATCTATGTCACCCACGACCAGGTCGAGGCGATGACGCTGGCCGATCGCATCGTCGTCCTGAACAAGGGGCGCATCGAGCAGATCGGCACGCCGCAACAGCTTTATCATGCGCCGCAGAACCGTTTCGTCGCCGGTTTCATCGGCAGCCCGCGCATGAACTTCATGGCCGTCTCGGCAAGCGCCTCCGGTACCGATTGCAGCGTGCAGGGACCGGGAAACCTGTCGCTCGATGTCACGCTGTCCGGGCCTGGGATGCCCGCGGAAATCGGCATCCGGCCCGAAGCTGTGTCGATCGCCACGCAGGGGCAGGGCAAGGTCACCGGCACGCTGGAGCGGCTGGAAGACCTCGGTCACGAACATCTCGCCTATGTGCGCATTGCGCCCGATGTCGCCTGGTCGGTGAGGCTGTCGAATGCGCTGGGCAAGGTCGCGACCGGCACATCGATCGGCCTGGACTGGCGCTTCGAGGATCTCTTCCTCTTCGACAAGGATGGCCGCCGGCTCGATCATTCGCTGAGCCATGAGCGCTCCGCCGCAGCCAATGGAGGCCGGGCGTGAAGACGAGGCTCGAACGGCGTGAGCATCTTTCGGGGCTGCTGTTCGTCGCGCCGCTGATCGTCGTCCTCATCCTGGTGGCGGGCTGGCCGCTGGCGCGCACTCTCTATTTTTCCCTCACCGATGCCTACCTCGACGACAGCGCCAACCACGTTCTGGTCGGCTTCGATAATTTCGTCGAGGTCGCTGGCGACCCTGTCTGGTGGCGGGCGGTTCGCAACACGGCAATCTTCACTGCGATCTCCGTCGCCATCGAGACCGTTCTCGGACTGGCGATCGCGCTTCTGGTGCATGGAGCCATCCCCGGACGCGGATTGGTGCGCGCGGCTATCCTGGTGCCATGGGCGATGCCGGTGGTCGTTTCCACCAAGATCTGGGAATGGATGCTCAACGACCAGTTCGGCGTGGTCAATCGCGCGATCGTCGGGCTGGGGCTTGCCGATCACGGCGTCGCCTGGGTCGCGAATGGTTCCCTGCTGCTTGGCGTCGTCATCTTCATCGACGTCTGGATGACCACGCCGTTTATGGTGCTGCTGATCCTCGCCGGCCTGCAGATCCTGCCCGAGGAGATCTTCGAGGCCGCCGAGGTCGATGGCATTCCGTGGTGGAAACGTTTGTGGTCGATCACCTTGCCGCTGCTCGCGCCGACCATCGGCGTCGCGGTGCTGTTTCGCGTGCTCGATGCGTTGCGTATGTTCGACCTTGCCTACGTGCTGGCCGGCGCCAACGTGAACGCCATGACGATGTCGATCTATGCGCGTGATCGCCTGATCAACAACCAGGAGCTCGGCATCGGCTCGGCTGCCTCGACCATGGTCTTCCTGCTGATTGCCTTTGTGGCGATCTTCATCGTCGGCGCGCTGCGGCTTGATCGATCGGGAGCGACGGAGCGATGAGCACGCGTGTGAAACGGCGCTCGGGCGCTTACTACAGGGCCATGCGCCGCGTGCGCCGGGTCGCGCTTGGCTGCGTGACGGCACTCGTCCTGTTCTATGTGCTTTTCCCCTACTATTGGGCGATCGTTTCCTCGACCAAGCAGGGTGCGGAGCTCTACAATTCGGTGCTGCTGCCGGCGCTGGATTTCAGGCACTACAAGGAACTGTTCCGCGACGCCAATTTCGCCACCTCGATCTTCAATTCGCTCTGCGTCGCCATCTCGACCACCGCACTGTCACTAGGCCTGGGCACGCTTGCTGCCTATGCGCTCGGCCGCCTCAATTTCCCGGAGCGGCGTTCGCTGCTTTTGACCGTGCTGATGATCTCGATCTTCCCGCAGGTGGTGGTGCTGTCTGGCATGTTCGAACTGATCCGCTGGTTCGGCCTCTACAACCGCGTCTGGTCGCTGGTCTTCGCCTACCTCATCTTCACGCTGCCATTCACCACCTGGGTGCTGACCAGCTTCATCCGCGAGTTCCCGCGCGAGCTGGAAGAGGCGGCGATCATGGACGGATGTTCGCATTGGCGCATCCTCACCAGCATTCTTCTGCCGTTGATGGGACCGGCGCTCGTCAGCACAGGCCTGCTGGCTTTCATCCTGGCCTGGAATGAGTTCCTGTTCGCGCTGACCTTCACCCTGACCGAAGGAAGCCGCACGGTGCCTGTGGCGATCGGCCTGCTGGCCGGCAACTCGCGTTATGAATATCCGTTCGGTCCGATCATGGCCGCGTCGGTCACGGTCACCTTGCCTTTGATCGTCCTGGTGCTGTTCTTCCAGCGCAAGATCGTCGCCGGGTTGACCGCCGGTGCCGTCAAGGGCTGAGGGCGCCGGCCCGATTATCCCCTGGTCGGCATCACCTGGACCAGGTGATGCCGTTGCCGATGTCCCGGTTTACTCAGTCCACATCGCATCAGGCACAACCACGAGCTTGCCGACGAAGTCCTTGGCCATGAAGTCGGTCTGGGCCTTGTGGAAATCCGAGAGCCGGTAGACACCGCCGACCAGCGGCTTGATCTTCTTTTCCTCGATGTAACGCACGATGCGGCGGAAATCGGCGCGCGTGCCTTGCGAGGAACCATGCAGCTGAAGCTGCTTCAGATACATGGTCCTGAGATCGAGCTGCACCACCGGCCCAGCGATAGCGCCGGCCGTGGTATAGCGGCCTTCGGGGCGCAGGATGCGCAGCAGGTCGTTGAAGGCAGGTCCGCCGACGAGGTCGGCGACCACGTCGATCGGCTGGCCATCGGTTGCCTCGGCTACTGCCTTGGGTAGATCGACGACGCCGCGCGTGATGACCTTTTCCGCGCCGATATCGAGCAGCGCCTGCTCCTTGCCCTTGCCGACCACGGCATAGGGGATGGCGCCGCGCGCGCGGGCCAGTTGCACGATGCCCGAGCCGACACCGCCCGAAGCGCCGGTGACCAGCACGCGTTCGCCTGCTTTCAGCCCGGCCCGTTCCAGCATCTGCTCGCCGGTCAGGTAGGCGCAGCAGAAGGTCGCCAGTTCGATGTCGGTGAGTTCGGTGTCCACCACATGCGCGTTTTCAGCCGGCAGCACCTGGTATTCGGCGTAACCGCCATCGCGGCCATGGCCCATGTAGTCGATGTCGGCCAATGAATCGTCGTCGCGGTTGTAGATGGAGAAATCCACCATCACCCGTTCGCCGAGCCGTCTGGGTGACACGCCTTCGCCCACGGCAACGATCGCGCCGACCGTGTCGGTGCCCTGAATGCGCGGAAAGGTCAGTGTGTTGCCCTGGCGGCGCCAGGTCGAAACGGCTGCCGCATCTTCTTCCGTGCCGTAGGCGCCTTGGCGCACCCACACGTCGGTGTTGTTCATGCCGCATGCCGTCACCTTGACCAGCACTTCACCGGCGGCAGGTTTCGGCACTCGGGCATCGGTGCGGTAGACGAGCTTCTCGAGCCCGCCATGGCCAGTCAGCAGCACGGCGGCCATGGTGTCGGGCAAGGGTTTTGTCATCGTATTCTTTATTGGCGCATTCATGCTTCTCAGACCTTGGAAAAGACGCTTTTCACCGCATCCGCGGTTTTCTCGACGATGGTATCGGCTTCCTGCCTGGTCAGGCAGAGCGGCGGCGCGAAACCAAGGATGTCGCCCTGTGGCATCGCACGGGCGATGACGCCGCGTTCCAGCAGAGCTGCGGACACCTGCGGGCCGATCTTTTCGGACGCGTCGAAGAAGACGCGCCCGTCACGATCCTTGACGAATTCCACCGCCGCCAGCATGCCTTCGCCGCGCACCTCGCCCACATTCTTGTGGTCGCCGAGCGCCTTGCTCAGTTGCTGGTTGAGATAGGCGCCGGTTTCGCCGGCATTCTTCACCAGATCCATCTCGTCGATGAGCTCCAGATTGGCGACGCCGGCAGCGGCGCAGATCGGATGGGACGAATAGGTCCAGCCATGGCCGATCGGGCCAAGCTTGTCGGAGCCCTCCACCAGCACCTTCCACATCGTGTCGCGCACGATGACGCCGGAGAGCGGCGCATAGGCCGAGGTCAGTCCCTTGGCGATGGTGATGAGATCGGGCTTCATGCCGTAATGGTCGGAGCCGAACATCGAGCCCAGTCGCCCGAAGCCGGTCACCACCTCGTCGGCCACCAGCAGGATGTCATATTTGGCAAGCACCGCCTGGATCTTCTGCCAGTAGCCGGCGGGCGGCGGCACGATGCCGCCGGTGCCCAGCACCGGCTCGCCGATGAAGGCAGCGATCGTTTCCGGGCCTTGCGCCAGGATCAGCGCTTCGAGCTGATCGGCGCAATATTGCGAGAACTGCTCCTCGGACTGCGAACGGTCGGCGCGGCGATAATAGTAAGGCGCTTCCGTGTGCAGGATCGGCGCGCGCGGCAGGTCGAAAGCGTTGTGGAAGCCGGCAAGGCCGGTCAGCGAACCGGTCATCACGCCCGAGCCGTGATAGCCGCGCCAGCGCGAGATGATCTTCTTCTTCTCCGGCTTGCCGCGGACGTTGTTGTAGTACCAGATCAGCTTGATGTTGGTTTCGTTGGCATCGGAGCCGGACAGGCCGAAATAGACGCGCGACATGCCTTGCGGCGCGCGGTCGATGATCATCTTGGAGAGCCGGATCGAGGTCTCGGTGCCGTGCCCGACATAGGCATGGTAGTAGGCAAGGCTCTTGGCCTGCTCGGCGATCGCATCGGCGATCTTCTGGCGGCCGTAGCCGACATTGACGCAGTAGAGCCCGGCAAAGGCATCCAGGCTCTTCTTGCCGGTCGTATCCCACACGGTCACGCCTTCGCCGCCGGCCATGACGCGGTTCGGCATCTCGCCACGCGCATGCATGCCCATATGGGTCGAGGGGTGGAAGAAGTGGTCGCGATCCCAGGCGGTGAGTTCGTTGGATTGCTGCAGCATGTTTTTCTCCTTTTCGTCTCAGCCGCCGGCTTACGCCAGATCGAAGCAGATGTATTTGAGGTCGGTGAAGGCTTCCAGGCCGTGGCGCGAGCCTTCGCGCCCGAGACCTGATTGTTTGATGCCGCCGAAGGGGATCGGGGCGCCGGTGATCTTGACCCGGTTAACGGCCACCATGCCGTATTCCAGTGCGCTCGCCACGCGGCGCTGGCGCGCGCCGTTCTCGGTGACGGCATAGGCGACGAGGCCGTATTCGGAGGCATTGGCGCGGGCGACGACTTCGTCTTCGGCATCGAAGGGCGTGATCGCCGCCACCGGGCCGAATGTTTCCTCGCGCATGATCAGCGCGTCGTCGGAGAGGTCGGCCAGCACGGTCGGCTGGTAGAACAGCGGGCCGGCCGAATGCCGTTCGCCGCCGCAGAGCAGGCGCGCACCCTTGGCGGTGGCATCCTTCACCTGTTCGTCGACTTTCTTCACCGCCCGTTCGTGCATCAGCGGTCCGATGTCGCTGTCCGCGGCAAGACCGCCGCCCACTTTCAGCGCCGAGACCTTTTCGGTGAAGGCCGCGCAGAAACGGTCGTAGAGCGGCCGTTCGACATAGATGCGGTTGGCGGCGAGACAGTCCTGTCCCGAGGTAGCGAACTTGGCGTCGACGGCGATCTTCACCGCCTTGTCGAGATCGGCATCGGCAAAGACGATCAGCGGCGCATGTCCACCCAGTTCCATGATCAAACGTTTCATCGTCGGTGCGCACTGCGCGGCGATCAGCCGGCCGATCTCGGTCGAGCCTGTGAAGCTCATGGCTCGGACGCGTGCATCGGCGCACATCTGCCCGACAATGGTGGCGGCATCGCCGGTGATGACGTTGAAGACGCCGGCCGGCAGGCCGGCGCGCTCGCCGAGTTCGGCCAGAGCCAGTGCTGAAAGCGGCGTCTCGGAGGAGGGATGGGCAACGATGGTACAGCCGGCGGCAAGTGCGGCAGCGGCCTTGCGCGTCAGCATGGCCGAGGGGAAGTTCCACGGCGTCACCACCCCGACGACGCCGAGCGCCTCGCGACGGACAGCCATTTCGGCGCCCGGCAGGTGGCTGGTGACGGTCTCCACGTTCAGCCGCTTCGCTTCCTCGGCGTACCATTCGACGAAAGAGGCCGCATAGTCGATCTCGCCCAGCGATTCCTGCAGCGGTTTGCCCTGCTCGAGCGTCATCAGCAGAGCGAGATCCGCCTTGGCTGCGACGATGAGCTCGAACCATTTGCGCAGGATGGCCGAACGCTGCTGCGGCAGCAGCGCTTTCCAGCCGGACAGGGCACGTGCTGCCGCGTCGACCGCCTTGCCTGTCTGAGCGGCATCGAGTGCGGCCACCCAGGCGAGGCTTGCGCCGGTGGCGGGATCGGTCACCTCGAAGCCGGCGGCGACATCGCTCGCGGTCCAATGGCCGTCGACATAGGCATGTTCGCGATAGAGCCGCCGGTCGGTCAGGCCGTCAAGCGCTTCATGGCGCTGCTGGCGGGCGAAATGGGCATGGGCGGACATGGCGAGGTCTCCATCTTGGATGCCTTCAGTCTAGGGGCGCTGATGCGAGAGAAAGACCATTCCGCATGCGGCTGGCAGAGAAACTCTCTCTTCAGGCGCGGCGGAAGAGAGAGTTTCGACGGCGGCTCAGGTCATGAATTCGGAATATGATTGGTTGGACATTCGGCCCGCGAGGAACGGTAGGGGTCGACCCATCCCAGAACTCGGTACAAAGTCGTGGCCACCAAAGCGGAAGGATGTTCTTTTGGCCACGCTGCATCTGATGGTTGGACTGCCGGGCTCCGGCAAGACGACGCGAGCGAAAGAGATGGAAGAGGCATTGCCGGCCATTCGGCTAACGCCGGATGAATGGCATCTTCGCCTTTTCGGTCAGGACATCGAGCATCCCCAGCACGACATGAGGCATGATACGATAGAAGCGCTGCTTTGGGAGCTGGCCGAGCGTATTCTCACGCAAGGTGTTGATGTTATTTTGGACTTTGGTTTCTGGTCCAGGTTCGAGCGCGACGACTTTCGCAGGCGTGCCGCGCAATTGGGGGCCAGCACTGTCGTCCATTACCTGCCGACAAGGATGGAAGAGATTTTAAGCCGGCTCGCCGCTCGGAATGCGGCCGACACATTCCGCGTCTCTGATGAGATGATGTTGAAATGGTCCGAGATGTTCGAGCCCCCTACGGATGATGAGCTCGCTGCATAGGACGCTGAATAGTGGACTTCCACACCCAGAGCAGTGGTCTGCTCCGGGTACCAAGCGTCAGGTTGCCGCCACTAGTTGCCTGCAAGCAGCTCCGGTAGTGGCAGCACGGCCTCGTCTTTCACCGTCTTGATGACGATGTAGGTGAAGTAGCGGTCGATGCCGAGTTCACGCTCCAGCAGTGCATCGACCAGACGCTGGTAGGCATCGATGTCGGAGGTCATCACCTTGAGCAGGTAGTCGACGCCGCCACCCACCGACCAGCAGGCGACGATCTCGGGAATGTCGCGGATGGCGCGCTCGAAGCGCTCGAAATCGGCCTGCCTGTGCGCGCCCAGCGTCACTTCCATCAGCACCGTGGCGATGGGGGCGATGGCGCGCATGGCGATCCGGGCGTGATAGCCCGAGACGATGCCGGCCTTTTCCAGTTTCGCCAGCCGCATCCAGCAGGGCGTCGGCGACAATCCCACCTGCTCGGCGAGCGCCAGCTTGGTGATGCGCCCGTCGCGCTGGATGGCGTCGAGGATCTTCAGATCGATCGCGTCGAGTTTCAGTCCGGTCATATTCGTTGCTTTTCCTGTCGCCAACACCATGCAGGCGCATGATTCCGATTGTCAATTGCACTGATTTCGATCTCTAATGAAGTCATGACATTGTGGCGTCCCGATCCGGCATTGATCCGCCGTCCTGCCTATCTATCGCTGGCCGACCAGTTCGCGCGCGCCATCCACGATGGCCGGCTGGCAAATGGCGAGCGGCTGCCGACGCATCGGGCGCTGGCGGACGAACTGAAACTGTCGGTGCAGACGGTCAGCCGTGCCTATGAGGAGTTGATCCGGCGTGGGCTCATCGCGGGGGAAATCGGCCGCGGCAGTTTCGTGCAGACGCAGCGCCGGGAGCCGGACCCGCCCTATCTGCCGGAGCGGCCGGGCGAGGTGATCGACCTGTCGATCCTGAAGCCTGTCTGCGAACCGATGCATCTGGAGAAGCTGAAGCAGGCGCTCGGCTGGCTGGCCGAGACGCTGCCCGCGAGTTCGGCACTGTCGTTCCGGCCGAATATGGTGTTCCCTCGCCATCGCGCGGTGGCGGCGGAATGGCTGAAGCTGTGCGGTCTGGAGGCTTCGCCGCAGAACATCACCCTCACCAATGGGGCGACCGCCGGCATGACGGTGGCGCTGATGAGCGTGGCGCCGCCCGGCTCCACAGTGGTGACCGAGGCCATCGGCCATCACACGCTGGTGCCGCTGGCGCGTTATCTCGGCTTCCATCTGGAAGGCCTGCCGATCGACGATCATGGCATCGTGCCCGAGGCGTTGGATCAGGCCTGCCAGCTTTCCGACATCCGCGCCGTCTTCGTGCAGCCTTCGGTGATCAACCCCACCGCGACCTTGATGGGCGGCATCCGGCGCTCGCAGATCGCCGAAGTGGCGCGCAAGCACGACATCGCCATCATCGAAAACGATGTGCTGGGGCCGTTGCTGGAGGATCGTCCGCCGCCGGTCGCCTATTTCGCACCGGAACGCACGCTCTACGTCACCTCGTTCTCCAAGATCACCGTGCCCGGCCTGCGCATCGGCTACCTTGCCGCACCCGACCGCTATGTGGCGGCGGTGGCCAACCGGCATCTGGTGTCGAACTGGATGGCGACGCCGATGGTGGCCGAGATCGCCAGCAAATGGGTGGCGGACGGCACCGCCATGGAACTGGTGCGCTGGCAACGCGCCGCCGTGCGCCGGCGCCATGACATCGCGGCGGAGACGCTGGCCGGGGTGACGTTTCATGCTCATAACGACGGGCTGCACCTGTGGCTGCCGCTTCCGGAGGATCGTGCGGAAGAGGGGTTTGTGGCGCAGGCGCGGCTGCAGGGCGTGGCGATCGCGCCCGGCGCATCGTTCCGTATTTCCGAAGCCCCATGGCATCCGGCCGTGCGCATCTCGATCGGGTCGACCACCGAGAGCGAACTGCGAACCGGCCTCGGCGTCGTCACGCGCCTGCTGCTCGGCGATCCCGAGCATCTCCTGCTGGCGATTTAGTCGTTTTGCCTGAAATCCGGGCAGAATTGGAAAAATTGTCATGAGATTATTTTGGTAATTGACATGATTTTGTTGCTTCCCCATCGTTAGAGCAATTCCAGCAAAAGTGCGCAGCGGTTTGGCGTCCGGAATTGCGGAAGAACAAAGTTGGAGCGTTTCCACGTTTCCGTGAAAAACGGAAACGCTCTAGCGACAAGAGTTCTCCAACACGGGGATAGACGATTGGCCGCGCCCATCATCAAGGTCGACGCGATTTCGAAGAGCTTCGGTGCCTTCAAGGTGCTGGACGGACTGTCGATGCAGGTCATGCCCGGCGAGAAGCTGGCGCTCATCGGCCCGTCGGGATCCGGCAAGACCACGATCCTGCGCATCCTGATGACGCTCGAGCGCATCGATGGCGGCCACATCGAGGTCGACGGCGAACAGCTCTACCACATGGAGCGCGAGGGCTCCCTGGTGCCGGCGAGCGAACGGCATCTCGCCAGGATGCGCCAGAAGATCGGCATGGTCTTCCAGCTCTTCAACCTGTTTCCGCACAAATGCGTGCTCGACAACATCACCCTTGCGCCGATGCTGACCAAGGGCACGCCACGCGCCGCCGCCGAGAAGCGGGCGATGGAACTGCTCGACATGGTGGGCCTTGCCGACAAGGCCAAGGCAATGCCCGCGCAGCTTTCGGGCGGCCAGAAGCAGCGCGTGGCGATCGCCCGCGCGCTCGCCCTGTCGCCCAAGATCATGCTCTTCGACGAGGTGACCTCCGCGCTCGATCCGGAACTGGTCGGCGAAGTGCTGAACGTCATGCGCAAGCTCGCTGCCGAGACAGACATGACCATGCTGCTGGTCACGCACGAGATGGGTTTTGCCCATGACTTCGCAGACCGGGTGCTGTTCTTCGATCGCGGCAAGATCGTGGAAGAGGGCAAGCCCGACGACATTTTCCGTCATCCCAAGCAGGAGCGCACACAGAACTTCCTGAAGAAGATCATCGCGGCAGGACATCGCGTCTGACCGCAGGCGGAAGCGACCGATTGCCGCGCAGGCGGCATCACGACCACCAACAAAAACCGAAAAACATGGAGCTGGGAACAATGAGAACATTTACAACAACGGTAGCCGTCGCCGGTTTCGCGCTGGGTATTTTGGCCGCCACGACCGTCGGCAGCCGTGCCGACGACAGCAAGCTTGAACAACTGAAGAGCCAGGGTTTTGCTCGCCTGGCGATCGCCAATGAGCCGCCCTACACGGCGGTCGCTGCAGACGGCAAGGTTTCGGGCGCCGCTCCCGACGTCGCGCGGGAGATATTCAAGCGCCTCGGCGTGGCCGACGTCGCCGCTTCGATCTCCGAATATGGCGCGATGATCCCGGGCCTGCAGGCCGGGCGCTTCGATGTGGTGACCGCAGGCCTGTTCATGAAGCCCGAGCGTTGCGCCGCCGTCGCCTATTCCGAGCCGGTGCTGTGCGACGCCGAGGCCATGCTGGTGAAGAAGGGCAATCCCAAGGGCTTCAAGAGCTACGAGGATGTCGCCAAGGACACCGCCGCCACCATCGGCGCGCCGGGCGGCGGCACCGAGGAGAAGCTGGCGCTGAACGCCGGCGTGCCGCGCGACCGTGTCATCGTGGTGCCGGATGGCCAGAGCGGCATCAAGATGCTGCAGGACGGCCGCATCGACGCCTATTCGCTGCCGGTGCTTTCCATCAACGACTTGATGAAGAAGGCCAACGATCCGAACCTCGAGGTCATCGCGCCGGTGCAGGGCGCGCCCGTCTATTGCGATGGTGCCGCCTTCAACAAGAAGGATACCGCACTGCGCGATGCCTTCGACGTCGAGCTGGCGAAGATGAAGAAGTCCGGCGAGTTCGCCAAGATCGTCGAGCCCTACGGCTTCTCGGCCAAGGCAGCACTGTCGACGACGCGCGACAAGCTCTGCGCGGCGAAGTGAGACTTGGCATCCTTCCTTCTCCCCGTTCACGGGGAGAAGGTGGCCCGAAGGGCCGTATGAGGAGCTGCGTCCGTTTTGAGAAGTTCATGCTGCCCCTCATCTGCCTGCCGGCATCTTCTCCCCGTGAACGGGGAGAAGAGCGCAGTGATCCCGTTTTCATCAACCGGAAGACGCTATGACCGCCTGGTCCGGATATCTCGACCTGATTTTGCAAGGAGCGCTGGTCACCATCAAGCTGACGCTGATGGGGTCGGTGCTGGCGCTCATCATGGCGTTCCTGGCCGGGCTCGGCCGGTTGTCGCGCTTCTTTGCGGTTCGGACGCTGGCCACGGTCTATATCGAGTTCTTTCGCGGGACCTCGATCTTCGTCCAGCTGTTCTGGGCCTATTTCGTCCTGCCCATTCTCGGGTTCGAACTCACGCCGCTGCAGGCCGGTGTGCTCGCGCTCGGCCTCAATGTCGGCGCCTATGCGGCCGAGGTCGTGCGCGGTGCCGTGCAGTCCATCGGCAAGGAACAATATGAGGCCTGCACGGCGCTCAATCTCGGCCGTTGGCAAGGCATGCGCCATGTCATCCTGCCGCAGGCCTTCCTGGTCATGCTGCCGACCTTCTGCAACAACGCCATCGAGCTGCTCAAGGCCACTTCGGTGGTGTCGCTGATCTCGCTGGCCGACCTGACCTTCCAGGCGCAGGTGGTCCGTGCCCAGACCGGCAACACGCTGGTGCCGTTCGCCACCATCCTCATCATCTATTTCGTGCTGGCGTTGCTGATTTCCTGGGGCACACGCCGCCTGGAACGCCGCCTGTCGCGCGGTCTCGACGGAGTGCGCGTCTGATGGAATGGGATTGGGCCTTCGTCCGCGAGATCATGCCGACCCTCCTCGAGGGCGTGAAGATCACCATCCTGGCGACCATTCTGGGCTCCGCGCTGGCGGCGGCGCTCGGGCTTGCCATTGCGCTTCTGCGGCGCTCGGAGAACCGGATCGTCTCGCGCACGGTCGGCTTCCTCGCCGAATTCATCCGCGGCACGCCGCTCCTGGTCCAGCTCTACTTCATCTTCTACGTGCTGCCGGATTTCGGTCTGCTGCTGCCGCCGCTGACGGCGGGCGTCATCGGGCTTGGCCTGCACTACGGCACCTATGCGGCCGAGGTCTATCGCGCCGGCATCGACAACGTGCCGCGTGGGCAATGGGAAGCGGCCAAGGCCTGCAACCTCAACGGCCGCCAGACCTGGATGCACATCATCCTGCCGCAGGCGATCCCTCCGATGATCCCAGCGCTGGCCAACTATTTCATCGCCATGTTCAAGGAAACGCCGCTGCTTTCGGCCATCACCGTGCTGGAACTGATGAACCAGGCCAAAAGCGTCGCCAACACCTACTACCGCTATGTCGAGCCGATGACGCTGGTTGGCGCCTTCTTCCTGGTGATCAGCCTGTTCTCGGTGGTGCTGCTGCGATGGCTGGAACGGCGCTACGGCAAGGTGGAGAGATAACCATGGCACCCGATATCCACCTGCATCCGGACCGTCCGGCGCTCGACCCGCGTCCGCTGGAAAAGCGCGTCGGCCTGATCATCCTGGCGACCGATCACACCACCGAGCCGGACTATCGGCGCATGGTGGCGAGCGAGCGCATCGGCGTCTATGTCGCGCGCGTCGCCTACGCCAACCCGACCACGCCGGAAAACCTGCGCAAGATGCAGCCGGCCTTGACCGAGGCCGCCGATCTTATCCTGCCGGACGAGAAGCTCGACGCCATCTGCTATTCCTGCACCTCTGCCTCGGTCGTTATCGGCGATGTCGAGATCGAGGCTGCGATACAAGCCGCCAAGCCCGGCGTGGCCGTGGTGACGCCACCGATGGCGGCCATGCGGGGACTGAGGACAGTGGGCGCCAAGACCATCAGTGTGCTCACGCCCTACACAGTCGAGACCAGCCAGCCGATGGCGGATTATTTCGTCCGTCACGGTTTCAACATCGCGTCCTTCACCTGCCTCGGCTTCGACGATGATCGCGAGATGGCGCGTATCGCGCCTTCGACGCTGGTCGAGCTGGCGCGCCAGGCCATGCATGCCGATGCGGAAGCACTGTTCGTGTCGTGCACGGCGCTGCGCTCGGCACTCGCGGCCGTCGCGATCGAAGAGGCCATCGGTCGGCCCGTCGTCACGTCCAACCAGGCGAGCGCCTGGAATTGCCTCAGGCTCTGTGGCGACGATACCCCCCATCCCGAATGGGGCCGGCTGATGACCAGCCCCTTGCCGCGCGGCTGACAGCCATGGATGCAGTCACCTTCCAGCACATCCTCGCCGCGCGCGATCATATCGTGGGCAAGGTCGCCGCGACGCCGGTCGTGGTTTCGGCCAGCTTATCGGAGCGCTTCGGCGTCCCGGTGCATCTCAAGCTCGAGCATCGCCAGACGACTGGTAGTTTCAAGCTGCGCGGCGCTTCCAATGCGATCGCGTGGCTCGGCGCCGAAGACAGGAAACGCGGCGTCGTCGCCGCTTCGACCGGCAATCACGGCCGCGCGCTCAGCTTTGCGGCGAAGCTGGAAGGCATGCGCGCCGTCATCTGCATGTCGAAGCTGGTGCCGGCCAACAAGGTCGAGGAGATCCGGCGTCTCGGTGCCGAGATCCGCATCGTCGGCAACAGCCAGGACGATGCCCAGGTCGAAGTCGATCGGCTGGTGGCCGAAGAGGGGCTGGTCATGGTGCCGCCCTTCGACCATCCGGCGGTGATCGCCGGGCAGGGCACGCTCGGGCTCGAGATCGTGAGCGACGTTGCCGACGTCGCGACCGTGCTGGTGCCGCTGTCCGGCGGTGGGTTGGCAGCAGGCATCGCCGCGGCGGTGAAAGGCGCCAAGCCGGACACGAGGATCATCGGCATTTCGATGCAGCGCGGTGCGGCCATGAAGGCCAGCCTCGATGCCGGACGGCCGGTGCAGGTCGAGGAAGTGCCGACCCTGGCGGACTCGCTCGGCGGCGGCATCGGCCTGGACAACCGGCTGACCTTTTCGATGTGCCGCGATCTGCTCGACGATGTCGTGCTGCTGTCCGAAGCGGAGATCGCCGCCGGCATTATCCATGGCTACAGCCAGGAACGCGAGATCGTCGAAGGTGCAGGTGCGGTCGGCATCGCAGCGCTGCTGGCCGGCAAGATCAAATCGCATGGCCCGGTCGTGCTGGTGCTCTCCGGTCGCAACATCGACATGGGCCGGCATCGCGACATCGTCTGTGGGAAAGAGGAGCTGGCGGCATGAGGCCGATGACCATCCTCACCGAGACGGACCTGCGCCGTCTCGTCAAACTCGACCTCGAAGTCGTGGCCTGCGTGGAAAACGCCTTCCGCGCCCTCGCCACGGAGAAGGTGGCGATGCCGCCGATCCTCAGGCTCGACATTCCCGAGCATCGCGGCGAGGTCGATGTGAAGACGGCCTATGTGCCCGGCATCGACGCCTTCGCCATCAAGATCAGTCCCGGTTTCTTCGACAACCCCACGCTCGGCCTGCCGAGCACCAACGGGCTGATGGTGCTTTTGTCGGCAACGACCGGTGTCACCGAGGCGCTTCTGATCGACAACGGCTATCTCACCGATATCCGCACCGCCGCCGCCGGTGCTGTGGCGGCAAAACATCTTGCCCGGCCGGATGCCGCAAGAGCTACCATCTTCGGCGCAGGCATGCAGGCGAAACTGCAGCTCGAGGCGCTGAAGCTGGTGCGGCCGATCACCGAAGCCCGCATCTGGGCCCGCGATGCCGCAAAGGCGGAGGCGGCTGCCGGCGAATTGCGCGAGAGGCTGGGCATCGACGTGCGCGCCGAGCCCGATGCGGCGGAAGCGGCAGCCGGGGCGGATGTGATCGTGACGACGACACCGGCGACCGAGCCGCTGATCCATGCAGGCTTTGTCTCGGCGGGGCAGCATATCACCGCCATGGGTTCCGACGCCGAGCACAAGAACGAGATCGCGCCGGCGGTGATCCGCATGGCCGATCTCTATGTCGCCGACAGCGCCCGGCAGACACGCCGGCTCGGCGAACTGCACCACGCCATCGACGCCGGTCTGATGGCGGCCGATGCCGAGGTCGCCGAACTCGGCCAGATCATCGCCGGACGCAGGCATGGCCGCCGCACCGCGGCCGACATCACGCTTGCCGATCTCACCGGCACGGGTGTGCAGGATACCGCCATCGCCACGCTCGCGCGGGACCGGGCGAGGGCGGCGGATGCGGGAACAATCTTTGAAAGCTGATGGCCCTGTAAGGGGTCAAAACGAGGAAACTGGAAGAATGCAGCCCAACTTGAAGTTTTCGCGCGAGGAGTATGCGCAGCGCCTCGCAAAGACACGCGCGGCCATGGAAGCCAAGGGTGTCGATGTGCTGATCTGCTCGGACCCTTCCAACATGGCCTGGCTGACGGGCTATGACGGCTGGTCCTTCTACGTGCATCAGGCGGTGATCGTGCCGCCGCATGGCGAGCCGATCTGGTACGGGCGCGGCCAGGATGCCAACGGCGCCAAGCGTACCGCCTATCTGAACCACGACAACATCATCGGCTATGCCGACCACTATGTGCAGTCGACCGAGCGCCACCCGATGGACTATCTCGCCGAACTGCTTGCCAAGCGCGGCTGGGATGGCAAGCGGATCGGCGTCGAGATGGACAATTACTGGTTCTCGGCCAAGGCCTTCGCGTCGCTGCAGCAGCACTTGCCCAACGCCCGCTTCGTCGATGCCACCGCGCTGGTCAACTGGCAGCGCGCGGTCAAGAGCGCGACCGAGATCGACTACATGCGCAAGGCCGCCCGAATCGTGGAAGCGATGCACCAGCGCATCGTCGACAAAATGGAAGTCGGCATGCGCAAATGCGATCTCGTTGCCGAAATCTACGATGCCGGCATCCGTGGCACGGATGGCTTCGGCGGCGATTATCCGGCGATCGTGCCGCTGCTGCCGTCGGGCGAGGATGCGTCGGCGCCGCACCTCACCTGGGACGACAAGCCGATGAAGGTGGGCGAGGGCACCTTCTTCGAGATTGCAGGCTGCTACCACCGCTACCATTGCCCGCTTTCGCGCACCGTCTTCCTCGGCAAGCCGACACAGGCCTTCCTGGACGCCGAAAAGGCGACGCTCGAAGGCATGGAGGCCGGCCTGGCGGCAGCGAGGCCTGGCAACACCTGCGAGGATATCGCCAATGCCTTCTTCGCTGTCTTGAAGAAGTACGGCATCGTCAAGGACAACCGCACCGGCTATCCGATCGGCATCTCCTATCCGCCGGACTGGGGCGAACGCACCATGAGCCTGCGCCCCGGCGACCGCACCGAGCTCAAGCCCGGCATGACATTCCATTTCATGACCGGCCTGTGGCTGGAGACGATGGGATTGGAGATCACGGAATCGATCCTGATCACCGAGACCGGGGTCGAATGCCTGGCCAATGTGCCGCGCAAGCTGGTGGTGAAGGACTGACGATGTCGCGGCCTTCTCCTATTTCTCCCACGGTCGATTTCGATCGTGGAGGTGTCCAGCACGGCTTCCTGCGCCTGCCTTACAGCCGTGACGACTCCGCCTGGGGCTCGGTGATGATCCCGATCTGCGTGGTGAAGAACGGCAACGGCCCGACGGCGTTGCTCACCGGCGGCAATCATGGCGACGAGTATGAGGGGCCCTTGGCGCTCTACGAACTCGCCCGCACGCTCGACCCGAAGGAAGTCTCCGGCACGGTGATCATCGTGCCGGCGATGAACTATCCTGCCTTCCGGGCCGGCACGCGGACCTCGCCCGTCGACAAGGGCAACATGAACCGCAGCTTTCCTGGCCGTCCCGACGGTACGGTCACGGAGAAGATCGCGGATTACTTCCAGCGTGAACTGCTGCCGCGCGCAGATGTCGTCTTCGACTTCCATTCCGGCGGGCGGACGCTGGATTTCGTGCCGTTCTGCGCCGCCCATATCCTGCCGGACAAAGCGCAGGAGGCGCGTGCCTTCGCAGCCGTCGAGGCTTTCTCCGCGCCCTTTTCGATGAAGATGCTCGAGATCGATGCGGTCGGCATGTACGACACTGCGGCCGAGGAGATGGGCAAGGTCTTCGTCACCACCGAGCTCGGCGGCGGCGGCACCTCGCGGGCCGAAACGGTGCGCATCGCCAGGCGCGGCATCCTGAATGTACTGCGACACGAGGGCATCGTGGCCGGTGCGGTCGAGAAGTCCCCGACGCGCTGGCTCGACATGCCGTCCGGCGACTGCTTCTGCTTTGCCGAGGAGGATGGCATGATCGAGACGATGGTCGATCTCGGTGAGCCGATCGATGCCGGCGCCGTTGTCGCGCGCATCCATTCGACCGGCCGCACCGGGCAGGCGCCGCAGGAGATCAGAGCGAAGATTTCCGGCCTGCTGACGGCCCGGCATTTCCCCGGCCTGGTCAAGGCGGGGGATTGTGTGTCGGTGGTGGCCGTGGTCGAGCGCGGGTCGGTCTAGACCGTTCTTTTTCGCGTCAGCAACCAGAGCAGGTAGACACCGCCCAGCATACCCGTGGTGAGGCCGACAGGCATGTTGACCTGGAGAGGCGCGCGTTGGCTGATCAGATCGGCGAGCAGAAGCAGCACTGTCCCCATCAATGCCCCACTCACCAATGGCACGTCGGGTGAAGAGGTCAGGCGCCTGGCAAGCTGTGGTCCTGCCAGGGCGACGAAGGCGATCGGGCCGGCGGCAGCGGTCGCAATTGCGGTCAGGCTGACGGCCGCCATGACCATGGTCAGCCGTGTCCGCTCCGGCGTGACGCCGAGCTGGCTTGCCGTGTCGTCGCCCATTTCCAGCAACGTCGTCCGGCGGGCATTGAGGACGATGACGGGAACAAGCGCCGCGAAGCCTATTGCCGCCGGTATCACATGCGCCCATGTCCGCGTGTTGAGCGAACCGGCCAGCCAGAGCTGGGCGGCCGCAGCCTGATCGAGACCGCCTTTGACCAGCAGGATGGTGTTGATGCCGGACAGGATCGCGCCGACGCCGACACCGACCAGAACGAGCCGATAGCCGCCGGTTGCACCGTTCTTCATCGATAGCAGAAGTACCGCGACGGCTGTCGCGATGCAGGATGCGAACGCCGCAACAGATACGGCGAGCGGACCCGCATCGAAGAGCACGATCTGCAGCAGGGCACCTGTCGCGGCACCGGTGGTGAAGCCGATGATGTCGGGGGAGCCGAGGGCATTGCGCGAAAGCGACTGGAAGATCGCGCCGGCCATGCCGAGCGAGGCACCGACCAGCATCGCCGTTACCATGCGCGGCAACCGAATACGCATGACGATGCGCTCAGCAGTCGGATTGCTGCCTGCCCCGAACAGGCTGCCGACCACTTCGGATGGCGTTAGATGCAGTGTTCCGGTTCCGAGCAGCAGGATGCCGAGCGCGAGGCCAGTCAGCGCGAGTGCGATGCAGACCGCGACAGAGCGTCCACGCAGGCGCAGAGAGAGGCCGCCGATCCGGAGACCAATGAAGGAACTGGACGGTCTCATAGTCTTGCCAATCGGTATCTGCGAACCACGGCGACGAAGAACGGCCCACCGACAAGCAGGGCGACGATGCCCGCCGCGACCTCCGCAGGGGCGACGACAACGCGCCCGGCGATATCGGCGCACAACAGCAGGATCGCAGCGAACAGCGCCGAGAAGGGCAGTAGCCAGCGATAGTCGGGACCGGTGGCGAGTCGGGCGGCATGGGGCGCGACAAGTCCCACGAAACCGATCGGTCCGGTGGCCGCGGTCGCCGCACCCGCCAGGAGCATGACGGTCAGGCAGGCAAGCACCCACGTTCTGCCTAGTCTGACGCCCAACGCTTCGCCAAGATCACGGCCGAGCGCCACGGCGTTCAGGTCCCTCGAGATGAACAAGGCGACCGCAAGTCCGACAGTGACCGCGATGGCAAGTATGCCAGCGACATCGAAACTGCGTCCTTCGATGGAGCCAGCCCACCAGTGGCGGAAATCGTCGACCACCTCCGGCGGTGCGTTGAGCATGATGATGCCGGTCAGCGAACCCAGCATCACGGAAAGGCCGGCACCGGCAAGCACGAGGCGGACCGGATTGGTGCCTGTTTCGTGGGCCTGCCCAAGGATGAAAACGGCAATCCCCGCCAAGCCCGCACCGACAAAAGCGAACCAGACATACTGGATCATCGCCGTGAGATGGAATGCCGCGATCCCGATGATCACGGCCGTCGCCGCGCCCGCATTGATGCCGAGCAATCCGGGCTCCGCGAGCGGGTTTCGGGTGATCGCCTGCATGACGGCTCCGGCGATCCCCAGCGCCAGTCCGGCAAGGATCGCCACGATGGTGCGTGGCACCCGCAATTCCCAGATGACGAGATGCCGGTCATCGAGAGGATCATAGGCTCGGAACGTATCCAGCAGCTCGGCGAATGGAACCGGTCGCGAGCCGACGGCCAGGCTGAGCAGGCTGACAACCGCGAGCGTCAGGACCGCACCGGCGAGACCCCAGAGGCGCTTTCGCCGTTGAACAAGCCGAGACGGCCTCTCGACTTCCCGCTGTTCCCCACGATCCATGATTATCGGAAGTGCCCGGCGACCGCATCGATCATCTGGCGCCCGGAATAATAGTCGATGCGGAATGATGTCGGTCCAAGTGCGTAGACCTTCCTGTTCGCGATGGCGGGCAGATTGGCGAGCATGGGATCGGCGACGAAGGCATCGACATCCTTGTCGGTGCCGCGCAGCAGGAAGACGGTGTCTCCTGTGATGGCCGCGGAAAGGTTCTCGCGCGATATGAAGTCGAAGTCCGAGCGTCGCGTCACATCGCCTTCGATGTCCTTGGGCAGTCCCACCACGTCGAAGCCGAGTGCCGTCAGCAATCTGGCCTGCGGGCTTTCAGGCCGGCCGATCGAATAACTGCCGCCGATATTGTATCCGACGATGCTGACCTTTCCTTTCGGGCGTGTCATCGAGACTGCTGCCTGCGCGGCATAGTCGTCGAACCGCTTGATGGCATCGCCTGCTTTCGCTTCAAGGCCGGTGGCCTTGCCGAGTTCGACGGCGATCTCCTGCCAGCTCCGGTTGGAATAGTTGACGACCATCGTCGGGACGCCTTGCGCGGCAAGTTCGGCCCTGTGCTGTACCACGCTGTCGGCGCCTGTTGCCGAGGCGATCAGCAGATCCGGGTTTTGTCCGATGACGGCTTCGATGTCGAAGTTGAGGTTGGGGTAGAGGACTTCGACGCTGCGTTCGTCGGCCGCCGCAGCCCATTGCGAGAAGAAGCCCTTTTTGTCAGTCAGGATCGTGGGTGTCGTCGCGGCCGTGGCGATCACCGGCGCACCGATGGCCAACAGGATGCCGGTGACGCTGGGCGTGGTCGAGATGATCCGCTGGGGTTTCGATTTCAACGTCAGCGTGCCGCCTGTCTGCGCGATCGTCCTCGGCCAGTCCTGCTCCTGCGCAAGCGCGCGGTCCGGCATCGTCGCGATTGCCGCGACGGCCAGCAGGGAAAGGACGAATTTCTGGATCGGCATCATCGTTGAGGATCGGGTCGGGATTGAAGGGAAGCCGTGGTGCGACCTTGCGTCATCGCACGGGGTGTTAAACTTGACTTGTTTATTCCACAATAGGCATTGTATCCCGCAATGCAATATGCATTCCGTAATGCGATATCGAGGTCGCAGTTCTCACAGGGCCACGGTCAGGCAGGAAGGGCAATATGGCGCATCGTCTGCATGCCGATGGCGTGACGCTTCGCTACGACAAGCGTTTGATTTCGACTGGGTTGTCGGTGGCGATTCCCGATGGGTCCTTCACCGTCATCATCGGGCCGAACGCTTGCGGCAAATCCACGCTTTTGCGTGCGCTGTCGCGACTGCTGCCGCCTTCGGCCGGTCGCGTGGTTCTCGACGGCAGGTGCATCGGCGAGCTTCCGGCGAAGGAAGTGGCCCGCCGCCTTGGCCTGTTGCCGCAAAGCTCCGTCGCTCCCGATGCGATCACCGTCGCGGACCTGGTCGCGCGGGGGCGCTATCCTCACCAATCCTTCCTCAGGCAATGGTCGAAGGCTGATGAAAAAGCCGTGGCCGCCGCTCTGGAAGCCACACACATGACGGATCTGTCCGATCGATTGATGGATGAGCTTTCGGGCGGTCAGCGGCAGCGGGCGTGGATCGCCATGGTGCTGGCGCAGCAAACGCCCATCCTGCTGCTCGACGAACCAACCACCTTCCTCGACATCGCGCACCAGATCGAATTGCTCGACCTCTTGGCCGACCTCCACCACCAGGGCCACACCGTCGTCGCCGTCCTGCACGATCTCAACCATGCCTGCCGCTATGCATCCCATCTGATCGCCATGAAGCATGGTGCGATCGTCGCCGAAGGCAGGGCTGTCGAGATCGTCACCGAGCAACTGGTCGAGGCGGTTTTCGGCCTGCCTTCGGTCATCATCGCCGATCCGGTCTCGGCAACCCCGCTGGTCATCCCTAAAGGACGGCCGGTTCCCGCAATCCATGGTCCAGACAGCAGAAAACAATCGGCATGACCACGCACAGGAAACTGCACATCGGATTGAGCCTGACGCCCACCTGGCTCAAGGGACAGCGTCCGCATCCGGATGAGGCGCTCTCGGCGGGCATGGGACCGGTCGAGTATTATGTCGAGCTCGCCCAGGCGGCCGAAAGAGCAAAGCTCGATTTCGTCTTCAGGCCGGATTATCTCGTCATGAACCAGGCCATGGTGGCGCATTCGCCTACCCATGTCGGGCTCGACCCGACGATGATGCTGGCCGCGATCGCGCGGGAGACCGAGAAGATCGGGCTCGTCACGACGGCCTCGACCACCTTCAATCCGCCCTATGTCGTTGCCCGCCAGACCCAGTCCCTGCACTGGATCAGCAAAGGCAGGGCCGGCTGGAACATCGTGACCTCGATTGAGGGTGCCGAGAATTTCGGCAACGAGCCGATGCCTTCGCCGGAAGTCCGCTATCGCAGGGCCGCGGAGTTCACTGATCTCGTGCGGCAGCTATGGGCAAGCTACCCCGGCGTTTCGTCGTCGGCATCGGTCCGGACGATCGACCATGCCGGCGAGTTCTTCCATGTGAAGGGACCTCTCAATGTTCCGGGGCATGAGGCCGGCCCGCCGCCGTTGTTTCAGGCCGGCGCGTCCGAAATCGGCCGCAGCTTCGCAGCGTCGGTCGCGGATGCGACCTTTGCCGCCATGCCGGACATCGGCGACGGCATCGAACTGCGCGCGGATCTGCGCAACAGGGCAGAACGGCAAGGACGCCCGGCGAATGCCGTCCGCGTCTTGCCCGGGCTCTATTTCTTCCTTGCCAGGACGCGCGAGGAAGCCTGGAAACTGCACGAACGCGCGCACGCACATCTGACACGCGAGCGCCGCGTGGAAGCGTTGAAGAGCGTGCTTGGACTGGATGTCGGCGCGCTTGCCCCGGGCAGCCGCGTCAGCCCTGATCTTCTGCCTGCTTCCGACCATCCCGTCCGCAGCCGAACCCATGCCGAACTGCTGCGCCGCTTCATTGCTGCGAACAGCCCGACTGTCGAGGAGGTGCTGGCACGGCCTGAAGTCGTCGGCTCCGCGCACTGGGTTTCCGTCGGCACAGTCGACGATGTCCTGAACGACATCGTCGAGCGCTTCGAGGCGGGTGCACTCGACGGCTTCATCGCGCTCCCCGGCGGTTCGGTGGGTTCGCTCAAGCTTTTCTTCGAAGAACTGGTTCCCGAACTGGTGCGGCGCGGCCTGTTCCGCGGTGAGTATGAAAGCTCCACATTGCGGGGGCACCTGGGCATCCGGTGAGGTGTTGTTCACCCGCGATGCGGAGAAGCCCCGGATTCGAGCGAGGCCTGTGTGGCCATGGCGCGCAGAGCGCTCCAGTGCCCGGTGGCTTCGGCCGTCTTGACGAAGGAGACGGTGGTGACGACGCAGGCGATCTCGTTCTGCGCGTTGAACACCGGTGCTGCCTTGCCGGTCAGCAGAGAGAACAGATGCTCGTTGAGTTCGACGCCGGCGGCCTGGCGTGCTGCATCGAGCGTCTCTTTCGAGGGCGGGCTGCCCCTGAACGTTGCGGGTTGTCGCTTGCGCGCCGCGGCGACCGTCTCGCGCGGCAGATAGGCCTGGAACACCAGGCCGCAGGCGGTGTTGTCAAGCGGCAGGACATCGCCGAGCGAAACCGTGCTGATCGAGAAATCCGAGCTGCGGTACCAGCGGATGATGGTCGGTCCCTGATCGGTCCAGATCGCGACGCCGCAGCTGGCCGCGATTTCCGACGACAGCGTCTTCATCAGGCGTGCCGCGACTTCGATGGGCTCGATGCGCCGCAACGCGCCGATGCCGATGCTGAGCGCGGCCGGCCCCAGATCGTAGCGGCCGGTCATCGGGTCCTGGGCAACCAGCCGTTCGCGGACAAGGCTTTGCATGTAGCGATGCGCCGTCGAGGTGCCTGTCCGCCCCTGCCGGGCGACTTCGCCAAGCGCCAGTGGGCCGTCGGCTCTCGCGAGAATATCCAGGAAGCGTGCTGCGATGGACACCGACTGGATGGTCGTGGAGCGTTTGCCGCTGCTGATTTCCTCGTCGTCGGACCTGTCTGGTTTCACGCGTTCTGTTCCGTGGCGACCGGCAAGGGCCTGGGGGCTGGGGCAATCATGCGGACAAGATCAAGGCTGACAGTGGCGAGGATAAAGATCGGCGACTGTGTTTCGGCTAACGGACGAGGTGACGTTACGGTGCTTCGGGTCTGCGATCAATCGCTCCGGCTTGCCGTTGCCCCGGTTTCCTCATGGGCTCTTTTTCCCTGCGACAGTTTCAGCGAGGTTCATCTCAGACGCCCGGTCTCATGTTGACATGCGGAATGCGCTATGCATTGTGGAATTCTTCCGCGAGCCACGGTCCGTTCCTAGCCAGCGTTTCTTGTCTGGGCGATCGGGGACTTCATGCCATCTCATCTTATTACGCCACTAAAGCTTGGCGTCAGTGCGCTTTCGATCCTGTCGGTGTTCGCGGCGACCGCCGCTTCGGCTAAGGAAAAACCGCCGGCTGCGGCAGAAAGCGCTACCTTGCTCGAGCGCATCGTCATCACCGGCGAGAAGATCGCACGCAGCCTCAAGGACACGGCCTCGTCTGTCACGGTCATCACCGGCAAGCAGATTGCGAAGGAAAAGACCGGCGATTCTTCCGTGTCCGAGGTGGTCCAGGACGTGCCCAATGTCGTCTTCACCGACACTGTCAGCACGCCGATCATCCGTGGACAGGACACGCAGGGTCCGCTCACCGGCCAGGGATCGTTCTGGGGTGGCACGGTACCGCGCGCCACCATCAATCTCGACGGCCACTACCTGAACTACAACGAGTTCTATTTCGGTGCGGCGTCGGCCTGGGATGTGGACAGCATCGAGGTATTCCGTGGACCGCAGACAACCTCGCAAGGCGCCAACGCCATCGCCGGCGCGATCATCGTCAACACCAAGGATCCGACCTTCACGCCCGAGGCCGCCTATCAGGCGGAGATCGGCAGCTACAATTCCAAGCGCGCCTCGTTCATGCTGTCCGGTCCGATCGTCGACAACGAACTCGCGGCGCGCCTTGCGGTGGACTATTCCGGCCGTGACACCTTCATCGACTACATCAGCACCAAATTCCAGCACGGCGACACCGACCAGGATTTCGAGGCGCTGAATGCCCGCTTCAAGCTGTTGTGGCAACCGGCCGAAATCCCCGGCCTGGAAGCGAAATTCACCTATTCGCACAATGGGTCGAACCGTCCGTCGCAGGAAGCTGCGTCGATGCCGTTCGAGAACCTCGAACACATCACCACAACGATGCCGACCTGGAAGCAGGACACCAACACCGGCATTTTCGACATCAGCTATGACGTCGGCAACGGCTTCAAATTCTTCAACCAGGCACAGTATTCGGCATCGTCCGTTCACCGAACCACCGGGCTCGTCAACAATGGCGATGCCGATGTCGAGCAGAAGAACGCCTCCAACGAAGCGCGCGTGACCTTCGGCGAGCAGGGCGATGCCTTGAGCGGAGTGGCGGGCGTCTATTACGCCCACACCAAGAGCGACGAGGTGCTCTATCTCAGCGGTTTGTCGACCTTCGACGACACCAAGCAGAATCTCGGCCTTTTCACCGAGGCGAGCTACCGGCTGACCGATTTTTGGACGCTGACCGGCGGCCTGCGCTATCAGCAGGATCATATCCAGCGCGAGGGCAAATCGGTCTTTGCGCCGCAGCCGGTCGATTTCGACACCACCTTCAGCGCGGTGTTGCCGAAAGTCTCGTTGGCCTATGCGGTGACGCCTGACCTCACCGTGGGTGCGATGGTGAACCGTGGCTACAATCCGGGCGGCGTATCGCTGAACCTCAACGCACGAAAGTGGATGCCTTTCGAGGAAGAAACACTCTGGAATTATGAGCTGTTCACGCGCGCCAGCCTGCTGGACGACACGCTGACACTCAATGGCAATCTGTTCTACATGGATTTCAAGAACGCCCAGTACACGATACCGGTCGTCATCTCCTCCGGCGTTGCGCAGTCCTACACGATCAACGCCGAAAAGGCCCATGCCTATGGGCTGGAGGTCGGAGCGGATTACCTGATACTCGACAATCTGACGCTCAAGGCAAGCGTAGGTTTGCTGCGCACGCGCATCGACAGGATCGCCAGCAATGTCAGCTACGAAGGCAACGAGTTCGCCAAGTCGCCCGGCTATATGCTGAGCTTCGGCGCCAGCTGGGACGTGACGGAGAAGTTCAACCTCTCCGGCGAGGTCCGCCACATGGACAGGTATTATTCCGATACGGCCAACACGCCGAGTTATCTGATCGAGCCCTATACGATCGCGGATGCCCGTGCGAGCTACGACTTCAACGAGCACCTGCAGGTCTATGGCTACGTCAAGAACATCTTCGACGAACGCGCGCCGACCTACATGCAGCAGAACCGCGGCATCGGTGGCGTCGAGGCGAGCATGACCATGCCACGCACCTTCGGTGTTGGCGTGAGAGGGAGTTTTTAAGGCAGGCCGATCAGGATGAGCGCGGAGTCCCCATTGTGGCTCCGTGCTCAATGATTTCTGGAGGGCCTTTAGTTTCGCGGCAGCCCTACATCGACCATCGTCTGGACGATGCCCAAGCTCGCTTCGACAAAGGCCGGGCTGGCGTTGCGGTCTGGTGGCCGCACGTTCAGCGCGGTTGAATTTGGGCGCAGTGCCATCCCTTTGGCCAGCGCGGCCTTTGCCTCATCCGGGTGGCCGGCGCGTTGAAGCGCTGCGGCCAGCAACAGGTAGGGGCGCCCCGAGGCAGGCGTAATGGCGATGGATTTTTTGATCCATTCCACCGCCTCGTCATTGCGGCCGAGCATGAGATAGGCCCAGCCGATGCCGATCTTCCAGGTCCAGCGGGAGACGGCAGGGGTGTCGAAGCCATCTGCCTGCTTGAACGTTGCAAGTGCATCCTCGGTGCGGCCGAGCTGAAGCTGCGTGAGGCCAAGCTGGTAGAGCGCACCGCCGTTCCAGGGATCGAGGTTCAGCACACGTGCGCAGGCCACCAGGCTTTCGACGAAATTGTTGGTTGCGGTCAGGAAACGGCAATAGGCTTCCAGGCCAGGCAAGTAGCGCGGCTTTGCGTGCAGCGCGCGTTCCAGCAAAGACCTTGCCCGTGTTTCCGACGCAGTCATTTCGACCGGGCCATACCAGACCATCTGGATGCCGCGCGTCTGCAACGCTGCGAGCGTGACTTGCAGGTCGACATTGTCCGGTTCTTCGGTCAGCGCATTCTCCAGCATCACCTGTGCCGTGGCAAAGCGCTCGCGCGTCGTCTGGTTGATCGAGGCGACGGCCTGCTCGACGACAACCTTGGCGTTGTCGGCGGGTGAATTAAGTGCGATTCCCCTGGCATCGGGATAAAGCGATGCGTTGATACGCAGCGCGAGCTCATGACCGAGGCCGGCGGCGAGCCTGGATTGCTGAACGGACGTCTCGATTTCGTCTGTGCCGACCGAAACCGACGTCGTCCATTTTACCTCGCCGGTCGCGGTGTCGGTCATGCGCGCTTCCAATGTCCAGGCATTGGGGCTTCGCTGCAGCTCGCCATTCACCAGGAAATCGGCATCGACGACGGAGGCTGACACACCGGCCAGCAATGCCGTCGCCGGTTTTGTTCGTGACGTGACCACGCGGATCGTGTCGATCCTGGCCAGGCCATCGCTCAGGCGCTCGGTCACGTTTCCCGCCATCGACGCCGATTGCGCATCGCTGTTTGCGGCGGCGATCGGCATCACCATGACCACGGGCGGCTTGCGCGAGAAAATCAAGTTTGGCGCGATCCCCGGCGCCGCGGCCGCCAAGCCGAGGATCGCGCAGAAACTCATGACGATAGCAGCCCAGCCGCGCAAGCCACGGAAGGATTGCTGTCGTGCCGCTGGCGCTGCGTGCATTTCCGCTGACGGGGCAGTTGTCCGCTCCTCCTTTGTCGCGGTCGATACAGACTCCGTTTGAACAACAAGATCGGCAGGCGCGCCCGTCACTTCGGCATCGAACATGTAGCCACGCCCGGAGACGACCTTGATCAGGCTGCGTTCTTCGTCACCGAGCGCTGTCCGTATTTCGCGGATGCACTGGAACAGGCTGTCCTCGCCGACATGGATGTTCGGCCAGATTGCCTCCATCAGTTCCTGCTTGCTGACGATCCGTCCAGCATTGGCGGCGAAGAGATACAGCATGTCGAAGGTTTTCGGACGCAGCCGTACCGGGCTGCCATCGGCATCCCGCAACTCCGCACGTCGCTGATCGAGCTCAAAGCCGGCGAACCGGAGCACTTCCCCCCCACCTTCCGTAGCAGTGCCGCGTATCGTTCAAATATCAGAAAATCTTCAGAAAGTCTTCGACGCCGCTTCAGGACGGCTCCGCACCTTCAATGAGATGAAATGCTCGGGATGCCGTTTCAGGGCAGGGCTGCTTGTGCGGGGAACTTACTTTGAAATCAAGGATTTTGAAGGCGGCGTTGACCGCTTGGAGCCGCGATTTGCACGCCGCTTCGGCAGATATCCCGCAGTTGCCGCGCCTGACTTTTTTCGGGTGCATCTGCCTCGCGTGACGCGTCGGCCGCCCCTCTCCAATTCCACCGCCGACATCAAAGCATGCGGAGCATTTTCGTGATTTCTGGGAAGAAGAACCTGACGCAAGCCAACCGCGCTGCGCTGCGGTCGGCTGTCATGCGTATGGCATTGTTGACTGCCTCAGTGGCGCCGTTGGCGCTGATCGCCGCCGCGGGACCGGCATGGCCGGACAGTATTGGTCAGAATGGCTCAAACGGTGGAGGAGCGCCGAACTATTCCACTCCGGGCGGCGGCGGAGCCGCCGGCAATGCCGGGGACGGCAGCGGCGCGACGGGCTCTGGTGGCGGTGGCGGCGCAACGGGCGGTTCTGGCAATCGTGGCGGTTCAGGAGGTGGCTCGGACGGCGGCGGCGGCGGGGGAGCGGGATATAGCTTAGGCGCGGGCGGCGGCGGTGGCGGTGCGGGTGGCGCCGGTCTCAGGCTGACGACTGATATTGTCAATAGCGCTACGATCAAGGGAGGTAACGGCGGCAACGGTGGTTCCGGCGCCGCGAACTATTCACAATCCTGGAACTATGCTGGCGGCGGCGGTGGTGGCGGTGGCGGGTCCGGCATCATTGTCACGACGGGGAGCAGTCTGACCAATACTGGCACCGTAACCGGCGGCAATGGCGGTGGTGGGGCATCCGTGGTCGGTCCCGGTATCAGCAACCCATTTGCCGATCCCTCTGGCAATGGCGCGGGAGGGCTGGGCGGCAACGGCATTACTGCAACCGCCACCAATGGCCTGACGATCAACAATTCCGGTACGATCCAAGGAGGTGGTGGCGGCACGGATTTCCAGAACTTCCAGCCCTATCGCCCTCAGGCCGGCGGCTACGGAATCATCGGCCAGAACCTGACGATCATCAACAGCGGGACCATTTTGGGCGGCGCGCGTGGCGGCGCCGGCGGCCTTACCGGAAACCTCACTTCCGCCATCGCCATCACCGGCGGGACGAACAGCATCCAGGCGCTTGCCGGCAGCAATATCGGCAAGATCGAGCTTGCCGCGGGCACGACGACCGTTTCCGGCATATACTCGAACGTCCTTCAGGTGAATGGTGGCGCCACACTCACGGTGAGCGATGCCGCTGGCGATGCGACCGGGTTCACCAGTCTCAACAATTTCGGCACTGTAACGATCGGCGCCGGCAGCATGCTGTCGGCCGGGACGATCGCGAATGCGGGAGGGATCACGCTCGGCGTCGGTGCGAGGCTCTTCGGCACGGGCAACACGCTGAACAACGATTCCGTCATCAATGTCGCTACCGACGGCGTCGTGATGGATAATGGCGACATCAACAACAATGCCACTGGCACGATCAATTTCAACGGCCCGGGCGGTACGGCGACACTCTCTCCTGGAGTTGGCTATAGCGTCAACAATCGCGGTCAGATCAAGGTTCTCGGCGGCGATGTCGACGTGCAGGTGAGCAACATCAACAACCTGGGCAACGGCCAGGTGTCGCTGACCGGCGGCGATATGTTCAATGTGGCCACGTTTACAAACTCCGACACCGCGACGTTGACCATCGATGCCGGCCGGAAGCTCAGCCTGGGGACACTCACCTTCAACGGCGGCACTATCTCGGGCACCGGTATCATCGAAGCCGCCAACAATCTCAACCTCTTGGGGGCGGGCACGATTGGCGCGACGCTGGCGGGCAGCGCCGGCCTGGTCAAGACCGGTCCTTCCGGCATGGTCATTCTCACCGGCAACAACACCTACACCGGTGGAACCACCGTGAGCGGTGGCGGTGGGCTGCAACTGGGCACCAGCGGCACTGCTGGCTCCATCCGTGGGGCGGTGACCGTAAACAGTGGCACATTCAACCTGACCAATGCCGACACGACGGCCATCACAGGCATCACGAACAAAGCCACCACGAATTTCTACAACAACACCACTGCAGGCAGCGCCACGATCACGAATACGGGCGAGCTGTATTTCTACGACACCAGCAGCGCCGCCAGCGCCAGGATCACCAACAACTTCTTTGTCGAGTTTCACGACGGCAGCAAGGCCGGCGCAAGCAACATCACCAACAACAACACGCTTCTGTTCTATCAGAACAGTCTGGCGGGCAACGCCGCAATCACCAACAACAACGGTGGTTTCCTGAACTTCGATAATTTCAGTTCCGCGGACGCTGCGCACATCACCAACGGCGGCACGCTGGCCTTCTATGGAAACAGCTCTGCGGGCAATGCCGACATAACCAACGATCAGGATCTGACTTTTTATGATGCGAGCCAGGCGGGCTCCGCCGAGATCACGAACAACGGCAGCCTGACATTCCGCTCCACTGCGACGGCCGGCAGTGCCAAAATCACCAACAATTCCAATGTTGCGTTCCTCTTCAACAGCAATGCCGGCAATGCCGAGATCAACAACGTTGCCGGCACCGTCGATTTCTCCGGTTCGACTGGCGCCAACGGCGACAAGAAGCTCAGCGCCGGCTCGATCGCTGGCGGTGGCTCCTATCTGCTAGGCGACAACGAGTTGACCGTCGGTTCGAACGGCCTCTCGACCGAGGTCAGCGGGACTATCGGCGGTACCGGCGGTTCGCTGGTCAAGCTCGGCAATGGCACGCTGAAGCTTTCGGGCACCAGCACCTATGCCGGGCGGACGGCGGTTTCCGGCGGCACGCTGCAAGGCGGCGCGACCAACGCATTTTCGTCGATTGGCGCGTTCTCTGTTGCCGGCGGCGCGACCATCGATCTCGGCGGGTTCGATCAGGAGATCAACTCGCTGACCGGTGACGGGCTTGTCACCAATACCGGCAGTTCCGACGCGACATTGACGGTCGGTCGCGACGACAGCTCGACCGTTTTCAACGGAACGTTCCAGGATGGCGGTGCGGGCTTTCCTACTCTGGCTCTAAGCAAAATCGGCACCGGTACGTTGACGCTGACCGGAACCAGCAGCCATCGCGGTGGCACGGCGGTCAATGCCGGCACGCTGCAGCTCGGCACGATTGGCGGCGGCGGCGTTGCGGGCAAGATCATGGGTTCCGTCGAGGTAGCCGCGAGCGGCACCTTCGACATCGTCAACATCGACGCGGCCAGCGCCCTGTCCATCACCAACAGCGGCACCACCAATTTCCGCGCTGCCGCAAATGCCGGCGGCAGCGGCAGCACCATCCAGATCAATGCCGGCACGGTGAATTTCCACGATACGGCCACCGGCGGTAGTGCCAACATCAACAACGGCAGCGGCGTTCTCAACTTCCACGACAGCAGCAAGGCGGCAAGCGCCGAGATCTCCAATCTTCAGTCGATCAATTTCAACGGCGACAGTTCGGCTGACCATGCCCGCATCAGCAACATGTCGGCCATGAATTTCAACGACCGCAGCACGGCTGGCAGCGCGACGGTCGAGAACGACGGTGTCATTGTTTTTGCGGGTGACAGCACGGCGGAAAGCGCGGCCATTACGATCAACTCGGGCGGCTCGGTCAAATTCCAGGACACCAGCAGCGGTGGTTCTGCACGCTTTATCAACAAGGCTGGCGGCAGTTTTCATATCAAAGACCTGACCTCGGCCGGGACGACTGTCGGTTCGATCGAAGGAGCCGGTACATATTATCTCGGATCCAAGAAGCTGACGGTTGGGTCCAACGATCAGTCGACCGAGGTCAGCGGTACGATCGCGGACGGCCCCACGGGCACCGGCGGTTCGCTGGTCAAGACCGGCACCGGTGTCCTGACGCTTTCCGGCAACAACACATATACCGGTGGCACCTCGCTGCTGGGAGGCGCCGTGCAGGCGACGAGGGACGTCAATCTGGGCGATGCCTCCGGCGTCCTGACCTTCGACGGCGGCGCGCTCAAACTGGGCGCGTCGTTCGATCTCGCCGCCACGCGTCAGATCATCTTCAACGGGGGTGGCGGTACAATTGACACCAATGGCTTCGCCACGTCGATCTCACAGGGCATCACAGGCACCGGCGGGTTGACCACGACCGGCAGCGGGACGCTGACGCTTTCCGGCAACAGCGGTTACAGCGGCGCCACGACGGTGAGTGGCGGCAAGTTGCTCGTGAACGGCTCGATTGCTTCGTCGTCGAGTGTTACCGTCGACGCGGGTGCAACGATTGGTGGCAACGGCACGCTTGGCAGCACCGTCATCAACGGCACGCTGTCAGCCGGCAGCAGCCCTGGCAAGCTGACAGTCGACGGCAATCTGGTCCTGGGCTCGACGTCGACCAGTCTCTTCGAACTGGGTGCGCCGGGGGTTGTCGGCGGTCCCGCCAATGACCTCGTCTACGTCACTGGCAATCTTGTGCTCGGCGGCACGTTGCTGACGCCCGGCGCAGTGTCGGGCTATTACAGGCTCTTCGATGTCGACGGCACAGTCTCCGGCAACTATGCGAGCGTGCCGATCAACGCCAGCGTCCAGACCGCTATCCCGCATCAGGTGAACCTGTTCATCCAGAATGGCGATCAGATCGTCCAGTTCTGGGATGGTGCCGACGCCATCGGCAACGGCATCGTCAATGGCGGTGCCGGGATGTGGAGCGCCGCTGGAACCAACTGGACCGGCGCTCCCGGCAGCGCCGATTTCAACGATCAATGGCGTGGTTCTGTCGCGGTGTTTGCGGGTACGGGTGGACTGGTGAAAGTCAGCGGACCTGTCGATTTCGAAGGCATCCAGTTCGCGAGCGACGGCTACAAGATCGAAGGCGATGATCTGACGCTGAGCGGTGACAGCGAGAACAACACCGCGGCGAGCTTTGTCACCGTCAACGGCGGAGCCATAGCCGAGATCGCCTCGGCGCTGACGGGGGGCGCGGGCATCGGGCTCGACAAGTTCGGCAGCGGCACGCTGATCCTCTCGGGCGCCAACACCTATACCGGCGCCACGACCATCAAGGGCGGCACGCTGGCGCTGTCGGGGCTGGGCAACATCGGTATGTCGAGCGTCGTCGCCATTGAAAACGGCACATTCGACATTTCCGGGCGGTCGCTGCCGTTCGCAGCGATCACCAGCCTTGCCGGCACTTCCATCGGAACGGTCGAGCTCGGCAGCAAGGGATTGGTCATAACCAACGGTTCGACAGAATTCGCCGGCCTCATCAAGGGTAGCGGCGGAGTGGAGATCGCCGGCGGCACGCAGACATTGTCGGGCGTCAGCACCTACACCAATGCCACGCAGATCGACGCCGGTGCCACGCTGGCGCTGAAGGGGAGCGGATCGATCGCAAGCTCTGCCTATGTCGGCTTTGTATCCAACGGGGTTCTCGACATTTCGCAGACGACCGCGGGCGCGCGCATCGCCGGCCTGTTCAGTGCAACCGGCAATGGCATCGTGGCGCTCGGTTCGAAGACCCTCACCATCACCGACGGTTCCCTGTTCGGCGGCTCGATCCGCGACGGCGGTATCGGCGGCGGCACCGGTGGCAGCGTGGTGATCGCCAATGGCGCGACCCAGATGTTCTCGGGCGTCAACATGTTCACCGGCTCGACGACGATCGAGCAGGGGGGCACCTTGCAGCTCTCGGGCGATGGCAGCTTGTTTGCCTCCAGCGGTGTCATCGCGAATGGCGTCTTCGACATTTCCGCGCAGAGTACCGGATCCGGGCCGGGGATCAAAGCGCTGACCGGCAGCGGCCAGGTCTATCTCGGCGACAGGAACCTCGGCATCGTGAATGCGGATGGCACCTTCTCCGGCATCATCAGCGATTGCGGGGCGACAGGTACCGACTGCTTCAACACTTCGACCGGCGGTTCGCTCACGCTGAGTGGCGGCACGCTGACCTTGACCGGTGTCAACACCTACACCGGTGGTACCACCGTGGGGTATTTCGGAGCCCCCGGCAGCACCAAACTCATCGTGACCAACGATCATGCGGTCGGTAGTGGCCATGTGTTGTTGAACGATGCCGGCCTGTTCCAGGCGGGCGCGGATGGTCTTTCCTTCGCCAACCGTTTCGAGGTCAGCCCGAGCTATGGCACGGTCGATACCAACGGCCACACCATGACCATTGCCGGCGTGATTGCCGATGCCTCCGATCCCGGCACCCTGCACAAGGCCGGCGCCGGCACGCTGATCCTGACCAATGACAACACCTATGGCGACGGCACCGTGGTTGAAGCCGGCACCTTGCAGATCGGCAATGGCGGCACCACAGGCTCGATCCTGGGCGATGTGCAGCTTGGCGGCACGCTCGCCTTCAACCGCTCGGACACCTACACCTTCCTCGGCGTCATCTCGGACAGGGCAGGCAGCCACGGCCAGGTCGCGCAGAACGGCACTGGCGTGGTGGTGCTTGCGGGCACCAACAGCTATTCGGGCGGCACCTTCTTCAACAAGGGCACGATCGCCGCTTCGAGCGACGGCAATCTCGGCGATGCCGCCGGCGCGCTCACCTTCGATGGCGGCGCGCTGCGCTATGACGCAGCCTTCGATGTCGCGGCAACCCGCGCGGTCACGCTCCAGGCAGGCGGCGGCACCTTCGACAGCAATGGCTTCGCGGCAGGCGTCGCTGCCGACATCACCGGTGCCGGCGGCCTGACCAAGGCGGGGGCGGGAACCCTGACGCTGTCGGGCCACAACGACTACAGCGGCGCTACCACGGTTGCGCAAGGCACGTTGAGCGCCAGTGTCGCCCATGCCTTCTCGGCTCGCAGCGCGGTGTCGGTGGCGGGCGGCGCCAAGCTTGATCTCGGCAGCCTCGACCAGGTCATCGGCACGCTGTCGGGGGCCGGCGACGTCGCAATGGGAAGTGGCAATCTCACCGTCGACGAGACCAGCAACTCGACCTTCTCCGGCGCTCTCTCCGGCGGCGGCACCTTCACCAAGTCCGGCTCCGGCAAGCTGATGCTGTCGGGAACCAGCACCTATACCGGCCAGACCTTCGTCAAGCAGGGCACGCTGTCGGTCAACGGCTCGATCGCCTCTTCGTCGGGTATCACCGTCGAAACAGGCGGCACGCTCGGCGGTACCGGCACATTGGCTTCGGTGACGGTGATGAATGGCGGCACGCTGGCTCCGGGCAATTCGATCGGCACCGTCAACGTCGCCGGCAATCTGGTGATGGGTGCCGGCTCGACCTATGCGATCGAGCTCGACCCGGCTTCCGCCGACCGTACCAATGTGACAGGAACCGCCAATCTCTCCGGCGGCACCGTCGCCACCAGCTATGCGGCGGCCACCTATATCCAGAAGACCTACACCATCCTCAATGCACAGGGCGGACTGGGCGGCACCACCTTCGCCGGCTTGACCGGCACTGCCCCGACCGGCTTCACGCACAAGCTCGCCTATGACGGCAACAATGCCTATCTGGCGCTCGATCTCGACATGCGTGAGCCGGGCAATCCTGGCGGCAGGCCGGTCTTCGATCCGCTCAACCGCAACCAGCGCTCCGTGGCTAATGCCATCGTCGGCTATTTCGATGCCAAGGGCGGCATCCAGACGGAGTTCGGTGCGCTCGACAGCGCCGGCCTCTCGCTGGTCTCCGGCGAGCCGACGGCCGGTGCGATCAGCTCCGGCATCCAGGGTACCGATCAGTTCCTGAGCCTGCTGTCGGGTGAGGCGATGGCGGATCGTGGCGGGCAGGGCACTTCCTCCAGCAGCACAGTGGCTGCCTTTGCCGACGAGAAGACAGCAGGAGACGGTGACAAAGCCTTGGCTGCCCTCGGCGCCAAGTCCGATCGTCTGGCCGGTCCTGTCGCAAAGGTCTTCGACAGCCGCTGGCGCAGCTGGGGTGCCACCTATGGCGGTACCTCCGAGATCGGTGGCGACAGTGCTGCCGGCTCCCATGACACCGACCTGAAGACATTTGGACTGGCCGGCGGTATTGCCCGCAAATGGGACGACGCCACGCTCGGCATCGCGCTGGGCGGCGGCTCGTCGGACTTCCATCTTGCCGACAAGCTCGGCAGCGGCAGCGCGCGCTTCTTCAATGCCGGTGCCTTTGGCCGGCAGGAGTTCGGCAACGCCTATGTCGCCGCTGCGGCCGCCTACAGCTTCTACGATGCCGAGACCAGCCGCACCGTGCTCGGCACTGTGCTGTCGGGCGATTTCAACGCCCATGCCTTCTCCGGACGCATCGAGGCCGGCTACGACATCGAGACATCGCTGGCGACGCTCACCCCCTATGCCGCCTTCCAGGCCATCGCCTACCGGATGCCGGGCTACTCCGAGACCGGCGCCGGCAGCTTCGGGCTGACCTACAAGGGCAACACCACGACCGTCACCCGCACCGAGCTCGGCGCCAGGCTGGATCACGGCATCGGCCTCGACAACGATGCAACGCTGACGCTCTCGGGCCGTGCCGCCCTTGCCATCAATGGCGGCGACGCAATCGGCTTCGTCGCCGGCTTCCAGGCCCTGCCTGGCACCAGCTTCAGCATCGAAGGGGCCAATCCGGACCGCTACAGCGCACTCATCGACGTCGGTGTCCAATACACAACCGCCAACGGCTTCTTCGCCGCGGCAACGCTCCAGGGCGAGGTCTCCCGAAACGTCCACAACATCGCAGGAACCGCAAAAATCGGGATGAAATGGTGAGGGACGGCTGGCCAGGGCCTTGTGGCGAGAGGCTTAACGAGAAAGAGCGGTCCATTCAGCGCTGGTTTTCGAGGCTCATTCTGCGATCTGGCTGGTTGCGCGATCGGCAATCGTCGCTCCGGTTTCGGCATCCACGGACGCCAAGCTGACCTCGTAACCCCAAAGCCTTCTGATATGACGCAGCGTGTCGTCGCGGCTTTTGTCTTCCAGAAGGACGCCGTTCCTCACCTCGTGCTGCAGCCGCAGGTGGCGGTCGCCGAGCAGATCGACATCCACGACCTGTATGTCCGGTCTGTTTGCACCGACCTCGTAGCTATGCGCCAGGACGGAACGTATTTTCTCGTAGCCACGTTCGTTGTGGATCGAGGCCACCTTGTAGTGAGGTTCGTCAGCGCCGTCGACCAACAGGAACAACCGCCATTTTCGGATCAGGGCAGGGCTGAGATACTGGCGGATGAAGGACTCGTCGCGGTGGTCGGCCCAGGCTTCGAGCAATATTCTTCGCCAATCGCCACTACCGGCGATATCTGGGAACCAGTCGCGATCCTCTTCCGTCGGCTCTGTCGCGATGCGCTTGATATCCTGCATCATGTCCAGCCCGAGCGCATAGGGGTTGATGCCGGAAAAACGGGGATCGTCGAAGCCTGGCTGGAAGACAACGTTCGAGTGATTGCTTAGCATTTCGAGCAGGGCGCCCTCGCTGATGCGGCCGCGATCGAACAGCATGTTCATCAGCGTATAGTGGACGAAAGTGGCGCAGCCTTCGTTCATCACCTGGGTTTGCCGCTGCGGGTAGAAATACTGCGCGATGACCCGCACGATGCGGATGATCTCGCGCTGCCAGGGTTCCAGGGTCGGACTGTTCTTTTCCAGGAAATAGAGCAGGTTCTCTTCCGGCAGATTGAGGTTCTTTTTCCGCTCGGCCTGATTTTGGTCTTCGCTGCTTCCCCGCGACGCCGGTAGTGTACGCCATAGGTCGTTGTAGGACCGTTCTTCGTATTCCAGCCGTTCGCGCAGTCCCTTGCGTTGCTGCTCCGACGACAGTTTGGGCGGCCGCTGATAGCGGAATACGCCCTGCTCCTTCAATGCGTGCGCTGCATCCAGGATCTCCTCGACGGCGGCAAGACCGTGACGCTCTTCGCAGCGAGCAATATAGTCCTTCGCAAAGTCCAGGTAGCTGAGGATCATCGCCGCGTCGGTCCACTGGCGGAACAGATGATTGTTCTTGAAGAAATGATTGTGGCCGAGAGCGGCATGCGCTGTGACCAGGGCCTGCAGGGCCATCGTGTTTTCTTCCATGAGATAGACGATGCAGGGGTTGGAATTGATGACCAGCTCATAGGCCAGTCCACGGCCGCCTTTGCGGTAGAGCAACTCCTGATAGAGGAAATGCTTGCCGAACGACCAATGACGATACATCAGCGGCATACCGACCGATGCGTAGGCGTCGAGCATCTGTTCGGACGAAATGATCTCCAATTGAGTTGGATAGACATCGAGTTGAAGTTCCTCGACGGCGATTTCCTCGATCGCTTCGTAAACCTGCGACAGTTTCCTGAAATCCCAGTCGGAACCGGAAAAGAGTAGGCGCGCCTTGCTCGCTGGCATGGTACCTCCTAGAGCATGATCCCGAAAAGTTGACAGACTTTTCGGACAAAGATCATGCGATAAAACAAAGAGATAGAGCGGAGTAACGGTTCATCTTGATCGCATTCCGCTCTAGGTACTTTTGCCGATCGTCGGCTGTTTGGTGAAGAGCTTCCGGAAAACCGGATATATGTTGGCTGCCTTGGCGATCCGGCTCATCTGGAAATTCGGCCAGCGGCCGGCGACCTTGCTGTAGGCCTGCCACAGCGATGTTCCATTTTCGGTCGCGCCGAAAATCTCGCTTTCGCGTTCATCGATGATCTCGATATAGGCGAAATACTGGCACAGGCGCATCAACTCGCCATCGAGCAGAGCAATGCATCGCTCGGAATCGGAAAAGAAGTTGTCGCCATCCGAAGCCTGCGCCGCATAGATGTTCCACTCGCTCACCGGATAGCGCTTGGCGATGATGTGATGCATCTCTTCGAGCGCCGTGGAGACGACCGTGCCGCCGCTTTGCGTGGAGTAGAAGAAGGTTTCCTCGTCCACTTCATGTGCTTCGTGGGTATGGCGGATGAAGACGATTTCGGTGCGTTTGTAGCGACGCTGCAGGAACAGGTGCAGCAGCACAAAGAAACGCTTGGCGAGGTCCTTCTCACGCTCTCCCATGGAACCGGACACGTCCATCAGGCAGAACATGACGGCATTGGCATTGGGCAGAGGCTGCGGTTCGAAGCGATTGAAGCGGATATCGACCGGATCGACATAGGCAATCTTTCTGCGGCGCCGCTCCAGTCGCTCGAGCTCTTCATTCAAGGCCACGATGCGCTGGAGGATTGCCTCGCTGGATGGCTGAACCTGCAGAAATGCGAGTTCCTGTTCGATCGCCTCAATGTCTCCGCGCTTGGGGCGTTTGAGGGCGATACGACGGCCGTAGCTGTTTCGCATCGTGCGCCCGACATTGATGTTGGTCGGGGCGCCGCTTTGGGTGAAACCGGCGCGGCGCGGCTTGAATGCGACGATTTCCTTGAGGCTCAGCTTGACGAGGTCAGGCAGTTCGAGGTCTTCGAAGAAAAGATCGAGAAACTCCTCGCGCGAAAGCACGAAGCGAAAATCGTCTTCCGAAGCGGTGTCACCCGGCGTCGACGATCCGAAGCCACCCTGGCCTCGCTTGGGGATCAAATCCCCCACGGCGAACTGCTTGTTGCCGACCAGGATGCGCTCGCGGCGACCGCTGTTCTTCGCGTCATCGAAGTTCGGCTCGCCGGTGCCCTTCTTTGGTATCGGCAGGGTATGCTCGGCATCGACCTCGGCGATCCGACGGCTTCGGATTTCGTCGCGAACGTTCTGCTTCAGCTCCTCGCGCGCCCGTTTCAAGAAGCGCTGGCGATTGGCGAGGCTCCTGTCCTTCGGGTTCAGTCGACGATCGATGAAGATCGGCATGGAACCATCCCGGCTCTTAACCGGCCTTGTTGACCCGCATGTACCAATCGACCAGCCGGCGTACCTGCCGTTGGGTGTAGCCGCGTTCCACCATCCGCTGCACGAACTCGTTGTGACGCTTTTCGGTAACGCTATCCTGCTTCGATCCGAAGCTAATGACCGGCAGGAGATCCTCGACCTGGCCGAACATGCGCTTCTCGATCACTTCACGCAGCTTCTCATAACTGGTCCACGACGGATTGCGGCCGTTGTTGCGGGCCCGCGCACGCAGCGTGAACTTCACCACCTCGTTGCGGAAATCCTTGGGGTTGGCGATGCCGGCCGGTTTCTCGACCTGCGACAGCTCGTTGTCCAGAACCTCCCGATCGAGGATCTGGCCGGTGTCGGGGTCCTTGTAGTCCTGGTCTTCGATCCAGGCATCGGCATAGGCGATATAGCGGTCGAACAGGTTCTGGCCGTACTCGCTGTAGGATTCCAGATAGGCCTTCTGGATTTCGTGGCCGATGAATTCCGCGTAACGCGCGGCGAGTTCCGACTTGATGAATTCCAGATAGGACGCCTCGGTCTCCTTCGGGAACTGCTCCCGCTTGATCGCCTCTTCCAGGATGTACATGAGATGGACGGGATCGGCCGCCACTTCCTTGGTGTCGTAATTGAAGGTTTGCGACAGGATCTTGAAGGCGAAGCGTGTGGAGACGCCGTTCATGCCTTCGTCGACGCCCGCAGTATCACGATACTCCTGGACGGATTTCGCTCTCGGGTCGATCTCCTTCAGATTTTCCCCGTCATAGATGCGCATCTTTGTGTAGAGAGGGGAATTGTCGTGCTCGGCGAGCCGGGTCGAGACCGAAAAACGGCTCAGTATATCGAGCACTTCCGGAGCGCAGGGGCTGCTGGCCAGTTCGCTCTCGCGCAGCAGCTTTTCATAGATCTGCCTCTCCTCGGTGACCCTCAGGCAGTAAGGCACCTTGACCACCAGAATGCGGTCGAGGAAGGCTTCGTTGTTCCTGTTGGTCTTGAACTGCTGCCACTCCGACTCGTTGGAATGGGCCACGATGATGCCCTGATAAGGGAAAGCCCCGAAATTCTCCGTGCCGTTGTAGCTGCCCTCCTGGGTCGCCGTCAGCAGCGGATGCAGGACCTTGATGGGTGCCTTGAACATCTCGACGAATTCCAGCAGGCCTTGCGTGGTGCGGTTCAGCCCACCGCTGTAGGAATAGGCATCCGGATCCGATTGGCTGAAGTTTTCGAGCTGTCTGATGTCGACCTTGCCGACCAGGGCCGAGACGTCCTGGTTGTTCTCGTCACCGGGCTCGGTCTTGGCAATGGCGATCTGCCGCAGTCTCGACGGCATCAGCTTGACGACGCTGAACTTGGAGATGTCACCGGACATTTCATCGAGACGCTTGGCGGCCCAGGGTGAGATCAGGCCGTTGAGCCTGCGCCGGGCGATCCCGTATTTATCCTCCAGCAAATCTCCCATGCGGTCGGGCTGGAAAAGTCCAAGGGGCGACTCGAAGATCGGGCTGATTTCGTTGCCGACCTTCAGCGTATAGATCGGACGTTGCTCCATCAGTTTTTTCAGCCGCTCGGCGAGCGAGGATTTGCCGCCGCCGACGGGACCCAGAAGATAGAGGACCTGCTTGCGTTCCTCGAGGCCTTGGGAAGCATAACGGAAATAGCCTGCTATCCGCTCGATCGTGTCTTCCATGCCGTAGAAGTCAGCGAAGGATGGATACACCTTGACGGTGCGGTTTGAGAAAATCCGCCCGAGCCGTTCGTCCTTGCTGGTGTCTATGAGATTTGGCTCACCGATCGCCTCGACCATGCGTTCCGGGGCGGTGGCATACATGGATTTGTCTTCGCGGCAGGCAAGCAGATATTGCTGGATGCTGATTTCCTCTTGCGCCGCACTCTTATAGATCTCCGAAAAAAGATCGAAGACGTCCGCCTGATGTTCAGTCATGGCAATTCGCGCCTCTGGGTCCGCAAAGCTGATAGACCGCTTCGTCTATATTCAACTGCTAGAAGGCTTGGTGGTTCCGCGTTGCGGTGATGATTATCGCGAATGTTTGAGGATCGGCGGAGGGAACCAGTTGTTCGTTGGCCTGAGCTCTCGACGGCATCGAAGCCGCGGTCCAGAATGTCAGTTTATTATTGACCGACCGGTCGGATTATGCAACTGTCAAGCCTTCGCCAAGGAGGAGCTGGCGGGACCGGAGGAGATGACGTGACGCAATCCGATACGCTGTTGGTAACGGTAGCCGACGGCGTCATGACGCTGACGCTCAACCGTCCAGACAAGCTGAACTCCTTCAATCCGGAACTGCACAAGGCCCTGCGCGCAGCCTTTGAGCGGGCACATGATGACGCAGCGATCCGCGCGGTTCTGCTGACCGGCGCCGGCCGCGCCTTCTGCGCCGGCCAGGATCTCGGCGATCGCGACCCGCGCAACGCCATCGAGGCGCCCGATCTCGGTCACACCATCGAGACCTTCTACAATCCGCTGCTGCGCCTCATCCGGTCTTTGGATAAACCTGTCATCTGTGCGGTCAACGGTGTTGCTGCCGGTGCCGGCGCCAACATTGCGCTGGCCTGCGATATCGTGCTTGCCGCCAAGTCCGCCAAGTTCATCCAGGCTTTCTCGAAGATCGGCCTGATCCCCGATTCAGGCGGCACCTGGACCTTGCCGCGCCTTCTCGGTGAAGCGCGCGCCAAGGCTCTGGTGCTGACCGCAGAACCCTTGCCGGCGCAAACCGCCGCCGACTGGGGTTTGATTTGGAAGGCGGTCGACGACGACCAGCTCATGCCTGAGGCAAGCGCGTTGGCGAAGCGTCTGGCGGCGGGCGCAACCTTTGGCATCGGCCTGGCCAAGCAGGCTATCCATGCCAGTGCCGCCAACACGCTTGACCAGCAGCTCGACCTCGAACGGGACTTGCAGCGCAAGGCGGGCCGCAGTGCCGACTACGCCGAAGGCGTCGCGGCGTTTCTGGAGAAGCGTGCGCCGGAGTTCAAAGGCAAATGACGATCAATATGAGCGATCCGCAGGCCGTCGCGATTGCCTCGGCCGAAGCGATGTGGCGGGACGATCGCGCTTCGCAACATCTCGGCATGGAATTGGAGCATATCGGGCCAGGTGAGGCGACGATTTCCTTCACCGTGACCGATCTCATGACCAATGGCCACAACACCTGCCATGGCGGCTACATGTTCACCTTGGCGGACTCGGCCTTTGCCTTCGCTTGCAACAGCTACAATCAGCGCGCGGTGGCGCAGCATTGCTCCGTCAGCTTCGTCGCGCCGGCGTTCCTCGGTGACCGGTTGACAGCACGTGCCCGCGAGGTTTCGCGCGCCGGCCGCAACGGCATCTACGATATCGCGGTGACCAACCAGAAAGGCGAGCGGGTCGCGGAATTCCGCGGTCACTCGCGTACAGTCAAGGGAACACATCTGCCGGCATAGAGCGCCGCGCGTTCATTTTGGATGCGCAAAGGGCGCTCCAGCATCGAATTGCCGCACAATCTGGGAGGATTGAATGGAAGACCTGTCTCCGCGCCCGGGTGATCTGGATCCGATCGAGATTGCTTCGCGCGACGAGATTGCAGCACTACAGCTGAAGCGGTTGAAGGCAACGCTCGACCATGCCTACCGCAACTCGCCGCACTACAAGGCGAAGTTCGATGCGGCCGGCGTCCATCCCGACGATCTGAGGCAGCTGTCGGACCTGTCGAAATTCCCGTTCACCGTCAAAAAGGACCTGCGCGACACCTATCCGTTCGGCATGTTCGCGGTGCCGCGCGAAAAGCTGGCACGTGTCCATGCTTCATCCGGAACGACGGGTAAGCCGACCGTCGTCGGTTACACCAAGAACGATATCGACATGTGGGCAACCTGTGTCGCGCGCTCGATCCGGGCGTCGGGCGGCAGACCTGGCGACATCTGCCATGTCGCCTATGGCTATGGCTTGTTCACCGGCGGCCTCGGCGCCCACTACGGCGCTGAAAAGCTCGGCTGTACGGTGGTGCCGATCTCCGGTGGCATTACCGAGCGCCAGGTGTCGCTGATCGAGGATTTCAAGCCGCGCATCATCATGGTGACGCCATCCTATATGCTGTCGATTCTGGATGAATACCGGCGGATCGGCATCGACCCGCGTTCCTCGTCGCTGGCGGTCGGCATCTTCGGCGCCGAACCCTGGACCAACGCCATGCGTGAGGAGATCCAGAACGACTTCGACATGCATGCCGTCGACATCTACGGCCTGTCGGAAGTCATCGGTCCTGGCGTCGCCAATGAATGCGTCGAGACCAAGGACGGCCTGCATGTGTGGGAGGATCATTTCTATCCGGAGATCATCGATCCTGAGACAGGCGAGGTGATGCCGGACGGTGAAATGGGCGAGCTGGTCTTTACCTCGCTGACCAAGGAAGCACTGCCGATCATCCGCTATCGGACGCGCGATCTGACCCGCCTGCTGCCGGGCACGGCGCGCTCCATGCGGCGCATCGAGAAGATCACCGGCCGCTCCGATGACATGATGATCTTGCGCGGCGTCAATGTCTTCCCGACTCAGATCGAAGAACAGCTGCTCAAATGCGCCGGCCTCGCGCCGCATTTCCAGATCGTGCTGAGCCGAGAGGGTCGTCTGGACTGTATGACCGTCCATGTCGAGGCCATGCCGCACGCTGTTGACGCCGCTCAGCGCGGTACCTCAGCCAAAGAACTTGCGCACCATATCAAGAGCGTGGTGGGTGTGAGCACGAAGATCGTGGTCGGCGATCCCGATTCGGTCGAGCGTTCTGCCGGCAAGGCCAGGCGGATCGTCGACAACAGACCCAAGACATGATCATGCGCCGGACAAAGAGATAGGAAGATGGCAAGGACGAGAGCTGCGGATTTCGACGAGAAACGGCGCAGCATTCTCGACAGCGCCGCGACGGTCTTCGCCAAACTTGGCATGGAACGCGCCTCGATGGCGCAGATCGCGCAGGAGAACAACGTCTCCAAGGCGCTGCTCTACCACTACTACCCGAGCAAGGAATTGCTGCTGTTCGACATCGGGCGAACCCATCTGGTCGAACTCGAACAGGCAATCCTCGCCGCCGATCGTCCGGATCTCGAGCCGCGGCAGCGTCTGCGTCATCTGATCGGCGGGGTGCTCGAAAATTACCGTACCGCCGCCAATTTCCAGCAAGTCCTGCTCAACGGCACGGGCTCGCTTTCTGAAATGCAGAAGACCGAGCTGCAGCAGATGGAGCGCCGCATCGTGAAGGCGTTCTCCGACGTGCTCACCGACATCAACCCTGAGCTCGGCAAGGCACGCGCCGGCATCACGCCCGTCACCATGTCGTTGTTCGGCATCCTCAACTGGGCCTACACCTGGTTCAAGCCGAGCGGCGCGCTGAATCGCGAAGGCTATGCCGACATGGTGACAGCACTGTTCCTCGATGGCGTGAATTCGCTGCGCTAATCCCTTATGCCGCCCGTCTTGTCTCTTTCGGGCGGTCGAGCAAGGTGGCAACCCGCGCCTTGACCTTCGCGACAGCTTCCTCTTTCACCGGTCCGTAGCCGCGGATATCCATCGGCGCTTTGGCGAGCTCGACCAGTTCGGCGGGAGAGCGTGCCGGGAGTTGCCCGATGATCCGGTCAACCAAGTCCTGGTACCAGTCGATCAGTTCCCGCTCCATCCGGCGCTCCGCCGTGTAGCCGAACGGATCGAAGGCCGTGCCGCGCAGCCGCTTCATCCGGGCCATGACCCGCAACGGCGTCTGTATCCACTGGCCGAACTGGCGTTTGCGGGGCCGTCCCCGCGCGTCCTTCCCGCCGCCCATGAATGGCGGTGCGAAGTGGTAATTGACCTTGTAGTCTCCATCGAACTCGCGCCTGAGTTCGGTAAGGAAACCCGTCTGCATGTGCAGCCGCGCCACCTCATACTCGTCCTTGTAGGACATCAGCTTGAACAGGGAGCGCGCGACCGCATCCGTCAGAGCCTCCGAGCTGAACGGTCGCTCGGCGCTGCGAACCCGCTCCACGGTCGCGCGATAACGCTGCGCCCAGGCACGATCCTGGTAATCGACGAGAAAAGCCTCGCGTCGCGCGATCATCTCATCGAGGCTTTCACTTGCCATGGCGGGCTGATCGGCGATCAGCGGTCGCGGGTCGGCGGCAGCCAGCCGCCCGGCGGCGAAAGCCTGTTTGTTGCGTTCGACGGCAATGCCGTTCAGCTCGATCGCCCGTTGCAGCGCGTTGTGTTCGATGGGCACCAGCCCTCGCTGCCAGGCATAGCCGAGCAGGATGATGTTGGCGAAGACCGCATCGCCGAACAGCCGCTCGGCAAGGGCGTTGGCATCCAGCGCACGTACGTTGCCGGCTCCGGCCACGCGTTCGATCTCCTTCAGCCGGCGACGGGTCGAAAGATCGGCATCGCGCAGCCGCACGATGTCACCGGTCGGCATTTCCGCCATGTTGACCACCGCTTGCATGCCGGTCCGGTAGCAGGCGGAAGCCTTCGGTGAAGACGACACCACGATGTCGCCGCCGATCAGCGCATCCGCCGCCCCGGCATCGATGCGCACCTGATTGATGGCATCGGGCGTTGCCGCCAGCCGGATGAAGGAAAGCACCGGGCCGAACTTTTGCGCGAAGCCGGTGAAGTCGAGCACCGAGCTGCCTTTGCCTTCCAGATGTGCCGCCATTGAGATCAGCGCGCCGACGGTCACCACGCCGGTACCGCCGACACCGGTCACGAGCAGGTCGTATGGTCGGTCGAGTGTGGGCGCATCCGGCAGGGGCAGTGCGGCAGCGCGGGCGCCGAAATCCTCATTGCTGGCCTGACGCTTGCGCCGCACCGCGCCTTCGACCGTCACGAAGCTCGGGCAGAAACCGTTCAGGCAGGAGAAATCCTTGTTGCAGTTGGAAAGGTTGATCTTGCGCTTACGGCCGAACGGCGTCTCCTTCGGCTCGACGCTGAGGCAGTTGGACTCGACCGAGCAGTCGCCGCAGCCCTCGCAGACCAGATCGTTGATCCAGGCGAAACGCTTGGGGTCTTCCATCGTACCGCGCTTGCGCCGCCGCCGCTTTTCGGTGGCGCAGGTCTGTTCGTAGATGAGCACCGAGACGCCCTTCACCTCGCGCAGGTCGCGCTGCACGCCATCAAGCTGCGAACGGTGATGCAGGGTGACGCCTGAAGGAAATGCCGCGATGCTGAACTTGTCCGGCTGGTCGGAAACCAGCGCGATGCGCTCCACGCCTTCGGCCCGCACCTCCTGTGCGATCGCCTGAACGCTGATCGGGCCGTCCACCGGTTGGCCGCCGGTCATGGCGACCGCGTCGTTGAACAGAATCTTGTAGGTGATATTGGCCTTTGCCGCGACCGCCTGGCGGATCGCCATCGAACCGGAATGGTAATAGGTGCCTTCGCCGAGGTTCTGGAAGATGTGGCCTTTGCCGGTGAACAGCGAGGATGCCGCCCAGTTCACGCCTTCGCCACCCATCTGGATCAGCGACGTCGTTTCCCGGTCCATCCAGCTCGCCATGAAATGGCAGCCGATACCGGCCAGCGCCTTGGAGCCTTCCGGCACCTTGGTGGACGAATTGTGCGGGCAGCCGGAACAGAAATAGGGCGTGCGCGCCGCGCCCGGCACCTGGATCAGCCGCTCGGATTCCGGCACCAGCGCCGCGGCTCGGTCGAGCAGGCGCAGGTTCGGGAACACCATGTCGAGGCGCTTGGCCACGATCGGCGCCAGCATGCGTGGCGACAGCTCGCCGATCCACGAGATCAGCCTGTTGCCGTCCTCGTCGCGCTTGCCGACCATCGAGTGCGGCTTGTGGCCGGGATAGTCGTAGAAATACTCCTTGAGCTGGCTTTCGATGATGCCGCGCTTCTCCTCTACGACGAGGATCTCCTTCTTCTCCTTCACGAACGCCAGCGCGTCGCGGCGCGCCAGCGGCCACACCATGCCGACCTTGTAGATGTCGATGCCGAGCTTGCGGCAGGCCTTCTCGTCCAGTCCGAGCAGCCGCAGCGCTTCCATCAGGTCGAGATGGGCCTTGCCGGTGGTGACGATGCCGAAACTGGCATCCGCGATATCGTAGATACGCCGGTCGATCGGATTGGCTTCGGCGAAGGCATAGACGGCCATCTTCTTGGCTTCCATGCGTTCTTCGATCTGCGGGCCGGGCAGGTCGGGCCAGCGGTAATGAAGGCCGGTTGGTGGCGGCGTGTAGTCGGGCTGCTGGAACTCGCGGTCGGCGACGACTTCCACCGACTGGCCGCTTTCCACGGTTTCGGAGATCGCCTTGAAGCCGACCCACATGCCGGTGAAGCGCGACAGCGCATAGCCATATTCACCGAAGGCCTGATATTCGCCGACGGAGGAGGGGTTCAGCGTCGGCATGAACCAGGCCATGAAGGCGACGTCGGATTGATGCGGCATGGAAGACGACACACAGCCATGGTCATCTCCGGCGACCACCAGCACGCCGCCATGCGGCGAGGAGCCGTAGGCGTTGCCGTGCTTCAGCGCATCGCCGGCACGGTCGACGCCTGGCCCCTTGCCGTACCACATCGAAAACACGCCTTCGACGGTGCGATCCGGATTGGTTTCGACCTGCTGTGAGCCAAGTACAGCGGTGGCGGCGAGGTCCTCGTTCACCGCTGGCAGGAACTCGATGCCGTGCTGTTTGACCAACTCCTTCGCCCGCCACAGCTCCAGGTCGACGCCGCCAAGCGGTGAGCCGCGATAGCCGGAGACGAAGCCGGCCGTCTTCAGGCCATGCTCCTTGTCGCGCCGCGCCTGGTCGAGCGTGATGCGCACCAGCGCCTGTGTTCCGGTGAGGAAGACACGGCCGCTCTTGTTCGTATAACGGTCGTTGAGATTGTAGTCGGCAAGCGAGGGGGCAGCGTCAGCCACGGCCGGGATCTCCCGAAAGGGTACCATCCAATCCAGTCTACGCTTGCTGCTTGAAATATCCTGCCAGTCTCACCCCGATTTGCTCACGATATGGTCAATTCTGCCGAATTTAGCTAGATAGCTGGTAAGACTAACCGATAGGCGGGATTTCGATGCATCTTACCGAACCGGACAGGATTCTGCTGAGGCTGCTGCAGCAGGATGCCCGCATCTCCAACCAGGAACTGGCCGAGAAGGCGGGCATGTCCACGTCCGCCTGCTGGCGGCGGGTCCGGGCGCTGGAAGAGGCCGGCATCATTTCAGGCTATGGTGCCGTCGTCGATCCGCTGAAGGCCGGTCTGAATTTCTCGGCCGTGGTGCATGTGATGCTGTCGCGCCACGAGGCGGATCACGTCGCCACCTTTGTCTCGCGCGTCGCGTCGCGGCCGGAGGTGCTGGAGTGTTTTTCGACCACCGGCGAGGCCGACTACCACCTGCATGTCGTCTGTCACGACAAGGACGCCTACAACGACTTCCTCGAACACTTCCTGTTCAGGCTCCCCGGCATTGCCCATGTGCGCACCAATCTGGTGCTCAAGGACATCAAGGTGCACGGGCAGGTGCCGGTTTAAGGCTACTGCGGCCAGGTCTTCGCCACCATGGTCAGCACGTCGTATTGCGCCACCACCTGCGCGTCCTGGTTGGTCACCGTGCAGTCCCAGCGCACCTCGCCATAGCTTTCGGTCTCGCGCGGATTGATCTGCTTGGCCGTCAGCGTCACCTGTAGTGTATCGCCCGGGTTGACGGGCGTGAGGAAGCGCAGCGAGTCCACGCCGTAGTTGGCGAGGACCGGCCCCGGCGCCGGATCGACGAACAGGCCGGCGGCGAAAGAGACGATCAGGTAGCCATGCGCCACGCGTCCTTCGAAGAAGGGGTTCGCCTTAGCCGCTTCCTCGTCCATATGGGCGTAGAAGGTGTCGCCGGTGAAATTGGCGAAATGCTCGATATCCTCCAGCGTCACCGTGCGGGTGTCGGTGACCAACTGGTCGCCGATCTCCAGCTCGGCGAGTGACTTGCGGAAGGGATGCACATTGTCATGCTTCGCCTTCGCACCCTGCATCCAGCGACCTGTGACTTCCGAAAGCAGCCAGGGTGCGGCCTGCACCGCCGTGCGCTGCATGTAATGCTTGACCGAACGCATGCCGCCAAGCTCCTCGCCGCCACCGGCGCGGCCGGGTCCGCCATGCACCAGCACCGGTAGCGGCGAGCCGTGGCCGGTCGACGATTTCGCGCTGGCGCGGTTGCCGATCATGACACGCCCGTGCCAAGGCCCCAGCGCATGCACCGTGTCGCGCGCGAATTCCGGATCGTTGGTGAAGACGGATGCCACAAGGCTGCCCTTGCCGCGCCGCGCCAGCACGGCAGCTTCCTCGGCGGTCTCATAGGGAATGATCGTGCTGACCGGCCCGAAGGCCTCCACGTCGTGTACCGCGTTCGCGCCACCCGGCTTGTCGCAATAGAGCAGCACGGGGTTGAGAAATGCGCCGGCCTCCGCATCGCCTGAGACGACGCTCGGTGTGTTCGGGTCGCCGGCGACGATTTCGGCATCGCCCTGCAGATCCTTGATGCGGGCACGCACTTCGTCGCGTTGCGCCAGGCTCGCCAGCGGCCCCATCTTGATGCCTTCCTCGCCTGGATTGCCGAGCGGGGTTTTGGCCAGGCGCTCGCCCAGCGCCTCGATCAGGGCGTCGACGCTGGCGCGCGGAGTGATCACCCGGCGGATCGCCGTGCACTTCTGACCGGCCTTTGCGGTCATCTCGCGCGCCACTTCCTTGACGAAGAGATCGAATTCCTCGGTGCCGGCGACCGCATCGGGTCCGAGGATCGCCGCATTGAGCGAATCCGCCTCCATGGTGAAGCGCACCGAGTTTTCGACGATCGTCGGATGTGCTTTCAGCTTGCGCCCGGTCGCGGCCGAGCCGGTGAAGGTCACGACATCCTGGCAGTCGACATGGTCGAGCAGGTCGCCGACCGAACCGCTGACAAGCTGCAGCGCGCCCTTGGGCAAAATGTCGAACTCGATGATGCGGCGCACCATCAGCTCGGTCAGATAGGCGGTCTGGCTGGCCGGCTTGACGATCGCCGGCATGCCGGCAAGCAGCGTGGGAGCCAGCTTCTCCAGCATGCCCCAACAAGGGAAGTTGAAGGCGTTGATGTGGATCGCCACGCCTTCCAGCGGCGTCAGGATGTGCTGGCCGGAAAAACTGTTGTCGCGCGATAGAAGCTCGACGTCGCCATCGACCAGCGTGTGGGTGTTGGGCAGTTCGCGCCGGCCCTTCGACGCGTAGGAAAGCAGCGTGCCGATGCCGCCTTCGATGTCGATCCAGCTGTCGGTACGGGTGGCACCCGTCGCCGTCGACAGCGCGTAGAATTCTTCCTTGGCCTCCATCAGCGCCTGGCCAAGCGCCTTCAGCATCAGCGCCCGCTCGTGGAAGCTCATCTTGCGCAGTGCCGGGTTGCCTGTTTCGCGGCCGAAACCGAGTGCGGCCTTGAAGTCGATGCCACTGGCGTCGATCAGGGCGACCGGTTCACCGGTCGCGGCATCGAGCAGCGGCACCGCCTTGCCGGTGCCGCGGGCCCATTGTCCGGCGATGTAGGATTCCAGTTGGCGGACATTCTTCAGGGGCGCGTTCATGGCTGGCTCCTCGATGGCTATGAAAGGCGGGCAGGTGATCAGCGCAGGCCGATATCGCCCAGCAAACTGTCGACTTGGCGTGCCCATTCGGCGGCGAGTTCCGCATTGCCGGTATGGCGCAGGCCGAACTTCTTCTGCGTGTCGAAATGCTGCGAGGCAGCGGCGCCGAAGCTTGCCGCGACGCGCGGTCGCCAATAGGCGATCGATGCCGCGGCGGCTGGCCTATTGGCCTTGTCCTGCAGCAGCTTGCGCAGGCCTTCCTCGCCGAGTTCCATGTGCCGGCGCTCGCGCGGCAGGATCGCCCTGAAGATGTCACCCAGCGGCTGGTAGGACAGCCTGGAAAACTCATCGAGCTGGATCGTGACCGCCCGGCCCATCAGCACGTTCATGACGACAGCGTCGAGCCAGTCCTGCAGGGGATAGTGCAGCACGGCCAGCCGCATATCCGAACCGTGGCGGGCTGCGCCCAGGTCGCTGTCGCGGGCGATGCGCGCCGTCCAGGGATGGTGGTTGGCATAGCGCGAGACATCGGCGCCGAACTCGCCCATCACGGCAAGCACGCGCTCGGCATGGTCGAGTTTTTCCAGCACGATGCGGGAAGCGGCGATGCGCTCCTTGATGCCGGGGCCCTGGTTGACGATGTCCGCAAAGCCGGCGGCACCCGCCAGCTCGCTGTCGACGAAGGTCGCCATCAATCGCAGCAATTCGCCGCGATAGCGCGGCGGCGCGTTTTCCGGCGTCGTCAGCTTGCCGCCCTGGGCGAGATAGTCCTCCAGCGGCATGCTTTCTTGCGGATCACTACTGGTCATAGGTCACCACCACATGGTCCGACAAGGGATGGCACTGGCAGGTCAGCACGTAGCCTTGGCGCACCTCGTAGTCCTCCAGCGCGTGGTTGGTCTCCATCTCGACCTCGCCTTCCAGAACCATGGCGCGGCAGGTCGAGCAGACGCCGGCCTTGCAGGCAAAAGGCGCGTCGAGGCTGGCCGCCAGTGCCGCCTCCAGGAGGGTTTCGCCCTTCTTCGCCATTTCGATGATGCGGGTGGAGCCGTCGAGCGTGATCGTCGCCTTGCAGGTCTCGGCTCTGGCGCCATCGGCGGCGGTCTTGACGACATGCTTGGCACGGCGCGGGGCGGAGGCAAACAGCTCGAACTTGATCTGGTCGTCACGCAATCCGTGTTCGCGCAGCGACGCGGCGATCGCCAGCATCATCGGTTCCGGCCCGCAGATGAAGGCCATGTCGACGGCGGCGATGTTGATCCATCCCTTGAACAGGCGCGCGCATTTCTCGGCATCGATGCGGCCGGAGAACAGGTCGATCTCCTGCGCTTCGCTTTCCAGGACGTGCACCACGTTGAAGCGTCCGAGATGGGTGTTCTTGATATCCTCAAGTTCCTCGCGGAACATGATCGAGTTGATCGAGCGGTTGCCGTAGATCAGCGTGAAGCGCGACCCGGGTTCGCGCGCCAGCGTCGTCTTGATCAGCGACAGCACCGGCGTGATGCCGCTGCCGCCGGCGAAGGCGAGATAGTGCCGGCTCACTTCGGGCTGCAGCGGCACGTAGAAGGCGCCCATCGGTGCCATGGCTTCCAGCGCATCGCCCGCTTTCAGTTCCTCATTGGCCCAGGTCGAGAAGGCGCCGCCGTCGACACGCTTGATGCCGACCCGGAGCAGCCCTTCATCCTTGCCTGTGCAGATCGAATAGGAGCGGCGCAACTCCTCGCCGTCGAACGAACGGCGGAAGGTCAGGTACTGGCCCTGCGTGAAGTCGAAGGCCTGGCGGTCTTCATCGCGGGGGGCAAGTGTCACCACCACGGCGTCGCGGGTCTCGCGGCGGATTTCGGTAACCTCAAGGGGGAAGAAGCGGGCCATCGGCGCCTCAGATGCTCTTGAAATAATCGAAGGGTTCCAGGCACTCGGTGCAGCGGTAGTGCGCCTTGCACGGTGTGGAACCGAACTGGCTGATGCGCTCCGTTTTCGTGGAGCCGCATTGCGGGCAGGCGACAGTCAGCGGCTTCAACGCGCCTGCGCAGGCCGCCGTGCCTTCCTGGGGCGGAGCGATGCCATAGGCGCTTAGCTTCTCGCGCCCCGCGGCGCTGATCCAGGCCGTGGTCCAGGCCGGCGACAGCTGCCGCTTGAGTTCGAATTTTTCGATGCCGTGTTCGATCAGGGTCCGTTCGATCTCGAGGTTGATCACGCCGGTTGCCGGGCAACCGGAATAGGTCGGCGTCACCGTCACTTCCAGCGTGTCGCCGCGCCAGGCGACATCACGGATGATGCCGAGATCGATGAGGGAGATGACCGGGATTTCCGGATCCGGGATCTCGGCAAGCCAAGACCAGACCTGGCTGAGACGGGGGCGGGTGATGGCGGCGACGTTCATTGCAGCCTCACCATTTCGCGCCGGGATAGGCGCGCTGCAGGAACTGCATTTCGGCCAGGATGAAGCCAAGGTGCTCGGAATGCACGCCGCGCCTGCCGCCCTTCTGGGCATAGCTCTTGTCGGGCGCCTTGAGCGTGGCCTCGGCAAGCGTGCGATTGACGTGCTGGTCCCAGGCGGGGCGCAAGGAGGCTGGTGCCGGCGCTATGCCGGCCGCCTCCAGCTCATCATCCAACACGTCGCCAAGGAACATCTCGCCGGTATACGGCCACAGGAAGTCCAGTGCCGCCTGCATCCTTACCTGGCTTTCGCGGGTTCCGTCGCCCAGCCGCACGACCAGGTCGGAGCTGCGCTCGAGATGATAGGCAACCTCCTTGGAGGCCTTTTCCGCGATCTCGGCAAGGCGCTTGTCGCTGGAATGGATCAGCGCCTTCAACATCGGCAGATGCCAGGCATCGAACAGGAACTGTCGCATGATGGTGCGACCGAAATCGCCATTGGGCTGCTCGACCAGCAACAGGTTGCGATAGCCGGAGACATCGCGCAGGAAGGCAAGCGTGTCGGCGGTCCTGCCCTTGCCTTCGATCTCGCAAGCAAGACCGAGCCACAACTGCGCCTGGCCGACATGGTCGAGCGCGGTGTTGGCAAGCGCGATGTCTTCCTCGAGCGCTGGCGAATGGCCACACCATTCGGAATCGCGATGGCCGAGGATCAAGCAATTGTCGCCCATGCGCAGCGCGAATTCCGCTATGGTCGCAGGAGTGGCGCTCATTACATGTGTCCCACTTCGTCCGGCACGTCGAAGAAGGTCGGGTGCCGGTAGACCTTGGAATTGGCAGGGTCGAACAACGGGCCTTTGTCGGAGGGCGCGCTGGCCACCACGTCGGACGAGCGCACCACCCAGATGCTCACGCCTTCGTTGCGGCGGGTGTAGACGTCGCGCGCATTGTGGATCGCCATCTTGGCATCCGGCGCATGCAGGCTGCCGACGTGGCGATGGTTGAGACCGTGCTGGCCGCGGATAAAGACTTCCCACAAGGGCCATTCGTTTGTCATGACAGGCTCCTTTGCGCGCTGGCGCCGCGCTCCTTGATAAAAAGGCCGGTCAGCACCACCGCCAAAGCGGCAAGTGCAGCCGTCTGCAGCCAATAGATCGTGGTGCCGCGTCCGCTGAGCACCTCGGCGAGTTCGCTGGACTGGTTGATGTAGGCAAGGCCGATCACCGTCGCCCAGATCGAGATGAGCGCGAATGGCACCACCGCACGGTCACGTGAAGCGACGAAGAACAGCGCCGCATAGGTGACCAGGGTGAAGGAGATGATGCGGTCCTGATAGGCGTAGAAAGGTGTGTCGAAATAAACGAATAGCACCGGCACCTTGAGGCCGAGGAAATGGGCGGCGCCCATGCACAGGAAGAAGACGACACAGACCAGAAGCAGGATCCTCAGGATCGGGGAAGGTGTCATTGTGCGCTCCATCGCGGTTTACGCTGCTGCAGCCGGGGTCTTGCGAACGGTATGTTTTTCGGCATGCGCGGTGAGCGCGTCGCGGAACCAGGCGCCGTCGTCCCAGGCCTTGCGACGGGCTTCCAGCCGTTCGCGGTTGCAGGGGCCGTTGCCGGCGATCACCTCGAAGAACTCGGTCCAGTCCGGCTCGCCGAAGTCATGGCCGCCTTTCTCCTCGTTCCACTTCAGGTCCGGATCGGGAACGGTGAGGCCCAGGAATTTGGCCTGCGGCACAGTCTGGTCGACGAATTTCTGGCGCAGCTCGTCATTCGAATTCTGCTTGATCTTCCAGGCCATCGATTGGGCAGAATGCACCGAGGCATCGTCCGAAGGGCCGAACATCATCAGCGACGGCCACCACCAGCGGTTCAGCGCATCTTGCGCCATCGCCTTCTGCTCGGGCGTGCCCTTGCACAGCACGGTCAGGATGTCGAAACCCTGGCGCTGGTGGAAACTCTCTTCCTTGCAGATGCGCACCATGGCGCGTGCATAGGGTCCGTAGGAGCAGCGCTGCAGCGGCACCTGGTTCATGATCGCTGCGCCGTCGACCAGCCAGCCGACCGCACCGATGTCGGCCCAGCTCAGCGTCGGGTAGTTGAAGATCGAGGAGTACTTCGCCTTGCCGGAATGCAGCTGTCCGTACATCTCGTCGCGGCTGATGCCGAGCGTCTCGGCCGCGCAGTAGAGATAGAGCCCGTGGCCAGCCTCGTCCTGCACCTTGGCGAGCAGGATCGCCTTGCGCTCGAGCGTCGGTGCGCGTGTGATCCAGTTGCCTTCTGGCAACTGGCCGACGATCTCGGAATGAGCATGCTGGGAAATCTGCCGGATCAGCGTCTTGCGATAGGCTTCCGGCATCCATTCCTTCGGCTCGATCTTCTGGCCGGCATCGATGCGCTCCTGGAAGGCGCGTTCCTGCGGCTCCATCTCTTCCAGGCTTTTCACCCGGGCCGCGTCCGTCTTGACCATCTGTGCATACATGGCGACGTCTCCTTTTCGCGCGTCAGACGCGTCCGACGATCAATGCGATGGCGGCGAGGGGAAGTGCTGCCAGACTATCAGTCTGGATCGCCGTCAGCGCGCCGCCATAACGGCCCACCGGCGTGCGAACGGTGTCGCAGATAGAAGCTTCCGGCATGGGTTTCCTCCCCGTCGGTTTGTTCTGCTCTGGTAATTCACCGACCGGTCGGTCATTTAATTGCACAAAATGGCAGTGAGATCAACCGTAAACTGCAGCTGCCACGGTTACAGATGGTGGAGAGGAGTTGGCGGGATAGGTGCCATGTCGCGTCGCTTTCATACGCACTGCGTATGAGTACGCCGGCAAACAAGGGGACTCGCGATGGAGACAAGGTACGCTATATCGAGTGATGTCTCGTCGCTGGCGCAGCTTATGACCGAGCTCGGTTACCCGACTTCCAGCGATGAGATGGCGGCACGGATAGCGGCTGTAGCCAACCGGGCAGACCACGCAATGTTCGTTGCGGTTGAAGATGGCGCTGTTGCGGGGATGGTCGCGGTCTCGACCTCGCCATCGCTTTACCGAAGCGATCCGCAAGGAGCGATTGTCGCGCTCGTTGTTTCCTCCCGTTTTCGGGGCTGCGGGGTTGGCGCATTGCTGGTGGGGTGTGGAGAAACCTGGCTCCGTGATAACGGCGTCAGCTATGTCACGGTGAAGCCCAGCAAACATCGCGAGGATGCACACCGCCTGTACGCCCGGCTTGGGTATGAACACACCGGACTGCGTTTTTCGAAAAGTCTGGACTAGAGCGTTTCCGTTTTTCACGAAAACGCAGAAACGCTCTAACTCTTTTTACGCAATTCCGGACGCAAAACCGATGCGCACTTTTTGCTGGAGTTGCTCCAGCTTCGATGCAACTCTACGGCGCCTCCGACTAGTGCTTCGCCCTCGAGGCGTCATTCAGGATCGCAGAGACTTCGATGCGAGCCATTTCCAAGAGATGCGCCAGCATATCGTGGCCGTCCCGCGCGGCCTCCTCGATCTGCAAGGCGAGGGCTTTGCGAATGCGTTCCAGTTTCTTTCGCTGACCATCGTCTAGCCGATGCATCGGTCGTTCCAACCAGTCGGTGGAACCACTCCGTTGACGAAGGCGGATTCCACAAATGGACAAAAGGCACGTAACCTGTATTCATAACTCAACTTTACCGGGCCTGTCATGCTTAGCGCGTTAAATATCTCGCCAGGGGAGGCGATGCCGTGCTCAGGGCGCGTCGCGATGGTTTGGCGAACCCGACAAGGCGGGCCTGAAACGAGGGGCGTCAAGCCGAACCACATATGAAAGGCTGGCTTTGCCCGGCCCAAAGTAAGGAAATGGAAGGTTTCCGCGGGACGCGTTGACGGAGCGGTAACCGCTCTTGGCTTCGGTCGTTGCGGGTTACCGCCTTCTGTGCGAAAGCTGCCCCCGCGATTCAGGACCGCCGAACCGTCGTACCGCCATGCGTGTCCCTTCCAATCCCCTTGTCCTCATCGGACCCGCCATCCTGCTGGTTTTCGCGGCAAGTTTCGCGGCGATCTGGCTGCGCGACCGGCGACTTCAATATCTGCTGTTCTTTTGCGCGGCCTGCCTGTTCTTCTGCCTCGGAACCCTGTCGCAGATCCTGGCAGTGCCGGACGGGCACGGCCCGAACGCAATGGCATCGTCCTTCCTCTATACGCTGAGCGTGCTTCTGCTCAATGACGGGCTGCTTCGGCGTTCCAGCCAGCGTTTGAGCCTGGCCGGCTATCTCGCCATTCTCGTCCTGATCTGCGGTGGCATTGCCTATTTCTTCTATGTCGATCGCCAGCTGATCGTTCGCATCTACATCCTGAACTTCGGCTACGGGCTGATCTGCCTTGCCACTGCCTGGCGCCTGCGCCAGCTGCGTGGTGGGATGTTTGCCGAGAAGATCCTGTTCTGGATCCTGCTTGCCTTTTCGCTGCATTTCTTCCCACGTACGGTGCTGACGGTCGGCGGCGTGGCGCCATCGGCGGGGGCATTCGGCACGTCGCCTTTCTGGCTGGCGCTGCAGTTTTCGCTGGCGGTTCTGGGCGTCATGCTGGCGCTCGCATTGTTTGCCGTTACCGTGAGCGACATGGTCGCCGACCTGCGCCATGAACGCGCTGTCGATCCCCTCACGGGGGTACTCAACCGGCGCGGCTTTGATGAACGCGCGCAGGAATTGCTTGCCGATGCGCGCAACCGGCCGATCAGTCTCATCCTGGTCGACATCGACCACTTCAAGAGCATCAACGACACGTTCGGGCATCCGGCAGGCGATGCCGTCCTGAAGGATTTTGGCCGTCTGCTGCACACAACGATGCGCCAGGTTGATGTCTGTGGTCGCCTCGGCGGCGAGGAATTTGCCTATCTGCTGCCAAACTGCGATGCGTCCGGCGCCCATGTCTTTGCTCAGCGGTTGAGGGAGAGCGTACGGGAGAACCGTTTCGAGGGATTACCGCAGACGCAACAGCTGACAGCCAGTTTCGGCGTCGCCGCGGCGCGACATGGCGAAAGCCTCAGCGAATTGACCGCACGCGCAGATGCCGCACTCTACCGCGCCAAACGGCAGGGCCGTGACCGGGTCGAGGTGGAGGAACGCACAGCCAAAGGTTCGCCGCTGTCGACGACTGCCGCGGATTAGCGCTGCCAGGATTTGGGAGCTATTTCAGTAGTTAGGCAGCGCATAGCCTTGTTTCTGCAGGTTCTCGGCCACCTTGCGGCGCGCGACAAAGAAGTCGGGCGGCCGGTTGGCGCGCGAATGCGCGATCTCCTCGACCGAATACGGTTCGAACGGCTCGGTCAGCGAATCTTTTGCCAGTGCCGGCACCAGCCAGTTCATCAGCGTCGCCACATCCTTGTCGTTGAGGCCGGAATTCATGATGCCTGGAGCCTGGGTGAGGAAGGTTCGCGACTCCGCCGATTTCATGAAGGTGCCGACGTTGCCGGCCAAGGCGGGGATGCGGCCGACCGTTGCCGCATTGCCTTGCAGGCCATGACAGCCCGAACAATGCAGCCGGTAGAGTATCTGACCGCTCTCCGATGCAGCGGCGGGGAGGATGCCGGCGACAACCATCGAGACCAAGAGGACGGCGAGGGCGACGCTTCTCATCGCTCACTGGACCAGTTGCGAGCGCGTGCCGAGAAGCGCCTTGTGGTCGACCTTGTTGGCGCGCAGTGCCCCGACATCCGCCGCCGTCAGCGGCTTGAAATCGGCCGGGGCGGTGTTCAACGTGGCAAGCACATAATTCGCCAGTGTCGCGATCTCGTCGTCCTTGCGCTGCTTCTGCGCCGGCATGACGCTCTGATAGGTGCGGCCGGCGGCCATCAGCTTGCCGGACAGGCCGTTCAGGATGACTGTCGGCACATAGGTCCGGCTTTCCGCCTTTCCGGCCTTTGCCCAGTCGGCACCGGCGAGTGGTGGCGCCATGCCGGGAATGCCGACGCCTCCCTTGCCGTGACAGGCCCCGCAGGTCTGCGTGAACAGGGCTGCATCGTCGGCCTGCGCGCCGGCCGTGACCAGCATCGCCAGCGCGAAGGCGAGGCTGGTTGCAGCTCTTTGTTTTGGCGCAATTCCGGACGCAAAACCGCTATGCACTTTTGCTGGAATTGCTTTAGCCATTGCTGTTGCCGAGGCCGACGACGGCTGCCACGGTGCAGTGATAATTGCTTTGCGTATTGGCCATGCACCAGTTGATGTCGTTGTGCACGCCCATGCGGTAGCCGGGCCGTTCGCGCAGGTTGAAATTGCACAGGCACTTGCCGCAGGAGGCAACGCCGCAGCAGTCGTTGTAGCTGATCAGATAGTCCTTGCCGTCGCCTGGATTGTGGCAGGTGCCGACCCACGTCACCGCCGAGACCTGCGCATTGGGCGGGCATTGGTTGATCGTGCCGCCGCAGCAGGTGCACAGGAAGCCGTCGAGCGCGCAATAACGCCAGTATTCGCATTCCTGGTCGGTCTTTTCCGCGGCAGCACGGGCGGTGCCGCCGCCATCCCGGTCGAACGGCAGCAGCGGCATGATCGCGCCGCCGACGGCCACCTTGCCGACGAAGGACAGGAAGGTACGGCGACCGAGCCGGTGCGCCATCTGCCGCGATCCTCGCTCCGTGACGTGGTCGATGGCACCGAACAGTTTGTCGATCAGTTTCGACATAGCGTGTCTCCCCTAATTCTAACCGCGTCAGCTACGATGGGCGACTTCGGCCTCGATCCAGTTCTGGATCGAGGCCTGGCCGAGGTCCTGCGCATTGAGAAGGCTTTCCAGCTGCTCGCGTGAATTGACCAGGCCCTTGCCGCGCACCACGCCCTGCTGGTCGAGCAGCACCGCGAAGGGCAGGCGGTTGATGCGGTAAGTCATGCCGAGATCGCGCGACAGCACATATGGAAAATCGGCCAGGCCGGCGGCGCGGCGGAATTCGGTGTGTTCCAGCGCATCGCCGTCCGAGGCGATGACGATGCCGAGCCTCTGCGCTTCCGCCTGCTTCAGCGATTTCAGGACCGGCAACAGCTTCTTGCAGACCGGGCAGGTGGTCGACAGGAAGAACACCAGCGTGCTTTTCGCCGCCGGCGGCCCAAGCGTCAGCGGCTTGCCGTCCAGCGTGAGCAGGTCGAAGCGCGGCGACTGTTCGCCGATCTTGGGGCCAGCGTCGGTCACCAGCGCGCCCATAGGCGCCACGCGTTCGAACAGGATGCCGACCTGTCTCGCCAGCGCGAAGACGACGACCAGGAGAACGATGACGATCGCCCACAGGACGATCACGGCTACAACCAGCGGATCCATCAGTCGTGCCCCTCGTGATTGTGCTGCTCGAACGTGCGATTGGACGCCTGCAGCCAGGACCAGTTGTCGATGAGTTTTTCGATGCCTGCAAAAAGCAGGATGGTGGAAAGGATGCCGGCGGCGGCACTGAGCCAGGCCACGGGGGTCATGTCGACCGGCAGCAGCGAAGCCATCGCCACAAGGCAAAGCACGCCGAGCACGGCGTTGCGAGCCACCAGATACCAGGAAAGGCCTTGCCCGGCGCCGCCGCAGCCGCAGTCGATATGCGTGTTGCCGCGCGCCAGGTTAATGGCAATGGCGCCAGCGTAGAGGGCGAGCAGAAGCAAGGCCATGCCGGCCGCGAACGGCCGGGTCGCCGGCACGATCAGACCGAGGATCACTGCAACTTCCAGAAACAGCAGGCCAAGCGCCGCTGGCGTCAGCAGCGCGGCCGGCAGCAGCCGATAGCCGCCCATCGTATGCACGAACATGGTCAGATCCGTGGCCTTGTGCATGGCCGCGCGAGCGAAGACGCAGACCAGCGTGCCCGCCGCGATGACCACAAGGATCGGGTGCAGCGCTACCATGGCGGACTATCGCACCTCGACCTGGTCGGGCAGATCTCCGCCCGAGGCCGAAACGGCTGGCGTCAGCGCGAACTCCTTACCCGCTTCCGGCAGATCGTAGCGGACGATTTCCGCTTTCAACCCGTCGATCGCGAACAAGGCCGGCTTGTCGCTCTGGTTGACGGTCAGCCCGATGGCCGGCACCGACTTCGAACGACCGATGACCTTCTTGTCCTTGAGGTCGATCGCCCAGATTTCTTCGGCCGGATTCTTGTGGCTGCCTTCCGTGCCCTTGGAATGCATCAGCATATAAGCGATGCCGTTCTTGTCATGCACGGCAAGCGGCTGGTAGCCGCCTGGGCGCCAATCGCCCTCGACGCCTTTGGCCACCTCGATCTTGTCGACCAGCTTGGCGGTGTCTCCTTCGACATCGATGACATAGATGTTGCCGCCATAGGACGGGAATACCCAGTTGTCGCCCCAGCGGTAGGCGCTGGTGAAGATGGCGTCCTTGTCCGGATCGAAGATCGTTTCCGACGGCTTCATCTCGCCGGTGCCGTCGGATTTGACGTCGATGGTGCCGACGGTGCCGTCACCGCACAGCGTTGCGAAACGTGTCGCGGTCTTGGCCGAAGGGAAGATGCCGTAGCAGCCGGGATTGGCGATGTCGCCGATCTGTTTCTTGGCAGCGAGGTCCACCACGGTCACCGAGGTCGCCGGGGTCGCATTCTGCACGAAGAGATATTTCATCTCGGCCGATGGCTGGAACAACGAGCGATAGTTCAGCGCCTGTGCCCTGTTCTTCGAGATCGGGATTTCTTCCTTGAAGGTGAGGTCCTCGCCGGAATAGACCTCGACGAAATCCGAGCGGTCGCCTCGCGTCGTGCGCGACAGATGCGATGTCGCGACATAGATGTCCTTTGAGCCTTGTGGGAACTGGGCCATGCCCAGACTGCCTGTTCCGATGATGCCGATAGGCTTCAACGTCTTGGCGTCCATCACATAGATGCGCCCGTCGACCACGTGATTCAGCGCGAGATCCATGGAAAAGAGCATTTCGGTGCCGTCCGGGATCTTGACGTTGGTGATCTCCTCCGGCTGGATTTCCTTGGCAGCCTCCTGGGCATAGGCAGGCAAGATCGCCGTGCCGGCCAGCATGGCCGCTGCGAACAGACCCAAACGCATTGGTGGTCCTCCCCGTTGCTCGTTCCTTCCCATGCCGACCCTTCATATATGCGCCGCAACCATGCCGTTTCGGCAAGGCAGCGGAATAAAACTGGAGGTAGCAAGAACGATTGCGGCCGCAGGCGACGTCGATGATGGTTGTCCGGGCGCTTCTCCTTCGCCTGGCGACCTCGTCCGCAGCCTCTTTCTGCTCCTCCCAGGGCAGCAACAGGCTCTCGATTTCGACTTTGCATCGCGACTTCGACGGCCCGCTTGACAGAATGCGCCAAAATGCAGGCGAGCTGCCGTTCGGTCTTAGCGTTTCCGTTTTTCACGGAAACGCGGAAACGCTCCAACTCTTTGTTTTTACGCAATTCCGGACGGAAAACCGTTGCACACTTTTCCTGGGATTGCTCTTAGATATGTCTTTCCCGGGTCCGGTAGTCGGCGGGCGTCTCGCCGACCTGGCTCCTGAAATTGCGCGAGAAAGCGCTGGGCTCGCTGTAGCCAAGCTGCAGCGCGATCGTCGTCAGCGGAATGTCGGTCGCCACCAGCATGCATTTGGCGATCTGGATGCGGACCTTGTTGCGGATATCGAGGAAATTCACGCCGCATTCCGCCAGCCGCCGCTGGAAAGTGCGCAGCGACACGCCGAAATCGGCAGCGGCGTGTTCGACATCGGCATCGAAGGCGCGCGCAAGCGCGGCGCTCATCCATGCCTGCAGGGCGGTGACCAGGTCGACTTCCTGCCGCAGCGCGGACCGGTTTTCCTGAAGCTCCTCTTCGGCGCGCGCATTTGCCACCGGATCCGCGCCGGGAACGCTGTGATCGAGATAGGCGACGGGAAAGTAGATCGCATTGCGCGGCCGTCCGCTTTGCACCATGCAGCCGAAATAGCTGCGGTAGGCATCCATGTCCCTGGAACAATCATGCTCAAGATCGACATGGGAAATGACCCGCCGCGGCCCGATCACGTCGGTCAGCATCTTGTGCTCGAGCGCGATGGTGAAATCGGCATCCTGATGGCGCAGGCGCACTGTGGGGTCGGAGATCGAATAACTCAACCTGGCGAGGCCACCCGAGACGTCCAGACGCGCCTCGGTATTGCTCTGCAGGCTGGAGAAGTAGCTGGTGAATTTCGAGAACGCCCAGCCGAGTGTCGGCGCGGTGAAGAAGACGGTGGCGATGGAGCCCAGCGCCGGCAGATTGTAACTGCGGCCGAGCTTCAGGCCGAAGGTGATGTCGCCCTTCTCGCGCGCGGCGGCTTCCAGGATGGTGGTAAAGATCGCGAGCGGCGTGCTTTCACTGCTCTCCGCGAGGCTGGAGCGAGTGAGCCCAAGCCGCGCCAAGATGCTTTCCGGTTCCTGGCCCTTGTTGGCCAGTGCGTCGAGCAGCAGCGTGGTTGCCCGAGGCGCGATCGTCCCGCTTCCCTGCATCCCGTACCTCCAGAGCGTTTCCGTTTTTTACGGAAACGCGGAAACGCTCTAACTTTGTTTTCACGCAATTCCGGACGGAAAACCGCTACGCACTTTTCCTGGAATTGCTCCAGTCACGGTCGCCAGGGGCATGTCCCTCCCATGCCCTGGTGGGATTTCTGCGGGAATTGTTGGTTTGTCGTTGGAAGCTGTCAATTGCCTTGAAGTCGAACATGCCCTTTGCCGGTCAAGGCACTAGTTTGGCGACCAGTTCGCCGGGGAATGAGGCTATGAACCTGCGCGCGAAGGGGCTGCAGAAGCTGGCCGGCCAGGCCGGGCTCGTACTGCTGGCGGCCGCTGTCTCCGTTCTTCTTTGGCAACCGACCGACATGGCGTGGTGGGCGGCGCGGCTGTTGGGCGTTGCCGCCCTGCTGCTGGCCGCCGCAACGCTGTTCCTGCGGCCTCCTTCCGGCCAATATCCCTGGCACAGGATTTTCGGCTGGGCGGCGTTGGCGGCGCTTGCCGGGCACATCCTCATCACCACGGGCTTCCAGCCAGTCTTCTGGCGTTGGCTGACCCCCGCCATTCCGGTCGAGATCGTTGCCGGCATCGTCGCGCTTCTGGCCTTCCTCGTGGTCATGCTCGTGCAGCGGTCCCGATCATTGCGCCGGCAACTCGGTCCTTTCTCGAGCCTGTCCGTGCACCGGACGGCCGGCTATCTACTGATCGCGGCTGCCTGCACCCACATCGCGTTGATTGCCGGAATGACCGTCTTCGCGGCAGCCGCCTTGCTCGCAGGGCTCACTTTCCTGCTCATCGAAGGTTTTCTGCGAGAGCGGCATCCCTTCCGGCTGGCGGCGACGCTGGCTTTGTTCTCCGGCGCAATCGCCTGGCTGGCGATGGGATCGATGGCCGAAACGCGGCTGGCGAGCCTGCGGCAGGCGCCGATCGACCATGCACGCTTCCTGCACACCGACCATACGGGGCTGGCATGTGCCGGCTGCCACCACAATTTCGTCGACCGAACCGGCAATGAGAACTGCCTGACCTGCCACAAGCGTGTCTCGATCTCCGAGACCACCCGCATCGACGGCATGTTCCACGCATTCTGTTCCGACTGCCACCGGACGGACAAGCGGGCCGGCAGGAAGTTCGGCCCGATCGATGATTGCAACGGCTGTCACGGCCGAAGCCCGTCTGGTGAGGCAGGCAAGTAGCGGCGGCGGATTGCCGTTTGCCAGCTGAGCTCTTCTAGGAGGCCGCGAATTTCGAAATGTCCGCGAGCGTATGGGCGACTTCCTTCGGGAAGCGGTGGCGCCGGCGGACGATGCGGTTCTGTTCGGTCGCGGCCTGCATGAAGGCGCCGAAGGCTGCGCGTGGGCTGCACTCGCCTTCCTGGGCGCGCTCGATCAAATCGACCGCTCGCAGATAGCTTTCACAATCCTTGTCCGGCCAGGAACGGCGCATCGCATTGGCCATGTCGGCTATGTTGCGGATCACGAATTTGCTTCCGCACGCTGTCCTGAAGCTCACCGGTGTGAAACAAGCCATGGGCTCTGTCCTCCTTGTTCTTGCGCGACGGCGTTCTGCCATTGCGCATCAAAACTCACGGGCTGCGACAGGTCGTACTGTTCACCGCGCCCGGGTTTATCAAGCGATCACGGCCAGGCTCGTTCCAACACAGTATGTTTCGTGCGCACACTGTTTTGGAATATTGTGAAATACCAATAAGTTGAGGGTGACCAGATTAAGCAGGAGGCTAACGTCCGCCGGATTTCCGTTCCAGATAGATTTCGAGGCTTTCGATCATCTCGTCCTGGTCCAGGATCCCTTGCGAGAACAGATCCATCGTTGCTCGGGCCAGGTCCTCAGCCGCCGGACTGCCATGGCAAAACCCATGGTCGTCACAAACATCGTCATAGATACGCTGCAGGGCAGTCAGGTCACCGGGATACGCAACGCCACTCGTGAAAGAGACAGTCATGTCTACCTCCCTTGGCATGCTCGACCGGAGGTTTATAAGCGCCTTTCTGGGATGGCTTTCAAATCACATTCGCTCGCGCACTTTCACAAGTGCTTAGTGCTGGACACACACGGTGAGGGATCGCTCTGCCTGCTGATCTTATCCCGTTGCGGCACAGACTTCGCGAAGTGTTGCAGGATCAACGGCCAGCCCTGCGCCGAGCCCATTGCTTCCATGTATTGCTCGGCGCTGGCGCCATGATTTGAGAAGCCGCTATGGGTCAGGGTCACGCGCGTTCCGCCGGGTATTGCCGAAAAGGTCACATCGACTTCGCCGGCTTTCGACGGATCGGGAACCGGCTCGCGATTGGGACCGATCTGCCAGGTGAAGACGATATGCCGGGGTAAATCGATTTCGAGGACCCGTCCAAAATCGCAACGAAATCCGTGCGGCCCGATCTCGGTGCAGAATCCACCGGTTTGATCGGCAATGGTCATGTCCTGGAGCGTTTCGCCGGACCACGAATAGTCTTTTGGCCACCAGTTCGTCATTTCTCGCGTGAAATGCAGGAAGGCCTCACGCGGTTCGGTTCCAACATCGATATCGATTGAAATCGTGTCCTTGAGGGTCATGGTGCGCCATACCTCGCGTTGCCCGATCGGGTTACCGCCCTTAGAATTCAACACGAGCTCAATGCCAAGCGATCATCGCGGTTCCGAAAACCTGCCGCGCTCGCGCTAGAGCCCACCGCATTTCATGGAACGATCAAAGTCCGCTCCCGTTCGGGTCCGAGACAGGGAGAAAGTCCATGAAGAAGCTCGTTCTTGCCGCAGCTGTCGTATTGGCGGCCACGGCCGCGCTGGCCCAATCAGTCACCGAAAAGACGGGTGTGAATTCGCTGCTCGGCGTCGCTCCCTCGACCGAAGATTTCGTCAAGAAAGCCGCGACCGGCGACCTGTTCGAAATTGCGGTGAGCAAGCTTGCCATCGAGCGGGCCGATCCGGCGACCAGGGCGTTTGCCGAGGAGATGGTGCGCGACCACGAACGGATCGGCAGCGAATTGAAGCAGATGGTGAAAAACCAGGCCATCAACGCCGTCGTTCCGGCCGAGATGACGGAAAGCCAGAAAGAAACGCTTGCCGAGCTTCAAGGGGTGCAAGGACAGGATTTCAACGATCGCTACCATTCCGACCAGGTCAAGGCGCATGCGGATGCCGTCGACCTGTTCCAGCGCTATGGCGAGAAAGGCGAGCAGGCAGCGATAAAGACCTGGGCAGTCAACACGCTGCCGGTGCTGCGGCACCATCTCGACATGGCCAAGGAACTGAACAAGTAGAGGCTATGCGTCTGGACCGTCGACGGGCCGTGCGCCATGCTGTCTTCCGTGGCCTGCGCGACGACAAGGAAGCGGCCACGATGAGTGGGAACAGTCATGAAATCAGTCGACAAATCCGCCGTCCAGCTTACCCATCCCGACCGTGTCTATTGGGAGGATGCCGGTGTCACCAAGGCCGGTCTCGCGGACTACTATGCCGAGGCATGGCCACGTATGGCACCGTTCGTGACTTCGCGACCGCTGGCTTTGCTGCGTTGTCCGGAAGGCACTGCCGGCCAGTGCTTTTTCCAGAAACATGCATGGCGAGGCCATGCCAAGGAGGTCCTCACGGTACAGGATCCGCACGACAATTCCGAAGAGCCTATCCTCGCAATTGATAGCTTTGATGGCGTGATCGGGCTTGTCCAGGCGGCAACACTCGAAATCCATCCATGGCAGGCACCCCTGGCCGACCTCGAACACCCGGACCAGATCGTCATGGATCTCGATCCTGGAGAGGGCATCACGTGGCAGGACTTGATCGATGGCGCGAGAGAAGTGCGCGCACGTCTGGAAAAGGCCGGACTTAACACCTTCGTCAAGACGACCGGGGGAAAGGGCATCCACGTCGTAGCGCCGCTCAAGCCGGTCACTGCCTGGGACGAGGTGAAGGAATTCACCAAGGCAATAGCGGATGATATGGCCTCGGACAGTCCCGACAAATATGTCGCGACCATCACCAAGTCGAAGCGTGTCGGCCATATCCTGATCGACTATCTGCGCAACCAGCGCGGGGCAACGGCAATCGCGCCATACGCTACCCGGGCGCGTGCTGGCGCTCCCGTTTCCATGCCGCTCGATTGGGACGAGCTTGGCCCTTCGATCGGCCCTTCTCACTTCACGGTCAACAATGCTGCGAGCCAGCTCAGTACGGCCGATCCCTGGCAGGATTTTCGCAAGGCGGAAGTCGCCTTGAAGCGGGGTTGAGGTGACTGGGCTCGGAACGGTTGGGGTGAGACACGCGATCCAGCCACATTGAGCAGTAGCCGTCCGCTGTTGGACGGCTACTGCTGCCTTAATCTTTGTTAGTGAGTGATTTGCGAATGCTCCCCGCCGCGCTGCGAGATGCCGCCCAGCGCTTCGCCTGCATGCATGGCTTCACCATTCATGGCCAGGTCACCGAGCGAGATGATACCTACGAGACGCTTATCCCTGTTGAGCACGGGCAGGCGCCGCACCTGGATATCGCCCATGTTCTGCAGAACGGCGCTGACCTCTTCGTCGTCGAAGCAATACTTGACGTCGCCCGTCATCACGTCCCGTACCGGTGTTTCAGGACCTTTGCCCATCGCCACCCCACGAACCGCGATATCGCGATCTGTAACCATACCGATTAGATGGTCGCCCTCTGCGACAGGCAGCAGCCCTGCGTCCAGGCTGGCCATGGCTTGGGCCACATCGCGCAGGGTCGCGTCCGGCATGGCGATCCTCACGTCCTTGGTCATGCAATCTCGTACTCTCATGGCGATCTCCCAGAGTTTGACGCCCCACGCTGATCGAAGTGATGCAGGCCCAATGAGTGGGCGACCAAAACGTTCCGATAAAATTGGGGCCTGCCAGTGGCCTGCCACAGTTTCTCGGAACGGGAGCATCGGCACCTTCGTTCCAGTCCTTACCGCCAAGTAGGGGAGGAGTGATCTACCAATGAAAACGGAACAGATATTCACCAGCATTGCGAATGCGGTTGCCCATGCCACCGGCAAGGCTCTCACCTTCGGGCTTTGTGTTCTGGCGGTGTTGGCTTGGGCTGTGACGGGTCCCTATTTTGGCTATTCGGACACCTGGCAACTGATCATCAACACCAGCACCACCATCATCACGTTCCTCATGGTCTTCCTGATCCAGAACACCCAGAACAGGGACAATGCAGCGATCCAGACCAAGCTGGATGAACTGATCCGGGCATCTAAGGCGAAGAACCGCCTGATCGGCATAGAGCATCTGACGGAAAAAGAGGTGGAGCAGCTTCGCAAGGAAATCGAGGAGAAGGTGATGGAACTCACGGAAAACAAACAACACCGGGTATCGAGTTAGGACCACCGTTCTGCGGCTTCCGTCGATCCAAAGCAGATCGTTGCCCTTCGCCCGGGCTGACTGGATCAGTTGCGCCGGTTGGTGGTGTTTATCTTCGTGTTGGCGGGTTCGCCCTGCTTTTCCGGATCGAGGCCGCCATGCGTGCCGTGCTCGGTCTCGTCCGTTTTCGGCGTTTTCTTGTCTCCCGTTCCAGCTTGGCTTTGATTTTCCGGAGGCGTCGGCGGGGGCTTGCCTGCGGTAGCCTCTATTCGCATCCGTCGTGGCGGGTTGCGGGTCTCGTCGGGATTGGGCCGCGGTATCTCGTCGGGCAAACGATCAGGTTCCGGCTCCTTGATAGGAGGCGTTTCATCGGGCAGGGGAGGAGGCTCGGGCGGCTGTGGCTCGGGGGTGTTCGGCAGTATGGCCATCGCGAAATCCCTATCTGTTGATGAAAAACCAGCGCGCCGTACTGGACCAGTTCAGCGGCTAGGCTGAGGACCAACCCGGCTTCGATCCCGCGGTTCCCTCACTAAATGTTTCAGCGATAGTGGCCGGACCCTTCAAAAATCTGGAATTTCGGAACCTCAGCCTGTGGCATGGGTTGGTTCGATGAGACTTCGATAGAAGGAGGTTTTCATGCAGATCCTGAAAACAATCGTCGATCATGGACCGATGCCGGTGGTGGAATTTCACGGGCAAGGCGGGGAAGAAATCCAGGTTCGACTTAACGCTCGTTCGGCGGCTGACGACGACGAGACGCTCATCGAAGTGGCGAAGGTGATGATGCTTCATGCCGCTGCCTTCGATCAGCCGGTCGAGAGCAGCGGCAAGCTAGGCACCACTAAGCAGAAGCCCAGATGGGAAGGGCCGCCGGAGAATCGCCCCAGCGGTTATCTGCCCGCCAATGACGATCCGGACCGCGATCGCGATGCAGCGGGAGAAACGCTGACCAATCCAGACAAGAGGAAGTTGTCCGATGCGCTTACGACAAAGAATAAAAAGCCGTAAGGCGACGACCCGCATCGAGCGGGCCATAGAGGCTGATTTTTATGCGCGCCGCGTTGGTATCACCAAGAGGGAGGCCGTTGCGATGCTTCGTGAGGGGAATGCCGATGCCCCGTCGGCGAAGGAGCCGGCAACAGCCGATCCGTTGGTGAAGTTTCTCGCCGAACACACCGATTTGTCGCCGAACCAAGCCAAGGACCTTGTGGATCGGGAAGGGCGGAATTTGAACAAGCTGCGCAAAATTGCCCGCACCATGAAAGCCGAGGGGTGATCCGCCTTAGCCAAGCGGCGGCGCCTTCGACACTTCGCAACAAGAACCTCTCCGTAGACGTGATCGATGAAAGGAGGCGGCGGAATGCCGCCTCCCCGGGGCTTTGGATCAAGCCACCCTTTGGATTGACAGCCGAGGTTTCAAGCAGCCGCAAGGGTGACGACTATGGTTGCGACGCCTCCCCCAAAAGGCCCGTTCCAAAAAATTGGCTCGCGAGTTTTCAAAGACACTGACAACCGGGCCGGAATGCAAGGCCAGAAGAGGCCGGGAGATCTCCCGGCCTCTGTCTCGTGCCGCTAACGATATGAAGCGGTGCGTCTCTTTTCAGGAAATTCTTCGGCCGGCGCGTCGGGATCCGAAAGATAGGCATCGCGGCGGGCATTGATATCGACCGCCCCATTCGAAACCAGAAGCGAGCGGATCGTCACTTCGTCGGCTTCATTGGTCTGCACGGCGACCAGCACACCGCCTCTGCGCACGCCTTCTGCGTATAGTTCGGCCTCGCCCTTCGAGATGCCGGCGCCGGCCAATGCGCCGACGAGTCCGCCTGCGACGCCGCCTACGGCACCACCGGCAGCCATCGCGGCAAGCCAGCCGGCCGCGACGACCGGGCCGATGCCTGGAATGGCGATGAGGCCGAGACCGGCGAGAAGGCCACCGGCCCCACCGGCGAGCACTCCGACACCAGCGCCGGCCGCGGCGCCGTCACCTGCTTCTGTGCCGGATCGTTCAGATCCGGCAGCTCCGATGATGCTGATCTTGTCGCTTGCGACGCCTGCCTTTTCGAGATCCCGGATCGCGGCGTGTGCCTCGTTGCGGGTATCGAACAGCCCAGTGACTGTTAGCATGATGATCTCCTTTCGCTGAATGCCGGATGGAGCACGTGGTATGTTGACATCCTGAAGATGTCGGCCCCTTTTTTGCTCGAGTTCAACGCCCTAGATGGCGCCTTCGGTGATATTGCCCTGGTAGTCGAGGGCCACGGATATCGGGACGCCATTCTTCTGCGCCGAGGCGCGCCACACGCCATCCTGGCCGAGGTTCAGATTGGTGATGTTGGTGAAGCCCTTCTTCTCGATCCGATCCTTCGCCTGGCTTTCTGTGAAACTGTTCTTGCCTTTCACGGGAGCCGACGGGTTGGTCGAATCCGGCGTTGTGACGGATGGCTTGGTCGGCGCGGTTTGCTGGGAGGGTTGCTCCTGAGCAAAGGCTGCGCCGGTGATGGCCAGCATGCCGAAGGCGAGGACGAATGGTCTCATGAATGATCTCCTGTTCGTTGATTGAACAAATGCTGCTCCGAGCATGAGGCCCGAATGCAGCTGGGGGTGCGGCAACAACAAGCCGTGGTCGCTTCACCGCTTCGGATGGCGAACCCACCACATGTTGGCCAACCCGAGGTTTTCCCCTTCGTTCCAAATGTTTTTTGAAAAGTATTGCGATCGGACCCGCCGCGCCCAACTCCAAAAATAAATGGAACGCGGTTCTGTCTGGAAACGTTCGGTTTCCGTTGAGCTTGGAGCGTCACGCTCGTTCAAGAATTTCAGAAGGAGAGAACAATGAGCCTCGGCACAATTCTTGTGATCATTTTGATCCTTCTCTTGCTTGGCGGTTTCAGTGGTCTCGGTGGCGGTCCTTTTTATGGGACCGGTTATTACGGCGGCGGCGGACTTTCCCTGTTGCTCATCATCATCGTCATCCTGATGCTGCTCGGACGGGTTTGACCGGGAGGACCGGTGTCATGCCCGAAAAGAAGATCCCGGCCGAAAAAGCCAGACAGGGGCGCAAAGGCACCCATGTCCTTCTGATCCTGCTTGCCAGTCTCGCTCTCGCGCTGGTCGCCTGGGGGGCTGTGGAGATTTACGGGCGCATGAGCACGGATACCGGGTCGGCGCCGCCGGTTACGCAGAGCCAACCCTAGCGAAAAGTGAGGAGCAAGGACCATGCGCAGTCTGGCGACGAAAAACCCCGAACAGGTCGACCACCTACGCAAGCTGGCCGCCGCTCATTTTGCGCCCGAATTTTTGCGAGCGGCACTGCAGCGGCTTTCCAAGCTTCGTGGCGAAGAGGAACTCGCCAAGTTCGAGCGCGAAATGATCGAACTGGTCGAGGGAGCGGACGGAGAAGACGAAGCGGATTTTCCACTGCTCAAGGAATTCGCGATCGAGCAGCTTTATCAAGTCATTCGAGAGGCCAAAGAATCCCCGGACACGAAACAGCGGCTTGAGGACATCGCCAAACGGCGCACTTCCGGTCGTTCCGAAGACTCCAAGACGTTGGAGGAGCAACTCCAGTCCGGCTTGGAGGACAGTTTCCCGGCGAGCGATCCGCCGGCGGTGGTTTCGTCCACCATTTCGGGGGGCAAGCAAGGCGGAAAGAAATAGCGTGTTCGTTGCGAAGGCAGTTCGGCCCGTGGTGTTTTTAAGGAGCACCGCGGGCCGTTTCTTTTACCGTCAGTAGCCGCCGACGATCTCCCATCAATGAGCCTCATGCCGCTTGCGGGTTGCCGCAGCCTTTTTGGCCGATGCGGAGCGTTCGCTGGCGGGGCGCCTGGCCGCGGAACGACCGCCGAGCCGTCCGCCTTTCTTAGCGGCCACATTGGTGTCCGGATCGCCGCGACCGGAGCCTGATTTGTTGCCACCGCCGGATTCCTTGTTGACGGTGGCCCAGGCCCGTCGTTCGGCCTCATCGGTTGAAACGCCGCGCTCCTTGTAGCCTTCCTCGATGTGCTCGGCCTTGCGCTTCTGCTTGTCGGTGTACTTGTCCTTGTCGCCGCGGGGCATGGTGGGCCTCCTTCGCTGGTCTGTTTGGCTTCTTCTCGGCCAACGTCACGGCCCAGTGACGGTTCCGAAAAGATGAAAACGGGAACCGGTGTCGAGCAGGCGGGTTGCAGTCCCGAAGGAGGGCACTCCCTTGGATAATTCGGTTGCAAACGGGGCCTCGCCTGATAGCGCGGCGAGGGCGATCTCACTGAGATATGTTGCCGATGGCGAGCCCGGCATAATTCGTCGTCGATCGGGGCGCGGGTTTCGCTATGTCGATACCAGAGGCAGCACGGTCGGCAGACGGTCCGACCTCGCTCGCATTCGTGCGCTTGCGATACCGCCTGCCTGGACCGAGGTCTGGATTTGCCGCGACGACAGAGGCCATATCCAGGCCATCGGCAGGGACGCCCGTGGCCGGCGCCAATATCTCTACCATCCGGACTGGCTTCACATGCGGGGAGAAGCCAAGTTTTCGAGCCTTGTCCCTTTCGCGCAAGCGTTGCCCGCAATGCGTCGGCAGATGGATTGCGATCTGCGCAGGCACGGACTGCCGCGCGAGCGTGTGCTCGCCGCAGTCGTCTGGTTGCTGGACAACACGCTGATCAGGATCGGCAATGCCGCCTATGCCAGGGAAAACGGCAGCTTTGGTCTGACCACTCTGCGTGATCGCCACGTCGATATCTCCGGGGCAACGTTGCGCTTTGTCTTCAAGGGCAAATCCGGCAGGGAATGGAAGCTGAAACTGACCGACCGGCGTATCGCCGGCATCGTTCGCCGCACTCAGGAACTGCCTGGCCAGACCTTGTTCCAATATCTGGACGAGAGCAAGAACCGGGCCTCAGTGACATCTCAAGCCGTCAATGACTACATCGGCGACATTTGCGGCTTCAGTTCGAAGCATTTCAGGACCTGGGGCGCGACTGTGCAGGCTTTATCGTTGTTTGCACAAACGGCGTTGCCCGAAAGCAAGAAAAAGACGACCGAACTCCGCAACGGTGTCATCGACAAGGTGGCTACGACGCTCGGCAACACGCGTTCGGTCTGTCGCAGCGGCTACATCCACCCTCAAATCGTCTCGTCATGGGAAAGCGGGCAGTTGCCGGCGGAATTGAAGTCGTTACGCCCGTTCAGAAGCAAGGAGTTTCTCGACATCGACGAAGCGCGCACGCTGGCATGGCTGATGCAGGTCGAGGAAGGCGACGCTGGCAAGCGTTGAGAGGCTTTACTGCTGCGAAGTACTCAAGCTGTCTTTTCAGCCGTTGGGCGGGATTGCGGGTTTCTCCATTGCGCGGCGAAACCAGCCAGCCCGGTGACGAGGGAAGTCGGCGGATTGCCGGGCTGGCTGCAAAGCGATGTCCGCTTTGGCTGGTGCTCCGAGGGACGGGAAACGCCAGCACTGAGAAAAACATCCGGTGCAGGCTGGGGTTCCAGATTTCTGCAGGCAGGATACGCGCCTGGCTCAGCGGACGCGGGCTTCTCCCGACGGCACTGGCAGGAAAAGATGGACGGTGGTTCCCTCGCCGACCTGACTTTCGATCTGGATGTGGCCACCCGATTGTCGGGCAAACTCATACACTTGGCTCAGACCAAGACCGGTTCCCTGTTCCGGCCCCTTGGTGGTGAAGAACGGCTCCATGACATGGGCAAGGACCTCGCCGGTCATGCCGCAGCCAGTGTCTGTCACGGAAATTCTGACAAAGGGAGCGACGTTGCCTTTCTCGTCCGATGGCTGCTCCATACCGCCGGCAGTGGTTATGAAAAGCCTGCCCCGTCCTGCCATCGCATCCCTGGCATTGATGGCGAGGTTGAGGATGGCGATGTCGAACTGGTCGCCATCGACGCGCATGGTTTCCACGCGGGGATCGAGATCGGTTTTCACCTCGATGCCTTTACCCAGCGTCTGTCCGAGCAGGTCGGTGAGCGAAACGATTCGTTCGTTGGGATCGATCGGTTCGATGCCCGGTGATCGACCTTTCGCAAAGGACAGCAACCGCTGTGCCAGCGCTGCGCCATTGTGGGTGCGGCCGAGCATTTCTTCTATCAGTGTTGTCGCCGTCGGGTCGGCGCCGCCGAGGCGTCGCTGCAGCACCCTGAGGCCGGACTCCAGCACGGCGGCCAGATTGTTGAAGTCATGCGCAACGCTGGCGGCAAGCCGCCCCGTGGCTTCGAGTTTCAGGGCTCGTCGCCGACGAGCCTTTTCGGCCCTCCGCTCCGAAGCATCGCGCAGCCGCACCAGCACGGCCGGAATGCCGGCCCACACGGTTTCGGCTACGCGCAGTTCGACCGCAATGCCGGGCCGGTTCGGATTGTGGATGACGATCTCGGTACCGCTTTTGTTTGCGATGGGGCGGCCGAACACGGCCTGCAGCAGATCGTCTGGCTGGCAGTCGAACATCCGACTGGCAATGGCATTTGCAAAAAGGATCATGCCGTTGGTGTCGACGATCAGAACGCCATCGGTGGTGTTCTGCTTCGCCAGGCTGCTCTGTCGACGAGGTCGCCGAAAGCCGGGCAATGGGCGCTCGGAAGGCAAAGCATGCATTGCGTGGCGATCGCCCGCGACAAACCTCATGAGGTGACTCCTATCCCATGCAAATTGAAGTGGTCGAGGACGTCCTCGGGAGTACCGAGATATCCGACCAGTCGCCGCGGCGGCGACTGCGTGTCATCGCTCAGCGTTGGCGCTGCAAGGATACCGGCGCTTCGAGCGGCTTGCCGATCTTCGAGAATATCGATCACTTCGATCTCGATCTGGGGCCTCAGCCGCTGCAGGATCTTATGCCTGCATTCGAGCGCGGTTTGCATGGCGGGGCTATCGCCCGCGACATAAAGCTGAAGCCGAACCGGCGCGTCAGCGCGAAGTCTCCTGGTCATGTCTTACGCCTGCGGAGTTTTGGCGTGGCAACGGCGCTACGCCTTCGAAAATCCAGTCGTCGACAACAGCGTTTCCGCTTTTCGGGGAGACGCTGTTGTTCCTTGTTACGCAATTCCAGCAAAACCGCTGCGCGCTTTTGCTGGAATTGCCTGGGCATTTTCCGGGCTGGCGCATGACCCGTCCGACCGGACGCGCGGCGCTCTGACAGCGAAAACTCGCCTGGATTGATAGGAAGCCTTAAAAGCACTTCAAACCGCACCTTGTGTATTCTTGTAGACAGACAAGGCGGAGCCCGTCTGCATACTAGTGAACATATCTCGGCTTTTCGGGCAGACCTTTGATGGAGACCAGAGCAAGAAGGGACACGTCGACCATGCAGGTGTCGTTCGAAGAGCTCGACAACAATCTTTTGCGCGCGCTGAAGCCGGAAGATTGGGCAGTGCTCCAGCCCCATCTGGAAGACTGGTCGGCGCATTCCGGGCTGCTGATACACGAACCTGGCGATACTGTCCGCCACGCCTATTTTCCGCGCGCCGAAAGCCTGATTTCCTATTTTGTCGATCTCAGCGACGGCCAGGGCATCGAAACGGTGCTGGTGGGACGCGAAGGCGCGATTGGCGGAATCGTCAGCCAGGGAAAATTGCCGGCCTACGCCCGGGCCGTTGTCCAGGTCGGTGGCTCATTCTGGCGGATCGATCTGGCGGAGCTCGAGGAGGCGAAATCCCGTTCGCCGACCCTGCGGCACCTGTTCGCGCGCTATGCGGATTGTCTGCTGGCTCAGATTTTCCAGTCGGTCGCCTGCAATGCCGCCCATTCGATCGAACAACGCACGGCCAAATGGCTGCTGGCGGCCATGGATCGAACCGGCAGGCCCGATGTGACACTGACCCAGGAGCAACTTGCGGCCATGCTTGGCGTGGGTCGCAGCTATCTGAGCCGCGTCTTCAGGGAACTGCGCGATGACGGTGTCATCGAGACGAGGCGCGGCCGCATCATCGTGCACAAGATAAACCGGCTTCGTTCAATCGCCTGCGAATGCAATGCCGCCGTCAGCCGGCATTTCGAGGCCGTCTTGAAGGGCGTCTATCCCGATGGCCAGAAGAGTGCGGAGAAACATTGAAGTGAGCGTGTCCGGCTACCGTTGCAGATTTTTGGAACGGGACTGTTCTGCCGGAATTCTAGACTGGTCTGAATTGTCCCTTGAAGGGAATTTCGGAGACGAGGCGAGATCAAATACAATCGGAGAGGATGATGCCACCATTCAAAGCGGTGATCTTTCGCACGACCCGGGACTATAAGCTCCCGATCACGACCTTGTATGATGTGGAAAGAGCAATGGGCATGTCGTGGCCGGACAAATCGGCCGACAGCTATCGCAGCGCCGCTTGCATTCTCGAACAGGCCAAGCTGGGCTGGTGCAGCCCGCGTGCCGCTTTCGAGGCCTTTGTGCTTGCAGCCCGGGAACAAGGGCGGATCGTCGAGTGCCGAAGGCTGAAGGATCGCGTTGCGCGTGAACTGGCTTCCATCGAGCCAGAAGCAATCAGGCCGGAACGCACAACTTCACCGTTCGGACTCCGAAGGCGAGTTCGTGCCGCCACACCAGTTCGGGCACGCGCGCGTCCTTACTGAGAGGTGTGAGCGCGGGGTCTGTGGCGGCGAGCATTGTCGCTTGAAAAACGCGATAGCCGCCAAAAGCTGTTTGTTGCCGACTCGACTGCAGGGAACGTTGCCTCCCTCGAGATTCCAGCTTGCTGAAGCGGTAAATATGGAACCGGCTGCCGGTGGGGTTGTTCTGTATTGTATGAAAGGAGAAGCCGATGCGTATCTTGACGCTGGTTGCGGCCCTTTCCGTGATGGCCGCCGCTTCGCCGGCAATGGCACAGGAGCCGGAACAACAGCTACCCGGACAGCAGACTCCGGATCAGTCACCGCAGCCACCCGCGCCGATGCCGGGACTGTCGCCCGACCAGGAGGTCACGGCAATCAATATCGTCAGGGTCGAAGAGTTGCCGCAACCGGCCAGGGCCGAGGTGGAAACCAAACTGAACGACACCAGCGCGGACGATCTGCGTGAGCTGCAGACATCGATTCAGGCTTCGCCGGTGGCGGTGATGATGCTGGCCCAGAACGGGCTCGATCCAACGCAGGTGGTGGCGGCAACCATAGATCAGTCCGGGACGCTCACCCTGGTCATTCAGGAAACGGCCTGACAACTCGCGGCCGTGCTCGGCTGCGAGGGGACTTAGCGATCGGTGTCCAACTGTTCGATGACCTTCGCGTCGCCGACATCGGTGAGCACAGTCTCGACCTCCTCGTCATCGACGCCGAGATAGGCGGCGATGACCCTGGGGTCGGCCCGCACGAAACCCGGATCGCCGTCGGAGATCTTGCGGCCATACTCCAGCACCACGATGTGGTCGGAGATCTGCATCACCACCGACATGTCATGCTCGATCAGCAGGATCGACGTGCCGTTGTTGCTGCGGATGTCCATCAGCAGTTCGTTGAGCGCCAGCGACTCCTTCGGGTTGAGGCCGGCGGCCGGCTCGTCGAGGCAGAGCAGTTCGGGGCCGGTGCACATGGCGCGCACGATTTCGAGCCGGCGCTGCGCACCATAGGGCAGGTCGCCGGCAGGGTCGTCGGCGCGGTCCATGAGGTCGGCCTTTTCCAGCCAGTACTGCGCTAACTCCACCGATTCCGCGGAAGCCCGGCGATAGCTGCCGATGCCGAACAGCCCCAGGATGAGGAAGCCCGAAGCCTGCATAAGCTTGTTGTGCTGGGCAACCAGCATGTTCTCCAGCACCGTGAGGCCAGGAAACAGCCGGATGTTCTGGAAGGTGCGGGCGACCTTGGCCTTGGCCGTGATCTGGAAATCCGGCATGCGCTCCAGCAGAAACTCCGAGCCATCCTGCCCGGTGAAATGGATCATGCCTTCCGTCGGCTTGTAGAAACCGGTGATGCAGTTGAACACGGTCGTCTTGCCGGCGCCGTTCGGGCCGATGAGCGCGGTGATCTCGCCGCGTCGAGCCTCGAAAGACAGGTCGCCGATGGCGACAAGGCCGCCGAATTCCATGGTCAGATGCTGGACTTGCAGGAGGGGTCTATCCATCGAGGGCACGCTCTTTTGCTGAAGCCCCTGGGGTTCGGAATGCGTGAACGGCCGATCGGTTCCCCAAGTTTGTCGGCCTTTTTCCGATCCCGCTCGCTCGCTGTGGAGAAACACTGCCGCCTGGCCAACAGCGTGGCGGCCTTCCGTGCACTTGAATATGGTGCGCCGACTCAACGGCTGGAGACGAAGTAACGCATGAGTGGCGCAGAACACGCTGGCAAGGAACGGATCGCTTCCATCATCGCGGCCGAGATCGCGGCCAAGCCCCAGCAGGTGACGGCGGCGATTGCACTGCTCGACGAAGGGGCGACGGTTCCTTTCGTGGCGCGCTACCGCAAGGAAGTGACCGGCGGACTTGACGACACCCAGCTGCGCCAGCTGGCCGAACGCCTTGTCTATCTGCGTGAACTCGACGCACGCCGCGCCGCGATCCTGGAATCGATCGGCGAACAGGGCAAACTGACGGACGATCTGAAGCTCAAGATCGCCGCAGCCGCGACCAAGGCGGAACTCGAAGACATCTACCTGCCCTATAAGCCGAAGCGTCGCACCAAGGCCGAGATCGCGCGTGAACGCGGGCTCGGTCCGCTGGCCGAGGTGATCATGGCCGACCGTGCGGCTGTTCCGCTGCAACTGGCCGAAGGCTACATCACCGAAGAGGTGCCGGACACGAAGGCCGCGCTGGAGGGCGTGCGCGACATCCTTTCCGAACAGTTCGCGGAAAACGCCGACCTGGTCGGCAAGCTGCGCACCTATATGCAGGATCGCGCCTTCCTGCGTTCGCGCGTCGTCGACGGCAAGCAGGAGGCCGGCGCCAAGTTCTCCGACTATTTCGATCATGCCGAGCGTTGGGCGACCACGCCCAGCCACCGGGCGCTGGCGATGCTGCGCGGGCGCAACGAAGACGTGCTTTCGCTCGCCATAGAAGTCGATGCCGACGACACTTCGCCGGTGAAGCCGGTGGATCGCATCATCGTGCAGACGCTGGCGATCGGCAACGCGCTGCCGGGCGACAAATGGCTGACCGAGGTCGCCGGCTGGACCTGGCGGGTGAAGCTGTCGCTGCATCTGTCGCTCGATCTGATGCGCGACCTGCGCGAACGCGCCGAGGAAGAGGCGATCCACGTCTTCGCCCGCAACCTGAAGGACCTGCTGCTGGCAGCCCCCGCCGGCTCGCGCGCCACCATGGGTCTCGATCCGGGCATCCGCACCGGCGTGAAGGTGGCAGTGGTCGACGGCACCGGCAAGCTCAAGGAAACGGCGACGGTCTATCCGTTCCAGCCGAAGAACGATGTGCGCGGTGCCCAGGCCGAAATCGCCCGGCTGATGCGCCAGCACAATGTCGAGCTCATCGCCATCGGTAATGGTACGGCCAGCCGCGAGACCGAGAAGCTGGTCGCCGACCTTCTGGGCGACATGCCGGCGCCGAAGCCGCTCAAGGTGATCGTCAGCGAGGCCGGCGCGTCGGTCTATTCCGCGTCTGAAACAGCGGCCGCTGAATTCCCGGGCTTGGACGTCTCCCTCCGTGGCGCGGTGTCGATCGCCAGGCGGCTGCAGGACCCGTTGGCGGAGCTCGTCAAGATCGAGCCCAAGTCGATCGGGGTCGGGCAATATCAGCACGATGTCGACCAGTACCGGCTGGCGCGCTCGCTCGATGCGGTGGTGGAGGATGCCGTGAACGCCGTAGGCGTCGACCTCAACACCGCGTCCGCTCCGCTGCTTGCGCGCGTGTCCGGTCTGGGTGCCTCGCTGGCAGAAGCGATCGTTGCGCATCGCGATGCCAATGGTCCGTTCCCCAGCCGCCAGGAACTGCTCAAGGTGGCGCGCCTGGGGCCAAGGGCGTTCGAGCAAAGCGCCGGCTTTCTGCGCATCCCCAACGGCGCCGAGCCGCTGGACGCATCGTCCGTGCATCCGGAAGCCTATGGTGTGGCCAAGAAGATCGTCGCCGCCTGCGGGCGCGACGTGCGCGCGCTGATGGGCGACCGAACCATGCTGCAGGCGCTGGACCCGCGCGTTTTCGTAGACGAGCGTTTCGGCTTGCCAACCGTGCGCGACATCATCGCCGAGCTGGAGAAGCCGGGCCGCGATCCGCGTCCGGGCTTCAAGACGGCGACTTTCGCCGACGGGGTCGATGACATCAAGGACCTGAAGCCGGGCATGCTGCTCGAAGGCACCGTCACCAATGTCGCCGCCTTTGGCGCTTTCGTCGACATCGGCGTGCACCAGGACGGTCTTGTCCATGTCTCGCAACTGGCCGACAGGTTCGTGAAAGACGCGCATGAGGTGGTCAAGGCTGGCGATATCGTCAAGGTGCGCGTGGTCGATGTCGACATTCCGCGCAAGCGTATTGGCTTGACGATGCGGCGCGACGGCAATGGCGGTTCCGGCAAGCCGGCTCGCCCGGACGGCCCGAGGAAACCGGCCATGCCACAGCAGGGCAAGGGCCGGCCGGACAAGGCGCCGCCGTCGCAGGGTGCTTTCGGTGCAGCGTTGGCCGAAGCGTTCAAGAAGCGGTGAACGCCTCGGGGGCAGAAAAGGCAGTCGCTGAACGTCAGTTCACCGTGTTTTCTGGCCTCTTTCCTGCGAAATAGGCGTCGAGGCTGGCCAGAACCATGTTGCCCATGGCGCGGCGTGTCTCGACGGTGGCGCTGGCCTGGTGCGGCATCAGCACGACATTGGGCAGGTCGAGGAAGTCCTCGCGGATGGCAGGCTCGTTCTCGAACACGTCGAGGCCGGCAGCCGCGATCGAGCCGTTGCGCAGGGCGGCGATCAGCGCGTCCTCGTCGACCACGCTGCCGCGCGCGATGTTGATCAGCGTACCGTGTGGGCCGAGAGCCTTGAGCACGGCGCCGTCGACCACACGGCGCGTCTCCGGCGTCGCCGCGACACAGACGGCCAGCACGTCGCTGTCGGCGGCAAGTGCCGCCGCGTCGGCAAAATGCGGCCACGCGACGTCGTGATAATGCGTCCGATTCGAATAGCGCACGGCCATGCCGAAGAGCTCGGCACGGGTGCCCAATGCACGGCCGATCTGGCCAAGCCCCAGGATGCCCAGCCGCTTGCCGCGCGGGCTGGAGCCGAGTGGGAATGGCTCACCGGCCTGCCAGCGGCCGCTGCGCACGAACCGGTCGCCCTCGGCGATCCGGCGCAGCACGGCGAGGATCAGCGCCAGGCCCATGTCGGCGACCTCGTCGGTGAGTGCTCCTTGTGTCGTGACGACATGGACGTCGCGCGCTCGCGCATAGCCGAGGTCGATCCTGTCCGTGCCGACGCCGTTGACGGCAATGATGCCGAGGTACGGCAGCCGGTCGATCCAGTCATTGGCAAGGCCGGTACCGCCCCCGGTCACGACGGCGCGAATGTCGGCACGCGCCGCCTCGATGCCGTCACGCTGCCCGTCATCGAAGAGACGATGCACCTGATAGGCGGCATCGAGCCTGGCTTCGATCTCGGCCATCATCGGTTCTACGAGCAAGAGATGCGGTTTCACCTGGCCTCCGTAAGCTTATGATTCGTTTGGTGAAGACTGCCAACCGGGTGTATAATTATCTTGGTCGACAGCCGAAACTGGGCTCGGCTGCAAGAGGGCGATATCCAGCCCGTTAGAGGAGGGCATGCTATGGCATTCCTCCACTTCGACACAAACCGTCCTGCGCACTTTCTCTCGGATTGGGGTGTCCCGATCGCAGCAGCTTTCATCATAGCTTGCTGGATCGGCCTCATGATGTGGGGTTGAGGGCGGAGCACGCTGGAAGCGCCATGCGTCATATGACGCCTAGTCCGCGCTGACCGTCAGTTCGACGCGATCCGCCGAGAAGCGCGTCTGTGAATACTGGATCGGCTTGTCGCTACTATCGACATTGACACCGCGCGCGACCAGCACGATGGCGCCGGGTGAAAGCCGCAGATCGCGCGTGTCGGTGTCGTCGGCGTGCCGCGCTTCGATAGTCGTCGAGGCGCGGCGGTAATCCTTGATGCCGGACAATGCGAGCGCCTGGGTGATCGAATGGGTTTTGGCGAAATAGTCCGCGATGTCGGGGAAATGCGCGGCACGAAACCAGGCTGTCGAGCGTGAAACCGGAACACCGTCGGCAAGACCACGCATTTCGAGGCGGATGACCTCTTCGACAGGTTCCAATCCAAGCGCTGCGGCAACCGTGGCGTTGGCTGGTTCTCGGGCATGGTCCAGGAGTTCGATCTGACGGTCCCGCGCTTGGCCTTCGAGGCCGGCGGAGAAGCGGGTTCTGGCGCCGATCGGATAGGTGAGCCGCTTCTGACGCCGCACATAGGTGCCGCGTCCCTGTTCGCTCCGAAGTACGCCTTCGTGGACGAGGGCGGCGATCGCGGCGCGCACCGTATGCCGGTTCACACCGAACCGTGCCGCTAGTTCCGCTTCGGGCGGCAGCCGCCCGTTTTCGTCGGCAAGGCCGCTGCCGATGCCCCGCCTGATCTCGTCTCCGATCTGCCGCCACAGTGCGACGCCGACCCCTCGATGCAATGCCGATTTCGACAATATCCTCCTCCTGCCGCTCACTGTCATGCTTCCGTCATCCAACGGGGCTAAGACAAGTTAAGATATCTAGTTGTCTAGATCAATAGACAAATTGAGGTGAGCATGAAGATCACTGCCGATCAAACGGCGCGACGGGACCGCATGGCGGTTCTGGCGCGCTGCAGCACCGAGCGGCTGAATGCGTTGTGGGCGACGCTCGGGATGCAGCCCAGGCATACGCCCCTGCGCGGCCCGGAGGCCGGGCTGGTGATGCTGCGTGGACGTGTTGGCGGCACCGGCGAGCCGTTCAATGTCGGCGAGGCGACCGTCACCCGCGCCAGCGTCAAACTGGAGGATGGCTCGGTCGGCCATGCCATGATGCTCGGTCGCGATCATGCCAAGGCGCGGCTCTCGGCGGTCATCGACGCGCTCTGCCGCAATGCCGAAACCGCGGCCCGTATCGATGCCGATCTGATTCAGCCGATGCGGCGCGAACTCGATGACGCCGATGAGATGCGCCGTCAGCAGACGGCGGCCACGCGCGTCGACTTTTTCACCATGGTCCGCGGAGAAGACTGATGTTGAACGAAGCGACTGCCCTCGAAGGCGGGTTCTCCAATCCGGTCCTGAATGCCCAGTCCGTCTTCCGCGCCGTCATGGATGCGATGGCGAAGCCTGCGACAATTGTCGAGGTGGATGCGGTGGTGACGCCGCCATCGCCGCTCGGCCGGGCGGCCGGCGCCGTGGCCTGCGCTCTGATCGATGCCGATACCCCGTTCTGGCTCGATGCCACACTGGCCGAAAGCACGGCACTGCGCGCCTGGCTCACTTTCCACACCGGTGCTCGCGAGATGGCAACCTGCGGTGACGTTGCTTTCGCCCTGGTCGGCGCTCCGCAGACCATGCCGCCGCTGGAGCGCTTTGCCCAAGGCAGCCAGGAATATCCGGACCGCTCCGCGACGCTGATCCTGCAGGTGCCGAGCCTCGAAGGCGGCGCGGCGCTGACGTTCGAAGGCCCGGGTATACGCAACCACGTCGTGCTGGCGCCGCGTGGCCTGCCGCAGGATTTCGCAGCGCAGTGGAAGGCCAACCGCAAACGGTTCCCGCGTGGCGTCGACCTCATCCTCACCACGGGCGATGCCATTGCCTGCTTGCCGCGTTCGGCGCGCCTCGTCGAGATGGAGGGCTGATCGATGTATGTTGCAGTCAAGGGCGGCGAGGTCGCCATCGACAATGCCCACCGCCTGCTGGCCGATCGCCGTCGCGGCGACAGGTCGGTGCCGGCACTGACGCTGGACCAGATCACCGAACAGCTCAGCATCGGCGTCGATCGGGTGATGAGCGAAGGTTCGCTTTATGATCACAGGCTGGCGGCGCTCGCCATCAAGCAAGCACGCGGCGACCTGATCGAGGCGATCTTCCTGGTGCGGGCCTATCGCACCACGCTGCCGCGCTTCGGCCACAGCGAGCCGGTCGACACCGGCGCCATGCTGGTCGAGCGGCGCGTGTCCGCCTGCTACAAGGACCTGCCTGGCGGCCAACTGCTCGGACCGACCTTCGACTACACCCACCGCCTGCTCGATGAAGAACTCGAAGGCGATCCGCAGATCGAGACAGGTGCGCAGCGCGGCGGTGTCCAGGAGCCGGTCATGCGCGTAGCCGACATTCTCGATCAGGAAGGATTGATCGAGGACGACGGCTTCATCGATCCGGCGCTTGAACCCGGCGACATCAACCAGACGCCGACGGAATTCCCGATGTCGCGCGCCATGCGGCTGCAGTCGCTGTCGCGCGGCGACGAGGGCTTTCTCCTCGCGCTCGGCTATTCGACGCAGCGCGGCTATGCGCGCAGCCATCCCTTCGTCGGCGAGGTCCGCATCGGGGAGGTTGATGTCGAGGTGTTCATGCCGGAACTCGGCTTTGCCGTGCCGGTCGGCCGTGTCCAGGTCACCGAATGCCAGATGGTCAACCAGTTCAAGGGCTCGGCCAAGGCACCGCCGCAATTCACGCGCGGCTATGGCCTCGTCTTCGGCCAGTCCGAGCGCAAGGCGATGGCGATGTCGCTGTGCGACCGCGCTTTGCGTGCCGAGGAGCTGGGCGAAGACCTGGTCGCGCCGCCGCAGGACCAGGAATTCGTCCTGTCGCATTGCGACAATGTTCAGGCCACAGGCTTCGTCGAACATCTGAAACTGCCGCACTATGTCGACTTCCAGGCTGAGCTTGGCCTGGTTCGCACCATGCGCGTCGAATACGAACAGCGCACCGGCGAGGCGGTTCTTGAAACAAGGGAGGCCGCCGAGTGAACGCGCACGCATCCAATTACAACTTCGCCTATCTGGACGAGCAGACCAAGCGCATGATCCGGCGTGCCATCCTCAAGGCGATCGCCGTGCCGGGCTACCAGGTGCCGTTCGCCAGCCGCGAAATGCCGATGCCTTATGGCTGGGGCACCGGCGGCGTGCAGGTGACCGCTTCGATCCTCGGACCCGACGATGTGCTGAAGGTCATCGACCAAGGCGCCGACGACACCACCAACGCGGTCTCTATCCGCAAGTTCTTCCAGAAGGTTGCGGGCGTCGAGACGACCACCAGCACCGAAGACGCGACGATCATCCAGACCCGCCACCGCATCCCCGAGGCGCCGCTGCAGGAAGGCCAGGTGCTGGTCTACCAGGTGCCGATCCCCGAACCGCTGCGTTTCCTGGAGCCGCGCGAGACGGAAACCCGCAAGATGCATGCGCTGGAGGAATACGGCCTCATGCACGTGAAGCTCTATGAGGACATCGCCAGGAACGGCCACATCGCCACCACCTATGCCTATCCGGTGAAGGTCGAGGGCCGCTACGTGATGGATCCGTCGCCGACGCCGAAGTTCGACAATCCGAAGATGCACATGTCGCCGGCGCTGCAGCTGTTCGGGGCCGGGCGCGAGAAGCGCATCTATGCAGTGCCGCCGCATACCGAGGTGATCAGTCTCGATTTCGAGGACCATCCTTTCGAGGTCCAGCGTTTCGACAAGCCCTGCGCGCTCTGCGGCGCAGAGCAGGTCTATCTCGACGAAGTCGTACTCGATGATCGCGGCGGGCGCATGTTCGTCTGTTCCGACACGCACCATTGCGAAAGCCGCCAGGCCGCGGGCCATCGCGGCGAGATGTCCGGTGAGGCCCTGTCATGACTGTTTCGGTGAGGATCGACCAAACCGGCTTCGAAACCACGGACCTGCCGCTGATGTCGGCCAGGTCGGTCAGCAAGCTTTATGGCCAGCGCATCGGCTGCGCTGATGTCGATTTCGACATCTGGCCTGGGGAGGTACTGGCGATCGTCGGCGAATCCGGTTCGGGCAAGACGACGCTGCTCAACTGCATTTCCACGCGCCTTGCCCCGACCACGGGAACTGTGTCCTACCGCATGCGTGACGGCGAAATGCGCGACCTCTACGGGTTGGGCGAAGCCGAGCGTCGCCTGCTGTTGCGCACGGACTGGGGTTTCGTCCACCAGAACCCGGCCGATGGCCTGCGCATGACGGTTTCGGCGGGCGCCAATGTCGGCGAGCGGCTGATGGCGGTTGGTGATCGCCATTACGGCAAGATCCGCGCCACTGCCACCGACTGGCTCGGCCGCGTCGAGATCGATGCCGACCGCATCGACGACCAGCCGCGCGCCTTCTCCGGCGGTATGCGCCAACGCCTGCAGATCGCGCGCAACCTGGTCACCGCGCCGCGCCTTGTCTTCATGGACGAACCGACCGGCGGCCTCGACGTTTCGGTTCAGGCACGCCTGCTCGACCTGCTGCGCGGCCTGGTTCACGATCTTGGCCTCGCCGTCATCATCGTCACGCACGATCTCGCCGTCGCGCGCCTGCTGTCGCACCGCATGATGGTGATGAAGGACGGCCGCGTGGTCGAACACGGTCTGACCGACCGTCTGCTCGACGATCCGCAGGCGCCTTACACGCAACTGCTCGTTTCTTCGATCCTGCAAGTCTGAGGCGCGATCATGGCTCCAGCTCTTACCGTTTCCGGTCTTGCCAAGACCTTCACCATGCATCTGCGCGGCGGCATCGAACTGCCGGTCATAGCGGACGCCACCTTTGTTCTCGACGGCGGAAAATGTGCCGTGCTCGGTGGCCCGTCCGGTGCCGGCAAAAGCTCCATCCTCAAGATGCTCTACGGCAACTACGCCGTGAACGAAGGTCGCATCGAGATCCTGCATCGCGGCGAGATGGTCGACCTGGCATCCGCCGCCCCGCGCACCGTGCTTGAGATCCGCCGCGAGACGATCGGCTATGTCAGCCAGTTCCTGCGTGTCGTGCCGCGTGTCAGCGCGCTCGACATCGTCGCCGAGCCGTTGGTCGAGCGCGGCACCGATCGCAAGACGGCAGCCGACAAGGCTCGCGAACTGTTGAGCCGTCTCAATCTGCCTGAGAGACTCTGGGCCCTGCCGCCTGCCACCTTCTCCGGCGGCGAGCAGCAGCGCGTCAACATCGCACGCGGCTTCATCACCAGCCATCCGGTGCTGCTGCTCGATGAGCCGACCGCGTCGCTCGATGCCACCAACCGGGCCGTCGTCGTCGAGATGATCGAAGAGAAGAAGCGAGCAGGGGTAGCTCTGCTCGGCATCTTCCACGATGCCGACGTGCGCAATGCGGTGGCCGACATCGTGATCGACGTCACCGGCTTCGCGCCGGACCGAAAGGCTGCCTGACCATGCCGCGTCTTTCCGAGACCCCGTTTATCGATCCGACCGCTCGCCTCGAGAACTGCACGCTCGGCCGCTACACGGAAGTTACCGAGGGCTGCCGTCTCACCGAGACCGAACTCGGCGACTACTCCTACATCATGCCGAACGGCCAGACCTGGTGCGTGACCATCGGCAAGTTCGCCAACATCGCCGCCTCCGTGCGCATCAACGCCACAAACCATCCGATGTCGCGCGCTACGTTGCATCATTTCACCTATCGCGCCGGCGACTATTTCGAGGACGCTGCGCATGAGGACGATTTCTTTGCCGCGCGCCGTGACAACCGTGTCGTGGTCGGCCACGACACCTGGATTGGCCACGGCGTCACCATCCTGCCAGGCGTGACGATCGGCGATGGTGCGGTCGTCGGTTCGGGTGCCGTCGTTACCAAGGATGTCGAGCCCTACACGATCGTCGCTGGTGTGCCGGCTAAGTTCATGCGCCGCCGCTTCGAACCGCAGGTTGCCGAGCGCATGCAGGCGCTGGCCTGGTGGGACTGGGATCACGCCAGCCTGCGCGCTGCTCTCGACGATTTCCGCAAGCTGAGCGCCGAGGCATTCCTCGAACGCTACGAAGACCGATCCGAAAGCACGATATCGGTGAATGGTCACACAGCTGACATGAACGGTACATCGGACCGTCATCGAGAAGCGATAACCGGGTAACGATTTCCGGCTGGGCGTCGCGGCCTTGCCGGTCGCGGTCGCATGCCCGGACAGCCGAGCAACACGCGTCCATCGACGACCACTCAATTGGTACCAGGGCTCAAGCCCAAACCAGGGAGCGATTTCATGAACGCCATCACCATCCGCAATTTGTCGAAGAATTTCGGCAAGAAGCGCGCACTCGACAACGTCAGCCTGGACATCGCCAAAGGCGAGATGGTTGCGCTGATCGGCGCTTCCGGCTCCGGCAAGAGCACGCTGCTGCGTCACATCTGCGGGTTGGAGACCGGACAGACGGGCTCCAGCACGATCGATATCTTCGGCGCCAGCCTGCAGAATAATGGCCGGCTGTCGGGCGGCGCCCGTGGTCTCCGGCGCAACATCGGCGTGATCTTCCAGCAGTTCAACCTGGTCAGCCGGCTGTCCGTGCTGTCCAACGTGCTGATCGGCAACCTCGGCCGCATTCCGGTGTGGCGCGGCACGCTCGGCCTGTTCAGCGCCGAGGAAAAGCGGCTCGCCCGCGAGGCGCTGGCCAAGGTCGGTATCCCGGAGGTGGCCTGGCAGCGTGCATCGACATTGTCGGGCGGCCAGCAGCAGCGCGCGGCGATCGCGCGTACGCTGGTGCAGCGCTCCAACATCCTGCTCGCCGACGAGCCGATCGCATCGCTCGATCCGTCTTCCGCGCGCCGCGTCATGGAAGTGCTGGCCGGCGTCAACCGCGAGGACGGCATCACCTGCGTGGTGTCGCTGCACCAGGTGGAATATGCGCGTCGTTATTGCCCGCGCACCATCGCCTTGAAGGACGGACGTGTCGTGTTCGACGGCCCGTCCTCCAGGCTCACCCACAGAACCCTGATCGAACTCTACGGCTCGAATTCCGAGGAGTTGATCCTGCCCGAGGCTGTTCCGGATTTCGTCCCCGAATACCCGGAACCTGCAACTGCCAAGAACCCGGACATGGCGCCGGCCTTCGCCTGAACAGAAAACCAACAGGAGACGTTGACATGAACGCTATGCTCAAGGCCATCGCCGCCACGGCGATCGCCTTCACCCTCACCGGTGCAGCCTATGCCGAGGAGATCAACTTCGGCATCATCTCGACCGAGTCCCAGCAGAACCTCAAGCCCAAGTGGGAGCCCTTCCTCGCCGACATGAAGAAGGAAACCGGCCTCGACGTGAAGCCGTTCTTCGCTTCGGACTATGCCGGTGTCATCGAGGGCATGCGTTTCGGCAAGGTGCAGATGGCCTGGTACGGCAACAAGTCGGCCATGGAAGCCGTTGATCGCGCCGACGGCGAGATATTCGCCCAGACCGTCTCCGTCGACGGCAATCCCGGCTACTGGTCGCTGATCCTGGCTCCGAAGGACAGCAAGCTGAACACCGTCGAAGACCTGCTGAAGTGCGACAAGACCCTGAACTTCGGCCTCGGCGATCCGAACTCGACGTCGGGCTATCTGGTGCCGACCACCTTCGTCTTCGCAGCCAACAAGGTAGACCCGAAGAACTGCTTCAAGGCTGTCACCAACGCCAACCACGAGACCAACGCCATGGCCGTTGCCAATGGCCAGCTCGACGCGGCCGCCAACAACACCGAAAACATGGCCCTCATCGAGAAGAACCAGCCGGAAGCCTTTGCCAAGATCAAGGTGATCTGGAAGTCGCCGCTGATTCCGTCCGATCCGATCGTCTGGCGCAAGGATCTGCCGCAGGAAAGCAAGGACAAGCTGAAGAACTTCATCCTGACCTACGGCACCGACAAGTCGAAGGGTGACGTCGCCAAGGAAAAGGAAATCCTGGCCGGCCTGCAGTGGGCGCCGTTCCGCGCCTCGGACAATGAGCAGCTGCTCCCGATCCGCGTGATGGAGCTGGCCAAGGCCCAGGCCAAGATTGAAGCCGACGCCAACCTCTCCGAGGCCGACAAGAAGGCCAAAATCGAGAAGATCGAAGCCGAGAAGGCCGGCTACGAAGCCAAGATCAAGGCCAAGGGCCAGAGCTGATCCGCTTCAGCCCAACGCCGTCTCACCAAAACATGCCGGGCGGATCAGCGCCCGGCATAGCCCAGCGAGCAGGACGATGACCCAAACGACGCATATCGGTGAAACCGCAAAGCCACGTCCTGAGATCGGGCGCGACTGGACCCGCGATGCCTGGACCGCCGTTACCTGGATCGGCCTGGTCCTGCTTCTGATCTGGAGCTGGGCGCCGGCCGAGATGTTTCGCTGGACCTATCTCTTCACCGATGCCGGCAACATGGCGCAATATGCCTCCGGCTTCTCGCATCCGAATTTCGGAGAGTGGCGCTACTACCTGCAGGAGATGCTGGTCACCATCCAGATCGCGCTGTGGGGCACGTTCCTGGCGGCTGTTCTGGCGGTGCCGTTCGGCATCCTGTCGGCTTCCAACATGGCGCCCTGGTACATCGTCCAGCCGGTGCGCCGTCTGATGGACCTGTTCCGCTCCATCCATGAACTCGTCTATGCCGTGCTGTTCGTCGTCGCCGTCGGCCTCGGGCCGTTCGCCGGCGTCATGGCGCTGTTCATCCACACCACCGGTATCCTGGCCAAGCTGTTTTCCGAAGCCGTCGAGGCAATCGACCCGCGCCCCGTCGAGGCGATCCGCGCCACTGGCGCGACGCGCCTGCAGGAAGTGGTCTTCGGCGTGGTGCCGCAGGTGCTGCCACTATGGATGTCCTATGCGCTCTACCGCTTTGAATCCAACGTTCGCGCCGCCACCGTGCTTGGCGTCATCGGTGCCGGCGGCATCGGCCAAGTGCTGTTCGAGTCGATCCGTGGCTTCTACTATCCTGAAGCCGCCGCAATGCTCATCATCATGCTGGTGACTGTGTCGTTGATCGACGTCATCTCGCAGCAATTGCGAAAGCTGTTCCTGTGATGCGCTACGCGGTCTATTTCACGCCTTCCGAGGACGATCCGCTGACCAGGGCGGCCTCCAACTGGCTCGGTCGCGATGCCTTTTCGGGCGAACTGCTTGCTGCACCGTCATTCGACGGTTTGCCGGCTGAGGAAATCTCCAGGCTGACGGGCCAGCCGCGCCGCTACGGCTTCCACGCCACCATCGTCGCTCCGTTCCGGCTCGCCGATGGCGTTGGCCTCGCCGAACTCGAGGAGAGTTTCGACCGCTTCTGCGCCAAGACGACTCCATTCTTCATCGAAGGCCTGCGGGTCGGGCAACTGGGCTCCTTCCTGGCGCTGTTGCCGACCGAAACGGAATATCAGCTTTCCGCCTTTGCCGCCGATGCCGTCCTGCATTTCGCGCCGGTGCGTGCAGCACTCACCGAAGCCGAGATCGAGCGCCGCGATCCTTCGAAGCTCACCACACGCCAGGCCGCCTATCTCAGGCGCCATGGCTATCCTTTCGTGATGGATGAGTTCCGTTTCCACATGACGCTGAGCGAGCGTCTGCCGGGGGAAATACTGGCGCGTGTGCAGCCGGCGCTGGAGCGCCGCTTCGAGGCGTTCACGGGGCGGCCATTCCCCATCGACGGCCTTGCCCTGTTTATCGAACGCGAGCCCGGCGCGCCCTTCACCGTGCATTCCTATCGGCCGCTACGGCCACTCGAAGCCAGAAAGTCTGCCTGAGATGTCCCGAGAGATCGTCCTTAATAATGCCCGCGTCGTCCTCGAGGACGAGATCGTCAACGGATCGATCCTGTTCCGTGACGGCAGGATCGCAGCGATCGACAGCGGTGCGGCAGCAACCGGCGAGGACTGCGAGGGTGACTATGTGGTCCCCGGCCTCGTCGAACTTCACACCGACCATCTCGAGGCCCACTATTCGCCGCGCCCCGGCGTGCGCTGGGATTCGATCGCTGCCCTGCAGGCGCATGATGCACAGGTGGTGGCTTCCGGTATCACCACTGTCTTCGATTGCCTGCGCCTGGGCTCCGACGAGGACGGTGGCTTCCAGAAGGGCGAGATGCGGTCGATCGCCGACGCCATCGAGGTTGCTGTCTCGGAGGACCGGCTGCGTGCCAGCCACCTTATCCATTTGCGCTGCGAGGTTTCGGCGGCTGACGTGCTCGACCATTATGACGACTTCCGGACAGACGGTTTCGTGCGGCTTGCCTCGCTGATGGACCATGCGCCCGGCCAGCGCCAGTTCCAGACGCTGGATCAATACGCGCTCTACTACAAGGCCAAGCGCGGGTTGGACGATGCGGCTTTCGAGCGCTTCATGGCCAAGCGTATCGCCGCTTCGCAGAAATACTCCGCAACGCACCGAAAGAGTATCGTCGAGGCTTGCAGCGAGCGCGGCATCGCGCTCGCCAGCCATGACGATGCGACGGTCGAGCATGTCGAGGAATCGATTGCTTTCGGCGTCAAGCTGGCTGAGTTCCCGACCAGCATGGAAGCTGCAAAGGCCTCGCACGAGGCTGGCATCTCGGTGATGATGGGCGCCCCCAACATCGTGCGCGGCAAGTCGCATTCCGGCAACATCGCGGCACGAGAACTCTCCGAAGCCGGCGTGCTCGACGTGCTGTCGTCCGACTATGTGCCGTTCAGCCTGATCCAGGCGCCGTTCATCCTGGCCGATGGATTGCAAGGCAGGCCGCTCAACGAGACGATCAAGCTGGTCACCGCCGCTCCGGCGCGCACGGTCGGCCTCACCGATCGCGGCCGCATCGCGCCGGGCCTGCGCGGCGATGTCGTGCGCGTGCGCCACACCAAGGGTGTCCCGGTCGTGCGCTCCGTCTGGCGGGAGGGCCGTCGCGTTGCCTGATGCTGTGAGGCTGCAAGGCACGCTCGTCGTCGTGGTCGGCCCGAGCGGCGCCGGCAAGGACAGCGTGATCGGCTATGCCCGCGAGCGCTTGGCTACGCGGAGCGACATCTTGTTCGTGCGCCGTATCATCACGCGTGAGGCGACGGCGGATGCCGAGGACCACGACAGCTTGAGCGACGTCGCGTTTGCGGAAGCGCAGCGGGAGGGGCGCTTCGCGGTGAGCTGGCAGGCGAACGGGCTGAGCTATGCCTTGCCGCGCAGCGTCATGGACCATGTCGGCCGTGGCGACACGGCGATCGCCAATGGGTCACGCGGGGCGATCGAGGACATTCGTGCGGCCTTTGCCAATGTCATCGTGGTCGGGCTGACCGCCAGGCCGGAGATCCTTGCGGCCAGGCTTTCGGCGCGCGGGCGGGAAACGGCCGAAGAGATCGGTCGCCGCGTCGAGCGGGGCCTGAAGCTCGGCGCCTACGGCCAGGACATCACCATCGACAACAGCGCCGAACTCCAGACTGCCGGCGAGGCGCTGATCTCGATCATCACCGGTCGGCTGTCGCTGGCGTCGTAACGGGCATGACAATCGTCAGGGCCGTCTCACAAAACCGTCGGCGCTCCAGCGTTCGCTGCCGACGCCGTGATGGCTGATGAAAAGCCCGTCCGCATCGTAGCGATCCTTTACGGCGAGCAGCCGTGGGTAGTTGGCTCCCCAGAACGCCTCCCGCCAGCGTTCTTCGAAGAAATTGCTTTCGGCGATGTAGGAGCTGGGACCTGGGACGAGGTGCTCGACTTCATCCATCGCCTTGCGGATAGCCTCTACGTCTCTTTGCGCCCGTGCGGGGTCGGGCTTGTGGCCGGGTATCCCCGGATAGGCGGGTGGCCCTTCGGCAGCACTGATCAGAAGCGCGAAAGCATCCAGCATGCCAGGATTGATTGCGGTATCTCGCGCCTTTTCGATGGCTTCAGCCGAGGCTCCGGCAAGACCTTTGTTGGTGTGCAACGAGATGCTCCAATGGCGGCTTGCCGCAAACAGCATCTCGACCAGTGCCTGTCGCTGCTCTTGTTCTAGGAGGGAGGCAGGCAGCCAGGCCGATTGATACCCATGCAGCACCTGGCCGGCCTCCTCCAGATTGCCGGCCCAGAACATGTTGTCGGCCGAGGCTCCAGGACGGTCGTCGAACAGCACGACGCCCGGGACTTTTTCGAGGAAATGCGGGTCCCAGAAATGGCGGGCCGGAGCGGCGATGAGGTCAGGACCGGCCTCCAACTGGAAATCCTCTTTTTCTTCTTTCAACCAACTGACGAAAGGCCGCCAAACCACCTCAGCCTGCCACTGGTCGAGTCCTTGGAACAGCATGTTGATGGCAAGCACATTGTTGGGACGAAAAATGATCTGCTCGCCCCAGTTCGGGTTGAACAGGGCGTCCGCATAGAAGTCCGTGATGCGAGCGATCAGCCGTTTGTAAGTCTCGTCCGAACTCGCCTGGACCGTCATCGATACGACGCCGAAAAACTCCGGCAGGGCATACGTGCGCAAGGTCAGTCGTGTCACGACACCGAAGCTGCCGCCGCCCTTAATTGCCCAGTACAGGTCGGGATGGGTACAGGCGTTGGCGATCCTGACCTGACCGTCGGCGGTCACCACTTCCGCTTCCAGGAGGCTGGCCGCGGCGAGCCCATAGGCCTTGGAAAAACTGCCGAAGCCGCCGCTCTGGATCAGGCCGGCGACGCCGACTGTCAGGCAGCCGCCGCCTTGCACGTAGCGGCCGGTCTTGGTGGTGACTTCGTTATAGGCCTTGCCCCACAACACGCCCGCGCCAACCGAAACGGCAGGGGTCGGCTGTTGGCCATCGCAACCCGACGGCACGAAGGCGTCGTGGATGGACACGGAATCCATATGGCGCGTCCAGATCAGCAGTGAGTCCGCAGCATTGGACGTGCCTTGATAGCTGTGGCCGCCACCCTTGATCACCAGCCGCAGATTGTGGTGGCGGGCGAAATTGACGGCGGCCACCACATCTGCGGTCGAACGCGCGGCGACCGCATAGGCGCTGGGTCGCGACGTCCAGGCGTCAACCCAGCCGAGCGTCTGGGTAAGCGCCGGGTCGTCACCGAGGAAGAAGGGGTTGTGAAGGTTCTTCCAGAACTTTGCACAATCGGCACCATCCGGTGAGCGAACGCAGGCATCGAAGGGGGACGCCAGTTTCACAAGTTGGCCGCCAACGTCCTGGCGAAGTTTTTCCCACGCCTGCTGCGAGGGCCAGCCGGCGTCACCGGGGCGAACCCTGCCTGGTGGCTGCACGGAACCCGCGGAGGCATCACACCATCCGCCCAGGGCGATGGGAGCTGTCGCCGCCATCATCTGCAGGAAATCCCGTCTGTTCATGCCCGTCGTCTCCACGCCAGTTGCGAGCGGAAGGGCTACAGCGGATGGCTTGCCGCAGGAAACAGGCCGGGGATGAGACTTGGCCCGGTGGGACGAACGGCGGTAGCGAAACTGCGTCCAGGGACGAGCGGCGGTTTTCCAGGGATCACCGTCGAACATCCGCCTTTTCCAGTTCGAGCTGGTCGGGCATGATCACAGCCATGATGGAGCAGCCCGCTGACCGGATTGGCCTCGATCGCCGCATCCTGTTGCGGGTGCTGCTGCTGGCCACGGCCTTTCTGGCTGTCATTGCTTTCGTCAACGCCACGACATTGAACACCGACGCCGTACGCAACGGACGCGCCTTGGATGCTCGCATCCCCTGGATCCAGGAATATTCGAGCGCGATGGTGATCGCGGCGTTGGTGCCGCTGGTGGCGTTGTGGGAACGGCGCTTTCGGCTCGTAGTGCCTGGTTTGCCACGCGCGCTTGCTGCCCATGTCGTCGGCAGCATCGTATTTTCGGCGCTGCATGTCGCCGGGATGGTTCTGCTGCGCAAAGTCATCTTCGCCGTCGTCCTGGGACAGGCTTATGACTTCTTCGATGAGCCGCTGACAGATCTTGCGTATGAATATCGCAAGGACGCGCTGACCTATGCCTTGATCCTTCTGATGCTGACTCTGGTGCGCGGCATCGAATTCAATCGCCACCAGTCTAGGCGGGGTGGACCCGTTGCAGCGGCACGCCTGACGTTGAAATCAGGTGGCCGCACCATCCTTCTCGATGCGCCTGCGATCGAGTGGGCGCGCGCTGCCGCCAACTATGTCGAGGTGCACGCCAGGGGCAGAACGCATCTCGTTCGTATCAGCCTCTCCGCACTGGAGGCTCAACTGAAAGAAGCTGGCATCGATGCCGTTCGCGTGCACCGCTCCTGGATCGTCAATCGCGCGAAGATCGTCGAGATCGTACCGCTGGGTGATGGCGATGTGCGCATCCGGACCAGCGAGGGCTCGGAGATCAGGGGATCGCGGCGCTACCGGCACCTGCTCGATGCGGCAGATGTCGGGAATCCGGATGCTCGCATGGCCTGATCCGCACCTCAGGCCGAGAGCCTCGTCGTTTCCTCACCCAGGCCACCATGCTCGACGATGAAGTCCACAACCTCCTGCAGGCCCTTGCCGCGATAGAGGTCGGTGAAAACGAACGGGCGTTTGCCGCGCATCCTGAATGCATCGGCTTCCATCACATCGAGATCGACATGGACATGAGGAGCGAGGTCGCTCTTGTTGATCACCAGGAAATCGGAACGTGTGATGCCCGGACCGCCCTTGCGCGGGATCTCCTCACCCTGACAGACCGAGATGACGTAAAGCGTCAGGTCGGCAAGGTCGGGCGAAAAGGTGGCTGCAAGATTGTCGCCGCCCGATTCGATGAAGACGATGTCGAGATCGGGAAAACGCCGGTTCATCTCGGCGATTGCCTGCAGATTGATGGACGCGTCCTCGCGGATTGCCGTGTGCGGACAGCCGCCGGTCTCCACGCCCATGATGCGGTCTTCCGGCAATGCCTGGTGCCTTGCCAGGATCAGCGCATCCTCGCGCGTGTAGATATCGTTGGTCACGACCGCGATCGAATAGCGGTCACGCAGTGCCTTGCAGAGCTTTTCGGTCAGCGTCGTCTTGCCGGAACCGACAGGTCCGCCGATGCCGACGCGCAGAGGGCCGTTTTTCTGTGTCATGAGCGAAAAAGCCTCGAGTGCAGGGTTTCGTGTTTGATAGCCATGACCTCGCCGAGGAAGGTCGCCGAGCCGAGATCGTCCAGGGACGCGTGCGCGGCGCGTCGTGCGGTATCGAGGACAACGGGTTCCAGCCTGGCCATCAGTGCCGTGACGCCGCTTTGGCCGGTTACCGAGAGGCGGATCGAAGCCTGCATCTGGTTGAGCGTGAAAGCCTGTAGGAACGCGGTGAGTGTGCTGGTCAGCGCGATGTCATGGTCGCCGGCGATGGCACCGACGGCGACCGGATAGGCGCAGGGACGCGGCAGGCGCTGCAAGGCTGCGGAAGGCCAGCTTTGCGCGGCGTCCAGAAAGGCCGAACCCTGCGACTGGCTTTCCAGATGGCGTTCACGGCCCCCGGCCAGGGCTTCCGCCAATGCTGCGATATCGGTGAGGTCGCAATCCTCACGCGACAGTCGCCAGCTTTCGGCAAGCAGCAGCGCGTCGTTCCAGGCCGATCCGCGTTCGACAAGATCGCTCAGCCAGGCTTCCAGGCTGCCGGTGTCGACGACCAGCCCGTCATGCACCGCCTGTTCGAGACCATGGCTGTAGCTGTAGGAGCCGACCGGGAAGACCGGCGAGAGCCACGCCAGCAGCCGGAGCAGGGCCTGGCTGGGGTCAATTGTGGTGGTGGTCATGGTCTCCACCCTGACGATGACCACGGTGATCGTGGTCATCATGGTCATCATGATGGTGATGATGCCCACCCGAATAGGCCCCGCGCAGCGGGCTGAAGATGGCGTCGATCTCGTGGACACTTGCCCCTAGGCCTTCGAGCATCGCCTTGATGACATGGTCGCGCAGGATCAGGATGCGGTCGCTTTCGATCTGAGCGGCGAGGTGCCGGTTGCCGATATGCCAGGCGAGTTCCGCTATATGCAGTGCGTCGCGCCCACCGATCTCCAGCAGAGGCTCGCGCGCCGCCCGGATTTCGATCTGGCGGCCGTCTTCCGTCAGCAGCCTGTCGCCATGTTCCAGCACCACCGGTTCGGCGAAATCAGCCAGCAGCTTTTCGCCGCTTGCCAGCAGGATGAGTTTGCGGCGCAGATGCCGTTCGTCGCGCTCCAGCACGGCATGATCGGCAGGTGGCCGCTGACTGTGCGCCTCGTCGGCGCGGATGATCTCGATGGCCCGCATGGTGGGCTCTCCTTCGGCTCTCAGAACAGGAAATAGCGCTGTGCCAGCGCCACGGTTTCCGCCGGCGGGCACGTCAGCAGCCTGCCGTCGGCACGCACCTCATAGGTCTCGGGGTCGACTTCCATGACCGGCATCGCGTCGTTCAGAACCATCGAGTGCTTGCCGATCCCGCCTCGCGTATTGGCGACCGCCACCATCTGTTTTTCGACGCCGATCTTCTCGCGCAGGCCTGATGCCAGCGCGGCCTGCGACACGAAAGTCACCGAGCTTGCGCTGCGCGCCTTGCCGAAGGCACCGAACATCGGCCTGAAATGCACCGGTTGCGGCGTCGAGATGGAGCCATTCGGGTCTCCCATCGGCACCGTCGCGATCATCCCGCCGAGCAGGACCATGTCGGGCTTCACCCCGAAGAAGGCCGGACTCCACAGCGCGAGGTCGGCGCGCTTGCCGATCTCGATGGAGCCGACTTCATGCGCGATGCCGTGAGAGATGGCCGGATTGATGGTGTATTTGGCGACATAGCGGCGGACGCGGAAATTGTCGTTGCCCGCGTCATCCTCTGCGAGAGAACCACGCTGACGTTTCATCTTGTCGGCGGTTTGCCAGCAGCGGATCACCATCTCGCCGACGCGTCCCATCGCCTGGCTATCGGAGGAAATGATCGAGAACGCGCCCATGTCGTGCAGGATATCTTCGGCCGCGATCGTTTCCTTTCGGATGCGGCTTTCAGCGAAGGCGATGTCTTCGGGGATCGACGGCGACAAATGATGGCAGACCATCAGCATATCGAGATGTTCGGCCACGGTATTGATCGTATAGGGTCGCGTCGGGGTCGTCGAAGCCGGAAGAACATTGGGATACTGGCAGACGCGGATGATATCGGGCGCATGGCCGCCGCCGGCGCCCTCGGTGTGAAAGGAGTGGATCGTTCGGCCCTTGAACGCCGCAATCGTGTCCTCGACGAAGCCGCTCTCGTTCAGCGTGTCGGTGTGGATGCCAACCTGCACGTCGAAGCGATCGGCGACGGCCAGGCAGTTGTCGATGGCCGCGGGCGTGGTGCCCCAGTCCTCATGCAACTTCAGGCCGCAGGCACCGCCGAGCACCATCTCCTCGAGCGCGCCGGGCAGGGAGGCGTTGCCCTTGCCGAACAAGCCGATGTTCATCGGCATGCCGTCGAAAGCCTGGATCATGCGTGCGAGGTGCCACGGGCCCGGCGTGCAGGTGGTGGCGAGCGTTCCGTGCGCCGGTCCGGTGCCGCCGCCGATCATGCAGGTGACGCCTGAAGTCAGGGCTTCTTCCATCTGCTGCGGCGAGATGAAATGGATGTGGCTGTCGATGGCGCCGGCGGTCAGGATCCGCCCTTCGCCGGCGATGATTTCCGTGCCCGGCCCGATGACGATGGTGACGCCGGGCTGGGTGTCGGGATTGCCCGCCTTGCCGATCGCGGCGATGCGCCCATCCAGCAGCCCGACATCGGCTTTGTAGATGCCTGTGTGATCGATGATCAGCGCGTTGGTGATCACGGTGTCCATGGCGCCCTCGGCGCGCGAGATCTGGCTTTGGCCCATGCCGTCGCGGATCACCTTGCCGCCGCCGAATTTCACTTCCTCGCCATAGGTCGTGAAATCCCTCTCCACTTCGATGAAGAGTTCCGTATCGGCCAGCCGCACCTTGTCGCCGGTCGTCGGACCGTACATCTGCGCATAGGTGGCGCGGCTTATCCTTGCTGGCATCGAACGTCTCCGTCGAAGGATGTCTGTTGCGGAGGCCGGTGAACCGGCCGCAAGTTTACAGTTTTCCCATCACCATCTGGCGAAAGCCGTAGATGGTGCGTTCACCGCGGAAGGGGACCAGCGATACGTCGCGTTCCTGTCCCGGTTCGAACCGAACCGCTGTGCCGGCAGCAATGTCCAGCCGCAGCCCCCGCGTCTTTTCACGGTCAAAGCGCAAAGCCGCGTTGACCTCGAAGAAGTGATAGTGGCTGCCGACCTGGATCGGCCGGTCGCCTGTATTTGCGACCTTGAGGACGAAGGCCTCAGTCGTCTGGTTCAGCTCGATATCGCCGTCCGGCGTGATGATTTCTCCTGGGATCATCACGTCCTCACCCGGTGATGGCCAGCGCGATGCCGGCGAGCGCTGTCGCGCCTCCCGCAATGCGCATTGCCACAAGCGCCTTGTCGCGCGCGCCCAGGCGGCCAAGGCCGAGGCCGATCAGGATGCCGGCGCCATGGAGCAGGGCAGTCGATATCGCAAACCCGGCGGCATAGGAGGCGAATGCCGCGGCGCCGATCTCGGCGCCATGCGCGTGGCCGTGGAAGAAGGCAAAGAAGCCGACGATGACCGCGCCTGCTGCCGCCGGCACCCGCAGCGCCAGCGCGACGAGCAGGCCGAGCACCACCACCGAGGCCAGGATCATCGGCTCCACGAACGGCAAGGATATGCCGGAGAAACCGGCGGCAAAACCCAGCAGCATCACGCCGACAAACGCCGCCGGTACCACGAACAATGCTCGCCCGCCGAGCATCGCCGCCCACAGGCCCACTGCCACCATGGCGAGGATGTGGTCAGGACCGGACAGCGGATGGCTGAAGCCGGCAGCGAAGGAGCCGTGTTCGGCAGGGTTGAGATGGGCGAAAGCCGGGCTTGCCGCCAGGCTGAGCGCGATCGTGGTCAATATTGTCGTCTTCTTCATCACAGTCGTCTCTCTCTTGGCTCGGCTCGCTTTTCAACGGATCGGTTCGTGCACGGTCACCAGCTTGGTGCCGTCCGGGAATGTCGCCTCGACCTGCACGTTGTGGATCATCTCCGCCACGCCCTCCATCACCTGGGCGCGGGAGATGACATGCGCGCCAGCTTCCATAAGATCGGCGACGGAACGTCCGTCGCGCGCGCCCTCGACGAGGAAGTCGGAAATCAGCGCGATCGCCTCCGGGTGGTTGAGCTTGACGCCTCGTTCCAGCCGGCGGCGCGCGACCATCGCCGCCATGGCGACCAAGAGTTTGTCCTTCTCCCGAGGCGTCAGATTCATGGTTCAACCGGACCGTTCGTTGTTCTAGATCGACCAAACTTTAGGCAGAGACTGCCCATTCAGTAATCGCAGGAGTGGTACAATTCGCTTGCGCAGGCCGTAGCTGTCCGGCGCGTGAAGCCTTGCCAGCAACTTGTCGACGCCGCCAACTTGCCAGGTGCTGACCGCACCATCCTTGCCGACGATCGCACGCGCCGCGTCCAGAGGGCGCCCGGCCTCGGGGCCTGCCAGCAACACCGTTGCCAGGGCGCGCTGGCCACCGGCTATGGCTGCGCGGCCCAGTTGCGCGCCGAGGTCCGGGCCAAGCCGGAAATCCTCGGCATGGATCGGTCGTCCATCGACGCGGATCCGCCAGCGGTCATGGAAACGCGTTTCCGTCACGATCTCTCCCATCGCCTGCCGCCCGAACACCACGGCTTCCACCAGCAGCACGGTAGCGCTCCCGTCCATGTCGACCTCCAGCCGCCGTGACAGGGCCGAACGGTCGAACAGGATCGTCTCTTGTGGAAGCCAAGCAAGATGCGTGCCTTTTTCGGCGGTCAGCCGCGTTTCGACGACGGCTGCACTTTCAGGCGACCTGTAGATGCGCTCGCAGGCCTGGGTGGTGATGACTGCCGACGTGTCTTCGCATGCCCGGACGGTCCAGTTCAGGCGATCACCGCCGGTCAGCCCGCCGGCGGTGTTGATGAGGATGGCTTCGAACGGGTCGCACGTCACCCGCGGCATGCGGATCTTTGCGCAGCCCTCCTGGAAGAGGCGGGCGATGCGCGATCGACCGTGTCGCTGTTCCACCTGGATGCTGCCGTGCCCCACGGCGCGTTGCGGGCCAAGCTCCGCCAGGCTTTCGTTCTTCGTCAGCATGCGCGCCCACCCGTCCGGCCTTGTCGCATGACCTCGAAAATCGGCATCGATTTTCGGAAAGGCAGGGTGGCATGCGCCACCCTGGGTGGCTTGCGCCACCCGTCATGCGCAAAATCAAAGTGCTAGAGCGACCTTTGCGCGTCCAAGGACGCGCGGCGCTCTAGAGCATTTTGTAGCCAAGTGGAATCACTTGGCGTTACAAAAATGCGACTAAAACAAAACTTAGAGCGTTTCCGCGTTTCCGTGAAAAACGGAAACGCTCTAGTTGCATGCCACTTTAAGAGAGTGCGAGGACTTGTCTACCGATCCTGCAGGATCATCTCCGACGCCTTCTCGGCGATCATGATGACGGGCGAATTCGTGTTGCCGGAGACGATCGTCGGCATGATGGAGGCGTCGACGACGCGCAGGCTGCCGAGGCCGTGTACGCGCAACCGGTCATCGACCACCGCCATGTCGTCCGAGCCCATCTTGCAGGTGCCGACAGGATGGAAGATCGTCGTGGCGATATCGCCCACCTTGCGCACCAGATCGTCCCGGTCGGTGATCTGTGGCCCTGGCAGCATCTCCTGCGGCTCGAACCGCGCGATCGCCTTGGCCTTCATCAGCCGGCGCGCGTGTTCGATCGAGGCGACCGCGACATGCCGGTCGCCTTCCGTCGACAGATAGTTCGGCCGGATCTTCGCTGCCGCTTTCGGATCGGTGCTTTCCATATGCACTGTTCCACGGCTTTCTGGCCGCAGGTTGCAGACCGAGACCGTCACCGCCGGGAAACGATGCAGCGGTTCGCCCAGCCGATCAGTACTGAGAGGCTGCACGTGATATTCGAGATCCGGCGTGGCAAGCCTGCTGTCGGAGCGGGCGAAGATGCCGAGCTGGCTCGGCGCCATCGACAGCGGGCCGCTGCGCCACAGCGCATATTCCGCGCCCATGGCGGCGCGTCGCACGAGGTTGTGGTAGCGCTGGTTCAGCGTGTCGGCGTTCTTGACCTTGAACACGGTGCGGATCTGCAGATGGTCCTGCAGGTTCTCGCCGACGCCGGGCAAAGCGTGCCGTGCTTCGACACCCAGGTCGGACAGGAGGTCCGGTCGGCCGACGCCGGACAGCTCGAGGATCTTCGGCGAGTTGATGGCGCCGGCTGCCAGGATCGTTTCTGCAGCCTTGGCGAACTGCAGCTTGCCTTCATGACGGAAGACCACGCCGGTGACGCGGCGCCCGTCGAAGGCAAGCCGCTCGGTTTCGGCGCCGGTCAGCACGCGCAGGTTGGGGCGGTTGACGATGCCGCGCAGGAACGCCTTGGAGGTGTTCCAGCGCACGCCTTTCTTCTGGTTGACCTCGAAATAGCCGGAACCTTCATTGGTGCCGCTGTTGAAGTCTTCGGTACGCGGAATGCCGAGTTCTTCCGCCGCATCGCGGAAGGCGTCGAGGATCGGCCAGGACAGCCGCTGCTTTTCCACTCGCCACTCGCCACCGGCGCCGTGCATGGCGCTTTTGCCGCCGTGATGGTCTTCCGACTTGCGGAAATAGGGCAGCACGTCGTCCCAGCCCCAGCCGCCATTGCCGGCCTGGCGCCAGCCGTCATAGTCGGCGGCCTGGCCGCGCATGTAGATCATGCCGTTGATGGACGAGCAGCCACCCAGCACCTTGCCGCGCGGATAGTTTAGGCTGCGTCCGTTGAGGCCGGCATCCGGCTCGGTCTTCATCAGCCAGTCGGTGCGCGGATTGCCCATGCAATAAAGATAGCCGATCGGGATATCGACCCAGTGATACCGGTCGCTGCCGCCGGCTTCGAGCAGAAGCACCTTGTTGCGCGGGTCGGCCGACAGGCGGTTCGCCAGCACGCAGCCGGCAGAGCCCGCGCCAACGATCACGAAGTCGAATTCGCCGAAGGAAGCGGGTTCGGTCACGGCTGCGCCTGCATCTTGGCAATGCGTTCCCACATTGGGCCCATCGCCTGGTTGATCTCGCCATAGAGTTGGTAGCGCGCAGCATAGGCGGGAGCAATTGCGCCATTGGGCGAATAATGCCGCGCGGCCGAGGTCATCGCCGCGGCACCTGTTGCGAAGTCGGTGAAGATGCCGACACCGGTGCCGGCGACGATCGCTGCACCCAAGGCGCCTGTCTCGCGACTCCTCGCCACGGTGACGGGCACGCCGAGCACATCGGCGAAGATCTGGGCCCAGACGCCGCTGCGCGAGCCGCCGCCAGACAATACCGCCTCATCGAAATGCGCTCCGGCCCGGTAAAGTGTCTCGACATGGCGCTTGTGTTCGAAGGCAACGCCCTCGAACAGGGCTCTCAGCATATGCGCGCGGCCATGCCAGCCGGCGATGCCATAGAATCCGGCGCGTGCGCGCCCGTTCTGCTGCGAGCCGTACAGGAAGGGGTGGTAGATCGGCACGTCGCCGGCCGGGTCGACGGAAGCGACCAGCTCGCTGGCGTGTTCGAACGGCGATTTTCCATCGCTGGCTTCGTGTTCCAGGAATTCACGTGCGATCCATTCGAGATTGGCCGCCGAGGTGGCACTGGATTCGATCGCCAGGTAACGCTGTGGATCGAAGGTCGACAGCATGAAGATCGACGGGTCGCGGATCGGCTCGTCGGTGATGACCTGGTTGATGCTCCAAGTGCCGGCGATGATCGAGGCCGCGCCCGTGCCGGTCACGCCCGAGCCGATGGCGCTCGCCACCACGTCGAACAGGCCGGCGATCACCGGCGTTCCGGCTTTCAGCCCTGTCAGCGCTGCCACCTGTGCCGTGACATGGCCGGCGATCTCCGCGGACTCCAGTGCCGGTGGCAACAGGTCCATGCAGTCGTCGAGACCGTAGGCGGCTAGCAGGCCATGCTCGTAGCGGCGCGCCGGCATGGTGAGCAGGCCGCAGCCCGACATGTCGGTGGTGTCGCTCGAGCGCGCGCCGGTCAGCCGGTTGACGACGAAGTCCTTGCACAGGAACACGGTGCCGATGCGTTGGAACAGCTCCGGGGCGAAACGCTTGATCCAGGCAAGCAGTGTCGGTGTCTGCGCAGCCCAGGGCCGCTGCAGGCAATGGGGATAGGTGCGGTCGCCGACATTGGCTTGCGCCCACTCAGCGACGATGCCGACCCCGCGCGTGTCGAGCGACTGGATGCCGATCAGCGGCGCCCCGTCACGGTCCAGCGCGTAGAGGCCGTTGCCGTGTCCGGCGCAGCCGATCGCGACGATGTCGCCCGCATCGATGCCGGCCTGCTCGATGCAGCGGCGGATCACCGTGACGGCATTGGCCCAGAGTTCATTAAGATCGCGTTCGACATGGCCGGGCTTCGGCATCGATGAGCGGCCGTCGAGCGCGGCAACCGCCAGCTCCCGGCCATCCGTGCCGAAGATGATGGCCTTGATGACGGTGTTGCCGGCATCAAGGCCCAGTATGTAGCTAGCCATCGGCTCCTCCCGAAGTGTTCCCTTCTCCCACAAGGGGAGAAGGGAAGGCATCACGCTGCGTTGTACAGGTCCCAGGCCTTGGCGCCATCCGCGTTGTCGTGGATGATCGCCATCAGGCCGCGCACCACGGCGCTCGGATTGGCATGCTGGTAGATGTTGCGGCCGTAGACCATGCCGAGCGCACCTTGCGCCATCAGCGCCGCCGACTTGTCGAACACGGCGTGCAGATCCTCCTTGCCGCCGCCGCGCACCAGCACTGGGCAGCGTGCCGCTTCGACGACGCGATGGAAGTCTTCAGCCCGGGTGGTCGGGTCGGCCTTGACCACATCGGCGCCCATCTCGCGCGCCAGGCGCGTCAGCGTCACGATCTTCTCGGCGTCGCCGTCCACCATGTAGCCGCCCTGTTCCACCGGCAGCATGGCCAGCGGTTCGATCATCAGCGGCATGCCGTATTTCTCGCAGTCGGCGCGCACGCGGGAGATGTTCTGCACGCATTGCTTGAACAGGTCCGGCTCGTCGGGCAGCATGAACAGGTTCACCACCACGCAGGCCGCATCCATCTCGATGGCGCCGATCAGCGGCTCGGCCTCGTTCTGCAACACAGCCCACATCGCACGATGGCGGATCCTGTTGTAGGGGTTGCCCATGTCGAGGCGCATGACCAGCGCCGGCTTGTCCTTGCCTGGCACATCCTGGAGCAGGTCGGCCTGGCCGTAGTTCATCTGGATGGCATCGGGGCCGGCCTTGACCAGTCTGTCCACCACGCCGGCCATGTCCTCCAGCCCGACCAGGAAGCTCGGCTCGTTGCACACGCCATGGTCGATGGCGACGTCGAGGCAACGGCCGTTGCCGAACAGCCTGTTCATGCGGACTTTTTTGTTCACGCGCATATCGCGCTCCTTTTGTTGTCTGTCTCGGAGGGATTGGAGAGGTCGACGCCGTGCTGGTGTTTGAGCAGGGCAACAAACGCGGCATGCTCCTGCGCGGCCTGCTTGGCGTTCCACGCCTTGTGGGTGGCAAGGATATCGAGCACCGCGTCGACAAGCTCGGTCGTCAGGCCGCCGGTGATGGCGATGGTGGTGCGGCGCAGGAAGATGTCGGCCAGCGTTTCGACCTGCTCGCGCTCCACGATCAGCCGGATTTCATTGTGACTGTAGCTGTAGCCGGGCAGCATGGCGTCGGCCGTCTTCGAGATCTCGTCGGCGACGGCACGGGCAGAACTGCCGTAGCGTTCGAGCAGCGTCTGCGCGCGCGCCTTGCTGATCTTGTATTCGGATGCCAGGGCTGCGCACCATGTCGCCGTATCTGTGGGGAAATCCCGACCACCGCCGATCGCCAGGTCTTCGGTACCGACTTTGCGTGTCAGGCCCAGTCGCTCCAGCGCCATGTCGGCGGCCAGCGCGCCGAAAGAACGGAAGGTGGTCCATTTGCCGCCGATCATGCACAGCGTCGCCGGCAGCGTGCCGGTCGCCTCGACGAATTCGCAGAAATGATCGCGCGGGATGCGGCCGGTGAAGCTATCCTCGCTTGCGGGCAATGGACGCACGCCGGAGAAACGGAAGACGATCTCCTCTTCGGCTATTGTGATCGACGGAAAGACGAAGGCGAGTGACTGCAGGATGTAGCGCAACTCGTCGTCCTCGCAGCGCACCTGGTCGGGATCGTCGACGCGGATGTCGGTCGAGCCGATCAGCACTTTGCCGAGATAGGGGAACAGGATGCAGATGCGCCCATCCTCATTCTCGTAATAGATCATCTGGCCGGCGAGCGCGTCGTGGAGTTCCTGGTTGTCGACGATGATGTGTGAGCCTTTGGTGCCTCCCATCATGGTTGGCGTGGACGCACCGATCGCCTTGTTGGTGAGATCGATCCAGCCGCCGGTAGCATTGATGACGAGGCGAGGGCGCACCGGCAGCGTCTCGCCGGAGATGGTGTCGGTCAGCGTCAGGCCGTCTGCATCGGAACCGACCTGCGCATAGTTGAGCGCATGCGCGGTGGGCGAGGCTGCCATGGCGTCGTGCAGCATTTCGAGACCCAGCCGCTCCGGCCTGCTCACCCAGGCATCGTAATAGGTCGCCGAGCTGCGCGTCGCCGGGTTGATCGCCGGCCATGTCTCCAGCGTTTTCCGGGCACCGCGGAAACTGTGCACCGGCATCAGCCGGCGAGACGCGGTGAAAACGTCGTAGAGCGTCAGCCCGGCCTTGATGACGATCGCTCCTCGCCGGCTCGGGCGCCGGGTGAGGCCGAGGAAGCGCACCGCGCCATTGGCGATGCCGGAGAAGATGTCGAAGATCGGCACCGTGGTGGGCAGCGGCGCGACATAATGGGGAGCGTTGCGCAGCAGCCGGTCGCGCTCGAGCAGCGATTCCTTCACCAGCTTGAATTCGCCGTTTTCCAGATAACGCAGGCCGCCATGCACCATGCGCGAGAGTGCTGCACTGGCGCCGCTGCAATAGTCGCCCTTTTCAGCCAGCAGCACGTCGACGCCCTGCAAGGCCAGCTCGCGGAAGACGCTGATGCCGTTGATGCCGCCGCCGATCACCAGCACGGCAATATCCGGCCGTTCTCGCAGCGCGGCGAGTGTTTCATTGCGCTTCATGGCAGAATGTCTCGCTTAATCAGGCATCCAACTGGGTCAGATGCGTGGCTATCGCTTTGTCTATGGCGGCCAGTTCTCCTGGGTTGAGCCTGACCTCTCCGGCGCGCGCATTGTCGAGCGCCTGTTCGGGATTGCGGGCCCCGCACAGCGCGAAGGTGATGCCGGGCTGCGCCAGCGTCCAGGCGATGACGATCTGCGCCATCGAGGCCTTATGCTGATCTAAGATCGGCTGGATCGCCTGCTTCAGCCCCGCCACCTTCTGCCGGTTGGACGCGGAGAAGCGCGGATTGTCCTTGCGCTGGTCGTCGCCGGAGAAGGCCCGGCCGGGATCGATCGAGCCGGTGAGCAGGCCGAGCGCCAGCGAGGAATAGCTCAGCGTCGCCACATTGTGTTTCTGCGTGATCGGCAGCAGCGTGCCTTCGATCTCGCGGTCGATCATCGAATAGCGTTCCTGGATGGCATCGAGCTGTCCCGCGGCAACGTATTGCTTGAGCTCTTCGGCGTTGACATTGCTGGCGCCGATCGCACGGATCTTGCCGGCAGCCTTCAGCTTCTCCAACGCGGCGACCGTCTCCGCGATCGGTGTCGTCGGATCCTGCCAATGTGTGATGTAGAGGTCGATATGGTCTGTGCCGAGCCGGCGCAGGCTCTGCTCCACCTCATAGGCGATGCCGTCGGCGCCGAGATAGCGGTGCACCGGCTTGCCGTCCTGGTCGAAGAAGTGGTTGCCCTTGCCGGAATGCCAGTTCAGGCCGCATTTCGTGGCGATGACGACCTTGTCGCGCTTGCCCTTGATCGCCTTGCCGACGATCTCCTCACTGCGGCCGAGGCCATAGGCGGGCGCCGTGTCGATCAGGCTGACGCCGGCATCGATCGAAGCCTCGATGGCCTTGATGGAAGCCTGCTCGTCGGTGCCGCCCCACATCCAGCCGCCGATCGCCCAGGTGCCGAGGCCGACGGCGGATGCCTGGATGCCGGATGCGCCGATGGCGCGCTGAATCTGTCTGGAACTCATGCTGCTTCTCTTTCGGCGAGGTCGAGGATGCCGAGGCCGGTGGCCTCGTCGGTGACGATGATGTCGAGATGGTTGCCGCGCATGGCGGACAGGATCGGCGCGACCTTGCTCTGCCCGCTGGCGATGCCGATCGAGCGCGGGATGGTGGCGAATTCGTCCAGCGTCAGCGAAACCAGAGAACGGTTCAGTGTGTAGTCGCTGAGCCTGCCGTCCCTGTCGATCAGATGCGCCAGCAGTTCGCCTGAGGCGCCGGAACGCTCGATGGCCTGGCGGTCGGCGCTGGAGGAGGGGTGCAGGTCGTAATAGGAGGAATCGTCGGTCAGGATCGAGCCGACGCCGACCACGGCGATGGTGGCTTCGCGCGCCCTGCGGAAGACGTCGGCCACGGCACGCACGCCCATCAGCATCTCGCGCTGTTCCGGCGTATCGGCGAACAGCGGTGCATGGATCTGGTAGGCGCGGCCGCCGAGTTTGTCGGCCATCAGCGAGGCAACGTGGTTGACGTCGGTGTAGTGCTTGCCCTGCACCAGTCCGGTCGCCGGGATCACCTCGACATCGTAGCTGCGGCCGGGCTTGAGGCCGGCGACCAGCGCGCTGACGCCCTTGCCGCCGGTGATCGAGATGGTGTCGCCGTCCTTGATCGTCTCGAGCAGCAGATCGGCTGCCGCTTCGCCGACGCGCTGCAATGCCGTCTGCGGGTTTTCCGAAACTGTCGGCACCACCACCGCGCGTTCGATGCCGCCAAGCCCGACCAGCCGCGTTTCGAGGTCGACCAGATGGTCGATCGGCGACTTGATCTTGATCTCGACGAGGCCGAGCTGGTGGCCGCGCTTGATCAGGCGGTTCACCGTCGCATGCGAGATGCCGAGTTCCTTGGCGATCTCGGCCTGGGTCTTGCCCTCCATGTAGTGGAGGACGAGCGCCTGGTGCATCTGGCGCACGGTCGAGATGTCGTCGCGTGTGCTGGGAGGTGCCATGGTGTCGCGCCTCAGGACTTCTTGGCGTGCAGGAAGTGGTCGGCGGATACCGCGGCCAGCAGGATGCAGCCCTTGATCATGTCCTGCCAGTAGACGGAGATGTCGAGCAGGATCAGCGAGCTGGTGACCACCGACAGCAGCGCGATGCCGAGGATGGCGCCGAAGATCGTGCCCGAGCCGCCTTTGAGCGAAGCGCCGCCGATGACCGCCGCCGCGATGATGTTCAGTTCCATGCCGGCACCGAAGGTCGGCGTCGCCGCGCCGAAGCGCGCCATGTAGATGACGCCGGCGACGCCTGAGAGCGTGGCGCACAGCACCGTCACCCAGAACTTCACCTGGTTGGTCTTGATGCCGGAGAACTGCGCCGCCTTCTCGTTGGAGCCGGTGTAGAATACCTTGCGGAAGGCCGTGGCGCGCCGCAGCAGGAAGTCGAAGATCGCCACCACGACCACGAAGATGACGATGACATAGGGGATGCCCTGGAAGCTACCCTGGCCGATCGCCTTGAACTCCGGCGGCAGCGTGAACAGCGACAGCGGCGTGCCCTTGGTGATGACCAGGCACAGTCCGCGCACGATCACCATCGCGGCCAGCGAGGTGATGAAATGGTTCAGCCCGACCACCGTGACGAAGAAGCCCATCACCGCGCCAATCAGCGCGCTGACCGCGATACCGATCAGGCTTGCGGTCCACGGGTCCAGCCCCATCAGGAACAGGGCGCCGGAAACCACCATGGAAAAGCAGACCACCGAGCCGACCGACAGGTCGATGCCGCCGACGATGAGCAGGATGGTCATGCCGACCACGACGATGCCCTCGATCGAGAAGCTCATCAGCATGGCGCGGAAGTTGCCCCAGGTCAGGAAATGCGGCGATGCGAAGCTCATCGCGATGCACAGCGCCAGGATGATCACGATCAGGCCGGCCTCGCGCATCGAGGCAAGCCGGGCGAAGCTGGAACGGCTCGGGCCCGTGGCCTTGATGTCGGCATGCATGACGGTTTCTCCCGCTCTAGACATGGTTCACCTGTCCTTGATTTGTTGCGCCTGGCTGCACGCCGGAGGCCAGCATGATGATGGCTTCCTCGTCGAGTTCGCCCGCGCCGAGTTCGCCAGCGATCGCGCCTTCGCGCACGACCAGGACGCGATCGCACAGGCCGATGAGTTCGGGCAGCTCCGAGGAGATGACGAGGATGCCGACACCCTGGTTGGCAAGATCGCGCAGCAGGCGGTGGATTTCGACCTTGGCGCCGACATCGATGCCGCGCGTCGGCTCATCCATGATGATGACCTTGGGCGAAACCGAGAGCTGCTTGGCGATCGCCACCTTCTGCTGGTTGCCACCGGAAAGCGTCGAGACAGGTGCATCGATGCCGGCCATGCGCACGCCGAGGCGCTTGGCGAGGGTGGTCGCCTGATCCACCTCGGCGCGACGGTCGAGCAGGCCGAAGCGGCCGGTGAGCTTGCCGAGGTCGAGCGCCGAAACATTGGCAGCAATCGAGAGATCGAGGAACACGCCGGAACCCTTGCGGTCCTCGGAAAGGTAGACGAGGCCGGCCTGCACGGCGTCGGCATAGCTACGGATGGCGAGAGGCTTGCCGTCGAGCGCAACGCTGCCGGTGCTTGCCTGCCGCAGGCCGCAGATCGTCTGTGCGATCTCGCTGCGGCCGGCGCCGATCAGGCCGCCGATGCCGAGGATCTCGCCAGCCTTCAGGTCAAGGTCGACATTGGCGAATCGGCTGCCGTCGGAGAGCCCCTTGACGGAGAGCAAGGTGCGGCCGGAGACGGCATCCACGGGAAGCTTGTCGGGGTAGAGCTGGGTGATCTCGCGTCCGACCATCTTGCGCACGACATCGTCGGGGGACGTCGACGCGATGGTTTCGGTCGCGACATAGCGCCCGTCACGGAAGACGGTGACGCGGTCGCAGAGCGAGAAGATCTCGGCCATGCGGTGGCTGATATAGATGACGGAGATGCCGCGCGTCTTCAGGCCGCGCACGATGGAAAACAGCCGCTGGGCTTCGGTTTCGGTCAGCGCCGCGGTCGGCTCGTCGAGGATCAGCACTTTGCAGTCGAGGGTGAGCGCCTTGGCGATCTCGACCAACTGCTGGCTGGAAATGGAAAGGTCGGCGACCTTGGTGCGCACCGGAATGGGCGCGAGCTGGTTCATCGCCTTTTCGGCCTGCGCATAGACTTCGCTGTAATTCATCAGCGGGGCGCGGCGGGCGTTGATCGCCGCCATGCAGATGTTTTCGGCCACCGTCGCGTCCTGGCAGAGCGCGATCTCCTGGTGCACGAGCGCGATGCCGAGTTTCTGTGCCATCGCCGGCGAAGCGATCGTTACCGGCAGGCCGTCGATCAGGATCTCGCCTTCGTCGGGATGCAGCACGCCGCCGATCATGTTCATCAGCGTCGACTTGCCGGCGCCGTTCTCGCCGCAAAGCGCATGCACCTCGCCGCGCCGCAGCTCGAGCTCGACGCCGCTGAGCGCCTTGACCGGGCCGAACGCTTTGGAAAGGTTGCGGATCTGAAGGACGGGCGCGTCGGTCACGCCATGCTCCTGCGAAAGATTCTGAAAGGATGCCGGAAGGGACTGTCCCTTCCGGCCAGTTGGTGGTTCAGCCCGAAGCTTACTCTTCGATGCCCTTGGTGCCACGCCGCTTGAGATACTTGTCCCAATAGAAATCGTCAGCGTTGTCCTTGGTCACGATCGAGAAGCCATTGTCGACGAACGGTACCTTCATGGCGTTGGTGCCGGCGCGCTTGGCGTCATTCATCGGATCGATCAGCTCGGGGTGCTTGGCCAGCCAGAGCAGCATGAAGCCCATATAGCCCTGCATGCCCTGGTTGGGGTTGACCGAACCGAAGATCTCGCCGGCCTTGATCATGTCGAGGATCTTGGCGTTGACGTCGGCCAGCATGACCTTGATCTTGCCGCCGCCTTCCTTGGCCGCCTGTGCGGCGCCGATCGCCGAATTGGCTTCCGGCATGAAGACGGCGCCGAGATCGGGATGCGCCTGGGCGAGGCTGAGCACTGCCTGATAGGCCTTGGTCGGGTCCTGGTTGGAAGCAGCGCGGCCGACGAGCTTCATATCGGGCCACTTGGCTTCCATGCGGGCGACGAAAGCCGAAACGCGCTTGTCGTGATTGTCCTGGCCGGGGTTCTCCAGCACGGCGTATTCGCCCTTGCCGCCCATCGATTCCGCGACGGCGTCGGCAGCGTAGGTGCCTTCGGCAACGTTGTCGGAGGTGATGTAAGAGACACGCTTGGAATTGGGCGAGTCGGCCGCGAAGGTCACGACGGCGGTGCCCTGGTCGATGGCGCGGTTGATCGGCTCGATGAACGGATCGGAGTTCATGGGGTGAACCAGAATGCCGGCCGGCTTCTGGGCTAACGCCTGGTCGAAGCTGGCGATCTGCTTGTTCACGTCATATTCCGGCGTGCCAGTATAAGCGGTTTCGCAGCCGAACTGCTGGCCGGCCTGCTTGAACATCTCATAGACCGGAAACCAGTATTCGACGCCCGACACCATGACGTTCATGACGTATTTTTCGCCGGGCTGGCATTTGAACGGGTTGGCGGTTTCAGCAAGTGCCGGGGCCGAACTCATGAAGGTCGACGCCGCTGCCGCCATGGCGAGCGTGCTCAGAAATTTGCGCAAGTTTCCTCCCTTGGCCGAAGCCATTCCTCAAGAACCGTCGCGGCGCCTCTGCGCCGTTCCATGGATTGATTGCAGCCGGACTTCCTCCCGAAGCCGGCAACTGGATCATTGCAGCACGCGACGATACTGTCAATAAAATTCATATACTGAAATATATTTCATTCAAGTGACGTGACTACATCGCGTCATGGCGGGCGGTCAGCAGAACATAGACAAAAGCCACAACGGCCAAGGCGCTACCATACCAAAGCATAACCGTTACGCCGCTACCAAGCGCATGGCTGCCGATCGCGGTGCCGAGGGCGATCCCGAAATAGATACCGGAGGAGTTCAAGGCCACGACCAATGGCGCCTCATGCGGGGCGGCGGCGATCAGCCGATGCTGCTGTGCCGGCGACTGTGCCCAGCTGCTGGCGCCCCATATGGCCATAAGCAGCGCGATCACAAACGTCCCGTTTATCGCTGCCGTTCCGGTGAATAGCGCTAACCCGGTGAGGGTGAGGGTCATCGCCGCATAGGCAGCGACCAGCACGGCGATGGGACCATAGCGGTCTGTGCCCCAGCCGGAGAGGTAATTGCCGGCGACCGCGCCGAGCCCGTAGATCAGCAGCATTGCGGTTATTGCAGGCGCGGAGACCTGCAAGGTCTCCAGCACCTGGATGGTAAAGGCATAGGGCGTATAGCAGGCGGCCATGCCAAGCACTGTGAGCGGCAACACCAACATCACACCAGGTCGGGCCAGGACGGATAGTCTCTGCTTCAACGTCACCGACGGATTGCCGGGCAGTTTCGGCATGATGGCAAGAACACCGAGAGCCGCGACGAGCGAGATCACACCGACAAGGACAAGTGAAGCCCGCCAGCTCATCGTTGTTGCTGCTATGCGTCCCAGCGGCACGCCGAGCGCCGTCGCAACCGTCAGGCCGCCGATGACGACGGCCAAGGCGCGGGCGCGGAGGTTTGACGGAACGATTGCAGCTGCTACCGCTCCGGCATTTGGCGTGTAGGCGGCGGCCGCCGCTGCCGCGGCGACGCGGGTTAGAATGAGGGTGCCGAGCGTCGGCGACAAGGCGGAAGCGATGTTGGCGAGACCCAGAAGCGCCAGCGCGACGACCAGGAGCCTGCGGCGTGCGATGGTTGATGTGATTGTCGCGATTACGGGCGCGAGCAGCGCATAGGCCAGCGCGAATGCCGTAACGGAGTGGCTGGCCATGGACGGCGTCACCGAAAGGCTTGCTGCCATATCAGGCAGGAAGGCCGATACGATGAAGGCATCCGTGCCGACGGCGAAGGTGCCGAGAGCCAGGATGAAGGTGGGGCCAAGACCCCGTGCCGATGACGTTTCGTTCGTGTTGTCATTCTCGGTCTGGATATTTTTCATCTAGATTCAAGTCCGTCGAAATCGCTTGGAGGAAGAGGTTGGGGGAATATCAGCGGGCGCGCGGTGCGTACCAGCAGCGCATGCGTTCAGCGCCTGCCGGAGGAGCGGCTTTCACCAGATCCAGGATGGTTTGGGCGGCAAGCTCGCGCCGCCATGCGGCCTCTGCCCGTCCCATAGCGATGGCAATGCCGCAGGGTAGGGCGAACTCACCGGGTTTTGCTGCCGCGCCGGCACCACGGCGCCGGATTTCGGCGCAGCGGAAGGCGCCGTCCGAGCCTTCTATTGCGGTGACCACGTCAAGCAATGTGATTTTCTCCGGCTTGCGGGCCAGCCGAAAGCCGCCTTTCGCGCCTGCCGTGGAAACCAGGATGTCGGCTCGCACCAATGCCTGCAGGAACTTGTTGAGGTAATGCGAGGGAATGTCGAAGGCGGCCGCCAGCGTTGACGTCGGCACCGCCGTCTCGTCACCAAGCCAGACAAGGGTCAGGCAGCAGTGAAGCGCCCATTCAACCCCTTCGCTCATCTTCATGATCGTATCCTCGATATTATCTGGTTATTAAATATCTAGATTTGCGTCAGTGCGCAACAGCCAGTTGGCTGGTTTGGGCGGTCCAGCTCGGTCCCGTGCTTGCAGGAACGGGACTATTTCTGGCAACTGGTCGGGCTGCGGTACGCACCCGCAACGGAACAGGAGTCGCGATGACCGTCAGCATCAAGGATTTTGGTTTGGCTTGCGGTTCGCTGCCTTCCGGCATGCTGAATGCCATCACCGATGTGCCCGGTGTCCGCGTCGGTCATGTCACGCTGCGCGATGGCGATATCAACACCGGCGTTACCGCCATCCTGCCGCATGGCGGTAATCTTTTCCGCCAGAAGACGAGGGCGGCATCCGAAGTCATCAACGGTTTCGGCAAGACGGTCGGGCTGGTGCAACTGGATGAGCTCGGCACCATCGAGACGCCGCTGCTTTTGAGCAACACGCTTTCGGTCGGCATTTGCGCGACCGCATTGATCCGGCAGGCGATCCGGCAGAATCCGGACATCGGCCGGCGTACCGGCACCGTCAATCCGCTCGTCGCCGAATGCAATGATGGCCCGCTCAACGACATCCAGGCGCTCGCGATCGGCGAAGCCCATGCACTGGCCGCGATCGAAGCCGCCAGCGAAGGGCCTGTCGAGCAGGGCAGCGTCGGCGCCGGCACGGGCATGACCTGTTTCGGCTTCAAGGGCGGCATCGGTACCGCGTCTCGGCGCGTCGTACTCGATGGCCACGATCATCATCTTGGCGCACTCGTTCTCTCAAACTTTGGCAGGGCAGGCGATCTCGTCCTGCCCGACGGTCGTCGTCCCGATACTCGCCGGCCGTCCGAAGCCGAGAGCGGGTCGGTGATCATCGTGCTGGCCACCGACGTGCCGCTCGAACACCGGCAGCTGAAGCGTGTCGCCCGTCGCGCCGGCGCCGGCATTGCCAGACTTGGCGCGTTCTGGGGGCATGGCAGCGGTGACATTGCAATTGCTTTCTCGACCGCCGATCCGGTCGACCACGACGAGAAACGCGGTCTGGTTCCGGTCCAGGTGTTGAATGAGTCGCGCATCGACCTGCTGTTCCAGGCTGCCGCCGAGGCAACCCAGGAAGCGGTGCTGAATTCGATGCTTGCCTCGCCTGCTTTCAAAGGCAGGAACGATGCGCGCCGTCCATCCTTGGCGGAGTGGCTGCGGGCAAACGTCTGAGCCTCTTTCTCCTTTAAGGAGAGTGGCGGTGCGCCGTTCTGCACATATGTTGAAAAGGGATGCAACCTTCGCGGGCGAACCGCGGAGGACGCACGTCCGCGCCATTGGCCATCATCCCCATAAACCCCTCACCAACACGGAAGTTTGTGGACATTAGTCTTGACAGAAATACATATGTTCAATACCCGTCAGGCATCTGAATAGCCTGCATGTGGGAGGAGTGACTGCTATGGCTTCCAATATTGCGTTGACGGGTCTGGCCCGTGATCTCGAGGAGCGCGGCAAGTCCGGAAAGCCGATCCGCATCGGCCTGATTGGCTCGGGCGAAATGGGCACCGACATCGTGACGCGTGTCGCGCACATGTCCGGCATCGAGATTGGCGCGATCTCCGAACTGAACATCCCCAATGCCCATAAGGCTGTCGACATCGCCTTCCAGGAAGGCGGTCATTCGAAGGAAGTGTCGAATGCTTCGGCCATGATCGAGGCGATGGAGGCCGGCAAGGTTGCCGTCACCAACGACGCCGACCTCATCATCAACAACGATCTGATCGACGTTGTCATCGATGCCACCGGCGTGCCGGCTGTCGGCGCCGAGATTGGCCTGCGCGCCATGGAGCACGGCAAGCATCTCGTCATGATGAATGTCGAGGCCGATGTCACCATTGGCGCCTATCTGAAAAGCGAGGCCGACCGCCTCGGCGTCACCTATTCGCTCGGCGCCGGCGACGAACCATCCTCCTGCATGGAACTGATCGAATTCGTCTCGGCGATGGGCCATCCCATCGTTGCCGCCGGCAAAGGCAAGAACAACCCGCTCAACATCGATGCCACGCCTCCCGCCTATGAGGAGGAAGCGGCGCGCCGCCACATGAATGTGCGTATGCTGGTCGAGTTCGTCGACGGTTCCAAGACCATGGTCGAGATGGCGGCCATCGCCAATGCCACCGGCCTCGTGCCCGACAAGGCCGGCATGCACGGTCCGGCCGCAACGCTCGGAGAGCTCAACAAGGTGCTGATCCCGGAAAAGGACGGTGGTGTCCTCTCCAAGGTTGGCGTCGTCGATTATTCGATCGGCAAGGGCGTTGCGCCGGGCGTCTTCGTCGTCGCCGACATGTCGCATCCGCGCGTTTCGGAACGTATGGAAGATCTGAAGATGGGCAAGGGCCCGTATTTCACCTTCCATCGTCCTTACCACCTGACCTCGCTGGAAGTGCCGCTCACCTGCGCCCGCGTCGTGCTCTACGGCAAGGCCGACATGGTGCCGCTGGCCAAGCCCGTCGCCGAGGTCTGCGCCGTCGCCAAGAAGGATATGCAGCCGGGCGAAAAGCTCGATGCCATTGGCGAATATTGCTACCGCGCCTGGATCATGACCGCGCCGGAAGCACACGCCGCCAAGGCCATCCCGTGCGGCCTGTTGCAGGGCGGCTCGGTGACGGCGCCGATCAAGAAGGGCGAACTGATCACCTACGCCAACGCCGCTCCGGCGCCAGGCTCCAAGATCGCCGAGCTGCGTGCCCGGCAGGACAAGCTCGTCTACGGCAACTAAGGAAGCATCATCATGGCCACCGCCAGGAAAGCCGCCAACAACGAGGCGGCGCAACCCAACCTGCCATTTGCCTTCCGAAAGTACACGGCTGAGCAGCTGCGTGAAGTGCTGCACAAGATGTACCTGATCCGCCGCTTCGAGGAGGGCGCTGAAGACGCCTATATGCGCGGCCTGATCCACGGCACCATGCACCTGTCCATCGGCCAGGAAGCCAGCGCCATGGGCATCTGCATGCCGCTCACCGATCAGGACCAGATCACCTCCACGCATCGCGGCCACGGTCACTGCATTGCCAAGGGCGCGGATGTGAAGCGCATGTTTGCCGAATTCTTCGGCAAGACCACTGGCTACTGCAAGGGCCGTGGTGGCTCCATGCACATCGCCGACGTCACCAAGGGCAATCTCGGCGCCAACGGCATCGTTGCCGGCGGCATTCCGATTGCGGTCGGGGCTGCCCTTGCCGCCAAGAAGCTCAAGACCGGCAAGGTCGCTGTCTCCTTCTTCGGCGACGGCGCCAACAACGAGGGCGCCTTCCATGAGGCGCTCAACATGGCCGCCGTATGGAAGCTGCCGGTGATCTTCGTGTGCGAGAACAACGGCTACGGCATGTCGACCTCGACCGAGCGCTCGACGGCTGTGAAGAACATCGCCGACCGCGCCGGCGCTTATGCGATGCCGGGCGTCATCGTCGACGGGAATAATTTCTCCGAAGTGGCCGAGGCCGCCAACGCCGCTGTTGACCGTGCCCGGGCCGGCGAGGGTCCGACGCTGATCGAATCCAAGACCTACCGCTACCGCGGTCACTCCAAAAGCGATCGCAACCGCTACCGCACCAAGGAGGAGATCGAGGACTGGATGGCCAACCGCGATCCGATTGCGCTGTTCGAAGCCGAACTGAAGGAGTTCGGCATCATCGACGACGCAGGCATCGAGGCGGTGCGCGAAGCGGTGAAGAAAGAGATTGCCGACGGCATCGAGTTCGCCAAGGACAGCCCGAGCCCGGAAATCCGCGACCTTGAGAATTACGTCTATACGGAGGTTGCGTGATGGACGTCGCCGTGCGTGAGCTGAGTTATGCCCAGGCCATCCAGGAAGCCATGGCGATCGCCATGGAGCAGGACGAGCGCGTTTTCCTGATGGGCGAGGACATCGGCGTCTATGGCGGCGCCTTCCAGGTCACCGGCGATCTGGTCGAGCGTTTCGGTTCCGAGCGCGTCATGGACACGCCGATCTCGGAACTGGGCGGCGCGGGTGTCGCCGTTGGTGCGGCCCTGACCGGCCTTCGTCCGATCTTCGAGTTCCAGTTCTCCGATTTCGCCACGCTCGCCATGGAGCAGATCGTCAACCAGGCCGCCAAGATGCGCTTCATGCTGGGCGGCGAGGTTTCGGTTCCTGTTGTGATGCGCTTCCCCGCCGGTTCCGGCACGGGTGCCGCCGCGCAGCACAGCCAGAGCCTGGAAGCCTGGCTTGGCCATGTGCCTGGCTTGAAGGTGATCCAGCCGGCGACCCCGCATGACGTGAAGGGCATGCTGCTGGCGGCCGTGGCCGATCCCGACCCGGTGATGATCTTCGAGCACAAGCTGCTCTACAAGATGAAGGGCCCGGTGCCGGAAGGCCATTACACCGTGCCGATCGGCAAGGCCGATGTCCGCCGCCAGGGCCGCGACCTCACCATCGTGGCGACCTCGATCATGGTGCACAAGGCGCTTGAAGCGGCCGCCGCCCTGCAGGTCGAGGGCATCGACATCGAGGTCATCGATCTGCGCACTGTGCGCCCGATGGACAAGCAGACCATCATCGACAGCGTCAAGAAGACCTCGCGGCTTCTCTGTGTCTACGAGGCGGTGAAGACACTGGGCATCGGTGCCGAAGTGAGCGCCGCGGTCGCCGAAAGCGATGCCTTCGACTATCTCGACGCGCCGATCGTGCGCCTGGGCGGCGCCGAAATCCCGATCCCGTACAATCCGGAGCTCGAAAAGGCGACGGTGCCGCAGGTGCCGGACATCATTGCGGCGGCGCGCGATCTCGCCAAGGGAAAGCGCTGACGATGCCGGTCGAAGTCATCCTTCCCAAGGTCGATATGGACATGGCGACCGGGCAGATCTCGCGCTGGTTCTTCGAGGAAGGCGCCACCGTCAAGCAGGGCGATGTCCTGTTCGAGATCGAGACCGACAAGGCGGCGATGGAAATCGATGCGCCGGCTTCCGGTACGCTGCGCAACATCACCGGCAAGGAAGGTGTCGACATTCCGGTCGGCGCGCCGGTGGCCTGGATCTACGCCGAAGGCGAGGAGGCCGTGGCGCCTGCAGCGCCGGCTGCAACTGCATCAGCACCCGCCGAACCACAGCCTGTCGCGAACGGCAGGGTCGAGACACCGATGTCCTCCTCCCAGGACAAGGCCGCGCAGACCGCGCTTGCCGTGCAGGAAACGCCTGCGCCGGCCGGCGCGGTCCGCGCCACGCCGTTGGCACGCCGCCTGGCGCGGGAGGCGGGGCTCGACCTGGCGGGCATCAGCGGTTCCGGCCCGCATGGGCGTGTGGTGAAGGCGGATGTCGAGGCGGCGATTGCCGGTGGTGGCGTGGCGAAGGCTGCTCCAACTGCGGCGCCTG
>NZ_JBHYHV010000009.1:0-178553 GCF_042739215.1 Mesorhizobium sp. NPDC059054
CGATCGGCGACATCGCCGGCGGTGCTGGCGGTACGGGTGGCATTGGCGGTTCGCTCGGTGGCGTGGTCGGTGGTGTGACCGGTGCGATCGGCGACATCGCCGGTGGCGCAGGCGGCACGGGTGGCATTGGCGGTTCGCTCGGCGGCGTGGTTGGTGGTGTGACTGGCGCGATCGGCGACATCGCCGGCGGTGCTGGCGGCACGGGTGGCATTGGCGGTTCGCTCGGCGGCGTGGTCGGTGGTGTGACTGGCGCAATCGGTGACATCGCCGGTGGCATCGACGGCACAGGTGGCATTGGCGGCTCGCTTGGTGGCGTGGTCGGCGGTGTGACTGGCGCAATCGGCGACATCGCCGGCGGCGCAGGCGGCACGGGTGGCATTGGCGGCGTGGTCGGTGGTGTGACCGGTGCGATCGGCGACATCGCCGGTGGCGCAGGCGGTACGGGTGGCATCGGCGGCTCGCTTGGTGGCGTTGTCGGTGGTGTGACCGGCGCGATCGGTGACATCGCCGGTAGCGCAGGCGGCACGGGTGGCATTGGCGGCGTGGTCGGTGGTGTGACTGGCGCAATCGGTGACATTGCTGGTGGCATCGACGGCACAGGTGGCATCGGCGGCTCGCTTGGCGGCGTGGTCGGCGCGATCGGCGACATCGCAGGTGGCGCAGGCGGTACCGGTGGCATTGGTGGTTCACTGGGCGGCGCCGTTGGCGGTCTGACCGGTGCGATCGGTGACATTGCTGGTGGTGTCGGTGGTACCGGCGGTATTGGTGGCGCTGTTGGCGGCCTGACTGGCGCAATCGGTGACATTGCTGGTGGTGTCGGTGGTACCGGCGGTATTGGTGGCGCTGTTGGCGGCCTGACTGGCGCAATCGGTGACATCGCCGGCGGTGTCGATGGTACCGGCGGTATCGGTGGCGCTGTTGGTGGCCTGACCGGCGCGATCGGTGACATTGCTGGTGGTGTCGATGGCACCGGCGGTATCGGTGGCGCTGTTGGTGGCCTGACCGGCGCGATCGGTGACATCGCTGGTGGTGTCGATGGTACCGGCGGTATCGGTGGCGCTGTTGGTGGCCTGACCGGCGCGATCGGCGACATCGCCGGCGGTGTCGATGGTACCGGTGGTATCGGCGGTTCCGTGGGCGAAGCAGTCGGTGGCCTGACCGGTGCAATCGGCAGCATCGGCGGTTCCCTCGGTGGGATCGTTGGTGATCTGGGCGATGCCGTGAATGGTGTCGTTGGTGGTTTGGTTGGCGCGATCGGCGGCACTCCTGGCGGCGGCACCCCTGGCGGCGGCACCCCTGGCGGCGGCACCCCTGGCGGCGGCACCCCTGGCGGCGGCACTCCCGGCGGCGGCACCCCTGGCGGCGGCACCCCTGGCGGCGGCACCCCTGGCGGCGGCACCCCTGGCGGCGGCACTCCTGGCGGCGGCACCCCTGGCGGTGGCACCCCTGGCGGTGGCACCCCTGGTGGTGGCACCCCTGGCGGTGGCACCCCTGGTGGCGGCACTCCCGGTGCTGGCACCCCCGGCGGCGGCATAGTCGCAACAAACGATCCAACCGGCATCGACTGCGGCGTGTCTGCCGGCGGTAGCTGCGACGGTTCGCTCGATGGTTTGATCGTCTTGGCGAGTGCAGTGTCTGGGAACGGCGACCTTGGATCGGGCGGCGCGCCCGCTGATGTGGCTGACACCGCCTCCAACGGCACTGCCGGTGGCAATGGCACCGGTGGACTGTCTGCTAACGCGGGCATCGCTGGGCCGACCGCTGATAGCCTTGGCGGGACGGCTGATGGTAACGGCGCGGGTTCGAACGGCTTGTCCGCAGACCTGGCTGGCAACGCCTCCAACGGCACTGCCGGTGGCAACGCTACTGGTGGGCTGTCTGCCAACGCTGGCATCGCTGGACCGACCGATGGCCTTGGTGGAACGACTGGCGGTAACGGTGCGGGTTCGAATGGCTCGTCCGCCAACACGGCTGGCAACGCAACGGGTGTTGCTCCCAATGGTGCTGCCGGTGGCCTCGGATCCAGCGGCGCGCCTGCTGATGTGGCTGATACCACCGCCAACGGCACTGCCGGCGGCAACGCTACTGGTGGGCTGTCTGCTAACGCCGGCATCGTTGGACCGACCGATGGCCTTGGTGGAATGGCTGGCGGTAACGGTGCGGGTTCGATTGACTCGTCCACCAATACGGCTGGCAACGCAACGAGTGTTGATTCCAACGGTGCTGCCGGTGGCAACGGTACTGGTGGACTGTCTGCCAACGCCGGCATCGTTGGACCGACCGATACCCTTGGTGGAACGGCCGGCGGTAACGGTGCGGGTTCGAATGGCTTGTCCACCAATACGGCCGGCAACGCAACGGGTGTTGCGCCCAACGGTGCTGACGGTAGCGGCAATATCGGATCGAGTGGCGCGCCCGCAAACATTGCTGGCAACCTCCCAAGCGGGACCGCTGGCGGCAATGGTGTCGGCGGATTGTCCGCTAACGCGACTACCGCCAATCCGGTCGGCGTTCCTGGTGGGACGACCGGCATATCGGAAACCGGTCTGAGCGGCCTGCTTGCCTATCTGGATGACATCCAAGCTGGTAACGCAGCCAACGGTGCTGCCGGCGGTGGCAATGCGGGATCGGGCAGTGCCGGCGTGGCCGGCAATGCCCCCAACGAGACTGCCAGCGGCAATGGCACCGGTGGACTGCCTGCCGACGCGACTGCTCCCAGCGGGCTGGCTGGCGGTAGCGGCGCAGGGGCGAATGGCCTGCCCGCCAACACAGCTGGCAATACAACCGGTGTCGCTCCAAACAGTGCTTCCGGTGGCGGCAATATCGGATCGGGCAACGCGCCTGCCGGCATAGCTGGCAATGTCCCCAACGGGACTGCCGACGGCAATGGCACTGGTGGCTTGTCTGCCGACGCGACTGCTCCCAGCGGAACGGCTGGCGGTAGCGGCGCAGGCTCGAATGGTCTGCCCGCCGACATGGCTAACAATGCACCCGGTGTTCCTAACGGCGCGGTCGGTGATGGCAATGTCGGATCGGGTGGTGCGCCTGCTGGCGCAGCTGGCAATGTTCTCAATGGGACTGCTGGCGGTGCGGGTTCGAATGGCCTGCCTGCCAACACGGCTGGCAATACAACCGGTGTCGCTCCCAACGGCGCTGCTGGTGGCGGCAATGTCGGATCGGGCAATGTGCCTGCTGGCGTTGCTGGCAACGTCCCGAATGGGACCGTCGGAGGCACCGGTGGGCCGTCTGCCAACACGACCGCTGGCGCTGCTGGCGGTAACGGTACTGGCTCGAACGACCTGCCCGCCAACACGGCCGGTAATGCAACCGGTGTTGCACCCAACGGCGCCGTCGGTGGTGGCAATGTCGGATCGGGCAGTGCGCCCGCCGATGTGGCGGCCAACGTTCCCAACGGCGCTGCCGGAGGCAATGCAACTGGTGGATTGTCTGCCAACACGGCTGCTCCTAACGGGACGGCTGGCAATAACGGTACTGGTTCAAATGGCTTGCCCGCCAACACGGTCGGCAATGCAACCGGTGTTGCTCCCAACGGTGCTTCCGGTGGCGGCAATGTCGGATCTGGTAGCGCACCCTCTGGTGTGGCTGGCAATGTGCCCAATGGGACTCCCGGCGGCAATGGCACCGATGGGCTGCCTGCCGACACGATTGCTCTTAACGAGACTGCTGGCGGCGCCGAGTCGAATGGGCTGCCCGCCGGCATGGCCAACAATGCACCCGGTGTTGCTCCAAACGGGACTGCCGGCAGCAATGGCACCGATGCACTGTCTGCCGACACGACTGCACCTAGCGGGCCGACTGGCGGTAACGGTGCAGGGCCGAATGGCCTGCCTGCCAACGCGGCTGGCAATACGACCGGTGTTGCTCCCAACGGTGCTATTGGTGGCGGCAATGTCGGATCTGGCGGTGTACCTGCCGGCGTGGCTGGCAATGTCCCCAACGGGACTGCCGGCAGCAATGGCGCTGGTGGGTTGTCTGCCGACGCGACTGCTCCCAGCGGAACGACTGGCGGTAACGGTGCCGGCTTGAATGGCCTGCCTGCCAATACGGCTGGCAACGCAACTGGTGCTCCCAACGGTGCTATCGGTGGTGGCAATGTCGGATCTGGCAATGCGCCTGCCGGCGTGGCTGGCAACGTCCCCAACGGGACTGCCGGTGGCAATGGCACCGGTGGGCTACCTGCCGACATGGCTAACAATGCATCCGGTGTTACCCCTAACGGTGCTGTCGGTGGCGGCAATGTCCCCAACGGGACTGCCGGCGGTAATGGCACCAGTGGACTGGCTGCCGACACGACCGTTGTCGCCCCTGGCGGGACGGCTGACACATCGGACAACCGTCTGACTGGCCTGCTTGCCTATCTGAACGGCATTCAAGCTGGTGAAGATCCCAAAGATGCCGCCAATCGGCTTTCCGCGAACACGACCGCGGGTGCCCCTAATGGCACGGCTGGCGGTGGTGCCGGCTCGAATGGCCTGCCCGCCAACCCGGCTGGCGACTTGACTGGTGTTGCTCCCAACGGTGCTATCGGTGGCGGCAATGTCGGATCGGGCAGTGCGCCCGCCGGCGTGGCTGGCAACGTTCCCAATGGGACTGCCGGCGGCAATGGTACCGGTGGACTGTCTGTCAACACGACCGCTGGCGCTCCTGGCGGAACGGCTGGCGGTAACGGTACTGGTTCGAATGGCCTGCCTATGAACTCGGCTGGTGTCGTTCCCAACGGTGCCGTCAGTGACGGCAATGTCGGATCTGGCGGTGTGCCCGCCCGCGTTGCTGGCAACGTTCCCAATGGGACTGCTGGCGGCAATGGTACCGCTGGACTGTCTGCCAACACGACCGCTGGCGCTCCTGGCGGAACGGCTGGCGGTAACGGTACTGGTTCGAATGGCCTGCCTTTCAACTCGGCTGGTGTCGTTCCCAACGGTGCTGTCAGTGACGGCAATGTCGGATCTGGCGGTGTGCCCGCTGGCGTTGCTGGCAATGTCCCCAATGGGACCGCTGGAGGCATCGGTGAGCTGTCCGCCGACACCACCGCTGGCGCTCCTGGCGGAACGGCTGACACATCGGAAAACCGTCTGAGTGGCCTGCTTGCCTATCTGAACGGCATTCAGGCTGGGGAAAATCCCAGCGAAGCTGCCGGTCGGCTGTCTGCCAACACGGCTGCTGGTGCCCTCAATGAGATGGCCAATGGTGCTGGTCCGAATGGCCTTCCTGCCAATAAGGCTGGCGACGCAACGGGAGTTGCTCCCAACGGTGCTGTTGGTGGCGCAAATGTCGGATCGGGTGGTGCGCCTGCCGGTGTGACTGGCAACAACCTTCCCAATGGCATTGCCGGCGGCAATGGATCTTATGCCAACACGATCGCCGGTGCTCCTAGCGGAACAACTGGCACATCGGAAACTGGCATGAGTGGCCTCATTGCCTCTCTGAACAGTATCCAATCTGGGGTTGCTCCCAATGGCACCGCCGGTACGCCGTCTGCCAACACGACCGCTGGTGCTCCTGGCGGGACGACTGGCGGTAACGGTGCCGGCTCGAATGGCCTGCCTGCCAACATGGCTGGCAATCCAAACGGTGTTGCTCCAGGTGCTACGGTCGGCGGCCTTGGATCAGGCAGCACGCCTGCCGGCGTGGCTGGCAACGTCCCCAACGGGATCGCCGGCGGCGGTGGTATAGCCGGGCTGTCTGCCAACACGATGGTTGGCGGCGCCGGTGCGGGCTCGAATGGCTTGTCCGCCAATATGGCTGGTACGGCACCCGGTGTTGCTCCAAACGGCGTTGCCGGCAGTGGCAATGTCGGATCGACTGTCGCGCTTGCCGGCATGGTCTGCGCTCCTGCTGCCAATGTTATCAATACCGGCAGGAACGGCGTGCTCGCCTTTGCGAACGGTAACCCGGCTCAGGGGGCCTTCAATAACGGCGTTGCCATTGGCACCAAGCCGAACCAACTGAACGTTGAAGCCATTCCTGCGATCGAAATCAAGGATTTCGCCAAGATCAAGGTGATACGCCCGGTCTATGACGTGCCGGATTCAGAGATCAATGAGCAGGTGAAGCGTATCGCCGAAGCAACCCGCACCTACAGGCCAAAGGAGGGAAAAGCTGCCAAAGGGGATCGGATCACCTTCGAATACGCTGGCAAGGTGAGTCAGGCCGCCCTCAGCGCTGCCGCTAAGCAAGCCGTGGTACTGGGCTCCAGGGGGGCCATCCCTGGTTTCGAGGATCAGTTGATTGGCACCAAGGCAGGCGATCAAAAGCAGATCACCGTTACTTTCCCGAAGACCTATCAAGTCGCGCATCTTGCCGGGAGGGAAGTGACTTTTGACGTCACGGTCAAGGAAGTGGCCAAACCCGGAAAGCTGGTGCTCAACGACGGCGTCGCAAAGAGCCTCGGCCTGGATTCACTGGCGCGCCTGCGGGAAGTTGTGCGGGATCGTATCGAGAACCAGTTCGGCTCGGTGACGCGCCAGAAAGAAAAGCGGCAACTGCTCGAGCAGATCGAGGCTTCCTATCAGTTCGATGTGCCCTCGAAACTGATCGAAGCTGAGTTCAACAACATCTGGGCGCAAGCCACCCGTCAGCTTCAGACAGCCGGCCGCACTTTCGCCGACCTCGGCACAACTGAGGAGAAGGCGCGCGTCGAATATGCCCGCCTCGCAGAGCGGCGCATACGCGTGGGCTTGATCCTTGTGGAGGTAGGAAAGAGAGCCAAAATCTCTGTTTCCGACCAGGAACTGCAACACGGTCTGCTGTTGCAGATCGGTGGCTTCCCGGCCAATCAGCAACAGCAGGTCTTGAACTTCTACCGCTCCAACCCGCAGGCGTCGAATGCGCTGCGCGCGCAACTGTTCGAGGAAAAAGTCGTAGACTATCTCCTCGGTCAGGTTTCGGTCACTGCCAAGAAGGTAAGCAAGGAAGAGTTGCTGGCGTCAGACATGGCCACGAAGGCAACTGTGAAAAAGAACGCCGAGTAACATGGCATTCGACAGTTCACGAAGGCCGCCTCCAGGCGGCCTTCGTTGTTCATGATACCTGCGCCTTTTTTTGAAGGAGAAGCGGGATGTGGAGCGCTAGATAGTCGATGAAGGAGCGAACCTTCAGAGTCACTTGCCGTCGTGATGGATGAACCGCAAAAAGTGCCGGCCCTTCAGTGTGATAGTCTTTCAACAATGGAACCAGCCTTTCGGCGCGAATATCGTCATCGACCACGTACCAAGGCGCCAAAGTCAGACCGAGCCCTTTGGTTGCCGCCACCCTCAAAAGCTCACCGTTGGAGGCTCGCATTCTCCCTCCCACGTCAACCGCTTTCCGCTCGCCGCTTTGCGAGACGAAGGTCCAGCGCCCTATCGGCAGGCGCAACGTGTAGACCAGGCATTGGTGGTGGGCGAGGTCTTCCGGGGTCTTCGGCTCACCATGCCGCGCGATGTAGGTCGGCGAAGCGCAAAGGATCAACGGCATGTCGGCAAGCCGCCTTACGATCAGCGTGGAATCGACGAGATTGCCAATTCGGATCGCCATATCATACCCCTCCTGGAGCAGGTCGACGGTGCGATCGCTGAGCGTCAGATCGATCTGCATCTGTGGGTTCGCGACAAGATAATCTGCGATCACAGGGCCGAGCTTTTGCATCCCGAAGGTGATTGGTGCGGTGATGCGCAGGATGCCGCGCGGCGTTCCCTGCAGCTCCATTGCGGCGAGCTTCGCCTCTTCTGTCTCATCCAAGATTCGGCGAACCCGTTGGAGGAAGATCTCGCCCGCCTCAGTCAGTGCCATGCGGCGTGTGGTTCGATGCAGCAGCCTGGCACCGAGCCAACCTTCAAGTGAGCGGATATGATTTCCCACTGCGGCCGGCGACAGCGTCAAGTCTCGGCCGGCCGCGGAAAGGCTGCCGCTTTCGACCACGCGTGCGAACACTTCCATGCTGAGGAGGCGGTCCATTTCGGCATACCTTTTAGCAGGACTAACAAGTCACGTTAGTCTTTGAGGGATTATACAGCAAAGGAGAAAAGTGCAGTCTCGGCACCAGTGGTTCTGACAGCCGGAGAATGTATGATGAGCCTTCGAGAAAAAGTCGCGTTGGTGACCGGAGCGTCGCGGGGGATCGGCGCCGCGACTGCCCACAAACTTGCCGCTCGTGGTGCGGTTGTGGCGGTCGCCTACAAGGAAAATCAAAGTGGTGCCGAGAAAGTCGTCTCGGCGATACGCGCAAGCGGCGGGACCGCCGCTGCTTTTCAGGTCGCGATCGAAGACGACGCTTCGGTGCAGCAACTGCTTGCCGACGTTGTGAAAGCCTTTGGTCGTATAGACATCTTGGTCAACAATGCAGGCGTCGCCGGCACACGGTCGTTTGGGGAAATCGACTTCCCTTTCTTTGCCCGACTGTTCCACAGCAATGTCTGGGGTACGATCCAGCTCACCCAGCAGGCGGTTCCTCATTTTCCGGAGTCCGGTGGGCGTATCGTGAACCTGTCGTCGCAGCGCGCCTTCTCTCCACGAGACGGGACCGGAGTCTACGCCGCCAGCAAGGCGGCAATCTCGACCTTGACCCAGGCGTTCGCGATCGAACTCGGTTCGAGAAACATCACGGTCAATGCGGTGGCTCCCGCTGTCACCGACACCGACATGACCGCCAAAATGCCTGCTGAGAAAAAAGCTGGCTACGCAGCACTCACACCTTTGAAGCGGCTTGCCGAACCCGACGACATCGCTGATGTCGTTGCTTTTCTCGCTTCGGACGATGCACGCTGGATAACCGGACGCACGATACTCGCCGATGGTGGGCTGACCTGATCTGTGGCGTCACTGGATAAATGGCTCGACGGCCTTCGCGCAATCACGTATTTCTGTATCGATCGATATAAAAATTGGTGACGCATGTCTAAATTCGAATTTTCCGGCAAGACAGCTCTTGTCACCGGCGCAGGAAGCGGCATCGGACGCAGCATCGCGGTGGCCTTGGCGGAGGCGGGAGCCAAGACGGTCGTGGCTGGGCGACGGCAATCGGAGCTGGAAGATACCGCGGCTATTATCCGCGATGTCGGTGGCGACGCCCTCTGCGTCGCTGCGGATGTGACCGACGAGGCATCGGTCAGCGCTCTGGTCGGGCAGGTGGGGCCATTGCATGTCGCCGTAAACGCCGCAGGAACCGTGCTTGGCGGCGCGGTCGATGAAATGGATGCTGAAGCGTTTGCAAGCGTCTTCCAGGTCAACGTCACCGGTCTATGGTTGTCGATGAAGCATGAAATCCGCACCATGAAGAGGACAGGCGGCGGCGTCATCGTCAATATCGGTGCGAATATCGGAGCGCGGATCGTTCGTCCGACGATGGGGGCCTATGCAGCATCCAAGGCTGCGGTCAGCAGCCTGACGCGAACAGCGGCGTTGGAAGCCATCTCAAGCGGCGTCCGTATCAACTGTCTTTGCCCAGGACCGGTGGATACACCTCTCTCCATGCGCCCCGGAGAGGATCGAGCCGCACGCGACGCGCGCGTGGCAGCCACCAATCCTTCAAAGCGCGTCGCATCCACCGATGAGATCGCCGGTGCCGCGCTGTGGCTCGCATCCGACGCTGCGTCCTACATCGTCGGCCAGGATGTCGTCATTGACGGCGGTGCTTCGGCCTGAGGATCGACACTCGTTAGGCACGGGCACCAACACCGGCTGCTGGGATTGGCCTTGGTTTCTGCGCGAGACGAAAGGGCGGGCGCCGTCACGTTGGCTCCGTCAGAGCATGTGGATCACGTTTCGTCAAAGACACAGGTCGGTTGCATCTTTACGTGCTGTGCCACGGCAATGGAGCGGTATGTCTTGATGATCGGGCACCTGCGCATGAATTCACGCGTTAGCTCACGAAATTCATCCATGTCCACAACATTGACACAGATGAGAATGTCGGTGTCGCCGGTTATGACATCGCAGCACGTTACCTGTGGCGAAGCCCTCAACACGTCCAGCAACTCGTTGAACATTTGGAGCTGATGGGAGGACAGGGATATCTCAACCCAGATTGCCATCTTGCGCACTGCATAGGCACGGTTGACGATCGATATGTCTCCAACAATCACGCCGGTGTCACGCAGGCGGCGGATTCGCCGATGACACGCGGGCTGGGAAATACCCACTTTGTCGGCCAGTTGCTGAAAGGTCTGCAAGCTGGACTGCTGAAGCAGATTCAGCAGTTTTCGATCGATGCGATCCAGATTCACCCTGGTTGAAGACATTGAGTGCTCCATAAACCCACCAAGGTCCTAGGCTCAACGATGTTTCCGGACAAGGGCACTCGCGGCCTCGCGTTGCGAGATGTCATGACCGATTTATGCGCGTGAGTGCGGGGCAGGTTATAGAATCGCCGGCTAGCCGCCCAAAAAAGAGAAAATCATAAGGCGGGCCAATGCGATGATCGGCTGGTGTCAGTCTCGAAGCCAAGCGCTTCGCACCATCGCAGAGCAGCAGGTTCGAATGCCGTCGTACGCCACCGATACAATTCTCGCCCAAGGGGCGGGCCAAGAGCACGATCCCACAGGGGCGATCGTTTCGCCTATTCATCTGGCAACGACGTTCCTGCGCCCGGTCGAAGGCGATCCGTCGACAGAATGGAGCTACAGCCGCTACGGCTATCCGGGATTGGAGCAGCCCGAGGCAACGCTCAAAACCCTTGAGGGCGCAGCCGACTGCCGGCTATTCAGTTCCGGCATGTCCGCCATGACAGCGGTGATCATGGCGCTTCGACCTGGGGATCACTGCCTGTTTCCCATCGACATGTATCACGGCCTCAGGACTTGGCTGCACGCGCACTCCAACCATTGGGGCATGCGGATCGACCATGTCGACATGACCGATCCTGATAAGGTCCGCGCCGCGATGATCCCCGGCGTGACGCGCCTTGTCTGGCTTGAAACACCCTCCAATCCCCATTGGCATGTCTATGACATCGCCAGCCTGGCTGGGATAGCGCATCGGGCAGGAGCCAAGCTCGTCGTCGACAACACGGTGGCGACGCCGATACTCACCCAACCTATCAGTCTAGGTGCCGACATTGTCGTCCATTCGGCCACCAAATACCTGAACGGGCATAGCGATGTCCTGGCCGGCGCCGCACTGACGGCAGCCGATGACGATTTCTGGAAGCGGGTCGCATTGAACCGCGACTATCACGGCGGGATCCTCAATCAGTTTCAGGCTTTCATGCTTCTGCGCGGCATGCGCACGCTCCATCTTCGCATCGCCCGTTCTTGCGAGTCAGCCATGGCGCTGGCCAATGCGCTTCAGGGTCATCCCGGGCTAAGGGAGGTTTTCTACCCCGGCTTGCCAACGCATCCCGGCCACGCCCTGGCAGCCCGCCAGATGGCGGGCGGGTTCGGCGGCATGCTCTCCATCGTCGTTGCAGGAGGTGAGGGCGAAGCGAAGCGGATTTTGACGCGCACACGTCTTTGGAAGCCGGCAACCTCGTTGGGAGGGGTGGAAAGTCTGATCGAGCGGCGTGGCGCAGTCGAAGGCCCCTGTTCTCATGTCGATCCCGGCCTTTTACGCCTTTCGGTCGGGATAGAGGCTACTGCGGATCTGATCGACGATCTCCTCGCTGCACTTTCCCCAGCCAACTGACGATTTTTTCCCACATCACCCATCTCAAAAGGAATGTGCAATGACCCTTCCTCGTCGCAACGAAAAGCCGGTACCTGCCGTCGTCACGCAGATGGCCGGGATGGTGGCCGCCAACACAATGGACAGGCGCGAGTTCCTGACCATTGCCAGCACCATGGGGCTTTCGGCTGCAGCGGCCTACGGATTGCTCGGCCTGTCGGCCCCGATACCTGCGCAGGCGCAAAGCCCCAAGAAGGGTGGCGTGCTGAAGGTCGGTATGTTGGTCAAGCCTCTTAAGGATCCGCGCACGTTCGACTGGGGAGAGATGGGCAATCTCGGGAGACAGATGCTCGAACCTTTCGTCAAATATACTGCTGATTTCACCTTCGAGCCCGTTCTACTCGAGAGTTGGGATGTCAACGACGACGCCACTGAATATGTCCTGCATCTGCGCAAGGGCGTAAAATGGAACAATGGCGATGATTTCGACGCCACGGACGCGCTCTTCAACCTCAACCGCTGGTGCGACAAGGGGGCGGAAGGCAACTCCATGGCCGGTCGCATGGCGGCGCTCGTTGATCCCACGACCGGCAAGGCCCGCAAGGGCGCCCTAACCAAGGTCGACGATCACACCATCAAGCTGACCTTGGCGAATTCGGATATCTCCATCATCGCCAGCTTCGCGGACTTTCCGGCATTGCTGGTACACCGCAGCTTCGAGGAGACCGGCGGCGACCTGGTCAAGCACCCGATCGGCACCGGTCCGTTTGAACTTGTCTCCTTCGAGACCTCGGTTCGAGCGGTATACAAGCGCCGCCAAAGCGGTTGGTGGGGTGGCGAAACATATCTGGATGGCGTGGAATTCATCGACTACGGCAGCGATCCGAACGCTTTGGCAAGTGCTTTCGAGTCCGGCGAGGTCCATGCCAATTTCGAAACCACCGGCGATCAGGTCGCGGTTTTCGACGCATTGGGTCTTTCGCGTAGCGAGGTGTTGACGGCAGGAACCCTTGTTGCCCGCTTCAACGTGACCAAAGCCCCCTATGATGATCAGCGCGTTCGCAAAGCCATGCAGCTTGCGGTCGACAACGAGGCCGTCCTCCAGATCGGCTACGGTGGTCTCGGCAGCGTAGCCGAGAACCATCACGTATGCCCGATCCATCCCGAATATTTTGAGCTGCCCAAAATGACGAGGGACATAGCAAAGGCCAAAGCGCTCATGGAGGAAACCGGCAAGATCGGGTTCGAACACGAACTGATCAGCGACGATGAGGACTGGCACAAGAACACCGCGGACGCGATCGCCGCTCAGTTCAGAGAAGCCGGTTTCAAGATCAAGCGCACCGTGCTGCCAGGTTCGACCTTCTGGAACGACTGGACGAAATTCCCGTTTTCGCTGACCGGATGGACCATGCGTCCGCTCGGCGTACAGGTTCTTGCCCTCGCTTACAGGTCGGGAGAGGCCTGGAATGAAACGGCGTTTTCCAACAAGGAATTCGACGCAAAGCTCAGTGAGGCGCTCTCGATCGCAGATGTGAAGAAGCGCCAGGCTGTCATGGGCGACGTCGAGAGAATCCTTCAGGATTCCGGGGTGATCATCCAACCTTATTGGCGCAAGATATTTGTACACTTCGCCGCAGCGCTGAAGAACCATCGTGCGCACCCGTTGAACGAACTGAATTTTGAAAAAGTGTGGCTGGATGCGTGAGCTCGGCCGGATGTTCCAGTAGCGAGGCGACAATGTTGGGCGATGCCGAAATCGAAAAGGCCGCGCGCGCCATTTCGGATGCGGAAAGGAATGCAGCCGCCATGCCGCCGCTCAGTGGCGGCTATCCTGGCCTTGCACTCGCCGACGCTTATCGCATTCAGGAACGACTGAACTCGATGCGCGAGCAGCAGGGTCTTGCATTCGCCGGCTATAAGATCGGTCTCACCTGGCGAACAACACAAATCGCGTGCGGCCTCACGGAACCGATCTGCGGCCGCATACTGGCCGATGCCGTGTTCTCCAACACCGTTACGCTCCAAGCGGCGCCTTACATCAGCCCGCAAATCGAGGTGGAACTCGCCTTCGTCATGGCCTGTGACGTGGAGGCACCACTACGCACGGCCGGGGAAGCGCTGGCTGTCACCGACCATGTGATGCCGGCGCTGGAGCTGGTTGATTTCCGTATGGCGGCGCCACGTATCGTGGCCGATACCGTGGCGGATAATTCGGCCTTCGCCGGCGTCGTCCTCTCCAGCCACCGGCTGCGTCCTCAGGATGTGGATACGCGCTGGATGGGAGCCACCTTGGCGCGCAATGGCGTTGTCGAAGTCAGCGGCGTGGCGGCGATGGGTATGGGACACCCGGCTTCCTGTGTGGCCTGGTTGGCAAACACACTGCTGGAACGGGGAGAGCGTTTGCGCGCTGGCGACCTGATCATGTCAGGTGCTTTCGCCGCAGCATTGCCCGTTGTGACAGGCGACCGCTTCGAAGCCGATTTTGGGCCTTGCGGCGGACTGGAGATTTCTTTCCAGTGATTGCTGTGCCTAGCCGTACAGTGTCGCCACGCGTATCTTTAACCGCAGCCATTTGACAGGACGCCGCGACGCGAGCTCAACTCAAGCGCGCGGGGTTATTTTCTGGTATCAGTGGCCGCCGCGACCGAAGCCAGCGTCAAACTATTCGGATCGTTTGGCTATCGCCCTCAACCGCCATTCGTTGAGATAATCGACCATTTCCGGATCGCACAGTTCCCAAACACCTGGAAGGACGTCGTCCCTCCTGAGCCAACCAGCGAGCCTAAATCGTCTTGCGTCGCGTCTAAATCTGATGCCTATCCAGGTCGTAAGATTGGGACCTCTTTTCGTCACAAACTCTTCAACGTCGCGCCATAACACCTTCATTGGTTGCCAATGAAGTCCACCTGATAGCGTAAACCCGTCCTCATTGAGTAGCAGGCGGTGGGGTCGGATCACCAACCAGAAAAGCACGAGAGCACATGCTCCGGCGAACACTTCTATGGACCAGAAGGCCCAGTCACCGAGTTCTTTCCGGCCGACCAGTCCAGAGAGAAGCACAAAGAGGCCAACGACGAGAAAAAGGATTGTTTTTGAGCGAGAAGAAACAATCTCAGTCTTATCCATCTCATGCGCCCCAATTTGTCGAGGATCGTACGTCACCGTCGACAAACAAAAAAGCCCGCCCAGCCGGAGCTGAGCGGGCTCCATCACGACACAGGTCAGCCGCACGCGCAGGCCGACCTACCTTTACTGAGGCCCATGCCTTTCGATGTGGTCGAAGCTTTCCCGCTCGTCTTTAGGCCGCCGGCGGCGAGCAGAATGGTGCCTTTGTGTTGCGCGGTTGCTTTTGGTGTTTCGTGTTGCACAACGGGTGCTGCTGCGAACGAAGCACTCGACAGCACGAGCGACGCGATGGCCGCTGCCATAATGGTCTTCATGGGTATTCTCCCTTTCAGTGGGCTTTGGGGCCGTTCCTGGCGAAGAAAAGTTTGGCGTCACGTCGCGCCCCACGCCTCCAGCGCGACATCGCTGAAATCGATGGCATGCGTTGGCGGGTCGCGACATACGGCAAATGCCGTAGATCGACAGCGCAGCGATGAACTTGGTTAGCGGCTTCTAAACGACAAAAAGGCCCGCCCAGCCGAAGCTGAGCGGGCGTTACCTGAGACGCGCCAGCCAACGGACAGGCGCGGCGTGCGCGTAATGGCACTATGTGGCGAGATAAGGGGCGTCAGCTAAATCTGCCGAGCAGCTTCAGCAGCCAGTCAATCGGTTGCTGGAACACATAGCCGAGTGAAGCGCCACCGATACCCACAACAACGAAGCGTTCGCTTTCTGCTGGCAAGTTGTTGGCAAAACCCGAGTTGAAGGTTGTACCTGGTGGCAGGAAGTAGCTCGTAAGTTATTGGGAAATTTGGGTTCGGATGGTGGGCGTGACAGGGATTGAACCTGTGACCCCTACGATGTCAACGTAGTGCTCTCCCGCTGAGCTACACGCCCATCCGACGCCGCGCATACACCACTTTTGTTTCGGCGCGTCAATAGCGAGAACACCGAAAGAAAGCCGACATCCAAAATGTCGCGATGGCGCCGTCTCGATCCGGAATATGCGGTTGCCTTGGCCCGTCGCATTCCGCTGCCGACGGTGCGGCTTTGTGAAGATCAACCGGGATCGAGAGTGAATCGATCGCAGACACACGCGTGCGTGCGTAGCCTGCGATTGTGCCGGTTTGGGTTCGCCTTGTGGTGTGACGGCCGCTTACGCGGCGTGCAGCATCTTCTCGACCTCGTTGACGAGGTCACGCAGATGGAAAGGCTTCGACAGCACTTTGGCGTCGCGCGGCGCCTTCGAATCGGGGTTCAGCGCGACGGCGGCGAAGCCGGTGATGAACATCACCTTGAGATCCGGGTCGATCTCGGTGGCGCGGCGGGCGAGTTCGATGCCGTCCATCTCGGGCATGACGATATCGGTCAAAAGCAGCGAGAACGGTTCCTCGCGCAGCCGCTCGTAGGCGCTGGCGCCATTGTCGAAATCGCTGACCTGGTAGCCGGCGCGCTCAAGCGCCTTTACCAGAAACCGGCGCATATCGTCGTCGTCTTCCGCCAGCAGTATGCGTGCCATTCTCGTTCCGTCCGAATCATCCCCCGAGATTGTGGAGGAACAATCCCGTTAACCATCACGTATATGGAATCGTGACGGTAAACATCAAGTGAATGATGGGCTTCTGTCCCGTTGCGCATAGCGCGAAGATCGAAAGCTTTCTACCTGAAAGCGCGATGCGCAGGTTCAAAAGCGTTGGAACGCCCGTTGCGCGTTCGAATGGACGCGCGGCGTTCCAGCGTCAAGTCGATGGACGCCGCCGAAACGCTGGACACGAGGCCAGCGCGGTGGCACGTTGGAGCGATGAGAGACGCATTCCGATGGGTTCCTGAAATTTGACGTCGCCAGCTGAGGATTTTGCGGCCGTCCCGCCCTTCGAAATCCGCTCGGGCGCAGAACAGCGCGTTCCCTTCGTCTTCAATTCTCCGCACAGCGGCCGCCACTATCCCAACCGGTTCCTGGCGATGGCCAAGCTCGACCGCAGTACCATCCGCCGTTCCGAAGACTGTTATGTGGACGAGTTGTTCGGTTCGGCGATCATGCTCGGCGCGCCAATGCTGGCCGCCAATTTTCCCCGCGCTTATCTCGATGTGAACCGGGAGCCGTGGGAACTCGACCCGCGCATGTTTATCGAGCCGGTGCCGCCTTATTGCAACATCCGTTCGGCGCGCGTGGCCGGCGGGCTCGGCACTATACCACGACTGGTGGGCGAGGGACTGGACATCTACGCCGCGCGGCTACCAATCGCGGAAGCTTTCCAACGTATCGAGACTGTCTACAAGCCCTATCACGAGACGTTGAAGCGATTGATCGCCGGCACGCATGCGCGTTTCGGCTATGCAGTGCTGATCGATTGCCATTCGATGCCAGCCAGCGTGCGCACCAGTGATCAAGGCATGCGACCGGACTTCATCATCGGCGACCGGTTCGGCACCTCCGCTTCGGCCGTGTTGACGCAGGAGGCGATCGCGCTCCTGAACAGCATGGGTTATTCGGTCGCCTATAACAAACCCTATGCTGGCGGGTTCATCACCGAGCACTATGGCCGGCCGGTGCGAAACCTGCACGCGTTGCAGATCGAGGTGAATCGTGGCCTCTACATGAATGAGCGCACCTTCCAGAAGTCCGTGGGGTTCGACGCGCTGGCGGAGGATCTCGCCCGCTTCTCGGCAGACCTGATGGCGATGCCGGACCATCACTTCCTCGACCTGCCGGAAGCGGCTGAGTGAAGTGGGGGAGTAGGGAATAATGATGATGGCCCGAGCGGACCGTGATATCCGGACTGCTTCCAGCCTCGAATGACCCACTACTCGCTATCTCACTATTCGCCACTCACTCCCGATAAAAAAGGACCGCATCGTTGACACGACGCGGTCGAAGTCTAGGGAGGAAACGCCCAAGATGGGCATGGACAGGAGAACCTGTCCACCTTCGAGGTTATTGTGCATCGCACAAAAGTCAACCTGATAATTAATTCAAAATGAAATAGGAAAGGCCTGCCACGCAGCGCGCGTGACATTCCCGCAACGCTTTTGTTAAGTAGCTGTGGCGGCATGCAGTCTGGCCGGCAGTTTCCAGGAGGAAGCACTTGAACATTTCCCCCGACTTCATGCGGCGGATCGCAGCCGCGGCCGCGGCCGAGACATTGCCGCGCTTCCGCAGCCAGGGCGCCGTGGCCAATAAGCTGTCAGGCGGCTTTGATCCGGTCACAGAAGCAGACCGCGAAGCCGAGCGGGTGATCCGTGCGCTGATCGGCGCGGAGTTCCCCGACCATGGCATCCTGGGCGAAGAACATGGCAGTGAAAACCTGGGCAGCCGACACGTCTGGGTCATCGATCCGATCGACGGTACACGCGCTTTCATTTCCGGCCTTCCGGTCTGGGGTACGCTGGTGGGGCTCACGGTCGATGGAGATGCGGTGGCCGGACTGATGTCGCAGCCATTCACCGGCGAACTGTTCTATGCCAATGCCGACGGCGCCTTCTATGAAGGGCCGGGCGGTCCGCGCAAGCTTGCCGCGCGCAAGACGACGAAGCTGGAGGACGCCACGCTGTTCACCACCACGCCGGCGTTGTTCAAGGGGGACGCGCGCAACCGTTTCGATCTGTTCGAGACCAAGGTTCAGCTGTCGCGCTATGGCACTGACTGTTACGCCTTCGCCATGGTGGCGGCTGGCACGGTCGATATCGTCGCCGATCCGGGCCTGAAGCCCTACGACATCGTCGCGCTGATCCCGATCATCGAGAAGGCCGGCGGTGTCGTCACCACGTTCGACGGGCGTCCGGCCGAGAATGGTGGCGATGTCCTGGCGGCGGCGACGCCCGAACTGCATGAAGCGGCCATGGAGGCGTTGCGGGATTAAGCGTCAGCTGTCGCTTTTTCATCGCTGCCGGGGATGAAGGCATCGAAAGCCGCCAGCAACTGCTCGCGGTAATAGTCCTTCTCCTGCAGGATCTCGTGCTTGGCGCCGTCGATCATGACGAAGGAGCCGAGCCGGATGTGGCGAGCGAAATGCTCGACCGCGCGGGTTGAAACGACGCGATCGTTGCCGGCGCCGATGATCAGCGTCGGGATCTTCATTGAGGCCATGAATTCAGGGTTGCGCACGGTTTCCGTCGCGATGGCAGCGGCACGCAGCCAACGCACGGTGGGACCACCCAGCGCTAGTCGCGGATGGGTCTGGTAAAGCTCGGTGTTGCGGCGGTAGCGTTCGGGGTCGCTGGTCAGCAGATTACGCTCGAAGGGCGTCGGCAGAGCCTTGCGCGGTCCCCAGGCGGCATAGAGGCGGCCAAGGCCGACATAGGTCAACAGGCTGCCGAGGCGGCGAACCGTCGTCATCGACACGCGCTGGTCGGGCAGGTCGAGAAAGGGCGCGATCAGCACCATGCGCTGCACGCGGTTTGCCATGTTGGCGCTGGCGAGCAGCGCCACCAGCGCGCCGGCGGAGTGCGCGAGGATGTAGTAGGGTCCGCGGCAATCAGGTAGGACCACTTCAGTGAACAACTGTTCGAGATCCCTCGCGTAGTCCTGGAAGCTTTTGACATAGCCGCGCTGCGGGTTCTTGAGCAGCCGGTCGGATGCACCCTGGCCGCGCCAGTCCAGCATGGCCACGCCGAATCCGCGTCCAGCCAGGTCGCGGACAGTCTCGAAATATTTCTCGATGCACTCGTTGCGGCCGGGCAGGATCACCACCGTGCCTTTCAGAGGCCTGCTGGTAGCGGAAAATCTGGCGAAGCGGATCTGCTTGTGGTCACGCGCGGTGAGAAAGCCGGAGACGGCGTTTTCGGGGACGGGATTGCCGTCGAGTTCGTAGAAAGGATGCGTCATCAGGCGCTTTGAATGGTTCGCACCCGCGGACGGGCCAACCAGCAGGTGATAGAAGCAATTGGGTAAAATGCAAAGCCAATCCGGAAAGCGTGAAGGGAACAAGACGCTGGAAGCCGGAAGCGCGTGACGCAGCGCTTCCGGCTCCTGTCGATCCGGGAGGAAGGGACGTTGCACCCGGCTCGGCCTCGTCGCGGCGTCAACTTTCGCCGCTGGTTGTGATGTTGGAGCGAAGGTAGCGCCCGTGATCTGAACGGCGGCAGAAGGGGCGGTTCATCTGCCGTTCATCTAAAAGCGGCGCCAGGAACTCTGGTCGAACGCCTTGAAACGCCTTTCCAGGACCCCCAGATGTCTGTTGCGGTCGCCGAGGTCGGGGCCGCTGGTTCATTGGAAGCGCCTCAAGGGTTTCGCCTGAGCCATTACGCAAACCATGTTGCTCAACAGGAGAACACACCATGCGTCATGTCGATTTTTCCCCCCTTTATCGCTCGACCGTCGGTTTCGACCGTCTGTTCACGATGCTGGATTCGCTGGGCCAGCCTGAAGGCGGCCAGAGCTATCCGCCCTACAACATCGAGCGTACCGGCGAGGATTCCTATCGGATCTCCATGGCCGTCGCCGGCTTCTCGGATGACGAGATTTCGATCGAGGCTCATCGCAATGTGCTGACCATCAAGGGTGAGCGCAAGGACGAGACCAACGGCGAAGGTTCCGAGGTCCTTTATCGCGGCATCGCCGCCCGCGCTTTCGAGCGCCGTTTCCAGCTTGCCGACCACGTCGATGTCGTCGGCGCCGCGCTCAAGAACGGCCTGCTTCACATCGATCTGAAGCGCAACATTCCCGAAGAGCTGAAGCCCCGCAAGATCGCTATCTCGGCCGCCCCGGCCAAGACCAAGCAGATCGAGGCCAAGGCCGCCAACTGAGGCGGCGGGCTCGGCAAAAGTCTCCTCCCGAGACGAAAGCGGCGCCGTCAGGCGCCGCTTTTTTGTTGTCTTGGATCGGCTTGCTGCTCAAGCTCTGACCTTTCCGTTCAGGGCGATGACTGCACAGACGATGGCAAGTGCTGCGAGCCCCAATGCAGTGGCGAGATAGGTTTCCTGGTAGCCAATGGCTTCGATCATGGGCTGGCTGGTGAAAGGCGAGGTGAAGTGGCCGATGAACATGGAGGCCGTCACCATGCCGGCCAGTCGTCCGCGTGTGGTGGGGCTGGCCAACGCAATGATGCCCGACATCAGATTGGGGATGGTGAGGCCGAGACCTGCGCCGGCAATCGCCATGGCGAACAGCACCGACGGCATGGTGGTTGCGAAGGCGACCAGCACGAAACCCAGCGTCATCAGGCAAAGCCCGATGACGAAGATCACCGGAACAGAAAGCCTGGCGCGCAGGCGTCCATAGGCGAGGGCAGAGCCAGCCATGACCAGATTGTGCAGGCCGAGTGCGAAACCGGCGCTGCTGGCGGCGCCGATGCCGACCGCGCGCAGGTAGAACGGCAGCTGTGAGGGGATGAAATAGAAGATCATATTGACGAGAAAAGCGAGCGTGCAGAGGGCGGCGACCGGCAGCCAGCGAACTGCGTGTTCGGACAGGGAAACTGTCGCCTGGCCATTCGAAGCGGGTCGCGCGGGCTCGGTCAGAAAGGCGATGGCCGCGGGAATGATGGCGAAAGCCACCGCATAGATCGCGAAGGGCGCGCGCCAGTGATAGTCGGCGAGAATGCCGCCGGCGGCAACGAAAGCGACGCCGCCGATGCCGGTGAAGGCCTGTTGCAGTCCAAGATAGCGTTCGCGCTCGCTGCCGCTGAAATAATCGCCGACGAGCGCGGTCGTCAGCGTCATGACACCGCCGATGGCGATACCGAGTGCGGCACGACTGACGAGGAGCGCCGGCAGGCTTTCAACGAACAGGCCGGAGATGCCGGAGAAGCCGTAGAGCAGGATCGAACCGATCAGCAGGCGTAGCCGCCCATAACGGTCTGCCAGGCCGCCGATCAGCGGTGCACAAAAAGCGACGAACAGTGCTGGAAGTGTCAGCACCATGCGGCTGAGCAACTTGACGCCCTCGACATTGGCAAAGGTTGTTTCGATGGCTGGCAGCGACGGCGAAATCGTCGTACCGGCCATGATGGTCAGCGTCGCGACCATCAGAAGGGTCGCCTTGCGGCCGATTTCCAATCTCGCCGTGGTGGCGGGAAGCGTTGTTTCCGCGCTTGTCATGCCATCGTCTCCTTCAGGTCGGCCGGTCCGGGCGGCCCCTTGGCAGCGCGGTTCCACCCATCGTTGCAAGCCTCCGGAAAGCCCCAGCGCAGCGACCCTCGGACCGACTTTACCCGTTCCTACAAGTTGAAGTTAACTTGAGGTCAAGAGTGCGAATGCAGAATTTGGTGACGCCAGCGCCAGCAGGGGGCGTCGCCCTACCTTATCCGGGAGAAGTCAGGAGTAGAACTCAAGTCCTCTGCAGCGCCAGATGCGCGCCGAGCCCGACCAACAGCGCGCCGCCGGCGCGGCGCATCAGGCGCTGAGCGCCGCTTGAGCGCTTGAGGCGCGTGACGATAACGCCCGCGAGGAGAACGCAGACGATGTCTGCCGAGGAAAAGATCAGGTTGGCGAGGCTACCCAGAATGAGAAATTGCGCCCAGACCGGGAGGGCAGCGGAGGCGTCGATGAACTGCGGCAGGAATGCCAGGAAGAACAACGCCGTCTTCGGATTGAGCACCTCGACCGTAATGCTTTCCATGAAGGCGCGGCGACCGGATTTCGCACCGATGGCGTGCGGGTTGATTTCGCCGCCGTCGGACTTGGCGCGAAACATCGAGATACCAAGCCAGACTAGGTAGGCGGCACCCGCGAGCTTAACCACGAGATAGAGAACAGGGACCGCGTGGAATAGCACCGAAAGCCCCGCGGCGGCGGCGATCACATGCACGGTGCAACCGAGATGGATGCCGACGGCTGCCATGAAGCCCGACCAGCGGCCACGCGCGATGGTCTGCGCCGTTGCGTAAAGCATGGCTGGGCCAGGGATGTAGGCAAAAACCGAAGTCGTGATGAAAAAGGCGATGAGGAGCTCGGTGGAAGGCATGATCTTTTTCTCTGGCGTCGTCGGCTGACGGTGATGTTTCTACACAAAAATATCGCCCGAGCACATCATGGCAGATGAATTTCCGCCTTCATGAAAGTCACCGCCTTGCCGGAGATCAGTACGCGATCGCCGGAGAGTTCACACAGCAGGTGGCCGCCGCGTGCCGAGGCCTGGAACGCCGATAAGTGGATCTTGCCGAGCTTGTCGGCCCAATAGGGGACGAGTGTCGCGTGAATTGAGCCGGTCACCGGATCTTCCGGGATGCCGGCACCGGGCGCGAAGTAGCGTGAAACGAAGTCGTAGGTGTCGCTTTTGCCGGTGATTACCAGCCCCTGCGACTTCAATGTCGCGATTTTCACCAGATCCGGCACGAAGGCGCGGACAGCCGCTTCATCCGGCAATTCAACGAAGACGTTCTCGAAATTTCGGAAGGCGTTGTGGTCGACGTCGGCGAAAAGCGAGGCGATCGACGCCGGCAGCTCTGGCAGAGGCTCAGGCGGAAAGCCTGGCAGATCCATGCGATAGCCGCCGTCGACGCGGGCGACACGCAGTTCGCCGATACGGGTCGAAAAGGCTATTTCGCCAGCCACGTCATGATGTGCCGCGAGCACATGCGCTGTCGCCAGAGTGGCATGGCCACAGAAGTCGACCTCATGGACGGGCGTGAACCAGCGCAGGTCCCAGCCTCTGCCGTTCGGTCGGGCAAAGGCAGTTTCGGCCAGATTGTTCTCGGCCGCGATCGACTGCATGACCTCTTCGGCCAGCCAGTCGTCGAGGACGAGCACGGCGGCAGGGTTGCCACCGAATATCCGGTCCGAAAAAGCGTCGACCTGATACATCACCGCCATGGGACTTACTTTCGCAACGCGTCAGGCCTTGAGCCGCTCGGCGAAGCCGTCGACATCCCTTTCGGTGGTGGCGAAGCTGGTCACGAACCGGTAGAGGCCTTCGTTTTCGCCGAGATGGCCATCGAAGCCATGCGGCATATGCCAATCGTAGAAGGCGGCTCCCGAAGCCAGCAGCCGTTCGGCCTTCTTCCGGTCGAGTATGGCAAAGACCTCGTTTGCCTGCGGCAGCCAGGCCAGCTTGGAGCTTTCGTCATCCTCGATCGTCGCCGCCAGTCGAGCGGCCATGGCGTTGGCGTGATGGGCAGTCTCGATCCATAGCCCATCCTTGAAATAGGCGTCGAACTGGGCGGCGATGAAGCGCGACTTGGAAAAAAGCTGTGCGGCGCGCTTGCGCAGGAAGGCAAGCTCCTTGGCGCGGTCGAGATCGAACAGCACGATCGCTTCCGCGCACCAGCAGCCGTTCTTGGTGCCGCCGAAGGACAAGATGTCGATGCCACGCTTCCAGGTCATTTCGGCGGGAGTTGCCTCGAGTGAGGCGAGCGCGTTGGCGAAGCGGGCGCCGTCCATGTGCAGCGGCAGTCCGTACTTCTTGGCAATCTTCGAAATGGCGTCGATGTCGTCCAGCCCGTAGACCGTGCCTGTTTCGGTCGACTGGGTGATGGAGATTGCCATCGGTCGGCCACCATGGACGAATTCTCCGGCAAAACGTCCGATCGCCTGCTCCAGCGCATCAGGATCGATGCGGCCAAGCGCACCATCGACGGGCCGTAGCCGTGAGCCGCCGGTAAAATATTCGGGTGCGCCGCATTCGTCCTCCACGATGTGCGATTCGCGATGGCAGAAGGTGATGCCGCCGGGTTTGTTGTAGGCGGTGAGCGAAAGCGAGTTGGCGGCGGTGCCTGTGGCTACGAAGAAGATCGCGACCTCGCGCTCGAAAATTTCGCTGAAACGATGCGCGACCGCCTTGTCGAGATCACTGTCGCCATAGGCTGCGGCGAATCCGGCATTGTGCGCGTTGAGCGCGGCAGCAACCTTGGGATGGGCGCCGGCCCAGTTGTCGGAGGCAAAAAACATGCTTTCGGTGCCCATCTCTCGCAATTCGGGAAAGGCGCGAACCAGACCGTATTCGGTGTCCGTCCGCAAGGTCCAGCACTGTCCTGATGTTTGGAGCCAGAGGCCATCCGTGCTATTGGGCCACAAAGTTTCGACAGCGATCGGTACTGGGTAATTTTCTTTCGCCAAACGGTCGGGAAATTTCCGAATCGGTCTTGTATGAGATCTGGATTTCTGTCATAGGAAATTTAGGACAGCATTGCTGTCTTATTTACCGGTACCAACCAGGCTGGATTGGCGTATGATCGACGCTTGTCCGGCTGCCGCCACGAGTGGCGTGCGATGACAGGCCGAACCTCGGCCGGACGATACCCGGCATGGTTCGCCAGGATTTCGCGACAGGTGCGAGAAACGTGAAGAGGGAAGTGTCAAGCTTCCCATGGAGAAGAAGCGTCCGAGTGGCGCAGAACAGAGGATAGAACGATGACGGAAGTGACGCCATCTGTGACGACGGTTTTTGCCTCGGTTGCACAGACGAAAGCGGCCACCGTCAAAGCCGCTCTCCGAACCACCACCGCTCCGACCGCCGGACTGTTCGACCGATCGCCTTCGGCCCAAGGCATGTATGACCCGCGCAACGAACATGACGCCTGCGGCGTCGGCTTCATCGCCCAGATGAAGGGCGTGAAGTCGCACCAGATCGTCAAGGACGGCCTGTTCATGCTGGAAAACCTCACCCACCGCGGCGCGGTGGGCGCGGACCCGTTGATGGGCGACGGTGCCGGCGTGCTGGTGCAAATCCCCGACCGTTTCTTCCGCGAGGAAATGGCCAAGCAGGACATCGAGCTGCCGCCGGCCGGCCAGTATGGCGTCGGGCACTGGTTCATGCCGCGGGATCCGGAACTGCGCGCCCATGTCGACGCGATCATCGCCGAATCGGCGCAATCCGAGGGTCTTCCGCTCATCGGTTTTCGCGACGTTCCGGTCGACAATTCCTCTTTGTCCAAAGCGCCCGATATCGCGGCGGCCGAGCCGTTCCACCGCCAGGTGTTCATCGGCCGCACGCCCGACATCGACAATGACGAGGAATACGAGGCGCGCCTCTATCTCCTGCGCAAGGTGATCTCGGGCCGCATCTATGCCGAGCACAACAACAAGGACATCGGCTCCTACTGCGTGTCGCTGTCGGCGCGCACCATCGTCTATAAAGGCATGTTCCTGGCCTATCAGGTCGGTGCGTATTACAAGGACCTTTCCGACCCGCGCTTCGAGACGGCGCTGATCCTGGTCCACCAGCGTTTTTCGACCAACACTTTCCCGTCGTGGAAGCTGGCGCATCCCTACCGCATGGTCGCCCACAACGGTGAAATCAACACCGTGCGCGGCAACAACAACTGGATGGCGGCACGCCAGGCCTCGGTCGATTCCGAGCTCTTCGGCAACAACATTTCCAAGCTGTGGCCGATTTCCTATGAGGGGCAGTCGGATACGGCCTGTTTCGACAACGCGCTCGAGTTCCTGTTCCAGGGGGGCTACACGCTGGCGCATTCGATGATGATGCTGATCCCGGAAGCCTGGGCCGGCAACAAGTCGATGGATGCCGACCGTAAGGCGTTCTACGAATACCACGCAGCGCTGATGGAGCCGTGGGATGGTCCCGCCGCCGTCTGCTTCACCGACGGGCGCCAGATCGGCGCGACGCTGGACCGCAACGGCCTGAGGCCCGCGCGTTATATCGTCACCGACGACGATCGCGTCATTCTGGCCTCGGAGGCCGGTGTGCTGCCGGTCGACGAAAAGCATGTCGTGCGCAAGTGGCGGCTGCAGCCGGGCAAGATGCTGCTCATCGACCTGGTCAAGGGGCGCATCATCTCCGACGAGGAGATCAAGAAGGAGATTGCTGCGCAGCATCCCTACAAGGACTGGCTGAAGCGCACCCAACTGGTGCTCGAGGACCTGAACCCGGTGGAGCCGCGCGCGCTTCGCAAGGATGTCACTCTGCTCGACCGTCAGCAGTCCTTCGGCTACAGCCAGGAGGATCTGAAGCTTCTGATGGCGCCGATGGCCGTCACCGGCCAGGAAGCCGTCGGCTCGATGGGTACCGACACGCCGATTTCGGCGATGTCGGACAAGTCGAAGCTGCTCTACACCTATTTCAAGCAGAACTTCGCCCAGGTCACCAACCCGCCGATCGATCCGATCCGCGAGGAACTGGTGATGAGCCTGGTGTCCTTCATCGGACCGCGGCCGAACATCTTCGATCTGGTCGGTTCCTCCCGCAAGAAGCGGCTGGAAGTGCGCCAGCCGATCCTCACCAATGGCGATCTGGAGAAGATCCGCTCCATCGGTCACACCGAGGATCGCTTCGACACCAAGACCATCGACATCACCTATTCCGTCACCGAAGGGGTAGCGGGCATGACGGGTGCGGTCGAGCGTCTGTGCGACCGCGCCGAAGCGGCGGTTGCCGGGGGCTACAACATCATCATCCTGTCCGACCGTCAGGTCGGGCCGGACCGCATCGCCATTCCGGCGCTGCTGGCGACGGCTGCCGTGCACCATCACCTGATCCGCAAGGGCTTGCGTACTTCGGTCGGCCTGGTCGTGGAATCGGGCGAGCCGCGCGAAGTGCATCATTTCTGCTGCCTAGCCGGTTACGGAGCGGAAGCGATCAACCCGTATCTCGCTTTCGATACGCTGCTCGACATGCACAGGAAGGGCGAGATGCCGGAAGAGGTCGACGCCTCGGAAGTCGTCTCGCGCTATATCAAGTCGATCGGCAAGGGTATCCTCAAGGTGATGTCTAAGATGGGCATCTCGACCTACCAGTCCTATTGCGGCGCGCAGATCTTCGACGCGGTCGGTCTCAAGAGCGACTTCATCGAGAAATACTTCACCGGAACAGCGACGCTGATCGAAGGCGTCGGCCTCGACGAGGTTTCGGAAGAGACGGTGGCCCGCCATGGCGATGCCTTCGGCGATGATCCGGTGCTGCGCACCAGTCTGCAGGTTGGCGGCGAATACATGTACCGCATGCGCGGCGAAGCCCATACCTGGACGCCGGACGCGGTTGCCACGCTGCAGCATGCCGTGCGCAAGGGTTCGTGGTCGACCTTCAAGGAATTCTCGCAGCAGATCGACAGCGAGACGGCGCGCGCCCAGCAGATCCGCGGCCTGTTCCGCATCAGGCTGGCCGAAGAGACCGGCCGCAAGAAGGTGGCACTGGAAGAGGTCATGCCAGCGGCCGAGATCGTAAAGCGTTTCTCGACGGGTGCGATGTCGTTCGGCTCGATCTCCCGGGAAGCCCATACCACGCTGGCGATCGCCATGAACACGATCGGCGGCAAGTCGAATACGGGCGAGGGCGGCGAGGAGCCGGACCGCTACCTGCCGCTGCCTGGCGGTGGCCGCAATCTCGAGCGTTCGGCCATCAAGCAGGTGGCGTCGGGCCGGTTCGGCGTGAGCGCAGAATATCTCGTCAATTCCGACATGATGCAGATCAAGGTGGCGCAGGGCGCTAAGCCCGGCGAGGGCGGCCAGCTGCCCGGCCACAAGGTCGACGCGACCATCGCCAAGGTTCGCCATTCGACACCTGGCGTCGGCTTGATCTCGCCGCCGCCGCATCATGACATCTATTCGATCGAGGATCTGGCGCAGCTGATCTACGATCTGAAGAACGTCAATCCGGCGGCCGACGTGTCGGTGAAGCTGGTGTCGGAAGTCGGCGTCGGAACGGTTGCGGCGGGCGTCGCCAAGGCGCGTGCCGACCACATCACCATCTCCGGCTACGATGGCGGTACCGGCGCTTCGCCGCTGACCTCGCTCAAGCATGCCGGCTCGCCATGGGAGATGGGGCTGGCCGAGACGCATCAGACGCTGGTGCTGAACGGCCTGCGTTCCAGAGTGGCGCTGCAGGTCGACGGTGGCCTGCGCACCGGACGCGATGTCATCGTCGGCGCACTGCTCGGCGCCGACGAGTTCGGCTTCTCGACCGCGCCACTGATCGCGGCCGGCTGCATCATGATGCGCAAGTGCCACCTCAACACCTGCCCGGTTGGCGTCGCCACCCAGGATCCGGTGCTGCGCAAGCGCTTCAAGGGAACGCCCGAACACGTCATCAACTACTTCTTCTACGTGGCGGAAGAGGTGCGCGAACTGCTGGCCGAAATGGGTTACACCCATCTCGACCAGATCATCGGCGACACCGATCTTCTGGAAAAGCGCGAGGTCATCAACCACTGGAAGGCACGCGGGCTGGATTTCTCGAAGATGTTCCACAAGCCCGAAGCGCCGCGCGAGGCCGTTCATTGGACCGAACGCCAGAAGCACCCGATCGACGATGTGCTGGACCGTCAGTTGATCGAACAGGCCAAGCCTGCCCTTGAAGCACGGCAGCCGGTCGAGATCGCTGTGCCGATCCGCAATGTCGACCGCTCGGCGGGCGCAATGCTGTCGGGCGAGGTCGCCAAGCGCTTCAAGCACAAGGGCTTGCGCGAGGACACCATCAAGGTGACGCTGACCGGCACCGCCGGCCAGTCCTTCGGCGCCTTCCTGGCGCGTGGCGTGTCGTTCGAACTGATCGGCGCCGGCAACGATTATGTCGCCAAGGGCCTGTCGGGCGGCCGCATCGTCATCCGTCCGCCGGATGATGCGAAGATCGTCGCCGAGGACTCGATCATCGTCGGCAATACCGTGCTCTACGGCGCCATCGAGGGCGAGTGCTATTTCCGTGGTGTGGCCGGCGAGCGGTTCGCCGTGCGCAACTCGGGTGCCGTGACTGTCGTCGAGGGCGTGGGCGACCATGGCTGCGAATACATGACCGGTGGCGTGGTCGTCGTCATCGGCAAGACGGGCCGTAACTTCGCGGCCGGCATGTCGGGTGGCGTTGCCTATGTGCTGGACGAAGAGGGCGATTTCGCGCTCCGCTGCAACATGGCGATGGTCGAGCTCGAGCCGGTCCCGGAAGAGGATGACCTGATGGAGAAGCTGCTCCATCATGGTGGCGACATCGACCACAAGGGACGTGTCGATGTATCCGGCGACATGACCAGCCACGACGAGGAACGCCTCTACCAGCTGATCTCGAACCATGTGCACTACACCGGTTCGACACGGGGCAAGGAGATCCTCGACGATTGGGCGAACTTCCGGCCGAAATTCCGGAAAGTCATGCCGGTCGAGTATCGCCGCGCGCTGCAGGAGATGGAGCGCGCCCGCATGAGCGTGGCGGCCGAATAGGCATAGCCGGGAGGCAAGCGCTTCCCGGCGCCCGTCACAACACAGCCAATCAATGACCCGATCCCGCGGTTGCGCTCGCGACCGGATGAGGATAACGGGTGCGGCGGTAACCCCGCCACGTGGTCTACAGGAACTGGAACATGGGCAAGGTAACAGGTTTTCTCGAGATCGACCGGCAGGTACACAAGTATCAGCCGGCGTCAGACCGTATCCGGCATTTCCGCGAGTTCACGCTGCCGATGTCGCAGCCGGAGGTCGAGAAACAGGCCGCGCGCTGCATGGATTGCGGCATTCCCTTCTGTCATGGCCCAACCGGCTGTCCGATCCACAATCAGATCCCGGATTGGAACGACCTCGTCTACAACGGCGACTGGGACGCGGCGATCCGCAACCTGCATTCGACCAACAATTTTCCGGAATTCACCGGTCGTATCTGTCCCGCACCTTGCGAGGAAGCCTGCACGCTGAACCTGGAAGACATTCCGGTCGCCATCAAGACGGTGGAGCAGGCCCTGGCCGACAAGGCCTACGAGACCGGCTTTGTCCGCCCCTATCCGCCGGAGAAGAAGACCGGCAAGAAGGTTGCCATCATCGGCTCCGGCCCAACCGGCATGGCGGCCGCACAGCAGCTCGGTCGTGCCGGCCATGACGTGCATGTCTTCGAGCGCGAGAGCCGTCCCGGCGGCCTGCTGCGTTTCGGCATCCCCGACTTCAAGATGGAGAAGCATTATATCGACCGTCGCGTCGAACAGATGGCGGGCGAGGGGGTGACTTTCCATTGCGGCGTCAATGTCGGCGTCGATAAGAAGGTCGAGGAGCTGCTCGCCGAATACGATGCAGTGCTCTATTGCGGCGGTTCGGAAACGCCGCGTCCCGCCGGCATTCCCGGCGACGATCTCGAAGGCGTGCACGATGCGATGCCTTACCTCGTCCAGCAGAACAAGCGCGTCGGCGGCGAGGATATCCAGTCGGTCGCCTGGCAGTCGCAGCCGATCGTGGCATCCGGCCAGCATGTCGTTGTCGTCGGCGGCGGCGATACCGCCTCCGACTGTGTCGGCACGGCCTTCCGTCAAGGCGCGGTGCGCGTCACCCAGCTCGATATCCGTCCGCAGCCGCCGGAGAAGGAAGACAAGCTTTCGGTCTGGCCTTATTGGGCGACAAAGATGCGCACCTCTTCGAGCCAAGCCGAGGGGGCCGAGCGCGAATTCCAGGTCGCGACGCTGGAATTCATCGGTGAGGAAGGTCAGCTCACCGGCGTCAAGTGCTGCGAAGTGGACGAGAAGCGCAAGCCGATCCCTGGTACGGAATTCGTCATTCGCGCCGATCTCGCCTTCATCGCCATCGGCTTCGCCGGTCCGATCGAAGGCGGGGTGACGACTGAACTGGACGGCAAGCTCGACATCATCACCGACGTGCGCCGTTCGAAGAATGTCGCAGCCAACGATCACGACTACCGCACCAATATCGACCGGCTTTATGCCGCGGGCGATATCCGCCGTGGCCAGTCGCTGGTGGTGTGGGCGATCCGCGAAGGCCGTCAGGCCGCGCGTGCCATCGACGAGGCGCTGACCGGCTCAAGCGTGTTGCCACGATGAACGAGTGAGTAGTGAGTAGTGAGTAGTGAGGGAAGAATCCTACTCACTACTCACTATTCTCCTTCTTTCCGATCGCATTGGTCGTCTCTCGTGGCGGCACGCTTGCCGTCGACCCGCCAAAGTCGTCCGCACGGCCAGGTGAAGCGGCTGGCGCGATACCCTGGACGGCCAGTTTTTCTCCCGGAAGCACAAGTGCGGGCTTTGCGGGCGGCGTTGCGCCCAGCAATTCCGTTCCCCCGTCGAGCGCCGGATCGCCCAGTGCGATCGGTTCGGTGCGGTCGACGGGCATCGGGGCGGCTGGTGTCGCCGGTTGACCCGAAGGCGTAGGGCCGACCGGCAGGGACGCGGGAGCCGTCGGTGTCGACAGGCCGAGCATCTTCATCAAGGGCTTTTCGGCATAAAAGGCCAGCTTGCGCTTGCCACCGCGGGTCAGGTTGATGCCATCGTCGGCACGCAGGCGCACCGGTTGGCCATTGACGTCCGGACCGGTCGAGACAAAGGCGCCGTTCTCATCGACGAAACCGTCCCAGATATCGACGAATTCGCCGTTATAGGTCTCGGCCGCGGCGCGATAGATGCCGTTGAAGGCCAGCATGTCGGTGGTCATCTTCTGCGTCTTGAAGGCCGGCATGCCGACCCAAAGATAGGGAATCTTGGAACTCGCCAAGGCCTTTGCGAGCGCCTCGGTGCGCAGCTCATAGGCCTTTGTCCATACTTCCGTGCGTGGTTGTTCGCGCTCTTCACCCACTTTCATCTGCTGGCGGTCGTTCGAACCCATCATGACTATGACTGCGGCCGGCTTTTCGGCCGCCAGGACACCTGCGATCTCCTGTGGCCAGTCGTAGACATCGTCGCGCACGAAGCCGGAAGAGCCCCTGGCCTTGTCGGCAACACGGATGGCGGGATTGTCGGCAAAGACCTCGTTCAACCCTTCGGCAAGGCCGCTCGCCATGAAGTCGCCGATGACCAGGATGGTACGGGCGTCCGCGGCCTTCTCAACCACCGGCGCTTGCGGCGCCGCCGGTGGCTTGCGCACGACAGCCTTCTTCTTTTTTGGGCGAGGCGGGAACCGGGCATCCGGCGGCGGGGCCACCCGCTCGCTGCGGCGAGGGAAGAACAGATCCCGCAGCGACCAGGGCCGCGCTTCCTCTTCCTGGGCGAAGGCCGGGGCATGGAACGATGCGGCGGTCCCGACAATCAGGACGGCGGCCGCGACGAAGAGGAACGGCAGCCGGCGTAGTCTTGCCATCAAGCGCGTTGCCGCCGCCAAGCTGCCTCTCCGTTTCCATTATGGGCGATCCGAACCGGCCGGATCGCTCCTTCTTCATATGCCGGACGTTAACGCCGCCGCAGCGTCTTCAGCACTTCCATGCTGGGATTGCCGTCCGGGGTCAAGCCGACCTTGGCCTGATAGGCCATGATGGCATCCTTGGAAGCCTGGCCGATCTTGCCGTCGAAATTGCCGCTGTAATAGCCGTGGTCGGCCAGACGCTGCTGCAACTCCTGCTTTTCGGAGAAGCTGAGCTTGGTGAAAGGCCGGCTCCAGTCGTTCACCAGCGTGCCGTAACCAGCGATCTGGTCGGCCAGCAGGCCGACGGCGAAGGCGTATTTGTCGGCATTGTTGTAGCGCTTGATGACCGAGAAGTTACGCGTCACCAAGAAGGCGGGGCCTTCGCGGCCACCCGGCAGCTTCAAGGTGGCCTTGTCGGAACCGTTTCGGAACGTCTTCCCGCTGGCGCGGGCAACGCCAAGCGACTGCCATTTGGCAAGCGACATCGAACCGCCCGGCATCTTGCCGTCAGGCAGGGCTACCTCATAGCCCCAGGTCTTGCCGGGCTGCCAACCATTCCTCTTCAAGAGGTTGGCTGCGGTCGCCAACGCATCGGGCACCGAATTCCAGATGTCGCGGCGGCCGTTACCGTCGAAATCGACCGCATAGGCCTGGTAGCTGGTGGGGATGAACTGGGTGTGACCCATGGCACCGGCCCACGAACCTTGCAGATGGCTTTCGTCGATGTCACCGGTCTGCAGGATCTTGAGTGCTGCGATCAACTGGGTGCGGGCGAATTTGGAACGCTTCTTGTCGCCATAGCCGAGTGTTGCCAGCGAACGGATGACGTTGCGCATGACATCGTCGCGTTTCAGCATCTCGCCATAGTTGGATTCCATCGACCAGATGGCGAGCAGGATATAACGATCGACGCCGAAACGGGCCTCGATCTTGTCCAGCCAGGGCTTCCATTTGCGAGCCATCGCCTGACCGTTGGCGATCGACTGTTCGTGCACGCGATTGTCGAAATAATCCCATGCCGGCGCGGTGAATTCAGGCTGGAAACGTGCCTTCTCAAGCACTTCCAGATCGGGATCCTTGATGCTGCGGAACGCGGCATCATAGACGGCGCCGGACACGCCCGATTGAACGGCGGTGGCGCGGAACGAGGCAATCCAGTTGCGGAAGCCAGCGTCGGCTTGCGCAGGCCCGGTCGGGATCAACAAGGCAATCGACAGCGCCGTGGCCGTGGCAAGACTGGCAAGACGCTTAGAGCAATTACTGCAAAAGTGCGCAGCGGTTTTGCGTCCGGAATTCTGTAAAAACAAAGAGCTAAAGCGTTTCCGCGTTTCCGTGAAGAACGGAAACGCTCTAGCAGCGGTGCGAAAGGGCATCATGTCCTCCATTTTCATCGCAGGAAGAGCATTCATGACCGAACCCGGTTAGGATTTGGTTTACCATAGAGCGGCCGGGTTACAAAAAACACGTCCGATAGAAATTTTGACAGGAAGCCTCCGGCCGTTCACTAGTCTTCAATTCCGGCGTGAAAATGTTCCGGCAAAAGGGTTGTTCCCGCAACGGATGATGGATCGATGAGAAAAGTCAGGAAGGCAGTTTTTCCAGTCGCCGGTCTCGGTACGCGCTTTCTTCCCGCCACCAAGGCCATTCCGAAGGAAATGCTGACCGTCGTCGACAGGCCTGTCATCCAATATGTCGTCGATGAGGCACGGGAAGCCGGCATCGAACATTTCATTTTCGTCACCGGTCGCAACAAGGCGGTCATCGAAGACCATTTCGATGTGCAGTTCGAGCTCTATGATACGCTCGCCCAGCGCGGCAAGGATCAGGTGCTGGAGCGTCTGCAACGCCTACAGCCGGCGCCGGGCCAGACCTCGTTTACCCGCCAGCAGGTGCCGCTGGGGCTCGGTCATGCTGTCTGGTGCGCGCGCGAGCTGGTCGGCGACGAACCCTTTGCATTGTTGCTTCCCGATATGATCATGCAGTCGCAAAAGAGCTGCATGAAGGACATGGTCGAACTCTACGAAGAGACCGGCAACAACATCATCGCCGTGCAGGAATGCGATCCGGCCGAAGCGCATAAATACGGCATCGTCGGCCGCGGCGAGGACACTCATACCGGTTTCCGCATTACCGCAATGGTGGAGAAGCCGGAAAAGGGCACGGCGCCGTCGAATTTCTACATCAATGGTCGCTATATCCTGCAGCCGGAGATCTTCGCGATCCTGGAAAGCCAGGAACGCGGCGCCGGCAACGAGATCCAACTCACCGACGGCATGCTGAAGCTGATGAAGGAGCAGTCGTTCTACGGTTACCACTATCGCGGCCGGACCTTCGATTGCGGCTCGCCGGAAGGTTTCGTCGAGGCCAATGTCGCCTTCGCGCTGTGGCGCGAGGGCACGGACAGCAGCATGGCTGGCGTCATTCGCACACTGCTGGACGAGTTCGAGAGCGCCGGCATCAAGGCGTCCGCCGTCTAGAATTGTCGATGGCACGCATCGGCCGGGTTTTTATCCGGCCGAATGCATTTTGAGCGGTCCGGGCAGGGGGTGTTGCGGCCGATAGCCAGTCGACCTCACCGCTGGACGGTGAGGCCGAGATAGACGCTGTTGGTCTTGCTGTCGCGGTTCTCGATACTGCTGGTCATCCGTTCGTGACGCACATAGGAAGTCAGGCCGAGATAGCGGTTGAGCCACCATGTCGCGCCGACCTGGGCGCTGTAGATCAGGTCATGATCGCCGGTGCCTTTGTAGTCGCGGTAAGACAGGCCAAGAGCCGCATTGCCGGTCAGATTGGCGCGCATCTGGCGCTCCAGGGTCAGCCCGGACGTATAGAGGACCGAGCCGCTCTGGCCTGGGGTGGTGGTATCTTCCAGTATGGTTTCGCCGTTGAGGCCCACGATGGTGCCACGCACCGGCGACCAGCGGAAGTCTGCGGCCACCGTGGCGCCCGAAACCGGAAGCAGGCGGCTATCGTCGAAACTTTGGCGCAGCCAGCCGACGGACATTTCGCCGTTCAGTTTCTCGCCCAGGTCGAGTTCCACGCCCCCGCGTATGCCGAGCCGTTTGGATGAGCGCTCGTAGCCGTTCAGGTCTGCCGTTTCATCGAAGGCTCGGCGGCCGATCTCGACCTCTGCAAAAGGGGTGAGCGCTGGCGAGATCTGGTAACCGCCGCGCAAGGTGGTGGTGTAGAGTGTCGAGTTGCGGGTTTCCTGTGACTGGATGGTGCCGTCGCCAAGTGTCGCGTCGCCGAAGATGCTGCGTTCAGCCGCGCCGGTCAGACCGAGGCGCAGCTTGCCGATCTCCTTCTGCAGCGCAAGGCTGCCCTCGAAAGTCTTGCGCTGCGGTTGCGTGATCGCGCCCGGTACGCCCTCCGGCGAGGTCGCGCCTTCCGGCGCCGTCTCGAAGCCAAGTGTGGCGATGGCACGCCAATCGTGATCGAGATCGACATTGAGCGTGCCGTCGAGGCGACCGCGCCATTCCTTGACCTCCTGGCCGGAAAGAGTTTTGCGATAGTTGAGGTCGCCATCGATGACCGCCGAATTGGTAGCCCAGTCGGATGTCGCGTTAAGACGCAAGGTGCTTTGCGAGATCGTTGCCGAGCGACCGAGGGCGCTATTGTCGGCATTCGAAGTCGCCAGCACACCCTGCTCCAGAGACGGCCTTAGCGTGAAACTGCCGAGCTTGATGCCAAGTGGCGCATAGGGCGTATCCTCCCGTCGTACGACACCGCCTTCGATCGCTGCGGTGCGGTCGGCACGGGGATCGAGCGGGCCACGGTCCGCAGCGTCAATCGTTCCGGTGCGAATATTGCGGTCGAGCTCCGGTTCCGCTTCCGCCGCTGCAGGGGTGCCGGGGCGGCGGGCTGCGTTGCGCCGTGTCGTCGTGCGATCCGGCTCGCCGTCCTGGGCGGCTGTTGCATCGTTGCGGCCGCGTTGTCCGGCCTCAGCGGCGTTCGGGAGATTGGTGCCGGTGGCAACAGGCCGGCGGCGGGTTGCCGGGGCTGCCTGGTTCGCGAAAGGATCCGCAGCCTGTGCAGCACCGAGCCCATTCGTGCCAGCCGTTCCAGCCTGAGCAGGATTGCCGGCGGCATCCAACTGGCCGGTGCCGTCGGCCGGCGCGGTGTTCAGTGCATTGGGATCGTCCGGCAGCGCGCCGGGGCTGGCAGGCTGATATGCCGGGTTCGGGATGCCTGTTGCCGGGGCCACCGGCGGAGGCAAGGCACCCGGTGTGCGATTGAGCGGCGACAGACCGCTGGTGCCGAACCGGCCCGCCGGTGGCAGCCCGCGAGGCTGGTTCTGGGTGAGGAACTGGTCGTTGAGCGGACCGCGTAAATTGAGCTGTTGAGCAGATGTGGGTGATGTCATGAGCAAAGGCAGGGCCGTCGCTGCCAGCAGCAAAGCGCCGGCGGCCGTCCTTTCTAGGCTGCTTCTGTCAGGCTGAGCCCGCGACATCGTTACCACATGTTGGTGGCGCACACCCCTGGCGCCATGCTTACCGAACCGTAAATTGGGATGGTTAATGGAGTGTTAGCTTCGGACGCGTTGTGACCGGCAAACGAATGAAATGGACAGACGGACGCGGAAAGGATAATCGCTTCGTCCATGCATGCTGCAAGCTTGAAGAAGAAGCCGGCGGATCGTCAGGCCGCCATCGCTTCGGCCCTCAGAACGGTGGCCACCGAACAGGCCGGACTGGCCGCGCTTAGTACGGCGCTGGAGAACGGCCTGGCCGAACCCTTCGCGCAGGCCGTCGATATCCTGTCGCGCATCAGGGGCCGGGTGATCGTCACCGGTGTCGGCAAGAGCGGCCATATAGGCTCCAAGATCGCCGCCACGCTCGCTTCCACCGGCACGCCGGCCTTTTTCGTGCACCCGGTCGAGGCCAACCACGGCGATCTCGGCATGATCGCGCCGGATGACGCGATCATCGCGCTGTCGTGGTCGGGTGAAAGCCTGGAGCTCAAAGGCATCATCGATTATTCGCGGCGCTTTTCAATTCCGCTGATCGGGCTGACATCCGGCGAGAAATCGGCACTGGGACGCGCAGCCGATGTGGTTCTGACGCTGCCCAAGGCTCAGGAAGCCTGTCCGCACGGGCTGGCGCCGACCACTTCGACGCTGTTGCAACTGGTGATGGGCGATGCGCTGGCGATCGCGCTGCTGGAAGCGCGCGGCTTCACACCGGATCATTTCCGTACCTTCCATCCCGGCGGGCAGCTCGGCGCCAATCTGACGCTGATCTCCGAGATCATGCGCACCGGCGATCAGATTCCGCTCGTTCCGCTTGGTACGAAGATGCCGGAAGCGGTGATGACACTGGCGCAGAAGAAGGTGGGATGTGTGTGCGTGGTCGATGGCGACGGCAAATTGTCCGGTATCGTCACCGATGGCGATCTGGCCCGCAATCTGCACCGCAACCTCGGCGAGACAACGGTCGACGAAGTCATGACCCGTACGCCGAAAACGGTTGAGCCGCAGATGTTCGCAGGTGCGGCGATCGCCTTGCTGAACAAGCACAACATCAGCGCGCTTGTCGTGGTCGAAGGCGGGATGCCTGTGGGCGTGGTGCATTTCCACGATCTGCTGCGCATCGGCGCTGCCTGACGTCATAATTTCACGAAGCCGATATCCACGATTGAACGCCGGCTTCGCGCCTCAGCGGGAGCAACGTCATGGATGAACTGATCGAGATCGGCGGTACGCGGGTGCTCTGCTACGCCAAGGAAGGCCTGGTGCTGGCGCGCGAAGCCGACATCAACGATCTGTTGGGCGCAGCCTTCTCCTCGCAGGTCGATCTACTCGCCATTCCGGTCGAGCGGCTTGGTCCGGATTTCCTGAAGCTCAGCACTGGTCTTGCCGGCGCAGCGTTCCAGAAGATGGTCAATTATCATCTGAAATGCGCCATCGTCGGCGACATCGCCGAGGCGCTCGCGCGCAGCGGGCCGCTGCGCGATTTCGTGCGCGAGACCAACAAAGGCAATTCGATCTGGTTCGTGCCTGATTTCGAGACGTTGAGGGAGAAGCTGTTGAGGCGAACGGGCGCTGGATAGGCACACCCGCTCCAACGCATTTTGCGTTTCCAGCACCCCCGAACCGCTCCAAACTCAGATTTTCTCGACGGTCAGCTCCAGATCGGTTTCTGCAGCACCGGTTACCCGGACACGCGCGCCAGCCGGCAAGTCTGGGCCGGAGACCCGCCACAGCGTGTCCCCGAGCTGAATACGGCCACGACCTTCGCGGATCGGCTCGGCCAATGTGGCGGTGCGGCCGATCATCTGCTCGCCGCGCCGGTTGAGCAGCGGCTGGTCACTGGTCTCGCGCTTTCCGCTGAAAAAGCGTTTCCCGGCATAGGCCGACAACAAGGCCAGCACCAGGAAAGCCAGCACCTGCGCCTGCCAGGTCCAGAACGCAGCGTTCCAAAGGACGAGCGAGGCCGCGCCGATCAGCAGCGCTGCTATGCCGATCCACAAAAGGAAGACACCGGGGGCGAGGATTTCCGCCACCAGCAGCGCAAAGCCAAGAACCATCCAGTTCCAGGGACCGAGTTCAAAGAGAAGCCGCTGCAGCATGGCCGTACTCCGTCAGCTCTCGTTCGGGCGCACCAGCGGCGGGCGTGCCGCCTGCCTCTGCGTGCCCGGGCCGTCCCCCTTGAACACCTCCTTGGCAATTTCGCCGATGCCACCCAAGGTACCGATCAGCGACGAGGCTTCCATCGGCATCAGGACGATTTTGGAATTGCCGGCCGTACCGATCTTGGCCAGTGCCTCGGTGTATCTCTGCGCCACGAAGTAGTTGATGGCCTGTACGTCACCCTTGGCGATGGCTTCCGACACGACCTGCGTGGCACGGGCTTCGGCTTCTGCCGAGCGCTCGCGCGCCTCGGCATCACGGAAGGCGGCCTCGCGGCGGCCTTCCGCTTCCAGGATCTGTGACTGCTTCAGGCCTTCGGCGGCAAGGATCTGCGCGCGCTTGTCGCGCTCGGCCATCATCTGGCGGGCCATGGAGTCGACCAGGTTGGCCGGCGGGTTGATGTCCTTGATCTCGACGCGGGTGATCTTGACGCCCCAGGGATGCGCGGCCTCGTCGACCACGCGCAGCAGGCGCTCGTTGATGGCATCACGGTTGGAGAGCAACTCGTCCAGGTCCATCGAACCCATGACGGTGCGGATGTTCGTCATGGTGAGATTAAGGATCGCATTTTCCAACCCGGACACCTGATAAGCAGCCTGGGCGGCGTTCAGGATCTGGTAAAAGGCGATGCCGTCGACGCCGACGATGGCGTTGTCGCGGGTGATGATCTCCTGGGTCGGAACATCGAGCACCTGCTCCATCATGTTCAGCTTGGCGCCGATGCGCTCGAAGATGGGATTGATGATATTCAGGCCCGGCGTCAGTGTCTTGGTGTAGCGACCGAACCGCTCGACAGTATGGTTGAAGCCCTGCGGCACCGTACGGATGCCCTTGAAAAGCAGGATGAGGACCAGCGCGACCAAAACGACGATCGCGATGTCGAAACCCGTGAAACCGCTGAAATCCATTCGGCTCTCCCTCAATTGCCGGCAGGTGGCGAGGCTGGCGCATCGGCCCGAAATCGGAGTCGATTTTCGACAAGCACGGTGCGCACCCCCAAATACCGCAGACTCAAAATACCAGAACATCCTCTACGCGTCCGAATGGACGCGCGGCGGTACCTCACGAAACACTTAGGTGTGTTTCAGCGCCGTTACAATCGGGGAAGCGGTTCTACCTGGGGATGCAGCCTTCTGGTCCGAATACCGCGTGGCCAGCGATCAGATCCAGCCCGCCAATTCGCGCCGTGCCAGCGTCTCGATCACATCCATGCCTTCCGGACTGTCGTTGAGGCAAGGAATGTGAGCGAATTTCTCGCCGCCGGCATGCAGGAAGATTTCTTGTGCCTCCTGCGCGATCTCTTCGAGTGTCTCGATGCAATCTGCCGAGAATCCCGGATTGAGTACGGCGATGCGCTTGACGCCTTCCTTGCCCAACCGCTCCATCGTCTTGTCGGTATAGGGTTGTAGCCATTCCTGCGCGCCGAAGCGGGATTGGAAGGTGGTGATCAGCTTCGCCTCACTCCAGCCCAGTCGTTCACGCAGCAGTCGCGTCGTTTCCAGACAATGCTGCTGATAGGGGTCGCCCTTGTCCGCATAAGGCTTCGGGATGCCGTGATAGGAGGCGACAACCACCTCCGGTTCGAAATCCAGCGTGGCGAGGTGCTTTTCGATCGAGCGGGCTAGGGCGTCGATATAGACTGGCTCGGCATAATAGGGCGGAACGGACCGGACCGCCGGCGCACGCCTCATCTTCATGAGCGCGCGGAACAACTGGTCGTTGGCGGTGGCCGTCGTCGTTGCCGAATATTGCGGGTAGAGTGGGAAGGAGAGGATACGGTCGCAGCCTTGCGCGACCAGCCTTTCCACCACCGAGCGCGTCGACGGGGTGCCGTAGCGCATCGCCCAGTCGACACTGACATTGGTGAGCTCGCCGAGGCGCTGCGCCAGCTTCTCGCCCTGGCCGCGCGTGTAAGTGCGCAGCGGCGACTCGTTTTTCTCCCGGTTCCAGATCTTGGCATAGTTGGCGCCCGACTTCTTCGGCCGTGTCGTCAGAACCAGGCCGTAAAGGATCGGGTACCAGAGCCAGCGCGGCATCTCGATAACGCGCGGGTCGGAGAGGAATTCGCGCAGGTAGCGCCACATCGGCCCATAGTCGGTCCCGTCCGGCGTGCCGAGATTGATCAGCATCAGCCCGACTTTCTCGGGGCTGTTGTTCGTCAGGCTGCCGACGGGCGAGGAAACCTCGGCTTTGGGTTCGGTGGCGAATGTCATGGGCATCTAATTAACAGCGGCAGACACGGTTTCAATGCTGCGTCTGGCCGCACCCGGGAGCATCTGCCTCTCCATGGGAGAAGGTAACAGCGCTACTCACTTCGCCGGTATCTTCAGTTCCGTTCCCACCAGGAGCCGGTGCACCTCCTGGCCGGGATTGGCGCGGGCGATGCGCCGCCATTTGGCGCCGTCGCCATAAGCTTTGACAGCGATATCCCAATAGGTGTCGCCCTTGGCGATGGTGTGAGTGCTTCCGGCCTGGATCGATGCCGGGGTTTCGGCGGGATTTGCAGTCTCTACCGGCTTGGCGGTTTCCGTTGGGGCGGCGTCGCCTGGTTTTGCCGCCGGGGCATCGACCGCAGGCGGAGTATTGGCGATGTCGTTGGATTCCGCAGGCGGCGCCGGCACAGCCGGCGTAGCTTCGGCAGGAGCCGCAGTGCCGTTGCCGGTCTGTGCCGTTTCGGCTGGTTGCGCAGCGGCGTTCACGTCAATGATCCGGCCGTCGAGCTTCGGCGAGTAGGGATTGTGAGCGCCCAGATAATCGGCCACGGTCTGCTCAAGCCCCGGACCGTAGTCGTAGGCATTCTTGCCCTTGTCGGCGAATACTTTATAGCCGTCGCCACCCTGGCGGGTGTAGTTGTTGGCGGCGACGAGATAATCCTTGTTCGGATCCAGCGGCACCCAATTGCCGTTTTCCATCACCTCGACCGATCTGATGCGGCTTTGAGCGGGCGCTGTCCGGTCGAAAGAGTATTTCAAGCCGGCGACCTGGGCGAAGCGGCCGCCGCCTTCCTCCAGTTGACTGGCGCCATTCTCCAGCGCGGCCTTCACATCCGCGCCCGAGAGCTGGAAGGTGGCAATGGTGTTCTGGAACGGAAGCACCGTCAGCACTTCTCCCATCGAGACCTTGCCCTGGTCGATGGAGGCGCGCAGGCCACCGCCATTGGTGAACGCGATCTGTACGCCCTGATCCTTCACGCGGTCGAGCACGGCGTCGGAAACGAGATTGCCCATGGTGCATTCGCGTGTCCGGCAGCTTTCGCGGCTGCCGTCGACGGCGGCGGTGGTCTCGCCGACCTGCTTGGCCTTCAATTCCTCGATCGGCGCGCCGAGTTCCTTGATGCGGGCGAGCACCTGCGGGTCGGGGGTCACCGACTTGTCGAGCGGAATCGGGTTGCCGCTGGCTTCCTTGACCACGCCATTGTCGTCGAACACCACCTTGAACTCGCCGAGCAGCTTGGAATAGGAGGCTGCCTGCGTCACCGGCACCTTATAGCCGTCCGGATTGTCGACCATTGTCGGGTAAGGGCCTTCGGCCTTCGGATCGGTGTTCGACAGCAGCGAGTGCGAATGCCCGCCCACCACGACGTCAACGCCAGGGATCTTGGCGATCATCTCCTTGTCGCGCGGATAGCCGACATGGGTCAGCGCGATGATCTTGTTGACACCTTGGCCCTTCAGCTTCTCCACCTCTGCGGTGATGGTCTTGATATCGTCCTCGATGGTGATGTTCGGACCGGGCGTGGCGAGTTCGGGCGTGTCGTTGGTGACGGCGCCGACGATGCCGATCTTCTGTCCGCCGAGTTCGATGACCACGGACGGCTTGATGCGGTCGCCGACCTTGGCGGCAGCACTTGCCTTCACATTGGCCGAAAGTACCGGGAACTTGATGACGTCGAGGAAAGGCGCCAGCGCGTCCTCGCCATCGTCGAATTCATGGTTGCCGACGGTCATGGCGTCGAACTTCATCTGGTTCAGGAACTCGGCCTCGGTCTTGCCCTTGTAGGTCGTATAGAAGAGCGAGCCCTGGAAGTTGTCGCCGCCGTTGAGCAGCAGCACGTTCTGGCCTTCCAGCTTCTTGCGTTCGGCGGCAATCGCCGTGACGAGACGTGCTGCGCCGCCGAAGCACTCGCCCTTGATCTCTTCCTCGGCTGAACAGGTGGATTCGTACTTGTTGTTGCTTTCGATGCGGCTATGCCAATCGTTGATATGCAGGATGTTCAGCGTGTAGTCGGCAAAGGACATGCCTGTGCTCATGCCGAGTGCCGAGATCGAAAGTGCCGTGATGACAGCGATCTTCTTCATTCCTGCTCTCCCGTTCGTGATGCCTCGCCTGAGCCAGGGACCCTATCGATCCCGGGAGCGATGCCGATACCTGTCCTGGCGTTGTAGACGCTCTGCTTGACTGGAGTTTTACATGCCCTCAGAGGGCATGTTCCCATTGCGACTGGGTCGTTGCAAGCGGATTCAGGGGCAAGTCTTTGCCGGCGAACGTGTTGCGCGAACGGAAATGGCCGCATCGCCTGGATGCGGCCGTTTTGGAAATGGGAATAGGACTGGCCTGGCCGCGACCGCGGCTGTTTTGGTCAGCTCCGGCGCGTCAGCACGAAGTTCTGGCCCGCCTGGCTTGTGCAGTTGAGCTGGTTGATCGAGACGAGCAGGCAATTGAAGGCGATCGGCGACTGGCGGATCAGCGACGTGCCGTTGATCTCGATCGAAGTCTGGCTGGTCATGCGGTAGCTGCCGTCGGCGAGCTTCTGGCCAGTGTCGGTGGCAACTGTCTGGAACTTGCCGGCCGAAATGGTCGAAAGCCCGGTCCCCTGCGCATCGATCCAGGAGCCTTCCACGCCTTTCGGGGAGGCTGAGGGCGGCGGCTCACCGGGACCGCCGGTCTGGCAGGCAGCCAGTGCTGCAGTCGCGGCTACGGCAAGGCTGGCCGAAATAAGTTTGCGCGCTGTGATCATATCGTAAAACCTCTCCTCGGTCCGCGCCTCTTCCATCGCCCGAATTGAGGATGAAAACAAGGCTCGCATAAGCATGCGATGGATGTAGCGTGGCGTGCCGGCAACAGTGTGGTGGGACCTCACGGTCCACTGCTTTGTCGGGGGGAGTCGATTGACAGCCTCTTGAAAGGCTGCAACTTTCGTATACCGAAGAACACAAATGTTCTTGAGGTGGCGTGCCGGAAACAACCGGGCGTCCTGGGGAGGAAAAATGGACACCTTTTTGACCGGCCTGAAATCGGCCGTGGATACGCTTGGCGCGACGGTTCTGTTGCCCATCGTCATTTTCATCATTGCGGTGGTGCTCGGCGCCAAGGTGGGCAGGGCATTTCGTGCTGCCGTGACTATCGGCGTGGCCTTCATCGGTATCAATCTGGTGCTCGGCCTGATGCTCACCTCGATCGGCGACGTGGCCAAGGCCATCGTGACCAACACCGGCATACAGCGCGATATCGTCGATGTCGGCTGGCCGTCTGCCGCAGCCATCGCCTTCGGTTCGTCCGTCGGTCTCTGGGTGATCCCGATCGGAATCGCCGTCAACGTGGCGCTCTTGCTCTTGCGCCTCACGCGCACGCTCAATGTCGACGTCTGGAATTTCTGGCACTTCGCCTTCGTCGGTTCGCTGGCCACGGCCGCCACCAACAGCCTCGCCTACGGCCTGATTGTTGCGGCTCTCGTGGCGGCTCTGGCGCTGCTGTTCGCTGACTGGTCGGCGCGCGCGGTGCAGCAGTTCTACGGCATTCCAGGCGTCTCGGTGCCGCATCTGGCATCCGCCCAGATCCTGCCGATCGCCATCGTGCTCAATTGGGTGATGGACCGCATCCCGGGCATCAACAAGATCAACATCAGCACCGAGACGATCGAAAAGCGCTTTGGCGTGTTCGGTGAGCCGGTGGTGCTCGGTCTGATCATCGGTCTCGTGCTCGGCCTGATCGCCTATTACAACGCCGGCGATTTCGGCACGGTGCTGTCGAAAGTGCTTTCAACCGGCATGACGCTCGCCGCTGTCATGCTGCTTCTGCCGCGCATGGTGAAGGTGCTGATGGAAGGGCTGCTGCCGGTGTCCGATGCCGCGCAGGAATTCGTGCGCAAGCGTACCGGAGATCGTGAGCTCCTGGTCGGTCTCGACTCGGCGATCCTGATCGGTCATCCGGCCGCGATCTCCTCCTCGCTGATCCTGGTGCCGATTGCCATCATCCTGTCCGTGATCCTGCCAGGCAACCGCGTCATCCTGTTCGCGGATCTCGCGGTCATCCCCTTCATCGTGGCGATGACCGCCCCGCTGCTCAAGGGCAACGTGTTCCGCATGGTCGTGGTGGGCACCATCACGCTGGCCGTCGGCTTCTATGTCGCCAACGCGCTGGCGCCGCTGTTCACCAGTGCTGCCATCGCCTCGGGCTTCAAGATGCCCGAGCACGCGGTGCAGATCACTTCGGTGGTCGACGGCTTCCTGTGGATCCCTTACGTGATCATCGAGGCGATCCAGGGTCTTGGCGTTGCCGGGCTTGCCGTGCTGGCGCTGGTGATTGCGGGAGCCTTCGTGCTCTACCGCCGCAACACGCTGGCCTGGGAACGGGCCGCCGGCGCTGAGGACGAAGCTGCCTGAAGCCCGGATCGGATGGCGTTGCCGTCCACCTGAAATGAAACATGGGGCCGGTGGCGGTGATCGCCTCCGGCCCCAAGCCTGGAGAACAAAGCATGGCGCAAGCCTTGATCGACCATATCGACCCTGAAGCGATCCTGCTTGGCGTGAACGTCGACAGCAGCGAGGCGGTGATCCGCCAGCTGGCATCGCGGCTGGAAGTCCTGGGTTATGTCAAGCCGAGCTATGCGGATGCCGTGGTGAAGCGCGAGCAGACGATGCCGACCGGCTTGCCGCTCGGGCTCGCCGAAAACGTTGCCGTGCCCCATACGGACCCTATCCATGTCAACAAGGCAGGTGTCGGGCTGGCGGTGCTGTCGAAGCCGGTCGACTTCGCCAACATGGAAGAGCCGGATGAGGCGGTTTCGGTAGGCATCGTCTTCCTGCTTGCCATCAACGACAAGGACAAGCAGATAGAAATGCTGCAGGAGATCATGGGCACCATCCAGAGCCCCGAAGCGTTGGCGAGCCTGAAAAAGGCTGCGAGCGTGGAGGACGTCAGAGCAGTCTTGAGCTAAAGGAACTCGACATGGCCAAACAGAAGACCATTCTTTTCGCCTGCGGCACCGGCGTCGCCACGTCCACGGCGGTCAACGCCACGGTGACGGAAGCCATGAAGGCACGCGGGCTGACCTTCAATGCCCTGCAGTGCAAGGCGACTGAAGTCGCCAGCATGGCCGACGGCGTCGACCTGATCGTCTCGACCACGCCGATCTCGGCTTCGGTGACGGTGCCTATCATCAAGGGGCTGGCTTTCCTCACCGGCATCGGCAAGGACAAGGCGCTGGACGATATCGAAGCGGAATTGCGCAAGTAATCCGCCGGTGGCCGTTACGGCCCACAGAATGAAGAAGAGCGCCAATTGGCGCCCTTCTTATTTGCGGATGCAACCTGTCAGCGCACCAGGATGTTGCGGAACTGCCAGGGATCCTTCTCGTCGATGTCTTCCTTGAACAGGCCAGGCCGGCCGTCCAGGGGCGTCCAGTCGGTGTAATATCCTTTGACCGGGCCGAGATAGGGTTTCTGCACTTCCAGGCAGCGGTTGAAGTCCATTTCGTCGGTCTCGACGATGCCGGCTTCCGGATTCTCGAGCGCCCAGACCATGCCGGCAAGCACTGCCGACGTCACCTGCAGGCCGGTAGCGTTCTGGTGCGGAGCAAGCTTGCGGGCTTCCTCCAGCGTCAGCTGCGAGCCGTACCAGTAGGCGTTCTTCTTGTGGCCGTAGAGCAGCACGCCGAGTTCATCGGAACCGTCCACCAGTTCGTTTTCCTCCAGCACGTGATGCACCGGCTGCGCCTTGCCGGCCGCGCCGAACATCTCGTGCAGCGACAGCACCGCGTCGTTGCTCGGATGGTAGGCGTAGTGGCAGGTCGGGCGATAGGTCACTTCGCCATGCTTGTCGCGCACGGTGAAGAAGTCGGAGATCGAGATCGCCTCGTTATGGGTGACCAGGAAGCCGTATTGCGGGCCAGGGGTCGGTACCCAGGTGCGCACGCGGGTGTTGGCGCCCGGCTGCTCCAGATAGATCGCTGCCTTCGAGCCCTTCTTGTGCTTCTTGGCGTTCTTGGGGATCCACTTCTCATGGGTGCCCCAGCCGAGCTCGGCCGGCTGCAACCCTTCTGAAATGAAGCCCTCGACCGACCATGTGTTCCAGAACACGTTCAGCGGCTTCGGCTTCTTGGTGCGCTGGGTGTCACGCTCGGCGATATGCACGCCCTTGACGCCCACCTTCTTCATCAGCTTGGCCCAGCCTTCGCGGTCATGCTGTTCGGGCGTTTCGAACTCGAGGCCAAGCTCCTTGGCGAGATCGACCAGCGCCTGCTTGACGAACCAGGAGACCATGCCGGGATTGGCGCCGCAGGTCGAGACGGCGGTTGGGCCGCCCGGATGCTTGCGCTTTTCCGCCAAAAGGCTCTCGCGCAGCGCATAGTTGGTGCGTGAGGCGTTACTGGCTTCGGTGTCGAAATAGAAACCGAGCCAGGGCTCGACGACCGTATCGACATAAAGCGCACCGAGTTTGCGGGTGAGCCGCATGAGGTCGACAGAGCCGGTGTCGACCGACAGATTGACGCAAAAACCCTGTCCGCCGCCATTGGTGAGCAGCGGGGTCAGCACGTCCTTGTAGTTGTCCTTGGTGATGGCCTCTTTGATGAAGGTGATGCCGCGTTCGTCCGCCAATTTGCGGTTCTCCTCGCTGGGATCGATGATCACCATGCGAGACTTGTCGAATTTGAAATGGCGCTCGATGAGCGGAAGCGAGCCACGGCCGATCGAACCGAAGCCGATCATCACGATCGGGCCGGTAATCTCACCGTAGACGGGCCATTTTTCATTCGCCATTTTTTGCGGCACTCCTTCTTTGTCGTGTGTCCTCACAGAAAAGCCGGACGCGGATGCGCCCGGCTGCAACTGCTAAACCATACATGCTTGTCACAATAAAGCGAATCCGGTTGCTGGCGTTAACGACAGGGATCGCCGCCATCAACCTTCGGCGAGGCCATTAAGATAGGCCACAAGCCGGTCGCGGTCCGCAGTCAGGCCCTTGTAGTCGAGCTGCGCATCGTCCAGTTCGCCAAGCTGCCGGGCGAAGCCTGCGGCGATACGCCCACGGTCGGGATGGCGGGCGAGCACTGCCAGCGGGTCGAGATAGATACGGATGGTGAAGAGGATGTCGCGTGAGACAGGCAGCTTGCGCAACGTTTGTCGCTCGACCCGGATGAAGGCGTGCGCGTTGATGTCCCCATCCGGGAAATTCGACTGCCGTTCCGCGGAGCGGGAGATACGCTGGCGGTCCGACAGGGGATGATAGAGTGCATCATTGGCCTGAACCGACCAGTTGAAGCGCTCCACCGCCTGGCCCTGCAGATTGTCGAACATACGGCTGATGATGTCAGCCGGCCGCGTGCCGGTGCCGAACCCCGGAACGGGGTCGTGGATATGGTGTAGCGGCTTGCCGAACTTCTCCGTCAGCGACCACGAGGAAGGAAAGCAGAGCGAACCGGCGGCGAGGCGCCAGCCGTCGTCGCTTCGGCGCATCAGGATGAGATCGTCCTGCACCATCAGCGAGGCGGTCATCAGCGGGGCATCAGCCAGCAAAGCTGGGCCGGTGGTACCTCGTGCCTGTGCTTCGGCCAGCGCCGGCGCATGGTACTGGCCCATATGCGTTTCGACGAGTTCAAGCACTTCGCGTTGTGCGTCACGCGTATCGGTCTCTTCGACGAAGATCTTGTCGGGCAACTCAGCATAAAGGCGATGCTTTTCGGCCAATTGAGCACCGAAATACCCGTCGACTTCCAGCCAGCGGTCGAGCTCCAGCGGCTTCAGGCCAATCGCAAATGGCTTCGACGAGCCGTCGTAAGGCGTATGGGGAGGCACAGGGCGTTGCACGGTCATCAGTCTTTCAGCATTTCCAATCCGATGGCAGCGCTCGTCGCGGCGAAGTCGATCACGTCGTAATCGGCAACATCAGCTTTGGTGAACGGATCCTCTGCCAATCGTGCATCGAGTGCCTCGCGCGTGCCGCGGGCGAGGATGACGCCGCCGGTGCGCGGACGTTTGGCGCCGGAGGCGATGAAGACGCCGTCTGCATAGCCTGCCTTTACCCATTCCATATGCGCATCGCGCAACCGATCGATCTCAGCAAGCGGCACTTTGTAGGTGAGGTTGACGACGAACATGTCTTCTCCAGTCAGCGGTCGAGTTCAAGCGGTCGCAGCAAACGGTTTCGGCGAGCCGTCGCAGGGTGCGCAAGTGACCCGGGCGTGTTTATTTGGCCAGATCAAGCGCTTTTTCGAGCACTGGGTCACGGCCTGCTGCATAATCGGCGAACGTCGAGTCGATCAGGATGTCGGGTTTCAGCGAGATGCCGCGCGGACCGAAAGCGACTGTCGGCCAGTAGCATTTCTCCGGATCGAGGCAGCCGTTCTCGTAATCCTCGAAGGCATCGCTGTAGTGTACCTTGATACCGGAATTCGGAAGTGTGATGTCGTCGCCTTCGGCCCAGAAGCGACCCTCGTCGCCCATCGGCTCGCCAATGAGGACGACGTTGCCTTGCGACGCGCCCTTCAGCATCGCGGCGGTGACGAGGGCTGCCGAAAACGTCGCGCGGCCAACCAGGACCATGACCCGACCGTCGCTTGGCACGAGTTTCGGCAAGGCCTGGGAAAAGAGAATGGTGTTGAAGAGGTCGCCACCATTGTTGAAGCGCAGATCGACGATGACGGCGCGGGGACGTTTTGCCACCACGGAATTCGCAATGACATCGCCTAGCTTCAGTTGGAGCGATCTGTCGTCCAGGCTGTTGATCGAATTGCTGCGGATGTAGAGCACCTGCTGGTCGGAGGCGAGCCAATGTTGCTCGACGTCGGCACGGGCAGCGTAAGCCGGTGAATGTGTGTCTACGGTGTCCAGGACGTGCGGCCAGCGGTTCGGGCTGTCTTGCGCGGCCGGCACCAGGATCGAATAGACGCGCTTGGTCGGTTGTCCCTCGTCGCCAGGGGCACGGCTCGCTGCCGGCGCGAGCGTCGCCTCACTTGTCCTGTCGTCCTTTGAAACGGTCAGCGTGACGCTGTCGCCGAAACTGACGCCGATTGCCTTGAGCACGTCGGGGCTGGTGAGGAAAGCCGCACTGAGGTAGCGCACGCGCGTGCCGGTGCCGGAAATGAACGGTGTAACGCGCACCAGCGCCTCTGCGCTGGACAATGCACCGAACTTTTCAATCCGGGCGCCGAGCAGATCCCTGTGAGCTTCATCGGTACTGACGACATAAAGACCATCAGCGAACCACCAGGCGCGAATGGGCAGGGCGCGCAACAACGCGCCGATCGCCGCTGTTGTATGGCCGTTGCCTGATGTCGCGGCTGCCTTTTGGATCGCAAGGGCGAAATCTGCTTCCGACATGGTGTCTGCGTTGGCGAAGGCTGCTTCAATGACACGGTCGAAATCGCGCTTCTTTGCGTCGTCGAAGCTTTTGTCCCGCGGCAACCATGTATCGCGTAACACGACAAGGTCCTCGCGCATCTGGTCGGGTGTCAATCTGACGTTCTGCTCTGCTCGCGTCGGCAAGGGCAGGGCGAGTGCCATTGCCATGGAAAGCACGATGGCCATAGCGTGAGACACTCGTGATGGACCCGACGGCCATATCGGCATTGGTACTCCTCTCGTCGGCGTGCAGGCTATCGGCCCAGTTTTGCCGCGATCAGTCCGCGCAGCGAATTTCCAACGTAAAGCTGCTTCGCAGCAATCAGATCGTCCAAGGTTAGAACCGCCTCGCGCGCTCTGCCTTGATCCAGAAATTCGCCACGCAATATGCCTGGCAGCAGGCCGCACATCAGTGCCGGGGTCAGCAAGGGGCCGCCATTGCCGGTGTCCACGAACAGGTTGGTGATGGTGCCTTCGCAGATTTCGCCACGCTCATTGGCGAGCAGGACCTCGTCGGCGTCGGCGGTGGTGTATTCCGCGCGGGCAGCCTGATAGGCATCGCGGCGGCTTGTTTTATGGCGCAGCAGTGCGTCTTGCGAGGAGAGCCGGGTCCGTGCCAGGCACAAGATCCAGGCAATGCCGTCCGGCAGGGGTTGGAAAGGCTGGGTCGTCACTTCGACCGCACCGTCAGCCGCAAGCGTCAGGCGCACGCGTTGCGGCCCTGCCGCACCTTCGACTGTACCTTCGAGGGCAGCACGCGCTGCTACCGGGTCGTGGCGCAAGCCGAGTGTCGTAGCCGAGGCGGCCAATCGCGCAAGGTGCTGCTCCAGGCGCATGAAGCCGGTTTCAGGCTCCCAGCGCAGCGTTTCGATCAGCGTGAAGCCGGGAGCGATCCCGTCGCGAAGCGGGCTTTCAGCAGACACTCCTCATACTCCTCCTCCGCCGTGGAATCGAACACCACGCCGCCGCCGACATTGTAGACGGCCTCGCCATTGGCGAAGAGCGAGATGGTTCGGATGGCGACCGAAAAGCGCATCGTGCCATTGGGCGCGATCCAGCCGATCGCACCACAATAGGCATCGCGTGGCGTTTCTTCCAACTCGCGCAGGATCTCCATGGCGCGGATCTTCGGCGCGCCGGTGATCGAACCGCAAGGGAACAGGGCGGCAAAAATGCTTCGGATGGTAAGATCCGGCAGCAGCCTGGCACGTACCGTCGAGACCATCTGATGCACGGTCGGATAGCTTTCGATGCGGAAGAGATCGGGCACGTCGAGCGTGCCAACCTCCGAAATCAGCGAGATGTCGTTGCGAAGCAGGTCGACGATCATGCGGTTTTCAGCCTGGTTTTTCTCGTCGTTGCGCAGGAAGTCTTTGAGCGCGGCGTCCTCTTCCGGTGTCTTGCCGCGCGGTGCGGTGCCCTTCATCGGATGTGTTTCGATCCAGTCGTCCGTGTCGACATGGAAGAACAGCTCCGGCGAGCGCGAGAGTATAGTGGGGCCTGCCAGCGAGACGAGCGCGCCATATTTCACTGGCTGGCGGGCTGTCAGCGCGTTGAAAGCGGCAAGCGGATCGCCCGACCAATGCGCGTTGATGGGGAAGGTGAGGTTGCCCTGGTAGCAATCGCCCTTGCGCAAATGGCGATGCAGGCGGGCAAAGCGCTTTTCATAGTCCGCATAGGACCATTGCGCCGTAGCGTCGAAAATCGGCCCATTGGTGGCGGGCTGGGCCGAGGGCAGGGTGCGGTCGGATGGCTTATCGAAAACACCAAGCGCCATCAGCGGCGCCCGCCGGCCTTCGGGCAGCAGCGGCTTCAGCTTTGGTTCGAGCAGATAGCCGGCCTCGTAGGAAAAATAGCCGGCCAGCCATTTGCCGTCCCGGCGTGCCGACTCGGCCTGCTCCAGCGCGGGCTCGAAATCCTGGGGCCTGTCGGCAACGATCAGGGCCGCCGGCTCCTCGAACAGCACGTCGCGGCCGGCCGGGTCGTCGCGGAAGAGAGCGAAACGGGACGCTGTCAATTTTTCCAATACCCCCACCCCGCTTGGTCTTTCGGGCGGTATCCCCCGAGAGGCTGAACGCAAGGCGCCTTAGAGCAATTCCAGGAAAAGTGTGTAGCGGTTTTCCGTCCGGAATTGCGTAAAAACCAAGAGCTGGAGCCTTTCCGCTTTTCGGAGAAAAAGCGGAAAGGCTCTAGTCCAGCGCTTCCAGTTCGTCGATCAGATTGGAGATGACGCCAAGCCCGATCTGCCAGAAGGCCGGGTCGCTGGCATCCAGCCCAAAGGGTTTCAGGAGTTCTGAATGATGCTTGGTGCCACCGGCACGCAGCATGTCGAAATACTTCTCCTGAAAGCCGCGCTCCGCGTTCTGGTATACGGCGTAGAGCGAGTTCACCAGGCAGTCGCCGAAGGCGTAGGCATAGACATAGAACGGCGAATGAATGAAGTGCGGGATGTAGGTCCAGAAGGTTTCGTAGCCTTCGCGCAGCTTGATCGCGGGGCCGAGGCTTTCGGCCTGCACTTCCAGCCAGAACTTGCCGAGCTGATCGGAGGTCAGTTCGCCGTTCTTGCGCTCGGTATGCACCTTGCGCTCGAATTCGTAGAAAGCGATCTGGCGCACGACCGTGTTGATCATGTCCTCGACCTTCTGGGCGAGCATGGCCTTGCGCTCGCGACGGTCCTCGGTCCTGTCGAGCAGCGAACGGAAGGTCAGCATCTCGCCGAAGACCGAAGCTGTCTCGGCCAAGGTCAGTGGCGTGGAGGCCATCAGCGCGCCCTGGCCACCAGCCAGCACCTGGTGCACGCCATGGCCGAGCTCGTGCGCGAGCGTCATCACGTCGCGCGGTTTGCCCATGTAATTCAGCAGCACATAGGGGTGGGCAGACGGCACGGTGGGATGAGCAAAGGCGCCGGGCGACTTGCCGGGCCTGACGGGGGCATCGATCCAGTTGCGGTCGAAGAAGCGGCGCGCGATGTCGGCCATCTCCGGCGAGAAGCGCTGGTAGGCTGACAGTACGGTGTTCCGGGCTTCGTCCCACGATATGGTCGCTTGTGGTGTTTCTGGCAGCGGCGCGTTGCGGTCCCAGTGGTTCATCTCGTCCATGCCGAGCCAGCGTGCCTTCATGCGATAATAGCGGTGCGACAGGCGCGGGTAGGCGTCCCGAACGGCGCTTGCCAGCGCATCCACGACGCTGCGTTCGACGCGGTTGGCGAGATGGCGGGAGTCTGCGATGTCCTCGAAGCCGCGCCAGCGGTCGGAGATTTCCTTGTCCTTGGCGAGTGTGTTGGTGATCAGCGTGAAGGTGCGCAGGTTCTTGGCGAAGGTGGCAGCCAATGCCTCCGAAGCCTGTCGGCGTACCGCTCCGTCGGCGTCCTGCAGCCGGTTCAGGGTCGGTTCCAGCGTAAGCTTTTCGCCGTCGATGTCGAAGCGCAGTTCCGTCATCGTCTCGTCGAACAGACGGTTCCAGGCGCCGCGCCCGGTGACCGACTTTTCATGGAACAACTGCTCGATACGATCTTCCAGCTGGAAAGGCTTGTCTTTCCTCAAATCCAGCACCCACGGCCGGTAGTGGCCAAAGCCAGGATCGGTATCGAGCGCCAGCTCGATGGCCTTGTCCTCGACGAGGTTCAATTCCAGACCGAAGAAGAGCAGATGCGAGGAAGCATCCGTCATCTTTTCCTGCACGTCGCCATAAAGCTTGGCGCGCTGCGGGTCGGAAGTGTCGCCGGCATAGACCAGGCCGGCATAGGAGACGATCTTGCCGACCAGTTCTTCCAGCGCTTCATAGGCCTTCAGTGCTTCGCCGAGTTTGCCCTCGGCACCGCGCGCGGCCTCTGCCGCCAGCGTGCCCTTCCAGCGGCTCTCGAAGGCGGCGGCATCGGCACCGGCCTTCTCGATGTCGCGCTTCAGTTCCGGGGCATCCATACCGGGATAGAGGTCGGCGAGGTTCCACTCGGGCAGGTTGCCGAGTTCCAGCGCCTTGCGACCGGATTGAGCCGGTGCATGCAGCCGGCCGAAAAAAGTATGCATTCCAACACCTTCCGGAAATGTGGCGCGAAGCCGGTCAACTTCTAAGCAATTCATTCACCGGCTTTTTTGAAAGCTTATTTAGAACCCTGTGCCAAGATGATCCATAGGGCAGAGGCGAATTCGCGACACTCATGACAGGTTCCATCCTCATCGTCGACGACGATCCGGTTCAGCGCAGGCTGGTGGAGGCAGCGGTGGGCCGTTTCGGCCATTCGGCGCTCACCGCCGAAAACGGCGAGACGGGCCTGGCCGTGATGGACGGACCCGATGCACGCGAGGTTTCGGTGGTAGTGCTCGACCTCGCCATGCCGGGCATGGACGGTATCGCCGTCCTGCAGGCGATGCGCGAACGCGACATCCGTATCCCTGTCATCGTGCAGACCGCCCAGGGCGGCATCGAAACCGTGGTGAAGGCAATGCGTCATGGCGCCTTCGATTTCGTCGTCAAGCCAGCCTCGCCAGAGCGTCTGAATGCGGCGATCACAAGTGCGCTCAAGGTGGAAGAAGTCGAGGTCGCGGTGAAGCGCTCGTCGCGTCGTCTTGGCCAAACGCTTACTTTCAAGGATCTCGCCACGCGCAGTTCTTCGATGGAGCGGGTAATCCGGCTTGGTCAGAAGGCAGCGGCGTCTTCGATCCCGATCCTGATCGAAGGTGAGTCCGGTGTCGGTAAGGAAATGGTGGCCCGGGCCATACAGGGCAGCAGTGACCGCAGGACGAAACCGTTCGTCACCGTCAATTGCGGCGCCATTCCAGACAATCTGGTCGAATCGATCCTGTTCGGCCATGAGAAGGGCTCCTTCACCGGCGCCACCGAAAAGCACACCGGCAAGTTCGTGGAAGCCCATACCGGCACGCTGTTCCTGGACGAAATCGGCGACCTGCCCCTCGACGTGCAGGTGAAACTCCTGCGTGCGGTGCAGGAAGGTGAAGTCGATCCAGTCGGCGCCCGCTCCACGGTCAAGGTCGATATCCGCCTGATCTCGGCCACGCATCGCGATCTGCTGCAGCAGGTGAAGGACAGCCGTTTCCGTGAGGATCTATTCTATCGCCTCAATGTCTTCCCGATCCTGGTTCCGCCTTTGCGTCACCGCAAGGAGGACGTTCCCTTTCTCGTCCGACATTTCATGGACAAGGTATCGCCGGTTGGCCCGCGCCGGCGTCTGTCGATTTCGGACGCCGCACTGGCCATGCTTCAGGCTTATGACTGGCCCGGCAATATCCGCCAGCTGGAAAATGCCATCTATCGGGCGTCGGTGCTCGCCGAGGGTGAGGTGCTGACGCCCGAAGAGTTTCCACAAATCCGCGCTCAGGTGGAAGGCACGGTGGTACTGGAGGCGCCGTCTGTCGTGCTCGAACTGCCGGGCGAGGTCGCCATCGAGCCGGAGCGATCCCCGGAGAGACCAATTGCCGCGGAGGTGGCTGCCAACCGCTTGCCGAGGATAGAACCAAGGCTCGGTACGCTGACTGCGCTGGACGAGCGCGGGAATGTCCGCTCACTTGCCGAGGTCGAATTGGAGATGATCAGACTCGCCATCGATCACTACAACGGCCAGATGAGCGAGGTGGCCAGACGGCTTGGCATCGGGCGTTCTACGCTGTACAGAAAGCTCAAAGAGTACGGCATAGACCCGGAAACCGGGCGCGCGGAAAAAATGGCTTCCTGAATCCCGCGCAAGCCTTGGGTGAGTTTCCTGGTATAAACCAGTGGTTTACCACGAGCTGAGGAGCTGCATTTTGGGCGGGATATCGCCATGGTGTCACCGCATTTCAGCTTCAATAAGCGTCAATTAACCATTAGGATCGATTATCGGATGTGAATCCAACCACATCCGTTTGGTCAAATCCGGGGACAAACGGCAGTCTGCAAGGCCATTTGATTTGAGCAGAATCGAACGACACCAGAACAGGCGTCCATCCTCATTGAGCGTCTGGCAGAAGTGGCTGACCGGCGCGGTGATGGCTTTCGGCCTTCTGGCCGTTTCGGCAGGCACCGCCAGCGCCGAGGTCCGCGCGCTCAAGCTGCGCAATCTGCATACCGGCGAAGTCGATGAGATCGTCTTCAAGCGCAACGGCCGTTACGATCAGTCCGGTCTCAAGAAGCTGAACTATTTCCTGCGTGACTGGCGCCGCAACGAGCCGACCAAGATGGATCCGCGCCTGATGGATCTGGTCTGGGAGGCCTATCGCCAGAGCGGTTCGCGCGGCTATATCCAGGTGATCTGCGGCTATCGCGCGCCGTCCACCAACGCCATGCTGAAATCGCGCAGCCGCCGCAGCGGCGTCGCCGAGAAGAGCCAGCACATCCTCGGCAAGGCAATGGACTTCTATATCGAAGGCGTGCCGCTGAAGAAGCTGCGCGACATCGGCCTCAAGATGCAGGGCGGTGGCGTCGGCTACTATCCGACTTCCGGCTCGCCATTCGTGCATATGGACATAGGCAATGTGCGCCATTGGCCGGGCATCAGCCGGCAGGAGCTGGCGCGTCTGTTCCCGAACGGCAAGACGCTGCACGTACCGAGCGACGGCCGGCCGCTGCCCGGTTACGAGCAGGCAATGGCTTCCTACAAGGCGCGTAAATCCAGCGGAACGCCGAACATCGAGCTTGCCAGCGCTGGCGGCTCTAGCCGCAAGTCGGGCGGCTTCCTGGCTGCGTTCTTTGGTGGCGGCGAGGACGAAGAAGAAGATACGGCCGATGTCGCCATGGCTCCGGCGCCGAAGCCGAAGGCGGCTATGAAACCTGCCGCGACGGCCAAGAGTAAGCTGCCGGGCATCACCATCGTTTCGCCCGAGAACGCACAGCGTGCCGAAGTTCCGGCCACAGCCGAGACGGCGGAAGAGCCGCAGCTGACCGAGGAGCCAAAGCAGGAGACGCCGGAGACGATCCTGGCTGCACTGCCTGCACGCGCCGTGCCGCTGCCCGGCGCCGCGCCGCGCCCGAAGGCCGATGTCGGCCTGCAGACGCCCCCGAGCGCGCCAACGCCTGAAACCGTTCCGTTCGGCGTAGCCGATGCCAGCGCCGTCCAACAGGCGGAGCAGCCCACCCTGGTGGCAGCTGCAGCGCCCGTTACGCCCGAGACCGTGCCCTTCGGCATGGCCGATCCGAATGCGGTGGCTCCGACTGCCGAAGCCATGCCGACGGCTGGCGAACAGGCGGTGGCCGGCAACGTTCCGGTGCCGACATGGCGTCCCAAGGCGCCGGGTGCGGCCGAACCGAACCAGGAATCGGTGCTGCTCGCGCTGGCCGACACCGCCAAGCGTGACGGGCAGCAGACGGCGACCGATGCGCTGGCGATGCTGCCGACCGAGCGTCCCGACGAGATCAAGGCTGTCCTGGAACAGTCCTCTACCGACAGCTACCAGGTCGCCGCCCTGCCAACGCCGCGTTCGGCCTTCAACGATCCGTCCGGTGTTGACGCGGCCACTCCGCGCACTGCCGTGGCAAGTCGTCCGGCTGGCTCCGATCCCGCTGCGGCGATGGGCGGCAACGTGAAGACGACGCGCAAGGAATCACGCGCCAGCGCACATGATGCAAAGCCCGACAACAAATCCGTGGTCGTTCCGGCAGCACCCAAGGTGGCGCGCTGGGCCCTCCAGGGCAATGAGCAGATCGCCAAGGTGACCGATTCCACCACTGCGCCGCGGATGGCATACAACGTGGTTCGCACGGCACCGAGCGAGGTCTATACGACCGGCTTCCAGACCGCGAATGAGATGGCGGATTCGAACCGCTTCACCGGAACCGCGGTGAAATTCATGTCGGTGGCTCGCTTCCCGACCAAATAAGGGCTGGACCCCTATCAGATATGAAACCGCGCCGTGGGGCGCGGTTTTTGTTTGGGTGAGAGCCCGGTTCGCCAAAGGCGAATTGAAGGCCTGGGGAGCCTTCAAGGGGCCCGATCGCCAGAGGCTGGGCTAGCGCCTTTCCCTCGGGCTAGAGCGCTCCCGCCTTTCTTCGAATCGCGGGAATGCACTAGCTCCTTGTTTCTTCGCAGTTCCGGACGCAAAACCGCTGCACACTTTTGCTGGAATTGCTCTAGATCTTCCGCAGTTTGCTCGCTTCGCGCGCCAGCGCCTCGATGCCGGCCCAGTCGCCGGCCTTGACCATCTCGTCGGGAGCAACCCAGGAGCCGCCGACGCAGACCACGTTGGGTAGGCTGAGATAGTCGTTGGCGTTCTTGGCGCCAATGCCGCCGGTCGGACAGAATTTCACATCGGCGATCGGCGAAGCCAGTGCTTTGAGAAAGGCTGCTCCGCCTGCCTGCTCTGCCGGGAAGAACTTCAGGAAGTCGAGCCCGGCTTCGCGAGCGACCATGATTTCGCCGGGCGTGATCGCCCCGGGCAGCAGCGGTACCGGGCTATCGGCGGCGGCCGACAGCAACTGGCTGGTGATGCCTGGGCTGACAATGAATTGCGAGCCGGCCTTGGATGCTTCCTCGAACTGGCGGGCATTGAGAATGGTGCCGGCGCCGACAACCGCCTCTTCCACCTCCGCTGCCGCGCGGCGGATCGCCTCGAGTGCGGCATCGGTGCGCAATGTGATCTCGATCGCCCTGAGGCCGCCGCGCGCCAGCGCGCGTGCCAGAGGCACGGCATCCTTGGCATCGGCAATCTTGATCACCGGAATGACCGGCTGGCCGTCAAGCAGCGAAAGGAGTTTCTGGGTTTTGCTGGTCATGTTTTTCCGCTCTTTTGCGCCCTTGCAATTTTTCAATCGATTTAACAGACCGTATTTCTCACGTCTACGGACTCATGATGACACTGTGTCAGGCAGATTTGGCCGCCGGCAAGTCATGCGCGGCGCGGTCTCCAGATCCTGCCGACAAGTCTGGCCACCCAGCCCCGAAGTGATGCTCCGCCCCTGGCAGCCTGCAACGCCTTGCCGATGGCGGTCTGGGTCGCCTGACCGGCAATGCCGTCGGCGGCAAGACCATGTTCCTCCTGGAACTTTCTCACCGCACCGGCAGTGCCGGGACCGTAGATGCCGTCCGTGTCGACAGCATAAGCTAGGGCAACCAGAGCTTCCTGCAATTCCGTGACCAGTTCTCCGCGAGAGCCGATCTTCATCAGCCGCTCGCCTGGTGCCGGTCCCTCGACCTGCTGCCTGTAGGCTTCCGCCAGTTTCAGGTGATAGCCATTCTTGGCAAATCCGGGGCCGTTATAGCCATGGCCGACGGCTTCCCAGTCGTGGGCGTTCAGCGCCGTGGTCAGCCCGGATTTGTCGATGTAGCGCGCCATCAGCCGTGCCTGGCCGGCGGCCCCCGATCGCGCTTCTTCGACCAGGCCGTCGACCGTTTCGAAACCCAGCCACTGCCAGTGCGCGCCCATGACCTGGCCAAGTCCCCAGGATGTCGATTCATAAGCCGCCGCGTGGTCGATCTCCGCTGCCTGCTCGATCAATTGCCAGCGCGCAGCCTGGTTGCGCGGGTTGGCGACTGCGCCGGCCGTGGGGGAGGCGAGGCCTGCCGAGCGGGCCTTTTCCTGTATCGCCTCCGAAAGCCGGCGGTCGAAATAGTGCCCCTCGAAACGGATCAACGGTTCGTTGCGCCCATCGACTTTGGCGAAGACCTGGCCGGCACTTTCCACCTCGGCAATGGCAAGCAGGGCCTTGGGTTCCAGCCCGAACTCCCGCGCTGCCTTTTCGATTTCGTCCGCTGTTTGCTTGCTGAACATGCGTTCCCCACTCCCTTTGAAGGGAGCCAATGTCAACCGACCTTACCGGTCGCGGATGAACATTTGGGTAACTCGACCTGTATGTTGGGGGTGACCGATGCTTCTGGAATCCTTGGCCTTTCCGGTCTGCATTGAAAATTCCGGGGCAAGGCGGTAGGGCACCGGTCATGAACCTGTCCACTTCTCCTTTCCGTGTCGCTGCGCTCTACCGTTTCGTGCGCCTCGCCGACCATGAGGCGTTGCGCCAGCCCCTCGCTGCCTTCTGCTGTGGGCACGACATCAAGGGAACGCTGCTTCTGGCGCATGAAGGGATCAACGGCACCGTTGCCGGTACAGAAGAAGCCATTGCGGAGCTCATCGCCTATCTGGAGGCGATGCCTGAATTCGTCGGCCTGGAAGTCAAATATTCCTCGGCCGTCGAGATGCCGTTCCATCGCATGAAGGTGCGGCTGAAGCGCGAGATCGTCACCATGGGTGTGGAAGATATCGACCCGCTTCGCGCCGTGGGCACCTATGTCGAGGCTGGTGACTGGAACGCGTTGATCTCCGATCCCGACACCGTCGTCATCGACACGCGCAATGATTACGAGGTGACGCTGGGCACTTTCGAGAATGCGGTCGATCCACACACGAAGAGCTTCCGCGAGTTCCCGCAATGGGCGCATGAGCACCGCGCGGAACTCGAAGGCAAGAAGATCGCCATGTTCTGCACCGGTGGCATACGCTGCGAGAAGGCGACAGCCTATGTGAAGTCACTCGGCTTCGACGAGGTGTTCCACCTCAAGGGCGGTATCCTGAAATATCTGGAGGATGTGCCGCAGGAAGAGAGCCTCTGGAAGGGCGAGTGTTTTGTCTTCGACGAGCGCGTCTCGGTCTCGCACGGGCTGGCGGAAGGCGAGGCGGAACTCTGCCGCGCCTGCCGGCATCCGCTGACGCCGCAGGAGCGCACTTCACCACACTATCAGCAAGGTGTTTCCTGCCCGCACTGCCACGAAGAGCGTAGCGATGATGATCGAGCCCGCTACGCCGAGCGCCAGCGCCAGGTGGAGCTTGCCGAGCAGCGTGGCGACGGACGGCATATCGGCAGCTGAGGCGTGTTGATTCAGGTCAGGTCGGCTCGCTCGGACATATGTTCCGCTCGTCACGTCGCGAGCGCGAAAGCCAGCATTCTTGAGGCGAAAGGTTTGGCCGAACTTTCGAACATCATTGTAATGTCGCCTTCGCGGGCCTAACTCTGCAGGATCAACCGCCGAGCCTAGAGCGTTTCCGTTTTTCACGGAAACGCGGAAACGCTCTAACTTTTTGTTTTTACGCAATTCCAAACGCAAAACCGCTACACGCTTTTGCTGGAATTGCTTTAGCTGGAGCCATTGATGTTCGACCCCAAGAAACTGCTCGACGATCTTCTGAGTTCGCAGGTTCCCGGAACCGCGGGAACAGTGCGCGACAAGGCCGGACAGGCCGTGCAGATGGCGAAGGACAACCCGCTTGCCGCCGGCGCTCTGGCCGCCGTACTGCTTGGCACTGGCCCCGGGCGCAAGGTCACTGGAACAGCCGTAAAACTTGGTGGCCTCGCCGCCATCGGCGGGCTCGCTTACAAGGCCTACCAGAACTACAAGGCTGGGCAGCAGCCTGCCGAGGCGGCGAAAGAGCCGGAGCTCCTGCCGCCGCCGGCAGGTGACAGTTTCGATCCCGCGCAGGCGCCGCAGGGCGAGGGCGAATTCGCACTCACCATCGTGCGCGCCATGATCGCCGCCGCGAAAGCCGACGGACGCATCGACGAAGAAGAGCGCGGCAAGATCATCGACAAGGTCAGCCTTTCCGGACTTGGCGCCGAGGCAACCGCGTTCCTGAAGGAAGCGCTGGCTGCCCCCGTTGACATCGATACCCTCGCTTCGGCCGCCCGGAACGAAGCGCAGAAGATCGAGCTTTACACCGCTTCGCGCCTGGCCATCGAGCCGGATACGCGCGCCGAGCGTGGCTATCTCGACATGCTGGCTGGAAGGCTCGGGCTGGACGACAAGTTGGTCGACCACATCGAGGCAACCGTCTCCGCAGCGAAGGAGCCCGTTTCGTCTGCTGGCCCCAACACCAAGTGGTAGGCGCTGTCCTGAAGCGTTAATCTTTGGTTAACCAGTCAAGCGCATCATTTTAATCAGTCGGATCGGCTTTCCTCCTCCCAAGCTGGTTCAGATCGGGGCGGTCGCCAATGACCGCCCTTTTTTGTTTCTCCAAGGGAGATCAGCACTCGCCGTCCTTGAGTTTGGCGGTACCCGCGGCCCGGCGTGCGCAGTCATTGCCATAGGTCTTGCCATCGCAGCCGCAAACCGGCCAATATTCTTCGGTGCAGATCTCTGGTTTCGGCATGCAGATTCCCATGCGATCAGCGCGGCCGCATTGGGTTTCGCTTGGAAACTCGCAGAACTGACCAGCTTCGCAGGTCAGGCCCCTTATCCCGCCACACGCCTTTGCCGGCTCGTCGGCAAGGCCGGGAGACATTGCCGCGCCGATCATGGCGAACGCTGCAAATCCTATGGCGGCCACGCGTTTCATAGCGTGTCCTCCTTCTTCGCATTCGCGGCGAGGAAATTGCCGACGCGCTCCAGCGCCCGGAGAATATTCTCTTCCGAATTGGCGTAGGACAGCCGCATGTACCCTTCGCCGAGCACGCCAAAATCCGGCCCGCCGATCAGCGCCACGCCGGCTTCCTCGAGCAGCGCCGAGGCCAATTTCTTGGCCGGCCAGCCGGTGCCAGAGATGTTGGGGAAGGCGTAGAAAGCGCCTTTCGGCGTGATGCAGGAAATGCCCGGCAGTTCATTCAGGCCTTCCACCACCAGCTTGCGGCGGCGGTCGAAGGCCCGCATCATCGCCTCGACCTCGTCCTGCGGCCCGTCTATGGCCGCGACGCCGGCATATTGGCTGGGCGCATTCACACAGGACCAGCAATTGACCGCCAGCTTGCGTACCTTGTCGTAAAGATGCGCGCCCTTCTCGCCGTTCGGCCAGATCGACCAGCCCATGCGCCAGCCCGTCATTGCCCAGGTCTTCGACCACCCGTTGAGCACGATCAGCCGGTCGCGGATTTCCGGAAACTGCAGCAGAGACGCGTGCGTCTCGCCGTCATAGGTCATGACGTCGTAGATCTCGTCGGAAAGGATGGCGACATGCGGATGCTTCTCCAGACCCTTCACCAGTTTCTCGATCTCGGTGCGCGGGGTGACGCCACCGGTCGGGTTGGCCGGCGAATTCAGGATAAGCAAACGGGTGGCCGGCGTAATCAGCGCCAGCGTCTCTTCCGCTGAAAAAGCGAAGCCATGTCCCTCGCGGATCGGCACCGGCACAGGCCGCGCGCCGGTGAACTCGATCATCGAGCGATAGATCGGGAAGCCGGGATCCGGATAAAGGATATCGGCGCCCGGTTCACCGAACATCAGGATGGCGGCGAACATGGTGGGCTTGCCTCCCGGCAGGATCATCACATTGTCCGGTGAAACCTCGACGCCGGTTGTCGCCAGCGTGCGGCGTACGACGGCTTCACGCGTGGCCTGCAAGCCGGTGGCCGGCGTGTAGCCATGATGTCCGTCGCGCAATGCCTTGATTGCGGCCTCGACAATATGCCCCGGCGTACGGAAATCCGGCTGGCCAATGCCGAGATTGACGATGTCACGTCCCTGCTCAGAGAGCGCGGTTGCGCGGGCGAGGACCGCGAAAGCGTTTTCCTCGCCGAGGCGGTCGAAGGCAGGGATTGTGTGGATCATTTTGTTGGTCCAGCTGGTGCTAGTTGCGGGCTTATGTTTTTTGGAAGGGTGGAGAAGTTCTGTCAAACAAGGCGATTTCGAAGAATTATTGCATCGATTTTAGACCAAAGGTCTCACTTACAGACGGTTGCGACCACCCATAGATGCAATAATTCTTCGAAATCGCCTAATATGGAGCCGATGGTGACCGAGGATCTGAAGAACTGGCAGCCGCGTCCGCGCCCTGAACGCAAGGTACTGGAAGGTCGCTATGTGCGGCTTGAACCGCTCGATGCCGCTCGCCACGGGGACGGATTGTTCGAGGCGTCTTCAGTCAGCGATGCCGATGGCCGCTTCCGCTGGCTGCCGGAATTCGCGCCAGAGAAACGCCAGGACTTCCAACCCTGGCTCGACAAGGCGCAAGCCAGCGCGGACCCGCTTTACTTTGCGGTGATCGACAAGGCGAGCGGCAGGGTCGCTGGACGTCAGACACTGATGCGTATCGAACCCGCCCATGGCGTCATCGAAATCGGCCATATCTACTGGGGGCCACTGGTCGCCCGCAAACCGGCGGCGACGGAGGCGCAATTCCTGTTCGCGCAATACGCTTTCGACGATCTGGGCTATCGCCGTTACGAATGGAAATGCAACAACAACAATGCGCCCTCAAAACGGGCGGCGGAGCGATTCGGCTTCAAGTTCGAGGGTATTTTTCGCCAGAACCTCGTCATCAAGGGCGAGAACCGCGACACGACTTGGTACTCCATCATTGACAAGGAATGGCCCGCGCTCAAGAAAGCTTACGAAGCTTGGCTCGACCCAGAGAATTTCGACGAAAAAGGCCAGCAAAAACGCCGACTGGAGGATTTCCAAGCTTCGATATAGTTATTCCAGCGGTGGAAATTTTGGCGGCTGGGGAAATTCCTCTGTGCCAATGAAAACACGATCATCGGATACTTTAATATCCAAATGAGTTGAATTAAGTTCGGCCTCAAACAGGGCCGGCTAATGGGTCATGATCATTCAGATACGCAAGGTGCACATGGCCATAGCCATGGCGCCGGGGGAGATTCGCACGAATCTTCCGACAAGAAGCGCGTGCTGATTGCTGCAATACTGACCGGCGGCTTCATGGTTGCGGAGGTGGTCGGCGGGTTGCTCACCGGTTCCTTGGCGCTGCTTGCCGATGCCGGCCATATGTTCACCGACGCTATTGCGCTGGCGCTTGCGTGGTATGCCTTCCATCTCGCAGACAGGCCGCCGACGGGCCGGCACACTTATGGCTATGGCAGGGTCAAGACCCTCGTTGCCTACACCAACGGCCTGGCGATTTTTCTCGTAGCCATATGGATCTGCTACGAGGCCTGGCAACGCTTCCAGGCGCCACCGCCTGTGCTTGGTGGCCCGATGCTCGTGGTCGCCGTTCTTGGACTCGTGGTCAACATCGCAGGCTTCATGATCCTGCACGGCGGAAGCCGCGAAAGCCTCAACATGCGCGGTGCCATCGTGCATGTTCTGGGCGATCTGCTGGGTTCGCTGGCTGCAATCGTTGCCGCACTGGTCATCATGGCCACGGGCTGGACGCCGATCGATCCGATCCTGTCGGTTCTGGTGGCGGTGCTGATCCTGTCAACCGCCTGGAACCTGATGCGTGCCGCCGCGCATGTGCTCCTGGAGGGCTCGCCGGCGGGCCTTGATCGCGACATGATCGCCCAGGACCTTCAGACCTCCATCAAAGGCATCCGCGAAATCCATCATGTGCATCTGTGGTCGATCGACGGCGCCAGCAACATGGCAACGCTGCATGCAAGGCTGATGGACGGACTGGATGCGCATGTTGCCGTCGATGTCATCAGGCACCGACTGCTCACCCGCCACGGCATCAGCCATGCGACCATCGAAATCGATTTCGACCGCCGCGCAGAAGACGGCCGCAGGCGTGACGAGGTCCGTGGCGTCACATCGCAGCCCAGGCACCTGCATTAGAGCGTAGGCTGTGCTAACCATCCGGGCGGGAAGTGCAGCTTGGTCCGGAGTGATGATGAGTCCTGAAAACAAGAGTGCCGCGATCGCGGCGCTGTCGATCATGCTGCTGTTCGGCGTGACCGCTTATTATCTGCCGACCATCATGCTGGCGATCGGCCATTACTCGACGATACTCGCCGGCATTTTTGCGGTTCTGTTCGTCGTCGCTTTCTTCATGGTGTTCTGGCTGCGTGGACGAAACCGCGGCCAACGAAGGGATTGAATGCCCGCGTGCCGATCACTGGCATGACTGGCAAAATCGGTCGCGAGCCCACTGTGCGGTTTTCAAGGTATCGTCGGCGCACCGATCGGGCCATGTCGCGCTCCACATGCGGACGTCGGTGCCGTCGAGAAGCTTGAAGCCGTTGCGCTCTTCTCCTCAATCGGGAGAAGAATGATCAGGCACCGAGGCTGGCGGTCAACAGGATTAGCCCGAACAGGAAGACCAGCGCCGCGCCGCCGATTTCGATGGCAGAATGGACTTGATTGCCGAGGCGGCCGTCGCCCGCAAGCGCCACTGCCCAATCCTTTGCCGTGACGGCCAGCGTTGCCAGGATGGAAACGGTGATCGCGGTGCCGACCGCCATAGCCAGCACTGACAGGATGCCGCCGGCCCACAATCCGTTGAGGAAGGCGAAGGACAACACGATCAGCGCGCCGGAGCACGGGCGAATGCCGACGGCAGCGACGGCCGTCCAGGCCGTGCGCCAATCGAAGCGATCGCCGGAAAGCAGGGTCGGGTCCGGAGCGTGCGAATGCCCGCATGTCTCACAGACTTCACCGTGACCGTGATGGTGATCGTGGTCATGATTGCCGCCATGGTCGTGGTGATCATGCGCATGATGGGCATGATGATTGTGATGATCATGCCCGGCATGGTCATGAGTGTGGGCGGAATGGGCATGGCCACCATGTGAGTGGCCGGCATGTGCGGCCGAGAGGCTGTAGGCCGGTGCCACTCCAAGCAGACGCATCAGCGATGGACCGAGCTTGCGCCACAGCAGCCAGGCGCCAAAAGCCGTTACGAAGGCGTAGGAAGCAATCTCCAGGAACCAGGCCGTGTCGGTCATGGAGATGGAGGTGCCGCGCAGCACGAAATAAGCGAGCAGCATCACCACGATCGCCGTCAAAGCCTGCAGGAAGGCGGAGATGAACGAGAGCAGGATGCCACGCCGCAGCGCCACCTCGTTGGCCAGCATGTAGGAAGAAATCACCGCCTTGCCGTGGCCGGGGCCGGCGGCGTGGAAGATGCCGTAGAGAAACGACAGGCCGATCAGCAGCCACAACTTCGAGCCATCCTGCCGCATCTCTTTGATGGCGCCGGCAAGGGCATGGTAAAAACGCTGCTGGTGCAGGTTGACCCAGTTCAGGAAGCCCGCGAACAGGCCGGTAGTCGGCGTCATGGCATCATTGGTGCCGATGCCGAGCGAACTCTGTGCATGGGCATGGCCGGCCGCGGTGATGAAGGCAACGCCGAGCAGGCAGAAGATCAGGCGGGTCGTCGTCCTGTCCATCAAATCACCCTTCCGTGCGGCAGTTCAGCTCGAGCTTGGTGGCGAATATCTTGCTCATGTCCGTGCCTGTCGGATCGTTGAAGAAGGCCTCGGTGAGCGTTTTCTGGTTCTGGGCGATCGCCGTATCGGGATCGGGCCGCACCACCGCGCGTGCACACGAGGCCGGCAGATCCTTCACCGACAGGTTGGCGTCGTCGGTGAAATCGATGGCAGTGTAGAAAGTCGGGTCATAGACACCGAGATCGATCTTGCCCTTCAGCTTGATCGGCTCCTGGGGCTGGTCCTCGAACAGCACGATCAGCTGATTGTTGTCGAAGGAGGCGACGATTTCGGGCGGCGCCTTCATCTTGATGTCCTTGCCGTCGAGCGTGACCATCTGGAAATAATTGTATTCGGCAAGCGATGCCTTGATGGTGTTCGCCACTTCCTTCAGTTCGGCATCGTCCAGCTTCAGGTCGGAGTTCTTGTCGAACTCCATCAGCACTGTGGAGGAAAACAGCTCGTCGAAGCGCCATAGGTGGCGCAGTGCGGCGATGGACTGGTGGTCGGGAGAAAGCACGACGTCCAGGCGAGCTTCGGCAAAGACGTGCGGATGGACAAGGGCGGGTGTCGTGCCGGCGAGAAGCACGCCCAAGGTTGCGATGGCTGTCGATGCCCGAACGTGCATGGCCGGCGGCGATTCCCCAGTGTTGATGCGGCCTGAGGGTTAGCAGAAACCGGGCGAAAATGGGACCGGGCTACGAAAATGTTATCACATTTCGGGCGTGCAGATCTTCACGACGTTTCGTGTGTCTTGAACCACTGCACCATGAAGTCGACGAAGACACGTACTTTGGCGGGCAGATAGCGGCGGTGCGGATAGACGGCGAAGATGCCGCCGTTGAAGTCGATGCGGTCTTCCAGCAACGACACCAGCCGGCCGCTCTTGATTTCGGGTGCGGCGATAAAATCGGGCAGCAGTGCAAAACCAAGTCCGTCCAGCGCGGCCATGCGGGTGGTGATCGGGCTGTTGACCATCATCGGGCCGCTGATCGGAATGCTGGTGATGTCGCCATCGTCGTCGCGAAACGGCCAGTTCGAAGCCCAGCGGCCATTGGTGTCGACCACACAGGGCATATGCGCCAGATCCTGTGGGCGGGTCGGTTTGCCGTATTTGGCGATCAGTTCGTGCGAACCGCACAGCTTGAGCGAGAAAGGGGCCAGCTTGCGGGCGATCAGCGAGGAGTTTTCCAGCCGGGTGATGCGGATGGCCAGATCGAAACCTTCCTCGACCAGATCGACGAAACGGTCGTCGAGATGCACTTCCAGCGAAACGTCCGGGTATTGCTTGGCGAAGTCGATCATGGATTGACCGACCGCCGCATCGGCCATGGTGCGCGGCGCGGTCAGCTTGATCCTGCCGCGCACGTCGCCGGAACTGTCACGCACCGCATCGGACAGGCTGTCGATCTCGCGCACGATCTCGGAAGCGCGACGATAATAAGTGTGACCCGCTTCCGTCAGCGAAAACTGGCGCGTGGTGCGATTGAGCAGCAACGCACCGAGTTCGTCTTCCAGCTCGCGCACATATTTGGAGAGCAACGCCTTGGAACGGCCGATCTTGCGGCCGGCCGCCGAAAAGCCTTCAGCTTCGACCACGTCGATAAAGGCGCGCATCCGGGTGAGGGTGTCCATGGCGTCAGGCCTTTCCGGTCGTTTCGAGAATGCGCCGCCCAAGTCGGATCAAGGCAAGGTCGCTGCCGGCCGGGCCGAGCAGGGAAATGCCGAATGGAGCGTTGTCGATCGTGCCCAAAGGCAGCGTCAGTTGCGGAAAACCGGAGAGACCTGACAGGCAAAGCAGATGCAGGGCGCGCTCGCGATAGGTCTGGGTTTCCTCGAAGCTCGAGGCGGCGAGCGGTGCCACGCCCGGCACCGTCGGCAAAACGAGAATGCCGTCATCGCCGAGGCGATCGGCCAGTTCGGTACGGAATGCATTTCGATACGCGGTTTCTTCCTTTACCGTCGCAGCGTCGATGCTGGCTCCGAAGGCAAAACGTTCCTTTACACCTGGACCGAGACGGCGATCTTTCTCGGATATCCAGGCACCGTGCGAGCCCCAGGCTTCATGCGCCTGCAGCTTGCGGAAACACCAGTAGAGTTCATCGAGACCGTGGGTGAGGGCAGGGGCGCCCTGTAGCGTGCCCAGGACAGGCGCGATCGCCCTGATCATGCGGCGATACTCCTCAGCCTCGGCTTTGCCGAGCAGGAGGGCATCGAGGGTCGAGAGACGAAATGCGCGTGAGGGGAGCGCTGCATTGCTTGCTCCGAACACCACTTGTGCCACCTTCTCGTAGATGTCGATATCCCTGGCGAACCAGCCGAAGGTGTCGAAGCTTGGGGCCAGCGGCATGGTGCCTTGCAAGGAGATCGCGCCGTGCGTGGTGCGCAGGCCGACCAGGCCGCAGAAGCTGGCCGGAGCGCGGATCGACCCGCCGGTGTCGGAGCCCGTGGCGATGTTGGCGAGCCCGCCCGCAACCGCTGCCGCCGAACCGGATGAGGAGCCGCCGGTGACGCGGTCCGGTGCCGCTGGGTTCACGGGATGCGGAAGGTGGGCGTTCTGTCCCATAAGCGAGAAGGCGAGTTCATCGGTCTGCGTCTTGCCGACGAATCGCGCACCGGCGTCGAGCAGCCTTTGCACCGTTGGCGCCGTCGAAGGCGCCGGTTGGCCGGTTTCCGCCCTGTCCGGATTGCCGCAGCCGGTGACATAACCGGCAACGTCGAAAATATCCTTAACCGCCAGCGTCAGTCCGGCCAACGGTCCGGATTGTGCATGGGAAACAGGGGCTTGGCTGAGATCGAGGAAGGCGTTGAAGCGGTCGTTCTGCTGGGGCATCGTTCAATATCTGGATACGGTGCGTCCACAGTCGTTCGACAGCGGATTTTTTTCAAGCCGGGGTTCGATTTTAATTGATTGTGAAAGCATGCGCGCCTATATCGCGCTTGCCCAAAGTCGCACGTGCCTGTGGGCGTCCCCCGACCCTCGAATGGCGAGGATATCGGGACGGTACCCGGGAAGTAACGAGCCCGGTCGGTTCAGCGGCCAACCGCCGATCCGAGGACGTCTTGAAGCAACGACGGTGCGGGCCTTTCTGGTGTTTTCCGGTTGTCCATAGACCGGGGTTACTGAAGAGGCACACCCTCATTGCCGGCAGTGCGGTTGGGAATTCCCATCCAAGCCAAGGCAGACAAAGCGGATCGTAGCCGGGCAAGGCTAGGTCCATCGCCGCGAGACGGCTTTCAATGGCTCCGGGGTCTCCACCGGCTGGTGCTATTGGATTTTCGTCCCGCCTTTGTTTGACCGCGTGTTCGCGAGGCCGAAGCCCGCGTTACGCACCTTTGCACGTGCCGCGAGGCGCGATGGAGAGTCCTATGGCTACGCAACGTGTTCTCGACTTCCTCGCCACCCGACGTCCGGAAGGCCCTTGCCTTGTCGTCGACCTCGACGTCGTGCGCGACAATTTCCGCGCCTTCGAGAAGGCGCTGCCCGACTCCAAGATCTATTACGCGGTGAAAGCAAACCCGGCGCCGGAAATCCTGCGCCTGCTTGCTGCGATGGGTTCGTCCTTCGACACCGCGTCGGTTGCCGAGGTCGAGATGGCGCTGGACGCGGGTGCAACCGCCGACCGCATCTCCTTCGGCAACACCATCAAGAAGGAGCGCGATATCGCCCGGGCCTATGCGCTCGGTATCCGTCTCTACGCCGTCGACAGCGTCGAAGAGGTCGAGAAGGTTTCGCGCGCCGCTCCAGGCGCTCGCGTGTTCTGCCGCGTGCTGACCGACGGCGAAGGCGCCGAATGGCCGCTGTCGCGCAAGTTCGGCTGCGTGCCGGCGATGGCCGTCGACGTCCTGCGCCATGCCAGGAAGCTCGGCCTCGATGCCTATGGCGTGTCGTTCCATGTCGGTTCGCAGCAGACCGACCTGACGGCCTGGGACCGTGCCTTGGCCGACGCCAAGCGCGTGTTCGCGACACTGGCCGAGGAAGGCATCGTGCTCAAGATGGTCAACATGGGCGGCGGTTTCCCGACCCGCTACCTGAAGGACGTGCCGGCGGCGCAGGCCTACGGCCAGGCGATCTTCGGTTCGCTGCGCAAGCACTTCGGCAACGACATCCCTGAAACCATCATCGAGCCGGGCCGCGGCATGGTGGGCAATGCTGGCGTCATCAAGTCGGAAGTCGTTCTGATCTCGAAGAAGGCGGACAACGACAATGTGCGCTGGGTCTATCTCGACATCGGCAAGTTCGGCGGTCTCGCCGAGACGATGGACGAGGCGATCCGCTACCCGATCGTGACTGCGCGTGACGAGGACGAGAAGGCGCTCTGCGTGCTCGCCGGCCCGACCTGCGATTCTGCCGATGTGATGTACGAGAAGGCGCCGTACCCGCTGCCGCTCTCGCTCACCATCGGCGACGAAGTGCTGATCGAGGGCACCGGCGCCTACACGACCACCTATTCGGCGGTCGCGTTCAACGGCTTCGAGCCCCTCCGATCCTACGTGATCTGACGGGCGAGAGCGCGTCAGATCACCCCGCTCGCCGGTGCACCTCGCACCGGCGGTGGGTTCGCTTGTGGAACAGACCTCCGCTTGTGAAGGATCGCGGAAATGGACATTGCCAAAACCCTGCCGGCAGCCTTGCCTGCCATCATCATCACCGCCGAAACCGGTGCCGATATCGCGGCGCGTGAGGCGCTGCTCGACCGTGCCATGGGTGTGGGACGCAAGCGCAAATCGTCGGAAAAGCTGCGTCGCGGCCGCCGCCCATCCGAGGGGCTGGCGTTTGTTGCGCGCAACGAAGGCGGTGTCGTCGTCGGAACGGTGCGGTTGTGGGACGTGCGGCTGGGCGACCATGGTGGAGCCGCGCTGCTGCTCGGCCCGCTCGCTGTCGATCCGACGGTCAAGAGCGCCGGCATCGGTTCGGCGCTGATGCATCATGCCGTCGCTGAGGCGGCTCGCCTTGGCCACCGGGCAATCCTGCTTGTCGGCGATGCGCCCTACTACGCGCGCTTCGGCTTTTCGGCCGAGAAGACTGGCCGGTTGGCGATGCCTGGCCCTTATGAGCGCGATCGCCTCCTGGCGCTGGAACTGGCGCCAGGTGTGTTGGACGGCGCCCGGGGCACTTTGAAGGCTTCGGGGCGCAAGGCAGGCGAGCGCGCGGCGATGCGGGTCGCAGCAGCCTGAAACGGCGGGGGCCGGACGGCGGCGGGCGGGTTTCGGCTCAGTCCGCCGCCGTTGCCATCAGGAGGGCATGGACTTCGATCAGCCGTTTCAGATTGTGCAGCGGTTCCGTAAGAAACGGAAACGCTCTGGTGACCGCCATCCCAATGAGACGGCGGTCGGTATCGCAGCGATGTTCTTCGGGTTAGCCGATCAACTGGCTGAGTGCCATGGCAACCGACATGTCACCTTCGATCTTCAGCTTGCCGGTCATGAAGGCCATGGTCGGGTTGAGATCGCCGGCGATCAACGATTCCAGATCGTCGAGTGAAAGCTTGATGGTACAGTCGGTCGGAGCATCCGTGGTCGAGATCGATGCGCCATCGATGACGATGACGCCATCGGCGCCGGTGTCGAACTTCACCGACTTGTCGAAGCCGGCGCTTTCGACCTTGGACTTGAGGCCTGCCGCGATTTCCTGAACGCCCATGATAGTCTCCCTGTAACTGCGCGTCGCGCGTGTTCGTTTCAGCCCGGCCCTGCCGGACGTTGCGGCGCGCAAGCCTCGCGCGAAGTCGCGCTTCAAGGAGGCACCGATGCTCGTTCTATAACCTTTGGTTGACGTTTACGTCAACGTGATTTCTGGATCAGGACTTTGTGAGATGGAGGGGTCGTCCGTGTCACGTAAGTTAAGCCGCCGGCCCCATTCCTGGCGTAACATCTCCGAAGGGGGAGACCATCCTGATCCGGATCAATACGCCGCAGACCTCGCCGAATCGAATGATGGCAAGCAGACGCGCTTCTGCCTCAGTCTTTCGCCACTGACAGTCATGGACGTCACACCCGTAAAAGAGTCCGATGAGACGCTGCTGGAGAGTCTCCAGCAACGTTCGTTCGCTTACTTCCTGCAGGAGACCGATCCCGGGACCGGCCTGGTGGCCGACAGGAACCGATCCGGTTTTCCTGCAAGCATTGCCGCCACAGGCATGGCGCTCTCGGCTTATGCCGTTGGCGTGGAACGTGGCTGGATAAGTCGCGAAGAGGCTTGCGGACGGACACTCACGACCCTCCGCTTTCTCTGGGGCTGCCATCAAGGGACGGAACGGAACGCGACTGGCTACAAGGGTTTTTTCTATCATTTCCTCGATATGAAGACCGGACAGCGTGCCTGGAACTCGGAACTCTCCACCGTGGATACGGCACTCCTCATGGCGGGGGTTCTGAGCTGCGGCGCCTATTTCGATCTGGACTGCAAGGAAGAGCAGGAAATCCGCGCGCTAGCCACCGCGCTCTATCGCAGGGTCGACTGGCGTTGGGCACTGAATGGTGGCGTCTTGCTCAGCCACGGATGGAAACCGGGTCGGGGCTTCCTGCCCTATCATTGGAAAGGATATGACGAGGCATTGATCCTCTACGTGCTGGCCCTCGGCTCTCCCACACATTGCATAGGACCGGAAAGCTATTCCGCGTGGCTTTCGGGTTATCGCTGGAAGACCATCTATGGCCACGAGTTCGTGTATGCGGGCCCGCTGTTCATCCATCAGATGTCACATCTGTGGATCGACTTCCGCGGCATTCGTGATGCCTTCATGCGCGACAAGGGGCTCGATTATTTCGAAAACAGCCGGCGCGCCACCTTAATCCAGCGCGAATATGCCATCCGAAACCCGCGGGGGTTCGAAAGCTACGGCGAGAATTGCTGGGGTGTGACGGCCAGTGATGGGCCGGGAAAGCGACGGGAGACCATCCGTGGCACCGAGCGCTATTTCCATGGCTATATGGCTCGTGGTGTTCCGTTCGGCCCCGACGACGGCACCCTCTCGCCAAGTGCGGCACTCTCGTCGCTCCCCTTTGCGCCGGAGATTGTGCTGCCGGTCATGCGCCAGTTCCAGGCGATTGATCCGGCCCGCCACAATCCCTACGGTTTCACCACAAGCTTCAATCCAACGTTTCCCACAGCAGACGGGTATGGCTGGATTGCTGAAGATCACATTGGGATCAATCAAGGGCCTATAGTGATGATGGTCGAAAACCACCGCTCCGGACTTCTCTGGCGTCTCATGCGGACAAGCCCTTACATCGTTGCGGGGCTGTGGAAGGCTGGATTTACAGGTGGTTGGCTTTAGGCGGATGCCGTGCGTTTGAAGCGAGAAAGAAAAAGCCTGCGCACGCCGTTGCGCAGGCTGACAAAGCCGTATCCCGGAAAGGCGACCCAACAAGAGACGGCTCTCGTCGTCTTGTGGCATAGAAGCTGACTAAAGCTCCATGTCGTCCATGCTGGTGTCCTCGACTATGCGGTTTATCGAGTGCGCTTACTCGCGCTCGCCGGTGAAGTTCAGCAGCAGCTGGAAGATGTTGACGAAGTTCAGGTACAGCGAGAAAGCGCCCCAGACGGCCATTTTCTGACGGGATTCGCTGTCGAAGTTCTCGGCGTACTGTTCCTTGATGTTCTGGGTGTCCCAGGCGGTCAGGCCGAGGAAGACAAGGATGCCGATGACCGAGATCGCGAACTGCAGGGCTGACGAACCGAGGAAGATGTTGACGATGCTGGCGATGACGACGCCGATCAGTCCCATGATCAGGAAGGACGAGAACTTCGTCATGTCGGTCTTCGTCGTGTAGCCGTAGAGGCTCATCGCGCCGAACATCGTGGCCGCGATGAAGAATGTGCGCGCGATCGATGTGCCGGTGAAGACGAGGAAGACCGAAGCGAGCGACAGACCCATGACTGCGCAGAAGGCCCAGAACATGGCCTGCGCGCCGGCGGCGGACATGGTCTGGATGCGGAACGAGAAGAGCAGCACGAAGGCGAGCGGCGCGAGCATCACCACCCATTTCAACGGGCTGGAGAAGATCGGCACATAGAGCGCCGGAACGGAGCTCACGGTGAAGGCGACGACGCCTGTCAGGACAAGCCCGAGCGCCATGTAATTGTAGACGCGCAGCATGTGCTGGCGCAGGCCTTCGTCGAAAAGGACGGCGCTGGGCTGGCCGAAGCCAGCGTGTTGACGATAATTGGGCGAGTTCATGTCAGGTCTCCTTGGGTGGGTGATCAGTAGAGGCTGTCGGCAAGCTTCTTGGCCGAGGCGCCGAGTTCCCTCGGATTGCCGCGCCCAACCAGGGTGTAGGCGACTTCGCCGATCTGGAAGTAGCTCGATGCGGTGCCGTCGATGTCCGTCTGTGCAGGCTTGACGACGTCGAAAGTTCCCGGCCGAACCGCGAACAACGATGCATCGCCGATTGAATCCGAATAGACCGCCAGTTCGACGCTCGGACCGAAGCGGGATGGATAGATCTGGACATCCCTGACGTTCCAATCCTTGGGCAGCACAGGCATGGTGATCGCGGTCGCCGACAGAATTTCGGCTGGATCATAGTCGCGGACTTTCGGCTGCGACGTCATGGAGGCGCGCAGCAGGCTGGTGCCGTGGGCGCGGACGGCCTCCTCGACATAGGCCGGGGGCTGAACCGAAGCGATCGACTGGCTGACGCCAAACGGTCCGATTGCTTCATGAGCGATCCAGCCGGCACCAACGAACATGACCACTGCCGCTGCGCGTTGGAGCAGGACGGAAATCCGACCTCGGAGAAGACCGCGCTGGAGCCGTCGTGCCGCTTCCGTCGTGCTCGACTGTACCGCGCGCGATGGCGCTGAGAGGGCCAGGCGAAGTTCATCATGCAGTCGCAGATCCGCCATCACGCGGGCGGCTTCCTCGGGGCGGGCGGCAAGGTAGGCCTCGACGTCGATCCGACGCGATGTGTCGAGCTGATTGTCGACATAGCCGAGGATATCAGTGTCCGTCACCGGGTCCGTCATGACGTTCCTCCCACGATCCTGAGATGCCCTGGCCGGGACGAAGGGTTCTCTTCCATTTCACGCAGCGCCGCACGAGCGCGCCCGAGGCGTGACATCAACGTGCCCACCGGAATGCCGAGCGCATCGGCAGCCTCCTGGTAGGCGAGCCCCTCGATCGCCACGAGATGGATTGCCGCTCGTTGTTCCTCGGGCAGTGCGAGGAAGTTCTCCCGCACCTGCGCAAGACGTGCCGAATGTTCCTGCGGCGCTTCCATGGACGCATCGGCAAGCTGCGCTGCGGCATCAATTCGTTGCTGTTCGGCGCGAGCCGAGCGCATGCGGTCTATGAAGGTATTGTGGAGGATCGAAAGCAGCCAGCCGCGCAGATTGCCGCCAGAACGGAAGCCCGAGCGGCGTTCATATGCACGGACTAACGCGTCGTGAACGAGATCCTCAGCGTCCGCGTCATTGCGCGTCAGGGAGCGCGCATAGCGACGGAGCGAGCCGAGCTGAGCGAATACATCAAAGGATGACCGTCTGGTCTTCATGCGAGATATACGGTGCCTGTCCGACATTTAATCCCTCGCGGCGCGAAAGAATCTTCGGGGCTCATCGCTGCGGGCCGGCCAGGACGTAAAAAGGCGCACTGTTGCCGGTTGTGCAGGCCCTGGCGAACAGGATCGCTTAGATGCCTACCATCAGGCGAGAGCCGGGGCCGGGACAGTGTCTGCTGCCAAGATAGCGGATCATCGAGTTGAAGTCCTGATCAAGGGACGCGTGGATCGGGATAAAGCGATCACTGCAAACAATCGCAGTGACCTTGGTTGGTGAGCGAGGGTTACTGTCGGCAATTCAGTTGCGGTCTGGGGCGGAATACCTTAGACGCCCAGCCGGCAGCGGCATGTCTCGCTGGGGACAACATCGCAAGGCTCAGCCTGAGGTGTCATCAAAGCATCGGGGTGCCTCGGGCTCGGGGGTAACAACAACATGTCTGGTCTCACGGTTCTGCTGGCGCAGGCCTGTGTCTATTTTGTTGCGATGGCGCTCATTTTCCGCGCCAGGACAAGCCTCGGCATGGGTGTCTTTTTCTGTACTCTCGGAGCGATGCACTTCCTGGAGACCTATCTCGCGGCAGTCTATTTCATCCAGCTGCCGTTCGGGCTGATCTCGCCCGGCTCAACCGTGATGTTTGCCGGCAAGCTCGCCTTCTTCCTGCTGCTCTACATCAAGGAGGATGCCGAGAGCATGCGGCAGCCTACCTATGGCTTGCTTATCGGCAACCTGCTGATGGTGGTGCTGGCCCTGCCGCTGAACTACTACGACGACCCGGCGCAACTCGCCTGGCGCCAGCCGGAGATGCATTTCATCAACCAGATCGGTTTCCTGATGGTCTGGGGGACCGCTTTGCTTTTCGTGGATCTGATCGGCATGGTGCTGCTGTTCGAGCGGCTGGGATCAATTGTCACGAACACTATACTGGGCCGGATGTTCATCAGTCTGGCGATCGTCCTGAGTTTCGACCAGCTGTTTTTCTATCTGGGCCTGTATCTCGTAACCGGGGTTCCGGTGTCCGCCTTTTATGGTGGGTGGATCGCGAAGATGGGCTCTGCGGTCTTCTTCAGCGTGATGTTGGCCCTTTATCTGCAATTTGTCGAAAAGAGCCCGCTTCCCGTCGGCGTGAGACGAACCACCGACGTGTTTGACAGGCTCACTTATCGGCACCGCTATGAGAAGCTCGTCGGGCGCCTTGGCAAAGACCCTCTGACAGGCTTGCAGGATCGTGGCCAGCTCGATGAGAAGGGGCCGGCCATGCTGACGGAAGCAATTAAGTCGGGTCTTCCGCTGAGCTTGATGATGATCGACATCGATCTCTTCAAAGCCGTCAACGACAACCATGGACATGCCGAAGGCGACAGGGTTCTTCAAGTTGTGGCGACCGCTCTTTTGAATGCCAAGCGGGAAGGTGACGAGCTTTTTCGTTATGGCGGTGAAGAATTCGCCCTGCTTTGCCCGGAAGCGGCGGCGGGGGCAGCCATGCTTGCCGAGCGCATGAGGGCGGCTGTTGCCGGCACGATCCACCCCAAACTGAATCGGTCGGTGACGGTCAGCATCGGCATCGCGACCTGCCCCGCCAACGCCAAGGATTTTCGTGAGCTTCTGATGCTGGCCGATGCTGCATTGTATGAGGCAAAGGCACGGGGCAGGGACCGGGTATCTGTTTCCGCCATGAGCGCAGGCGCGTATCGATGAAGTAAGCGCTTCAGGCTAGGCGTTGAGGCTTAGGAGCTATGGAAGCGCTTCCGGTCGGCTAGACTTCATTCCCTGCGTTTGCCCAGCGTCTTTCGACGGATATTGGAGCAGTTCCAGCAAAAGTGCGCAGCGGTTTTGCGTTCGGAACTTCGTAAAAGCAAAGGGTTAGAGCGTTTCCGATAAAGCGGAAACGCTAGATCTCGAACAAGCGGCGTATATCTACCGTCGGGTCGGACTTGCCGTCGATACCGGTCGATCCTGAGAGCAGTCGGGCAGTCGAGTGGTGGACCCGTCGACGAAGGCAATTAATGGTTGAGCAGATCGCCTTGTGCGATCAAAATAGAGGGGAGCAACCGGCGGAATAACCGGTAATGCGGGAGGCGCGGATGGACTGGAACCATATCGAAAGCGTCCTGAATGCCCGTTCACTGCAAGAGCTGGTCGCGGTGTCGAAAAGCAGCGCCACGGCATGCGGTTTTGGTCATCATGCCTATGCGGTGAAACTCCCGGGACAAGCGATCGGTACACGCCGCCTCCATACCTTCAGCGATTTTGCATCCGACTGGGCGCGGGGGTACACAGCGCTCGAGGACGACTACAATGAGATACGGGATGCCCGCGTCCTGCATGTGCGTGCCGGGCTGCCAAGCGCTGCCTGGAATGCTCATGGCGAGACGGGTTTCACAGCCCCGGAAATTCGAAAGAAAGCAAACGCCCTGCTGCACAGCGCCGGCGATCACGGTCTCAGGGCCGGCATAACTGTACCGATTTGCTCTCCGGGCGTGAGGTGGGCGTTCATGACCTTCACCACCGATGCCACCTATGATCTGCGCGCTCTTTTTCCCACGCTGGCACCGATGACCTATTTTGCCAGCTGCCTGCACGTCGCATTCCGCCGGCTACAGGGCTGGGAAGAGACACTGCCGCACCTGAGCGAACGCGAAGTGGAGATCCTGCGCTGGTCCGCGATAGGAAAAACCTCGTGGGACATTTCCATGATCCTGAGCATCAGCGAGCGGACAGTTCATTTCCACCTGCAGCAAGCGGCCCGCAAGCTCAAGGTTACCGGGCGTCGAGCTGCCTGTGCGCGGGCCGTCGCCTTGGGGCTGGTGGCGCTGTAGTCGCCCACCTGTCAGTTCTGACAGCTTCCCCTCTCGCCTGGCCTCCATATCATCGCGCACCTTACCTGCTGTGGAGGAAAGCATGTCCTACAACGATGCCACCAACATCAGCTCGACCATCAGGGAGCTTGACGACCAGGAAATCGACGAGGTTGCGGGCGGCCGGTTTTCTATCAGTTTTGGAGATGGCGGGGTCTCGGTCGAAGCTGGTCGATATTCGCTTTCGGTATGGTCGGACGGTGCCGTCTACGGTAACGGCTCATCATACCAATACTATCACTGGTAAGGTCTGCGTTGCCGCTTTGTAAACGGCACGCTGCCGATGACGTCGCCATCTCCTCTGTTTCGTCCCGAGTCGTTTCAGGCACAGCGTTCGGCTTGGCTTGGCCGACCAACGGTGACCCCCAATGTGCAAGCCGGGGTGATGGCCATCCTCTCGATCGCCTTCGTTACAGCGATCGCCATCTTTCTTGTCTTCGGTGAATACACCCGCCGCGTTCGCGTGGCGGGTGTCATTCTGCCGATCGACGGATTGACGCGTCTTGCGGCGCCTCAAAATGGATGGGTCACTGCCCTCAAAGTCAAAGAGGGAGACACCGTCCGTCGCGGCGATCTCCTTTATACGCTCAGCATCGACAGCACCACGGCGCTTGGCGACACCCAGGGCGCGGTGACAGAACTGTTGCGCGACAAACGCGCCGAACTCACGGACACTTCCATACGCCAGCTCGAACTCGACAAGGTCCAGAAAAAGACGCTGCAGGATCAACTGCAGGATCTGGAACGTGAGATCGAGCAGGTCGACGCCCAAATAGGACTTCTCGAGGAATTCACCACCACGATGAAGGAGTTCGCTGAGCGTCAGCGGCAACTGATCATCAGAGGCATCGCGATCTCCCGCGACTATGAATCAAGGCTGCAAGCCTACAATGCGCAACGGACCCAGCTCGAGGCGTTGCGTCGCGACCGTATCCAACTGGCAGCCCGGTTGAACGAAAACCGAAACCAATTGTCCGGTTTTGATCTGCAGGCTGCGGCCCGGATCGCGGAGATACGCCAGCAGCTTCTTGATATCGGCGAGCGCATTTCGGAGAGCGAGGCCAAGCGCGAGCTGCAAATCACGGCACCGCGCGACGGGACTGTGACCGGCATCATCACACTTGCGGGCCAGACGGTCGCTCCGGGCACGCCTCTGCTGACCATCGTTCCCAAAGACAGGCCGCTTGTGGCTCAGTTGCTGGCACCCAGCAGCGCGATCGGGTTTGTGCGACAAGGCTCCCGCGTTCTTCTTCGCTACCAGGCCTTTCCCTACCAGAAATTTGGCCAATATCCGGGAGCCGTATCGCTGATTTCGAGATCGACGCTTCGACCTGAAGAGGTCGCACAGCTCAATATCGGGGGAGACGTGCAAAAGTCGCCTTCCCTCTATCGCATCACGGTGCAGCCCGAGCAGACATTTGTCATGGCTTACGGCCGCAGCGAAGCGTTGCAGGCCGGCATGCAGGTCGAGGCCCATGTGCTTGCCGAAACCCGTCCGCTTTATCAGTGGGTTCTGGAACCGATCTACGGACTTCGGGGTGCGGTGGCAACCGTGGGCTCTGAGAGCTAGCCGATGCGAGCGGCCGAACTCGCTCAACGGATATCGCGCGGTTTTTTCTCGACCACCCCGGTCGTCTTGCAGACGGAAGCAGCTGAATGCGGGCTGGCGTGCCTCGCCATGGTCGCGGCTCACCATGGGCATCGGACCAACCTTCCAGCGCTCCGCCAGCGATTTACGACATCATTGAAGGGGCTGACCGTAAGGGATCTCGTGCGCCTGGGGGCCGATCTCAAGCTGGCGACTCGCGCGTTGCGCCTCGATCTTGTCGATCTGAAGCAGTTGCGGCTTCCCTGCATCCTTCATTGGGACCACAACCATTTTGTCGTGTTGACGCGGGTCAGCACCACAAAGGTGGTGCTTCATGATCCCGCGATCGGCCGTAGAACAATGCGGCTAGAGGAATTTTCCAGGCACTTCACCGGTGTCGCCCTGGAGGCGTGGCCGGCAGACGGATTCCAGCCTAGGAACGAGAAGGCCCGCATTCATGTTGCCGACTTTGTCCGGCATGCGCGCGGCATCGGATGGGCTGCCATACAAATCCTGGCGATATCGTTGCTGCTGGAAGCGGCAACCATCGCCATGCCGATCGGGTTCCAACTGGCCCTCGACGAGGTCGTGGTTGCCGCCGACTATGATCTTTTGACCATCATCGTCCTGGCGCTTGGACTTCTGCTTGTGCTGCAGGTCATAACTGGATTGGTCAGGGCGTGGGTGACACTGCTGATCGGATCCAGCCTCGTCCTGCAATGGAAGGCCAGCCTGTTCGATCAATTGATGAGGTTGCCGCTCGCCTTCTTCGAGAAGCGCCATGTCGGCGACGTCGTCTCGCGGTTCAACTCGCTCGATGCCGTGCAACGCACATTGACGGCAAGTTCGATACAGGCGCTGCTGGATGGCGTCATGTCGATCCTGCTCATCTTCATGATGGGGCTTTACGGCGGTTACCTGCTCGTCATCGCGCTCGCCACGGCTGCCTTCTACGGCATGCTGCGTTTCGGATTTTTCCCTTCCTACAGGGCTATCTCAGCGGAAGCGATCGTCCGAACGGCGCAAGAAAACTCGCACTTCATGGAAACAGCGCGCGGAATTGCCAGCCTGAAGGTGCTCAATCTCGAAGAGCGACGACGAGTCACCTGGATCAACTATCTGGTCGACAGGGTCAACGCCGAACTGCGTGTGCAAAAGTTCGAAACATCGTTCAAAGCTGCAAGCACCGCATTGTTCGGCATCGATCGCATCCTCGTCATCTTCCTCGGTATCAGAGCCATCCTTGCAGACGATATGTCGGTCGGTGCCTTGGTGGCGTTTCTCGCCTACAAGGACCAGTTCGCGGCGCGCGTTGACGGCTTCATCAGCACCGCCCTGCAATTCTCGATGCTCTCTCTTCACGGCGAACGCATCGCCGACATCGTATTCGCGCAACCGGAGGAAGCGGAACGTCGTCCGGTCCAAATCTCGCGTTCGGCGGCCGAAAGGATGGCAAGCCAGCTTGACCTGCAAAACGTGCGCTTCCGCTATGCCGAAGGGGAACCGGATGTATTGGCCGACGTCAGCTTCACTGTTGCCGCCGGCGAATGCCTTGGCATAGCAGGGCCTTCGGGGTCGGGTAAGTCGACGCTTCTGAAGCTGCTCGCCGGCCTGGAAAAGCCAACGGACGGTCAGGTGCTTATCGACGGCGTGCCGATGACGTCACTCGGCCTGGCCCGTTACCGCGATCGCGTCGGCTGCGTCCTGCAGGACGATCGCCTGTTTGCAGGATCGATCGCGGAAAACATCGCGGCGTTCGATCCAGCCGCTGATCCCGCCTGGATCATGGAATGCGCTCGAATGGCCGCCGTTCACGACGAGATCATCAGAAGCCCTATGGGCTATGAAAGCCTCGTCGGCGACATGGGCAGCACGCTTTCCGGTGGCCAGCGGCAGCGAGTCATTCTGGCAAGGGCGCTCTATCGGCGCCCGTCCGTCCTCTTGCTCGACGAAGCGACCAGCCATCTCGACGTTGCCAAGGAAGAAGTCATCAACATTGCGATAAAGCGGTTGCCCATGACACGCGTTCTCGTCGCGCACCGGCAATCCACGCTGGCGATGACTGACAGGGTGCTGGATTTGTCGGGCGGAACGAGTTGCGGCTTTGTCAGCAGGATCACGCATGGAGTTTCGACATAAACCCCTACACGCGTCGTTGGATCTGACCTTCAAGCCATCAGCGAGACACGGTTTGTAGATGTGCTGGCCATGAAAGGCAGATTGCCGTTCGTGTCCGAAATGAGGGCGGCCGGAAGGATCAACGAGCTGATCGTGTCTGGATCGGTATCAATGTCCGGCTGGTTCGGCGTCCGCTTTTGGCTGCAGCGGCTTCATGATCGGTTCCATCAGCCCGTTGCCGCGCCGCTTGATGGCATTGTCGCGAATCTCATCCTTGGCGAGATAGTTGACCTGGTTGACCAGCACATCGTGGATGAGCTCAGTGCCGACACGGGCGTTGACGCTCTCGCGGATCGAGTTGCGGAATTTGTCGAGGTCGATCGTGTCCTCCTTGGACAAATCGATCTGCGGATTGGCGTAGAGATAAGAGTAGACCTGGTCGGTGATCAGTGCCTGGGCGGGCACGGAAAGCTTTGCCATCTCCTTCGGTTCGACCGTGTAGACCAGCTTGGTCAGGAAATAGCCCTGCACCACCGAGCTGCGGATAATGGGCACCGAGATGATTTCGGTCGAGACATAATCCAGCCCGCCGAGCAACGGCTTCGGCGTTGGGTCATCGCCGCGCGCGCCTGCCGCCTGGAAGGCGTAGAAGGTCGCGCCGACAGTGGCGGCGACGATCCAGAGCGCAGCGATGAGGAACTTGATCATGGCCTGTTTACGACTTGGCCCAGCCGAACTCGCCGGCGGAATAGGTCCCGTCGGCCTCGGCGTGCTGGATGGCGTTCTTCATCAGGTTCGCCACCTCGCTGACGGCGCTGAGATGGGCGAGCAAAGCGGCTTCGTTGCGTTCAAGCTTGCCGCGCAGACGCAGCAGGCCTTCCCTGTGCTCGTCGACGAGCTCTTCCGCGGTGATGTTCTTGACGGCGCGATTGAGCTCGTAGAGGCAGCGGCTCTTGCGCGCGTTGGAAGCCTTGAGGTCGAAATTCATGTCAGTGCGGATTGCAGCCGTCTCCGTCTCGACCGCTTCCTCGATGCGATTGATGATGGCGGTCAGGCTGCCGACCCTGGAAATGGTGAGGTCGGAATGTGCCATGCGGCCTGAATTGTGCTCCAATTGATCCATGGTTGTTCCTAAACCCTCGTCTTCGTTTCAATCGGCGCCGCATCGCCGTCCAGCGAGCGGACCATCCGGCGCTGAATTTCCTGCACGAGCGAATCCGACAGTCGGTTCTGCTCGTCTATCGTCGCTTTTTCCGGTCCACCCGTGACAGGACCGACCGGGACCGTGCGTTCGCCGTCGCGATAGTGATCGACCAGCATCGAACGGGCGATGCCGATGCCGCCGCGCTCGGCCATCACATCGGCCATGTGTTCGGCAAGCTGCGACTTCCACATGTCCCCCGCCAGGCCCTTGCCGTAGACGCTTTCGGCGTCCTTCGGCAGCATGTTCTGGATGAAGGTCTGCAGCACCATCGCTTCGAAGCGCTTGAATTCCTGGCTGCGATCCGTTCCGGCGGGCGCTCCGGCCGGGCGCGACCCCATATCGGCATCCACCGAAAAGGCGACGGATGCGCCGCCGGCACGCTTGGTCAGCGCGGCACGGGCGGCTTCCACGTCCATCGGTTCGGCGGCGCGGGCCACGTCCAGGACGATGTCGCTGGGAGGGGAGATCGCCAAAAAGCTGTACCTTCCTGCTATTATGCGTTGAGTGATGATGGCCGAACAAGCTTGCCGCAGGCTTGCGGGGACGGCATGGTCTGTCGTCTCAATGTCATCTTCATTTCATCGTCTTCATTTTTCTGGGCCGCGCTTCTGCTCGATCAAATCGAGCCGTTCGCGATCGGAGCGCTGGCGCTCGTCCTCGCGTCGCGCGTCGCGATAGGCGCGCTCGACCATGTTGGTCCGTGCCGTTGCGGTGGCGAGGTTGCCCGCTTCGCGGCGCGCATCGTCGAGCGCGCGGTCACGCTCGGCGTGGGCCGCTGCGATCCGCTGCTGGTAAATTTCAGGGAACAGTGTCGACAATGAATCCGGCGCGTCGAAGCGCGCAGCGATTTCCGATGCCTCCTGTTCGGCGGCGACGGCCTTGGCCAGGAATCCTGCGCGGCGCATCTCGTGCAGCGCCTTCAGTTGTTCCTGCACTTCCACAAGCTTCTTCAAACGGTCCTTGCGGGTGGTCATCGCATCACCGTGCCAGCGTGGTTTCGACGAAGCCGTCGCCGAAGAGCGACAGAAGCGTCGGGATTGCGAAATAGAACAGGATCAGGCCGCCGGCGATGACGAAAGGAAGCGAGATGAAATAGATCGGGATCTGCGGGGTCAGTTTGTTGACGAAGCCGATCGCCAGATTGACCAGTATGGCATAGGCGACGAATGGGCTACCCAATCTCAAAACCAGCAGGAAAGCTTCCGAGAGGGTGTCGGTAACATCGACCAGCGAGGCCTGTGCGCTGAAAAACACGTTCACCGGCGCCACATTGTAGGATGCGATCAGTGCGCGGATCACCTCGTGGTGGAAGTTGAGCGCGAACAACAACAGCAGCGCCGAGAAGGAAATCAGGGCGGCGAGTGCTGCCTGAGGTTCAGGCTCCTCGATTGCCGGCCCACCTGCGCCGCCATAGCCGATCAGCATGGCGATGCCGGCGCCGATAAAGCGCAGTGCCTCCATGTAGAGCCGGGTCATGGCACCGATCAGTCCGCCCACCAGCAGTTCCGAAACGATCATCGGCACGAAGATGGCAGGCCTGGTGTCGACATAAGGATAGATCTTGTCCCAAAGGAAGGCGAGCAGCCCGACAGTGACGGCGACTGCGGTGAACAGGCGGATCTGCAACGGCAGGCGGATCGAGGACAGGCCCGGCATCAGCATGAAGCAGGCGCCGACGCGGCAGAAGGCGAGGAACGCCGCCAGCACAAAGCCTTGTGTGACCGTCGTCAGATCCATGGTCAGGAGATGGTCCCGAGCACCCTGATCTCGACACCCTTGGCGATCTCGACATGGCTGAGCACCGGAAGCGTGGCGAACAGCCGTTCGATGATCATGCGTACATAGGGGCGAGCATCCGGCGCGGTGACCAGCACGAACCGTTCTCCCGCTTCCATATGCTGGCGGATCGCCTTGGATGCGTCCTGGCCGAATTCCTCCAATTGGCGCGGGTCGATATCGAACTCGCGGATTTCTCCCTTGGCGTCGCGCTTGAGGCTCTGGTGGAAGGCGAGGTCCCAGCGGTTGCCGAGCCTGAGCACCTTGAGCACACCGCCTTCGGACAGGTCGCCGCAAATCTGCTGCGCCATGCGGATGCGCACATGCTCGACGATCTGCTCCGTGCGCCGCACATGCGGCGCGATCTCGGCGATCGCTTCGATGATGAGGTGCAGGTTGCGGATCGAGACGCGCTCGGCGAGCAGCAGTTTCAGCACCGCCTGCAGGCCGGGATAAGAGATATGCGAGGAGCATATTTCGTCGGCCAGCTTGCGGTATTCCGGATCCTGGCTGTCCAGCAGCGCCTTCATGTCCTTGTAGGAAAGCAACTGCGGCAGGTTGTTGCGGATCACCTCGGAGAGATGGGTGAGCAGCACGGACATGTTGTCGGCGAAGGTGTACTGCTCGCGCTTCAGGTCTTCCGCGAATGCTTCCATCACCGAATAGGCGCGCATGCCGAAGGCGGGCTCGCGCACTTCCTCGCCTGGGATGTCGGGCAGGTCGCGGGTGCCGAGCAGCACCATGAGCTCGCCGACCCGCATCTGGTGTTCGGCCACGACGGTGCCGTGAATCTTGATCTGATAGCTCTTCGGCGGAATGCCGAAGTCGTCGCTGAGTTTCACCTCGGGCACCACAAAGCCGTACTGCGTCGCGAACTTCTTGCGCATCTTGCTCATGCGGAAGGCGAGTTCCTGATGCGAAGTGAGCAGCTTGGTCGATAGCTGCTTGCCGATCAGCAATTCGATCTCAGCGGTCGCCAGCGAGGATTTCACCGAATTCTTTTCTTCCTCAACCTTTGCGGCTGCCTCGCGGCTGCGTGCCTCTTCCTGCTCGGCCATGCGGCGGTTCTGGCGCAGCGGAATGACGTAGCCCATGCCGGCCATGGCGGCTGCCAGTGTCACGAAGGGGAACATCGGCAGGCCAGGCATCAAGGCAAGAAGGCCGAGCAGGGCTGCCGCGACATAAAGCGCGCGCGGGTGGGCGCCGAGCTGGCCGAACACAGCCTTGTCGGCAGAGCCGCGCGTGCCGCCCTTTGAAACAAGCAGGCCGGCGGCAAGGGAGACGATGAGGGCCGGGATCTGGGTGACGAGGCCGTCGCCGACCGAGAGCTTGATGAAGACATCGGCGGCTTCGCCCAGCCCCATGTTATGGCGCAGGTAGCCGATGGCGATGCCGCCGACGATGTTGATGGCGGTGATGATCAGGCCGGCAATGGCATCGCCGCGCACGAATTTCGAGGCACCATCCATCGAACCGAAAAAGGAGGATTCTTCTTCCAGTTCACGACGGCGCAGCTGCGCGGTCTTCTCATCGATCATGCCGGCGGAGAGATCGGCGTCGATCGACATCTGCTTGCCGGGAATCGCGTCCAGCGTGAAGCGGGCGCCGACTTCCGCGATACGGGTAGCGCCCTTGGTGATGACGATGAAGTTCACCACGATCAGGATCAGGAAGACGATCAGGCCGATGACGAAATCGCTCGACATGACCAGCTTCGAGAAGCCGGAAATCACGTAGCCGGCGGCGTGGGTGCCTTCGTTGCCATGCGAAAGGATCATGCGGGTCGTCGCGATGTTCAGCGACAGGCGCAGCATGGTGGCGATGAGCAGCACGGTTGGGAACGACGAGAAGTCGAGCGGCCGCGGAATCCACAGCGCCACCATCAGGATCAGCACTGAAAGCGCGATCGAAAAGGCGAGGCCGACATCGATCATGAAGGCCGGAATCGGCAGAAACAGCACCGCCAGAATGACGACGATGCCCAGCGCGAAGAAGACATCGCGGCTGTTGCGCGGCATTGCGTCTGTCGAAATGCTCTCGCTGATGGCCATGCTACCTCGCATCCAATGTCAGAGCGATTCCGTTTCCTACTGAAACGCGGAAGTGCTCTGACTCTCTTTTCTAGGCAATTCCGGACGGAAAACCGCTGCGCACTTTTCCTGGAATTGCATTTGCCGTCGCCTGAAACGGCAGTACCGGCCATACACCGTAACCCGCCAAGCTTGCGCGAACCTCGAAGGAGCACTGGCAGAGAAAATGCGTCGGTGTGCGCGGTTGCCATGCCACGATGCGAAGCGTATCGGTCGAGGGCGTTGCCCATTGAGACATTCGCGAGCCGCCCGTTGTCTTCGACCCGTTCATTGCCTGTCCAAGCCCGTCGTCTGCGTGCCCTGCTGGTTCGTTCGGTTCCCGTGCTGGAAGCGCGCGGCATCATCATCGTCCTGATCGCGGCAGTGGTCGGCGCATTCTCAGGCGTGGCGGTCACTGCGATGAGCGCCTTGGTGCAGGGTATGCACTGGTTGCTGTTCGACGTGCCGGAAGGCGGCCGGCTGTCATCGATGTTTTCACTCAGTCACCCGCTCCAGGCGGCGATGCCGGCGGTCGGGGGCCTGCTGCTCGGCCTCTCCATCATCTGGCTGCGCAAACGCAAATTCCGCACGCCAGTCGATCCGATCGAAGCGAATGCGCTTTATGGCGGGCGCATGTCGCTGACCGACACCTTCATAATCGCCGGCCAGACGATGCTGTCTTCCGGCTTCGGCGCGTCGGTCGGCCTCGAGGCCGGTTATACGCAGGTCGGCGGCGGCTTCGGCTCGCGGCTGGCGAGGTTCTTCCGCATGAAGCGCAACGATGTCCGCATTCTTGTCGGCGCTGGAGCTGCCGGTGCGATTGCCGCTGCCTTCGATGCTCCTTTGACCGGCGCCTTCTATGGATTTGAGTTGATCATCGGCATCTATTCCATTGCCAATGTCGCGCCGGTCATGACTGCTGCGATCTGTGCTACTTTGGTGACGGGTTGGCTGGGTGGTGCGCCGTTCCCGCTGGAACTTGGCGCCGTGCCGAAGCTGACCGCCAGCCAGTATCTGCCTTTTTTGGCGCTCGGTCTGATCGCCGGCGGCATTGCGATCGGCATCATGTATATGGTCGCCGCCGTCGAACGCGGCCTGACCAGACTGTCGATCGACTCTTCGCTAAGGCCATTCCTGGGCGGTTGTGCCGTCGGACTGCTCGGGCTCGTCACACCGCAGGTGCTGTCCAGCGGGCACGGCGCGCTACACCGCGAATTCGCGATGAACTACGGGCTCACGGTGATTGCCACGGTGTTCCTGCTCAAGATCGCCGCGTCCGTCATTTCGCTCGGCTCGGGTTTCCGCGGCGGCCTGTTCTTCGCCTCGCTGCTGCTTGGAGCGCTCCTGGGTAAGATCTTTGCTGCGGTCATGCTGGCAATCGCGCCGGCTTCAGGCATCGATCCCGCTGTCGCCGCTGTCGTGGGCATGAGCTCGATGGCAGTCGGCATCATTGGCGGGCCGCTGACCATGGCTTTTCTGGCGCTGGAATCGACGGGCGACCTGACGCTGACGGGCGTGGTGCTCGCCGCTGCGATCATGACCTCGATCCTGGTGCGTGAAACCTTTGGTTATTCCTTCTCGACCTGGCGCTTCCATCTGCGCGGCGAGACTATCCGTTCGGCGCAGGATGTCGGCTGGATGCGCAGCCTGACCGTCGGTTTGATGATGCGCAAGGATGTCCGCACCATCCCGGCCATGACGACCGTTGCCGAGCTCCGCCAGCAGGTGCCGCTCGGCTCCGCACAGCGTGTCATCGCGGTGGATAGCGAGCAGCGGTATATCGGCATGATCATCGTTTCAGATGCCTATGGCGACCAGCCCGACCCGGCGAGCACCGTTCTCACTCTGGCACGCTTTGGCGATTCCGTTTTGGTCCCGTCGATGAATGTTCAGTCGGCGGCCGAGACTTTTCATCGTGCCGGCGCCGAAGAACTGGCGGTCGTCGACGATTTTGAGAGCCGCAAGGTCGTCGGCCTGCTTACCGAAGGACATCTGTTGCGCCGCTATGCCGAGGAACTCGACAAAGCTCGGCGTGATCTTTCCGGGGAGGCGTGACGCGCCGGGTCGAGGCGCTCCGGTTCGAAAGCACGATTGGACTAGTGCTCCTCATGCGGCTTCGGCGTGCCATAGTAGCCGATCGGATTGGTCGGGCGCTCGATCATGCGCCGTACCCTGGGCCGCTCGATACCTGAATGCAGCGCTCGGATGCGTTCGGTGATTACGGCGTCCGCATGCGTGGCGCGCGTATTGTGGCGGATGTAATCCAGCCAGGTCGGCGTGTGGTAGCTTTCCATCCAGATTTCCGGGTGCTCGAGATCCCGCGCCAGCACCCAGTTGCGCGCACCGTCACGCCGGCGCACGCGTGCACGCTCGGTCATCACCTTCAGGAACTCCGGCACGTCCTCTTCCTTGATGACGTATTCGATCGTGATCTCGATCGGTCCTGAGCGCGGCCTGAGGTCGAGCGCCAGCATGGGCTCGCGCCAGCGGTCGAGCGGATCGAGATTGGGCGCAATGTGCTGCGGCAACGGCAGGACGAAGCCGATCGCAGCACCGGCCAGCATCGTGACGGCCGCGGCCAGAAGGGCAAAGCTGGCGCCGTGGTTGTCGGCGGTCACACCCCAGATCCAGCTGCCGAGCGCGATGCCGCCGAAGGTCGCCATCTGGTAGATGGAAAGTACGCGTCCGACCACCCAGCGCGGGGTCGACATCTGTACGGTGATGTTGAAATGCGAAAGCGCGGTGACCCAGCATGCGCCACCGACCAGGAGTCCCAGCGCCACCTGCCAGGCGTGAGGACTGACAGCGGCGACAGTCGAGCAAAGCGCGAAGCCAAGGAAGGCCGAGCGCACCATGGTTTCGCTGGGCAGGATCTGCCTCAGTCGTGCGCTGGTCAGAGCGCCCATAACGGCACCGATGCCGAACGCCCCCAGCATGACGCCATAGGTGAGGGCGCCGCCCTTGATGAGGTCGCGCGTCACCAGCGGCAGCAGGGCAAGCACGGCACCTGCGCTGAAACCGAAGATGAAGCCACGCACCAGTACCTTGCCGATATTGGGTGACATGGCAACGTAACGCAGGCCGGCGCCCATCGCAGCGCCCAGTGACTCGCGCGGCAGGTTGGATGCCGGCAGGTCCGGCTTCCAGCGCGCCATGACGATGATCAGGCCGACATAGCTGAAGGCGTTGGCGGCGAAGGCGGCGGCTGCGCCGAACGTCGCCACGATGATGCCGCCCAGCGCCGGTCCGACGCTGCGGGTGAGGTTGAAGCCCATCGAGTTGAGCGCCACCGCCGCCGGCACCTTGTTGCGCGGAACCATGTCGCCGACGGAAGCCTGCCAGGATGGGCTGTTCAGCGCCGTGCCGCAGTCGATCAGGAAGGTGAAGGCGAGAAGCAGCCAGGGGGTCAAAAGGTCGAGATGGGTGAAGACCATCAGAAGCATCGAGACGACGAGCATGAAGCTCTGCGCGATCAGCATCACCTTGCGTCGGTTGTAGCTGTCGGCGATGGCACCCGCGACCAGCGCAAACAGCATGATCGGCAGCGTGGTGGATGCCTGCACCAACGCCACCTGATAGGGAGAGGTGGCGATCTGCGTCATCATCCAGGCGGCGCCGACACCCTGGATCAGGCCGCCCAGATTGGAGACCAGGCTGGCGCTCCACACGGCACGGAAGATGCCGTGCTGGAAAGGCGCCAGCGCGGAAGTGCGTTGGCTGTTCGGCTCGTCCTCGATAGCCGGACCGCTGTCTTGGGGCATTGCTCGTCTCGTGAATCGCTGCTCTCGTCGGCGGCGTTTGCCGACAAAGTTAGACGAGACTGCGGAAAAGGCGAATGGCTTTTAGAAAATGGACTGGTCCAGGCTGGGGATAGAATCCCGCCAGGGGTCGACGTCGTCGACCAAGGTCGACGGTGTCAGAGCCGACCACGGTCGACGGTGTCAAAAACCGTTCTGGATACGCTCGAAGACGACGTTGGTGAAGGCCGAGATCTGGCCGCCCACGAAGGGGCCGGTCAGCGCCACCACGAGCATGATGGCAACGATCTTCGGAACGAAAGTGAGCGTGATTTCCTGGATCTGGGTAAGCGCCTGGATGAGGGCGATACCGATGCCCACGACCATGGCGACCAGCACGACGGGAGCCGATGCCGTCAGCACCGTCCAGACGGCGAACTGGACGATATCGAGCGCGTCGGCCTCGTTCATCGCCCGTGCCTCTAGGCCGCCGGCGCTTGCTTGACGACGACGCCGGGCAGCACCGGCACTTCCTTGCCGTCGGCCAGAACGGCGATCAGCCCGTCGCTGGCCAGCCGCACTTCCTTGACCACACCGGTGGTGTTGCCGTCAGCGGAGGTCAGTTGGCGGCCGATGAGAGAATCGGCCTGCGAAAGCGCCGAGGACTGGAGGATGTATTCCAGCTTGGTGTTCATCTGCACCGACTGCTCGACCTGCGAGAATTGGGCGAGCTGCGCGACATACTCGGTCGAGTCCATCGGCTTGGTCGGGTCCTGGTTCTTCATCTGCGCCATCAAAAGCTTCAGGAAGGACTGGTAGTCGACCGAGGTCTTCGACTGCTGCTGCGTCTGCGGCGTGTTGCCGACGTTGTTGACATTCATGTCGACGGCCATGATCAGCGTGCTCCCACTGCCAGCGGACGCGGGGCGTCCTGGGGTTCATTCTCGTTTGCATCCAACGCCAGCTTTTCCAGCGGATAGAGCGAGCGGATCGCCCGCAGCGCTTCATAGACGTGACCTTCCGAAACCATGCGGTCGACATCCTTCAGCGTCGAGCGAATGCGCTCATTGTGGAAGGAGGCGAGCAGCAGCGGCAGCGAATGACGGAACATCTCGCGTGCCTCCTCGGCTCCTTGTGGGTTGATCAGCATGATCTGCGCCACGAAATAGAGCTGCCTGAGCGGCGTCGAGGCCTCTTCTGCCTGAAGGACATGGCCTTCCAGCAGAAACTGAACATCGTTCAGCAGTTCCAGGGTGACCTTGCGGTCGACGCGGACGACGGCGCCGTTCAGATAGATGCGCTCTCCCGGTTTCAGCGAGAGCTTCAAGGTGCTCTTGGACGGCGTCATTGAATGCCGTCCCGAATGATCTGCGAGACTTCGATCAGCCCGTCGAAATTGTTTGAGCGGCCCTGACGAATATCCTCGGTTTCGCGCAGCAGCCACATGCCGATCGAAATCAAATTGGCGCGCAACTCTTTCGGAAGAGAGTTCTCGTCCGAGGAGAGGTCCTCGAGCAGAGCCGTCCACACGCGGTTGGTGAAATGCAGGGCTTCCACCGCCTGCATGGAATCGCTGCCCGCATTGGCGGCATCAATCAGAAGGTCGATCGACCGCGACAACAAGTGTCGTTCGCGGTCCTTGGCGTCCGCTACGGAGTCCGTCTGGATATCGGCGTAGGAGAATTGATACATCGCTTATCCGATCGCCGGTTACTTCAGGAAGTTGATCAGGCTGAGCTGCTGGATGCGCGCCGTGAGCGCAAACGAAGTCTGGATATGCGACATCAGATCGTTGACACGGTTGGCGGCTTCGTACTCGTCGACACCCTCAAGATCGATGACATGTTTTTCGAACAGTTTGATCTGCGCGTTCATGCGGTCGCTCGCATCGGTCACCCGCTGCTCGATGATACCAGCTTGCGACTGGGTTTGCGCGATGCTGCCGAGGGCTTCGCCGGTCAGCGTTATCGCCTGCTGTGCAACTGCCTTCTTGGCGTCGGCGTTGAGGTTGCGTGAAAACAGCTCGTTGACTACGGTTGCGGCCATCGCGAGCTTCTTCACGCCATCGGTGTTGGCGCTGACGGAGGTCTCCGTCGTTTCGTTCAGTGAGATACGGCTGACGATCTGCTGGTCGGTGGCATTCGACCAGTTGGTCTTCCAGTCCGGCCCCATAAATTGCGGCGTCACAACGTTGGTTATGAAGTCGTTGATCTGCGTTGCCGTGATGTCGGCCGGATCAGTCGGGGGATTGGGGAAGCTGGCGTTGAAGGCTGCATCGAACGCGGCTTTCGCGGCCGAGGAAGCCGTATAGTCGTTGATCGGCTTTACGTCGGTGTTGGTACCCGAAAACAGATACTCGCCGTTGAGGCTGGAATTCAGGATCGAGGTCATCGACTGCAGTGCGGCCTTGCCGGCATCGCGCGTCACGTTCGAGCCTGGATCGCCGCCCACGGCGGTGCTGACGGCGGTCAAAAGCTTCTGTGCAGCGTCGCCGAGCTTGCCGAGTGCGTCCTGCGTGGTCGACAGCCGCGACGAGATCAGCTTGTTGGAATCGACGATGGTGTTCAGCCGTTCCAGATCCCGTGCGAAGGTGACCGATTGCGATGTGCGGGCGCCGAGCGCCAGGCCGAGATCGGCGACACGCAGCGTGTTCAGTTCCTTCTCACGCTTCACAAGTTCGACCTGCATGCGCGACTGCGAATAGCGCATTGCGTTGGACATGGCGGACGACGAAACGGAGGTGGTCTTCATGACTTATTTCACCGCTGCGAGGAGGGCGTCGAGCATCTGGTTGACGGTGGTCAGGATGCGGGCGGAGGCCTGGTAAGTGTGTTCGAGATCCAGCATCTGCGACATCTCGTTGTCGACATTGACGCCGGTGGCGTTGGAGAGGGCCTCGCCGGTGCGCTGCGCCAGCGCTTCCTTGGTATCGGCGAGGTTCGAGGCCTGCTGCCGCACACCTTCGAACCAGCCGATGGAACTGGCGGCATAGGAGACGACACTGGAATTCGCGGTGATGCCGGCGTTCGGATCGAAAGCCATCGGCTTGGTGAGTTTTTCGCCATAGGCGATCAGCCTCTCGGCATAGGACGCGCCGCTGCCGACCGGATCTGGATTGGTGCGGTAGACTGCGCCGTTGATGCCGCCATCACGCAACAGAACCGGATTGCCACCGGCAGCCGGATCGACCGCAGCGTTGATCTTGATCGTTCCCGCGAGCCCATTGATCAGCGTGCCCGCCGGCGGGATGCCCGGGGCGCCAGGCCAGGTAAAGAGGCCGACAGCGTCGGGTTGGCTAGGGGCGGTCTCGGCAAATGCCGTTATGAGACCGCGGGCCGTTTCATCCAGTTGCCGCTGCATGGTGACAGTGACGTTGTCGCGAAGCTGCAGCATCCCGGCAAGTTTGCCGGTTGCCTCTGTCGTGGCGGAAACCTTCACCGGTACTTTGTCGATGTAGATCTGGCCACCGACCGCGCCTGGCGTGTAGCCGGCGGAAGGCGTGAAGGTCACCGAACGCGGAATGGTCTCGAACAACGTCGTGCCGTCACCGGTGGTGATGACCATATCGTTGTCGCCGCGGGTGTAGGTGGAGATCGGAATGAATTCCGAGAGCCTCTTCAGCACCGCGTCGCGCTGGTCGAGCGCATCGGAGACGTCCTCGCCCGAGCGCGTGCCATTGATGACGGCCTGGTTGGCGACTTCGAACTGCTTGAGGAGATCGTTGATATCGTTGACGGCAGTGGTGATCTCGCCATCCGTCTTGGTGCGGAAGTCCTGGATCGCCTTGGTGCCGTCGTTGAGGGAACGGATCACCTGGCGCGCCGATTCGATCACGCTGGTGCCGAGATTCTGGTTCGACGGCGTGGTGGCATAGAGCTGGAGTGCCTTCTGCAGGCCGCCGATTGCGGCAGAAATCGATGAGGCATTGTCGACGCCGTTCACCTGCAGTTCGAGCCGGTCCATGCCCTGGGCGAGCGTCGCCTGTCCACTCCAGGATGAAAGGGCGCTGAGATTTTGCCGGAACAGCAGTTCGTTGGCCGCACGGTGGATTTTGACCGCGCTGACGCCGGTGTCGGTGTAGGAGAGCATCGCAACGCGGCGCGAATAATCCGGATTGGAGGCATCCGCGACGTTGCGCGAGACGATGCTTGTCTGCCGCGACGTTGCCTTGAGCGAGGACTGGGCGATGCTGAGTGCGGATGACAACGACATGCGGGTCTTTCAGGCTGTGATGCGGCCGAAGCCCGGTCGACCATCGACCGGGCTTCTGAGCCGCGTCTCATCTCTTCAGGTTGACGAGGATGTCCATCAGTTCGGAACCGGTCTGGAACACCTTCGAATTGGCCGTATAGCTGCGCTGCGAGGAGATCATGTTGGTGAGTTCCTCGGCGATATCGACATTCGAGTTTTCAAGGGCGCCGGAAATGATCTCGCCGCGCTTGCCCTCGCCTGCGAAACCGATCTGCACGTCGCCGGAATCCGGGCTTTGCGTGAAGACGTTGCCGGACTGCTGGATCAGCCGGTCGGGGCTTGGCACGTCCGCCAGCGGGATCTTGTAGAGCGGCTTGGTCGAGCCGTCCTGATACTGGGCGTAGATGGTCCCGTCCTTGCCGATCGTCACCTTCTCGATGTTGCTTGGCCCGTTGCCGTTGACCTGGCCGGTGGCAGTGTAGCCGGTGCCGATCTGGCTGAGGCCCTTGAGGTCGAGCTTGAGCGACGCACCGCCGGGAACGGTGAAGGTGACGCTATCCGTGCCAGTCAGTTTGCCGGTGCCGTCGAAGTTGAGTGTAGCACTCGTGAGCGGGCCGCCCGTATAGGGGAAAGGCCCGCCTGCCGCGGCCTTCGATTGATCGAAGACGGCCACGTCCCACGTGCCGGCTGCTGTCTTGGTGAAGTAGATGTCGACCATCACCTTGTTGCCGAGGTTGTCGTAGACGACCATCGACGACTTGTTGGTGTATTGAGCCGTCGCAGCGTTACCGGAGGGCGCAGTTGCCGGCGCGACGATGGCGTTGGCGCCAGAGGGCAGGTTGCCGCTGAAAGTGCCGGAGGTCGAAGGGGTCGCCGTCATCTTGCCGTCGGAAATCTGGACAGGGACGAGACCCTGGAAGCCGTTGACCGTCGCGGCCGGCACACCGTTGGCGTAGCTGTAGGCCATCAACTGGTAGCCGGCAGCGTTGACCAGGCGCCCTTGCGCGTCCGGTACGAAAGAGCCGGCGCGGGTCATGTAAGGCGTGCCGGAGGAATCTTGCACCACGAAGAAGCCGTCGCCGCGGATGGCAAGGTCGGAGACCGAGGTGGTGCCCTTGAGGTCGCCGCGATCGGTGATGGCGGTGCGGATCGTCGAGTTGACGCCGCCGGAATTGTAGGCGCCGCCGGTCGTCGGCATCACCAGGCTGGAGAACTCGATCGACGAGCGTTTGTAGCCGGTGGTGTCGGAGTTGGCGATGTTGTCGGCGACGGTGGACAGGCGGTTTGCCTGGGCGTTCATGCCGGAAACGCCGGTCCGCATCATTCCATAGAGGCTCATCGCAACGTCTCCGTTATGCGCATGGTGTCGCTGGCCACGCTAACCGTGTTGTCTTGCGCGAAGCTGTCGCGCGCCGCGGTCGGGCGCATCAGGCGATCAGCCGGTAGCCGAGGAAGCGTTTGGAATCGATCGGGTCGTGGCCGAGCCGCTCGCGCAGCTTCTTGCGCAGTTTGGAGATGTGGCTCTCCACCACATTCTCCTCGACCTCTTCGTCGAAGATTCCGTAGATGGCATTGAAGACCTGTGTCTTGGTAACCCGGCGGCCCCGGTTGCTCGCCAGGTATTCGAGGATGCGGCGCTCTCGACGCGGCAGAGGCATCGGCTCGCCGTCGATCTCGGGATCGCGGCCATCCATGAAGATGCGCATCGCTCCGATCTCGGTGAAGGAGGCGTCCTCATGAGCGCGGCGACGGATCGCACTGATGCGCGCCAGGATTTCGCGGATGTGTACCGGTTTGCGCACGACGTCGTCGACGCCGGATTCGAAAAGGCGCAAGGTGTTTTCGAGGGAATTGTGTTCGCTCAGTGCAATGACGGGAGCGCCGCTGCGGTCCCTGATCTGTCGCGGGGAGACGGCGCCCTCGCGGCAATCGCCAATCAGGAAGGCGCGAACCGATTTCAGATCGTCCTCGGGTGCGCTGGAAACCCAGGCGTCGAATTCGCTCGGCGCGAAACCGGCGCTTGCCACACCTTCCCGACCGAACATCGAGCTGTAACCATCGGTCACAAGTTCTCGTTCGTCTACGATTACGATCATCGCCCAACCCCCGAATCAGTTCATCTGCCCCGTGCGGAAAGGCGTAGTCCTCCTCACGAATCCTGACCAACCGTCATTTCTTGTGACTGGTTTCTTGGGAGTCGAGAATCGCGGTGGTTGTACCGCGTACAATCGGATGGCGATCCCAACCGGATCCGCCGACAAAAACGGCACCCCTTTGCACCTTTAAAGCGCACTCCTCGCATCGTTGAGAGTACAACCTATGGGGTGCAGAATCCGCGTGCGTTGGCGGTCCATTTGCCGAAGCCGACAGCGACCATATTCGCGATGACGCGACAGACGTAGCGCTTCTGGGCGGGGTCGTTGTTGGGTCCGGCATGATAGCGCGCCACGGCCATGGACCAGGTCTCATGCCGCGCATGCAGTTGCGCGAGGAAGCGCGCTGCATAGTCGACGTTGCGGCGCGGATCGAGCATGTCCTCGATGCTGCGGAACTGATCGCCATGATAGCGATGATTGATCTGCATGCAGCCGAGATCAATCAGCGACTTGCCCTCGCGCCGTGCAGCCTCGAAGGTCAGGAGGGCCTCCGAACGCGAACGAGGAAAGACGGCTTTTCCTTCTATATTCAAGGCATTGGGTTGCAGGCTGCCTTTGTTCCCCGTCTCCGTCAGTCCCACGGCATAGAGGATGCCGGCAGGAATCTGGTAGCGGTCCGCCGCCCGCAGGATTTCCGCTTCGCAAGGGTTGGCCGCAGCGAGGGCTGTCCGGGAGGCGAGCGTGCTAGATAAACAAGTCGCTGCCAGAACGCTCATGAGAAGGTTGCGCCGGACGCTGGTCCTGCTGCCTGTCATCGCCGCGGTTCCTTCCTGACTGCCCGCTCATGCCATCGCCATTCCCGCCGGAGTTGCCTGGCTGAAAGGAAGATTGATCGCGTCCGAGAGCCGCCCCAGCTTGCGGCGCGTCTCCACGTGCAGCCGGTGTTGCTGCTATCGAGGGTTGCAGGATCGTTACCTTGTCGATGTCGAAGCCGAGCGACTTCAACGACTTCACGATGGCCTCGCTGTCCGAGCTCAATCGACGATGTGCTTCGTAGGTTTCGGGCTTGATCTCAATCGACAGTTGCTCGCCGACAAGACGCAGATTGGCGGTAACGGCTCCGAGCTCCGACGGATGCAATTCGATCTTCAATATGTGTGCCGGAACTGCAACAGGGGAGCCATTTTGGGTGCCCATGGCGGCGGTCGATGCCGCCCTCGCGGGCGCGCCATTGCTCGCGATTGCATCGATGACGTCGCGCGATGCCTGGGTGGGGTGCTGGAGAGCAGGCGCAGGGTAGTTCTGTTCGGCCACCACCGATGCTCGTGATCCGCCCGATTGCTTCAACGTTTCGCTGAAAGCCCGGCGGCCGTTGGCTTCGGTCTCCGACGGTTCAACCGGTGTTGCCCCGCTGCCGCCAAGCTCGGCTTCCCCGACGGCGGAGCCGGCGGATGCGGTGGCATTCTCTGCAGACGCACCGCCGGCGAGGTTCTGCGTATTGGCCGCCTGCACGCCGCCTGTTCCGCGCGTTGCGGTGGATCGGTCGACATGGATTGTCGGCGACTGTTCGTTGTCGCTTTGACCGGTATCGGCATCCTTTGTTCCCCGCACGACAGCCGCTCGCTTTGCCTTGTCTGCAAGAGCATCGGCGTCTGTTTCCGCCGTATCCGGTCCGCCCCGGTTGTCGGATTGTGATCGTCCCAAACCGTGCAGGTTCAAAAACAGGGGCAGGTGGTCTCGCGCATCCGCCGTTTGATCGTGGGTGTCGGCCGACTGCTTGTCGTCTGCCTGTTCGTCGTCGCCCTCTTCATCGATCCTGGCTTTGCTTTCCCCAATCTGGCCGGCAGCACGTTCGCCGCTAGCGAAAGTGATGTCGGCACGGATCCTTTCCCAATGCGAGCCATGCGTTGCATGTTGGGTCGCCTTGTCCTTGTCTGTCGTCTCGCGATGAGTGAGCAGATCATCGAAAGCTGGACCGTCTTCACCGGCCTTGCCGCCGGATTGCTGCCCTCCGGTCCGCTGCAGCGGGACGCCTGGAAGGTTCTGACCAATGCTTGCAGTCATTGAGGTGAAGCTCCCAGTAGAAGATCTATCTTGCCGAGTTTGCGTTTCGTATCCGCGATCGCTGCGTCGGTGGTGTCCGAACCGGCATTCGCGGATGCCGGCAACAGGGTTGCAGGCGGCGGCTGCACCGCGGCGTCCTGCTGGGCCGGTACGGGTTTTTCCGCCGGCTCGGCAACTGCCTCGGTTGCTGGCCTCTCCGACACTGCGTCTTCGACCGGTGGTAGATCGGAGTCGTTGTCGGCCGTGGTGTCGCGTGGCGTCGCCTCGGCGGCTTGATCGGTTGCGACCTTGGTTTGCTCCTGTGCCACGCGCTTCGTAGCCGGTTCCGATTTGGCGGGGGCCCGCGCGATGGAAGGCGACTGATCGAAAACCGCCGGTATCGGTGGTGCAACGACTTCCTGGGTAATCTGCTGGGCAGCGTCGAGCAGGGAACGGTCACTCGGCGACAAGCGGCTTCGGTCGATCGTCTTCAGCTTGGCGCGAATGTCATCGACCGTCGCCGACGTGATGCTGGACAGGCTGGCGTAGAGTTCGGCGCGCGGATCGTCCGTCTTGGTTGCATCCTTGTCCTGCGGGATGGCCTTTGCGGATGCGAAGGCGGACAGATCGTTCAATCCATCGATGGCAGCGCGGCGTGCGATACGCAGATAGATGACGCGTTCGCGCTCCTTATCCATCATCGAAGTGATGTCGGGCAATTTATCCTGGCTCAGCGCCATATGCAGAGTAACCACACCGGCGACAAAACTGTCGGCGAACTGGCTGGCGTAAGGTGAGAGCAGATAGCGTTCGACATATTGTGTGGAGGCCTGTGCAAACCGAGCCGCGTCGCCATTGGTCGTGGTGATGGCTACGGAACGGCGCAGTGCGGCTTCCTCCACCAGAGTGCCGGGACTGAGCAGGCGGGCCTGATCGAGCAGCGTCAGCGCCTGAACGGGATCCTCCGCCGCAAGCAGAGATCCCTTGATCAAGGCCACGAAAGCGCCAACGTCAGGCGACAGCGTCATCGGATCGACCGCTTGCAATGCTTCGATTGCCGGGCCGGGCTGGCCGCCGAGATAATCCAGAATGCCATCGACGATCGCCTGGTTGGTCTCATCGAGCTGGGCGCGGCGGGTTACATCCCTGACCGTTGCCGGATTGCCGCCGCTCATACCGTAGACCAGCAGGGCACGCAGGTTCCTGGGTTCCTTGAAGTCGTCGGGTTTCGACGCCCGGAAACGCGCATCGACCATTTCGAGCAGCTTGTTTTGCATGGGCAGCGCGGCATGGTCGCCCGAGGCGAGCCTGTCCTGCACGAGCTGCAGGGAGCGCACCATCTGGTAGGGCTGCAGCGGATCCTGGGCGAGGGCGGTCGTTGCCATGCCCATGCCAAGCAAGGTGAGCCCCGCGACGCCGATGCGCGCGACGCGGATCACCCCCCGGTCTCCAGCAGGATCTCGATGCGCCGGTTGACGGCGGCGAGCGGGTCGGCCTTGTTCTTCGGTTCGCGGTCGGCGAAACCCGCGACCTCCTTGATGCGGCTTTCATCCAGGCCTCCACGCACCAGCATGTAGTAGGCCGAGTGTGCGCGTGCCGTGGAAAGCCGCCAGTTGTCGTAACCGCCGCGGAAGGGACGGGCGTCGGTATGACCCTGGATGGCAACCGTGCCTTTCTGTTCCTTGACGATGCGGCCGATCTTTTCCATCGCGAGCACGAGTTCGCGGCGCGGCATGGCCGAGCCGATTTCGAACATGCCGAAATTGAAGCTGTCGGTAACGGAAATGACGACGCCCTTGTCGGTGGCCTCGACGCTGACGCCATCGGCGATCGCCTCGCCCGGCTTGAAGGCCTCGGCGATCTTCTTCTTCACCTCTTCGGCCGCTTTTTCCGTGGCTGCAGTCGGAGCCTTGTCCTGCTTGGCAGGTTCAAGTTCGTCGTTCTTCTCGGCCTTGGCCATGGAAGGATCCTTGGCCGCGGCTTGTTCCTTGCCGGCCAGTTGATCTCTGGAGACCTGCTGATCCTTGCTGGCCGCCTCTCCTGGTTTCTGGGGCTGGTTTTCCACCTTCGCCGTTTCGGCGCTCGCCTCGGGCAGGGGCGTCGATATCTGCTGTGACCAGAAATCCGGAGCGAACGGATCGCGATAGGATTCACCGCCCGACGCGCCCGTGGCTGGCCCCGCCGTCTGCGCTCCGCCCTCGCCTTTGGTGCTGACGTTTTGCCGCGTGCCGGTCTCGGCAGCAATTTCGGCAAGAACCGCATAAGGATCGGCGAACAGTTTTTCGTCGGCGTTCTTGGCCTCTGCGGCCTTGTCCTGTTTCTCGTTTTGACCGCTCTGTTCTTTCTGCGCGGTGCCGGGGTTGCCCTTGCCGTTGTGACCCTGCTTGGTCGTTCCTTCCACCGGATCGTTGGAGGTGTAGCCAGGTTCGTCGGGCCCATCGCCGATATCCTGCAAGCCCTTGCGGCTGGCGCTGCGGTCGATCAGCGGAACCGGATTGAAGTAGGACGCAACGGCTGCCCTTGTCTGTTCGTTTGCCGCGTTGATCAACCACATGACGAGGAAGAAGCACATCATCGCGGTCATGAAATCGGCGAAGGCGATCTTCCAGACGCCACCATGATGAGCGTCGTCGTGGTCGTCATGGTTGCGGCGGACGATGATGATTTCCTGCCGCGGATCGGCGCCGCCTGCCGTGCTCATGAGAGGACCTCCGACAGGGCTGTCGACCATTCCGACATACGTGTTTCGACAACGGTGTCATTGACGACAAGGGTCAAATCGAGCGCCGATGCTTCGGTGAAATCCAGGCTCGCTGCGCGTTTGCCGAGCGCAGCCTTCAACGGCTCGTAAAGAGAGAGTGGTCCGCGCACAGCGATGCGGACGGCTTCGGAATCCGCCAGCGTGTCGCGAATGACTTTTTCCAGCGCGATGAGAGAGCGTTTCTGCAATTCGTCGCTCAACACGCCGCCAATGATGCGGGCGAGTGCATCGCCCATCAAATCATGCAGCTGTTGTTCCGTTTGTCGCATGTGATTGCCGACAGCCTGGCCGATATCGCCGCCCAGCCTTTCGACCAGCGCCGTGGCTTCATCCGCCATCGTCCGCCGTTCGGCATCGAGCTTTTCGGTGAATGCCGTCGTCAACCTGGCTTCGAGCGCGTCCTCGGCCTTGGCAACCGCCATCGCGATCAGCTTGTCGACATCGATCGCAGGAGGGCTGTCAGCAAAGGTGGGCGGCTCGGCAAGCGTGTGAGCCGGCACGCTGCCATGGAGAGGCGGCGCACCGAAATCGGGCAGCAGATCGGAAAGGGATGCCTGTCGCATCAGCCTGCGGCTTCCTGGGCCGTCCATTTGCGCAGGATGTTGGCCGTACGCTCCTCGTTGATGTCGACCATACGGGCAAGCCTGTCTTGCGGTGCCGGCCGCAGCTTCCTGCGCAGGTCATCGAGCGGCGCCGGACGGCTGTCGGCCAGCGCCGGAGCCGGTCCTTCCGCTTCGGCCGCGGTATCCGGATTGGGCAATGAGCGCTGGACGTCCTCGAAGCTCGGGCCGGCGAGCGCCACCGGCTTGTTCGTCAGTGCCGCAGCCATCGGCCGCAAGCCGAAGAAGGCCACCAGGAACACGACAACGATGAAGGCGGCGGCATTGATCAGGCTGCCGGTGTAGCTTGCGACGGCATCGAGGATATCGGGCGAGGCGAGTTCCTGCCCATCCAGGCCATCTATGAACTCGACCGCCGAGACATCGATGATGTCGCCCCGCTTTTCATCGAGGCCGGTGGCCGAGGCGACCATCTTCTTGATGTCGGCGACGCGTTGGGTGATCTGCTCGGGCGTGGCGTCCTTGCCGATCACCGACAGCAGCCGTTGCTGATTGACGACGACGGCGATCGACATCTTGGTGACCGAATAGCCGTTGGAAACCGTGGCGATCTTCTTGGAATTGATCTCGTAGTTGGTAATCTCTTCCTTGCGGTCGTTCTGCGAGCTCGACTGCGGACCGTCGGAAGCGGCAGCCTGCGTCTCCGGCAGATTCTGTTCGACCGTGGCCGGTGTCGCGGCCTGGCGTTGATTGCTGTTCTCGTTCGCCTTGACGGTCTGGACGGAGCGCTCGACGCGCGATTCCGGATCGAAGATGGTTTCTTCGGTCTGGCGCGTGTCGGTGTTGACGTCGGCTTTGACGCTGGCACGGAAATTGTCCGGGCCGAGATAGGGGGTCAACGCGCGACGGATATTGTCCTCGATCTGGCTCTCCACAGTACGCTCGACGCCGAGTGAACGGATGGCACTGCTGTTGGAGGGATCATCGCCAGCGGCGAGCAGGTTGCCCGCGGAATCGAGCACCGTCACCTTTTCGGCCGAGAGGCCGGGCACGGCCGCGGAGACCAGATGGCGGATCGACATGGCGGCCTTGCTGCCGTCGATGCCGGCGTAGCGGATCACCACGGAAGCGGAAGGCTGTTGTTCCTCGCGGCGGAAATTGGCGCGCTCCGACATGACGATATGCACGCGGGCGGCTTTCACGCCTGTCAGCGACTGGATGGTGCGGGCGATCTCACCCTCCAGCGCACGCACGCGGGTGACCTGCTGCATGAAGGAGGTGAGGCCGAGCGAACCAACCTTGTCGAACAGCTCGTAGCCGGCATTGGCGCTGGTCGGCAGGCCCTTTTCAGCCAACAGCATGCGCGCCTTGGCGGTGGTGCCCACCGGTACCAGAACGCTGGTGCCGTCGGAGCCGACGTCGAAATTCATGCCGGCCTCGGAAAGCACCATGCCGATCTGATTCACGTCAGAGCGTTCGAGGCCGACATAAAGCGTCTCGTAGGCGGGGCGGTTGAGGTAGACCGAGGCGACACCGATGACGGCAAGCGTCAGAAGCGCGATGCCGGCCACGATGGCCAGCCGCTTCGTGCCGAAATCCTGAAGATTGATGACGATGCTTCTAAGTTGTTCCGGCACGGGTCGAGGGTCCCTGCATGATTGCCCGCTGGAACACTAGACCCTGAAGCTTGTGCGAAAATGGTATCGGGCCGCGCTGGTGGCGCGGCCCGATCGGGAAGAGGAAGGATCGACGACCGATCAGCTCTTGAACAGCGACAGGATGTTCTGGGCGCTGGCATTGGCGATCGACAGAGCCTGGATGCCGAGCTGCTGCTGGACCTGGAGCGCTTGAAGCTTTGTCGATTCCCGGTCCATGTCGGCATCGACGAGCTGGCCTACGCCACGATCGATCGAATCGGAGAGCTTCGAGACGAAGTCCTTCTGCATGTCGACGCGCGACTTGGCGGCACCGAGCTCAGAAGCGGCACTGGCCATCTTGGCAAGCACTTTTTCGACGTCGGTGAGCAGGTTGTCGAACTGGGCCGTTTCGCCTGTGCCGGTCACGCCGGTGAGATCGGAAACCGATATGGTGAGCAGCGACTTGGTGGAGGCGGAGCCAGTTGCATCCAGAATGCCCGCTTTGCCACTGCCCGCGTCAATCAGCCGGACGTTGGCCAGCGGAATGTTGATCGTGCCGGTGGTGACTTTGCCAGCCGAGTCACGGTTGTAGGACGAGATGATGTCGAGGCTGCCATTGACGCTCGAATCGGTCTTCAACATGTTCGTGCCTGCATAGCTGGCACCGGCGATATTGTCCTCGAGCTGCTTCTGCAAAGACTCGATATCGCCCTGGATCTTGCCGCGCTGCTCGGGGCCGGAAGCCTTTGCGAGCAGGATCTTCTGCTTGATGGCGTCGACGACTTCGATCGCCTTGTTCATTGCGGTGTAGGCCGTGTCGACCTTGCCGGCGCCGAGACCGAGCGCGTCCTGGACAACGGAATTCGCCTTGTTGTCGGAACGCATGGTGGTGGCGATCGACCAGTAAGCGGCGTTGTCGGAGGCGGTCGAGACGCGGTAGCCGGTGGAAATGCGCGACTGCGTCTGTTCGAGCGCCTTGTTGGTGGCGTTCAGGCTCTGCAGCGCTGTCAGCGCCGAGGCGTTGGTCATGATGCTCGCCAAGGTAACTCCCCTTCGAATGGCCGCGCATTCCCCGCGCGATGACGGACCGCCAGCGTTGGCCTCCTTGAAACGGATGAACGGAGCAACGTGGTTAACAATAGCTAACCAGTCATGGTTAACAGCTCATTAAAGGGGAAGCTAATGCAGTGATGAACGTTAAGAAAAATAAATCGGGCCGCGCTTTTGGCGCGGCCCGAAAGATGAAGTTGTTGCCTGAGAAGGTTCGGGATCAGCCGCGGAAGAGCGACAGGATCTGCTGCGACGAGCCGTTGGCGATCGACAGAGCCTGGATACCGAGCTGCTGCTGGACCTGGAGGGCCTGCAGGCGGGTCGATTCCTTGTTCATGTCGGCGTCAACGAGCTGGCCGACGCCGCGGTCGATCGAGTCCGAAAGCTTCGAAACGAAGTCCTTCTGCATGTCGATGCGCGCTTTCGCGGCACCGAGTTCGGCAGCGCCGGTGGCCATGCCCTTCAAGGCGGCTTCGATGCCGGTGAGCAGGGCGTCGAAATCGCCGGCAGTGCTTGCACCGCCCGTGCCGGAAACCTTCAGATCCAGGATCGTCGTTTCGGCGCCCGTGGCACCAAACTGCTTGTCCAGGATACCGGTCTTCGCAGAAGCGGCGGCGGAGCCGTCCGAATCGATCAGTCGGATGTTCTTGAAGTCGACGTCGATCGTGCCGGTCGTCACCTTGCCAGCCGAATCGCGATTGTAGGAGGTCATGACCGTCAGCTTGGTGTCGGTCGCCGCAGCATTGCCGCTGGTCTGCAGCAGGTTCGATCCGGCGTAGTTGGCACCTGCGATGTTGTCCTTGAGCTGGGACTGCAGGTTGCCGATTTCCGTCTGGATGCGCTCGCGGTCGGCCGCGCTGGAGGTCTTGGCCAGCAGCACCTTCTGCTTGATCTGGTCGACGACGTCGATCGCCTTGTTCATGGCGGTGTAGGCGGTGTCGACCTTGCCGGCGCCGAGGCCGAGCGCGTCCTGCACGACCGAGTTCGCCTTGTTGTCGGAACGCATGGTGGTGGCGATCGACCAGTAGGCGGCGTTGTCGGAGGCTTCGGCGACGCGCATGCCGGTGGCGATGCGGCCCTGGGTGACGGTGAGGTTCTTGTTGGTTGCATTGAGGCTCTGAAGAGCGGTCAAGGCGGCGGCGTTGGTCAGAATGCTGGACATAAGTCCTGTTCCTTTTACTAAACTCAACTAAGGAACATGCCGTAAACGATCGGCCAGAGCGGAGCGGCATCATGCCTGTGGCCGTTGCAGCCACCCGCTCTCTAGGCTGCCTTTATGGCGGAGAGGTCCTACCAAACCGCTAATGTTCAATGCACAATTCACCCTATGTCACCGGAAGGTTTTCCGGTTGGCGGGCTTGTCCTGAGAGTGGTCAATGCAAATCGGGCCGCGCTTTTGGCGCGGCCCGAAAGATGAAGTTGTTGCCTGAGAAGGTTCGGGATCAGCCGCGGAAGAGCGACAGGATCTGCTGCGACGAACCGTTGGCGATCGACAAAGCCTGGATACCGAGCTGCTGCTGGACCTGGAGGGCCTGCAGGCGGGTCGATTCCTTGTTCATGTCGGCGTCAACGAGCTGGCCGACGCCGCGGTCGATCGAGTCCGAAAGCTTCGAAACGAAGTCCTTCTGCATGTCGATGCGCGCTTTCGCGGCACCGAGTTCGGCAGCGCCGGTGGCCATGCCCTTCAAGGCGGCTTCGATGCCGGTGAGCAGGGCGTCGAAATCGCCGGCAGTGCTTGCACCACCCGTGCCGGACACCTTCAGATCCAGGGTCGACACGCCACCCGTCGAGAATGCCTTGTCCAGGATACCAGTTCCCACAGCGCCGGTGGCGGCGTTCGAATCGATCAGTCGGATGTTCGTGAAATCGACGTCGATCGTGCCGGTCGTGACCTTGCCAGCCGAATCGCGATTGTAGGAGGTCATGACCGTCAGCTTGGTGTCGGTCGCCGAGGTCGAGTCGGTCTTCAGCAGGTTCGATCCGGCGTAGTTGGCACCTGCGATGTTGTCCTTGAGCTGGGACTGCAGGTTGCCGATTTCCGTCTGGATGCGCTCGCGGTCGGCCGCGCTGGAGGTCTTGGCCAGCAGCACCTTCTGCTTGATCTGGTCGACGACGTCGATCGCCTTGTTCATGGCGGTGTAGGCGGTGTCGACCTTGCCGGCGCCGAGGCCGAGCGCGTCCTGCACGACCGAGTTCGCCTTGTTGTCGGAACGCATGGTGGTGGCGATCGACCAGTAGGCGGCGTTGTCGGCAGCTTCGGCGACGCGCATGCCGGTGGCGATGCGGCCCTGGGTGACGGTGAGGTTCTTGTTGGTTGCATTGAGGCTCTGAAGAGCGGTCAAGGCGGCGGCGTTGGTCAGAATGCTGGACATAAGTCCTGTTCCTTTTACTAAACTCTACTAAGGAACATGCCGTAACGATCGGCCAGAGCGGAGCGGCATCATGCCTGTGGCCATTGCAGCCACCCGCTCTCGAGGCCGCTTTTATGGCGGAGACGTCCTACCAAACCGCTAACGGCCAATGCAATTCGCCAAAGGTCGCCAGAAGGCTGCCGGCGGGGACGCCTGGCGAGCCGGACGAGGGGAGGGGAAAGTTTCGCACAATCTACATCTGCAAGGATAACAGCGCGAAGTGCCTGAAGTGGCGCATGGAAACGCGGGTGGGGAAGTTCGAATGACGTCAGCAAAAAATATTCGCACCACCGATGTCGCGGATGACCTTCGATCGCAGATCGGAAGTGGTGTCCGCGGCGCGACCACTCTCATTCGCGCTGCCAACGGTGTTGGAATTGGTCCTGCTTTTCCAGCGATCAATATCTCCGCGGGAGGGTCGGACCGGGACCGGAAGAACGCAAAAAAAGCCGCCAAGCTGGTCAGGCAGGCTCAGAAGGCTCTTGATGGGCGCAGCGCCAGGGGAGCGGAAATGCTCTTTGATGAAGCGATCGCGCTGCTGGACAACCCGCCTTCCCAACTGTGGTGCTATCGGCTCGTCGCGGCATCCAAGGCGGCCAACTACGAATATGTCGTCAACAACTATCAGCGCATCCGGGCGCTGGTTACGAGTGAGGCGGAGATCGCTGTCGTCGACCGCTCGTGGATCGATTGTCTTATTTCTGCGGGTTTCCTTCATGAGGCGTTGCGCGAACTCGAGACCCTTTCTGTCCGCAGTGCGAGCAGTTGGGAAACAATGGCGACCACTCTCGGGGTGATCCACGCGCGGCTGGGGAATCTCGGCAAGGCGATCGCCATCCAGAAGGAGATCCTCGCGAAGGAGCCTTCGGATGTCCTCGCGCGCTGGAACCTTTCGATCCATCAACTGGAAGCAGGTGAGCTGCCGGAAGCGTTCGACAATTACGAGGCCCGATGGAATTGGGCGGATTTCCCGTCGGAACGCCGAACTTTCGACATACCGCGCTGGAGCGGCGAGAGCCTTGACGGGAAGCGGATCCTTGTCTGGCGCGAACAGGGGGTGGGCGATGAAATTCGTTTCGCCGGTGTGTTGCCGGACCTTATCGCCACCGGTGCCAGCATAACTTTTGAAAGCGCCGCGAAACTCGCGCCGCTGTTTGTCAAATCCTTCCCGGATGTCGAGGTTCGCCCTGAGCAGCCCCGCGAGAAGCGCAGGCGTGACGACTACAAAGGTTTCGACTTCGAGGTCCCGATCGGCTCGCTGGCGCGGTATTTTCGACCAAGCGTGGCTGAGATGCAGGCCAAATGCAGTCCCTGGCTGAAGCGCGATGCCGAAATCGAAGCACAGGTGCGCGCGGACATCGGCGCAGCACCGCATCAGCCCGTCATTGGCTTGTGCTGGCGTTCTTCCAATCAGAATCTGCATAGAAACCAGCACTATGTGAAAGGGGAATATCTTTCTCCGCTGAAGATGCTTGGTGCAGCCAAGTTCATCTGCCTGCAATATGACGAGTGCAGCGAGGAAGTTGGCCTGATGCGTGAACTGGGCCTGCCTCTCTACGATTTTCCGGCCATCGACCAGATGAACGATCTCGTGTCGGCCGCCTATCTCGCCGGAGCTTGTGATATGGTGATCTCAGCCGGCACCGCCACCGCGGAGCTCTCCGCGGGTCTCGGCATCCCCACCGTTCTGTTCGGGCTCAAGCACTCTCAAACCCAGCTCGGAACCGATGGTGTGCCATGGCATCCGGCGACCCGCTTTCTGTCGTTGAATCCCGACGAGCCGATCGGTGTGGCGAGATCAATTCTTTTCGAATGGCGTGAAATCTCGGCCTGGGCCGAGCAAGCGTGTGCCTCCGGACGGCAGGTCGATTGGCGGCTGTCGTTCCCTGGAGCAACTTGATAGTGCTCCCACAGATCTGTGACTGGAATAACAAGGTGGCGTGTGCTCGAAAGCAAGCCCGCGCGCCCGCCTGCGTGGGCCTGATCTCATTTGTCGAAAATCGATTTCGATCGCGGGCGCGACTTAGGGCGCCTCAGACCGCAGGCATGTGATGTATCGGCCAGACAGCCGTCGCAGAACCTGGATTAGTTGACCCGGTCTGAACAGTTCACGGCTGGCGAAGATCTGGCCTTCAGCGACTTGCCCGATGCATCGCATCGAGACGGCGGCGCAGAACCGTTTGGGGTCAATCCAGTGTCGCCCTATGTGAAGGAGCGCACCAGGCTTCCGACCAGCAGGTTCCAGCCGTCGATCAGCACGAAGAACATGATCTTGAACGGCAGCGACACAACGGTGGGGGGGAGCATCATCATGCCCATCGCCATGGTGATGGTGGCCACGATCAGGTCGATGACCAGGAAAGGCAGGACGATCAGGAAGCCGATCTCGAAGCCACGGCGGATCTCGGAGATCATGAAGGCCGGTACAAGGATGCGGAGGTCGACCGTACCTCTCTCCACCGTCTGGCCGCGCTCGCGGGCGAGATCGGCGAAAAGGTCGAAATCCTTGTCGCGCACATTGTTCAGCATGAAGGTGCGGAACGGATCGGAAATGCGCTCGAGCGCCACCTGCTGGCTGATCTGGTTGTCCATCAGCGGCTTCACGCCATTGGCCCAGGCGCGGTCGAAGGTCGGCGCCATGACGTAGAAGGTCATGAACAGCGACAGCGAGATCAGGATCAGGTTCGCCGGCGTCGACTGCAGGCCGATGCCGGCGCGCAGGATGGAAAAGGCGATGATGAAGCGGGTGAAGCTCGTCACCATGATGAGCAGACCCGGCGCCACCGACAGCACAGTGAGCAGCCCGAACATCTGGATGATGGTGGCGACCGTGGTGCCGCTCGCCTGGCCGATACCGCCAAGGTCGATCTGCTGCGCGCTCGCGGCCGTTGCGGTTGCTGCGAAAACGGTCAGGAAGACAAGAAGTTTTTTCATTCGAACAACAGCGTCCTGACCAGTACTTCCTTGACCTTGCCGCCGCTGCGAATGGCCGCGCGTTCCTGCAGGTCGGCACGCAGATGCTGGTAGCCGCTGGCGCCTTCCACCTGATGCATCTTCACGGTGCGCAGGAAGGCGAGCAGGTCCTGGTGCACATCCTCGGCCATGCCGGGTGGCGGTGGTCCGTCGAAAACGAGGGAGAGCTGCAGGCGAGCCCAAACCTCGGCAGGTGCCGCCAGATTGGTGGTCATCGGCGCCAGGTCGACCAGCGTCGGTCCGGCTTCGCCTTCCTTTTGAGCCTCGTGGGCCGGTTTTTTCTCATGACTTTCCTTGGCCGGAGGCGCCGGTTTCTCGGAGTTCTTGAGATAGGTGCCGGCCAGCCAGCCGACGCCCAACGCCGCGCCGGTCATGGCGAACAGCATCGCCATCTGGACGATGAGCGAGGGGCCTTTCGGCGGCGCTATCTGCTCGGTGTTGGCCACGCTCTTCTATCCGGTTTTAGAACGGCAGTACCTGGTCGAGAACCTGCTGGCCGTATCCCGGCTGCTGGACCTCGGAGACACGGCCGCGACCGCCATAGGAAATACGCGCCTCGGCGATGCGGTCGTAGGCGATGGTGTTTTCCGGCCCGATGTCGGCCGGACGCACGATGCCGGCGATGGTCAGCACGCGCATCTCATAGTTGACGCGCACTTCCTGCGAGCCGGTAATCATCAGATTGCCGTTCGGCAGCACGTTGGTGACGACAGCGGCGACGTTGAGCTCGATCGTCTCGGAGCGCTCGATGGCGCCGTCGGCGTTGGTCTTGGTTTTCGATTCCAGGCTGCCATCCAGCTTGCCACCCGTGCTGGCGCTGTCCCATTCGGCATCGGCCTTCAGCCCCAGCGAGCGGCTGGCGGTGCGGCTGCGATCATTCTGGTTCTTGAATTTGGCCTTGTCGTTGATCTTGATCATCACCGTCAGGATGTCGCCGGCGCGCAAGGCGCGCGGATCGGTGAACAGGCGGCTCTGGCGATCATCCCACAGCGAAAAACGGCGCCGTTGCGTGGCCGGTGGTTCAGGATACTGGTAGACCGGTTCTGCCTGGCTGCGGATACCCGAACCAACCGGCGACATTCGCGGTTCCTTGTTGACCTCACGAAGGTCCGAGGCGCAGCCGGCAAGGCTGGCGGTCGCGATGAGGATCAATGCCTTGCGGATCATGTCGGGTCTACCCTGCGGGCGGCGCTGCCCATGATGCCGGTGAGCGCGGCAGCCGCCTTGGTGTTCATTTCGTTCAGTATGACGCTTGCCTTGCGCGCATCGAGCTTCATGAGGATGGCGGCGGCGAGTTCGACATTGGTGCTGGCCAGGCGCTCGGCGGCAGCATCGGGCTTCATACCGGAGTAGATCTTGACGAGGCTGTCCTCGGCACGTGCGAGGAAGACCTCCCGCCGCTTCAGCCATTCCTCGTATTCGGCACGCTTTTCTTCGAGCGCGCTGATGCGTTTGTCGACCTCGGTCTGCAATTGCTTGAGTTCGGCCGCCTGAAGCGAATAGCGGCGGTCGCGCGCGGCATCGGCAATATTGGAGCAGAAACGCTGGACTTCGCTTTCGCCGCTCGGCGGGGCGACTGTTCCCGTGGTGAGCGGAACATCGTTTTCCTGCACCGGCAATTGCGGTGTCGGTTCGGCCAGTTCTGCCCGAGGCGCTTCGCGGGTCAGGGTTTGTGCGGCAACCGCGCCCTGGCCGCCGGGCAGCACCTGTCGCACCGCCTCTTCGGCGTGTGCCGGTCCGAGCGCGGCCAAAAGGGCGACGAGCGCGCCTGCCTTGATGGTGTGTGAGAGCGTGTGGCGTGCGTTGTTCATCGAACAGCCTATTGGAGCACGAGATCGGCCTGCAGCGCGCCGGCCGACTTGATGCCTTGCAGAATGGCGATGATGCCGTCTGGCTTGACACCCAGACGGTTGAGACCGGAAACGAGAGTTTGCAGATCCGGGCCGTCGAGAACGGCAACGCGAGCGTTTGGCTGGCTGATGTCGATCGCGGTGTTGGGCTCCACCGCCGTCACGCCACGCGAGAACGGTTCTGGTTGCACGATGGTCGGTGCCTCGGTGATGCGCACGGTCAGCGTACCGTGGCTGATCGCCACGCGCGAGATCTTGACCTTGTTGCCGATCACGATCGTACCGGTGCGCTCGTCAATGACGACGCGGGCAGGTGTGTCGGTTTCGATTACGAGATTTTCGATTTCCGCGTAGAAACGCGCCGCCGCAATGCCCTTCGGTTTTTTGATGGAGACGGTGCGGCTGTCGCGCTCCGCCGCGACACGCACGCCGAAACGCTGGCGGGTATAGTCGTTGACGGCGTCTGCGATACGCACCGCAGTCGAGAAGTCCGCATTGTAGAGCTGCAGGGTCAGCATGGACTGGTCGCCGAATTCGGCCTGCACCGCACGTTCGACGATAGCGCCGTTCGGCACGCGGCCCGCAGTCGGCACGCCCTGCGTCACCTGCTGTGCTTGGCCTTGCGCGGTGAAGCCAGAGACGACAACCGAGCCCTGGCCGACCGCGTAGATTTCGCCGTCGGCCGCTTTGAGGGGCGTCATGATCAGCGTGCCGCCCTGCAGCGACGTGGCATCGCCCATCGATGAGACATTGACGTCGATGCGGGCGCCGGACTGGACGAAGGGTGGCATGTTGGCCGTGACGATGACCGCCGCGACGTTCTTGGCTCGCGCGTTGGTACCCTGCGAGGCGATGCCGAGGTTTTCCAGCATGGCACGGATGGACTGTTCGGTAAACGGCGAGTTGCGCAGCGAGTCGCCAGTGCCTTGCAGACCAATGACGAGACCGTAGCCGACAAGCTGGTTGTCGCGCGCGCTTTGCAGACGGGCAACATCCTTGATGCGTGAAGCGACCTGGCCAGGCGGCAGCGAACTCGGCCCCGGCGAAACCTGGAACATGCGGCTAGCTGTGTCACCGTCGTAACTTGGGTCGTCGAACTGCCCGCCCTCGCGTGCCGCCTTGGCGGCAAGCTCGCGCTTGGCCTTGGCATTCAGGCCATCGGCCAGAACGGGCTGCGCGCTGAGCAACGCCGCAAGGACAATGGAGAGCGTGCGCTTCATGTAGCGGAAACCTGGATGGAGCCGTCGGCCATCACCGTTCCGGAAAGCACCTTGCCGCTGTCGACATTGCGGACCTTGATCAGGTCGCCGGCGGAGCCTGGCTGCAAGGTTACCGCGGAGGCGGAGATGGTGAGCACGCCGGCCGTGAAGAAGACCTGGACGGTGGCACCCTGTTCGACCAGCCATGCATCGCGCACCGAGTTGGCCGGGATGTAGCGGCCTGGCAGCAAGGTGCGCTTGGCGACCTTGCCGTCGAGTTCGGTGGCGACGGTAGCCACGCCATCGGGCTTGCGCTTGCCAGGAGCGAGCGTGACTTCCTTCAACGCGGCAAGGGCGATCGTTTCGCCGGGATAGATGACGCGGTTGGGGATCAGCACGACCTCGCCGGCGAACGCCGGCAGCGCACCCATGGCCAGAGCCAGGGTGAGTGCCAGAGGACGGGACATGGAGCAGAGAGCGTGCCGGATCATCGCTGTCACCGGATGTTCTTGGAGACGACCGCGGCCATTTCGTCGGCCGCCTGGATAACCTTGGAGTTCATCTCATAGGCCCGCTGGGCGGAAATCAGGTCGGTAATTTCCTTGACCGGATCGACATTGGAGTTTTCGACATAGTTCTGACGGATGGTGGCGAAGCCCGGATCTCCTGGCACGCCGACATTGGCCGGGCCCGATGCTTCCGTCTCCTGGAAGAGATTGTCGCCGAGCGGAGCGAGACCCGCTTCGTTGGCGAAGGTGGCTACGGTCAGTTGGCCGAGGTTCTGCAATTCCAGCTGGCCGTCGACGCGGGCGAAAACCTGGCCAGACTTGTTGACGATGAGTTCCTTGGTATCCAGCGGCACGGTGATGGCCGGAACGATCGGTGCACCGTCGACAGTCACCATCTGGCCTGTCGCGTTCGTGTTGAACGTGCCGGCGCGCGTGTAGAACGTCTGGCCGTCAGCGCCTTCGATCTGGAACCAGCCCTTGCCGTCGAGGGCAAGATCATAGGCATTGCCGGTGTTGGTGAAGCTGCCCTGGATGTGGACATTGCGCACCGCGCTGGTCTTCACGCCGAGACCGATCGATACGCCTTCCGGCACGACCGACGTGTTGCCGCGATCGGGAACGCCCTGGGTACGGTCGACCTGGTAGAGCAGATCGGAGAACTCGGCGCGCGCGCGCTTGTATCCGGTCGTGTTGATGTTGGCGATGTTGTTGGCGATGACTTCCAGATTGGTCTGCTGGGCGTTCATGCCTGTGGCTGCAATGGCAAGAGCTTTCACGGGTGCGTCCTCAGATGCTCATGCGGCTGACTTCGAGATAGGCCGTGACGATCTTGTCGCGGATGGCGATGGTCGTCTGGAGCGCCTGCTGCGCGCCCATCACGGCGTCGACGACCTGCCGGGTGTCGACGTCGCCTTTCAAGGCCTGGAGGGAAACCTGTTCGGCATTTTGAAGCGTATTGACCGTCTTCGTCGCGGCCTGGTTCAGTGCTTCGGCGAATGTGGACGCGACCTGCGTGCCGGTGGGCTGGGTGCCCGTTGTGCCGAAAAGATCGGTCGAGGTTTCCGAGCCGCTGGTGGCGGGTTTCAGTTGGACTGCGCCGATACCGCCAATCATGATTGGTTCCTCATAAGGTCTATGGTCATCGAGATAAGGTCGCGAGCCTGTTTCACGACCTGCAGGTTCGCTTCGTAGGAGCGGTTCGCCTCGGTCATGTCGGCCATTTCAATCAGCACGTTGACGTTGGGCATCTTGACGTAGCCCTTTTCGTCGGCGGCCTGGTTGCCGGGCTGGAACTCGACCGGGAAATCGGATGGATCCTGGGCGATCGAATTGATCTCGACCGTCGAACCGCCGGAGGCACGGTCGAGCTCCGAGACGAAGGAGATCGTCTTGCGTCGATAGGGGTCGGCACCCGGCGTGGTGCCGGTGGATTGCGCATTGGCGAGGTTTTCGGAAACGACGCGCATCCGTTCGGACTGGGCGCCGAGGCCGGAAGCTGCAACCTTGAGTGCGGCGGTGAGAGCGTCCATCAGGTCAGCCCTTTATCGTCGTCATCATCATCGTGTGGAATGCCTTCACGATGGCCGTGTTCAGCTCGAACGACCGGCGGATTTCACCGGCTTTCATGAGTTCGTTCTCCATCACCACCGTGTTCTTGGACGGCATGGCTGGGCCCGTGGGCTCCTGCGGCTTTACGGTGAAGCCGGCCTCGGTGGCGCCGCCGAGATGGCCGCTCTGCGTCGCGCTCAGGCGAACGGCGGTGCGATCCAGAACCTTTTCGAAAGGCTCGACGTCGGTCGCGGTGTAGCCAGGCGTGTTCGCATTTGCGATGTTGCCGGCGACGGATGACTGGCGCACCGACAGCCATTGGGACTGTCTGGTCGCGAGATCGAAAAGGTTGACGGGCCCCATGGGAATCTCCGGATCGTTAACCGGAAATTAGGACACCAGTCTTGCGCGGGCCTTGCGCGTGACTGCAAGGCCGAACGGTCGCTAATTGGAGATTTCGAGTACGCGGTCGGTGTTGGTGACCAGAACCCATTTGCCCGCGCGCTGTTCGATCGATTTCACGCGCGAGGAATCCGGCAGCGTCGAACCGGCCTGCACGACCCACAGACCCGCATTGTCCTCGATCATGGCCCGGCCATTTGCGATATGGACCAGACGGAAGGCTACGGCTTCGATGGGATAGGGTTGTTCTTCGACGCCCGGCGCCTGCTCGGGCGCCAAGGGCCGGCTCTGCAGCGTGGCGGTGAAGGACATGTCGAGGTTTGGTTCCAGCGCTTCGGCCTGACCCGCCATCGGGTTGGTTCCGCTGCCGTCGGGCGCCACCACCAGGCGTCCGGCATTCTGGCCACGGCCACCGAACTTGATGCCCTGCACGCCGAACTGTTCCGGATTGAAAAAGATGTACCAGGGGAAGAGTGCGCAAACGAGGCCGAGCATGACGCCCGAGGCCGCCATGACGAAGTCGCTGCGCCTGGTATCCTTCTTCATCCTCTGGAACGGCTCGCTCGCATGCAGGGGCCGATTGCCAAGGGAATCGGTTCCGGCAGTTCTAGCGGGTCGGCGGCTTAGATTTGGTAAATGGGCCTTGGGTTCAGGCGTGATATCCGGCGGCGCGAACAGCTCGGCCAGCGCATCGACGCTGCAGATTCCCTGTTCGGCGCTGTCTGCCTTGGTTGATTTGCCCGCTGATGTCCGCTTGCGTCCCAGCCCTCGAAGCGGGTTTGACAGCCTGGACAGCAGCCGGTTCTTTGGCCGCGCGCGCTGTTCGGCAGCTGTCGCTTCGGCCAGCATCTCATGCAGCAGCGCTTCGGTCTGCTGCAAATCAGTCTGTCGGATCGGCATTGTGCCTGCCTCTCAGATGATGGGCGAGATCCGAGAAGGGATCAGGCGAGGCGCCGTCCTTCGGCGATTGCGTCAGGGCTTCGTAGATCAGCGGCACCTGACGCACGGCCATGTCGAGTTCGGGGTCCGCGCCCCCTTGATAAGCGCCGAGCAGGCGGATGTCGCGGGTGTCCTCGAAGCGCGAGATCATCGACTTCAGCCTGGTCACCAACGTCTGCTGGTCCGGCGTCCAGGCTTTCGAGGCGAGACGCGAAATCGAGGCAAGCGGATTGACCGGCGGATAACGACCCTGTTCGGCGATCGAACGATCGAGCACGACGTGACCGTCAAGAATGCCACGCACGGAATCGGCGACAGGGTCGTTGTGGTCGTCGCCATCGACCAGCACGGAGATGATGGCGGTGATCGAACCGGTGCCTTCAAGGCCGGGACCAGCGCGCTCAAGCAGTTTCGGCAGGTCGGTGAAGACCGACGCTGGATAGCCACGCGCCACCGGCGGCTCGCCGGTACCCGTCGCCACCTCGCGCAAGGCATGTGCAAAACGCGTGATCGAGTCCAGAACCAGCAGCACGCGATCGCCTTGATCCCGGAAATATTCGGCTACCCGCATGGCGGTGTCGGGCGCGCGTCGCCGCATCATGGCGCTCTCATCGCTTGTTGCGACCACAGCCACGGTCTTGGCCATCGCGGTCGCACCGATCGTGTCCTCGAGGAACTCGCGCACCTCGCGACCACGTTCGCCGACGAGTGCCACAACCACCGTGTCGAAAGCATCCGCGCCGGCCAGCATGGCGAGCAGCGTCGACTTGCCGACGCCTGAGCCAGCGAAGACGCCCATGCGCTGGCCAAAGCAGAGCGGGGTGAAGATGTCGATGACCCGCACACCCGTCATGAACGATGTCCCGACGCGTTGCCGCGCCATGGCGCCGGGAGTGGCGTCATGCGGAAGTTCGCTTCCGGTCTTGCGCAACAGGGGCGCTCCACCATCGATGGCGCGCGCAAGCGCGTCGATGGTGCGGCCGCGCCAGGACGCATGTGGGGTCACTGCAAGCGGCCCGCGCCGGAAGACAGTATCGCCTATACCCGCATCCGGGCTGCGTTCGAAGGGAGCGACAACGATGTCGTCGCGGCCGATGTGGACGATTTCGCCGCGCCGATTGCCGCTGCGACTGCGGTGTTCGACAATGTCGCCGAGCCTTGCGATATCCGACAGACCGCGCACCTTGTAGTGGGTAGCCGACACTTCCGCGACGAGACCACCCCGCTTCAGCATCGCTTCGTCACCGTCGAAGCGGCGCCAGACATTTTCCAGCACAGCGAGCCGGTTTTCAGGCCTGGCATCGCGTTCAGTGGTGCGGATCAGGGACCGGTCGGCGGCCATCGCGTGTTACTTCGAACCCAGCGTCTTGATCGCCTCGTCGGTCGAACTGCCGGCTTGCCGGACCATCGCAGCGACATTCTCGAAGGCACGCTGTACTTGGATCAGCCGCATCATTTCCATGACTGGATTGACGTTGGACTCCTCCAGGAAGCCCTGTGCCACGCCGACGTCCGTACGATCCGTGATCGGTTCAGGCGCGCGCGGCGGCACAATTCCGGAATTGCCGTAGCGGGTGAAGTTGACGCCGGGATCGAAGGTGAACAGGCCGATGGCGCCGACCTGGCGGTCACCTTGATGCAATGCACCGTCCGCTCCGACCTTGGGTGGTCCGCCACGCGGATCGAGCTGGATCGGGGCACCGCCGGCGTCGAGCACGGGATGGCCTTCGATCGACAGCAATTCGCCGTTCTCGTTCATGGAGAAACGGCCGTCGCGCGTCATGATGGTGCCCGATGGCGTCTGGATGCCGAACCAGGCATTGCCCTTGACCGCGAAGTCGAATGGATTGCCGGTTTCCTGCATGCCGCCATTGGCACCGGAAAGAAAGGTGTCGCCCGTGGAAGCAAAGGCGACAGACCGCTGTCCCGTGCCGGAGACGATATCTTCGAATTTTACCCCCGTGGCCCGAAAGCCGATGGTCGAGGCATTGGCGACATTGTCGGCAATCGTGTTGAGGCGCTTTTCAAGCGCGATCTGGGAGGACAAGGCGACGTAGAGACTGTCTTGCATGGTGGTCAGAACTTCAGCCGCTGCATGGCAAAGAGGAGATCGGTGGAAACGCCGACGGTGGTCGGCTGGGCAAACAGGATGGTAGCCGCAGACATCTGGGGCGACGACGGATTGTTGAGTTCGTACATGGTGGTGTAGCGGGTGATGAATTTGCCGAGCTTCACCGGGTCGGCGAAATCCTTGATGTTGAATTTGCTTTCGAACAGCTTCACTTGCTTGTCGATGTCGGCCTTTGCGAAGGCTTCGGGCAGACCAAGCGCCGTGCGTACCACCTGGGAAAGCGCCTTGTCGGCCAGCACCTCGTACCAGTTGGTGAGCGTCGGCGCCTTGCGCTGGAAGTAGAGAGCCAATCTAACGCCCTCGTTGGTCTTGCCGGCGTCCTGTTCGAGTGTCTGGCGCACATATTTGTCGGTCGCCGGTTGTTGTGCCTGCGAACGGGTCATCGCCTTCTCGCCGTACTGCGCAAAGTTGAAGGCAGTGACGAATGCTACATAGTTCTTGCTGCCCGACTTGTTGGCCGGACTGTTCGGATCGGTGATACCGCCTTCCAGCAGCTGCCGGATGCGCGCCGGCGTTTCCCGGGTGGGGTCAAGACCATAAGCTGTCAGTGCGTAGTTCAGCAGGCGCTTGTCGGCCATCAGGTCGTCAATGGAGCCCAGCTTGACGACATTGGCGTTGTAGTAGGCGGTCTCGGCGGCGACGTAATCGGAACCGGGCTTGATCAGGCCAAGTTGGCTCTTGGTGGTGTAGAGCTTCAGCGTGTCCTTCTGCACTGCATCGCGTGCAGTCGTATCCCGGCCGTATTCGACAAAATTGAAAGCAGTGACGAAGTCGACATAGGCTTTGTTGCCCGACAGGTTGGCTGGGCTTGTCGGGTCGGTGACACCGCCCTCCAGCATCTTGCGGATGACCTTTGGATCCTCTGCATCGGCATCCAGCCCATAGGCAGCCATGGCGACCCTGAGCAGACGCTTGTCGTTGAGCAGATCGTAGCTCGATGTCACCTTGCCGATATTGGCCTTGTAGTAGTCGCTCTCTGCCTTGGTGTATTCCGCGCGCGGAATGATCGTGGTGAGCCCGACGGCCGTAATGAACTGCTTGGGTACGATACTTTGAACTGCATCCTTCGATGTGGTGTCGGCACCATATTGGGCGAAATCGAAGGCGGCGACGAAGTTCGCATAGCGCTTGTCTCCCAGATCGCTCAGCTTGTTGGCCGGGCTGTTTGGATCGCTGACCCCGCCCTCCAGCATTTCGCGAATGCGCTCTGGTGTCTCTTTCTTGGCATCCAGTCCGAAAGCACCCATTGCAACGTAGAGCAGTCGGGAATCGGCCATCAGGTCGTCGATCGATTTCACGCTCGAGATGTTGCCGATGTAATAGCCGACTTCGTCTTGAACGAAGCCCAAGCCCTGCTGCGTGTAGGTGATGCCGACCTGCAGGTTGAAATTCGTCGGTACGTCGTGCTGCGCCCCGTTGTAGGTGGTCGCCAACTCGCCATAGCGCGCGAAGTTGAAGGCCTTGACGAACTCGGCATACCGCTTGTCCGTCAGCTCGTTGGCGAACGAGTCGGGCTTGTCGATGCCTTCGGTCAACGCCTTTTTCATGAAGGCCTTTGCATAGGCCATATCCTCGAGGCCGAAAGCCTTCATGGCGTATTTGAAAAGGCGATCGTTCTTCATGAATTCATCGATCGACTTCACCTTGCCGATGTTGTCGAGATAATACTTCGTATCGCGTGAGACTGTGGCCTGCTTGCTGGTCCGGTCGAGCGAACGGGCAAGATCCCTGGTGATCAGTTGGTAGTCCAGATACGTATTCACGCACGCCTCCCGCTGAAGCAGTTCGTGCCAAAGTAAGGCAACTTCCTTGCGCGAGGCTGAATCGTGTCGGTCAAAAGCGATGCGGGTGCGGCTCCACGATTCAAGCCTCACACAAGGCACGGCGTCTATTGCGTGATGCAGTTGAATTGCGGAAGGACCGGCAGTGGGCATTCTGATCGGCTTGGTGGTGACGCTCGGTTGCGTTCTTGGCGGCTTCATGGCCATGGGCGGGCACGTCCAGGTGCTGATCCAGCCATGGGAAGCCGTGATCATCTGCGGCGCGGCGCTGGGTTGTTTCCTCGTCGCCAACCCGATGAAGACGGTGAAGGACACCGGCAAGGGCATCATGGAAGCCTTCAAGCAGTCGGTGCCGAAGGAGCAGGATTATCTCGAAACGCTGGGCGTTCTGCATTCGCTGATGCGCGAATTGCGTTCCAAGTCGCGTTCCGAGGTCGAAGCCCATATCGACAATCCGGAGGAGTCACCGATCTTCCAGGCGTTTCCGACGGTGCTCAAGAACCACGACCTCACCCATTTCATCTGCGACTACTGCCGCATCATCATCATCGGCAATGCCCGTCCGTTCGAGATCGAGGCGCTGATGGATGAAGAGATCCAGACCATCAAATCCGACAAGCTGAAGCCCTATCATGCAATGGTTGCCGTCGGTGACGGCCTGCCGGCGCTCGGCATCGTGGCGGCAGTGCTGGGCGTGGTGAAGGCGATGGGTGCGCTCGACCAGTCGCCGGAGATCCTGGGTGGTCTCATCGGCGCCGCGCTTGTCGGCACCTTCCTTGGCATCTTCCTTTCCTATGCCGTGGTGGGTCCCATCGCCACCAAGATCAAGATGGTGCGCGAGAAGAAGAACCGGCTCTACATCATCGTGAAGCAGACGCTGCTCGCCTACATGAACGGTTCGCTGCCGCAGGTCGCGATCGAGTTTGGCCGCAAGACGATCTCGTCTTATGATCGTCCGTCAATCGACGCCGTCGAGCAGAGCACGCTGAGCACAGGCGCCGCGGACAAGAAGGCGGCGTGAGCATGGCGTGCAAGGGCAACTGTGTGATGGCGTCATGAGCGGTCTTGCCACCATGGACGACAGCCGCGCGCTGGTGATCGAGCGGCTGGTCGGCGACAGCGGAGAAGCGTCGCATGTGATCGGCGCTGGCCGGTCCATGGCCGAACGCATTGTTTCCCCGCTGCAGAAGCGCCTTTCCGGCGAGATCGGTGCGCAGGTTACGATTGACCTGCGCGCGGTCGAGGTATCCCGCACCACCCAGGCGCGTTCGCATGCAGGCGACTATTTCGCCATGGCAGTGGTGCCTTCGACGGTTTCGTCGGACGCTCTGACGATGGTGATGGATGCGCAGGCCGTGGCGGTCATGGTCTGCGCCCTCTTCGGCGGAGATCCGGAAGCCGCGATCTCGCCTATCGAGCGCGACCTGTCACCGCTGGAAGCCGATGTCGCCACACTGGTTTTCGAAGAAATCGCGCAGGCACTGAATGGATCGGGCAAGCGCTCGCTCGATCTGCGCTTTCCTGTTCCCCGCGCTATCTCGGGCCTGGAAGCCCGGCGGCGCGTATTGCGCGATGGCGCGGCTGTGCGCCTCATCTTCGGCCTGTCGACGCCGGCGGAAAGCGGCACGATAACCGTGATGATCCCGCAGCGCGTGCTGTTGGTACAGCGCAACGGCGCGGCGGTCGGCGAGGACGAGACGTCTTCGCAAACCGACTGGCACGAACGCTTCTCCGAAGAGGTGATGCGCTCGGCCGTCACTCTCGAAGCGACGATGCCGCTGGCAAGGATGACGCTGGGCGACCTCGCGCGGCTTCATGTCGGGCAAGTGCTCGATATCGAGGAAAACGCGCAATCGCAGGCGCAACTTTCGGCCCGCAACAAGACGCTGTTTGTCTGCGAGTTCGGCAAGCTCGGTCAGAATTACACGGTCCGCATCAAGCAACCCTTTGATGCAGGCCAGGACTTCATCGACGGGTTGATGCCTGGCTGACGCCGGGAAATATTTGGAGACGACGCATGAGCAAGACCAACCCGGAAGCCGACCTCGAAGCCTCGGACGATCAGCTCAACCGCGCGATCGAAGAGTTGCGCGGTGTCCTGCAGGAAGAAGAGCAGCGGGCCGGCGCTCCGGCGCGTGAGGCGACCGCGACCAATCCCGGCGTCATTCTCAACATCCCGGTCGACGTACAGATCGTGCTCGGCAGCGCCGAGATGCAGGTATCGGACCTGATGGCCTTGCAGAAGGGATCGACCGTGGCGCTCAACCGTCGCATCGGCGAACCCGTCGATGTCGTCGTCAACGGCCGGCGCATCGCGCGCGGCGAGATCACGGTTCTTGAGAACGACCCGTCGCGCTTCGGCATACGCCTGACCGAAATCGTGACCACCAAGAAGGGCGGCTAACTGGACATGCGACCCGCCAGGCAAGCAGCGAGGACGAGGGGATGAGCACGCCGCTGACGCTGACCCGCGCGCAGAAGGCCGCCGCGATCCTGGTTGCGATGGGCAAGCCTTCGGCCAGCCGGCTCCTGAAGTTCTTCAAACAGGAAGAACTCAAGGCGCTGATCGAGGCGGCACGCCTGCTGCGGACCATTCCGCAGGCCGATCTGGAACGCGTCGTCGCGGAATTCGAGGCGGAATTCACGGAAGGAGCGGGCCTTCTCGATTCCGCCGACAAGATGGACACCATCCTCAACGAGTCTTTGTCGCCGGAGGAAGTCGACGCCATCATGAGCGGCAAGAAGGCGGAACCGGAGCCGGCTGGCCCGCCGTCGATATGGCCGCAACTGGAGAAGCTGGAGCCACAGCGGTTGGGCAGCTTCCTGGCCGGGGAACATCCACAGACTTCAGCGGCAGTCCTTTCGATGCTGTCGCCGCAGCCAGCGTCGGCGGTGCTGCTCACGCTGGACAAGCCGCTGCGCAGCGAGATTCTGCGGCGCATGGTGACGATGAGCGTGGTTCCGGAAGCCGCGACCAGGATCGTCGAAAGCCAGCTTCGTGCGCGCGTACTGGCCGAAACCGCATCGAAGGATACGACGGCAGGACAGATCCGCGTTGCCAGCCTGCTCAATGAAATGGACAAGGCCCAGCTCGATGAGACGATGCTGGACCTCGAGGCCGTGGGCACGCCCGATCTCGACGGCGTGCGTGCCCGCATCTTCAATTTCGACGATCTGCCGCTGCTTGTTCAAAAAGCGCGCGTGCTCGTATTCGACGGTCTGTCCAGCGAGGTGGTGACACTCGCCCTGCGTGGCGCGCCGCCGGCGCTGACCGAAGCCGTGCTGTCCTCGATCGGCCAGCGTTCCCGCCGCATGATCGAGGCGGAACTCAGCCAGGGTTCGGAGGGCATTCCTCTGGCCGACATCATGGCGGCGCGCAAAACCGTCGCAGCAGCGACGGTTCGCCTTGCGCGCGAAGGGGCGTTCGAGTTGCCAGCGGCGCAAAGCGCCGATGCGGCCTGATCCGAAATAGCACGGCAGGCGCGGCATGGCGGAAGCCGACGACAAGGATTCCAAAACAGAGGAACCCACCGAGAAGAAGATCCGCGACACGATGGAGAAGGGCAAGCTGCCCCACTCCAAGGAGGCCGCGCTCCTTACCTCCTTCGTAGCCATCCTGGTCTTCACGATTTTCTATGCGCGCGAAGCGACCGTGAGTCTCAGCGTCTTCCTGGCTTCGTTCCTAGAGCGGCCGGAATCCTGGTCGATCGATACCGAGACGGATGTCATTCATCTCTATGGAATGGTCATGGCCGAGATCGGTCGGGCTGTGGTTGCCCTGCTGGTGCTTCTGGTAATCGCGGGCGTTGGTGCTTCGGTATTCCAGAATGTACCGCAGTTCATTGGTGAGCGGATCAGACCGCAATGGTCGCGCATTTCGCTCGCCCAAGGCTGGAAGCGGCTGTTCGGCCTGCAGGGATTCGTCGAGTTCCTGAAGTCACTCGCCAAGCTCGGCTTCGTCATCGCCGTGCTGATCTTCACCTTGTCGCAGGACCATCGCCGACTGCTCAACGGCATGATCACCGGTCCCGTCGAATTCAGTCTGGTCATCCGCTCGATCGCCATCCAGATCCTTGTGGCGATCGTCTTCGTCATGACGGTCATCGCCGCCGCCGACTTCGTCTGGTCACGCTTCCATTGGCGGCGCGATTTGAGAATGAGCAAGCAGGAAGTGAAGGACGAGCTGAAACAGTCGGAAGGCGACCCGATCGTCAAGTCGAGATTGCGCTCGCTGGCGCGCGACAGGGCAAGGCAGCGCATGATGACGGCGGTGCCCAATGCCACACTCGTCATCGCCAACCCGACCCATTTCTCGATCGCGCTGCGCTACGTCCGCGATCAGGATGCGGCACCGGTGGTGCTCGCCAAGGGTCAGGACCTGGTGGCGCTGCGCATCCGTGAAATCGCGCGCGAGCACAATATCCCGATTTTCGAAGACATTGCGCTTGCTCGCTCCATGTACAAGCAAGTTTCGGTTGATAGCGTCATCCCATCACAATTTTACCAAGCAGTGGCAGAGCTGGTACGCATCGTCTACTCGAAAAAGGCAGAGCGCCGACGGACCTCATGAACCGACAGCCACACACACTTTCGCGCGAAGTCATCGTAGCCCGTGCCATCGAACAGGTGGTGGCCGAACTAAGGCTCATCGATGTCGCCGACTACATCGCTTTCATCCGGCTCGAGCATTTCGCGTGCCTGTCGGATCTGGTGGATTCAGCATCCGAACTGTTCTTCGTTCCGGGCACGCTGCGGCTCGGCAATGGCGGCGAGGCGCATGTCGACTGGAGCGGCTCGCCGCGCATCGTGCTCGACCTGGAGCTCAGGCCCCGCGGCGTCACGGTCTATTTCCAGCTCACGCTGACCGAAAACGAAGCCTCCGTGGTGTTGAACTACATTTCGTTCGAGAAACCGGACGAAGATCCCGAGCGAAACACCGCGTTGCTGGAGACGATGTTGGAGAGCTCCCGCATACGGCGTCCGGAACCGATCGGATAAAGCAGGCTCAGTCGATGAGGCCGAGGCGCAACGCCTTGGCGACCGCCTGCGCGCGGTTTACCGCATCGAGCTTTTGCGCCGACTGGGTGAGATATTGATTGGCGGTGTGAACTGACAGCTTCAGAAGCCGGGCGATCCCCTCGCTGGTGTAGCCATTGGCGGTCAACTTCAGGCACTCCAGTTCGCGCTTCGACATGGTTCGCGCCCGACTGGCATCACTTGGCTGGATGCGAGACACGGCATCGAACAGCGAGAAGCAGCGGGCGTGGATGTCGTAGATGACGTCGCCGAGCAGCGGTGTGATGTTCGTGCCGAAGAAAACAACCAGTCCACTCTGGCTACGCTCGGCATGGACGGGGAAGGCGATGCCGGTTGTATTGGAAACCAGGGCGGTCGTGCGCTCGATCCAGGGAAAGACGTTGCTGCTCTCGGCGCTATGGTCAGCTTCATCCGACCAGCATCGCGGGCCGGTGGAGCGGCGCGCATGCAGGATGATCTCCTCGCTGGCGGCAGCGGAAATATTGCGGGTTGCTCCGGCCAAACCCGGATAGTCGGAATCGAAACACGGCATCAGCCGTGGCCGGTCGGCCGACGGGGTGATGAAATAGAGACCGAATGCGCTGGCGTTGATGTCCATGGCGATCCAGCGGCAGCGGCGCACCGCGTCGGGTATCGTGACTGTATAGAGATCGGAGTTCGCCGTTGCGGCGCCGAAAGGATTGCGATGCGCAAAGAACGGATCGTCCGCAATCTCGTGTGCGCGAGCGTGGGTCAAATGATGCCACTCCTGATCGCTGTCGCAATTGCCATCGCCCGGTTGGAAGCGGAGAACTTCTGGATGGCGTGTGTAATGTAGCTGTTGACCGTGTTGGCGGAGACGCCAAGGATGACGGCCACCTCCTCGGTGGTCTTGCCTTCCGAGACCCAGAACAGGCATTCGCGCTCGCGGTCGGAAAGCGGGTCCTGGAGCGCGGCGGCAGCGAGAAGCTGCGGCACCTGCGAGAGCGCATAGCAGCATTTCAACTGGGCCCTGCTGAGGGCTGCCTGTTGGATGCTGCCGGCCTCAGCCGCGGAGAACAACACGAAAAGACGCTGACGGCCGACATCGAGACGCAGAGAATAAAGCTCTCCGTGCCCCAGCACGTCGAGCAGCCTGGCTTCCTCACCACTCAACAGCCCCGCCGACGTTTCTGCGTGGGAGGCTACCAGTGCGCGAGGGCGATTGCCCGGCGAAGAGGTGAGGGGACCGTAGGCAAGAGCGGCGATCAGATGTTTGCCGATCAATTCGATCGCATCGTACAGCCAGTTCGAGGCGACGATGCGGGCATCGTTGCGTTCCTCGTCATGAATGATGGCCACCAGCATGTAGCTGTCGGCACCGATCTCGTCGGAGAGCTGGGTCAGAAACCCGGTCAGGTCCGCGCGAGAGGCCAAACGTGTTCCGATCGTGTCGGACGTTATAGGCGCTGCAAAGGCTGTCATAGTCTTCAGGCCAGAATCGATTCTTATGCCCGGTGCTGGTTCAGCAGCCCCGGACGCCGGTACGCGTCACATTCACCTAAAACGCACGCTTGGCGCAGAACGGCGCCTGTCGGCCGAATCCGGAAGGGAACGCGAAACCCATCGCGTCTTGCGCCGGAAAATTCCGGTACAACAGGACTTTAGAAGGTTCGCCGCGCCCCCGCGGAACGGCTGATTCGGGTTTAATTTAGCTGTTGATGAATCTGACTTCAAACGGGAATTGACAGATTGTGAATCAGCGGACTCACAAGCCCGACTCAGGCCTTGCATTTGCTGGATTTCGAGCCGTGAAAAAATGCCTCGCGGACTGTCGTCCGCAAGGCGGACGGGGATCTAACGCCCCTCGAACCCGGTCAGGACGCCAACCGCATTCACGCCGATTTCGTCGACGGCATAGCCGCCTTCCATCACGAACAGTGTCGGCAGGTTCAACTTGGCGATGCGCGAGCCGATCTTGGGATAGTCGCTGCTCTTGAGCTTGAACTGGCTGATGGGATCCTTTTCGAAAGTGTCGACGCCAAGTGAAACGACGACGATGTCCGGGCCATAGGCCGTGAGTTTCGCGCAGGCGTCCTCCAGGGCGGCATTCCAGGTTTCCCAGGTCGTGCCGAAGGGCAGCGGGTAGTTGACGTTGAAGCCTTCTCCGGCACCCTCGCCACGTTCATCGGCGTGGCCGAGGAAGTAGGGGTATTCAACCATGGGGTCGCCATGCAGGTTCAGCACCTGCACGTCGGGCCGGGAATAGAAGATCTCCTGCGTGCCGTTGCCGTGGTGATAGTCGACGTCGAGGATTGCGACGCGTTTTGCGCCCTGGTCGAGGAACCATTGCGCGGCGACGGCAGCGTTGTTGATGTAGCAATAGCCGCCCATGAAACCGGCGCCGGCATGGTGACCGGGCGGGCGGCACAGCGCGAAGGCAGCCGGCTCACCATTCTTGACCAGCTTGGCTCCGGTCAGAGCCACGTCATAGGACGACTTGATCGCTTCCCATGTGCCTTTGACGAAAGGCGCGCCGGCGTCGAAGGAATAGTAGCCCAGTTTGGCATCGATGGTGCCGGGCACGACATCGCCCCGCAGGCCGCGCGTCGGCCAGGCGTAGGGGATAGCCGAGCCGGAACGGCCAAGCGCTTCCCATTCAGGATAGACGGTTGGCAGGAAGTCGATGTAGTCGGCCTTGTGAATGCGCCTGGCTGCGACAAGGTCATGGATCTCCGGCGCCAGGATCGGCCCCAGCTTTTCGCTCTCGACGCGTGCCTTGATGATCTCGGCGCGGGACGGTTTTTCGAAGCCGGGGACTATCGCACCCGACATCAACTCCATCGTGCCGGCGTGGCCGGCATGGAGTGGCGAATAGACGGTCTTCATGAAGTTCCTTCCCTGGAGTGGTTATTGGTTGAGGTCGAGATAGGGAGTAACCAGGGCGATCCACATGATCTCGACATCGTCCTGGATGAGATCGAAGGTCCTGCGGTCCTTCTTGAGGCCGACGAGGCGGCAGACGTGCCCGACCTCCATCATCACCACACCCAGCCGGCTCGCGACTTCGCCTTCAAGTGAGGGGTTCACGTGCCGCAGCCAGGCTGCGTAAAGGGCGATGATCTGGTCATCGTATTCGTTCTGGATAGGCCTCAGATCCGGATTGCCGGTGATGGCCTCGATGACCGGCATCAGACTGGCATTTTCAAGATAGAGCCTGGATGTGTCGATGAAGAGTTCGCGCACTTCGCGCTGAAACGCATCGCGGGTCGTCGGGCGCGGAACTCTGGTGCGTTTCTCGATCACTTCGGGAAATGCTCCCAGCCAACGCCGGGCGAGGTCGAGAAGAATGGCTTCCTTGTTGGGATAGTATTGATAGATCGAGCCGACAGACAAGCCGGCGCGCTGCGCAATGGCAAGCGTTGTCGGTGTCTTCGTTCCCTGCTCTCTGGTCAGAATCAACGCGGCATCGAGAATTCGATCGACTACCTTGCTCGATCGTTCCTGCCGCGGTTGCTTGCGCGGTTCGAGCGCTATCTTGGTCTTGCGTTTGAGATCGCGCTTCACTGCTTGGATCCTTCGTTCCCCCTCAGCTCTCAGCATACGCGCAGGGTGCTGTCCACAAGGCATCGTCGATTCCACATATTGACAAACGCGAATAAATAGTCGCATTTTTTCTACACGCTGTCTTTAGGGAAACTCAGGGGAATTCCAGAGGCGGCGAACCGGCATCAATTCAGTTCCCTCCGGCCGCTCCAGCGGGGCGATCGGGCGTGAGGTACAGATTGAGGCGGTCTCGGTCAGTCAAAAGCGCGGAGTCGCGATGTCTGTCACTGGTGCGGTTCAACATGCCGATCTGATCGTGATCAACGGCCGTGTGCTGACCATGGATGACGATTGTCCCGTCGCCGAAGCCGTTGCCATCAAGGATGGATCTATCCTTGCAGTCGGGGGCCTCGCTGCCGTTGAGGCCCTCAAGGGGCCGGCCACCAAAGTCATCGACGCCAAGGGCGGTTCGGTGCTTCCCGGCTTTATCGAAGCGCATATGCATCTGTTTTCCGGTGCTGCCGAGTTGGCGCATCTGCAACTTTCCGGCGTGCACGGGTTCGACGCCCTAAAGGATGCGGTTCTTGCTTATGCAGCCTCCCGGCCTGATGCGCCGATGCTGGTCGCGCAGAGCGCCGACTACACGATCCTCGGCGAGGAGCGGGTGACGCGGCACCATCTCGATGCGATCCTGCCTCACCGACCGTTCTGCATGGCCGCACCCGACCACCATACGATGTGGGCCAACACCAAGGCGCTCGAAGCAGCCGGCGTGCTGCATGGCCGCACGCTCGGCCCCGGCAATGAGATCGTCATGGGCGAAGACGGATTGGCCGAGGGCGAACTGCGGGAAGGTGAGGCGTTTGGGCCCGTGCTGGCCTTGGCCGGCGAAGAGCGCGTGCGGCTCGGCCTGTCGACCGGCGGGGAGCCCGATCCCGCGCCAACGCCTCAGCAGCGTGCGGCCGATCGCGACATCATGCGGCGTGGCCTGGCCTGGTGTGCCGAGCACGGCATCACCTCGATCCAGAATATGGACGGCAATCTTTATCAGCTCGAATTGCTGGCTGAGATCGAGGCCGAGGAAGGGCTTTCCTGCCGCGTGCAGATACCTTTCCACTTCAAGAATTTCATGAAACTCGACATTCTGGAGAAAGCCTCGGCGATGGCTGAGCGCTTCGACAGCGAGTGGCTGTCGTCCGGCATCGTCAAGGTTTTCTACGACGGCGTGTTGGATTCCTGGACGGCGGTGATGATCGAGCCTTATGCCGACCGTCCCGATTGGGTCGGTGAACCGCTGTTCACGCCGGACGAGTTCAAGCAGCTGGCCGTCGCCATCGACGCACGCGGCTTGCAGATCGCGGTGCATTCCATCGGCGACGGGGCTGTGCAGGCGGTTCTCGACGGTTACGAAGCGGCGGCTGACACCAATGGCAAGCGCGAGAGCCGTCACCGCATCGAACATATCGAGGTGGTTGCCCCTTCCGATATTCCGCGGTTTGCCGAACTTGGCGTCATTGCCTCGATGCAGCCTCCGCATCCGCCGGGCGCGATGGATTTTCCGTTGGAGCCGACCATATCGCGTATCGGCAAGGCGCGCTGGCCATTGAGCTATGCCTGGCGCACGCTGAAGAACGCGGGCGCCCACGTCGTCTTCGCCTCTGACTGGCCGGTTTCGCCGATCGACCCGATCCTTGGCGTCCAGGCGGCAGTGCTGCGCAAGCCGTGGGCGGAAGGCGATCCCGACCAGAGCTTCTCGCTGATGGAGTCGCTTGCCGCCTACACGGTGGAAGGGGCCTATGCGGAATTCATGGAGCATCGCAAGGGCAGGCTGAAGCAAGGGTTCCTCGCCGACCTTGTCGTGCTTTCGCGGGACATCGAAGCGGTGGCGCTGCAGCGGCTACACGAGGTGCGGCCGGCTGTCACGATCTGCGGCGGCAAGATTACCTATCAGGCCTGAGGTGAACATTCGTTTCGTCTCTGGAACCGGTATTCGATCCAATTGTTGCCAAGCACGATCGCTTGTGGTGACAATCTGAAACAGAAAAAAGGCCTGCTTTCGGGGGCAGGCCAAGAACACAAAGAGGGGTTTGCGTGCCGGAACAACCGGGTAAGAACGCGATCGAAGTCCGCGGCGTGCGGAAGGTCTTCGGTTCTGGGGAGGCGGCGGTTGCCGCATTGGACACGGTCTCGGTTTCGATCCGGGAAAACGAGTTCTTCACACTGCTAGGGCCTTCGGGCTGCGGAAAGACGACGCTGCTTCGGCTGATCGCCGGCTTCGACTATCCGAGCGCCGGCGAGATCCTGCTCTATGGCGACGACATCGCGCTGCTGCCGCCGTTCAAGCGTCCGGTCAACACAGTCTTCCAAAGCTATGCGCTGTTCCCGCATATGACAGTAGCCCAGAATATCGGCTTCGGCCTTGAAATGCTGCGCAAGCCCAAGGCCGAGGTCAAGGCCCGCGTGGCCGAGATGCTGAAGCTCGTGCGCATGGAGCATCTGGCTTCGCGGCGTACCAGCCAGATTTCCGGCGGTCAGCAGCAACGCGTAGCGTTGGCCCGTGCGCTGGCGCCACAGCCGAAAGTGCTGCTGCTCGACGAGCCGCTGTCGGCGCTCGACTACAAGCTGCGCAAGGAGATGCAGATCGAATTGAAGCGGCTGCAGAACCAGACCGGAATCACCTTCATCTTCGTCACGCACGACCAGGAGGAAGCGTTGACCATGTCCGATCGCATCGCGGTGATGTCGTCGGGCAAGATCCTGCAGGTAGGCTCGCCGTGGGATATCTACGACAAGCCGGCCGACCGCTTCGTTGCCGACTTCATCGGCGAGACCAATTTCCTGACCGCCTCGATCGCCGGCGTCGAAAACGGCAAGGCGCGCGCCACGTTGAAATCCGGCGCCACCATCACGGCCAGCGTCGCCGACGGCTTCCAGCCGAAGGCGGAAGCCACAGTGGTGGTGCGGCCCGAACACGCCAAGCTGGTCAAGGGCAAGGCGGAGCTTTCGGGCACGGTTGAAAACATCGTTTATTTCGGCACCGACACGCATATCCATGTGCGGCTCGACGGCAGCAATGACCTGTTCATCGTGCGCCAGCAGAATGCACGCAGCGCCGGCTGCGGTTTCGAAGCAGGCGACAAGGCCGGCATCGCCATCGGCGACGACGCAGCGCAAGTGTTGAGGGATTGATGGCCACCGCCGAGGAAATCGCCAGGGCGGCCGACCGGCGCGACATCCGCAATCGCTGGTACCTCTCCGCGCCCGCCTTGCTCACCATTTTCTTCGCCGCTGTCGGTCCGCTGGCGATCGTGCTCGTCTATTCCTTCCTGACGCCCGGTTCCTATGGCGATGTGAAGTGGCAATTCTCGCCCGAGGCCTGGGTCTCGGTGCTGTTCGAGCGCGACATCTTCGACGACACGCTGTCGCTGGCAGGTGCCCATATCAGCATCTTCTGGCGCTCGGTGAAGCTCGCGATCATCACGACGCTCATCACCTTGGCGCTCGGCTTTCCGACCGCGTACTTCATGGCGACGCGCAGCGAAAAGACGCGCGATCTTTGGCTGTTCCTGATCACCATCCCGTTCTGGACGAACCTGCTCATCCGCACCTTCGCGGTGCTGCAGATCATCCGCAACGAAGGCATCGTCAACACTGTGCTGATGAAGCTCGGCATCGTCTCGGCTCCGATCCAGATCCTCTACACCGACGTCGCGATCCTGATCGGCATGGCTTATGTCTACCTGCCGCTGATGGTGCTGCCGGTCTATGCCTCGATGGAGAAGCTCGATTTCCGCCTGGTCGAGGCCGGCTACGATCTCTACGCCTCGCGCTGGCAGGTGCTGCGCCGCATCATCTTCCCGCTGGTCAAGCCGGGCGTCATAGCCGGTTCGATCCTTGTCTTCATCCCGGCCATCGGCGCCTATGTGACGCCCAGCGTGCTCGGCGGCGGCAAGAACATGATGCTATCCAACCTGATCGAGCTGCAGTTCGGCCAGGGCCGCAACTGGCCGCTGGGCTCGGCGCTGTCGATCACTGTCATGCTCATCGTCATGGTTGCGCTGCTCGTCTATGTGCGTAACGCCGGTTCGCAGGAGGTGCGGCATGGCTAAGAGCTTCTCGATCCGCCACCAGCCGGGCTTCACGACGATCGCCGCCGTGTGCTTCGTTGCGCTCTACATGCCGATCATCGTACTGGTCGTCTATGCCTTCAACGAGGCGCCGTCGACGTCGGAATGGGGCGGCTTCTCGCTGAAATGGTTCCAGTCCGCATCGCAGAATGCGCAGGTCATCGACGCCACGCTGCGGTCCTTCCAGATCGCGGCGATCGCCGCGACGCTTGCCACGATCGCTGCCACGATGGCGGCGCTGGCGACCACCCGCACGCCGCCCTATCCAGGACTGACCTTCAAATATGCGATGATCAACCAGCCGCTGATGGTGCCGGAAATCGTCACCGGCGTGGCGCTCCTGATCTTCTTCTCACGCATCAAGATCTTCACCGGCTATTCGGGCCTAGGTTATCTGATCGCCGCCCATACGGCCTTCTGCATTCCCTTCGCCTATCTGCCGATCCGCGCGCGGCTGGAAAACATGGACCTGTCGCTGGAACGCGCGGCTGCGGACCTCTACGCGACGCCCTGGCAGGCGTTTCGGCGGGTGACGCTGCCGCTGCTGTGGCCGGGCATCCTGGCCGGACTGATGTTGGCGTTCGTGATCTCGCTCGACGACGTCGTCATCACCGAATTCGTCAAGTCGGGCGGCCAGGACACGCTGCCGACCTACATGCTCGGCCAGATCCGCCGCGGCATCACGCCTGAGATCAACGCGATATCGACGGCCTTCCTGCTGCTGTCGGTGGTCATCGTCACGTTGTTTTTCTTCGTCAGCAGGAAACGCGACTGAAGCCGAAAGCCGAGGTCAATAACAAAGCAATAATGGGAGAACAGAATGAACTGGAAGACCACTGCGACAGCCGTAGGGCTGGCGCTGCTCGCCTCGTCGGGCCTTGCCCATGCCGAGGGCGCGCTCAACATCTATAACTGGGGCAACTACATCAGCCCCGACATGATCAAGAAGTTCGAGAAACAATACAACGTCAAGGTCACGGTCACCGACTACGATTCCAACGATACCGCGCTCGCCAAGGTGCGCCAGGGCGGCACCGGCTTCGACATCGCCATTCCGTCGCAGACCTTTATCCCGATCTGGATCAAGGAAGGTCTCATCCAGGAGACCGATCCCGGCAAGATGGAGAACTTCAAGAACGTGGCGCCGGAATGGGCGAATCCCGATTTCGACCCCGGCCGCAAATACACCGTGCCATGGGCCTGGGGTACGATCGGCGTGGTCGTCAACACCGATGCCTACAAGGGGCCGGCAAACAGCTGGGGCATCATCTTCGACACGCCAGACGAGCTCAAGGGCAAGGTCAATGTCGTTCCCGAAATGAACGACGTGATCTTCGCCGCCATCAAATATGCGGGTGGCCAGCAGTGCACCGAGGACAAGGCAGTGCTGAAGAAGGTGCGCGACATGCTGGTCGCAGCCAAGCCGAACTGGATCGCGATGGAATACAACACCATCGAGAAGATGGGCGCCGGCGACTTCAAGGCGACCAGCGACTGGAACGGCTCGGCTCTACGCCAGCGGCTGGCCAATCCGGCCATCCACTACAACTATCCGAAGGAGGGTTATGGCCTCTGGAGCGATAACGTCGTGGTGCTCAAGGAAGCCAAGAACGTCGAGAACGCCAAGCTGTTCCAGAACTTCATGATGGACCCGGAAAACGCCGCGCTGAACTCGGCCTTCCACCGCTATGCCAACGGCATCGCCGGTTCGGAGAAGTTCATGCCCGCCGACATGAAGGATGCGCCGGAGGTGAACATCCCTGCCGACGTGAAGTCGCTCGGCGAGTTGCAGCGTCTGTGCTCGCCGGAAATTCAGGAGATCTACAGCAAGATCTGGACCGAGCTGCAGAAGTAAGCAGCTTCAAACCCCGCCAGAGCAATTCCAGGAAAAGCGCGTAGCGGTTTTCCGTCCGGAATTGCGTAAAAACAAAGAGTTAGAGCGTTTCCGTTAAAAAACGGAAACGCTCTAGCACGAAGCCGGGACCGACAAACGGTCCCGGCCGTCACAAGCTTTTTGCCTGAAGAAGGCAGAAACATCGCAGATTGGAAGAAGGAGCCCTTGTCATGAACTCGAGATTGTTTGCCGCGACGGCGGCGCTGGCGCTGCTTGCAGCGACGGGCCTGGCCCGCGCGGAAGGCGCGCTCAACATTTACAACTGGGGCAACTACACCAACCCGGACGTGATCAAGAAGTTCGAGGAAAAGTACAAGGTCAAGGTCACCATTACGGACTACGATTCCAATGACACGGCTTTGGCCAAGGTGCGTCAGGGCGGCTCCGGTTTCGACATCGTGGTGCCCTCGCAGACGCATCTGCCGATCTGGATCCAGGAAGGCCTGCTGCTCGAGACCAATCCAGGTGGCATGGACAATTTCAAGAACATCGCGCCGGAATGGGCCAATCCCGACTTCGACCCCGGCCGCAAATACTCGGTGCCATGGGCCTGGGGCACGGTCGGCGTCGTCGTCAACACGGATGTCTACAAGGGCGACATCAACACCTGGGATATCGTCTTTAAGACGCCCGACGAGCTGAAGGGCAAGGTCAACGTCGTTCCCGAGATGAAGGACGTGATGACGGCCGCCATCCGCTATGTCGGCGGCGAGCAGTGCACGGCCGACAAGGAAGTGCTGAAAAAGGTGCGCGACCTGCTGACGGCTGCCAAGCCGAACTGGATCGCCATGGAATATGGCGCTGTCGACAAGATGGGTGCTGGCGACTTCAAGGCCTCGTCCACCTGGAACGGCGCCGGTCTGCGCATCCGCCTGGCGCATCCCGAGGTTCACTACGGCTATCCGAAGGAAGGCTTCACCTACTGGTCCGACAATGTCGTGGTCCTGAAGGACGCGAAGAATGCCGAGAACGCCAAGCTGTTCCAGAACTTCATCATGGATCCAGAAGTCGCTGCCGGGCTTTCCGCTTTCCACCGCTACGCCAATGGGGTCGCCGGTTCGGAAAAGTTCATGCCGGCCGAGATGCGCGATGCGCCGGAGATCGTCGTTCCGGCCGAGGCCAAGCCGCATGGCACCATGGCGCTGATGTGTTCGGAAGAAGCGGACACGCTCTACAAGAAGATCTGGACCGAGCTGCGTAAGTAGCAAGTCGTCTTGTCGTCCGGCGGCAATGGCTGCCGGACGGCCTACCCGATGCTGGCGAACCGTCGTCGGTTGCGCCAGACATCGTTTCAAGAATTCAGAAAATGTCGCAGGAGGCGCTCCCATGCAGCCCTACCGCAACAGTGATCCGCGCCCGCCGATCATGCAAGGCTCGCCGCCGGCCCTAGTGCCGCCCCGGCTCGATTGGGACAGGGCACCCTGGAACCGCTGGGCCTTCCAGAACATGCGCCAGATCGTGCCAACCGTGGAGGTCTGGCGCGGTGCTGGCCCGGTAAACGAATTGCCGCGCGCCGAGATCGATCTGGATGCACTGTCGGTGACCGACAGCGTTGGCCGCCCCTCGACGCTCGCCGGCCTGCTCGATGAAACCTTTACCGACGGCTTCCTGGTGCTGAAAGACGGCGCGGTGGTCTATGAGCGCTATTTCAACGGCATGACGCCGCGCTCGCTGCATCTATCCCAGTCGATGGCCAAGTCGGTCACGGCGGCGGTCTGTGGAATCCTTGTCGGTCGTGGCCTGATCGATCCGGCAAAGCCGGTAACGACCTATCTTCCCGAACTTGCGGTGACTGGCTGGGCGGGCGCGAGCGTCCAGCATGTGCTCGACATGACGACCGGCGTGACGTTTTCGGAGGCCTATACCGATCGCTATTCCGACATCGGCCAGGTTGACGTTGCTTCCGGCTGGAAACCGGTGCCACCGGGCAGCGATCCTTCCTTCCCGTGGCCGGCACATGTGTGGGAACTCATCCTGCGGCTCAAGCAGACCACGCGGCCGCATGGTGCTGCCTTCGAATATCGGTCGATCGAGACGGATGTGCTGGCCTTCATCATGGAGCGCGTGACCGGACGCAGGCTGGCCGACCTTGTTTCGCAAGAGCTGTGGCAGAAGCTTGGCGCGGAGGAAAGTGCGTGCTTCACCGTGGACAGCGCCGGCTACGCACTGGCCGATGGTGGCTTCAACGCCACGCTCCGTGACTATGCACGGTTCGGCCAGATGATCCTCGACAATGGTGCGGGCATCGTGCCTGCCGATTGGATCGAGGCGACGAGGGTTGGTGTGCATGGCTCGCAGTTCTCGGAAAGCCTGCCGGAAGGCAGCTATCGAAACCAGTTCTGGATCCAGGATCCGCGTTCGCGTGCACTGATGTGCCGGGGTGTCTTCGGCCAGCTCATCCATGTGGATTGGAACAGCCGGATGGTGACGGTGAAGCTGTCGTCCTTTCCGGATTTCTCGAACACGCCTTATGCGGTGGCGACGCTGAAGGCGATCGCGGCCATCGCGACAGAGCTGGGCTCCGTCGCCGAATAGATCAATCGATGTAGAGCGCGGGTACCCAAGCCTCCTGCGCTGCGCACTATCCAGGAAGGACAAGACGTGACCAGCCCAACCCAATTCGAGGAGAAATTCGGCTTCCGCCGCGGTGACGTGACTTTGGTGAACTGGCGCACGGCGCCGTTCAATCGCTGGTCGTTCCAGAATGTCGGGGAGCTGGTGCCAAGCGCGCGCATCGGCGCCTCAGCGGGTGCTTCTGAAACAACTGGAGCCGATTTCAGCGGCTTGCTCGGCGAAACGGTTTCGCTTTCCAGTGGAACCGAGACGATTGCGGCATTTCTCGATCGCTCCAGCGCCGATGCACTGGCCGTCATGAAAGGTGGCAGGTTTGTCGGCGACTGGTTCGCGCCGCATATGCCGTCTGGCAACCGTCACATCGCCTTTTCGATCAGCAAGTCGTTGACGGCGATCCTCGCCGGCATTCTGGAAGGCGAGGGACGGTTTGATCCGGAAGCGCCGATCACGGCCTACGTTCCGGGAGCAACCGGTTCGGCCTATGGCGATGCGACGGTGCGCCACGTGCTCGATATGACGGTGAGCCTCGATTTCGAGGAAGCCTATCTCGATCCTGAGAGCGCGTTTGCGCGTTATCGCCGCGCGACGCTGTGGAATCCGGGCGGCGGCGACGAAGGGCTGGAAGAGTTCCTGCTGTCGCTCAAGCGCAGGCCCGAGCCGCATGGCGAAGTGTTCCGCTACCGCTCGCCGAATTCCGACCTGCTCGGTATTCTGGTCGAGCGCGCTTCCGGCAAGCGTGTGCCGGAGCTGTTCAGCGAAAAACTATGGGCGCCGCTCGGTGCCTGTGGCGAAGGTGCCATCACGGTCGACCGTGCCGGCACCGCGCGCGCCGCCGGTGGCGTCTCACTGACGCCGCGTGACCTTGCCCGCGTCGGCGAGATGATGCGCCAGGGTGGCGTGGCCAATGGCCGGCAAGTGGTGCCGGAAGCCTGGGTTCGAGACACGACGACCGCAGGCAGTCTCGAGGCCTGGAAGCGAGGCGACTTTGCGCATCTGTTTGCAGAAGGGCGCTACCGCAACAAATGGTATCAGAGCGGCAAGGGTTCCTATTGCGGCATCGGCATTCATGGCCAGTGGCTGTTCGTCGATCCGGCAAGCGAGGTGGTCATCGTCAAGATGTCGTCGCAGCCGACGCCGGTCGATGATCCGCTCGACCACGATAATGTCGATTTCTTCGAAGCGCTCGCAAAGATGGTGTGACGCAGCTTCTCAGCTGTCGGTTGCCTGGCGATCTATCTTTCGGCCCGAAGCATGCCGTCGAGGATGCGGAGCAGTTCTCCCACGCGTCCTCCACCGGCTGGTGGCGAAGGATAGTGGCACAGAACCTCGATGACTGCCGGGCTCGCATGCTTGGCGGTGCGTTCGAGATGGCGGATTGCAACATCCGCTGCATCTCCCTCCGCAAGCTCGGCTGCGTGGCCACCATGCGCGGCCGCGCCAAGAATGTGCCTGACCTGAGTGGAGCGGGCCAGCGGATGCAGGTAAGGCGCCGAGGAGGCGCACATGGCAGCCCGTGCGGCCTGGTTCGCGGCCGCGTCTTCGCATTCCTGTGCTGCCTTGAGGGCAGCCCAGGACGCATCGCGCAGCGCTTTGCCGCGCTTGTCTCCCCGAGCAAATGCCCAGGCGGCGTCGATGGCTTTGCGCGGGCGGGTATCCAACGGATGCAATGTTTCGAATATCTTCAGTACAGCCGCGGCGTTTTCGGCGGCAAAAGCCGTGACTTCGCGCAGATCGTCCATACTCAGGATGATCTCGTCCGTCATCGCTCGGTTGCCCCGCTGTCCGTTTGCGGCAGTTTGGTGAGCAGCCAGCTGCGGAAACTGGCGACCGGCGGGTAGAGCCGCTTTTCGTTGGGCACCACTAGATAGTAGGCGCTGCGGCTCTGCATCGCGCGGCCGGGCGCTGGCACCAACTGGCTGCGCTGCAACTCGCCGGTGATCAGGAACAGCGGCAGCAGCGCGATGCCGAGGCCGGCGATGCAGGCCTGGGCTGCCGTCGAGAACTGCTCGAACTGCATGCCGGGCCCGGTGGGCGCGGCGAGCCCCTGATGCTCGAACCACTCAGCCCAACCGCCGGGGCGCGAGGCCATGTGCAGCAGCGGCAGCCGGCCAAGATCGCGCGGTTCAGCCACCGCGTTTGCCCTCAGGAACTCGGGCGCTGCGACCGGCGCCACCTCCTCACGCATCAGAAGGGTCGACGTTGCGCCCGGCCAATCGGGCTGACCGACGTGAATGGCGGCATCCAGTCGCTCGCGGGCAAAGTCGAAACGGCCGATGCGGGTGGCGAAGTTGATGGTGATGTCCGGGTTCTGCTCGACAAATTCCGGGATCAGCGGCATCAGCCATCGCGTGCCGAAAGTGGGCAAAATGGCGAGGTTCAACACCCCGCCATGCCGATTGCTCATCAATCCAAGTGCTGCTTCGCGAAGCTGGCCAAGTGCGGCGCGCACCGTTTCGGCATAGATCTCGCCTTCAGGCGAGAGTTGGACATTGCGGCTGTCGCGTTCGATCAGCCGCTTGCCGAACTGGTCCTCCAACAGCTTGATCTGCCTGCTGATGGCGCCCTGGGTCAACGCCAGTTCCTGTGCTGCCGCGGTGAAGGAACCGAGCCGCGCCACAGCCTCGAATGCGGCCAGCGCTCCGGTGGTCGGCAAAAGGCGGCGTTGCACACTCATGATCCATTACTAATCGTCATTGATCTCCGAGGCAATTTCATTTGCTTTTTTCCGGACAGGGGCCGATAAGCCCGGCATTCTGTGCCTTCTGGCCGCGCTTTCTGGGAGAAATATGCATGGCTGCCGAAAAGAACGCCTTCGTCTGGGACGATCCGTTGCTCATCGAGGACCAGCTTTCAGAAGACGAACGCATGATCCGCGACGGTGCTGCGGCGTTTGCCGCCGACAAGCTCGCGCCGCGCATCGAAGACGCCTACATGGAAGAAAAGACCGATCCGGCGATCTTCCGCGAGATGGGCGAGGCCGGCCTGCTCGGCATCACCGTGCCGGAAGAGTATGGCGGGCTTGGCGCCAACTATGTCACCTACGGTCTCGTCGCCCGCGAAGTCGAGCGGATCGACAGCGGCTATCGTTCGATGATGAGCGTGCAGTCATCGCTGGTCATGTATCCGATCCACGCCTACGGTTCGGAGGAGCAGCGCAAGAAGTATCTGCCGAAGCTCGCTTCCGGCGAATGGATCGGCTGCTTCGGCCTGACCGAGCCGGACGCCGGTTCCGATCCGGGCGGCATGAAGACCCGCGCCGAAAAGACGGCAAACGGCTATCGCATCTCCGGTTCGAAGATGTGGATTTCCAACGCGCCGATCGCCGACGTGTTCGTGGTCTGGGCAAAGTCGGCTGCGCACGACAACCAGATCCGTGGTTTCGTGCTGGAAAAGGGTATGAAGGGCCTGTCGGCTCCGAAGATCGGCGGCAAGCTTTCGCTGCGCGCCTCGATCACGGGCGAGATCGTCATGGAGGGCGTCGAGGTCGGCGAAGATGCGCTGCTGCCCAACGTCTCCGGTCTCAAGGGTCCATTCGGCTGCTTGAACCGTGCCCGTTACGGCATTTCCTGGGGCGCCATGGGTGCCGCGGAAGACTGCTGGCATCGTGCCCGCCAGTATGGCCTCGACCGCAAGCAGTTCGGCAAGCCGCTGGCTGGCATGCAGCTCTATCAGAAGAAGCTCGCCGACATGCAGACCGACATCGCGCTCGGTCTGCAGGGCTCGCTGCGCGTCGGCCGGCTGATGGACGAGGGCAAGATGGCGCCGGAGATGATCTCCATCGTCAAGCGCAACAATTGCGGCAAGGCGCTCGACATCGCCCGCATGGCGCGGGATATGCACGGCGGTAACGGCATCCAGATCGGCTACCATGTCATGCGCCACGCGCAGAACCTCGAGACGGTCAACACCTATGAGGGCGCGCACGACGTGCACGCGCTGATCCTCGGCCGGGCTCAGACCGGCCTGCAGGCTTTCTTCTGAGATGTGCTCCGCCTTCTCCCCGTCGCGGGGAGAAGGCATCCAGCGCCGTGATGCTCAGACGATGGCAATCGGGCGTTTGTCGTTGCTGCTGAGAAATGCGGCGTCGATCAATTTCTGCATGTTGGTGGCACGGCGAAACGACGGGTCGCCGTTGACGCCGGAAAGCAGCGCGTCAACGAAGCGGCGTGCATTGCGCCTGATCTGAGGCGACTCGAGATCGCGCCAGGCGACAGTGTCGATATCCTCGCCGAAACAACCCTTCAGCGACGAAGTCCTGCCGTTGGTCTCTACCCAGAGCGCGCCCTTCGTGCCGTGCAGCTTCAATTCGAGATCGTTCAGGTGGCCGGTCGCATAACGCGTGGCGACGATGGTGGCCAGCGCACCGGACTGGAAGCGCGCGGTCATCGCCACGCTGTCATTGGCATCCAGTCGATACTTGTCGATCTGGTCGCCCGGAGCCTTGGGGAAGGTGACCAGTTCGGCGTTGAGGCTGGCGATGTCGTCGGCGGCGCCATAGGTCGCGAAATCGAGAATGTGGATGCCGACATCGCCGAGCACGCCGGTCGAGCCGTGTTCGGTCGACAGCCGCCAGAGCCATTGATCGGCCGTGCGCCAGTCGCCCCAGGCTTTGCCGACCAGCCAGCTTTGCCGGTAGCTTGCCTCGACATGGCGCAGTTCGCCGAGTTCACCGGCCTCCACCATCTGTCGGGCGCGTTGCAGGGCTGGCGAGTTGCGATAGGTCAGATTGACCATGTTGATCAGGCCGGCGCGTTCGGCGGCCTCGGTCATCTCCAGCGCATCGGCATGGTTGGGTGCCAGCGGCTTTTCGCAGAACACGTGCTTGCCGGCGGCAAGCAGCGTGAGCGTCGTTTCCCGGTGCACGCCATCCGGCGTGGCATTGATGGCCGCATCGAATTCGCCCCAGGCGAGCGCCTCTTCCAGGCCGTCGAAGGCGTGGGGGATACCGTTCTTTTCCGCATAGGCCGCTGCCCGGCCCGGCAATGCATCGGCGCAGGCAACGATGCGGCATTCGGGCACTTTGCCGAATTCCTCCATATGCTGGCCGGCGATGCCGCCGGTGCCGAGAAGCAGCAGCCGGCGCATCAACGCAGGCCCTCGTCGCCATCCTTGTGCAGCTTGGGTCCCTTCTCGACCAGCGGCTCCTTGGCAGCCGATACCGGCACGTTCGGCGCGTCCGTGATCGTTGCCCAGGCCGGCGCCGGGTTATGCGCCCAATGCACGGCATTGCGCAGCACGGTGTGCACGTCGGGATGGTGGTAGGTTGGGTAGGTCTCATGGCCTGGACGGAAATAGAAGATACGGCCAGCGCCACGCTGATAGGTGAGGCCTGAACGGAACACCTCGCCACCCTCGAACCAGGAGACGAAAACCGTCTCCATCGGTTCCGGCACGGTGAAGGGCTCGCCGTACATTTCCTCGTTCGGCAGCTCGATGCATTCGCCCAGCCCCTTGGCGATGGGATGGTTGCGGTTGACCACCCAGATGCGCTCACGTTCGCCGGCCTCGCGCCATTTCAAGGAGCAGGGTGTGCCCATGAGCCGCTTGAAGATCTTGGAGAAATGGCCGGAGTGCAGGACGATCAGCCCCATGCCTTCCCAGACCCGTTGCTGCACGCGTTCGACGATGGCGTCCTCGACCTTGCCGTGGGCGGCATGGCCCCACCAGACGAGCACGTCGGTCTTTGCCAGGCGCTCTTCGGTCAGCCCGTGTTCGGGATCCTGAAGGACAACGGTTTCGGCCGCGATGTCCTTGTCCTGGTTGAGGGCCGCCGCAATGGTGCCGTGCATGCCGAGCGGATAGATATCCGCAACGACGGCACTTTCCTGTTCATGCACGTTCTCGCCCCACACCAGTGCTCTGATCGGCATGCCGCATCTCCCACGATCGAATTGATTGGATCGGTTCAATTACAGCATGAGCGACGGGGACCGCAAGAGACAATCGTGCAGGAGAATGGCCGGCCCTGTCGGGCCGGCTGAACGCCGGTTAAGCGAGGAATTTGGCGATGATGGCATCGCCCATGGCGGTTGTCCCGACTTCCGTCTTGCCTTCGGACATGACGTCCTTCGTGCGCAGGCCATCGTCCAGCACGGCGGCGATGGCCGCCTCGAGGCGGTCGGCCTCGGCCACCATGTTGAAGGAATAGCGCAGGCACATGGCGAAAGAAGCGATCATGGCGATGGGGTTGGCGATACCCTTGCCCGCGATATCAGGCGCGGAGCCATGCACCGGCTCGTAGAGCGCCTTGCGTTTGCCGGTCTTGGCATCCGGCGCACCGAGCGAGGCCGACGGGAGCATGCCGAGCGAGCCGGTCAGCATGGCAGCGACATCCGACAGCATGTCGCCGAACAGGTTGTCGGTCACGATGACGTCGAACTGCTTGGGCCAGCGCACCAACTGCATGCCGCCGGCATCCGCCAGCATGTGGTCGAGCTTGACGTCGGCGTATTTCGCCTTGTGGGTCGCGCTGACGACCTCGTTCCACAGAACGCCTGATTTCATGACGTTGCGCTTTTCCATCGACGTCACGTGGTTCTTGCGGGTGCGGGCGAGCTCGAAGGCGACGCCGGAGATGCGTTCGATTTCGAAGGTATCGTAGACCTGCGTGTCGATGCCGCGCTTCTGGCCGTTGCCGAGGTCGATGATCTGCTTGGGCTCGCCGAAATAGACGCCGCCGGTCAGTTCGCGGACGATCAGGATGTCGAGACCCTCGACGACTTCCTGCTTGAGCGAGGAAGAGGCGGCGAGCGCCGGATAGCAGATCGCCGGGCGCAGATTGGCGAACAGCTCCATGTCCTTGCGCAAGCGCAGCAAACCGGCTTCCGGGCGCACCTCGTAAGGCACGCTATCCCACTTCGGGCCGCCGACGGCGCCGAACAGCACCGCGTCCGCGGCAAGTGCCTTGCCCATATCCTCTTCCGAGATCGCTTGGCCGTGCGCATCGTAGGCGCAACCGCCCACCAGGCCCTCGTCGATCGCAAAGCCTGCTCCCTTCTCGTTCATCGCCGCGATCAGTTTCTTGACCTCGGCCATGGCCTCTGGGCCGATGCCGTCGCCGGCGAGCAGGAGAAGTTTTTTCGTTGCCATCTGAAGGACCTTCCACGGGTTCGGAGAATTGCAGCCTTGCTAACGGCAAGGCCGTTGTGGTGCAAGCCCGTTGGCATTGTCTGCACGCCAGGAGTGGCGGCTCAGGTTCCGATCGATTGGTGCTGCCGACGAGCTAGTCGTGCTGGAGGATGTTGATCAGCTTGCCGAAAGGGTCGCGCACGAAGAAACGGCGCACGCCCCAGGGTTCGTCGGCCGGGCCATATTCGATGGCGAAGCCGGCTTTCTTCATGCCGGTAAGCACGGCGTCGACGTCGTCCACCTCGATGGAAAGATCGGGCACCGGGGTATCGGCACCGCCCTGTTCGGCGAAGGAAACCTGCACCGTCATGCGCTCGCCATTGCCGTAGGTGGCGATCCAGCCGTGATCCATCAGGATATCGAGGCCGAGCACGTCGGCATAGAAACGCCTGGCGGCCGAGACATCGGCCGTGGCGACATTGGCGACGATGCGCTTGACCGTCACAGGCCCGTTGCTCCGCGTCGCAGTGCGGTGACCTCGATCTCGATCTTCATTTCCGGCTTGTTGAGTTGGCAGATGATCATGGTCGCGGCCGGGCGGATATCGCCGAAATATTCGCCGAGGATAGGGAAGACCTTGTCCACGTCGTTCTGGTCGGTGAGGTAGTAGTGCGCGCGCACGACATCGGCCAGTTCGAAGCCACCTTCCTTCAGCGCCTTGGCAATGGTCTCCATGCAGTTGCGGGCCTGCGCCTCGACGGTGTCCGGCATGGTCATCGTGGCATAGTCATAGCCAGTGGTGCCGGCGACGAAGCACCAGTCGCCTTGCACGACGGCGCGCGAATAGCCCGCCGTCTTTTCGAAAGGCGAGCCCGTCGAAATCAGTCTGCGCATCGATAGTCCTCCCGATGGACGCTATTGCGGTTGCTGAAGTGCCTTCTTCAAGGCGTCCTTGATCTCGTCCGGCCATTCCTTCAGCGCCGGCCAGGCATTCGGTTCAGGCTTGTCGGTTTGCTGGGCGAAATAGAGCGCCTTGTTCTTGACGTCGACTGCCATGAAGCCGTTGCTGCCGCCGCAGGCATGTGGCACGCAGCCGGTTGCGTAGAACGCGCCGGAGGATGTCTTTTCCGTACCGCCTCCAACCAGGAGGCTGGTCGCGACATTGCCCATCTGGTCGCCGAGCAGCTTTTCGGCGGCCTCATAAACGGCCTCATTGTGGAAGGCGTCGATGATGTTCTGGTATTTCGACGGGTCGATGTCGGTCCAGCCGGTGTTGGGTTGGGGCTTGTAGGTCAGCCGGCCAGCGATCTGCAGGCCGTCCTGCGGTGACCACTGCAAAGCGTCGTTGGAGTCACCGGGCATGAGATAAGGCACGAAATAGATGGCGTTTTCGGCGACGGCCGTCGGTGGGGCGCCGCATTCGTCCTGTTCGACCCGCACGCTTTGGAGCGTGGCGCTGCCTTCTGGTTTCCAGGCGATTATAGTCGCGGGGCCGCACTGGTTGCCGCCCGATCCGACATTGAACAGTGCGACATCTATGCCAGCCACTTTCACGATCTGGTCGAGGCCAACGTAGTAGTCCCGGGCAATTTCCTTGCCATCATAAGCCAGGATCTTGTCCATCTCTGGTTGCTCGGTGATGGTGAAGGTGCCGCCAGCGAAAGGGACTGGTGCCGGCTTCTCGTCGCCATCGGTGGTTGCAGGCGCGCTGCTGTCGGAAGATGTTGCGGCAGGAGCATCCTGCGGGGCAGGAGCCTGTTCCTGCGCAAGGGCAGTTCCGGCCAAACCGACCGAAAGAATGCCTGCCGTCAGAAGGCGTGAAAACGGTCCCATTGCGGCTCTCCCTTTGTCACGGCAACATCGTTGCCGTAGCTGCCTAGGGCTGGTCAACCGTGGTCCTGCCTAGGCTAAAGGCCCCGACGAAGTCAGCCGGGGCGCCGTTCCGGTTATGGCCTCAGGCCCAGGGGCGCTGCTCGGCGTTGCGCTTTTCGAAGCTGGCAATGGCGCCGGACTTTTCCATGGTCAAGCCGATGTCGTCGAGGCCATTGAGCAGGCAGTGGCGCTTGAAGTCGTCGAGGTCGAAGGTGACGACGCCGCCATCCGGGCCGCGGATTTCCTTGGCTTCAAGGTCGACCGAGAGGGTGGCGTTGGCACCGCGCTCGGCGTCGTCCATCAGCTTGTCGAGGTCTTCCTGGCTGACAGTGATCGGCAGGATGCCGTTCTTGAAGCAGTTGTTGTAGAAAATGTCGGCGAAAGAGGTCGAGATCACGCAGCGGATACCGAAATCGAGCAGTGCCCAGGGCGCGTGCTCGCGGCTGGAGCCACAGCCGAAATTGTCGCCGGCGACCAGGATCTGCGCCTTGCGATAGGCCGGCTTGTTCAAAACGAAATCCGGGTTCTCGGAGCCATCCTCATTGAAACGCATCTCGGCAAAGAGCCCCTTGCCAAGTCCGGTGCGCTTGATCGTCTTGAGATAATCCTTGGGGATGATCATGTCGGTATCGACATTGACGATCGGCAGGGGAGCGGCGACGCCGGTGAGCTTGGTGAACTTGTCCATGGCTTTTGCCCATCTTGGGAGTTTGCTGGCACCGCTTTACACAAGGCGACGGGCAAATGAAAGGCGACAGTTGCCCGCATCGTTGAGGCCAGCCAAGGCTTGATGAGCGAAAATGCATGTTGGATCCTGTTGTGGACAACACTTGACCTCAGGCGGCTAGCAACGTTCTAGATCATTTATGGCGAGCGGGAATCAGCAGCAGCGATCGGAGCATGCCGGGCAGGCGCACAGCCTGCTCGAACATTATCAGCCGATCGATGGTGTCGTCGATGAGATGGTTGATGCCTCGGGCGATCCGCGGCCGCTTTGGAAGTCGTTTATCGCTGCGCTGCAGGCGCTCGGTCCGGAAAAGCTGGCGCAGCGCTTTGCCAGAGCGGATCAATACCTGCGCGATGCTGGCGTCTATTACCGGGTCTACGACAAGGCAGGCGCCAATGAGCGCGCGTGGCCGCTGGCGCATGTGCCTTTGCTGATCGACGACAAGGAGTGGTCGACAATCAGCGCTGGTCTGATCCAACGCGCCGACCTGTTTGAGCAGATCGCGGCAGACATTTACGGACCGAACCGGCTTGTCGCGAACGGCTTGCTGCCGCCCGGCCTCGTCGCGAGCAGCCCGGAATATCTGCGCCCATTGGCAGGAACGATACCTGCCGGTGGCCATTTCCTGCATTTCTGCGCCTTTGAACTTGGCCGAGGGCCGGATGGGCGCTGGTGGGTGCTGGGTGACCGCATGCAGGCTCCGTCAGGTGCCGGTTTCGCATTGGAAAACCGTGTTGCCACCACGCGTGCGCTTTCCGAACTTTACGGCGAACTGCATGTGCATCGCCTTGCCGGATTTTTCCGCCGCTTCCGCGATGCCTTGAATTCCGCGGCAGCGGCCTCGCGAGGTCGCGTCGCCATCCTGACGCCCGGTCCGCTCAACGAGACCTACTACGAACACGCCTATATTGCCCGCTATCTCGGCATCATGCTTCTCGAAGGCGAGGACCTCGTCGTCTCCAAGGGGCGGCTGATGGTGCGCACGGTGGCCGGCCTGGTACCGATCTCGGTGCTGTGGCGGCGCCTCGACGCGGCCTTCGCCGATCCGCTGGAATTGCGAACCGATTCACAGATCGGCACGCCAGGGCTGGTCGAAGCGGTGCGCCAAGGTGCGCTCACATCAGTGAACGGTCTTGGTTCGGGATTTCTCGAAACGCGCGCGCTGCTCGCGTTTCTGCCGCGCATCAGCCAGGAATTAGGCAAGGAAGATCTGTTGCTGCCCGCCGTTGCAACCTGGTGGTGTGGACAGGAGGCCGAGCGCCAGCATGTGTTGGCCAATCTCGACCAGATGGTGATCGGACCGGCGCTCTCGACGCGTCTGGCCTTCGAGGATGACGGCGCCAGCGTGCTGGGGTCGTCTCTGTCCGCGGAGGCGCGGGCGGATCTGGTCGCGCGCATCGAGACCGATGGCAGCGCGTTCGTGGGGCAGGAAGCGGTGACGCTTTCGACCACGCCGGTCTACGTCGACGGGCGGCTGGAGCCGCGACCGGCCAGCCTGCGTGTCTATCTGGCGCGGACCCAAAACGGCTGGACCGTGATGCCCGGCGGCTTCGCACGCGTCGGCTTCTCGCTCGATCCAACGGCGATCGCCATGCAGCGGGGCGGCCAGGCGGCCGACGTCTGGGTGGTCAGTGACAAACCGGTGGAACGCGAGACGCTGTTCCCGCGCGATAGCGAGGGTTTCGACCGCACCATGCCCGGCAGCCTGCCGAGCCGTGCCGCGGAAAACCTGATGTGGCTCGGCCGCTATATCGAGCGCGCCGAAGACACCGCCCGCATCCTGCGTGCCTACCACGTTCGGTTGGCCGAAACCTCGGATGCGGCGATGCCGCTGCTCGGCGAACTGCGTGCGTATCTCGATCCGCTCGGCATCGATCTCGCCGATCCGATACCGCACGGCCTGCTCGATATGATGGACAGCGCCGTCTATAGCGCCGGTCAGGTGCGCGACCGGTTCTCGCCGGATGGCTGGCTGGCGCTCAAAGATCTGTCGAAGACGCTGCATCTGTTCGAGACGACGGTCTCGCGTGGCGACGATGCCACACGCGCCATGACGGTGATCCTGCGCAAACTGGCCGGCTTTTCCGGTCTGTTGCATGAAAACATGTACCGCTTCACTGGCTGGCGTTTCCTGGAGATCGGGCGGCGGCTGGAACGCGGCATCCAGACGGCGCGGATGCTGGCACGGTTGACCCACCCGGACGCGCCGGAAGGCGCGCTCGACATGATGCTGGAGATCGGCGACAGCGTCATGACCCATCGCAGGCAATATCCGGTCCAGGCGGGGCGCAGCACCGTTGTCGATCTCCTGGTGCTCGACCCACTCAACCCGCGTTCGATCTTTTTCCAGCTCGAGCGGCTGAAGATGGAGATAGGACTGCTGCCGGGCAGGAATGGCAGCGGGCACCTGTCGCCAGCGGCCAAGGATATCCTCAAGCTCAACACAGCGCTTGCGGTCAAGGAACCGTCGGACATGACAGCCGCAGCACTCAACATGCTGGCGGATGAAATCGGCGGGCTCTACGGCAGCCTCGCCAAAGCCTATTTCGGCTGAGGCGCCTGATGCTCTACGACATCCGCCTCAACCTGCACTACGACTACGAGACAGCCGTCGGCGGTGGTCGTCATCTGGTGCGCGTGTTGCCGTCAAATCTCGGCCAACGCCAACGCGTCGTGGCTGCTTCATTGTCTTTCTCGCCGACCCCTGGTGAACGCTCGGATTTCAACGATTTCTTCGGTTCGAGTGTGGCGGCGATCGCCTTCCGCGAGCCGCATCAGACGCTGGATGTGCGCATGAGCGCGCGTGTTTCCGTGACGCGGCCGGAAGCCGGGCTTGACGTTTCGCCACGCATCGATGCGCTCGCTCGCGAAACCGCGGCGGTACGCTCGCTCGATTCCGATTCGCCCCATCATTTTCTTGCAGCCACCGATTTTGCAGACCTTGACCCCGCCATCACAGCCTATGCTCGTGAGAGTGGCGATGGCTCGGTGGCGACGATCGCGATGGACCTGTGCAATCGCATCCGGCGCGACTTCGCCTATGACGGTACTGCGACCGACGTGCAGACGCGCGCTTCCGATGCCTTCGCGCTGAAACGTGGCGTCTGTCAGGATTTTTCGCATGTCATGATTTCCAGCCTGCGTGGGCTAGGCATTCCGGCGGGCTATGTCAGCGGCTTCCTGCGCACCATCCCGCCCGCTGGCCAGGAGCGGCTGGAGGGGGCGGATGCCATGCATGCCTGGGTGCGGGTCTGGTGCGGCCGCGAGGCCGGCTGGCTGGAGTTTGACCCGACCAACGGGATGCGCGCCTCCAATGACCATATCACGGTCGGCTTTGGCCGAGATTATGGCGATGTCGCGCCGATCGTCGGCGTGCTCAAGACCACTGGCGGGCAGGCCGGCGCACAGGCGGTGGATGTCGTTCCGGTGGCCTGAATCGGCATCGTTGCCGTGAAAAGAAATCACGGATTTTTTATCGACGTGGTGTCGGGAAGCGCCTAACTCTTTCGTCCTTGAAGCAATTCCAGGAAAGATGCGCAGCGGCTTTCCGTCCGGTATTGCGTACGGCGTTTCCGTGAAAAACGGAAACGCTCCGGAGACAGAAAGGGCCCACCATGCTTTATGCAGTTCTTTGCTACGCTTCCGAAGACGTCGTCGGCTCCTGGACCAAGGAGCAGGACGACGCGGTCATGGTCAAGCTGCTCGACGTCCAGGAGAGATATGCGAAAGCCAACAAGCTCGGCCCGGTGGCCAGGCTGTTGCCGACGACGGCCGCGACAACGCTGCGCAAGGTAAAGGGCGAATCCCTCGTCATCGACGGACCATTTGCCGAGACCAAGGAACAGTTCCTCGGCTTCTACACGGTCGACGTCGAGAACCTCGATGAAGCCCTGCAATTCGCGCGTGAGCTTTCAGAGGTCAATCCCAGCGGCGGCTCCTACGAGATCCGCCCCATTTCCATATTCAGTCCTGCAACGGTAAAATCATGAGCGACCTGTCCTGGATCAGCAATGTCATCAGCGCCGCGCGGCCGCAGGCCATGGGAGCGTTGCTGCGCTATTTCCGCGATCTCGATACGGCGGAAGAAGCATTCCAGGACGCATGCCTGCGCGCCCTGAAGAATTGGCCGCAGAACGGGCCGCCGCGTGATCCTGCCGCCTGGCTGATCTTTGTCGGCCGCAACAGCGGTATTGACGCGGTGCGCAAGAGAAGCAAGCAGACGGCGATGCCGGATGAGGACCAGGTGTCGGACCTGGAGGATGCAGAGACCGACATCGCCGAGCGGCTGGATGGCGCACATTATCGCGACGACATCTTGAGATTGCTGTTCATCTGCTGCCACCCGGACCTGCCGCCCACGCAGCAGATTGCCGTGGCGCTGCGCATCGTTTCCGGCCTTTCGGTCAAGCAGATCGCCCGCGCCTTCCTGGTTGGCGAAAGCGCGATGGAACAGCGTATCACGCGTGCCAAGGCACGCATTGCCGATGCCGGCGTGCCGTTCGAGACGCCCGGGGCGGTCGAGCGGTCGGAACGCCTCGCTGCCGTCATGGCGATGGTCTACCTCGTCTTCAATGAAGGCTATTCCACCAACAGCGGAGAGGCACAGGCGCGCGAACCTCTTTGCGAGGAGGCGATCCGACTTGGCCGACTGCTGTTGAGACTGTTCCAGACGGAACCGGAAGTCATGGGTCTTCTGGCTCTGACGCTGCTGCAGCATGCCCGTGCGCCGGCCCGCTTCGATGCCAATGGCGAGATCGTGCTTCTGGAAGATCAGGACCGGAAGCTCTGGAGTGGCAAGATGATCGAGGAGGGGTTGGCTCTCGTCGACAAGGCTTTGCGTCACCGCAAGCCCGGACCCTACCAGGTGCAGGCTGCGATCGCAGCCTTGCATGCCCGGGCGCCCAAGGCCGAGGACACCGACTGGCAGGAAATCGACCTGCTCTACAGCCTGCTTGAGAGCATGCAGCCTTCGCCGGTGGTGACGCTGAACCGCGCGGTTGCAGTTTCCAAGGTCCGCGGAGCGGAGGAAGCGCTTGCCATGATCGAACCGCTGGAGGACCGGCTCTCCGGCTATTTCCACTTCTTCGGCCTGAAGGGTGGGCTTTTGATGAAACTCGGCCGCCACGACGAGGCGCGCGTCGCCTTCGACAGAGCGATCGCGCTGGCCAACACGGCCGCCGAGGCCGCGCATATCCGCATGCATATTGACCGGCTCAAGGCCGAAGCCACGCAAGGCAAATCCGAAAAGGCGAGCTAGATCGCCTTCTGCTCAGTTTGATCTCCTCTTCGCTGGATCAATGGTCAGCGCTGCCGGCTTGGACCATGCCGGGGTGGCGGATTGTGCGCGAAACGGGTAATGCCACGCCAAAGACCTGCCAGAGGAGCGGCGGGGTGGCGGATGGCCTGGCTGTCGCCATATCAGCACATATTCGAAAGGGAAGACGATGACGATTGCGAAGGAAACCACCGATCTGCTCGCGAAACTCGGCGTTGCCAAGGACGTGTTTTCGGGCGGGAACCTTGTGGTGCGCAGCCCTGTGACCGGCGAGCAGCTTGCTGCGTTGAAGACGATCTCGGCGGCCGATGCGAACAAGGCTATCGACGCTGCGCATGAGGCTTTCAAGGCCTGGCGTCTGGTGCCGGGTCCGAAGCGTGGCGAACTGGTGCGCCTGCTGGGCGAAGAGCTGCGCGCCCACAAGGCCGAGCTCGGCCGGCTGGTTTCGATCGAGGTCGGCAAGATCCCGTCCGAGGGCCTCGGCGAAGTCCAGGAAATGATCGATATCTGCGATTTCGCCGTCGGCCTTTCGCGCCAATTGTACGGCCTGACCATCGCCACGGAACGTCCTGGCCATCGCATGATGGAAACCTGGCATCCGCTCGGTGTCGTCGGCGTCATCTCGGCTTTCAACTTCCCGGTCGCGGTGTGGTCGTGGAACGCAGCCCTTGCGCTGGTCTGTGGCGATGCCGTGGTTTGGAAGCCGTCGGAGAAGACCCCGCTCACCGCACTGGCCTGCGAGGCGATCTTCGCACGCGCCGTCAAGCGCTTCGGCGGCGATGCGCCGGCCGGGCTCAGCCAGGTGCTGATCGGCGAGCGCGAGATCGGCGAAGTGCTGGTCGATCATCCGAAGGTGCCGCTGGTTTCGGCGACCGGCTCGACCCGCATGGGCCGCGAGGTCGGTCCGCGGCTGGCCAAGCGTTTCGCGCGCGCCGTTCTGGAGCTCGGCGGCAACAATGCAGGCATCGTCTGCCCGACGGCCGATCTCGACATGGCGCTGCGCGCCATTGCCTTTGGCGCCATGGGCACCGCCGGTCAGCGCTGCACCACGCTGCGCCGCCTGTTCGTGCACGAGAGCGTCTACGATCAGATCGTCCCCCGCCTGAAGAAGGCCTATGAGAGCGTTTCGGTCGGCAACCCGCTCGAAACCTCGTCGCTGGTCGGTCCGCTGATCGACAAGATGGCGTTCGACGGCATGCAGAAGGCGCTGAAGGAAGCCGGAGAGCATGGCGGCAAGGTCACTGGCGGCGCCCGTGTCGAGAACGGTCATGCGGACGCCTATTACGTGCGTCCGGCACTGGTGGAGATGCCGAAGCAGGCCGGCCCGGTGCTGGAAGAGACCTTCGCTCCCATCCTCTACGTGATGAAATACTCAGACTTCGATACGGTGCTCGACCTGCACAACGCCGTCGGTGCCGGCCTGTCGTCGTCGATCTTCACGCGCGACCTGCAGGAATCGGAACGTTTCCTCAGCGCCGACGGTTCGGACTGCGGCATCGCCAACGTCAATATCGGCACGTCGGGTGCCGAGATCGGCGGTGCGTTCGGTGGCGAGAAGGAAACCGGCGGTGGTCGTGAGAGCGGTTCGGATGCGTGGAAGGCCTATATGCGCCGTGCCACCAATACCGTGAACTACTCCAAGGCGCTGCCGTTGGCGCAGGGCGTGTCGTTCGACATCGATTGATCGCTTTCCCAATTCCGACTTTTAACGAACGGCGGGCCTCGGTCCGCCGTTTTTCTTTATTTCGACAGAGATGCGTTCCGGGTAGCGCCCGACCTATCCGGGGTGGGGCTTTGCCTACCCGGCAGGCAGGTTTGGCCCGACGCTTGATGGCGGAAGGTTCCACCTTGGCAGGTGTTGTGAGGAATTGACCAGGAAAAGATTATTCTTCCCACGGCGGAACCCGCCGAATGCCTGCCGGTCTCCTTTGAAGCCGGCGCAGACAGATCGGGAGGATCATCATGGCTGGTTTTACGCATCTCTTCGTCCCTGGGCCGACCAACGTTCCGGAAGCCGTCCGGCAGGCCATGAACCTGGCGATGGAAGACATGCGCGCCTCGACCTTTCCACAACTGACGCTCGGCCTGTTCGAGGGGCTGAAGCAGGTGTTCAAGAACGAGACTGGCCGCGTCTTCATCTACCCATCGTCGGGAACCGGTGCCTGGGAATCGGGCATCACCAACACGCTGAACCCCGGCGACCGCGTGCTGATGTCGCGCTTTGGCCAGTTCTCGCATCTGTGGGTCGACATGGCCGAACGGCTGGAACTCGACGTCGATGTCGTGGATGTGGAATGGGGTATCGGAGTACCGGTCGAGATCTACGCCGAGCGGCTTGCGGCCGACAAGGAACATCGCATCAAGGCGGTGTTCTGCACGCACAATGAGACGGCGACGGGCGTGACCAGCGATGTCGCCGGCGTGCGCAAGGCGCTGGATGCCGCTGGCCACCCGGCATTGCTCTTTGTCGATGGCGTGTCGTCGATCGGTTCGATCGATTTCCGCCAGGAAGAATGGGGTGTCGACTGCGCCGTCAGCGGTTCGCAGAAGGGCTTCATGCTGCCGGCTGGTCTCGGCTTCCTGTCGGTCAGCCAGAAGGCGCTTACTGCCGCCAAGACGGCAAAGGGCCGGCGTTGCTACTTCTCCTTCGAGGACATGATTCGCGCCAACGACACCGGCTACTTCCCCTACACGCCGGCAACCCAGCTGCTGCGCGGCCTGCGCGTCTCGCTTGACCTGATCGAGGCGGAAGGGCTGGAGGCGATCTTCGCCCGCCACCATCATCTCGCCGAAGGCGTGCGCAAGGCAGTCGATGCCTGGGGCCTGAAACTCTGCGCCAAGGAGCGCAAGTGGCATTCCGACACGGTGAGCGCCGTCTATGTGCCGGAAGGCATCGACAGCGCGGAAGTGGTGAAGCGCGCCTATCACAAATACCAGACCTCGCTCGGCGTCGGCCTGAACAAGGTCGCTGGCAAGGTGTTCCGCATCGGCCATCTCGGCTGGCTGAACGAGGTGATGGTGTGCGGTGCGCTGTCGGCCGCTGAAATGGCGTTGCGCGACTGCGGCGTGAAGCTGGCTCCGGGCTCAGGTGTCGGAGCGGCGCTCGAGCACTTCCGCCTGGCCGAGCCGGCTGCTGTCGCCAAGGCCGCTTAAACTCCGGTCAGGGAGGAGACCTGCGATGAGCCATACGATCAACCACCTGCGCAAGCTGCGCCTGCAGCGTTCCGAGCTTGCGGTTCCGGGCTCCAATCCGGAGATGATCACCAAGGCGGCGGCAAGCGCTGCCGACTTCATCTTCCTCGATATCGAGGATGCGGTCGCGCCACCCGACAAGGAGCGGGCGCGCCGCAACATCGTCGAGGCGTTGAACGACATCGACTGGCGCGCCAAGGGCAAGACCGTGTCGGTGCGCATCAACGGCCTCGACACGCACTACATGTACCGCGACGTCGTCGACATCATGGAACAGGCCGGCGATCGGCTGGATACGATCCTGGTTCCCAAGGTCGGCGTGCCGGCCGACCTCTATATGGTCGAAGCGATGGTCAACCAGATCGAGATGGCCAAGGGCTACAAGACCCGTGTCGGCCTGGAGGCACTGATCGAAACGGCGCTCGGTATGGCCAATGTCGAGGCGATCGCGGCTTTCGGCGGACGGCTGGAAGCTCTGCATTTCGGCGTCGCCGACTATGCCGCGAGCTGCAAGGCGCGCACCGTCAACATCGGTGGACTCAATCCCGACTATCCAGGCGACCAGTGGCATTTTGCACTGTCGCGCATGACGGTTGCCTGCCGTGCCTACGGCCTGCGCGCCATTGACGGCCCGTTCGGCGATTTCTCGGATCCGGATGGATACATGGCTGCCGCTCGCCGCGCCGCAGCTCTCGGCATCGAAGGAAAGTGGGCGATCCATCCCTCGCAGATCGAGCTTGCCAATGCGGTGTTCTCGCCGCCGGAGAAGGAAGTCACCCGCGCCAAGCGCATCATCGAGGTGCTGAAGGAAGCGGAAGAGCAGGGCAAGGGCGCGGCCGCACTGGATGGCAAGATGATCGATGCCGCTTCCGAGCGCATGGCCCGCAACGTTCTGGTGACGCACGAAGCAATCGAGCAGTCGGCGCGTTCGCGCCAGCCGCTGCCGAACTGAGGAGGAGTTCGACATGGATATTCATGAATACCAGGCCAAGGAACTGCTTTCACGCCATTCGGTCCACATTCCGCGCGGTGGGCTCGCCTACAGCCCCGAACAGGCGGCCTATCGCACGCGTGAGATCGGTGGCGACAAGTGGGTGGTGAAAGCCCAGATCCATTCCGGTGCGCGCGGCAAGGCCGGCGGCATCCGCATCTGCAAATCCGACAAGGAAGTGTCCGACGCAGCGGAAGCGATGCTTGGGCGCAAGCTGGTGACGCACCAGACCGGGCCACGCGGCAAGCTGGTCTCGCGCCTCTATATCGAGGAAACCGTCGACATCCGCCAGGAAATCTATCTCGGCTTCGTGCTCGACCGCAAAGCGGAGCGGGTGATGATCGTGGCCTCCGCCTCGGGTGGCATGGAGATCGAGGAGATCGCCGAGCGTCAGCCGGATTCGATCATCCGCGCCATTGTCGACCCGGGCGTCGGCATGCAGCAATTCCAGGCGCGCGAGATCGCGTTTGGGCTCGGGCTGGAGAACAGCCTGATCGGCAAGGCGACCGACACCATCATGGGTTGCTACCAGGTATTCCGCGACTATGACGCCTCGATGCTGGAGATCAACCCGCTGGTGGTGACGCGCGACGGCAGTCTGATGGCACTCGATGCCAAGATGTCGTTCGACGAGAACGCGCTGTTCCGCCGGCCCGAGATTTCGGAATTGCGCGACAAGTCGCAGGAAGATCCGCGCGAGACCTTCGCCAGTGATCGCGGCCTCTCCTATGTCGGGCTGGAAGGCAATATCGGTTGCATCATCAACGGTGCCGGGCTCGCCATGGCGACGATGGACATGATCAAGATCGCCGGCGGTGAGCCCGCCAACTTCCTGGACATTGGCGGCGGCGCTTCGCCGGAACGTGTCGCCAAGGCATTCCGTGCCGTGCTGGCCGACAAGAATGTCGAGACCATCCTGGTCAACATCTTCGCTGGCATCAACCGCTGCGACTGGGTGGCTGAAGGCGTTCTGAAGGCGATTCACGAGGTTGGCGTCAACGTGCCCCTGGTGGTGCGGCTGGCAGGCACCAATGTCGAGGAAGGCCGCCGCATCCTGAGTGCGTCGGGTCAATCGATCATCGTCGCCGACACGCTTGCCGAAGCCGCCGAGAAGGCGGTCGCGGCGATGCACCAGTCAACACTCAAGAAAGCCAGCTGAGGGAGGACAAGATGTCAGTTCTGCTTAATCGCAACACGAAGGTCATCGTCCAGGGACTCACCGGCAAGATCGGTTCCTTCCATGCCGAGGACATGAAGCGCTATGGCACCAACGTCGTCGGCGGCGTGACGCCTGGAAAAGGCGGACAGTCTCAGCAGGGCATTCCGGTGTTCAACACGGTCAAGGGCGCGGTGCGCGAGACCGGCGCGGAAGCCAGCATCGTGTTCGTGCCGCCGCCCTTTGCGGCAGACTCGATCATGGAGGCCGCGGATGCAGGCATCAAACTCTGCGTCTGCATCACCGACGGCATTCCTTCGCAGGACATGATGCGGGTGAAGCGCTACATGCTGCGCTATCGCCGCGAGGACCGCATGACGCTGATTGGCCCGAACTGCGCCGGCGTCATCACGCCGGGACAGGCGTTGATGGGAATTATGCCGGGTTCGATCTATTTGCCTGGCCGCGTCGGCATCGTCGGTCGCTCGGGTACGCTGGGTTATGAAGCCGCTTCGCAGATGAAGGCGCTGGGTATCGGGGTGTCGACCAGCGTGGGCATCGGTGGCGATCCGATCAACGGCTCATCTTTCAAAGACATCCTCGAATTGTTCGAGAATGACGATGAGACGGATGCAGTGGTGATGATTGGCGAGATCGGCGGGCCGCAGGAGGCGGAGGCTGCCGAATGGGCCAAGACCAATATGAAGAAACCGCTGATTGCCTACATCGCCGGCCTGTCGGCGCCGAAGGGCAAGCGCATGGGCCATGCGGGCGCCATCATCTCCGCCTTCGGTGAATCCGCGCAGGAGAAGGTCGAGATCCTGCGTGATGCCGGTGTTACTATCGTAGCCACGCCGGCCTCTTTCGGGCCAACCGTCGCCGGCGTGCTGGATGAGCAGCGCAAAGCAGCCTAAACAGGTCGACGCAATCGTCTTGAGGGGCGGTGCCGGTCCCGGTGCCGCCCCAGCCATGCCAAGCAGGAGCAGATAATGAAGCCACGCGTGATCGTGACCCGGAAGTGGCCGGCCGCCGTCGAACAGGTGCTGGCCGAGCGCTTCGATACCACCCTCAATGCGGGCGACATTCCGTTCACGGCCACGCAGCTCAAGGCAGCCTTGCTGAATTTCGATGCCGTGCTGCCGACCGTCAGCGACAAGCTGCCGGCCGAGGTTTTCCCTGACGAGCAGCCCCGAGCCAAGATCATCGGCAATTTCGGCGTCGGCTTCAGCCACATCGATGTCGAGACGGCGAAACGACGTGGCATTGTGGTGACCAATACGCCGGGCGTGCTCACCGATTGTACCGCCGATATCGCGATGAGCCTGTTGCTTGCCGTTGCCCGCCGCACCGGTGAGGGCGAACGTCAGCTTCGCGCCGGCGAGTGGCAAGGCTGGTGCCCGACCCACATGATCGGCGCCAAGGTGACCGGCAAGACGATCGGCATCATCGGCATGGGCCGCATCGGCAAGGCAATGGCTCGTCGGGCGCATTTCGGCTTCGGCATGAAGGTGATCTTCTTCAATCGATCCCGCGTGGACGACGAGGAGACGCGTGCGATGGGCGCGACGCAACTGCCTTCGATCGAGGCGGTCCTGGAACAGGCCGATTTTGTCTCTCTGCATTGCCCCGGCGGCGCCGAAAACCGCAACCTGATCAATGCCGAGCGGCTTGCACGCATGAAGAAGAGCGCCTTCCTGATCAACACGGCGCGCGGCGACGTGGTCGACGAGACCGCGCTGGCCGATGCGCTGGAGGGCGGCGTGATCGCAGGCGCGGGGCTCGACGTCTTCGCTCAGGAACCGCAGGTGCCGGAACGACTGATCAGGCTGGAGAACACCGTGCTGTTGCCGCATCTCGGCAGCGCCACCGAAGAGACCCGTGTCGCCATGGGAATGAAAGTGGTCGACAACATCACCGCCTTCTTTGCAGGGGAGGCTATTCCTGATCGCGTTGTCTGATCGCGATCCATTTCAACAGAGGTTGCGAGCGCAAGCTCTTGTCTAATCCACCGACCTAAGCGGATTGGTTTTCTCCGATCTCCGCACACTTCGCCACATCCATCCTTTGGACTTGAACCAAAGGGTGAATATGTTTACCTATGGTGAACACGCGAAGTTTCGGGGGTATATAATGGACAAGTCTGTCAAGGAGGGTAAGGGCGCCAGTGCCGCTACCAAGGCGGCGAAAACGTCCAAGAAGGACTCGGCTTCCACACAGCTCAAGGCAGCGCCGCTGCATCAGGATCCGCATGCAGTCCGTGATACGCGGGAAAAGGTTCTTGAAGTCGCCATTGGCCACGAAGTGCGCGCATTCCGGAAGAAACTCGGCATAACCGTCGCCGACCTTGCCGCGACGACCAATATTTCACTTGGTATGCTGTCGAAGATCGAGAACGGTATTACATCACCTTCGCTGACAACCTTGCAGGCATTGTCGCGCGCACTTGGCGTGCCGCTCAGTTCTTTCTTCCGGCGCTTCGAGGAAGACCGCAATGCGGTCTTTGTAAAGGCTGGCGAAGGTGTCGACGTCGAAAGGCGCGGTACCCGCGCCGGCCACCAGTACAATCTGCTTGGTTATATCAGCTCGAATACAGCGGGTGTGACGGTCGAGCCCTATCTCATCACGCTGACGGAAGACTCGGATGTCTTTCCAGCCTTCCAGCATGACGGCATGGAATTTCTCTACATGCTGGAGGGCGAGGTGGTTTATCGCCACGGCAGCAATCTTTACCGGATGCTGCCCGGCGACAGCCTGTTCTTCGACGCGGACGCCCCGCATGGACCGGATGAACTGACGAAACTGCCGATCCGTTATCTGTCGATCATTTCCTACAGGCAGGGATCGGGAAGCGAATAGCGCGCCTTTCGGCGCGCTATTGCAGGGACATCGCCGGAATCTAATCCGGGGTGAAACCGGGCGAGGTGGGGGCTCCGTCGTCATATTTCGACAGCCATTCGATGACGGCCGGCCGATAGCGGGTGAGGCCCTTGTATTCGACCAGTTCGTTCGGCAGGTCACGTAGGACGCGATGGAAGCGACGTGCCCATTTCGGCACCGTCACCAGTTCCTCCATCTTGATCAGATAGCAGCGGATCGGGAAGACCAACGCGTTGGAGCGCGGCAAGCGCCAGAAGCTCTGCAACTCGACCCGCAGATGCACTTTGTCGCCGACATTATCCGGCGTGACGGTGGTCCGGTCCGGTCCCCATTTGTGATAGTTTTCCGGGCTGGTGTCGAGGCGCGGGTTGATGGTCATTGTCCAGTTCAACCGCCGTGCGGGCTTGCCTTGCTGGATGTTGGTGAGGAACTTCAGCGCCCGGGTAAAAATGCCTTTTTCATGCGCCAGCGGCACAGGCGCGTGCCACTCGAAGAAGTTCATGCCGATGTCGAAATCGAGCGACCAGTCGGCCTGGGTGGTGACCATGCCGGCATCCATCCACAGATTGCCGTCGCGCTGGTCGAGGATGCAGAAATCCCCCTGACTCTGGCGCGTGATGTATTCCATCGGCCCATAGGGCAGGGTGGAAAGGTCGCCGAAGGTGAAGGTGTCGTCGACGCCCAGCGGCCGATTGATCCAGCGCCAGCGATCGCCGTCGCGGGTCAATGTGAAATGCTCAGGATAACCCTTGGCCTGCTCGGTCATCAAAAGTTCGAGCAGGTCCCAGCCGGCCAGCGTCATATGCGGCAGCGACTGGCAGCGCAGCGGATCTTCGGCCAGCACCTTGGCACGGTCCTGCATCTCGGAGACGTAGTGCTCATCGACATCGATGAGGTTCTCGAAGACCGTGCCTTTCGGGCCCTGCACATGCGGTTCGATGTTGACCGCATACATGTAAGCGTCTTCGTGGAACGGGAACGGAAACCGCCGGATGAATTCCGGGCTGTTCCTGAAAGTGAAATCGTCGCGGAACGTCTCTTTCCTGAAATTGATACCCATAGGTTCCTCCCTGTGGTTCGGACCGCTGGAGCGGAATGCGCCTGAGATGGAGCGATACTCCGCTCTATCTCTTCATTTTGCCGCATGATCCTTGTCCGAAAAGTCTGCAACTTTTTGCTTCGCTGACCTTCGGTTCGGGATCATGCTCAGCGCTCGAGCACGAGCGACTTGCCCTCGAAGCGTGACACGCAAGGCATGATCTTCTTGCCTGAGCAGTGCTCGGCTTCGGTCAGCCAGTGGTCGTTGTGTCTGAACGTCCCGTCATAGGAGACGACATTGGTCTCGCACTGGCCGCAGACCCCGCCGCGGCACAGATAGGGTGGATCGATGCCGGCGGCTTCCATCGCCTCGAGCAGGCTCTGTTCTTCGCCGACGCTGATCTGCATCTTGCTGAGCGCCAGCGTGACATCGAAGGGTAAGCCGGGTTGCGGCGCGGCGAAGTGTTCGTAGTGGACGGTTTCGTCCGGCCAGCCATGAGCTGCTGCCGTCTCCCGTACCCAACGGATCATGCCGGCGGGACCGCAGACATAAAGATGGGTGCCAAGCGGCTGCGAGGTCAGAAGACGTTCGAGCGGCAGCCGCTCATTGGTATCGTCGTAGTAGATGTTGACCCGCTTGCCGTAGCGATCACGCAAAACATCGGCATAGGTGCCGAGCGCCGGCGTGCGGCAAGTGTAGTGCAGTTCGAAATTGCCGCCTTCGCCGGCGAGCTGCGCGGTCTGAGCCATGAAGGGCGTGATGCCGATGCCGCCCGCCAGCAGCAGATGTTTCCTGGCCCTGAGGTCGAGCGAGAACAGATTGACCGGATAGGAGATCACCATCTCCATGCCGCGCTTGACGCGGTTGTGCATGAACAGCGAGCCGCCACGACCGGAATCATCGCGACGCACGCTGATCGTGTAGTCGCGCGTGTTGTGCGGCGAACTCATCAGCGAGTAGGGGTTCAGTCGCGATTTGTCGCCGTCACGCATTTCCACCACGACGTGCGCGCCGCCGGAAAAGGTCGGCAGGTCGCCGCCGTCGCTGCGCTCGAAATGAAAGCGCTTCACCAGTTCGTTGACCGCGACCACGTCGGTCACGGTGACGTTCAGTTTCGTGGTTCCTGCGCTCACCGGAAAATCTCCTCTTTCTGAGGGATCTCGCTCGGATCCTCGGCGTTGATGCACACCCCCTGGAAGGCTGCCAGGCGGCGCGAATAATGATCGCGCACCAGAAGCAACAGGCCGCAATGGGCGCAGGTGGCCGGCTGCGTGGTGACGTTCTCGGTGATGCCCTTGCAGTGGACGCACTGCACCCGGCGTGCCCAGGAGCCGCGATGTTCGGTCTGGATCGAGGAATGGTCAATGCCCGCTTCCAGCGCCACCTGCATGGCCTGGCCGATGAGCCCTTCCGTTCCCGCGAGATAGATGCGTAGCCCCATATGCGCGTTGGCGAGAGTCTGTCTGAGACGCGGGAGGGCTGCCGCGATGGAAGGGCCCTCGTAGAACTGAGCCGGTTTCAAGGCCCTGAGCGGTGCCTGAAACTGGCTCCGGCTTGTCTCCGGAATGAACATGATGTGCGCACCGGCGAAGAAACCATCCGGTGCTTTCTTCGCCAGGTCGAGGATCGCGGACGCACCTTCGGCGTCCGCGACGAAGAGATGGTTCTTGCCGGTCTGGGGCGACAGGGTTCCGTAGACCGGGCGACTGAGGATCGTCTTTGCCGGCATCCCGTCCAATGGATCAGCCTTTCGCCGTACGCTTCAGCTTCTTCGGATCGTCGAATGGCAACGCCTGCGCGGTTGCCTTCACCGATCCAGATGCATTGCGGACCTCGAGGGGCGTGCCGATGATGGCGCAATCCACATCGAGGCGGGCGATGCCCATCGATTTTTTCACCAGCGGTGAATACATCGCGCAGGTGACGACACCGACCTTCTTGCCGTCGCGATAGATCGGCGCGCCTTCGTCCGCAGGCTTGGTGCCTTCCAGCACGACGCCGAAAATCTTGAACCGCTCCTTGCCTTTGAGGCGATAGTGCTCCTCGGCGCCGCGGAAGCCGGTCTTGCCGGGGCTGACCGTGAAGTCCAGCCCAAGTTCCCACAGGGTATCGCCAGGTCCTTCGTTCTCGAAGGGGTATTTCTGCGAATTGTCGTATGGATAGAAGAGCAGGTAGCTCTCGACGCGAAGCATGTCGAGCGTGGTGAAGCGGCACGGTATGATGCCGTCGCTCTTACCTTCTTCGAGGATGCGATCCCAGATCGTCCCGGCATCCTGGCCGCGGCAGAAGATCTCATAACCGCGCTCGCCGGTATAACCGGTGCGCGAAATCATCACCGGCAGGCCGAAAAGCTGGGTCTGCATGTGGTGGAAATAGTTGAGGTCGCGGATGCCGGGCACATGTTTGGCCAGGTAGTCGACGGCCGTCGGACCCTGCAGCGACAGGTCATGCAAATTGTCATCGAAACGAACCGAGACGTCGCGGCCGATGGATGCCCGGGTCAGTTCTTCATGGCCGGTACCCGAACCGTGCACGACCATCCATGAATTGGTGCTGATGCGATAGACGACGCAATCGTCGGTGAATTTTCCGGCCTCGTTGAGCATGCAGGCATAGACCGACTTGCCCGGATAGATCTTCTCGACATCGCGCGTCGTGCACAGATCTATGAGATGGGAGGCATGCGGGCCGGTGATATGGACCTTCTTCAGGCCCGAAACGTCCATCAGGCCGGCCTTGGTGCGGATGGCGACATATTCTTCGTCGGCGTCCTTGTCATAGCTCCAGGCCGTGCCCATGCCGCTCCAGTCTTCTAGCTTGGAGCCCAGGGCGCGATGACGGTCGGCCAAAGTCGAGAAACGCCAGGAAGCAGTCATGTGGGAATCCTTCTCCTCAAGGGTACCTTTGAAATGCGGCCATTCTTTTCTTATCGGCCCGCGCATTCGCCAGACACATATTGACTCGAATTCCGTCGTCTGGGCAATATCTTTGTGCAAGAAATATTACTGATAGGCAACTTTCCCTGGTTCCGACTTTAGTCCTCCCGTGAGGTCTCGGTTCCGCGGCGAGGCATGGAACGGGACTTTTCTGTAGGGAAAAAAACATTCATAGCAGTTGAATTCGATTTTCAAAGCTGCTAGCGTTCAATCATCGGACCGCTGCCATTGGAGGTAACGTCGTGTGCGGAATTGTGGGACTGTTCTTGAAGGACAAGACATTGGAGCCGCAACTCGGCGCCATGCTTTCTGAAATGCTGGTGATGCTGACCGACCGTGGCCCCGACAGCGCGGGCATCGCGGTCTACGGCGCGTCCACCAAGGGTAAGGCCAAGGTTACGATCCAGTCACCCTCGCCGGAGACGGATTTTGCGGGCCTGGAAGCCGATCTCGGCAAAAAGATCGACGCCAAGGTGAAGCTGCTTGCCAAATCCACTCACGCGGTGATCGATGTGCCGGCCGACAAGGTCGAGGCTGCACGCGAAGCCATTGCGGAACTTCGTCCCTCCGTGCGCATCATGGGCGCCGGCGAAGCCATTGAGATCTACAAGGAAGTCGGTCTGCCGGTCGATGTCGTGAAGCGCTTCGACGTGACCAAGATGACCGGCACCCACGGCATCGGCCACACCCGCATGGCAACCGAATCCGCCGTCACCACGCTCGGCGCGCATCCCTTCTCGACCGGCCCGGACGAGTGCCTGGTGCACAATGGCTCTCTGTCCAACCATAACAATCTGCGGCGCGAACTGGTCCGTGAAGGAATGAAGTTCGAAACCGAGAACGACACCGAGGTGGCAGCCGCCTATCTGTCCTCCAAAATCGCGCATGGCCAGAATCTCGGCCAGGCACTGGAAAGCAGCGTGAACGATCTGGACGGCTTTTTCACCTTCGTGGTCGGCACCAAGAACGGTTTCGGGGTGGTGCGTGATGCCATCGCGTGCAAGCCGGCCGTGCTTGCCGAGACCGATCGCTACGTCGCTTTCGGCTCCGAATATCGCGCGCTGGCCAAGTTGCCTGGTATCGAGGATGCCAAGGTATGGGAGCCGGAGCCGTCAACCGTCTATTTCTGGGAGCACTGAGCCGATGAACGTGACCACTCTCGCCAAGTCGCCTCAGCGCGAAGTCAACTATGCGCCGCGCGTCTTCGACCTCGACGCAGCACCGCTGCGTGAACTCAACCTTGCTTTGCATCAGGTGACGGATGCGTCCGACGAGCCGAGCTGGGAAGTGATCAACCCGAAGGGCAGCCACGCCGTGGCCGCCGGTGTCGCACAGCCTATCGCCGTCGAGGTTCGCGGCAGCGTCGGCTATTACTGTGGCGGCATGAACGACAAGGCCAGCATCACCGTGCACGGTTCTGCGGGGCCGGGCGTCGGCGAAAACATGATGTCGGGCCAGATCACGGTGAAGGGTGACGCCAGCCAGTACGCCGGCGCGACCGGCCGTGGCGGACTGCTGGTCATCGAGGGCAATGCCTCGTCGCGCTGCGGCATCTCGATGAAAGGCATCGACATCGTCGTGCGCGGCAATGTCGGCCACATGTCGGCCTTCATGGCGCAATCCGGCAACCTCGTCGTGCTCGGCGACGCAGGCGATGCGCTGGGTGATTCCATCTATGAAGCGCGTCTGTTCGTGCGCGGCTCAGTCAAAAGCCTCGGCGCCGACTGCATCAAGAAGGAAATGCGGCCGGAGCATATCGCCAAGCTCGCGGAGCTGCTCGACCGTGCCGGCATCACCGACGTCAAGCCGGAAGAATTCACACGCTACGGATCGGCCCGTACGCTCTACAACTTCAATATCGACAACGCCGACGCGTACTGAGGGGACGCCTAAATGACATATCATAATCCTCCGACGACGCCTCGCAGGTCGGCTACGTTCGATGACTATACGATGTCGGAGATCCGCCGTGCGGCGGCGACAGGCATCTATGACATCCGCGGCTCCGGCGCCAAGCGCAAGCTGCCGCATTTCGACGACCTGCTGTTTCTCGGCGCTTCGATCTCGCGCTATCCGCTGGAAGGTTACCGCGAGCGTTGCGACACCAGCGTCGTACTGGGCGCCCGTCATGCGAAGAAGCCGATCGAACTGAAGATCCCGATCACCATTGCCGGCATGAGCTTCGGCTCGCTGTCGGGACCGGCCAAAGAAGCGCTCGGCCGTGGGGCGACGATCGCCGGCACCTCGACGACCACCGGCGACGGCGGCATGACGGAGGAAGAGCGCGGCCATTCGCAGACACTCGTCTATCAGTACCTGCCGTCGCGCTACGGCATGAACCCGCGTGATCTGCGCCGTGCCGACGCGATCGAGATCGTTGTCGGGCAGGGCGCCAAGCCTGGCGGCGGCGGCATGCTGCTCGGCCAGAAGATTTCCGACCGCGTCGCTGAGATGCGCACGCTGCCCAAGGGCATCGACCAGCGCTCGGCCTGCCGTCATCCCGATTGGACCGGCCCGGACGATCTCGAAATCAAGATCCTGGAACTGCGCGAGATCACCGACTGGGAGAAACCGATCTATGTGAAGGTCGGCGGCGCGCGACCCTACTACGACACGGCTCTTGCCGTGAAGGCGGGCGCAGACGTGGTGGTGCTCGACGGCATGCAGGGCGGCACTGCGGCAACGCAGGAAGTGTTCATCGAACATGTCGGCCAGCCGACGCTCGCCTGCATTCGGCCTGCAGTGAAGGCGCTGCAGGATCTCGGCATGCATCGCAAGGTGCAGCTCATCGTCTCCGGCGGTATCCGCAATGGCGCCGATGTGGCCAAGGCACTGGCGCTGGGCGCCGATGCGGTCTCGATCGGTACGGCCGCGCTGATCGCGCTGGGCGACAACGATCCGCGCTGGGAAGACGAATACCAGAAGCTCGGTACCACGGCTGGTGCCTATGACGACTGGCACGAGGGCAAGGATCCCGCCGGCATCACCACCCAGGACGCAGAGCTGATGAAGCGTGTCGATCCGATCGCCGCCGGCCGGCGTCTGGCGAATTATCTCAAAGTGATGACGCTGGAGGCACAGACGATCGCCCGCGCCTGCGGCAAAAATCACGTACACAACCTGGAGCCGGAGGATCTCTGCGCCCTGACAATCGAATCCGCGGCCATGGCTGGCGTTCCGCTCGCCGGCACCGGCTGGATACCGGGAAAGGGCAGCTTCTAGGCAATTTCTTCGATCAACCAAACAACAAGAAGAACAACCCAGGGGAAAACAATGGGAACCAATTTCGAGGCCAGCACGGCAGTTACCGCAGAGCTGAAGGATTTCGCCCGGGCGCGTAACGTCAAATATTTCATGATCTCCTACACGGACCTGTTTGGCGGCCAGCGCGCCAAGCTGGTGCCTGCACAGGCGATATCGGACATGCAGAAGGACGGAGCCGGCTTTGCCGGCTTTGCCACTTGGCTGGATCTGACGCCCGCGCATCCCGACATGCTGGCAGTGCCGGACCCGGACTCGGTCATCCAGCTGCCGTGGAAGCCGGAGGTTGCCTGGCTGGCTTCGGACTGCCTGATGGAAGGCAAAAGCGTGGCGCAGGCGCCGCGCAATACGCTGAAGCGGCTGGTTTCGGAAGCCGCCGAATTCGGCATCCGCGTGAAGACCGGCGTCGAGCCCGAATTCTTCCTGACGACGCCGGACGGCAAGCAAATCTCCGACGAATACGATACCGCTGCCAAATCTTGCTACGACCAGCAGGCGGTGATGCGCCGCTATGACGTGATCGCCGAAATCTGCGACGCGATGCTGTCGCTGAACTGGGAGCCCTACCAGAACGATCACGAGGATGCGAACGGCCAGTTCGAGATGAACTGGGCCTACGATGATGTGCTGGCGACCGCCGACAAGCACTCCTTCTTCAAGTTCATGGTGAAGTCGATCGCCGAAAAGCACGGTCTGCGCGCCACCTTCATGCCGAAGCCATTCCAGGGCCTGACCGGCAACGGCTGTCATGCGCATATCTCGGTCTGGGATCTCGGCGGCAAGACCAATGCCTTCGCCGACAAGAGCATGGAACTCGGGCTTTCCGAGCAGGGCCGCCACTTCCTTGGCGGCATCATGAAACATGCTTCGGCGCTCGCCGCCATCTGCAACCCGACCGTCAATTCCTACAAGCGCATCAATGCGCCACGCACGGTTTCCGGCGCGACCTGGGCACCGAACACCGTGACCTGGACCGGCAACAACCGCACGCACATGGTGCGTGTGCCGGGTCCCGGCCGCTTCGAGCTTCGCCTGCCCGACGGCGCCGCCAATCCATACCTGATGCAGGCGGTGATCATCGCTGCCGGCCTCGACGGCATGAAGAGCAAGGCCGATCCCGGCCCGCGCAGCGACATCGACATGTACAAGGACGGCCATACCGTCACGCATGGTGCCAAGCTGCCGCTCAACCTCCTCGATGCGCTGCGCGAATATGACAAGGACACATCGCTGAAGGCGGCGATGGGCGAGGAATTCTCGGCCGCCTTCATCCGGCTGAAGCAGCTGGAGTGGAATTCCTACGCTTCGCATTTCACCCAGTGGGAGCGCGACCACACACTGGACGTGTAGTCGTTGAATTGCGTAAAAACAAAGAGTTAGAGCGTTTCCGCGTTTCCTTGAAAACGCTCTTGGACAAGGCCAGAACGGACCGAAATGCGGTACTCGATCTTCTCGCTCGCCAAGGCGGCGCTTTCAGGCCACAAGGGCTGGACGCGCGCCTGGCGCGACCCTCAGCCGAAGAAACACTATGATGTGGTGATCGTCGGCGGCGGCGGTCATGGACTGGCCACCGCTTATTATCTCGCCAAGGAATACGGCATCCGCAATGTCGCGGTGCTCGAGAAGGGCTCGATCGGATCCGGCAACGCCGGCCGCAACACCACCATTATCCGCTCCAACTATATGCTGCCCGGCAATACCGGCTTCTACGAGCTTTCGATGAAGCTGTGGGAGCGGCAGGAGCAGGACCTCAACTACAACACCATGGTGAGCCAGCGCGGCATCATCAACCTCTATCACTCGGATGCGCAGCGCGATGCCTTCGCCCGGCGCGGCAACGTCATGCGCATCAACGGCATCGACGCGGAATTGCTCGACGGCGAGCAGATCCGCAAGGTGTTGCCGTTCCTGAACTACAACAACGCCCGCTTCCCGGTGATGGGGGGGCTGTGGCAGCCCCGGGCCGGCACGGCCCGCCACGACGCCGTCGTGTGGGGTTATGCGCGCGCCGCCGATTCCTTCGGCGTCGACATCATCCAGAACTGCGAGGTGACCGGCTTCGCGCGTGACCAGAACGGCAAGATCACCGGCGTCGAAACGGCGCGCGGTACGATCGGCGCCGGCAAGGTCGGCATGGCGGTGGCCGGCAGCACCTCTCGCGTCGCGGCGATGGCCGGCATGCGCCTGCCGATCGAAAGCCATGTGCTGCAGGCTTTCGTGTCCGAGGCGATCAAGCCGCTTATCCCCGGCGTCATCACATTCGGGGCCGGCCATTTCTATGTCAGCCAGTCCGACAAGGGCGGCCTTGTCTTCGGCGGCGATCTCGACGGTTACAATTCCTATGCCCAGCGCGGCAACATGCCGGTGATGGAGGATGTCTGCGAAGGCGGCATGGCGTTGATGCCGATGATCGGGCGGGTGCGTCTGCTGCGGCAATGGGGTGGCATCATGGACATGTCGATGGACGGCACGCCGATCATCGACAGGACGCCGATCGACGGGCTCTATCTCAATGCCGGCTGGTGCTACGGCGGCTTCAAGGCAACGCCGGCCTCCGGGCTGGTCTTTGCCCATCTGCTCGCCCGCGACGAGCCGCACGAGGAAGCGAAACGCTTCCGGCTCGACCGCTTCCGGCGCGGCGCGATGATCGACGAGAAGGGCCAGGGCGCCCAACCCAACCTGCATTGAAAGCGAGTAAGGCGCCATGCGCATAGCATGCCCATTCTGCGGAGAACGCGAGCTCGGAGAGTTCACCTATCTCGGCGACGCGGCGCCGAAGCGGCCGTTGGCCTTCGCTGCCGACGGAGCCGAGCAGCCGGATGCCCAGGACCTGTTCTTCGACTATGTCTATCTGCGCGACAACATCGCCGGCGACATGGACGAACGCTGGTATCACGGCGGTGGCTGCCGTTCCTGGCTGACCGTTACCCGCAACACGACAACACATGAAATCAAGGCCGTGCGCGCGGCACCCGGCGCGGGTGCGCAGAAGCCGGCCAAGGCAGGCGCGATATCATGAGCGGGACCAGAACTGGCCGGATTTCCGGCGATGCCGCACCGCTCGCCTTCAACGAGAATCCCGCTGCCGATTCACGGCAGTCGCGATCCGCTCCCGCAGGCACGCAATCGCACCGCTTGTCGAGCGGTGGCCAGATCGATCGCAAGCACCCGCTCGGCTTTACCTTCGACGGCAAGAAGATGGTCGGCTTCGCCGGCGACACGCTGGCTTCGGCGCTGGTGGCAAATGGCGTCAAGCTGGTCGGCCGTTCGTTCAAATATCATCGACCGCGCGGCATCCTGACCGCCGGAGCGGAGGAGCCGAACGCGCTGGTCGAATTGCGCGGCGGTGCGCGCCGCGAACCCAACACACGCGCCACGACGGCCGAGCTTTATGACGGGCTTGCGGCGCAGAGCCAGAACCGCTGGCCCTCGCTGCGCCACGATGTCATGGCGGTGAACTCGCTGTTCTCGCCGATCTTCGTCGCCGGTTTTTACTACAAGACCTTCATGTGGCCGGCGAAGCTGTGGGAAAAGCTCTATGAGCCGGCCATCCGCCGCGCCGCCGGTCTCGGCAAGGCTTCAGGCGAAGCCGATCCGGATCATTACGAAAAGGCCTGGGCGCATTGTGACGTGCTTGTGGTGGGCAGCGGCCCGGCCGGTCTCGCCGCCGCGCTTGCCGCGGGCCGCACCGGCGCACGAGTCATCCTGGCGGAAGAGGACAGCCGTCTCGGTGGCCGGCTTCTCTCCGAGACTGGCGAGATCGACGGCAAGCCGGTGGCGGAATGGCTGGCGGACGCGCAGCGGGAAATAGCCGGTCTGACGAATATCCGCATCATGACCCGCACCGCTGTCTTCGGCGTCTATGACGGCGGGACCTACGGCGCACTCGAGCGCGTCAACGATCATGTCGCGGTGCCGCCTGCACACCAGCCGCGCCAGCGGCTCTGGCGCATTGTCGCCAAGCACGCCGTCGTCGCTGCCGGCGCGATCGAGCGTCCGCTCGTCTTCCCCGGTAATGACAGGCCCGGCGTGATGATGGCGTCCGCCGTGCGCAGCTACATCAACCGTTTCGCGGCGATGCCCGGCAGGCAGGTCGCGCTCTTCACCAACAATGACGACGGCTGGCGCACGGCCGAAGCCGTGCAGCGTGCCGGGGGTGCCGTCGCTGGGGTGATCGACAGTCGAGGTGTGGTTCCCGAGGGTTATCGTGGACTCAATCTGAGGCTACTGAGTGGCGTCGTGAGCGAGGTGAATGGCGGTGTCGACGGCGTGCGCGGCATCGTCGTGCGCGATGGCGGCGGGCGTACGCAGCAGATCGAGGCCGACTGCCTGGCCATGTCGGGCGGCTGGAACCCGAATGTGGCATTGTCGTCGTTCCAGCGTGGCAGGCCAGCCTGGCGTGATGACATCGCGGCTTTTGTGCCCGGACAGTGCCCTCCCGGCATGGTCATGGTGGGCGCGGCCGGTGGTGATTTCTCGCTCGCCGCCTGTCTGCGTGAGGGGCACGCGGCCGGCGCTGTTGCTGCAAAAGACTGCGGCTCCAAGGGCATGGCTGGAGAGGTGCCCCGAGGCGACGACGAAGGTTTTGCCATCAAGCCGCTGTGGCATGTCGAAGGCGGCAAGGCCTTCGTCGACTTCCAGCACGACGTGACCGCTTCCGATGTGAAGCTGGCGCAACGCGAAGGGTTCGAAAGCGTCGAGCATCTGAAGCGTTACACGACACTCGGCATGGCGACGGACCAGGGCAAGCTGTCCAACGTCAACGGACTTGCCCTCATGGCCGAGGCGACGGGGCGGGACATTGCAGATACTGGCACCACGATCTATCGGCCACCTTATGCGCCGGTTGCGATCGGCGCGCTGGCCGGACATCATCGCGACGAGAATTTCCACGCATGGCGTCTGACGCCGTCGCATCACTGGGCGGCTGCGCGTGGCGCCGTGTTCGTCGACACCGGCCTGTGGAAGCGCGCGCAGTGGTATCCGGTTGCCGGCGAGAAGGACTGGCTGGAATCGGTGACGCGCGAGGTGCTGGCCGTACGCAACGGCGTCGGCTTCTGCGATGTCTCGACGCTGGGCAAGGTCGATGTGCGCGGTCCGGATGCCGGTACCTTCCTCGACCGTCTCTACATCAACACCTTCTCCAGTCTTGCCGTCGGCAAGGCCCGCTATGGGCTGATGCTGCGCGAGGACGGACTGGTCTATGACGACGGCACCACGTCGCGGCTGGCCGAGGACCACTATTTCCTCACCACCACCACGGCCAAGGCCGGGCCGGCGATGCAGCATCTCGAATTCTGCCGGCAGGTATTGTGGCCCGAACTCGACGTGCAACTGACTTCGGTCACCGATCAGTGGGCACAGTTCTCGATCGCCGGTCCGAATACGCGCGATCTTCTGAAGAACCTCTGCGATCCGTCAGAAGACCTCTCGAATGAAGGTTTTCCTTTCATGGGCGTCCGCGAAGTGGCCTTGCGCGGCGGCATGCGGGCACGGCTTTACCGTATCTCCTTCTCCGGCGAGATGGCGTTCGAAATCGGTGTGCCGGCACGCTACGGCGAAGCCATGGCAGAGAACCTCATGCGTGCGGGCGCGGAATTCGACGTCACGCCCTACGGAACGGAAGCACTGGGTGTGATGCGCATCGAAAAGGGCCACGTCGCTGGCCCCGAGCTCAGCGGCACCACGACTGCCGACGATCTCGGCCTCGGCAAGATGATGTCGAAGAAAAAGGACTATATCGGCCGCGCCATGGCCGGACGCGAGGCGCTGATCGCGCCCGACCGGCAGGTGGTGGTCGGCATCAAGCCGGTCAACAAGGCCAACAGGCTCCGCTCGGGCGCGCACATCATCCCGAAGGGCGCTGCTCCCGGTCCCGACACGGACCAAGGCTATCTGACTTCGGTCTGTTATTCGCCGATGCTCGGTCACTGGATCGCTCTGGCGCTGGTCGAACGGGGACGCGAACGCCATGGCGAGATCGTGCGAGCTTACGATCCGTTGCGGGGCGAGGACATGGAGGTCGAGATCACCAGCCCGGTCTTCTACGATCCGGAGGGAGGACGCCAGCGTGGCTGAGTATTCCTGGGAAGCGCGGTCACCGCTGCGCAAGGCATTTGCGCCGGGTCGTATCGGTCTGGCATCCGGCGATGCCGGCATTGCCATGGCCGAAATCAGCGACTTCAGCCTGGTGCAGGTGATGGCGCGACGTGGGCAGGTCGCCAATGTCGCGAAGGCGGCCAAAAAGGCCTGGGGTGCGCTACCGCCGGAGAGGCCCGCGGCCGTCGTCGGCAAAGGTGCGACGCTGATATGGACCGGTCCGGATCAGTTCTTTGTGCTCAGCGCCGGAAGTGTACCTGATCCGGTCCCGCCGCTGGCTGCCATCTTCGGTGGGACAGCGTCTCTCAGCGATCAGTCCGGTGGGCGCTGCCTGATCCAGTTGTCGGGCACCAGGGCACGCGACGCGCTCGCCAAAGTGTCGTCAATCGATCTGCACGACGCGGTATTTCCGATTGGAGTGGCTGCCGCCACGTCGATCGACCACACCGGCGTCAATCTGTGGCGTGGACCTGATGCCGCGAACGGTAGCCCGGTCTACAGTCTGCTGGTCTTCACCAGTTTCGCCGACAGCCTTTGGCACACACTTGCCGATGCTGCAGCGGAATATGGCGTTGAAGCGACCCGTACGCCGCTATCCTGATCCGGGGTAGCGACTGCGCTTTGCGCTATCAACGGCTTTCCATCGGCTGGTTGGATATGTCAGCATGGTCGATCTGTGCCATGGCGCGGCTGCGAGGCGAGCGTTAGGGTCGCCGCAGTCCGACATCCTGCACAAGGCAAATCCATGAGCGACCAGATCGAACGCGCGCGTGCTTTCCATGCCCTTCACGTCAAAGGCGACCCGGTGGTGCTTTTCAATGTCTGGGACCCTGGCAGCGCTCAGGCTGTCGTCAAGGCCGGTGCCAAGGCGCTGGCGACCGGCAGTTGGCCGGTTGCGGCGGCATTCGGCTATCCGGACGGCGAGAAGATCCCGCTGGCCCTAGCGCTGGACAACTTCCGTCGCATTGCCGCTTCAGTGGAGCTGCCGGCGACGATGGATCTCGAAAGCGGCTATGGACCGGCGCCAGCGACCGTGGCGGCTACCATGACGCAGGCGATCGAGGCCGGCGCGGTCGGATTCAATTTCGAAGACCAGATCGTCGGCGGTGGCGGTCTCTATGAGATCGCCGTGCAGGTCGAGCGCATCAAGGCGGCCGCGGATGCGGTCAAGGCAAGCGGCGTGCCGGCCTTCATCAATGCCCGTACCGACATCTTCCTGAAAGCCAAGCCTGAAGAACACAGCGACGCACTGGTCGAGCAGGCGATCACGCGTGCCGCAGCCTACGAGAAGGCAGGCGCACACGGTTTCTTCGCGCCCGGCCTCGGCGACCCGGCGTTGATCGAAAAACTGTGCAAGGCAGTTGCGCTGCCGGTCAACATCATCGCGCTGGCGCATGTGCCGCCGCGCCAGAAGCTGGCGGAGCTCGGTGTCGCCCGCATCAGCCACGGGCCGGTGCCCTACCGCAAGATGGTGGCGTGGCTGGAAGAGCAGGCGCGTGCCGCGATTTCCGGCTAGCTACTAGGAAAAGCGCCCGGAATTGCTTTAGTCCTGGTTGCGGGCAATTTCGGCTGCCCGCGTCAGATGCTGCATGAGCCGGCTGGCAGTCGGCTCGACAATGCCGGCTACGGCCACAGCCTTGGTCATGCATTTCAACCAGAGGTCGCGCATCTCCGGACCGATCGGAACATGCTCGTGGATCTCGCGTAGCCGCGAGTGGCCGTGCCTTTGCACATAGTGTTGGGGGCCGCCGAGAAAGCCGGAGAGATAATCGAACTGCTCGATGCGGGAATGGGCAACGCCATGGCCGCGGCGGTGGAGGAGGTGCAGTTCCTGCGCATCCTCGTCCTGTTCGATGATGTCGTAGAAAGCCTGGACAAGTCTGTTCAGGCCATCATTAGCGCCGATGGCTTCGTAAAGTGAGAGCTTCTCCGTCATCTGGCCGAGGCTCCTTAGCAGGGCAGTAAGGCATTGGGGGAGTAGGGCAGCAAGGTTGGGCTGCTACTGCCCTATTCCCTTACTGCCCCACTGCCGTTCCCTTTAGAACAACCCTTCGATCTGGCCCTGATCGTTGAGGAAGATCTTCTCCGACGATGGCTTGGAGGGCAGGCCGGGCATGGTCATGACCTCGCCGCAGATGATGACGACGAAGCCGGCACCGGC
>NZ_JBHYHV010000010.1:0-85335 GCF_042739215.1 Mesorhizobium sp. NPDC059054
TTGCGATTTCTAGCACTTAGACTGCGCCGCCCTACGGGCGTGCTCGCTAAGATGCTGAAATCGCTTTCTCCCCCACAAGGGGGGAGATAGGGCGCCGGCGCTTGCGCCATTCCGGAACGCGGACGAAGGCGCGACGATCCAGACCGCAGTCGCGCCGGTTGGCAGATCCAGGGAGAGGAGACAGGCCGATGAAGGACGCCTGATCGAGGAGTTCGTGCCCACCGATTATCGCAGCTTCCTCAGGCAACTCGGCGCGGAAGGGAAGTAAACGCGCGCCGCCGTCGTTCAGGAACCATTCAGCCTTCCCGCTGTTGAGTGGGCTAGGGACGCATTCATTGGAGGATGAAATGGAACGACGGCAGTTTCTGATGTCGGCCCTGGGTCTCGCCGGAGCCGCGGTGATGGTTTCGGCAATCCGGCCTGGTCAGGCGCTCGCCGGTGTGCCCGGCCCGGGCATTCTGGACGAACTGGATCAGGCCCAGCCGGCGGTTCTCGACGGCGACGTCGATGTCGAGGCAGAGCCTGTCGACCATCGCCGCTGGCATCGCCGTGGCTGGCGCCGCGGATGGGACGATCGCCCCTGGCGTCGCCCATGGTACGACGACGGCCCGCGTTACGGCCGCCCGAGATGGCGCCGCGTCTGCCGCCGTGTCTGGCGTCGCGGCAGTTGGCGCGTGCGCTGCTGGCGTGAGCGTGGCTGGCGCCGCGGCTGGTAAGAGCGCCGGGTCGGGCAAGGGGCAGGGCATCCTGAAAGGCGCACCACGCGTCCATAAGGGTGTTCTAAAGTACACAATTGCCCGACTCAGTGTTTGCTGGCAAACTTCGGCATGCTGACGAGGAGTAAGTCAGTGGGCTTGAGGCTCGATTTTGCTTCGGCATTCTCCCAGGTCGAGCCTCGCCCTACCCTCTGTCCTGCCCATATCCATCGTCCGCACCGGCCAGCCGCGATTGACTTCCAACGGCGTGTCCTGCCGAACACGGCTGTCGGGAGAAATCGAGCAAGGCTGGCCGAACGGCGGAGGAACGCGCGCTTTTTTGTAGTGGAGCGCGCTGTTTTATGCGCTTGCTCGTTGCCTCGCTGCTGGATTTCGCACCATGGATCTCGACCGCTATTCCCCGCAGATGCTGAGTGTCATGCGCATCGTATGCGGCCTAGCCTATCTCTATTGCAGCCTGCCGGCGCTGATGCAGCCGCCGAGCCTGGACCATCCGACGCACATGCTGCTTTACTGGGTCTCGCGCTGGGTGCAGATCCTGGCCGGCTCGCTGATCGTCGTCGGCCTGTTCACGCGCCTTGCCGCGCTTTTCCTCTCCATCAACTTCTTCGTCATGTATCCCTACTGGTACCAGCCCGGGCTCAACTGGCCCTCCGTCGAGGCAACCGGCTTCACGCTGGCGAGCGTCGTGTGCATGTATCTGGTCACGGCCGGAGCGGGACGCTGGAGCCTGGATGCCGTGCGCACCAGCCTGCGCGACACTTTGGCGAGGCGGTAGGCCGTGCCAGGCCGCTGGTGATTGGCGCCGGCGGCACATGAAGGCCGTCATCCTCGACCTCGCAAGGCGCGAAGCGACTGGAGAGTGTCGGGGATCCATTCCGGAACAGCAGAGAAGGCCATCGCGGTCCGGACCACCCACCCTTGCCATACGCTGGTGATTGACGCCGGGGTCGTGTCGTTTCGCTCAAGCGAAAGCCGCCATGCGCGCCTCGACCTGCATGTCCGCCCGAGGGGCCAGCAGGGTGTGCAAGGTGGAAAGCACGGCCTGCGGACGTTCGATCAGCAGGCATTTCTCCAGCCCTTCGCCGCATATGTAGCCGGAGCAGCGCAGATACATGAACAGGTCGAACAGCGGCGACCAGCACCTGCCGAAATTGGCGATGAGCAGCGGCTTGCTGCCGGGTTCGTCCTTGTGCAGCGCGATGACCTCGCTGAGTTCCTCGATGGCGCCGACCCCGCCCGGCAATGCGATGAGAACGTCGGCCCGGTCGAACATGGCTCTCTTGCGGGCCTGGAAACCGGGCACCACCACGACTTCGTCCGCGAAATGCCCGCTGTTGCGCGGGTAGGTGGAGGATTGCTGCACGACGGCGGTGACCATGCCGCCGTTTTCGGCGGCAGCCCGGGCCACCGAGCCGGTCAGGTCGCCTTCCTCTCCGCCATAGACCAGACCTATGCCTTCGAGGGCAAGCAGGCGGCCGAGTTCGACAGCCGCGTCGGCGATTTCCCCTTCGTCTGCCTGCTTCGATCCGCCGAAGACGCAAACCCGCCCCGGCGATCCGATCGTGTCGATATGTCGAGAACGGCGCCTAAGCCCCTCCACCAGCGTGGTCATGCTCCTCTCCTTTGACCATTTGTTCCGTTCAGTCCGCCCGTTCCTGAAAAGAATATGTCGGCCTGCCCCCCGCAGTTTGGGCATCACCTTGTGAAAATGGTACGCAGCGAAGGAAACCCGCACATCGGGGAGGCTACCTAGATTTCAGGCGGCCGAACCCCCGGTTTTGAGGAATATCAGGGGTTTGGAAGCAATTCCGGGAAGGCGCGCAGCGGTTGAGCCGGGTCTGGACCGCTGAAACCTCGTCAACGTTCCGCAATGGATCCCCCACACTCTCCACTCCCTTCGGTCGCTCCGAGGTCGAGGGATGACGGAGTCCCCTATTCGCCTTCGCTCATCACCAGCGCGTGTTCCGATCATGAAATCCGCGGGACGAGCCGATATCGCGCTATGCGAGTGAGCGCGAATGTGGGGAGGCAAAAGTACTGGTAGCGTGTGAAGCACCCAACGCTGGCAATTGGCGGTGGCATCAAATGCAGTCCGTCATCCTCGACCTCGCAGGGAGCGAAGCGACTGGAGAGTGTCGGGGATCCATTCCGGAACGCTGGAGGAATGGCGCCGACAGGCGTGAGAGGATGAGCCGCGCAGTCAGCGGGTCACCTGCGAGGGGTCGCGATCGGACAGCAGCCATGGTTCGCCGCGCAGCCGCAGAAGCACCTCCATGCGGTTGGCGGCGCTGAACTTGCCGAGCACGGCGGAGACATGATGCTCGATCGTGCGTGGCGAACGCGACATGCGGCGTGCGATCTCCTTGTTACCGATGCCCTGGGCGATCAGTTCGAGAACCTGCTGCTCGTGCCGGGTCAGGCCCAGCGGATGGTGGCGGGCCGCCGAATAAGGGCCTCTGCGTGTCTTCGGCATCCTGTCGGCGATGCCCAGGCGTTGAGCGATCCTGCGCCCAAGCTGGGCGGCAGGCTTGGCCTCCAGCCGGTCCAGTGTCGCGACCGCGCCCACAATCGCCTGTTCGGCCTGCGAGCCTGTGGCTTGAAGCGCGGACAAGGCCGCCTCATAGGGCAGCCCAAGCCGTGTCCATTCCTCGCATGCCGCCAGCGGATCGCCGGCAAGTTCGCGCGCACGCGGCAACGGCAGGGAGTCCGATACCGGCACCGCGATGCCGCAGCGACGACCCCATACCGCGAGCTCACCCAGGTCCCATGGCCTGAAATTGGCAAGGTCCATCGCGGTCAAGGCGGCAAGGTTTTCGGCGGCTGCTTCACCATCCCCGGCCAGCCACGCCGCCTCGACCATGGCCAGGCGCACGGGCACGATGCGCTGCGGTTCTTCCGTCTGAAGGCCTTCCTTCAAGGTGCGTTCGAGCAGATCGGGGGCCGACCTGTCGCCCAGCCGCATGCGGACGATTGCCAGCACCGTCATGGCGGGAAGGTGCATGACCATGGGCACCTCTTCCTGCTTCATGACGCCGTCGGCGATCGATTCAGCCTCCCGGAACCGGCCCTGCTCGAGCCGAAGCTGGGCCTGGCGGCCGATCAGATACTGTGCGGGCAGGTCGAGGTCGTAGCGGGCGCAGTAAGCGATCCCGTCGGACAGCAGGCGCTCCGCAAGGTCGAAATCCTTCTCCAGGGCCACGCATTCCGAGAAGTTCGTATAGGCGCGGGCCGCATCGTCATGAAGGGCGTGCTGGAGAGACAGGTCGAGGCTTTCCTGCAGGCGTTCCTTTCCACCGGGCCGGTTGGCGAACATCAGCGCGGTGCCGACATTGTTCAGGGCATGGACCCTGGTGCCTATCTCTCCAAATCGATGCGAAAGCGAAATCGCGCGCTCGCCCCATTCGACGGCCTGGTCGAAACGGTAGTGCAGCATGTGAAGCTGCGACCGCGTGCTGTAGGCCAGCGCCAGTTCCGGCCCCGGCGGCAGGGCCTCGACTTCGCGCACCGCTTCATCGGCGAAATCTTCCGCCAGGCGGCCCTCGCCCTGCCGCCAATACAGGCGCGAAAGCATCCGCATGTTGGCGCTGATCTTCTCGTGCCGGCCAAGCTGCCGCCAGATGGCGATGGCCCTGTGTCTTGCCTCGATGATGCCGGGATAGTCGCGCAGGCTGAGGCCCGCCTCATAGGCCCAGTTGTCGTGGAGCTGGGCCGCGAGTTCCGGCGCGGCCAGCCCGACATAACGCAGCGCCGTCGCGTGATGCGCGGCGGCTTCCCGATGTGAGCCCAGGCGCGCCGCCTGCCTGGCGGCGTGTGGGGCAAGCTCCAGGACCCGCTCGCCATTGCCGGCGCCATCCGCATGATGGACCCGCCGGGACAGCATTGCTGCGTCCTGCGACGTGGGAAGCTCGGCCAGTGCGGCCTCTATGCGGGCATGCAGCAGCCTCTGCGCGGATGGCGCTATGCGTTCCAGGGTCGCCTCGCGCGCCAGTTCATGGCGGAAGGTCAGCATGCCGCTTTCGTCCAGCCGCAACAGGCCTCGGGCCAGGCACTGGTCAATAATATGGTTGGCATCGTCGCCTATGAGATGTTTGATCAGCCAGGGTTCGATGCCGCCGGGGGTGATGCTCACCGTGTCGAGCAGGGCGCGCACGTCCGCGCTGAGCCGCGACAACCTTGCCCACACCGCGTCACGGATCGAGCCCGGCAGGCGCCTGCCGTCCTGTGCCCCGTCGGACAGAAGCTCCGAGACGAAGAAGGGGTTGCCTTCCGTGATGCGGTGAAGGTCTTGCGGCGAGCGTCCGGCTTCCTCGGCCAGCCGGTTGACGCTTTCCACCGAAAGCGGCTGGAGATTGATGCGGGTGACGACCGAAGCCGGCAGGTCGCCGAGCACATCGCGCAAGGCGTGGTCGATGCCGACCTCGTCGCTGCGCACGCTGAGCACCAGCATCGCCGGCAGCAGCGCGATGCGGCGGCCGAGATATCTGACGAGGTCGAGCGTCGCGTTGTCGGCCCAATGCATGTCCTCGAAAATGAGTATGGCGGCGCTGTCGGCACGCTGGAGCATCTGCAGCAGGGCGGGAAACAGCCTGTCCTGGGCGGCAGATTCCTCGATCAACGCGGATATGCCCGGCGGGAACGCCGCCGCCATGTCGTGGACGGGTCCGAGCGGGCGTGGCGTGAACAGCGCTTCGCACCAGCCCCAGAAGATGCGGCTCTCTACCGCCGCCTGCTCCGCGAACATGCGGATGAGGGTGGTCTTGCCGATGCCTGCTTCGCCTTCGACGACAACCACGCGGCCATGTCCGGCCTCGGCAAGAGCGCCGATCGACCGCATCGCCTCAAGCGGCTTTTCCCTCTCAAGCAGCATCGGACCCCTCGCAAGCAACGGCAGGTTACCCCATCAGGATGCCGGTAAGGGCTGACAACCGTGTGGCAGGCTCGCGAGCCGTTGCAAAGTCCATCTGTCGTGTCCGAATTGGGCACGTCCGCTGACTATGCCTCCAGCCGGGCCATGTGCATAGTCTCTGTTGGCGATAGCCTTAACCGGCGAGGCGCGCACCGATGGCATGGCGGGGTCAGGAATCGTCCCGGGTTCAAGGAAGTCATGGCCGCCGGCTGGCGGCTCCGTCCTTGATCGTGGCCCGCACCGGTCCGCCGGCGGGAGAGGCAAATGCGATTGGTTTGCCGGCTGTCGGCAAAACAAGGGCTAGCCGCGGATGCCGGCGGGATTGTCGGCGCCCACTGCATAGGTTCCGTCGCCGCGCACCACCTTGCCGTTTTCGAAGCGCAGCACTTCGCTCACGCTCGAGCCTTTCTGGTTGCGGTATTGGATGACGAGCGTGTCGATGCCGCCGAAGACGCGCTCGATGGTGAAATGAAGGTCCGGTATCCGGCGCAGGCCCTCTTCCCAATAGGCGCGCAGCGCCGCTTTCCCCACCAGCCTGCCGCCTGTTTCGGGCAGGAGGCTTGCGGCGATCGGCGAGGTGAACACCACGTCGTCGGCAAAATGCGCCAGCACCCGCTCGAGATCGTGCGAATTCCAGTCGGCGCACCAGCGTTCGGCGAATTCATTCCAGTTCACATGCATCTCCATCGATCTTGCCCGGGATTATCGTGACGCGAGACCGGCATTCAACGGCCTGACCCGCTCCGCATTTGGGCCAGTTCGCGTCAGTCGGCGCGAACCTGGGACGAGCCGCCCGCCAGTGGGATCGCCCTCGCTGGCCCTGCCGGTCACGTCGGCCGGTGCAGGAAAGTGGACTGAAGCCGGTTCTGGACCGCGTCGAATCTCCGCCGTTCCGGAATGGATCCCCGACACTCTCCGGTCGCTTCGCTCCCTGCGAGGTCGAGGATGACGAAGTTCCTATGCCTTGCGCAAATCTCGAACGTCGGCGCCACCACCAAACCAAGACCGTCGACGTCGTAACCGACGCTGGAGATTGGCGAGGCGCTCTTTACCTCCGTCATCCTCGACCTCGTAGGGAGCGAAGCGACTGGAGAGTGTCGGGGATCCATTCCGGAACAGTGAAGGATGGATTGACCCAGCAACACGCGGCTCCTCCGCCCGTCGTCGGCAGGCACCGTCAAAGCTTGTCGAGGAAACGCCGCGCGATGCCCTGATAGTCGCCGTCGAAATGATGGCCGCCATCGGTCTCGATTTTGGTGATGTCCTTGACGGCCGGGTCTTCACAGCCGCTGTCGTCCTCTTCCTTGCCGTAGATGCAGAGCACCTTGTCCTTCGGCAGGGCCGCGATCGCGGGCGGCACCGGATAGCCGCTGTCGTCGATGCCGAGCCAGCCGGTGATGGTGACCTGCAGCGACGTGGAGAGGCTGGGCGCCATCAGGGCGATGACCTTGGTCCGGCCCTGCAGGTCCTTCGACAGCAGCGGGTAGGCGAGCGGCAGCGTGTCCGCGCCGAAGGAATAGCCGATCAGCATCACCGGCAGCGTCGCCTGCGGGTCGGCGTCCTTGACGAGCGTGGTGATGTCGGCGGCCAGCTCCTCCGGCCTGCGCCTGGACCAGAAATAGTGCAGTGCGTCGAGCCCGACGACATGGACGCCTTGCGTCGACAGCCATTCGCCCATGGTCTTGTCGATGTCGCGCCAGCCGCCATCGCCCGAAATGAAGATGGCGACGGCTTTCGGCGGCGTCGTCGTCGACGGCAGGTCGACGGCGGGCAGCTTGCCGAACGGCTCGATCGCGTCGACCAGTGACGAGACGGCGCCGACGATCTGGGTGGCGGCATTGTCGTCATCGAGCGCCGCGACCGTGATATCAGGCTGCTGCGAAGCCTGGCTGCGGATCGTGTCGAGCGTGTCGGCGGCCACGAACAATGTGGCCGCTTCGGGCATCGCCTTGTCGAACGCATAGCTCCAGGCCTTGCCGTCGGCGGTTTTGCTCGCCGTCGAGCCGGGACAGAACGGCAGGCGCAGCGTCAGCCGATCGGCAAAGCCGGAGGCGACCGCCCCGCCCAGCGTGTTGGCCGGCGCGTCGGCGAGCGCCGCATAGGCGAAGGTGGCGCCTTCACCCGTCCCGGCGACGATCGGCGGCAGGTAGGTCTGGATGTTGAGCTGCCGCTGCGCGGTCTGGGCAAGGTCGGTGATCTCGCCGACAACGTAGAGGCAGACCCCATCGGCCTTGTCGAGTTCCCCGGCATAGGCCGCGAGGTCGACGCCCAGCACGACGTTTCCATCTTCGGCGAGCGCGCTCGCGGTCGTGTCGTCCTTCGGGGTCCATCCGCCGCGGTCGGAGAAGTAGACCACCATGGCCTTGGCATCGCCTTTGGAAGGCAGAAGCCGCACATTCTGCAGCCGCTCGACGGAAAGCGTCGAAGGCGGAGCACCGGATTGCGCGTGGGCAAGACCGGCGCAGCAGAGGGAGACCAGCAGGGAGAGGAAGAGGGTTTTCATCGTTTGAAGATCCGGATCGGGCTTCCCGAAATCAAGGTCGTGATGTCGAGCAGGATCTGCGGCATGGCGAGGCCGCCGGGGCAGGCCAGATATTGCGGCGTCCAGACCGGGTCGAACTTCTGCTTGAAGGCGCGCAACCCCTCGAAATTGTAGATCTCGTCGCCGCGCTTGTAGATGAAGGTGCCGATCCGGTTCCAGGTCGAGGCAAGCGGGTGATCGGCCAGCCCTGAAAGCGGTGCCGCCCCCAGGTTGAACCACTTGTAGCCTTCGGCCTTGCCGAGCAGCAGGATGTGGGCGAACAGCGCGTCCATCATCACCTTGGACACGCCGCGCCTGTAGCGCATGAGATCGACCGACAGTTCCTCGCCGTCGCCGCTGCGCCACAGATTGGCGAAGGCAACGATCTCGTCGTCCTTGCGCAGCACGGCGCAATCGAAAGCGCACATGTAGTCGTCGTCGAAATAGCCGAGCGAGAAGCCCTTTTCCGTGCCGTGTTTCTTGCCGAGCCATTCGTCCGAGACCGACCGCAATTCAGGCAGGAAATCGAAGACTTCCGCTTTGGGGATGACGGAGAAGGCGAGCCCTTCGCGCCCGGCCTTGCCGTGCGCGTAGCGCAGCGGCTGCCGGACGGCGCCGTCGAGCGAAAAGTCGGCCAGCCCGACGCGGGCGACCTCGCCGATCTTGAGGATGGCCAGGTTCATGTCGAGATAGTGGGTCAGGAACTCCGGCTGGATGGAGTAGAAGACCGCGCGTGCGCCGGCCTGGTCGGCTGCCTCCGCGAAACGCCAGATCAGCGTCCGGCCGGCCTGCGCATCGCCGACCGGATCGCCCATGGTGATCCAGCTGTTGCCCGACGTCGCATACATCAGGAAGGCTTTTTCGCAGGGAGAAATCATGAAGGATTTGTCCCCCAGCAGGGCCACGCAGGGTTCCGTGCCGGCCGATGTCTCGAGGATGCGGCGCACCGCGTCCGGCACCGCCGTGCGGCCGGAGGCCTTGCGATGGACCGGACGGTTGATGACCGTGTCGACGGCGAGTGCGGCGGCAACGATGGCGAGCGCCATGGTGGCGCGCAGGAAACGCGGCGCGTCGCCGTCCCAGGCGAATTCCCACCACAGGCTCGACTGATATTCGACATGGCGATAGGCGAGCAGCCCGACGATGGTGCTGGCGATGACGACGATGGCCGACAGGCCGATCCAGGTCGTGTCGAGCCGGAAGGAGCGCCAGTCGCCCTTGCGGTAGAAGGCGTCCTTATAGATGAACAGCGCGGCGGCGACGGCCACGAGCACGATCGCTTCCTCCCAGTCCAGCCCCTTCAGCAGGGAAAAGACGGCGCCGGTCAGGAGCAGGACGATTGCGGCGAAGCGCGCGAGCGCGATGCGGCGGTAAAGGCCGCGCGCGATGATGACCAGGAGCAGGCCGGTGACGCTGGCCAGAAGATGCGAGGCTTCGGCAAAGGGCAGGGGCAGGATGTCGCTCAGCCAGTCGGTGCGATCGCCGACGGCGGGCACCGAGCCGGAGAGCAGCAGCACCAGCCCGCCGGCGAAGACCAGCGTGGCGCTGATCGGAGGCACGATGCTCCGGGTCAGCGCAAGCGTTCGGCCCGCCACGTTCGAGACCGTGGAGCGCACGCGGTAGATTTCGAAGACAAGCAGGGCCGAGGCCGCCAGCGCGAGCGGGAACAGGTAATAGACGACGCGGAAGACGACCAGCGCGGCAATGACGTCTGGCCGGGCGCCGACGCCGAGCCCGAACAGGATCGTCGCTTCCAGGACGCCCAGCCCGCCCGGGGCATGGCTGATCACGGTGGCGATGATGGCGAGGACGAACAGCGCGAGGAAGACGGTGAAGGCCGGTGCGACGTCCGCCGGCAGAAGCACGTAGAGCGCCGCCGCTGCCGCGCCGATATCCACGGCGCCGATGAGGATCTGCACCATCGCGCTGCGCGCCGACGGGAAGGGGAATGTCCACCCGAGCACCGAGACCTGCCGCTGGCCGCGCGAAAGCCACGCAAGTACGAGGGCAAGGCCGGCGAGGATGGCGCCGCCGATGATGCGGTCGTAGAGCGGAGACACCAGGTTGAGCGCTGGAATGCCGACCGGATCGAACAGCATCGCCAGGCCGATGATGGTGAGCAGGCCGCCCCAGAAGGTCAGGAAGGAGATGCCGACGATCCTGCCGACATCGGCGGCGTCGATGCCGACCGACTGATAGATGCGGTAGCGGACGGGGCCGCCCACGAAGACGTGGAAGCCGATCGCATTCGAAAAGCCATAGCCGACAAACCCCGCGAACAGGGCAAGCCGGACCGGCACCTTGTCCGGCGCGACGTGCCGGATGGCCATGACGTCGTACAAGGCCATTGCCATCAGGCTGACGATCGTGAAGCCAAGCGCCGGGGCAACCGCTGAAAGCGCGGTGGAGGCCACGGCCTCGCGGATCTGGTGCAGGTGGATCTTGCCGCTGATCTGGTGGATGACCAGGAATGCGATGGCCACCGCGACCGCGCCGACGATCGGCCCGAGAACGCGCGGCTCCACGATGCGGTCGATCACGCGTGAAAGACCGCTGCCGATATTCTGCCCGTCGGCCTGAGCGTCGGCCTCATTCATGATGTTTTATAAACCCCGCGCGCGGCAAAAGCCCGCCGTCCGTTTAAACCAAATTGTGGCAAGGGCATGAATACCCGTCTCATGCCGGTTCTCGACGAAGCTGCTGATCGAGGGACCTACGTCCGGCTGCCGACAAAATTCAGCAGGGGATGGAGCACAGGTCCGGCGAACGACCGCTCCGGTAGGTCGAGGTCATAAGCCGTTGCGAACGCACGAATCGGGCCGTCTTTCAACGTGATCGCGCGGGGCATGGCTGCGGAACCGCAATGAGCGTAGACTCCTGCCATCGGCGATTTTTGGCAAGGGCATCGCCGGCTGTGAGCGCCCATCGTGCTCCCGCCCCGATCAAGGGAGTGGGAGCTATGACAGTTCTCCATTCATCCATCAGCGGCGTCGCCTATCCGGACGATATCGAACTGCTGAAGGAAATCTACGACGACCTCTGTGAGAAGCGGGGGTTCCACTGCGGAAGCCCGGCAGCCGAGGATCTTGCCAGGGCGGCGATGGACCTCTTTGCGCAAGGCGAGGTCGACGAGAACGAGATCCGCGACAATCTGGAGACGTATCTGGGCCGAAGGTCGGCAGCCAGCGAAATGCTGCGCGAACGCGGGAGCGGACGATGACCCCGTTCGATCCTGTGATGTTTCGCACCGCGCGCGGCTACGAATTCAGCGTATCGTCCCTGCCGGATGTGGCGAAGGCCATCGCCATGGCCTGGCCGGACAAGGAATGCGAACTCTACCGGAACGCCGCCCGCCTGGCCGAACGCGCCAGGGAAGGCTGGTGCACGCCAAGGGCGGCCTATGACGCCTTCCTTGTCGCGGCACGCGAGCAGGGGCGGATCGTCCGACACCGCAGCCCACGCGCCGCCCGGGAACCCGCGGCGGTGGGTTCGCAGACGTGGCTGCCGGCCGGGCCTCTCGCCGGGCTTCGCACGCGCTCGGTTCGAAAGTCCGTCAGAGCGAACAAACCGCACGTCTAGACGGCATCTGCGCCTCGGTTCGCCGGGGCGGGCTTTTCGCATTTGAAGTCTCACAATTTTGGAACCCGCCGGCGTTGTTTGACTTTGTGACTGAGGCGGAGTTGGAGACGCCACTTCGTCCTGGAGTCCACGGATACTCATGGAGGCAAGGATGGCCACCCACCATTCCGCCATCAGCGGCATCGCTTATCCCGGCGATATGGAGGCGCTTAGACGTATCTACGACGATCTCTGCAGCGAACGGGGGTTTTTCCAGGGTAGCCCGGCAGCGGAAGATCTGGCCAAGGCAACGATGGACTTGTTTTCGCAGGGTGTCTTCGACGAAAGCGAAATCCGGAAAAGCATCGCGATTTACCTTGGCCGCACATCACCGGCTGCGAAGATGTTGCATGGGGGGCAATGATGGCCCCGTTTACACCGGTGACTTTCCGCACCGCGCGAGGGTTCGAACTTCAAGTCGCATCGCTGCATCAGGTCGTCAGAGCCATGGCCATGGCCTGGCCGAACAAGGATTGCGAGCTCTACCGGACCGCGGCCCGTCTTGCCGAACGCGCGGAGCAGGGCTGGTGCACTCCGAGGGCGGCATACGATGCGTTTGTCGCAGCGGCGCGGGAACAGGGCCGGATCGTTGCGCCACGGAAACTGCATGACCGCGTTCTCGATGAGATGGCAGCCATCGAGCCCGGGAATTTCAATCCGCCGTCTTCAACAACGAGGCAGCGAAGCCGCCGTTCGATCGCGAACACCGCATCCCGCAGCAGGCACGCCTGAACGAAACGGCTCGACATGGCATCAAGGCCCGCTCCGGTTCGCTGGAGCGGGCTTTTTCCTACGCTCGGGGCAAATCCGAGGCGGCCCGATACGCAAAAATGAGGGGGCGTATCGGGCCAATGCTGGCGCATGCGGAGGGAAGCCGGCCAGCGTCAAGAAAACACTTGCTGGGAGCCGGCGTTCCAAAAATGCGGGAGGCGACAAAAAAACGCCGCCGTGGAGGGAGTGAACCACAAGCGGCGCAGTTGGGTGTCTAGTCAGACACTCAATTAACGAGCCGCCGGGGGGCGGGTTCAAAAATCCTCCTGCTTTGCCGGCTACCTGCGCTTGCGGGCTATTTTGCGTTTGAGGCCACAGGGTATGTGGACGTATATTGTCCGGTGAGGGAGACATACCATGCCGATGCGCCAAATGCTTGATGTTGCAGGAGTGTTTCAGCCCGAGGAGGTTGCCCTGCTGACCAGGGTATTTGAGGCAACCTGCCGGAAATTCGAAAACGTGAGCGACAGGGAGCAGCGTGCTTCGCGGATCATCGCGAACTATCAGCTTGGCATCACGGACGAGGCGGAACTGATCGAACTCTCGCGGCGGCCTTTAGGACGCTAATTCCAGGAAGAGTGTATAACGGTTTTCCGCCCGGAATTGCGTAAAAACAAAGAGTTAGAGCGGAACCGGCCCGACGGAGTGTGGACCACGTCGGACCGGCCGGGTCGCCAATGGGGAAGGGACGGGAGCCATCAGCTCATTTACAACCGGCTTTGGCGACGGCTGTTCCAAAAATGTGAAACGGGCCGGCCGCCATCTCGCGGGGCTTCGCCCAGCCGGGCTGGGCGGGCTTTTTCGCGCGATCGACATCGCTTATGCTTGCCGCATGTCGATTGATCCGGGAAACAGATCCGGCGATGCCGACCGCGTGACAACGCGCCTGGGGCGCATCGTTCTGGCCTTGCTTGCGCTGACGATGATGCTGGCGATCTTGACCCTGTACGTTGCGCTCAAGGGCGACGACGCGTTGCCGGATGCATTTGAACTGGGCGTGATCACCCGCATGGCCTAGGGCAATTCACCGTTCACCGAACCGGCGACCGCCAACGCGGGTCGTCATCCCCGACACTCTCCAGTCGCTGCGCTCCTTCCGAGGTCGAGGATGACGGCCTGCATTTGGGCTGGTGTTAACTGTCGCGGTGGGTCCGCGACGCTGCCGTAAGCCGGCTTCCGTTCGTCAGGATTGGCGATGAGGGTCGTCGGTGTCGAGCGCGCCGCTGCCCATGCCGCCTCCGCCCATGCCCATTCCGCCGCCGCCCATTCCACCACCTCCGGCACCGCGGCCAGCTCCGCTATCCCGGTCGCCTTTGCCTCGGCTGCTGCTCGTCGAGGGCCGGGTGGGCCCCTGCATCGGTATCTGGAGATCGGGCGGAACAGGGTCGAGGCCAAGAGCCTCGCGAATGAAGTCGCGCAGCGAGACGACGAGCTCGTGGGTGTGGACCGGATGACCGGCGGCAAGCTCCCGTATTGCCCGTTCGGCCAACCGGACCTGGCTCTCGGTTCCGAGGAGGAGAATGTCCGACAGAGCCGCTTCGACGGCATCCCGGATCCGTCTGGTCCGCTCCGATCCGGTGATGCCGGGTTCCGCCGGCTCCAGCCCGTTTTCGGTTTCCTGAGCGGGCGGGGGACGCCGCTTCAGATCGCGCAGATGGGTAGGGTCGACGGAAAGATCACCTGTAAAAGACCCGCCCAGCGTCTTGTAAGCCGCGATCAGGACCCGCAGGCGCTCGTTGATCTGCCTGTTCATGCGCTCCCGGCGCTGCTGGATCGTCATCATCATCAGCAGGCGAATTCCCATGCTGATGAGCGTGAACAGCGCCAGGCCGATGAGCGTGACAAGAACGCTTTGCCAGGAGCTGAAATCCAGATTGCGCAAATACGCCTCCGCGGTTCGGACAAAGCAGGCTGGACGAAGATTGCAACGGTCAAGGCGCAGGACAGGCCGTTCGGCGCGCCAGCTTAATCCTTTTGACGCGGGAGAGCATCACCCGTTTGGGACTCGTCCTTGCAAGGGGCGGCCGGCGCGCGCCAGAGGGACCGGGGAAGCGCCGGCCTAAGCGCCGGAAAGTGGGGGGCACTCCGGCACCTGAAACAGGATATCACCCCGGGTCGGGCCAAACATCACTGGTTTGGGGGACGGCCATCTCGCCGGGCTTCGCACGGCAGAGCAACTCCAGGGAAAGTGCGTTTCCGTGAAAAACGGAAAACGCTCTAGAGCCGGCCCGATACGAGGTTGGCGGCATATCGGACCGGCGGGGTATGCCGACGGTCCGAGGGAAAACCGTCAGCTCGGATAAAACGATCGCCGGACTTTGCCGTTCCAAAATGTGAAGCCAAAAAGGTGAGGCCAAATATGTGGCCCAAGACCGCTATGCTTTCAGCGGCCAAGCCGCTGTTCCGTTCGGAGGCGCCGGAGCTGTCTTGAATGTCTAGTGAGACGTTAGCCAAATATAGGCTTCTGCAATTCCAATGGCGGAGATCAGCAACAGGGCAAGTTTATAGTACGGCCGATATGGCGACTGGTACTCATGCTCTTTGGCATACATAAGCGGTACTCCCCAACACCACTCAACAACAGTCATGCACTAGCACTCGCTTTGGGCCGGCGCAATCGATTCTCCCGACAGGGTAACCAAATCATCCACACCGTTGTTGCACGGTCACACACCGACCGGTCGGAGGCAGGCGCCTCTTTCTCCCCTTTGCGGACAGGGCAATTGCATATGGCGGTGCTTTTGCCGGGGGCCATTCCCTCGGCGTTCCGGAATGGATCCCCGACGCTCGCCGCTCCCTGCGGTCGCTCACGAGGTCGAGGATGACGCAGCTTGCGATGTCGCGGCTCATCTCCAGAGATGACGATGGTGCCAACGTTGGAGATTGGCTGAAGCGCTTCCCCAAGCTCCGTCATCCTCGACCTCGTAAGAAGCGAAGCGACTGGAGAGTGTCGGGGATCCATTCCGGAACGTGGAAGAAGGTGCGGCGATCCATGGGGGCCGCTTACCCGTTCGGATCCGGCACGCCGCGCCGGATCTCTTCGGAAAAGCCCGGCCCGACGCCGAAGGCCTTTGCGCGGTCGCTGACGCGGGAGCGCTCGATCAGCTCCTCGAGCGGCAGCTTGGTGTCGACGCGTTTCTGGTCGTAGAGGTAGCCCGGCAGGTAGCCGTTGACGAGCAGGCGCCAGTCGGTGGGCACGCTGGCGCCGACCAGCCGCAGGATGCGCACTATCGCGGTCGTGCAATTGGTTGTGATCGAGTTGTAGAACTGCGGCTTGGCGGCCAGCGCATTGGCGTCCTCGACATAGCCGGCCAGGAAGACCCGCGCATGGTCGGCCGGCACGGCCAGCCGGTAGAGATGCACATCCTCGCCGCGCACATTGGTGCGCAGGCCGATCAGGTCGCGTTCGTCGGCCGCGATCACGATCAGCGTATCGGTCTTGAAGGCGTCGGCGATCGGCGAATACTCCCCGCCCACTAGGTAGCGCGCCTCGATCGACCAGGCGATCCGCTCGCCGCCCTCGAAGCCGAAGCTCACGATCGTGTGCGCCATTTCGGGGCCGGCCCAGTAGGACATGAACAGATCGACGGTTCTGAGCTTCGTCAGGTCGTAGGTCCGCGTTTCCCAGCTTTCGGTGAAGTCGGTCTTGGATCGCCAGGTGAAGTTGCGCATGTCGGTCAAGGTCAGCCGGTCACCCTCGATCCTGCCGGTGACCTGGCGCGCATCCTCCGGCACGAAGTCGGCATCGGTCGGCGGGACGATGCTCGCCCACCAGACAAGCACGCCGGCAAACAAGACGACAAAAGCGCCTAAGGCAGGCCAGCGGCGGCGGGTGAACAGGGCGGCGAGTGTCGCCAGGCCGAACAGGGCAAAAAGCGCTGCGACCACGATGCGGCCGGTTTCCGGCAAGGGCAGCCGGTAGAAGAAGGCCAGAGCGGTCCATGCGCTTGTCAGCGCAACCGTGAGGAAGAGGACGGCGATCAGGATAACAAGGCCGGCACGACGCATCGGAACTCCGGGAATCACCTCCGGCTGGTGGCCGGAGGTTCATCAAGTTGACGAGCATGACCGGGAAATCAAGTTTTGGGGTGGGTCTTGAGGGGAGACTGGTCGGCTGCTGACCGCACACGGCGGCGATTTTGGGGCGACCGACCGAGATCCGTTCTCCACCGTTCCGGAATGGATCCCCGACACTCGCCGCTCCCTGCGGTCGCTCGCGAGGTCGAGGATGACGACCTTGCCATGCCGTGCGCAAATGACAAAGGGCGGCGTCATGACCAGCATCGGCGATTGACCGGAACGCCCCCTCACAACCGTCATCCTCGACCTCGTCGGGAGCGAAGCGACCAAAGAGTGTCGGGGATCCATTCCGGAACGCCGAGGAAGGCGCAACGATCCAGACCATTGGCGGCAACGGCATGTGAAGCTCTGGTAGGATTGTCGAACGATTCCCGATTTTCGAAAATTCCATTGACAAGCATGTCGTCTTCAGGAAACTTAACTCACAAGTAAAGAAATCGCGGAAAACCGCGAAATACCAAATGGGAGGTTGCGATGCCGCATCAGCGCATCGAACGGTTTGACCGGCGCGCCTGGAGGTCGGGCGCAAGGCGGCTCGCCGCCCTGCCGCAACCGATCCATCTCCCGAAACGCATCCGCGCATAGACGGCGAGCACAGCTGCTCGCCGCACAAGGATCATCTTCAGGGGGATCGGATGACAGACGGCAATCGGCGCGAGGTAGTATCATGAGCACATCCTCCATCGCCTCCGCGACGGCCTCGCGCCTGACCATCGTCGCGCTCGTGGCCTTTGCCGCGATCACGCCGATGGCGCTGCTGGTGGCGCCGGCGCTGGCCGCGCAGCTCGGCGCGGAACTGGCCGTCGGTCCATCGCAGATCGGCACCTATTTCTTCGTCGAGAACGGCGCCTTCAGCGCCGCATCCCTGCTGGGGCTGTTCTGGCTCGGCCGCGTCAACGTCCATGTCGTCGGCATGATCGCATTGGCCGTGTTCGTCATCGGCAACCTGGCCACCGCGCTGCTGCTGTCGGACTATGCGACCCTTCTGCTCCTGCGCGCTTTCACCGGCTTCGGCGGCGGAACCCTCATGGTCCTGTCGATGGTCAGCGCGCAGGACGCCGACAATCCCGAGCGGGTATTCGGCTATTGGGTCGTCGGCCAGCTCGTCGCCGGCGCGATCGGCCTCGCTTTGCTGCCGCATCTGTTCGCCGGCTTCGGGCTGAAGTCCTTCTACCTCGTGCTGGCCATCCTCACGCTGCTGCTCGCCCCGCTGTACAAGGGCTTCCGGGCACCCGCGGCGTCGAAAGCGGCGGGCACGCGGTCCGCGACCGGCAGCCGGTTCGTCCTGCTCGCCGTGCTGGCTGTCGCCGCCATCCTTGCCTTCTACATCGCCATCGGCGGGGTCTGGACCTTCGCCAGCATGGCGGCGGAGCAGGCAGGCTTTCAGGCCGCCCATATCGGCAACATCCTCGCCATCGCCACGCTGTTCGGCATTGCCGGCGCAATGATCGCCTCTTTCCTGGGCGGTCGGGTCGTTCGCCGGCTCATGCTGCTGCTCGGCTATGCCATCCTTGTCCTGTCGGTCGTCGCGCTGGCGATGCTTGAGGGTGGCCCCGCCTACATCGCGGCGATCTGCGCCTTCAAATTCGCCTGGACCTTCGTGCTGCCCTTCATCATCGCCGAGGTGGCCAGCCGCGACCCGTCCGGCCGGCTCGTCGCCTCGACCACGATGATCATCGGCACGGGGCTGTCGCTGGGGCCGTTGTTTGCCGGAACCATGCTCGAGGCGGCCTGGAGCCTGCAATCCGTGTTCATCGCGGCCGCCGCCTGCGGGCTCCTGTCCTTCGCCTGCCTGCTGCTGTCGCCGCGAGCCAATCCATGAACAAGCCAGGAATCAAGACATGAAGAAGACGGGTTTCTTCACCGACGAACGAACCTTCTGGCACACGGGCGGCATCCAGTCGCTCGTCCTGCCGGTGGGCGGCTGGGTGCAGCCGCCGTCAGCCGCCGGCTTTGCGGAGTCGCCCGATTCCAAACGGCGTTTCCTGTCCCTGCTCCAGGTTTCCGGCCTCGCCGCGAAACTGGACATGCGTTCCGCAGCACCTGCGGCCCGCCAGGATCTGCTGCGCATCCATCCCGCCAGCTACCTGGACGAGTTCAAGCGCGTCAGCGACACGACCGGCGGAGACCTCGGGGTGAGCGCGCCTTTCGGCGTCGGCAGCTATGAGATCGCGGCGCTGTCGGCGGGGCTGGCAAGTGCTGCCGTCGACGCCGTGCTGTCCGGGGCGCTGCGGAACGCCTATGCGCTGTCGCGCCCGCCGGGACATCACTGCCTGCCCGACACGCCGATGGGCTTCTGCCTGCTGGCCAACATTCCGATCGCCATCGAAGCGGCGCGGGCGAAGCACCAGGTCGGGCGTGTCGCGGTCGTGGACTGGGACGTCCATCACGGCAACGGCACGCAGACCATCTATTATGAAGATCCCGACACGCTGACCATTTCGCTGCACCAGGAAGGGTGTTTCCCGCCCGGATACAGCGGCGGAGAGGATCGCGGCGCCGGCAAGGGAGTGGGCGCCAACATCAACATTCCGCTGCTGCCGGGCGGCGGCCATGCTGCCTATATGCGCGCCTTCGAGCGCATCGTCATTCCGGCACTTGAAGCCTTCAGGCCGGAGCTGATCGTGGTCGCAAGCGGTCTCGACGCATCCGCCGTCGACCCGCTGGCGCGCATGAACCTGCACAGCGACAGTTACCGCGCCATGACGCTGAGCATCCGCGACGCCGCCGAACGCCTCTGTCAGGGACGGCTGGTCGTGGTCCATGAGGGTGGCTATTCGGAAACCTACGTGCCGTTCTGCGGCCACGCTCTGATGGAAGCCCTCTCCGGCGAGACAAGCGACGTCGTCGATCCGCTCATGGAGATGGCCGAGCTGTGGCAGCCGAGCGCGCGTTTCGACGCCTTGCAGTTCCAGCTGCTCGACGAGCTGGCTGAGGCGCTTGGGCTGTAGGCGTGAGGAATGTCCCCGGCGCCCGGGCGCGCCGGGACAGGCTGCGGTCGGCAGCGCCCGCCGCCGGAACTGTCGGCGTAACCCGTTGACGACGTTGAGGAATGCGGTAAAACGCATGCCGTAAGAAACGTGCATGGGTTACACATATGGCGAAGGAACCACTGATCAGGAAACCGCAATACCAGCCCAATGAAGTCGCTTATGATGCCGACTGCCAGGAGGCTCTGGCCGACCGCATCGACAAGTTGCTCGACGATACCGAAGCCGCGGGCTGGGATCGTTCCAAGGCAGCTTCGGCGCTCATGTATCTGAGCGCAAAACGCCTGAGGGCCGGTTCTCCCTCATAGCTCCCCAACCGAATGTTTTGACGGCGAGCATTGACGCTCGCAACGACCATTCACATATCGATCTCAGGTTACCGCCGCTGTCGGTGGTGACCTGTCCTGACACCCCTTTTGTCGTTCGATTTGGAGGATCTGATGAACGATCGGATGTTTGACAGCCCCGTATTCGTCAAGAACGGAAACAGCCTCATCCAGGAGATTGCGTGCCTCGAAGACGCCCTGGAATTTCTCTATGAATGGCCCAAAGGCCGCCGCACGCCCATCTACCAGACCGCTGTTCGGGCCTGCCAGCAGGCCTTTCAGAGCGACTATCCTCTCTCCTATGCGAGATCTGCTTTCGAAGGCTTCGCGCGCTCCGCGAAAATCCTCGAGGAGGTGGAAATCCCCTTGCCTTGGATGACCGGTCCGAATTCCGGCCGAGGCGGTGGAATGGTTGCCTGAGCTGGCGTCGTGGGGCGACAGCCATGTCGCCTCACATCTGAACAGACGTTCTATCCGATAGATCCATTCCGGAACGTTGGAGAAGCCCGTCTGGCGCCATGCTCCGACGGCTCTCGATACAATGCCGGTTCGATCGCTCCGGGGACGGCTCTCCGTTCCTGGCCGACTGTCCGTCAAGGCCAGGTCCCCGCCGATCTTTGCGCCAGCGATCAATCCGTGTAACAGCCTGCAGGCAAACGAGATTTCCAATCCGGATCGGTACTGGGCTACCTAGCCCTCTTTCGGAAAAGGGATGGATATGTTGAAGCCGATTACAACCGCGCTTGTTTGCTCGCTGGCGATCGCCGGATTTTCCCACACCGCATTCGCGCAGAACGAGACGCAGAATGCCTCGACAGCGCCCCTGGCGGTCGGGCTGACCAATGGCGGCGCGGCGGAAGCCCAGGTGGTCGAGGCGGTGCGGCGCGACGATATCCTGACGATCAAGCTGCGCTTCAAGCCGATGATCACGAACAAGCTGGAACGGATCTACGATTCGATCAGCGAGACCGATTACCAGAACAGCTTCTATGTGCTTGCCGGCAACAAGAAGCACCTTCTTCTGAAGGACAGCAACGACCAGCCGCTCACCAACCCCAACCTGGTGCTCAAGACCACGAAGGATTCCCCCACCGCGGGTTCCTGGCACGGCCGGTTCCCCGCTCCGCCAAAGGACGTCACCGAAGTGTCGCTGACGATCCCGGGGGTCGAGACGCTCGAGGCCATCAAGATCACCGACCGATAACATGGCCTGGGCAAACAGATGCATTCTTGTGCTGGCCATGGTCGTGGCCGGCACGGTTGGCTCCTTCGCCGAGGACTACAAACGCGACATCCGCGACCTCGAGCCCACGGTTCTCGACCTCAAGGCCACGGTGCTGGACCTGACGGGCCTGCCATCCGATCTGAGCGGCGCCGTGTCGGACTTGTCGGGCAAGGCAGACGACCTCGCCGCGCAGCACAGCGGACTTTCCGTGAAGAAGGACGGCACCTCCGTCAGGATCGCCATGACCGGCGATGTCCTGTTCGACTTCGACAAGGCCGACATCCAGCCGGCCGCCGAACCGACGCTTGCCGACATCGCGCGTCTCATCGCCTCCGTTCCGAAAGGTACGATCGGCGTCGAGGGCCACACCGACTCCAAGGGGTCGGCCCGGTACAACAAGACCCTGTCGCTCCAGCGGGCCACCACGGTCGCGGACTGGCTGGTAGCCCATGGTGCCGACAAGCAGCGCCTTGCGGTGAAAGCCCTTGGCGACACCCGGCCGGTCGCCCCGAACACGCGCGACGACGGCAGCGACAATCCGGACGGGCGCGCCTTGAACCGGCGCGTCGAATTCATCCTGCCGATCGAAAAGCGGTAGGTCTCCATGCCGGCACCGTCGCGTGGCGCCGGCGCTGTTCCCATCGCACTTGCGATGCCGCGCGTGACAGGAAGGCGGCCGCCGGTTTGACTTTTCCGGCGCCCTGGCCGACACAGGTGTCATGCGAAAGCGCTCCACACTGTTCAACGGCTGCCTGCAAATAGGCTGATCGCCTGGCGTCGCTACCTGCGAGAGCAAGAGCGGCGCCAGGATCACGAGCGTAATCCCCAACCCTTTGATTTCTGCGTGTCCAGGATCGCGGCGCCAAACCATGCGCCCGTTTCCGCGCGCGCATGCTTTGGACTGTCACGATGACCTTCAAATACAGCTTCACGTTCCCGATCGCCGGCCCGAACAAATTGCCCCGCTTCAAGCAATGGGCCGAGCAGAATGTTCCCGGGATGCCCGTCAGCCTGCCGCCCCAGGTTCCCGTCAAGAGCGAGGCGATGACCATCCGGCTGAAGTCCGCGGAGGACCGGCAAAAGCTCTCCGACCGGATCCATCAGGCGAAACTGTAGCGGCTCGAGACGAGGGCGGTGGGCTCCGGCCCGCTGCCCTCGTTCCCGAAACCATGCCCAGGAGGGAATTTTGCAAGACGTTCTGTTCTCTCACCCCGTCGTCCTCGACCTGCAACCGACCGGGCACAGGAAGGTCGAAAGCGCCTGGCAGGCCATCGAAGCGATGCAGGACGCCTGGCCGGACCATCCAGGCTCCGGCCAGGCCTACCGCAGGGCGCTCCGCACCTGCCGGGATGCGCTCGATGGCTGGCAGAGCGGCAACAGCTGCCGCCGCGCCTTCGTCAAGGCCGCGCGTGCAGCCCGGATCATCGCGCCCGGCGCGTGATCGGCGACATGCAGGCGCTATTCGGGCGCATGGCAAAGCATGGGCCGGCGCATTGGATCGACCGGCGAGAATCGGCTTAGGCTCATCGCCATGTCACTCTACCTGAAAGCATGGCTGTTCATGGGCTGGACCTTCCTGGTCCTTATCACCCTCCCGGTATGGGAACCGCTCATTGCGGGTCTTTCATCGGGCGGGATACAGCTTGCGCTGATGTTCTGGGTGGCGCACGGCATCGCCGCCGTCGTCCTGTTCACCTGCCCGGATTGCCGGTGTTCGCTGTTCAGGACCGAGGGGTCGTTCTTCCGCGCCCATCACCCCTGGCCCAACAGGATATGTTCGCGCTGCGGGCGCGATCATTCCGCCTGAGCCGGCCTGCAGCGGGCGCTGCCACTCGATTGCGTCAGGTCGCCAATACGGCCGGTATGCTGCACGTCGGCGGGCTTAGGGTGGCGGCAATCGCTAACTTGCCTCGTCTGTCTCCGCTCGCCCGGTTGTCGTGCATCACCTGCAACATATACTCGAGTGGTATCGGCCTACCTTGACGATTTCAAGATGTCTGCGCGCCGTTGCTCTGTTTGGAGTGCCTTTTTGCGCTCGCCATTCTTCTTGCCTACTGCCTGCTACTTGCTCTACTTTACGTCTATCTTTTGGGGGAGGCTCATATGTTTTGTCGTGAAGAGTTAGGTGGTCCTTGTCTCTACGGGGGGACTGAATTGTGTATCTACAACTCCGCCAGCTTTCCAATGACGGCCTATTATCAGATCAGTTGGAGGAATGACCGCAACGAACCGCAGACCCAGCCTGGTCAAATCCGCATCGCCCCGCAATATAAGGCTGTTGTGCATTGCTCACTTATCGGCGTGACCAACTACTCGCTGAGACTTACGGGCGAGGAGCGGTAGCCGGATGAAAAATTTTCAGGGCCGCGTCACAAGTTGGGGGATCATCGCCGACCCCATCAGTCGCACTCATTGGGGGGCCATATCGGAAGATTTTAAGCCCACCGATGTGCACAATGCGCAACAAAACCGGGTTGTCATTTTGTTCGCAAGCGAGGGATCGGACGAAAAGTCCTTCGCGTCCGACAACGGTTGCATCTACATCGTGGTACCTGAAAAAGAGTTCGGAAGTTACGTCAACCTTCTGGAACGTGGTTCGGTGCTGGTCTGGGCGTTCATTGAAGAAGATTCCTCGATCCACCAAATCAGCATTCACATGTCGCCCATTGGCCAGGCCAGGCAGGGCGAATTTTCCAGTGAGCCTGAAGGGCTCGTCCAGATCATGAGATCAGGTAACCCGCAAAAATAGGTTGGCCCGATCGCCAGCTTCCCACCACAGCTTGAATTTGAAGCGGGTCTTTCGAGCCGCGTTCGCGCAGCACCACAGGATGGCGAGCCGGCGAGCATCAGCCGCCTTGCCCGGCATCGCGTTTTTGGGTAGGTGGTGCCGCATGTCTTCGAACCGGAACATTGCTGCGCACACCGTTCCGACCGCCGCTCGCCCGGCGGCCAACGCCGCCATTTGCGTCTTCGGATAGCAGCGGGTTCGGTTTGGCCGGCCTCCCGCCCGGAGGCGAAAGAGACAGGCCACCCGAACAACTGAAGACCAAGTCATGATCACGCTTATTTCGAGCTGGCGGGAGCGCCGGCCATGACATACCGCCTTGTCACCTTCGCGGTCCTGATCCTGTGCACGGCGCTTTCACTCGCCGGAACCGACCTCGTCCTGCCCGCCGTGCCGCAATTGCCGGCCATCTTCGCCACCAGCGAGGCGACCGCGCAGCTGGTGCTCGCCGCCTATGTCGCGGGCAGCGGCGTCGGCTTGCTGCTGTTCGGCTGGCTGGCGGATCATTTCAGACGCAAGCCCCTGCTCGTGTCGGCACTCGCCGGCTTTGCGGCCGCCTCCGTCGCCTGTTCGCTGTCGCCGACCATCGCAATCCTGATCGGGCTGCGTTTCGTGCAAGGGGTGGCAGCCGCCGCCGCGCCCGTCTTCGCCCCGGGCATCATCCGCCAGCTGTTCGACGACCGGGGCGCCGTACGGGCAATCGGTTTCATCGGTAGCGTCGAGTCTCTGGTTCCTGCCCTGGCGCCCATTGTCGGCGTGGCCCTGCTGGTCCATTTCGGATGGCAGTCGTCCTTCGGGCTGCTTGCCTTGCTGACCGCGCTTGCCGCGCTGCTGATCGCGGTCACCGGCTTGCCGGCCGAGCCGCGCGCATCCGGCGCGCGCGGCAGCTACACCCAATTGCTGACGGATCGTGTCTTCATGCGCTACGCGCTGAGCCAGGCGATGACGCTCGGCGGCCTCATCGCTTTCGTGTTCGGTGCCCCGGTCGTGATCGTCGGCACGATGGGCGGAACGTTGAACGACTTCATCGTCATGCAGGTCATCAACGTTACCGGCTTCATCATTGCTGCCAATCTCACCGCGCGGATCTCCGAGCGCTTCGGCACCGAGACCGTCATCCTGTTCGGCACGGCGCTGGGTGCGGTCAGCGCCTTGGCCCTGCTCGCCTACGGTCTCGCCGGCGGCACCAACACGCTGATGCTTGCGCTGCTGTTCATGCCGATGGCGATCGGCCTCGGCCTGCGCGGCCCGCTCGGCTTCTATCGCGGCATCGTCGCCTCGGGCAGCAACAACGCGCGCGGATCGGCGCTGATCGTCTTTTTCATCTTCATGATGACCACGCTCGGCACCGTCGCCGCGGCCCCGTTCATCGCCAGGGGCCTGCCGGCACTCGCTCTGGTGGTCAGCGCGATCCACCTCCTGTCGGTCGCGCTGCTTCTGGTGCTGCCCAAAATGCAGGAGAGCAGCGACGGGCAGGCCGGCAGTCAACCCGGCTATCGGGACGAAGGTCTCTGAGACATCACGGAGAGGAGAAAACTGCACGGAAGATGGCCGCCATGCGGTGACTGAGAGGGGGAAGTCCACAGGCCCTGAGTCCGCCCAGGGCGGGCTTTGTGTTTGTGACTGCCTCCTCGGCGGCCGCCCGCCGGACACCTCGTACTTTCGTACCAACAGGCAATTCGAGACCTGACAGCAGCTGCAAGTTGCATTATGTGCGCCCGCTTCACCGCAAAACTGGGAGGTTTGGACAGCGAGGCTTCGCAAGGATGGACCGACCCCGATACGAATGCATTCAGGAGCCTGACGGCACCTGGAAGGTCTGGGACAACGCCCTCGACCGGGCGGCGGAGCTGGACGGACAGAAACTGGTCAACCGATCCCTGTTTCGCGCCGAAGCGGCATGCTCGATCCTGAACAGGATCCACCTCGGCGCTCGTCTCTGACAGGCCGCCCAAGCCTCTGCGGATGCACGCCAAATCCCCAGATCACCGGTTTACCATCAGGGCGATGATCTTGCTCTTTGCCGGCGCCTGGGCGAAGCTCGCATGGTGGGCATCGGGGGGAATTGGCATGGTCACGGGCAAGACCGGCAACAGGGCATCGCAACTGACATTGGGGCTGTGCATTCTGGCCATCGCCATTTTGTCGGGATGCGTTTCGTCAACGCCTCATATCGCTGTCGACGGCAAGCCATATTATGGTTCCGACGCGACAAGCTTGCGCATCGACCAAAAGGTGGCAAGCGGCTTGGTGCCCAAGCGGATCCAATGCATTCAATGGCGTTGGGGCCCCGGTGCCAACCTCAAGGATGTCAGCGGTACGAAGTTAACATGGGCGAAATCCAAATCGTCTCCTCCTCCGTACTGGATGTTTGTTACCGCGCCAAATCCACGTTTTGCCGAAGCGGAAGCGCTGGCAAAATCGAAGGGGCTGAAGAAGATCTCATCGGATCGCTTCTATCATACTGTTCAGAAAGAATGGTTCTACTGCGCAATCTGGAGCGCCAGATGACGGCAAACCCAAAATGACCCGAGTGCTCTCTGCCGCGCGTTCGCGACGGCTAACTGGTTCGCCGCTTCAGTGGACCCGCAAAATGACATGATGAGCGGTGGGCGCCGCCGTTTGACTGTCAATTTCGACATCAGACGAGCCTGGGTGGGAAGCTCGAGCGATAGTTGTCAGCTCTCGCCAAGCCTTGGTGACGTTTCTCCAATCACGCGCGTTTGCTTTGCAGCGCAGGCCTTACACCCAGCCCCTATTCTCTTGCCACTGCGAGCCACGTTTGATTACCTTTGATTGTTTTCAAAGCGGGAGGGCTCGATGAGCAAGGTTCAAGCCTACCAAGAGGCATTCCGAATACACGCTGCAGCGCAAAAGGCTGCCAGTGACGCGGTTCAAGAGATCTACAACATCTCCAACGCGATCTCGAATAGCCTGCGATCTTTTATGGGCTGGCAATTCAATATGGACATTAATCGACGGCAAGGCCGGTTCGACCCCAAATCGCAGGTTGATCTCGATAAATGGCCGTCGGCTGATCAGTTAAAGACGTCCTGAGCGCATGGAATGACGCTGACACCGCACTACGGCAAGCCTGGGAGCAAATCCCCGACCCTGAAAGGGTTGGGCTTACTCCTCCGCCATCATCAGTGCAGCTTTCGGCAAGCCGCTATTGACAGTGCCAGCGCCTGGGCGAAGCTCTCATGACGGGCATTGGGGAGAATGGGCAAGTGGGATTTCTTTCTACAATGTTTCGCGTTGCTAAGATGGCGACCACCGGGAAAATCATCCGCCAGATTGACACGCCGATTGTAGGCGGGCGCTGTACGTTGTCGTTGCGCCTGAAACGCGACGGGCAGGACAAACACTATGTCGTCCTCGCTGGTATCGCATCGGGCAACTACCAGTATTACCCTCTGGAACTGTCGGAGTTTTCCGATTTTGCGAGCGCGATAGACGCGATGAAAACGTTGATTGCAGCCCAAGCAAATCCGCAATCCTGATAGGCTCGCCCGCACTGGCAACCGCTGGCACTGGGCTCTTGGGGTGAAGGTGCGCTGGCGGGCAATTGATCTCCCGAAAGCACTCGCAGGCGGGATGAGCCGTATTGCCCACCCCGCCCCGCGGTCTACTCGCTCGGGGGTTATGCTCTATCCGCTCTCGCGGAAATTCTAAGCCGCCTGCTTCTGGCGCTTCCTGGCCAATCGAGCCTCAACCGCGGCCGCCAGCTTCGCCTCTTCCTCGGCACGCTTGAGATGCGACCGGCGCCGGGTCACGGGCTCGAATTTGTACATCCGCCGAACTTCACGGACGCGCTCGAAAATGGGACGAAACCCGGCCTGAATTCACTCTGCCGCGTCCATCACCCAAACGGGCGAGCCGGCGAAGCCTTTGCCGGCAAAGCGAGTTGCGGAAGTGCGCGTTCATGCCCTTCCTCCGAAGGGATGACATTCCTGCAACGAAGTGTTGGATCGCTCGTTCTCGGCAAGCTGGGTAATCTCGGTATCGCTCAGAAACGAGGTAGCCCCATGAAATCTTTCGCGAAGCCTGTTTCCATTTTTGTCGGCCTTGGATTTCCCATGGATGTGGAATCCGTCGAAGAGGCCTATGAAATTCTCAACGAATGGGTCGGTTCGCGAAGCCCTACCCACGCCCAGGCTTTTGCCGCGGTTGGCGCGGCTCTCAACGGCGGCAGTGTGTCCGTGGCACGGATTTCGTTCGAAGCCTTTGCCAGGAGAGCGGGCATCCTTGCCCCTGAAGCGCTGGAACTTGCAGCGGCAAAGGCTGCCGAGGAATGGTTGTCCGCCTGATCTGTAATGCGGATTAAGGGGCACTCCGCCGCCTCCATCATCCGAACGATGCGAGCAGCGCCGGCGGAGCCTCTGTCGACAAGGCGAGTTGTACTGTTGCGCCCGCTTCAACGCAAAACTGGGAAGCTTGGACGGCGAGGCTCCGCCAGCCGATCCCGGTATGAATGCATTCAGGAGCCTGCCGGCACCTGGAAAGTCTGGGACAACGCTCTCGACCAGGCGGCAGAGCTGGACGGACGCAAGCTGGTCAACCTGTCCCTGTTTCGCGCCGAAGCAGCATGCGCGATGTTGAACAGGATTCACCTCGGCACTCGTTTCTGACAAGCCGCCGGACGCCTTTCTACTTCCGGTGTTTCTTCGCCCGGCGTTCGTCCCCAGGAGGCTTGATGCGATTGGCTGGATGCATCGTGTGACGCATCCACGCAACACCCCGTGTCTTGCTTGTCGGCCAACCCCATCTGTGGTTTGCTGAGAGCACTCGGGCGAAGCGAGGGGGCATCGATGCAGGAGCTTTCCGGCCCTGATGTCATGGAATGGCTTGGCGTTCGGTACAGGGTGATCCTGCCCGTTTCCGAAACGGCAGGTGCCGTCTCCATTGTCGACAGTCTCAGTCCCGCCGGCAGCGGACCTCCCCGCCATGTGCATGAACGCGAGGACGAGACCTTCATCCTGATGAGCGGCGCGTGCGAATTCTGGCTGGAAGGGCAGAGCTTCACGAAGAAGGCGGGCGAGACTGCATTCATGCCGCGCGGTCGCGAGCACACCTTCCGTGTCCTGGGCGACGAACCCTGCCGCCATTTCGTCATACTAAGCCCCGGCGGGTTCGAGGCCTTCTTCGCGGATATGGCAAAGGGTCGTTTCCGCATCCCGCAGGACATGGACCAGATCGCCGCTTCCGCCGCCCGCCGCGGCCTGCGTTTCACCGGTCCGCCACTCGGCGGCTGAGGCATTGTCCTTGTTGTCGCTTAGCGGCACCAGCCGGCCGTCAGAGCCGAACTCGGCCCAGGCGAAGAAACCGACGCTGGCGCTTGAGGCCACGATCTCGCGCGCGGCCCCACCCTTCGGCTTCGATCGCAGGATCAGATCAACGCGCATTTCGGTGGCCTGAGCCGCCAGCGCTGCCGCGAGACGAGTTTCGCCACTCTGTTGTTGGAAGCCTTGCCCGCAAAAAGGACATGGTGGCAAACGAAGATGGGCACCATGGCACTTGGTATTGCAATCGGGGTCGGCGTCGGTGCCGTAATCGGCACGGCCATGGAGAACCTCCCCCTTGGAATCGCCATCGGGATCGCGATTGGCGCAGCCGGTGGGTTCATGGTCCAGCGGAAATAGCTGGATAGCTCCGACTGTGCTGCCTGTTTCTTGCGCTTGCCTTTCGAAGCGTGACGAACAGGCGCTGGATCTTACGGCTTGCTGCAACGGGCCGGCCTTTCACCGACGCCAGTTAGCCCTGAGCTTCGCATGCCGTTGCCGCCATCGACGACGAAGCACTATCAGCTTGCAGGTCCGTCCTTGATGACAACCACCGGCCTGCCGTCAGATCCAATCCTGACTGCGATCTTGCCCTCAACAGGCTTTGGCGCTGCGGCGACGTTGGTGGGCGCGATCTCTCCTCTCCGGTCGGAGGAGAGCAGTTCCTTGCCCTTTGCCGTTTTCAGGCGTTCTTGTTGATCAAACCAGAAAAGGACCATCGGAATCTCCTATCAACCAGCGACTATAGTTGAAAGGAAGTGGAAGGAAACTCTCTTGCCTTGGGTGGCCGTTTTGACCCGCAGGGATCAAAACCAATGTTGGTTCATCCGCTTCAAGAAATCGGTGTCTATCGGATACCCGGACGCATCGCCGATGACTGAATCGATACTGCACTTCGGGCAAAGTGCAGTATTGGCACCATCAACCCACTCGGTGATAGCGTCAGGGCCGTATATCTCCATACAGTAGAAGCAGCCGCATTTTTGGCTGGCTTCGATCTCCTGTCGATGACGGATGCTGTGCTTATGGGCCTCGATAACATCCATGGCGATCACGCCGCCTTCCGCCTTGCTTCGCGCTGCCTGCGCATCTCGTTCCATTTCTTCGCCGATGGGAACGCCGCCCCGTCCCCCTCAACTCGGCAAGCTCATCGCCAGATCCCAGAACGCCTTGACCAGCTTGCCGCTGGAACGTTCGCGCAGGCAGATCAGGGCTTCGTCCATCAGCACTTCGGGCGCGTCGATCTGGATCGGCTTCAGCCGGCCGTCATAGCCGAACTCGGCGCGGGTGACGAAACCGACGCCGGCGCCGGAGGCCACGATCTCGCGCACGGCCTCGCGGCCTTCGGCCTCGATCGCGGGTTTGATGTCGACGCGCATCTCGGCGGCCATGGCCTCCAGCTTGAAGCGGGTTTTCGAACCGCGTTCGCGCAGCACCAAAGGGTGCGTGACGATATCGGCCAGGGACAGCCGCTTGGCGCTGGCCAGCGGGTGGTTGTGGGCGACGAAGGCGATGATCGGCGATGAATTGAGCTTCAGGATCTGGAAGTCGGAGCTTTCCGGGATTTCGCCCAGCACGCCCATATCCGCCTCATAGGCGTAGAGCCCGGCGATCACCGTTTCGGTGTTGCCGGCCCGCAGCGACACCTGCACGCCCGGATATTTCGCCCGGAAAGCCGCCAGCACATGCAGCAGGTGGTGCGCGGCATCCGCGATGATGCGCAGCGTGCCGGCGCGCAGCGCGCGCGATTCTGAAAGCAGGTCGCTGGCCTGCTGCTCGTTGTCGAACATGCGGTGCGTGATTTCCAGCAGCCGCTCGCCCTGCGCGGTCAGCGTCACCTGCTTCTTGTGGCGGTTGAAGAGCAGCACGTCATACTCTTCCTCCAGCTTGCGCACCTGGTCGGAAATCGCCGGCTGGGTCAGGAACAGGGTCTCGGCGGCGCGCGAGAAACCGCCGCAGACGGCGACATAGTGGAAGGCCCGCAACTGCACGTATCGCATGGCATCTTTCCATAAATAGAGACGATGCAACCATAGAAACTAACGAATTGACTTATGTAAAGGCCCGGCCGATCTTTTTTGAGCCACGGGATGCCGGCCATGCATTTTTCACTTCTCCTGCTTCATCTCGCCGGCGCGACCCTGCTGCTGCTCTATGCGGTGCACATGGTGCGCACCGGCATGGAGCGCGCCTATGCGGGGCTGCTGCGGCGGCTGTTCGGCGAGGCGAAAGGCGGCACCATCCGCGCCGTTGCCGGCGGTGCGGCGATGGCGGTGATGCTGCAGAGTTCGACGGCGGTGGCGATGATCGCCTGCGGCTTCGTCGCCAGTGGCCTGCTCGCCGTGCCGGTCGGGCTGGCGCTGCTGCTCGGCGCCGATTTCGGTTCGGCGCTGGTCGTGCGCATCCTGTCCTTCGACCTCGGCTGGCTGGTCCCGGTCTGCCTGGCCGTCGGCGGCATCATGCATCTGAAGCTCTCCGGCCAGAGGCTGCGCGAAACCGGGCGCATGGTGCTGGGCATCGGCTTCATCCTTCTGTCGCTGCGGTTCATCGGCGAGGCGACGGGTCCGCTGCGCCACGCCGCCCTGCTGCCGGCGATCTCGGGCTATCTCGCCGGCGACGCCATGATGGCCGTTCTGCTCGGCGCGCTCTTCACCTGGCTGATCCACTCCAGCGTGGCGGCCATCCTGATGATCTCGGCCTTCGCCGCCCAGGGCGTCATTCCGCTGGAAGCCGGCCTGCCGCTGATCCTCGGGGCCAATATGGGCAGCGGGCTGATCGCCTTCTGGCTGTCGCGCTCGATGGACAAGGCGGCGCAGCGTCTGCCGCTCGGCAATCTGCTGTTTCGTGTGGGAGCGGCCGTGATTGTGCTGATCGTGATCGAAACCCTCGGTGTGCCCGTCATCCTGCGCGGGCTGGATCCGGCGACGGCACTGGTCGATTTCCATCTGGCCTTCAATGCCGTGCTGGCCCTGGCCTGCCTGCCTTTCGTCAAGCCGGTGGCCCGGCTGGCGACACGCATCACGCAGGAGCCGGAAGGCGAGGGGGAGGCTGCCCGCCAGCGGCTCAGCGCGCTCGACCGTTCGGTCATCGCGACCCCGACGCTGGCGCTGGCCAGCGCCACGCGCGAACTTCTGCGCATGGGCGAGCTTGTCGAGCAGATGTTCCGGCCGGTCATGGACATGTTCCGCTCAGGAACGTCCGATCAGATCGCCGGCCTGCGCGGCCTCGACGAGGAAATCAACGACACCCACACCGGCATCAAGCTCTACATCGCCGAGGTCAATCGCGGTCAGCTGACGGCCGACGAAGCGCGCCGCGGCATCGAGCTCACCGACGTCGCCATCAATTTCGAATATGCCGGCGACATCGTCGCCAAGAACCTTTTGGTGCTGGCCGCCGAGCGGGCCGAGAAGGCGCTGCAGTTTTCCGCCGACGGCTTGCGCGAGCTCGATGAATTGCACGCGCGCGTGGTGGAGAACATGCAGCTTGCGCTGAATGTGCTGATCTCCAACGACGTCGCCTCGGCGCGCCAGCTTGTCGCCGAGAAGGAACGCATCCGCGCCATGCAGCGCGCGAGCCACGAGCGTCACCTCAGCCGGCTGCAGTCGGGCAAGATCGAAAGCATCGAAACCAGCGACATTCACCTCGAAGCCGTGCGCGCCTTCAAGGAGATCAACTCGCTGCTGGTCGCCACCGCCTACCCGCTGCTGACCCGCACCGGCGACCTCGCCAGCAGCCGTCTGGTGCGGGTGGGGTGAGGGGGGCGCGTGCTTGGCGGCTTTGGTTGTCAGAGCTGGAGAAGCGCGCGACGCTGGTATCTCCCCCCTTGCGGGGGAGAAAGGATTTTCACGATCTTAGCGAGCACGCCCGCAGGGCGGCGCAGTCTAAGTCGTAGAAAATCCAAGAGAGGGGATCTTCAGCTGAGGGGTTTCGCGCTTGCTTGGAAGCCCAAGTCGGCGAGCCGCTGCGGCTGAAAATCCCCTCTCTTGCGATTTCTAGCACTTAGCCTGCGCCGCCCTAAAGGGCGTGCTCGTCTAAGATGCTGAAATCGCTTTCTCCCCCGCAAGGGGGGGAGATAGAGGCGCCTGCGCTTTCTGCGTTGGGTCCTTAGCCTCTCCGGGGGAGGGTGGGTATCTCGTCAAGCGCGTTGCTGCAGATTCCATGATGAGCGTGCATAGAGCTACGAAAGCGGAAATCCATAAACCCAACTTATACTCGAATACAAAATAACGATTTTTCAGATAGCTCCATCTCTGCAACAATCCTCACATGGAAGCGCAATAGCATGAGCGCCTTGGAGGACAGTCGATGCGAGTTTCACCCGTGGAAGGTTTCGATCCGCCGGCCCTGGGCGAGCCTTACCTGCTGACGCCGGGACCGCTCACCACCTCCTACGCCGTCAAGCAGGCCATGCTGCGCGACTGGGGGTCGTGGGACGGCGATTTTCGGGCGATGACGGCGGAGCTGCGCCGGCGCCTGCTGGCGCTGATCGGCGACACGAAATCCGAGTATGACTGCGTGCCGATCCAGGGCTCCGGTTCCTTCTGCGTCGAGGCCATGCTCGGCTCCTTCGTGCCGAAGGACGGCAAGGTGCTGGTGCTGGCCAACGGCGCCTACGGCCTGCGCGCCGCGCAGACCATGCAATATCTCGGCCGCGCCTTCACGCTGATCGACAAGGGCGACTACCTGCCGCCGCGCGGCGACGAGGTGGGTGCTGCCCTCGATGCCGATCCCGCCATCACCCATGTCCTTGCCATCCATTGCGAGACGAGTTCCGGCATCCTCAACCCGGTCGCGGAGATCTCCGAGGCGACCTACGCCAGGGGCCGCAAGCTGCTGATCGATTCCATGAGCGCTTTCGGCGCCATTCCGCTCGAGGTCGGCAGGATCCGCTACGAGGCGATGGTCTCCTCGGCCAACAAATGCATCGAGGGCGTGCCGGGCTTCGGTTTCGTCATCGCCAAAAAGAGCGAACTGGAAAAGGCCAAGGGCAACAGCCACTCGTTGTCGCTGGACATCCACGCGCAATGGGCGGCGATGGAAAAGACCGGCCAATGGCGCTTCACCCCGCCCACCCATGTCGTGGCCGCTTTCCTCGAGGCCCTGCGCATGCATGAGGCGGAAGGCGGTGTCGCTGCCCGCGGCGCGCGCTACATGCAGAACCGCAACGTCATGGTCGAAGGCATGCGCAACCTCGGCTTCGAAACCTTGCTCTCCGACCGCTGGCTGTCGCCGATCATCGTCACCTTCTTCTGCCCGGCCGACGGCAATTTCGTCTTCGAGCGTTTCTACGAACTGATGAAGGACAAGGGCTTCATCATCTATCCCGGCAAGCTGACGGTGGTCGATTCCTTCCGGGTCGGCTGCATCGGCCGCATGGATGAACATGTCATGCGCCGCGTCGTCGAGGCCGCCCGCCAGTCGTTGGCCGAAATGGGCGTCGCGAGCGCGGCACCACCCCAGGCAGCCTTGGCCGAACGCGCCAAGCTCGCCGCCTGAACCTGATCAAAAGGAACCCCCCGATGAACCAGATGTCCCCCGTCACCGTGTCGGCCAATGGCCGCGACTATGCCTGGCCGCGGGTGCCGGCCATCGCGATCTGCCTGGACGGCTGCGAGCCCGCCTATCTCGACGAGGCGATCAAGGCCGGGCTGATGCCGGCGCTGGAGCGCATCAAGGCGAAAGGCACCGTGCGCACCGCCCATTCCGTGATCCCGTCTTTCACCAACCCCAACAACCTGTCCATCGCCACCGGCCGTCCGCCTGCCGTGCACGGCATCTGCGGCAACTACCTCTACAATCCTGAGACGGGCGAGGAGGTGATGATGAACGATCCGAAGTTCCTGCGCGCTCCGACCGTCTTCAAGGCCTTCTACGATGCCGGCGCCAAGGTGGCGGTGGTGACGGCCAAGGACAAGCTGCGCGCGCTGCTCGGCCATGGCCTGGCCTATGGTGACAACCGCGCGATCTGCTTCTCCTCCGAGAAGTCGGACACCACCACCAAGGCCGCCAACGGCATCGACAATGCGTCGGCCTGGCTCGGCCGTCCGGTGCCGGAAGTCTATTCCGCCGAGCTGTCCGAATTCGTCTTCGCCGCCGGCGTCAAGCTGCTCAAGGAGTTCCGGCCGGACGTCATGTACCTGACCACCACCGACTACGTGCAGCACAAATATGCGCCGGGCGTGAAGCAGGCCAACGACTTCTACGCCATGTTCGACCGCTATCTCGCCGAACTCGACGCGCTGGGTGCGGCCATCGTCGTCACCGCCGACCATGGCATGAAGCCGAAGCATCATGCCGACGGCACGCCCAATGTCGTCTATGTCCAGGACCTGCTCGACGAATGGCTGGGCAAGGACGCCGCCCGCGTCATCCTGCCGATCACCGATCCTTATGTGGTGCACCACGGCGCGCTGGGTTCCTTCGCCACCGCCTACCTGCCGAAGGGGGCGGACCGCGCCGACATCATGGCGCGGCTTGCCAGGGTCGAGGGCATCACCGTGGTGCTCGGCCGCGAGGAAGGCTGCGTCCGGTTTGAACTGCCCGAAGACCGCATGGGCGACATCATCATGGTCTCCGGCGAAAACAAGACCATCGGCACGAGCGAACACCGCCATGACCTGGCGGCGCTCGACGAGCCCCTGCGCTCGCATGGCGGCCTCACCGAGCAGGCGGTTCCCTTCATCACCAACCGGGTGCTTCCCAACCAGCCCGAGGCGCCCACGCTGCGCAATTTCGACGCCTTCTACTACGCGGTGATGGCAGCCGCGTTGCCGGGGTGAACGGGCAGGGGAAGTGAAGCAGTCGCATATGGCAAGAACCCCCTCTCCGTCTCACCCTGCGGGTGAGCCACCTCTCCCCCGCCTTCGGCAGGGGCGAGGAACCGCAGTGGCGACGTCGGCGCTTTTCCAGCTTGGGTTCCTCGCCCCCGCAAAGCGGGGGAGAGGTGGCTCGGGCAAAGCCCGAGACGGAGAGGGGGCTATAGCGCCTGCCCTTCTCATTCCGGAACGCCAGTAAGCCAAACCCCATACGTGTTTTCCCGCTCCATGAGCGGCAAGGAGCCCTTCCATGACCAAGGCTGAAACCTCGATCAAAGTCCGCCACGAGCCGATGCGCATCGCCGGCAAAAAGGTCGATGCCGACGATGTCGTCGAGGTGCGTTACCCCTGGGATGACACGGTGGCCGGCACGGTTCCGGCCGGCAATGCCAAGCATGCCAGGCAGGCCTTCGAGATCGCCGCCGGCTACACCTCCAAGCTGACGCGATACGAGCGCCAGAAGATCCTGCTGAAGACCGCCGAGCTGCTCAACGCCCGCAAGGAGGAGATTTCCGACCTGGTCACGCTGGAGCTCGGCATCTCCAAGCAGGATTCGCTCTACGAGGTCGGCCGCGCCTATGACGTGTTCACGCTGGCCGGCCAGATGGCCATCCAGGATGACGGCCAGATCTTCTCCTGCGATCTCACCCCGCACGGCAAGCAGCGCAAGATCTTCACCCTGCGCGAGCCGCTGAAGGCGATCTCGGCGATCACGCCGTTCAACCACCCGCTCAACATGGTGGCGCACAAGGTGGCGCCGGCGATCGCCACCAACAACTGCGTCGTCGTCAAGCCGACCGAACTCACGCCGATGACGGCGCTGGTGCTGGCCGACATCCTCTATGAGGCCGGCCTGCCGCCGCAGATGCTGTCGGTCGTCACCGGCTGGCCGAAGGACATCGGCGACGAGATGATCACCAATCCGAACATCGAGCTGATCACCTTCACCGGCGGCGTGCCGGTCGGCAAGATGATCGCCGCGAAGGCCGGTTACCGGCGCCAGGTGCTGGAGCTCGGCGGCAACGATCCGCTGATCATCCTCAACGATCTTTCCGACGACGATCTCGCCAAGGCGGCCGACCTGGCCGTCGCCGGCGCCACCAAGAATTCCGGCCAGCGCTGCACGGCGGTGAAGCGCATCCTGGTCCAGGAGAAGATGGCCGACCGTTTCGTGCCCATGGTGCTGGAACGCGCCAGGAAGATCGTGTTCGGCGATCCGATGGACCTTGCCACACAGCTCGGCACCGTCGTGCACGAGAAGGCCGCAGCACTCTTCGAGAAGCGGGTTCACATGGCGGCCGAGCAAGGCGCCGAGGTGCTCTACAATCCCGGCCGCAAGGGTGCGCTGTTGCCGCCGATCGTCGTCGACCGTGTGCCGCATCAATCCGAACTGGTGATGGAAGAGACCTTCGGCCCGATCGTGCCGATCATCCGCGCGCCCGATGACGATGACGCCCTGATCGCGCTGTCCAACTCGACGGCGTTCGGGCTCTCGTCAGGCGTGTGCACCAACGATTTCCGCCGCATGCAGAAATACATTTCCGGCCTGCAGGTCGGCACCGTCAACATCTGGGAAGTGCCCGGCTACCGCATCGAGATGAGTCCGTTCGGCGGCATCAAAGACAGCGGCAACGGCTACAAGGAAGGCGTCATCGAAGCGATGAAATCCTTCACCAACGTCAAGACCTTCTCGCTCCCCTGGTAATCGGGATCCGAGCGGCGGCACGTGCCGCCGCTCCACGATGCAATCGAAGAAGGCTGCCATGGCGATCGTGCACACCGAAGGGGAGTCCAACAAGGCGCCCGCCCGCAGGGAGTGGGACGCGCGCCAGGATCATGCCCCGTCGCGCGACCTGCTGCAGCGCGACGCCGATGCCTTCCTGCACCAGTCGCTGTCCAGCCCCTGCGTGTCGACCATTGCCAAAGCCGAAGGCATCTGGATCGAGGACCTGGCCGGCCGGCGCTACATGGATTTCCATGGCAACAGCGTCCACCATATCGGCTATGCGCATCCGCGCCTGATTGAAGCGATCAAACGGCAACTCGACGATCTCTCCTTCGCGCCGCGCCGTTTCGCCAACGAGCCGGCTGTCGAGCTTGCCGAGAAGCTCGGCCAGCTCGCCCCGGCGGACCTCTCGAAAGTGCTGTTCACCACCGGCGGCTCGGACGCCATCGAGGTGGCGCTGAAGATCGCGCGCGCCGCCACCGGCCGCTTCAAGACGCTATCCTTCTGGGATGCTTTCCACGGCGCCGGTTTCGGCGCGGCTTCCGTCGGCGGCGAGGCGACGTTCCGTTCGCAGATCGCCGGGCCGTTGATGACGGGCGCCGAGCATGTCGCGCCCTGGGCCAGCCGCAACTGCGCCTACGGCCATGACAGCCTGGAGGCTTCGGCCAAGGCCTGCGCCGGCATGATCTCTTATGTGCTCGGCCGCGAGGGCGACTTCGCCGCCGTCATCGCCGAGCCCATGCGCGCGACGCCGCTGGTGCCGGCGCCCGGTTTCTGGAAGGCGGTGCGCGAGGCCTGCAATCGCCACGGCACGCTGCTGATCTTCGACGAGATCCCGACGGGGTTGGCCAAGACGGGCAAATTCTTCTCGCACCAGCATGACGACGTCACACCCGATATCGTGGTGCTGGGCAAGGCGCTGGGCGGCGGCGTGCTGCCGATCGCTTCGGTCATCGCAAGGCGGGCGCTCGACGTGGCCGGCGATTTCGCCATCGGCCACTACACCCATGAGAAGAACCCGGTGACGGCGCGTGCCGCGCTCACCACCATCGCCATCATCGAGGAAGAGGGGCTGGCCGGGCGCGCCGCCGAACTCGGCGCCTACGCCATGGGCCGGCTTTCCGAACGGATCGGCCGTTCGCCGCATGTCGGCGAGGTGCGCGGCCGCGGCCTGATGATGGGCGTCGAGCTGGTCGAGGAGCGCGGCAGCTACAGGCCGGCGCGGGAGCTCGCGGAGCGCGTCTACTACCGCTGCCTGGAAGATGGGCTGAGCTTCAAGATCAGCGCCGGCAATGTGCTGACGCTGTCGCCGCCGCTGGTCATCGACCGAGCGGATCTCGACCGCGCGCTCGCCATCGTCGAGCGCGCCATCCTGGCCGGGTGAGACAAAGCAAGCATGGGAGACGACAGTGGCGCAGTATGATTTGGCGGTGGTCGGGGCCGGTATCGTGGGGCTCGCCCATGCGCTCGCCGCGGCAAGGCGTGGCCTCAGCGTCGTGGTCATCGACCGCGATGCCCAGGCCAACGGCGCCTCGATCCGCAATTTCGGGCTGGTCGTGGTCAGCGGGCAGGAGCCGGGCATCTCGCGTTTGCGCGCCGAACGCAGCCGCGCCATCTGGCTCGATCTCGCCGCGCAGGCCGGGCTCAACGTCCTGCATCGCGGCAAGCTGGTCGTCGCCCGCCGGCCCGAGGCGCTAGCCGTTCTGCAGGCCTTCGCGGCAACGCCGGACGGCGCCGAATGCGTGCTGCTGTCCCCGGCGGAAGTCGTCGCCCGGCTGCCAGCCTTGCGCGGCGCCGAGATAGCCGGCGGCCTCTACAGCCCGTTTGAATTGCGTGTGGAGTCCCGCGAGGTGCTGCCGAAACTGACCGCATACCTAGCCGAACAGCTCGGTGTCGAATTCCGCTTCGGCGTGGCGGTCAGCGCGATCGAACCCGGCAAGGTGGTGACCAGCGCCGGACCGGTCCATGCCGCCAAGGTGGCGGTGTGCCCGGGCGACGATCTGACCAGCCTCTTTCCGGAACGGATCGGGCAATATGGCGTGCGCCGCTGCAAGCTGCAGATGCTGCGCCTGGCCGATCCCGGCTTTCAGCTCGGCGCGGCGCTGGTCTCCGACCTCAGCCTGCTGCGCTATGAGGGCTACGCGGCGCTGCCCGAGGCGGCGGCACTCAGGCGCCGGCTCGAAGGCGAGCAGGCCGGCGAGCTGGCCAACGGCGTCCATCTCATCGTCACCCAGAGCGCCGACGGCTCGCTGGTCATCGGCGATTCCCACCACTACGGTCCGACGCCCGATCCCTTCGCTTCCGACGAGGTCGACCGGCTGATCCTCGGTGAATACGCCAGGCTGTTTCCGCAAGCCGCGCCGGTGGTCACCGCGCGCTGGACCGGCACCTACTCCTCCGCCACCCACGCCGCCTTCCGCGACGCCCCGCATGAGGATGTGCGGCTGGTCATGGTCACCTCCGGCACCGGCGCCAGCACCGGCTTCGCGCTGGGCGAAGAGACGGTGGCGGAGCTGTTTGGGTGAGGCCGGTAGACGGTGATCCGCCCTCGCGGAGGCCGGGCGCCTCTATCTCCCCCCTTGTGGGGGAGAAAGGATTTTCACGATCTTAGCGAGCACGCCCGCAGGGCGGCGCAGTCTAAGTCGTAGAAAATCCAAGAGAGGGGATTTTCAGCTGAGGGTTTCATAAGCGAGTGCCTTTCTTCCGCTCTCCGAAGCCGGGCGTTTTGAGAGCAGATCGCCGACGTTGTGCCGGCAAATCCCCTCTCTTGCGATTTCTAGCACTTAGACTGCGCCGCCCTGCGGGCGTGCTCGCTAAGATGCTGAAATCGCTTTCTCCCCCGCAAGGGGGGAGATATCAGCGCCGCGTTCCTCTCAACCCTGCACCTTCCGCAGCCGCCCACTTTCGGAAGACGCCAGCAGCGCCTCGATCAGGCGATGCACCTTCAGCGCCTCGCGGCCGCTGACCTTCGGTTCCCGGCCTGTCGCCATGGCGTCGAGGAAATCGCCCAGCACCGCGCGGTGGTGCTGGTGGGAAAACGCCATCGGATCGGCGCCGGTGCCGCCGCCGGGCGCTTCGTCCTCGAGCTGGAATTCGCTGCCGTCATGGAAAGCGGCCGACAGCCTCGTGCCTTCCAGCCGTGCCATGCCCTTGGTGCCGATGATGTCGATGGCGTCCGGGTGGCCGGGATAGGCCGCGGTGGTGGCGGTGACGGAGCCGATGGCGCCGTTTGCGAAGCGCATGGCGCCGGCCACCAGGTCCTCGGTCTCCATGCGATGCACCGGGCTCGTCACCGCGTAGGCGGTGACCTCTTCCGGCGCGCCGGCCACCGCGATCAAAAGGTCAAGCGTGTGGATCGCCTGGGTCAAGAGCACGCCGCCGCCGTCGCGTGCCCTGGTGCCGCGCCCGGGCTGGTCGTAGTAGTCTTGAGGGCGCCAGTTGTTCAGGCGCGCGGAGGCGCTGACGACCGTGCCCAGCCGGCCACCGCTGACCAGCTCGGCCAAAGCGGCGCCGGTCGGGCGGAAGCGGTGCTGCAGCACCATGCCGAGCCTCACCCTGGCTTCCTCCGCCGCTGCCACCAGCGCCTCAGCACGCGCCAGGCTGATTTCCAGCGGCTTCTCCAGCAGGATGTGCTTGCCGCTTGCGGCCGCGCGCCGCACCAGGTCGAGATGCGTGTTGGGCGGCGTCAGCAGCAGCACGGCATCGATGCCGCGGTCGTCGAAGATCGCGGCAGGGTCATCGCAGGTCGGCAGGCCGTAGCTTTTCGCGAAAGCCTCGCGGCGCGTTCGTGTCGGGCTGTAGGCGGCGGCAACCTCGACGCGGTCGGCAAGGTCGAGCAGGCTTCTGGCATGCGGCGCTGCCGCCATGCCGAGGCCGATCACGCCGATCCGGCTCATCGGCCAGCCTCGGCCGGAATACCAAAGGTCTCGAAGCTGCGCATGATGCCGCGCAGCTCGGCCAGGCCCTTCAGGCGGCCGATGCAGGAATAGCCGGGGTTCACCTTCTTGCCGATGTCGTCGACGATGGCGTGGCCGTGGTCGGGCCGCATCGGGATCTGCCAGTCGGCGCGCCCTTCCGCCTTGCGCCGCACTTCCTCCCGCATCAGCGCCGCCACCAGGCGCACCATGTTGGTGTCGCCTTCCAGGTGCTCGGCTTCGTGGAAGGAGCCGTCAGGCTCCTTCGTCACATTGCGCAGATGCGCGAAATGGATGTCGGGGGCGAACTCGCCGGCCATGGCGACAAGATCGTTGGCGGGGTTGGCGCCGTAGGAGCCGGCGCACAGCGTCAGCCCGTTCGACGGCGAGCGACAGGCGTCGAGCAGCTTGCGCGCGTCGACCGCCGTCGAGACGACGCGCGGCAGACCGAAGATCGGGAACGGCGGATCGTCGGGATGGATCGCCATGCGCACGCCGGCCTCTTCCGCCACCGGCACGATCTCGCGCAGGAAGGCGAAGAGGTTGTCGCGGAAACCCTCCAGCGAGATGTCGCGATAGACGTCGAGCGCGCGCCGGAAGCTGTCGCGGTCGAAGATGAATTCCCGCGCCGGCACCCAGCCGATCAGGTTCTGCTCCAGTGTCGCGAGCTTGCTTTCGCTCATCCCGGCCAGGCGTTTGCGCGCGGCCTCGATGCGCTCGGGCGAATGGTCGGCCTCGGCGCCGGCGCGCTTCAGCACCAGCACGTCATAGGCGCAGAAGTCGACCGCATCGAAGCGCAGTGCCGTGCCGCCATGCGGCATCGCGAAATCGAGGTCGGTGCGCGTCCAGTCGGTGATGGCCATGAAGTTGTAGCAGATCGTGCGGATGCCGGCCCTGGCGACGGCGCGGATCGACTGCTTGTAGTTTTCGATCCAGTCGCGATAGCGGCCGGTGCGGGTCTTGATCTCTTCGTGCACGACGATGCTCTCGACCACCGGCCAGGTCAGGCCGGCCCGTCCGATCTCCTGCTTGCGTCTGGCGATCTCGTCGTCCGGCCAGACGCGGCCATCGTTCATGTGGTGCAGCGCGCTGACGATGCCGGTGGCGCCGGCCTGTGTGACATGTGCGAGAGTGACCGGATCGTCGGGCCCGAACCAGCGCCAGGTCTGTTCCATTTATTTCCCCGCTACAGTTGCGATTGCGGCACCGATACCGGTGCCGCGGATGGTGTCGAGATGGGCGCTGACCGCCCTTTGCAATGCGGGCCGTTCCGCTTGCCCGGAAGCAAAACCGCTGCGGTCGAACACCTGCGAGACCGTGTCGGCGGCGGAGCCGGCAAATATCATCGCGAGCTGCGTGTCGAGCGGATCGGTGAACAGGCTGGCGTCGAGCGTGCGGCCGCGCGCCTCGCAGGCCGCGATCCAGGCGGCGATGGCCAGCGTCAGGTGATCGACCGGTGCGCCGCGCCGAAGCTGTTCGACAGCCGTCGCCACGATGCGTTGCGGCAGTTTCTGGCTGCCGTCATTGGCGATCTGCGCGGTGCGGTGCTGCAGGGCAGGATTGTCGTAGCGGTCGGTCAGCTTCCCGACATAGGCCTGAGGGTCGAGGCCGGCATTGCCCGGCAGGGTGGGAATGGCCTCGGCCCACAGGCCGTGCACGAAACGCCGGATCGCCGGGTCGCCGAACGCATCCGCCACCGTCTCGTGGCCGGAAAGCAGGCCGAGATAGGCAATCGCCGAATGCGAGCCGTTGAGCAGGCGAAGCTTCATGTCCTCGAAGGGGCGGACGTCGTCCACCATGGTGACCCCGAAGCGCTCCCAAGCCGGGCGGCCCGCCGGAAAGCGATCCTCGACCACCCATTGGCTGAACGGCTCGGTGCGCACCGGCCAGGCATCCGTCACGCCGAGCGCGGCGGCGATATGGGCGCGGTCGGCGTCGGTCGTCGCCGGCACGATACGGTCGACCATGCTGGACGGAAAGGCGATCGACCGTTCGATATGGACGGCAAGCTTCTTGTCGCGGGCCCCGGCGAATTCGAGCAGCAGGCGGCGCACCGTCTCGCCATTGGCCGGCAGGTTGTCGCAGCACAGCACGGTGAACGGCGCCGTCCCCTGCCGGCGGGCGATGGCCTCGGTGAGGAAGCCGTAGACGGTCTTGGGGCGGTCGTGATGGGCGAGGTCCCACACGATGTCGGCATGGGTGAAGTCGAGGTCTCCCGCCGCATTGCGCAGATAAGCCTTTTCGGTGACGGTCAGCGTGACGATGCGCACCGACGGCAGGCAGAGCGCCTCCAGCAGCCTTGCCGGATCCTCAGGGGCGACGAGCAGCGACAGGATCGAGCCGACGACGCGCAACTCCTCGCCCTCGCCACCGCGCACTGCCAGTGTATAGAGGCCGTCCTGCGGCGCCAGCGCATCGCGTGTGTCCGTGCTGCGCAGCGAGGCGCCGACGATGCCCCAGCCGGTTTCGCCGGCGGCCAGGCAATCGTCGACATAGACGGCCTGGTGCGCGCGATGGAAGGCGCCGACGCCGAGATGCACGATGCCCGGCGTTACCGCCGAACGATCGTAGCGCGGGCGCCCGATATCCGCCGGCAAAGCAGCGAGCGATGCATTGGACAGGCCCGTCATGCGACGGCTCGCTTTGTCATGGCATTCCTCCCCGAAGCCGCTGTTTCGGATTTCGCTGAAAACCCGGCCATACGCAACGTCATGTCCGTTGCGTACACCGAGGTCCGGAAAGGTGCAACAAAGTTATCATACAACATGACAGTTTTTGTATGTTGACATTACTTCGTGCTGATCCTAGCCATTAAAGCGCCGAAGGAGGAGCGGCACGGTCACCATGAACTCGCCCGTTGCCAGTTCACTTGTCGATCCGGACTTGCTGTTTCCGGCCGAGCCGTCGGTCCGCCGGATCGCGCGCGACCTCTACGGCCTCGTCAAATCCCTTCCGATCGTCAGCCCGCACGGCCATACCGAGCCGCGCTGGTATGCGCTCAACGAGCCGTTCCCGGACCCGGCGCAGCTTCTGATCGTGCCGGACCACTATGTTTTCCGCATGCTGTTCAGCCAGGGCATCCGGCTGGAAGACCTTGGTGTGCCGACGCTCGACGGCGCGCCGGTGGAGACCGACGGCCGCAGGATCTGGCGCCTGTTCGCCGAGAACTATTTTCTGTTCCGCGGCACGCCGACCCGGCTGTGGTTCGACCATGTGCTGACCGATCTCTTCGGCATCACCGAACCGCTGAGCGCGGCGAATGCCGACCGCCACTACGACACCATCGCCGAATGCCTGCAGCGCGAGGAGTTCCGGCCGCGCGCGCTGTTCGAGCGTTTCAACATCGAGGTGATCGCCACCACCGACGGCGCGCTGGACGATCTTGCCTGGCACCGGCAGATCCGCGACAGCGGCTGGCAGGGCCGTGTCGTATCCGCCTACCGACCGGACGCGGTGGTGGATCCCGATTTCGAAGGCTTCGCCGGCAATCTCGACCGCCTCGGCGAGATCACCGGCTGCGATACCGGCAGCTGGGCCGGCTACCTCGATGCGCACCGCCAGCGCCGCGGCTATTTCAAGAGCTACGGTGCCACCTCGACCGATCACGGCCATGCCACGGCCGACACCGCCAATCTTTCGGCGACCGCCGCCCAGGAACTGTTCAACCGCATCCGCGCCGGTTCGACCGACGAGCGCGAGCGCCGGCTGTTCCGCGCCCAGATGCTGACCGAGATGGCGAAGATGAGCCTCGACGACGGGCTGGTGCTGCAGATCCATCCGGGTTCCTGGCGCAACCATTCGCCCGCCATGCTCAAGCGCTTCGGCCGCGACAAAGGCTTCGACATCCCGAACCGCACCGACTATGTCGCGGCGCTGAAGCCGCTGCTCGACGCGGTCGGCCTCGAACGCGACCTCACCGTCATCCTCTTCACGCTGGACGAGACGAGCTACGCGCGCGAACTGGCGCCGCTGGCCGGCGTCTATCCGGCGCTGCGGCTCGGCCCCGCCTGGTGGTTCCACGACAGCCCGGAAGGCATGCGCCGCTTCCGCGAGATGACCACCGAAAGCGCGGGCTTCTACAACACCGTCGGCTTCAACGACGACACCCGCGCCTTTCCATCCATACCGGCCCGCCACGACGTGGCGCGCCGGGTCGACTGCGCCTTTCTCGCCCGCCTCGTTTCAGAGCATCGCCTGAGGGAGGACGAGGCGCGCGAGCTGGCGCCGGAGCTGGCCTATGCGCTGGCAAAGAGGGCGTACCGACTCTAGCGAATAATAAATGGGAGGAACCAATGCTGCATTTTTCCAAATTGGCCGGGGCCGCGCTGCTTGCCGCATCGCTGATGACCGGAACGGCACTTGCCCAGACGGTGCTGAAATCGTCCGACACGCATCCCGATGGCTATCCGACCGTCGAGGCCGTCAAATATTTCGGTGAGCTGGTCAAAGAGCGCACGGCCGGCCGTTATGCGGTCGAGGTCTACCACTCGGCCCAGCTCGGCGAGGAGAAGGACACGATCGAGCAGGTGCGTTCGGGCGTCATCGAGCTGAACCGCGTTTCCATGGCGCCCTTCAACGGCACGGTGAAGGAAACCATCGTTCCGGCGCTGCCCTACATCTTCCGCTCGGAAGACCACATGCACAAGGTGATGGACGGCGCCATCGGCGACCAGATCAAGGCGGCGTTCGAGCCGGCCGGACTGGTGGCGCTGGCCTTCTACGATGCCGGTTCGCGCTCCTTCTACAACAAGAGCAAGCCGATCAATTCGGTGGCCGACATGAAGGGGCTGAAGTTCCGCGTCATCCAGTCGGACATCTTCGTCGACATGGTGGCGGCCCTCGGCGCCAACGCCACGCCGATGCCTTATGGCGAAGTCTATTCGGCGATCGAAACCGGCGTCATCGACGGTGCCGAGAACAACTTCCCGAGCTACGACACCGCCAAGCATTTCGAGGTGGCCAAGAACTTCTCGCTCGATGAACACACCATCCTTCCGGAAGTGTTCGTGATGAACAAGGCCGCCTTCGACAAGCTGACGCCGGAAGACCAGGCGATCTTCAAACAGGCAGCCAAGGACAGCGTCGCCAAGCAGCGCGAATTGTGGGCCGCCAAGACCGCCGAGTCGCGCTCCAAGGTGGAAGCGGCGGGGGCCGCGATCACCTCTCCGGACAAGCAGGGCTTCATCGACGCCATGAAGCCCGTCTACGAAAAGCATATCACCGATCCGGTGCTGAAGAAGCTGGTCGAAGACGTTCAGGCCGTGCAGTGACGCAGCCGATGGGCGGGCCGGCGACCCGGCCTGCTCATCCCTTCCAGGGAAGCGAGACCATGCCTGCAAGACTGGAAAGAACGGCCAAGGCACTGTCCTGGCTGAGTACGCTGTCGCTCTGGCTGGCCGGCGCCGGCCTGGTGGTGATGACGGCGATCGTCGCCTGGCAGGTGTTCTGCCGCTACGTGCTGAACGACTCGCCGAGCTGGACCGAACCCGGCGCCGTCATGCTGATGAGCTGGTTCATCTTCCTGGGCGCCGCCGTCGGCGTGCGCGAGAACTATCATATGGGCTTCGATGTCCTGCTCTATGTCGTGCCGAGCGGCGGCAAGGCCTGGCTGCGCATGATCTCCGACACCGTCGCCTTCGCCTTCGGCGTCGGCATGGTCTGGTACGGGTCACAGCTCGTCATGCTGACCTGGAACACCACGCTGCCGTCGCTGCGCATCTCGGGTGGCTGGGACTACGTGCCGCTGGTCGTCGGCGGTGCCCTGGTCTGCCTGTTTTCGCTGGAGCGCATGGTGCTGAGGCTGGCGGGGCAGCCGATCGACGACATCCTCGACGAATTGCCGCCGGCGGAAGTCGCCGCCGAACTCGACACCGCCAAAGTGAAGGCCTGACGCGATGGAAATCCTGATCCTCTTCGGTGTCTTCACCCTGTTGATGCTGATCGGCACGCCGATCGCCTTCTGCCTCGGCGTGTCTTCCTTCGCCACGGTGCTCTATATGGGCCTGCCGCCGCTTGTCGTCTTCCAGCGGCTCAACTCCGGCATGAGCGTGTTCTCGATGCTGGCCATCCCGTTCTTCATCTATGCCGGCGACCTGATGGTGCGCGGCGGCATCGCGCAGAAGATCATCGCCTTCGCGGCCTCGCTGGTCGGCCATATCCGCGGCGGCCTCGGCCAGGTCAACATCGTCACCGCGACGCTGTTCGGTGGCATTTCCGGCTCCGCGGTGGCCGAGGCAGCGGCTGTCGGCGGCGTCATGATCCCGCAGATGAAGCAGCGCGGCTACGGCGCCGACTACGCCGTCAACGTCACCTCGATGGCGGCGCTGATCGCGCTGATGCTGCCGCCCTCGCACAACATGATCATCTATTCGATCTCGGCGGGCGGAAAGATCTCGATCGCCGACCTGTTCACCGCCGGCGTCATCCCCGGCCTGCTCTACGCGGCCGCCTTGATGGTGACCGCCTATTTCGTGGCGCGCTCGCGCGGCTATCCGACCGAACCGTTTCCCGGCTTCGCCAAGGTCGGCCAGTATTTCCTGATCTCGATCCCCGGCCTGCTTCTGATCGGCATCATCTTCGGCGGCGTGCGTTCGGGCGTGTTCACCGCCACGGAAAGCTCCTGCATCGCCGTGCTCTATGCGCTTGCGGTCACCACCTTCGTCTATCGCCGCATGACCTGGAACGACTTCGTGCACGCCACCTTCGGCGCGGTGCGCACCACGGCGATGGTGCTTCTGATCATCGGCATGGCGGCTGCCTTTTCCTGGCTGATGGCATTCATGCGCGTGCCGGCATCGCTGATTGCCTGGATGAACACGATCTCCGACAACCCGATCGTCATCCTGCTCCTGATCAACGTCCTGATGCTAGTGCTGGGCACCTTCATGGACATGGGGCCGACCATCATCATCTGCACGCCGATCTTCCTGCCGGTGGCGGTAGCCTATGGCATCGACCCGGTGCATTTCGGCGTCATCATGATCCTGAACTTCGGCATCGGGCTGAACACGCCGCCGGTGGGGGCAGTGCAGTTCGTCGCCTGCGCGGTCGGCAAGATCTCGGTGTGGGAGGCGATGCGCTCCATCTGGCCCTTCTATGCCGCCGGCCTCGTGGTATTAGGCCTGGTCACCTACATACCCGCGCTCTCGCTCTGGCTGCCGAGCGTATTCAGATAGGCATTTAAATCATGGCATCAGAAACCGTCGAAGACCTGCGCATCGAACGCAAACCCAAGCTCGCCGAGCGCGTGGTGGCGACCTTGCGCGCCCAGATCGTCGGCGGCCAGATCATGCCTGGCCAGAAGCTGCCGACGGAAGGGCAGATGACGGAGACCTTCGGCGTTTCGCGCACCGTGATCCGCGAGGCGATGGCAAGCCTTGCCGCCGACGGGCTGGTGGAATCCAGGCAGGGCGCCGGCGTCTTCGTGCTCGAGCATCCGGCGCTGACCTTTTCCTCCTTCAGCCAGGAGATCAAGAAGGTCAGCCAGGCGATCAACGTGCTGGAAGTGCGCATGGGCATCGAGATCGAGAGCGCGGGGCTGGCCGCCATGCGCCGCAACGCCGCGCAGGAGGCGCTGATCCAGGAAGCCTTCTTCGAATTCGACCGCCTGCTGCATCTCGGCGAACCCACCGGCAAGGCCGACTTCGCCTTCCACCGCGAGATCGCCTCGGCCACCAACAATCCGTTTTATGTCGAGATCCTCGATGCGCTCGGCGACCGCACCATCCCCTGCGACCGCGCCTCGCCCTGGTACTCGGTCGAGGTGCTGTCGAACGAATATCTGACCGGCCTGCAGCGCGAGCATCTCTCGATCCTGCAGGCCATTTCCGCCGGAGACGCGGATGCGGCCCGCGCAGCCATGCGCGCGCATCTGATCGCCGCGCAGGATCGCTACCGCCAGCGCCTCACCACCCAGCAGTCGGACTATCTGGCCGCCGGGAAATCACCAAAGAAGCCCTGACCGCAATCCAGAAAGAGCATCCCGACATGACAGCCACCAGCTATTCGTCCCGTTATGCCATCGACCCCAATGCCGCGGCGGCCATGGGCACGGACGAGTTGCGCCACAACTTCCATATCGGCGATCTCTTCCATGCCGGCGCGGTCCATCTCACCTACACCCATTACGACCGCATGGTCGTCGGCGGTGCGGTGCCGCTGGCAAGCCCGCTCGTGCTGGACGCGATCAAGCCGACCGGAACGAAGAACTTCCTCGACCGGCGTGAACTGATCGCCGTCAACATCGGCGGCGCCGGCACCGTGCAAGCCGGCAGCGAGAGCTTCCAGGCCGGCCCGCGCGACATGGTCTATGTCGGCAAGGGCACCGAAACGGTTTCTTTCGCTTCGGCCGATCCGCAGAACCCGGCGAAGTTCTACCTGCTGAGCGCGCCAGCGCATCAGGAGCTTCCGTCAAAGCTGATCCGTATCGCCGATGCCAGGCGGCTCGACCTCGGCAGCCAGCAGACCTCGAACGAACGCTCGATCTTCCAGTTCATCCATCCGGAAGGCGCGCGCACCTGCCAGCTTGTCGTCGGCATGACGCAGCTGGCGCCGGGCTCGGTGTGGAACACCATGCCTTGCCACGTCCATGACCGGCGCATGGAGGCCTATCTCTATTTCGATCTCGCTGACAGCGCGCGCGTGTTCCACTTCATGGGCGAGCCCGACGAGACCCGCCACATCGTCATGAAGAACGAGGAGGCGGTGCTGTCGCCGGGCTGGTCGATCCATTCCGGAGCAGGTACCTCTAACTACGCCTTCATCTGGGCGATGGCGGGCGACAATGTCGACTACACCGACGTCGACCCGGTCGATATCGGCGAACTGCGGTGAGCGATCTTTCCGCCTTCAGCCTGGAGGGCCAGCGCATCCTGGTGACCGGCGCTAACACCGGCATCGGCCAGGGCATCGCCATTTCTGTCGGCAAGGCCGGCGGTGCCGTTCTGGGTGTCGGCCGCTCGGCCATGGATGAGACCGCCGCTCAACTCGCGGCAATCGGCGCTTCCTTTTCGCCCACCACCTGCGACCTTGCCGATCACCAGGCTGCGGCGGCGATGCTGGACGCGGCCTGGGAAGAGCATGGGCCGATCGACGGCATCGTCAACAATGCCGGCATCATCCGCCGCGCTGACGCGATCGACTTCACCGAAGAGGACTGGGACGACGTCATGGACGTCAATCTGAAATCCCAGTTCTTCCTCACCCAGGCTTTCGCCCGCAAGCTGCTGGCCGCCAACCGAACGGGACGCGTCGTCAACATCGCCTCGATGCTGTCCTTCCAGGGCGGCATCCGGGTCGCGTCCTACACCGCCTCCAAGCACGGCGTGCTCGGCATCACCCGGCTGCTTGCCTGCGAATGGGCCGCCAGGGGCATCAACGTCAACGCCATCGCGCCCGGCTATATCGTCTCCAACAACACGGAGGCGCTGCGCAACGATCCCGACCGCAATGCCGCCATCCTCGGCCGCATTCCGGCCGGCCGCTGGGGCGAACCAGGCGACATCGGCGACGCCGCCGTGTTCCTGCTGGCGCCGGCTTCGAAATACATGCACGGCGCCGTGGTGCCGGTGGACGGCGGCTGGCTTGCGCGTTGACCTGCGACGTGAGGGAGTGTCGATTGTGAAAGAGACCGAGATGTTTTCCCGTGCGGTCGACCGCGAATGGACCGCCACGCCCGACGGCAACCGCCGCCGCGTGCTGGTCCATACCGACGAGCTGATGGTGGTCGAGTTCGGCTTCGAGAAAGGCGGCGTCGGCGCCCTGCATTCGCATCCCCATGTGCAGGCGAGCTATGTCGCCGAGGGACGCTTCGAAGTGACCATCGACGGCAAGGTGGAGACGCTGGGTGTGGGCGATAGCTTCATCGTGCCGTCGAACCTCGTCCACGGCGTGCGTGCGCTCGAGGCCGGCCGTCTCGTCGACAGTTTCACCCCGCACCGCGCCGATTTTGTCTAGGTCACTTCACCGCTTCACGGAAACGGCCACCCGCTGCTTGGCAATTGCCTGGTGAAGGGAACCCCCACCCCTAACCCTCCCCTCAAGGGGAGGGGGATTCCGCGGCAGCGCTTTCTTCTACGGTTATGGCCGAAGCGACGACCATATCGTTCCCCTCCCCCTTGAGGGGAGGGGTTAGGGGTGGGGGTATGCGACAGGCACGATGTCGCAGGACCTGGAGGGTCCCGGCCGATCTCCCGCGCAAATTTTTTTCTCAGCGCATGGAATATTCTGACTGCGGCACTCGTCTCCTCTGACACAAAAACTGGAGGAACGAATGATCAGCAGACGTCTGATGCTTAAGACCGCGGGTTCGGCTGCTCTTGGCGCTGCCGGCGGACTTGCTTTTTCGGGATTGGCGGCACGCGCTGCCGAAATCGCCACCTTGCCGTTTGCCAATGGCGAGCGCCCGCTGGTGAAATATCCGGGCAAGCGTGCGCTGATCGGGCAGACCGCGCGGCCGCCGCAGCTCGAAACACCATTCAGCGTCTTCAACGAAGGCCTCATCACACCCAACGACGCTTTCTTCGTGCGCTATCATCTGTCCGATGTTCCGCTCGACATCGATCCCGCAGCCTATCGCATCGAGGTCAAGGGCCTCGTCGACAAGCCCGTGTCACTTTCCCTCGATGCGTTGAAGTCGCTGCACGATCCGGTCGAGATGGTCGCCGTCCATCAATGCTCGGGCAACAGCCGCGGTTTCTTCGAGCCGCGCATGGGCGGTGGCCAGCTGGGCAATGGCGCCATGGGCAATGCGCGCTGGAAGGGCGTGCCGCTGAAAGCCGTGCTGGACAAGGCAGGGGTCAAGCCAGGTGCCGTGCAGGTGTCGTTCGGCGGGCTGGATGGGCCACCGCTGGCGGAAACGCCGGATTTCGCCAAGGCGCTCGACATCGACCATGCCCGCGACGGCGAGGTGATGATCGCCTACGCGATGAACGGCGAGGACCTTCCCTGGCTCAACGGGTTTCCCGTGCGGCTGGTCGTGCCGGGCTGGTACGGCACCTATTGGGTCAAGCACCTCAACGAGATCACGGTGCTGGACAAGCCGCTCGACAATTTCTGGATGAAGACCGCCTATCGCATCCCCGACAACGATTGCGCCTGCACCGAACCCGGCAAGCCGGCTGAAAAGACGGTTCCCATCAACAGGTTCAAGGTGCGCTCCTTCATCACCAGCGTGATGGAGGGCGACAAGGTTCAGGCGGAAGCGGCGCTCAAGCTGCGCGGCATCGCCTTCGACGGCGGCTCCGGCATCAAGGAGGTGGCCGTCTCGAGCGACGGCGGCAAGACCTGGCAGCCGACCGCCCTGGGCGAGGACCTTGGCAAATATTCCTTCCGTGAATGGACCGCCACCGTGAAGCTCGCCAAAGGCGAGCATGAGTTGCGGGTGCGTGCCACCTCCAACGAGGGCAAGACGCAACCTGAGAAGCAGCCCTGGAACCCTTCCGGCTACATGCGCAACGTCATCGAAACCACCAGGGTCGTCGCGGCTTGAGGAGGAAGATCATGAAACTCGTTTCCATCAAGGTCCTCGTTGTCGCCGCGGCCGCCATGCTGGCCGGCGGCTATGCCTTGGCCGATAGCTATGAATTGCCGGACGAAACCGCCGAGTTCAGGCCGGGGCCGGGTGTCGAACTGGCGCAGACCAACTGCACGGCATGCCATTCCGCCGACTACATCAACACCCAGCCGCCCCGGATGGGGGCTTCCTTCTGGGAGGCGGAGGTCAAGAAGATGAAGAAGACCTATGGTGCGCCTATTGAGGATGCAGACCTGAAGGGCATCGCCGATTATCTTTCCGCGACCTATTGAGAAGGACGCTGTAAGATCGAACACCGTAACCCAGCGCCCCGGGGCTGCCGCTTTCCTTTTCCATGGAGCGATGTCCGAGCGGGAAGCCAGGAAAGGAAAGATGCTGACGCGCGCACGCTTTGAGGAGCGCATCACGCGCCATCAGCAACGGCTCTACGGCTATGCGGTCGCCATTGCCCGCGACCACGACCGTGCGCGGGATCTGCTGCAGGATTGCCTGGTGCGCGCGGCCAGCGCCCGTGATCGTCCTGTTGCGGAACCCGCCTTCCGTGCCTGGCTCTTCACCATCATGCGCAACCTCTGGATAGACCAGATCCGCGCCGATCAGCGACGTTCGCAGGCCAATGAAACACTATGCGACATGATGTTGGGCATGCCCGTTTCGCTCGAAAGCGTGACGGTGGAAACATTCGCGCTCCGGCAGGCATTCGAGCGCCTTTCGCACGACCATCGGGAAGTGCTGGCGCTGGTCGATATTTCCGGATTCAGCTACCAGGAGGCCGCCGACCTGCTGAACGTTCCGCGCGGTACGGTGATGAGCCGGATCAGCCGCGCACGCGAGGCGCTGGGAAAGCTGCTGGCCGATGAGGCGCCGCGTGTCGTCCCCTTTTCAGGAAACGCAAGAAAAGCATGAACGATATCGATCGCGATCTTGAGGCACTGAATGCCTATGTGGACGGCGAATTGTCACCGGATGCGCAACGGCTGATGAGGGACCGCCTGGCCACGGACCCTGCTCTTGCCCACCGGTTCGAGCAGCTGGCACGATTGAAGAAACAGGTGCAGGGCCTCGGCTCGGAAATCGCGGTCGTGCAACTCCCGTCTCCCGGAGCGCGCATTTCGCCCGTCGGGATGGCCATCGCCGCGGCGGCGTTCTGCCTGATCTTTGCCGGCGGCTGGCTCGGCGCCGTGGCCTTTTCCAATCTCCAGACGCGGGCCTCCCCGGAAATTGCCCAGGCGCTGACCTTGCACGACCACTGGTCGGCCAAGGTCATGAATTCGTCCGTGCAGGCCACGCGCATCGATGACTTCCAGGCACCGGAATTGACCAAGGCGGACCTGACACTGGTGTCGTTGCGATCCGACGTGGGGATCTCCGGCATGCCGGCGATCCAGGCGAGTTATCAGGGACCGCATGGGTGCAGGCTCAGCCTGTTCCGCATTCCGCAAACGGGCTCGGATCAGGGCTTGCGCATCACCGATGACGGAAATGTCCAATCGGCCGTTTGGGCGAGCAAGTCGTTCCTCTACATAGCCGTGGCTCGCAGGCTGAACGTAACGCGTTTCGCGGTTCTGGCTGACGCGATGCAGGCCATGACGGCCAAGCCGGTCGATTCCGCGAGGCCGGACATGATGGCGGCACTGGAAGGGGCCCACCAACCCTGCACGGGATGAGGCGACAGAGGCAGTCCCTGCCTAGCAAAAAGGGGCATGAACGGTCAGCCTTGTTCTCCAGCGTTCCGGAATGGATCCCCGACACTCTCCAGTCGCTTCGCTCCTTCCGAGGTCGAGGATGACGGATTTCATGTGCTGTCGCGGCTAACGATCATCGTCGGCGCCCTGGAGTGACCTCGGATGTCGTCGTCAACGTTCGAGATTTGCCGGGGCGCTTTTACCTTCGTCATCCTCGACCTCGAAGCGACCGGAGGGAGCGGAGAGTGTCGGGGATCCATTCCGGAACGTGGACAAAAGCGCAGCAGTCCGTGCCCATCGTTTCGCACTTCGCTGCCGGCAAAGAGAACCAACGCCCCTCCATGACGGGCTCATGACAAACATCAGCTGAACCTATTCCACCATAGGATAAATAGATTTCACTTATCGTACTCCCCTCATCTAGAGTGGCTCATGGACGACGCGTGCCGGCATTCTCTGGGCCTGCACATTCTGAAAACGGCGTCCCAATGCATCGCAGAATGTGTCACCAGACGGGGAACTTTAATCATGAAATCTCGCACCCTATCCGTGCTTGCAGCGCTTGCCGCAACCTTCGTTGCCTCGACGGCGATCGCCGAGACCAACCTGACGGTCTACACCGCCATCGAGGCCGTCGACCTCGACCGCTACAAGGCAACCTTCGAGAAGGCCTATCCCGACATCAAGATCAACTGGGTGCGTGACTCCACCGGGGTGATGACAGCCAAGCTGCTGGCCGAGAAGGACAATCCGCAGGCCGATGTCGTCTGGGGCCTTGCCGCCACCTCGCTGCTGCTTTTGAAGAGCGAAGGCATGCTGGAGCCTTACGCGCCGGCCGGCGTCGACAAGCTCGACAAGCGTTTCGTCGACAGCGCCAATCCGCCGTCCTGGACCGGCATGGACGCCTATGTCGCCGCCATCTGCTTCAACACCGTGGAAGCGAAGAAGCTCGGCATCGCGGCGCCGAAAAGCTGGAAGGATCTGACCAAGCCTGAATTCAAGGGCCATGTCGTGATGCCGAACCCGAACTCCTCGGGCACCGGTTTCCTCGACGTTTCGGCCTGGCTGCAGATGTTCGGCGAGAAGGACGCCTGGGCCTTCATGGACGGCCTGCACCAGAACATCTCCGCCTACACGCATTCGGGCTCCAAGCCCTGCAAGATGGCCGGCGCCGGCGAGACGGTGGTCGGCGTTTCGTTCGAATTCCCCGGCGCGAAGGCCAAATCCGCCGGCGCGCCGATCGACATCATCTTCCCGGAGGAAGGCTCTGGCTGGGAAGCGGAAGCCACGGCCATCGTTGCCGGCACTGCCAATCTCGAGGCCGCCAAGAAGCTGGTCGACTTTGCGGTCTCGAAGGAGGCCAACGAAATGTACAATGAAGGCTACGCCGTGCTTGCCTATCCTGGCATCGCCAAGCCGGTCGAGCACCTGCCTGCCGATGTCGCCGACCACATGATCAAGAACGACTTCGAGTGGGCGGCCAACAATCGCAAGGCGGTGCTGGCGGAATGGGCAAAGCGCTACGACGCCAAGTCCGAGCCGAAGAGCTGAACATTCCAGCCGGGCGCCGCCAGAAGCGGCGCCCGTTTTGCAAGAGCAATTCCAGCAAAAGTGTGTAGCGGTTTTGCGTCCGGAATTGCGTGGGAACAGATGGGCCGCGAGATGAAACACGAGACCGTCACCGGAGCGGGCGCCGCTCCGATGCACTTTGAGCCGCAAGCCCCCGCGAAGCCCAGCTATCTGGCCATCGACCAGCTGTGGAAGGCGTTCGGCGACTTCGTCGCGCTGAAAGGCGTGTCGCTGGACATCAGGGAAGGCGAGTTCGTCTGCTTCCTCGGGCCCTCCGGCTGCGGCAAGACCACCTTGCTGCGCGCCATCGCTGGCCTCGATCTGCAGACGCGCGGCACGATCCGCCAGGCTGGCAGGGACATTTCCAACCTGCCGCCGTCGAAGCGCGACTATGGCATCGTCTTCCAATCCTATGCGCTGTTCCCGAACCTGACGATCGAGAAGAACATCGCCTTCGGCCTGGAGAATGCCCGGCGGCCGAAGGCCGAGATCCGGACGCGTGTCGCGGAACTGCTCGCTTTGGTCGGGCTGTCGGAACAGGCGAAAAAATACCCGGCCCAGCTTTCCGGCGGCCAGCAGCAGCGCATCGCGTTGGCTCGCGCCATGGCCGTCTCTCCGGGCCTGCTCCTGCTCGACGAGCCGCTGTCGGCGCTCGACGCCAAGGTGCGCGTCCATCTGCGCCACGAGATCAAGGAGCTGCAGCGCAAGCTCGGCGTCACCACCATCATGGTCACGCACGATCAGGAGGAAGCGCTCTCGATGGCCGACCGCATCGTGGTCATGAACCACGGCGTCATCGAGCAGGTCGGAACGCCGACCGAGGTCTACCGTCATCCCAACACCTTGTTCGTCGCCGACTTCATCGGCGAGACGAACCAGTTCCCGGCAAGGATGCTTCAGAACGACACGGTCGGGCTCGCCGGGACGGAACTGGCCTGCGCATCCTGCGAGGTGGCCCCGGGCAGCGACGTGACGGCGGTGATCCGACCGGTCGATATCATTCCCCATTCGCTCGACGGGCGCGAGGACATCAAGACACCGCAAAATCTGGTCGAGGTCACGGTCGAGGAGATGGAATTCCTCGGCGCTTTCTGGCGTTGCCGCCTGTCGTCCCCGCGCTTCGGAGAGCGTGTGCTGATCGCCGATTTCTCGATCAACGCGGTCCGCCGCCTGGGGATCGAGAAGGGCGGCGCCATGCGGGTCGAGCTGCCGCAGAACCGCGTGCTCGTTTTTCCGAAGGCGAGTTGAGATGAGCGCCGCAGCTCTCGTCCTTCCAACTGGGCGCGCGCCGCGCCTGCAGCTGTCGTCCGACGATGTCGTCAAGCGCGGGCTGATGCTGATCATCGCGCTCTATCTCGTGCTGGCGCTGGCCGCGCCGCTCTATGTGCTGCTGTCGAAGTCGATGTCGACCTACCGCTTCGACCTCAACGCCTTCGAGATTACGCGCAGCGACGAAAGCGGAACCGCCTTCGGCCCCGCGCGCACCGTCGCAGCACTCAACGCCGACGCGAAGGCGATCCCCGACGACCAGCTCGACACCGGCTCCGACGGGCGGCTGTCGCTGACCAAGCTCTACGAGGATTTCAGTTTCCGCAGCCCGGTCAAATACCGCATCCGCGGTACGAGCGACGAGGCCGCCTTCCTGGTCGGCTCGGACCTGAAACGCGGCACCGACTGGGTAGAGGTCGATTCCAATACCTTCCGCCGTGTCGTGCTGCGCCCGGCCCGCACAGTCGGCTTCGACAATTTCGTCGCCTATTTCTCGACGCCCTCGCTGGCGCAGGCGATCTGGAATTCCGTGCTGATGGGAGCGATCAGCACCGTGCTGGTCATCGCCATCGCCTTCGGCCTCGCCTATGCGATGAACCGCAGCCGTATGCGCTTCAAGGGCCTGTTCCGGCTGATCATGACGGTGCCGATCCTGGTGCCGTCGCTGCTGCCCGGCATCGCGCTCGTCTATCTGTTCGGCAACCAGGGCCTGTTGAAAGGCTGGATGATGGGCCATTCGATCTACGGGCCGATCGGCATCGTCATCGGCTCGGTCTTCTTCACGCTGCCGCACGCGCTGCTCATCATCTCGACCTCGCTCAGCGTCGCAGATGCGCGCCACTACGAAGCGGCGGCTGCCTTACGCGCCACGAAATGGCGAACCTTCTGGACGGTGACGGTGCCCGGCGCGCGCTACGGCGTCATCTCGGCGGCCTTCGTGGTCTTCACCATGGTCATCACCGATTTCGGCCTGCCCAAGGTCATCGGCGGCCAGTACAACATGCTCGCCGTGGATATCTACAAGCAGGTCATCGGGCAGCAGAATTTCGAGATGGGCGCGGTGGTGTCGGTGCTGCTCATCATCCCGGCCATCGCCGCCTTCTTCGTCGACCGCACCATCCAGAAGAAGCAGGTGGCGCTCCTGTCGGCCCGCTCGGTGCCTTACGAGCCGAAACCGAACCGTGGTTTCGACTGGGGCTGCTTTGCCTATTGCGCGCTGATCGCGGCTTTCATCCTGACCATGATCGGCGTGTGCCAGCTGGCGGCGATGGTGAAGTTCTGGCCCTATGATCTGACGCCGAGCCTGAAGAATTTCCGCTTCGACCTGATGGATGGCGGCGGCTGGGCCTCCTATCACAACTCCATCAAGATGGCGCTGCTGACCGCCTTCTTCGGCACCGTCATCGTCTTCACCGGCGCTTATATGGTGGAGAAGAGCGACGGCTTCCGCAGCGGGCGTTCCCTGTTCCAGTTCCTCGCCATGCTGCCCATGGCGGTGCCCGGCATGGTGCTGGGTCTGGCCTACATCTTCTTCTTCAACAACCCGGCCAATCCGCTGCATGTCATCTACGGCTCGATGGCCATCCTGGTGATCTGCACGATCACCCATTTCTACACCGTCTCGCATCTCACCGCGCTGACGGCGCTGAAGCAGATGGACCGCGAGTTCGAGCCGGTGGCGGCTTCGCTGAAACAGCCTTTCCACAAGCTGTTCTTCCGCGTCACCCTGCCGGTCTGCCTGCCGGCGATCCTCGACATCTCGATCTACCTATTCGTCAACGCCATGACGACGGTGTCGGCCGTGGTCTTCCTCTATTCGACGCAGACGCAGCTCGCTTCGGTGGCCGTGCTCAACATGGACGATGCCGGCGACGTCGCGCCCGCAGCCGCCATGGGCATGATGATCTTCTACACCAACATCGCCGCCCGCCTGATCCACGCGGCCGTCTCGCGCTTCCTGCTGTCGCGCACACAGGTCTGGCGGGGGAGGTAAAGTAGGCGCCCGGAGAGGCGGCAGGGGCTTTCGTATCGCAGGGTGATACTTCCTACTTGACGAAATAGCGTATCGCGCTATGATACGTTCGTGATTAAGAGCTTCAAAGATAGGAAAACTGAAGCTGTTGCAGTGGGCAACGCGCCCAAGGGTTTTCCGTCCGATCTAATCCGTGCTGCTCAAAGAAAGCTGTTCATGATCGAACAGGCGGTTGAGCTGAAAGACCTGGCCTCACCGCCCGGCAACAAACTTCATCCCCTCAAGGACAATCGTGAGGGACAACACGCCATCCGCATCAATGATCAGTTTCGGATCTGTTTTCGTTGGGTTGATGGCCATGCAGAGGATGTCGAAATCACAGACTACCATTAGAGAGACTGCTCATTCCGGGGCTGACCACCCTTTGGACAAGGACCACGACCAATGACCGCCATGACCCCGTTCCACCCTGGGGAGATACTCCGCGAGGAATATCTCGTCCCCCTCGGCCTCAAGCCTTACACGCTTGCGAAGCATCTTCGTGTGCCGCGCACTCGGATCGAGCGGCTTGTCGCCGAGCACACACCGGTGACTCCTGATACCGCCCTTCGGTTGGCGAAGTTCTTCGACACGACCCCGCAGTTCTGGATGAACATGCAGGCAGCCTTCGATCTTGCCGCCGCAGCAACTGCCAAGAAGGAAGAGATCGCCGCAATCGACAACTATGCCGAGACGCGCCACGCTGCCTAGGCAACACCTCAGCCCGCGCCCTTGGCCACTTCGCGATAAACGATCTCCTGCTGCGGGTACGGTATCGAGATGCCCTTCTCGTCGAAGGCGAGCTTGGCTGCCTTGGTCATGTCGAACCGTGTCGTCAGATAGTCCCCTGCAGACGTCCAGTACCGCAGCGTCACGCTGACCGAGCTTGCGCCGAGTTCCGATACCGATGCGCTGGGTGCCGGGTCGCGAAGGATGCGTTTGTCCTTCGCGGCAAGGTCCAGCATGGTCTTCTGGGCCAGGTCGATGTCGTCGTCGTAGCCGATGCCGATGATCAGGTCGTTGCGGCGCACCTTGTTGCGGTTGAAGTTGTAGACCGGCTCGCTCCACAGCGTGGAATTCGGGGCCAGGATATACACGCCTTCGATGGTGCGCAGCCGCGTGGCGAAAAGACCGATATCTTCGACTGTGCCTTTGACGGTACCGGCCTCGATATACTCGCCGACACGCAGCGGCCTGAGCGCCAGCAGCATGAGGCCCGCGGCGATGTTCTGCAGGGTACCTTGCAGCGCCAGGCCTACGGCCAGCCCGATCGCGCCGATGGCGGCAATGATCGAAGCCGTCTGGACCCCGAACTGGCCGAGCACCATGACGATGAAGAGCGCCAGCACCACATAGCGGCCGATCTTTGCGAAGAACTGAGCCAATGTCTGATCGAAGCCGGGAACACGACCGATAGCGCCTTTCAGCGCACGCTCGATCACTCCCGCCAGGAAATAGCCGAGAAGGAGCAGGATGATCGCGCCCAGCACCGAAAAGGCGTAGGTCACGGCCAAACCGCTCAACTGCTGGAATCCGGTTTGAAAGGCGTCGATCGCCTGCCGCGTTTGGTTCTCCATCGTGTCTCTCCCTCCTGCAAAATCGCGACGACGATGCCGCCGCATGCTGAAATGAACCGCATGTAAGAACGAGAGCTAAGCGTCCGAATGGGGCCTCAGTCGGGCAGCCGGGGCGCAGGATGGCTTGCTCTTTCCAAGTTCGACGGGAAACGGGTGGCGGCAATCATGCCGTGGCTGCATTCATCGCGCGCATCGAGCAATGATGGAGCTACACCGGAATGGATTGCGACTGTACGGACGCCATGCCTCTGCTGAAGCGCATGTTTGAAGTCGAACTGGGATTTCTCAGATCGGATGAGAAGGATGTCCGGAGCCTCGCCAGGGCCTTTCATCCCGATGTGGTCGTGCACGAACCCGCATCCTTGCCCTATGCCGGAGACTGGAAGGGGCTGGAAGGAATTGCCGCTCTGCTCGGCAGGATGAGCGAGGTCTGGAGCGACATGGCGGTCGCGGACATGACGGCGGCCCGCGTCGAGGACACCGTCTTCATGTCGTGCACGCTGAAGCTCACCTCGCGCGCCACCGGCGCCGTCATCGAACAGCCTTTCGCCGAGGTCCTGCACTTCAGGAACGGGCTGCTGCTCGACGGCACGCCGTTCTACCACGACACCGCCGGGATCGTCGCGGTCGTGTGACAGCAGCCCATGCCGGAACGACAGGGCGGGAAAACCGTGCTGCCTGTTCAGGGTGCAAGCAGCACATCGATCCGTGCACGCGTGCGTGCCACGCCCTCGACGATCCGGTCCTTGTCGATCGAGGAATAGCCCATGCGGAAGAAGCGGCAGGGGCCGGCGGCGTCGGGGAAGAAGGGCGAGCCGGATTCGATCAGCACGCCGTCCTGTCTCAGCTCCGCCATCAACAGGTCCGCATCGAGCCCTTCGGGACCTTCCACCCAGAATGACGTGCCGCCGAACGCCGAGGAGCCTGCTATGGTGAAGCCATGGCGCTTCAGCGCGTCGGCCATGACGATGTGGCGCTTGTGGTATTCGCCGCGCATGCGGTGCAGCACCGCGTCATGGTGGCCGAGCGCCAGGAAATAGGCGGCGGTACGCTGCAGATGGCCGGGTGGATGGCGCAGCATCAGCGAGCGCAGTGCGCGTGCCTCGCGGATCACCGGTGCCGGCGCCACCAGATAGCCAAGCCTCAGGCCCGGAAACAGCGATTTCGAAAACGAGCCGATGTAGAGAACGCGGCCGCTGCGGTCGAAGGCCTTCAGCGCCGGCGAGGGCGGCGCCAGGAAACTCATCTCGAATTCGTAGTCGTCTTCGATGATGACGAAATCCTGCTCGGCCGCGGCTTCGAGCAGGTGTTGCCGGCGTTCGATCGGCATCGTCGCCCCGGTCGGCGAATGGTGGCTCGGTGTCACGAACACGGCATTGACGCCGGCCGGAATCGCCTCCGGCGGCAGGCCTTGCCTGTCGACGTCGATCGCCGTCACCCGCGCGCCGCTCAGCACCAGCGAGGCGCTCATGTCGGGGTGGCAGGGGTTCTCGCACGCGGCATGCGCGTCCCGGTTCAGCAGCAGCCGCGTGACGATCCACAGCGCGTTCTGCGCTCCCACCGTCACCAGGATCTCGTCGGGATGTGCGCGGATGCCTCGGCTGGGCAGAGTGCGCGAGCAGATGTAGTTGACCAGGAGCACGTCATCGGCGGCGGCGAAATCGCCCGCCATCAGTTCGAAATCCTCGCGCGACAGCGCGCGCCTCGCGCAGTCGCGCCAGGCATTGAGGTCGAACAGGGAAGGATCCATCTGGCCATACAGGAACGGGTAGGGGAAGCGCCGCCAGTCCAGCGGCTTCAGCATCTGCTTGGCGACGATGAAACTGGATCGCAGCTTCGTCGACCAGTCGACGACATCGTCCGCGGCCTCGGGCGTCTCGGCCGTGATCAGCCTGATCGGCGGATTGTCCGATATGCGATAGGCGCTGCGGCTCGCCGCATCGACATAGCCTTGCGAAGCAAGCTCCTGATAGGCCAGCGTCACGGTGATGCGCGAGATGTTGAGATAGTCGGCCAGCTTGCGCGTCGACGGCAGCTGCGCGCCGGGCTGGATGCGGCCGGCCAGCACCGCCGACACCACCGTCTCGCGGATCTGCGCCTGCAGGCCGACCCGGCTGGCGCGGTCGAGGAAGAACACCGTTTCTGAAACCGTCGGATGCGCCATGGGAGCCTTCAGGTTGATCGCGGGAATCCGCCGACTTTTCGGGTGTCGATGAAGCCGGGCCGCAGCAACTTCTTCAGCGTTCCGGAATGGATCCCCGACACTCGCCGCTCCCTGCGGTCGCTTGCGAGGTCGAGGATGACGGAGTTCCCTATTCGCCTCCGCCAATTGTCAGCGGAAGTGCCAGGTGCGACGGTGACAGTTAGCGCGGACCCCCAATGCGGTTCGTCATCCTCGACCTCGTAAGGAGCGAAGCGACTGGAGAGTGTCGGGGATCCATTCCGGAACACCGAAGGAATGGCACCGATGTCACCCGGGACAACCGGCAGGCCGAGGGTTCCGCTCCCCCGAGAGGTCTGGGATGATGGAATGTTTCCCTGCAAGCTGTGTATCCCGCGTGCTCAACTGGAATCATTCAACTTCCAAACTGGATATAAGGCAATCGGGGTCGCTCATTTAACCCTATGATGCAGAACCAAGACCGGCGCCAAAGCCGGCGAGTTCCCGGAACCAACCGGAAGCTATCAAAACAAAAGAGGGTAACAATGAACGCATTCAAGCATCTCAAGCATTTTGCCGGCGCCGTGTCGCTCGCGGCCGGTCTGTTCCAGGCGGGCATCGCCTATGCCGAGGAGACCGTCGTCGTCGGCTACCAGCAGATCGTCGGCCCGTTCGTGACCGCCATCGCCGACGGCCGTTTCGACAAGGCCGCCAAGGAAGCCGGCTACACCATCGACTGGCGCCAGTTCTCGTCTGGAGGCGACATCTCCACCGCGCTCGCCTCCGGCAATGTGCCGGTCGGCGTCCTCGGTTCGACCGGCACCGCCGCCGCGGCCACCCGCGGCGTCGAGCTCGAACTGTTCTGGATCCTCGACAACATCGGCAAGTCGGAAGCGCTCGTCGTGCGCAACGGCTCGGGCATCGAGAAACCGGAAGACCTCAAGGGCAAGAATGTCGGCGTGCCCTTCGTCTCGACCTCGCACTTCCATCTGCTGGTCGGGCTCGAACAGGTCTGGAAGGTCGATCCGCGCGAGGTCAACATCCTCAACATGAAGCCGCCGCAGATCATCGCCGCCTGGCAGCGCGGCGACATCGACGCCGCCTATGTCTGGCCGCCGGCGCTGACGGAACTCACCAAGACCGGCAAGACCATCGCCGATTCCGAAACCATCGGCGCGGCCTCTGTGCCGACCTTCGACGGCCTTGTCGCCGACAAGAAATGGGCCGCCGACAATCCGAAATTCATGGCTGCCTTCACCAAGGTTCTGGCCGAGGCCTATGCCGACTACAACAAGAACAAGGCGAGCTGGACGGCTGAATCCGAGCAGGTCAAGGGCATCGTCAAGATGATCGGCGGCGATGGCGCCGGCACGGTCGAGGCGCTGCACCTGTTGTCGTTCCCCAATGCCGACGAGCAGGCTTCCGAGACCTGGCTCGGCGGCGGCGCGCTCAAGGCACTGACTGAAAGCGCCAAGTTCCTCGTCGCGCAGAAGCAGATCGACAAGGCACTCGACGACTACACGCCCTTCGTCAATGCGAGCTATGCCAAGGAGGCGTCCAAGTAGGTCCTGACCCAGTTCGGCCGTCGGTCGAGGCCGGCGGCCGCCTTTCTTTCCAGAGCAATTCCAGCAAAAATGTGCAGCGGTTTTGCGTCCGGAATTGCGTAAAAACAAAGAGTTAGAGCGTTTCCACTTTTTCATGAAAATGGAAACGCTCTGGCGAAATCCGCGAAAGGCATCGGCGCGATGGAAACCCTCAACGTCAGCAATGTCAGCCTGACCTACCCAGGCCTCTATTCAGACCAGGCAGTGATCGCCCTCAAGGGCGTGAGCCTTGAAGTCAAAAGTGGCGATTTCGTCGTCGCGCTCGGCGCTTCCGGCTGCGGCAAGACCACGCTGCTCAATCTCATGGCCGGCTTCATGGCGCCCAGCGACGGCGACATCACGCTGGGCGGCCAGCAGGTCGTCGGCCCCGGTGCCGAACGCGGCGTCGTCTTCCAGAAGCACGCGCTGCTGCCCTGGCTCAACGTCATCGACAACACCGAGTTCGGCCTCAAGCTGCGCGGCGTCGACAAGAAGACGCGGCGCGAGATCGCTACGAAGAACCTGGCGCTGGTCGGCCTGCAGGACTTCCACAAGCACATGATCTACCATTTGTCGGGCGGCATGCAGCAGCGCGTCGGCATCGCCCGGGCGCTGACCTGCGATCCCGCCATGCTTTTGATGGACGAGCCGATGGCGGCGCTCGACGCGCTCACCCGCGAGACCATCCAGGAGCTGCTGCTCGAAGTCTGGCAGCTCACCAACAAGATGTTCTTCTTCATCACCCACAGCGTCGAGGAGGCGCTGTTCCTCGGCTCCCGGTTGATCGTCATGTCGCCGCGGCCAGGCCGCATCACCCACACCTACGAGCTCGATTTCAATCGACGCTTCCTCGAGGAGGGAAACGCCCGTGCAATCAAGTCCAGCCGCGATTTCATCGACATGCGCGAACAGATCCTCTCAATCATCTACGGCGACGAGCGCCAGGCCGGCAGCCCGGAACACCTCCATGCTTGAGCGCCTCTCCAGGGCCCGGCCGGTCACGCCCGGCAAGATCTACGGCGCGCCAGGCGACGGCGCCAGCGGGCACATCAGCCTGATCACCGCGCTGGTGCTGTTCGCGCTCTGGCTGCTGGTCACCGAGATGGGCTGGGTCCGGCCATTGTTCCTGCCGTCGCCGCTCGCCGTCTGGGGCAAATTCGTGCTGGCCATGACCGAAGGCGTTTCGAACTCGACGCTGACCCAGCACACGCTGGCCAGCCTCGGCCGGGTGCTCGGCGCCTTCGTCCTGGCGCTGGTCACCGCCGTGCCGGTCGGCATCCTGATGGGCGTCAACCGCACCATTCGCGGCCTGTTCGATCCGATCATCGAGTTCTACCGTCCACTGCCGCCGCTCGCCTACCTGCCGCTGATCATCATCTGGCTGGGCATCGGCGAGTTCCCGAAGGTCTTCCTGATCTACCTGGCGATCTTCGCGCCGATGGCGATCGCGGCGCGTGCCGGCGTGCGCTCCGTCTCGACCGAGCAGATCCACGCCGCTTATGCGATGGGCGCCACCCGCACGCAGGTCATCACCCAGGTGATCCTCAAGGCGGCGCTGCCCGAGATCTTCACCGGCATGCGCATCGGCATCGGCGTCGGCTGGACCACGCTGGTGGCGGCCGAAATGGTGGCCGCGCATCGCGGTCTCGGCTTCATGGTGCTGAACGCGGCCGAATATCTGGCCAGCGACACCGTCATCATGGGCATCATCGTGATCGGCATCTTCGCCTTCGCCTTCGATCTCCTGCTGCGCTACCTCGAGAAGATCCTGATCCCCTGGAAGGGCAAGATCTGATGACGATGCCGGACCACCCAGCTACAGCGCCGCCACGGTAGGCGGCGCTCCAAACCCCATACTTGACGATGTTCAATCGGCCGGCTTGCCCGGCCACGGCGGAGCCATGCCCGGCGCGCCGCAAGACGAGGACTACACCATGGCGCTGACCGCCGACGACCTTGCCAAGCTGTTCGACGCCTTCAACCGGCACGACATCGATGGCGTGATGAACTTCTTTTCCGACGACTGCGTCTTCAACGCGGTCGGCGGCGCGGAGGCCTACGGCACCCGCTTCGAGGGGCTTGACGCCATCGCCAATGCCTTCAGCGGTGTCTGGAAGGCGATGCCCGATGCGCACTGGGCGCATCACGGTCATTTCGTCCAGGGCGACCGCGCCGTCTCGGAATGGACCTTCACCGGCACCAATGCCGACGGCAGCCGCATCGAGGCCGAGGGCTGCGACCTGTTCACGCTCGCCGGCGGCAGGATCGTGCGCAAGCAGGCCTTCCGCAAGAACCGGCCGCTGATCGCGGCGGGCGCCTGACAGGATTCGGGGGAGGATCGGGCCATGGAACAGCAACTTGTCAGGCCGGCGATGCGGCGCAAGCCGTTCGACCCTGCCTATGATCCGGTGCACGCGCCGAACCCCGGCGACGGCAAGGACTATGCCCCCACCTACTGGATCGCCACCGCCGGTCCGGAGCCGGAAGACGACGGCCCCGTCACGGGCGACATGGATGTCGACGTCGCCATCGTCGGCTCCGGCTACACCGGCCTGTCCTGCGCCATCCATCTCGCCCGCGAGCATGGCATCAAGGCCACCGTGCTCGAAGCCAATGGCGTCGCCTGGGGCTGTTCGACCCGCAATGGCGGCCAGGCCCAGATCTCGGCCGGCCGGCTGAAGCGCTCGCAATGGATCGAGCGCTGGGGCGTCGACGTCGCCCGCAAGCTGCATGCCGAGATCGCCGAAGCCTTCGACCTGTTCCGCGGCCTGATCCGGGAGCCGGAGATCGACTGCGACCCGCAGGATGGCGGCCATCTCTACATCGCCCATCGCGACAAGGTGCTGCCGGCGCTGGAGAAGGAGACCCGCCTGCTCAACGAGGTGTTCGGCTACAAGGCCCGCATGGTCGGCCGCGACGAGGTGCACAGCGATTTCGTGCGCGACGCCGAGGCCAGGGGGGCGATGTATGAACCCGACGGCATGGGCATCCACGCCGCGAAACTGGCCTTCGGCTATCTGAAACTCGCGCGCAAGCTTGGCGCGAAGGTCCACACGTCGAGCCCGGTGCTGGGCAGCACGCTGAAAGGCGGCGTGCATCATCTCAGGACGCCGGGCGGCACGGTGCGGGCGCGCACCGTCTGCATCGCCACTGCGGGCTACACCTCGCCCGGCATGCACAAGCTGACCCGGCACCGGCTGATGCCGATCCTGTCCAACTCGGTCGTCACCCGCCCGCTGACGCAGGATGAATGCGAGGCGCTGAACTTCAAGGCGCGGATCCCGCTCACCGATACGCGCACCTTGCGCCACTATTACCGCATGTTGCCCGACAGGCGCGTGCAGATCGGCAGCCGCAGCGCCATCACCGGCCGTGACGCGGTCAATCCCAAGCATCTCGCGCTGCTGCTGGAAGGTCTCTACCGGAAGTTCCCTATCCTGCGCGGCATCGAGATCGATTATTCCTGGTGGGGCTGGGTCGACGTCAGCCACGACATGATGCCGCGCATCTTCCAGCCCGACCCCGGCCAGCGCCTGTTCTACGCCCTCGGCTATGGTGGCAACGGCGTCATGTATTCGGCCCAGGCCGGCCGCCGCATGGCGCAGATGGTCGCCGGCAAGGGCGGCGGGCTCGACCTGCCGATCTTCACCTCGCCGCTGCCCAGCCATGGTCTTTTGACGCCGTTCCGGCGCCTCGGCCAGTGGGGCATGTACCGATGGTACTATCTCAACGACGAGATTTTGTAGTGGGCCCGCAATTCCAGCAAAAGTGTGCAGCGGTTTTGCGTCCGGAATTGCGTGGAGACGCTTTAGAAAGTCCTGGCCAGCTTGCGCGCCGCCGCCTGCAGCACGGGCACATAGCGTTTCGCCTTCTCCAGCGACAGGCGCGCTTTCGGGGCGTGGCAGGCGAGCGTCGCCACCACGCGGCCGGTTGCATCCAGCACCGGTACGGCGATGGCGATCAGGCCGACCATGAACTCCTCGCGGTCGGTGCTGTAGCCGTTGCGCAGGATCTCGGCGAACTCGGCTTCGAGCGCATCGGCCGACAGAAGCGTCGCGGGGGTGAGCCGCTCGAAGGTCATCAGGCCAAGCAGCTTCTGCCGCTGCTGCTCGTCCAGATGGGCAAGCAGCAGTTTGCCGCTGGCCGTGCAATGCAGCGGCACCCGCGCACCCGGCTCCAGGTGGACGCGCAGCGGCCAGTTGGATTCGACGCGCGCCAGATAGATGGCGTCGGTGCCGGAGCGCGCCACGAAATTGCAGGTTTCGCCCGTCACGTCGACGACCTGCCGCAGGATGGCATGGCGCTGCGTGCCGACACCCGAGCCGACGATGGTGAGACCCATCTTGAACAGGCGAGGGCCGACCGAATAGTGCCGCCTGTCGGGCTCGCGAAACAGGAAGCCTTCCTCCACCAGGCGCTGGCAGAGCCTGTGCAGCGTGGCCTTCGGCATGTCGATCTTCGAGGCGAGTTCAATGAGCGTCACCGGCCGCTCGGAAAGGCCGACGACCTCGATCAGGTTGAGGCTGCGGGTGATGGCCGAGTTTTCCATGCGGCGTTCCTTGTCTCACTCAGTGAGATTGTTTCCGGCATGATTAGCCGTCAGGGCATGAAAATTCAATTCAAATCTCAGTGTGTGAGATATTTCATCTCGTTTTGTTTGACTCCAGGCGCCTTTGCCTCCCGTCTGGCCACGGGAGGAATTGCAGTGAGTGAATTGAGTTACGACTATATCGTTGTCGGCGCCGGTTCTTCCGGCTGCGCCGTCGCTGCGCGTCTTTCCGAGAACGGCAGGTTCCGTGTCGCCCTCGTCGAGGCCGGGCCGAAGGACACCAGCCCGTGGATCCACCTGCCGCTCGGCTACGGCAAGACGATGTGGGACGAGCGCGTCAACTGGAAGCTCTACACCCAGCCCGATCCGAACATGAACGGCCGCAGCATCTACTGGCCGCGCGGCAAGGTCCTGGGCGGCAGTTCCGCGATCAATGGGCTGATCGCCATCCGCGGGCAGGCAGAGGATTACGACGAGTGGGCGCGCTATGGCGGCGACCAGTGGAGCTACCGCAACGTGCTCCCTTATTTCCGCCGGCTCGAGACCTTCAACAGCAAGCTCAATCCCGACTATCATGGCACGAGCGGTCCGATCAGCGTCGACCCGATCCGCCGGCCGCATCCGGTGATCGACGCCGTCATCGCCTCGGCCAACCATCTCGGCATTCCGGCCAATGACGATTTCAACGGGCCTTCCCAGGAAGGGGTGGGCTATTACAGCCTGACCACCCGCAACGGCCTGCGCAGCAGCGCGGCGGTCGGCTATCTGCGCGCCGCACGCGGCCGCGCCAATCTCGACATCCTGACCGACGCCCAGGTCACGCGGGTCCGCTTTTCGGGGCGTCGTGCGCAAGGCATCGACTACACCAGCGGCGGCCGCACGGTGCGCCTCGACGCGCAGCGTGGCGTCATCCTGAGCGCCGGCGCGGTGCACACGCCGCATCTGATGATGCTGTCGGGCATCGGCCCCGCCGCGCATCTGAAGGAGCATGGCATCGAGGTCCTGTCGGACAGCCCCGGCGTCGGCGCCGATCTGCAGGATCATCTGCAACTGCGCCTGATCTATCGCTGCAACAAGCCCATCACGACCAATGACGAGCTCAACAGCCTGACCGGCAAGATCAAGATTGGCCTGCAATGGCTGCTCGCCCGCAGCGGTCCGCTGGCGGTCGGCATCAACCAGGGCGCGCTGTTCACCGCGGTCATGCCGGGCGAGACGCGCCCGGACGTGCAGTTCCATGTCGCCACCCTTTCGGCCGACATGGCGGGCGGCAAGGTGCATCCGTTCTCCGGCTTCACCATGTCGGTCTGCCAGCTTCGTCCCGAAAGCAGGGGCTCGATCCGCCTCGCCTCCGGCGACCCGACGGCGGCCCCGGCCATCCACCCCAACTATCTGGATACCGAACTCGACCGCCAGGTGGCGGTCGGCGGCCTCCGGCTCGCCCGCCGCATTGCCCGCACCGAGCCGCTCAGCCGGCTCGTGGCCAATGAGGAACTGCCCGGAGGGACCGCCGACAGCGACGAGGCCCTGCTCGATTTCGCGCGCCAGAACGGCGCCACCATTTTCCATCCGACCAGCACCTGCCGGATGGGTCAGGACGACGACAGAGGAGCGGTCGTCGATCCTGATCTGAAGGTGCGCGGGTTCGACGGCCTGTGGGTCGCCGACTGCTCGGTGATGCCCCGCATCGTATCGGGAAACACCAACCTGCCCGCAATCATGATCGGGGAGAAGCTGTCCGATCTTCTTTTGCAATGAATTCGAGGGCTGGGAATTCCAGCACTGGGATTTCCAGCACTGAGAATTCCAACATTGGGAGGAGAACCATGTTGAAGAAAGCTGCAGGCGAAAGGGAACGCGACGTAAGACGGGTCGTGTTCGCCTCTCTGATTGGCGCGACGATCGAATGGTACGACTTCTTCCTCTATGGGGTCGTCGCCGGCATCGTCTTCAACCAGCTCTATTTCCCGACGCACGATCCGCTGGTTTCGATGGTGCTGGCCTATGCGACCTTCGCGGTTGGCTTCGTGGCTCGCCCGCTCGGCGGCATCGTGTTCGGTCATTTCGGCGACAGGCTCGGCCGCAAGCAGATGCTGGTGCTGACCATCCTGATCATGGGTGTCGCCACCGTGTTGATCGGCCTGCTGCCGACCTATCAGCAGATCGGCGTCGCGGCGCCCATCCTGCTGCTCATCCTGCGCATCGCCCAAGGCATCGGCATCGGCGGCGAATGGGGCGGGGCCGTGCTCATGGCCTATGAATTCGCGCCCGAAAACAAGCGCGGCTATTACGCCTCGATCCCGCAGATCGGCCTCGCCATCGGCCTGTGCCTGTCCTCCGGCGTCGTTGCCCTGCTCAGCCTGATGCCCGAAGAAGCCTTCCTCGCCTGGGGCTGGCGCGCCGCCTTCGTCGGCTCGATCGTCCTGATCATCGTCGGCCTCTACATCCGGCTCAAGGTCGCCGAGACGCCGGATTTCGCGGCGGTCAAGGAGGAGCAGCAGGAGGTCAAGATCCCGTTCCTCGAACTGATCCGCACCTATCCGAAGAACATCCTGCTCGGCATGGGCGCGCGCTATATCGACGGTGTCTTCTTCAACGTCTTCGCGGTGTTCTCGATCGTCTACCTGTCGAAGCACGTGAAGGTCGACCGGGCCACGGCGCTCTGGCTGGTGTGCCTGTCGGCGCTGGTGATGGTGGTGGCCATTCCGCTGTTCGGCAAATTGTCCGACCGCTGGGGCCGGCCCAAGACCTACGCCATCGGCAGCCTGCTTCTGGCGCTGGTCACCTTCCCGGCCTTCATGATGATGGGCAGCGGCAATCTCCTGTGGATCGGCCTCGCGCTCGTCGTACCCTTCGGCATCATCTACGCCATGTGCTACGGCCCCGAGGCCGCGCTGTTCTCGGACCTGTTCGACGTCAAGGTGCGCTACACCGGCATCTCCTTCGTCTACCAGTTCTCCGGCATCTTCGCGAGCGGCATCACCCCGATCGTCGCGACCTATCTCATCGACTTCGGCGATGGCGAGCCGTGGCTTCTGGCCGGCTATGTCGTGTTCGCCGCGCTCGTCTCGATGGTCTGCGCCGCCCTCATCCGTCCCGCACCCGAAGCCCGGCCGGCTAGCCAGCCGCTTCGCACATCAACCCGTCAACACCAGCTGAAAGAGAATCTGTCATGAAGATGACCACGGAAGAAGCCTTCGTCAAAGTCCTGCAGATGCATGGCATCGAGCATGCCTTCGGCATCATCGGCTCGGCCATGATGCCGGTGTCCGACCTGTTCCCCAAGGCCGGCATCAAGTTCTGGGACTGCGCCCATGAAACCAATGCCGGCATGATGGCCGACGGTTTCAGCCGTGCCACCGGCACCATGTCGATGGCGATCGGCCAGAACGGCCCCGGCGTCACCGGCTTCATCACCGCCATGAAGACCGCCTACTGGAACCACACGCCGCTTCTGATGGTCACGCCGCAGGCGGCCAACAAGACCATCGGCCAGGGCGGCTTCCAGGAAGTCGACCAGATGGCGATGTTCGAGGAGATGGTCTGCTACCAGGAAGAGGTGCGCGACCCCTCACGCATTCCCGAGGTGCTGAACCGCGTCATCGAGAAGGCCTGGCGCGGCTGCGCCCCGGCGCAGATCAACATCCCGCGCGACTTCTGGACCCAGGTCATCGACGTCGACCTGCCGGCGATCGTGCGTTTCGAGCGCCCGGCCGGCGGACCGCAGGCGATCAGCGAGGCGGCGAAGCTTCTGTCGGAAGCCAAGTTCCCGGTCATCCTCAACGGCGCCGGCGTTGTCATCGGCAACGCTATCCAGGAATCGATGGCTCTCGCCGAGAAGCTCGACGCGCCGGTCTGCTGCGGCTACCAGCACAACGACGCCTTCCCGGGCAGCCATCGGCTGGCCGTCGGTCCGCTCGGCTACAATGGTTCGAAGGCGGCGATGGAACTGATCGCCAAGGCAGACGTGGTGCTGGCGCTGGGCACGCGCCTCAACCCCTTCTCGACGCTGCCGGGCTACGGCATCGACTACTGGCCGAAGAACGCCGCCATCATCCAGGTCGACATCAACGCCGACCGCATCGGCCTGACCAAGAAGGTGTCCGTCGGCATCTGCGGCGACGCCAAACAGGTGGCGCGCCAGATCCTCGAAAAGCTCGGCCCATCGGCCGGCAATCAGGGCCGCGACGAGCGCAAGGCGGCGATCCACCAGACCCGCTCGGCCTGGCTGCAGCAGCTGTCGTCGATGGACCACGAGGATGACGATCCGGGTACGGAATGGAATGCGTCGGCGCGCCGGCGCGAGGCCGACCGCATGTCGCCGCGCCAGGCCTGGCGCGCGATCCAGGCAGCCTTGCCGAAGGAAGCGATCATCTCGACCGACATCGGCAACAACTGCGCCATCGGCAATGCCTATCCGAGCTTCGAGCAGGGCCGCAAATATCTGGCGCCCGGCATGTTCGGTCCTTGCGGCTACGGCTTCCCCTCGATCGTCGGCGCCAAGATCGGCTGCCCCGACGTTCCGGTGGTCGGCTTTGCCGGCGACGGCGCTTTCGGTATCTCGATGAACGAGATGGGCGCGATCGGCCGCGAAGGCTGGCCGGCGATCACCATGGTGATCTTCCGCAACTACCAGTGGGGCGCGGAGAAGCGCAACACCACGCTGTGGTACGCCAACAACTTCGTCGGCACCGAGCTCAACCCGAACCTCAGCTACGCCAAGGTGGCCGATGGCTGCGGGCTGAAGGGCGTCGTCGTCGACTCCACGGCCAAGCTCACCGAGGCGCTGGCCAAGGCGATCGAGGACCAGGCCAAGGGCATCACCACCTTCATCGAGGTGATCCTCAACCAGGAGCTCGGCGAGCCCTTCCGCCGCGACGCGATGAAGAAGCCGGTGCCGGTGGCCGGCATCGACGCCGCCGACATGCGGCCGCAGCAGCGCGCCTGATGTTGCATAACCTGCCCGGTTCGCCGGGCAGGACCTCTCGATCCGAGGGCAATTGCATATGAGGTTCCCCCTCTCCGTCTCGCCCTGCGGGCGAGCCACCTCTCCCCCATTTTCATGGGGGCGAGGAACCCAGGCTGGAGAAGCGTCGCCATTGCAACTGCAGTTCCTCGCCCCCGCAAAGCGGGGGAGAGGTGGCTCGGCAAAGCCGAGACGGAGAGGGGGCTTCGACGCCACACGCCATGCCCGCTCTCGATAAGGGAATGAAGGAATGAACACCGCCGCCGCGACCCGACGCCTCAACAGCCTGCCTTCGATGGTGCAAGCCTGGTGGCCGGGTCTTGCCGTGACCGGAGCCGTGGCGATTGCGGCACAGTTCCTGTCGGATCATTATGGCGCGCCGGCGATGCTGATGGCGCTGCTGCTCGGCATCGCCTTCAACTTCCTGTCGGAGGAGGGGCGCTGCGTCGCCGGCATCGACCTCAGCGCCAAGAAGGTGCTGCGCATCGGCGTCGCCCTGCTCGGCATGCGCATCAGCGTCGACCTGCTGGTCGGGCTCGGCGCCAGCACCATCCTGCTGCTGATCTGCGCCATCGCCGCCACCATCCTGTTCGGCCTTGTCGCCGCCAGGCTGCTCGGCCGCGGCTGGCGGCTGGCGCTGATCACCAGCGGCTCGGTCGCCATCTGCGGCGCGTCGGCCGCCATGGCGATCGCAGCCGTGCTGCCGCGCAACGAATTCTCCGAGCGCAACCTGATCTTCACCGTGCTGTCGGTGACGGTGCTGTCGACGCTGGCCATGATCTTCTATCCGATGATCGCCGAAGGCATCGGCCTCGACGCGCGCGCCACCGGCATCTTCTTCGGCGGCACCATCCACGACGTCGCCCAGGTGGTTGGCGCCGGCTTCTCGGTTTCACCCGAGGCGGGCGAGACCGCCACGCTGGTCAAGCTCATCCGCGTCACCATGCTGGCGCCGGTCGTGCTGGTGTTCTCCCTCGCCACGCGCGGCGCCGGTCCGGTGGGCGAAGCCGGCAAGCGGCCGCCGCTGCTGCCCGGCTTCGTCATCGCCTTCCTGATCCTCGCCGCCGCCAACTCGCTGGGTTTCGTGCCGGAAGCGGTCTCGAAAGCCGGCATGGAGGTGTCGCGCTGGGCGTTGCTGGCCGGCATCGTCGCCGTCGGCATGAAGACCTCGCTGCGCCGCGTGCTCGATGTCGGTGGTGATGCGGTGGCGCTGATCGTTGCCGAGACCGTCTTCATCGGCCTCTTCATCCTCGCCGGCATCTACTATCTGGGACACGCCTGATGAAGCCGCTGGAACGCATCCTCGCCGCCGCCAAGGCATCGCCGCGCCGCATCGTCCTGCCCGAAGGCGAGGACCCGCGCATCGCCGAGGCGGCACTTCGTTCGGTGCGCGAGGGCATTGCTCGGATCACGCTGGTCGGCCGCCGCAATGTTGTGGAGCAAAGGCTTGCCGAGGCCGGTGCCGCGGGTGAGGACATCCGCATCGAGGACCCCGAGACTTCGGCGCTGACCGCGCGCCTGGCTGCGGCCTATCACGCGCTGCGCAAGGACAAGGGCGTCGACGGGGCGCAAGCCTATGCGGCCGTGCGCGCGCCGCTTACCTTCGCCGCCATGATGGTGCGCGAGGGCGAAGCCGACGGCACGGTCGGCGGCGCGGTCGCCACCACGGCCGACACGGTGCGGGCGGCGCTGCAATGCATCGGCCGCGCGCCCGGCGTCGGCCTGGTCTCTTCCTTCTTCCTGATGATGCTGTGCCAGCCCCATCACGTGAAGAAAGGCGCCTTCGTCTTCGCCGATTGCGGCCTCGTGGTCGATCCGGATGCCGCCGGCCTTGCCGACATCGCCCGCATGTCGGCGCGCTCCTATCAGGCGCTGGCTGGCGCTGCGCCCAAGGTAGCGATGCTGTCCTTCTCGACCAATGGCAGCGCCGCGCATGAGCGCGTCTCCAAGGTGGTGGAGGCCACCCGTCTCGCCCATGCCGCCGATCCCGAGCTCATCATCGACGGCGAACTGCAGTTCGACACCGCCTTCGTCGAGGCGGTGAGTGCCGCCAAGGCGCCGAATTCGGCGCTGCATGGCGAGGCCAATGTCTTCGTCTTCCCCAATCTCGACGCCGCCAATATCGGCTACAAGATCGCCCAACGCATCGGCGGCGCCACCGCCATCGGCCCGATCCTGCAAGGCTTGGCCAAGCCGGCTAACGATCTGTCGCGCGGATGCAGCGCCGAGGATGTGTTCTCGATGATCGCGGTGACGAGCGTGCAGGCGGGTGAGCGCACAGCTTCAATCGACGCGGCGCGCGTCAGCCGGCATGCCGGTGCTGGCCCGCATGATCAGGTCGAGGTCGATCCGGGTGCGGACCATGAAGTCGGGATCGGAGCGGCTCACTGCATCGACGATGACCTGGCCCGCTGAAACCCCGATTTGCCGTGCGGGAATGCGCACCGTCGTCAATGTCGGCTCCACCTGAGCTGAACCGGCAAAATCGCCGACCCCGATGACGGACAGCGCCTGTGGGATCGAAATTCCCAGTCTGGCGGCGGCATAGATCGCGCCTTGCGCGATGACGTCATTGCCGCAGAGCAGCGCGGTCGGCCTGTCGTCGCGGCCCAGCAGTTCGGCGATGGCGGATTTTGCCTGCGCGATGTTGTAGGGCACCTCGATGCGCCAGTGGTCCTTCAGTTCGACGCCGGCGGCTTGAAAAACCGCCATGGCCCCCGCCTGGCGACCGCGCGCGCGGTCATTGTCGACGGTCGAGGGAAACACCATGCCGATGCGCCTGTGCCCCAGGGCGACAAGATGTTCGGCCGCCAGCCGCCCCGCCTCGCGATTGTCGACGCCTATGCAGGGCAAGGCGGAGTCCGGGGCATAGTTCCAGATCGCCAGCACCGGAACACGCTGCTCGGCGATCATGCGGAAGGTGCCATGGCTGTGGTCCAGCCCGATGACGGCCAGCGCGTCGACCCGGTGCTCGAACAGCTTGCGGATCAAGCGGTATTCCGTGTCGAGATCGTAGCCATGCGACGCCAGAAGAAGCGTGAAGCCCTGATCGCTGACCGTGTCGTTGAACGCCTGCGTGACCTCGGCAAAGATCATGTTGGAGATGGTGGGCATCACCAGGCCGATGGTCGCGCTGCGCTTGCCGTGCATCGCTTGCGCCGCGCGGTTGCGGATATAGCCCGATTTCTCGATGGCGAGATCGATCTTTCTGCGGGTGGCCGCGCTCACCAGTTCCGGATGGTTGATGGCCCGCGAAACCGTAGCCGGTGAAACGCCTGCAAGCCGAGCTACGAAAACGATATCTGGCTTAACCATATGATTTTTATCCTGAAATCTATCAAATGATAATTTTCTATGAAAACATTTGCAAGGCTATTTTCATGGCGTAGGCTTTCCTGGTGCATCAAGAGGAGGATGCGCCAAACCGACATTGCAGGCACGTGGGCAAGCCATGGCTGGGCCGCTTCTGGAGCGGCCTTGATCCCGTTTCATTGGCGCGCCGGAAGCAAGGCGAGTAGCAAGGCATGGACATTACGAACGATCTCCAATTGGTCGATGCGATGCTGGCCAGGGCGCGCGCCGCCCAGGCGGCTTACGAGGCGCATGGCAGCCAGCGTCGCTATGACCTTGCCGCGCAGGCCGCAGGCTGGGCGGTCATGCAGCCGGAGCGAAACCGCCAGCTTGCCGAACTGGCGGTTCGCACCACCGGGCTCGGCAATGTCGCCGACAAGATCGCCAAGAACCATCGCAAGACCCTGGGGCTGCTGCGCGATATCCAGGGCATCCAGACCCATGGCGTCCTGTCCGACGATCCGGATACCGGAATAGCCGAAATCGCCCGGCCCATCGGCGTCATCGGCGCGGTGGTTCCTTCCACCAACCCGGTTGCGACGCCGACAAACAACATCGTCAACGCCCTGAAATGCGGCAATGCCATCGTGCTCTCGCCATCGCCGAAGGGGACGGCCTGTTGCGAGATGCTGCTTGCCTTCATCCACGCCGAGTTCGACAAGATCGGGGAGGACCGCGACCTCGTGCAGATGCTGCCGGGCGCCGGCAGCAAGGCCAAGACGCAGCGGCTGCTGGAAACCGCCGATCTCGTGGTCGTGACAGGCAGCCAGGACAATGTCCGCAGGGCCTATGAAAGCGGCACGCCGGCGATCGGTGTCGGCGCCGGCAATGTCGCCGTCATCGTCGACGAAACGGCCGACCTGATCGATGCGGCGCGCAAGATCACCCTGTCGAAGACCTTCGACAACGCGACATCCTGTTCGTCGGAGAACGCGCTGATCGTGGTCGATGCGGTCTATGACGACTTCCTGGCCGCGCTTGCCGCCGAGGGCGGCGCGGTGGTTCCGTCCTCGCAAGCGCAAGCGATCGTCAGCCGCCTCTGGCAGGACGGGCATCTGAACCGCGAGGTCATCGCGCAGGATGCCGACGTCATGATCGGCAAGCTGGGGCTTGCCGGCAAGGTTGCGCAAGGCACGCGCTTCGTCGCGGTCGAAACCGAAGGGATCGGGCCCGGGCATCCGCTTTCGGGTGAAAAGCTCAGCCGCGTCGCCGCACTTTACCGGGCCCGCGATTTCGACCACGCGGCAGAGCTGGCCCGCCGCATCCTGCAGCATCAGGGGGCGGGCCATTCCGTCGGTCTGCACTCGCGTGACACCGCACGGCCGGTCGTCCTGGGCAGCAGCCTTCCCGTCTGCCGTGTGATCGTGAACCAGGCCCACAGTTTCGCCACGGGCGGGGCCTTCGACAACGGCCTGCCGTTCTCGCTCTCGATGGGCTGCGGAAGCTGGGGCGGCAACGCGATCGACACCAATCTCCACTGGCGGCATTTCATGCAGCGCACGCGGATCGTGCGGCCGATCCCGCCCAGGGAGCCGACGCTCGAGGAGATCTTTGCCTTCTATTGGCAGGAGGCCGGGAAATGAGGCTTGACCCGCATCGGCCGCCGGCGGGAACGGTCCGGGACTGGCTCGACGATCGCGCCGATCACCAAAGCGAGGCCGTCAGCCATCTTTTCCCCTCCGACGGCACGACGCTGACCTGGCGGGCGCTGCGCGACGCGGCCGCCGAGATTGCCGGCAGGCTTGCCGGGCTGGGCATCGCGCGGGGCGACAGCGTGGCGCTGATGATGCCCAACAGCCGCCAGGCGGTCCTGGGCCTCTATGGTGTGCTCTATGGCGGCTTCCGCGCCACGATGATCAATCTGGTCGCCGGCGCGGATGCGATCGGCTACGCGCTGTCGCATTCCGGTGCGAAAGCCTTGCTTGTCGATGTCGGGCAGCGACCGTTGCTGGACAGCGCCATCGCCGCCCATCCGGCGGCGCCGATCCTGATCGACGTCGATGGCGCGTTCCGCTGGCCGGCCGGGGCCGGACGAGCCGATCCGCTTGCCCATGGCGCAGAGGACGACGCGCTGCTGATGTACACGTCGGGAACGACGGGGCGGCCGAAGGGCGTGGTTCATAGCCATTCGAGCCTGCTTGCCGGCGGCTGGAATACGGCGGTGGCGCATGAGCTGACGGCGCATGACCGTGCCCTGTGCGTCCTGCCGATCTATCATATCAACGGCCTGTGCGTGACGATCCTCGCCCCGCTGCTGTCGGGCGGTTCGGTGGTGGTCTGCGAACGGTTTTCGGCCAGCCAGTTCTGGGCCGTTTGCGAGGAGTACAAGGCGACCTGGTTTTCGGTGGTGCCGACGATCATTTCGCACCTCCTGCACGGAGACGGTGAACCGCAATCCTCCTGTCGGGCGCGTGTCCGTTTCGGACGCTCCGCCTCCGCGGCGCTTGCGCCGGAAGTCCAGAACGGTTTCGAGCGGCGCTTCGGCATTCCGATCGTCGAAACCATGGGGCTCACGGAAACGGCGGCGCAGATCCTGTCGAATCCGCTGCCGCCGGGCCTGCGCAAGATCGGCTCTCCGGGCCATGCGGTCGGCAACGAGGTTGTGGTGCTTTCCCCCGACCTGTCCCCGCTGCCGCCCGGCACCGAAGGCGAGATCGCAGTACGCGGCGCGAATGTGATGCGGGGTTATCTCGGCGACAGCGCCGCCACCGCCGCGGCGCTGACCGCGGACGGCTGGCTGCGGACCGGCGATCTCGGGCGCCTGGACGAGGACGGCTATGTCTTCGTGACCGGACGGCTGAAGGAACTGATCATCAAGGGCGGCGAGAACATCGCGCCACGCGAGATCGACGAGGCGCTCTATTCCCATCCCGATGTCATCGAGGCGGCGGCATTCGCGCGCAAATGCGACCGATATGGCGAACGTGTCGAAGCGGCCGTCACGCTGCGGCCAGGCTCGACCCTGACCGTGTCGGAGCTGATCTGCCTTTGCGAACAAAGGTTTGGGAAATTCAAGTCGCCAGAGCGCATCCATGTCATGGCTGCCCTGCCGAAGGGGCCGTCGGGCAAGATCCAGCGGTTGAAACTGGCGCAGATGACGGAATGAAGCCGACCGGGCGTCGGATTTGAAAGGAGCAGTGCATCGGGGTCCGACCGGACCCCAAAGCCGGAAAGCTCGTCGAGGAGGGCGGGTTTTCCTGATCGGAGCGGGAACCGGCCTCGCGAACGAAAGGCCGCAGCTTCCGCCCGAATATCGTGGGAGGAGACATGTTACGGCTTACCCGTTTCAGGACGACGGACCGCGTCCTGTTCATCATCTGCCTGATGTATCTGGTCACCTACATAGACAGGGTCAACATCAGCACCGCCGCTCCGGCCATGCAGGCCGAACTCGGCCTCTCGAACGTTGAGCTGGGGCTCGCTTTCTCGGCCTTCGCCTACCCCTACGCTCTTTTCCAGATTCTCGGCGGCCGGCTCGGCGACTGGCTGGGCCCGCACAAGACGCTGATCATCTGCGGCAGCATCTGGTCGGCGGCCACGATCATGATCGGCTTCGTCGAGGGCGCGGTTTCGCTGGTCATCGCCAGGATCCTGCTCGGCATCGGCGAGGGATCGGCATTTCCCACCGCCACGCGTGCGCTCTCCAACTGGATGCCTGCGCAGAAGCGCGGATTTGCCCAAGGCATCACGCATGCCTTCGCCCGCTTCGGCAATGCGCTGAGCCCGCCGCTGATCGCATTTCTGGTCATCGCGCTGTCGTGGCGGGATTCCTTCATCATCGTCGGGCTGGTCAGCTTCCTGTGGGTCGTCCTGTGGTGGTGGTACTTCCGCGACGATCCCCGACAGCACAGGGGCGTCACGCAAGAAGAACTGGAGGCGCTGCCGAAGCAGAAGATCGCGGGCGAGCGCAAGAGACTGCCCTGGATACCGCTCCTGAAGCGCATGCTTCCGGTCACCATGACCGACTTCTGCTATGGCTGGATGCTCTGGCTTTTCCTGAACTGGATCCCTTCCTATTTCCTGCACCAGCACCATCTCGACCTGAAGAAATCCGCCTTCTTCTCGGCAGGCGTGTTTCTTGCGGGCGTCGTCGGGGATCTGGTGGGCGGCTGGGCCAGCGATGGCATTCTTCGCAGGACCGGCAATATCGGCTGGGCCCGCATCGGCGTGATCGTCGTGGGCTTCCTCGGCGCTTTCGCCTGCATGCTGCCCGTGATGTTCTCCACCGATCTCGTGACGGTTGCCCTCAGCCTCAGCGCGGCGTTCTTCTTCGCCGAACTGATCGTCGCGCCGATCTGGGCCACGCCGATGGACATCGCCCCTCAATATTCAGGGACGGCGAGCGGGTTCATGAATTTCGGTTTCGGCCTTGCCGGCATGATCTCGCCGGTCGTCTTCGGCCTCACCATCGACCTGACCGGTCGGTGGGACCTGCCGTTCGCGGCCTCCATGGTCCTGCTTTTGCTTGGCGCGTTCATGGCCTTGTGGATCCGCCCCGACCGCCCTTTCCGGGAGGAGCGCAAAACTGACGGTGCTGCCGAACCCGGTGCGGCGACGGCTTGATCCGCCGGAGAACGATTTCTCCCGAGACCGCAGCGCCGAGGAAGTGCTGGCCATGATCGTGGTGACGACGGTGCAGGCGAATGCGATGGGGGGGGTTAGGCCGGTAGAGCGAATGCATGACTGCGTGCTAGAAGTCGTCTTTCTCGATGTCCTGTCTTTGGAAGTCAGGCGGCGCGTGGGGGTGGTCCGAACGCTGATGGACATCCAGCGCTGCAAGCAGTGTAGCGCTGCGACAATGGCCCGGCACCACCCGTTCGGGGGTAGCGTGCTCCGGACGCGTTCGCCTAAGCTGCTTCGGTTGCGGAGATGTCTGGACGAACGGCGATCAGGTGAAGAAATAGTGATCTACAGTTCACAGGTCGCTTGACGGAATGTGAACTGTAGATTACAGTTTGACATGATCGAAGTTCGCCGCACTACTGAATTCTCCGGCTGGCTCAAATCTCTCGGAGACGTTCGCGCGCAGGCCCGTATCGAGATCAGGATCGCGCGGGTGGAACTCGGTAATCTTGGCGATGCCAAGTTCTTCGACGGTATCGGCGAGCTTCGTGTCGATTATGGCCCGGGCTACCGCGTCTACTTCGTTAAGCGCGGCAATACGGTCGTTGTCCTGCTCTGCGGCGGCGACAAATCCTCGCAGAAAAAGGATATCAAGAACGCCAAGGCGATGGCGAAGGAGTTGAACTGATGGCTATCGAAACCCGCAAGTGGGACGTCACCGAATATCTCGACAGCGAGGAGGCCATCTTCGCTTACATCGAAGCAGCGTTTGAAGATGGCGACCCCGAACTCATCAAGAAGGCGCTCGGCGATGTTGCCCGCGCTCGCGGTATGACCGCCATGGCCAAGGAGGCCGGCGTAACCCGTGAGGCGTTGTACAAGGCCTTGAGCGAAAAGGGCGATCCCAAGCTTTCCACTCTCCTAGGCGTCGCCCGCGCGCTTGGTGTGAAATTGACCGTCGCTCCGGCCGATACGAATATCAACGGCGCTGAACCCAGGCTAGCTTCTTAGGCGAAGCGCTCGATCGGCAGAAGCCTATGCGTGTCGTCGTCAATAACGCCCACTGAACTCCACGATCGCCTTCGCCACCGCTGCCGGGTTCTCCAGTGTCGGGAAGTGGGTCTGGCCGGGGATGTGGACGGGGCGGAACCAGGGGTGGCCGGCGGAATAGTCTTCCTGGAACTTGCGGTATTCGGCCGACAGCGGCTGTGAGTAGATGTGGATGAGCTCGGGCTGCTTCTTCAGCCCTTCCATGCGTTTGAGCGGCGAGCCATATTTGGTGTAGGCCCGAAGGATCTCGCGGCAGGCGCGCATCCACATCGGGCCGGAGAACCAGGCCATTTCCTTCTTCATGTGGTTGATGACGTCGACATTGTCGGTCGTCGCTTCCCATTCGTTGAAGAAGCTGTCGCGGCCTTGCCTGTAGCGCTGCGGATCCTGCCCGTCCTCGAGCTGCTTGATGAAGCCCGGATGCGGCTGCATCAGCCAGTCGATCAGGATGGTGCGCTCCAGGCCCAGCCGCTCGCACAGGCCGATATTGACCCAGCAGCCATGCGATGTCGAAACCAGCATCGGGTTCTTCGGCGCCTTGATCTCGATGAAGGCGGCGATGTCGTCGATCAGCTCCTCGGTGCCAAAGTCGCCATGCACGGTCTCGTTGGCGTCATGGCCGCGATAGTCGGGCACCAGCACGTGGAATGTCTCGGCCAGCAGCGGCGACAGATTCTTGAACAGGCGGTTGTCCTGCGCCCAGCCCGACAAAAGGATGATGGTGTCGTTGTTCGGGTCGCCGAATTCCAGATAGGCGATCGGATGATTGTTGATCTGCAAGGTCGGCATCAGGCTTCTCCCGTTTTCTGGACCGGGCATCCTTTGCGCCTGGCTCCATTGCTGGCCATACGTTATGCGTTCCCTGTGCTATAACGAATGACGTTCTTTTATGAAAAGAGTCGAAGTCCACCGATGTCAATAGAGAATGTCATTCTTTTTTGAGGCGATGGTTCGTTGCGTCGCCGGAGCATGGTCTTTTGTCGGCTGGCCGTTTGACCACCGAAGATTCCGCGCTTAAGCGTAATGTTTCTGATTTGCGCGAGAGGGGTGATCTTGGCCCGCGTCAAGAATGAATCGGTTCGGCAGGCGATCCTGACATCGGCGGCGTCGCAGATCGCCATGACCAGCTACATGGACACCACGGTCGCCAAGATCGCCAAGGGCGCCGGCATCGCGCCGTCCAATGTCTATGTCTATTTCGAATCGAAGCTGCAGATCTATTTCACCATCTACACGCCCTGGTTCGAAGCGCAGGTGCTGGCGCTGGAGCGTGCCGTGGCGCGGCTGAAGACGCCGGAGCGCAAGATCCGGCGCCTCGTCGGCGGCCTGCTCAACGACATCGCCGACGACAAGACCGGCTATACCTCCGCGCTGATGGAGGGCCTTGCCATCGTCATGCCCAAGGACAAGTACAAGCCAGATCTGCTGCACTGGGCCGAGAACAAGATCGTCCAGATCGTCTGCGATGCGATCGAGGGTGCCACGCCGCAGGATCCGCGTCTGCGCGCTTTCGCCCACCTCCTGATGCTGACCTTCGACGGTGTCGCCATGCGCGTGAAATCCCAGCGCGCCGCCAATGAAAGCACCGCCAACAGGAGCGATGTCGAGGAAGCTTTGGTGGGGATGTTGATCGCCCGCTAGAGATTTCGGGCTGCCGGAGCCAGGATGTTCTGGACCGCTGCGCCCTCGCCGGCGTTCCGGAATGGCAACTGTGTTCAAGCGAAGCGGCTTTTGTCTCGGATCATGGCGTTGAGCGAGACGAGGAGCTTCCTTGCGACAGCGATGAT
>NZ_JBHYHV010000011.1:0-67411 GCF_042739215.1 Mesorhizobium sp. NPDC059054
CATCATCGCTGTCGCAAGGAAGCTCCTCGTCTCGCTCAACGCCATGATCCGAGACAAAAGCCGCTTCGCTTGAACACAGTTGCCATTCCGGAACGTGGAAGAAGGTGCGGCGATCCAATCCCGGACTTAAGTCTGCAACTTTTTGGGATCATGCTCAGATCCGCTGTTCGGTCTGCGCATCGAACAGATGCAGTTGCGCGGGTTCGAAGTCGAGGCCGACCATGTCGCCGGCCGCAGTCCCGCCGCGGCCGTTGACGACCACGGCGAGTTCCGGGGTCGTGGCGGTGGTGAGGTAGGTGGCCGCGCCGGTGGATTCGACGACGGCCACCGGCACCTTGAGCATCGCCTTGTCGGGTGGCGCGATGGTGATGTGCTCCGGGCGCAGGCCAACGGTCAGTTCGCGGCCGGACTGGACGGGGTAGCCGAGTTGCACGGTCTGGGGCTGGCCGAGATCGAGCACGATGGAACGGCCGTCCTGCCCACCCTGCGCCGGAATGAAATTCATGGCGGGCGAGCCGATGAACCCGGCCACGAACCTGTTCGCCGGCCTGTCGTAGAGATCCAGCGGAGCCCCCTGCTGCTCGATGACCCCGGCGCGCATGACGACGACACGGTCCGCCATTGTCATTGCTTCGATCTGGTCATGCGTGACGTAGACCGAGGTCGCGCCGAGGCGGTCGTGCAGCGCGCGGATCTCCTTGCGCATATGCACGCGCAAGGCCGCGTCGAGATTGGACAGCGGCTCGTCGAACAGGAAAGCCTTGGGGTGGCGGATGATGGCGCGGCTCATCGCCACGCGCTGCCGCTGGCCACCGGAGAGTTCGCGGGGATAACGGTCCAGCAGGTGCGAAAGACCGGTGGTGCGCGCGACCTCAGCCGCAGCCTTTTTCGCGTCGGCCTTCGGCGTGCCTCGGACGCGCAGGCTGTAGGTGAGGTTCTCCTCCACCGTCATATGCGGGTAGAGCGCATAGGACTGGAAAACCATCGCCACGTCGCGCTTGCGCGGCGGCACCTTGTTCATCACCTGCCCGGCGATGCTGAGCGTTCCCGTCGAGATGCTTTCCAGTCCTGCCAGCGAGCGCAGCAGCGTGGACTTGCCGCATCCGGAGGGACCGACGAGCGCCGTGAAGCTGCCCTTCTCGATCGAGAGGTCTATGTCCTTCAGCGCGTGATAGCTGCCATAGTGCTTGTTGACGCCGGACAATTCGATCTGCGCGGTCATTTCAGGGCTCCCGAGGTCAAGCCGGAGACGATGCGGCGCTGCAGGAGAACGAACACCGCCAGGATCGGCGTCACATAGATGGTCGCGTAGGCCATGATGTTGTTCCACTCGTTGGTGTTGGGACCCATGAAGGAGTTGAGGCCGACGCTTGCCGGCTGGAGTTCGATCCCCTGGATCATCGACTTCGAATAGACGAACTCGCCGAAGGCCTGCATGAAGATGAGGATGGCGCTGACGAGGATGCCGTTGCGCGCCAGCGGCAACACGATGCTGATGAAGGCGCCGACGCGGCTGTTGCCGTCCACCAGCGCCGCCTCCTCGAGCTCCTGCGGCACGGCCATGAAGGTGGCGCGCACGAGGATCACGAAGAAGGGCATGCTCTTGGCGGCGATCGCGATCACCACGGCGAGGCGCGGGTAGTCCAGCACGCCGAGCTGCGAGAACCCCACGAAGATCGGGGTGACCATCAGCGACGCCGGCAGCACCTGCAGCATGAGGATCAGGAACAGGCCGATATCGACCCAGACGTTGCGATAGCGCGCCAGCACATAGGCGCAGCCGACGCCGAGAACGGCGATGAGCGTCGTGGCGCCGATGGCGATGACCAGCGAGTTCCACAGGAAGCGGCCCATCTGCCGGCTTTCCCAAACATCGGCGAAGGTGTTCCACCGCGGCGAGGACGGCCAGAAGCTCGGCGGCGTGGCGAACATTTCCGAACCGCTCTTGAGCGCCGTCACATACATCCAGTAGAGCGGGAACAGATAGATCCCCGCCATGAGGATGGCGATCGCCAGCATCAGGCGGTTGTGGGTTCTTTCGCTCATCCGCGCACCTCGTGGCGCGTGGAGCGCACATAGACGACCGAGGCAAACATGACGAACACGATCATGATGACCGAGATCGTCGCTCCCTTGGCAAAGTCGTACTGGCGGAAGGAAAGCTCCCAGGCCCAATATTGCGTGACGTTGGAGGAATTGTTCGGCCCTCCGGAGGTGATGGCCGCGAAAAGGTCGAACTGCTGCAGCGTGAAGATCAGGCCGAGCGCGATGATGGCGCCGATCGAGGAGCGCATCATCGGCAGGGTGATGGTCCAGAAGCGCTGCCAGGCATTGGCGCCGTCGAGCTCGGCGGCTTCGTAAAGATCGCCGGGGATCGCAGAGAGACCGACGGAAAGCAGGATCATGTTGAAGGCGGTGCCGAGCCAGATGTTGGCGATGATCACCGCGTAGAGCGAGTAGTGCGGATCGGAGCGCCAGAAGATGTTGCCGGAGACGATGCCGCTTTCCCTGAGCACGAAATTGAGCACGCCGAAATCCCCGGACAGGATCCAGTTCCAGATGGCCCCGACGACGAGGCCGGGCATGACCCAGGAGACGAGGAACAGGCCGCGCAGCCAAGAAGCGCCGGGAAAATTGACCCAGAAGAACAGCGCCAGCCCGAAGCCGATCAGGAACTGGCCGGCGATCGAGCCGACGACGAAGACGAGGGTGTTGTAGAGGATCGGCCATGTTTCGGGCTGGGCGAAGAGATCGCGGTAATTCTTGAAGCCGACGAAGGGCCGCGAGAAGGTGCCCAGGCTGAACATGTCGACTTCCTGGAAGCTCATCACGGCGTTGTAGATGAGCGGCAGGCCGGCCATCAGGAACAGGAAGCCGAGCGGAAAGGCTACGAGCACGATGTCGAAGCCGTGTCCGTCCCTGATGCTTGAAAGGATCCGTCTCATGTGGTTCGTCTCATGGGGAGTCCTCCGATGCTCCGACCTGGACCGCTGGAGCATTTCCGCTTTTCTTCGAATGCGGAAACGCTCCAGCGATCCCTCCGGGAGGAAACTTCAGGCGGCCCGGTGCCGCCGATGAGCATGAAATCTAGCCGAGTACAGCCTTGATCTTTTCAGCAGCCTGATCGAGCGCTTCCTTTGGACCCATCTGCCCGGTCAGCGCCGCCTGGATGGCGTCCTGGATGGCCTTGGAGATCTTCGGCCATTCCGGATGCGGGCCGCGCGGCTTGGCGTATTTCAGCTGCTCGAGGAACACTTTGAGGGCGGCATCCTTCAGCGGCTGGCCGGTCTCGGGGATCGAGATGTCGGAACGCGCCGGCAACTGGCCGAAATTCTTGAACAGCTTGTCGTCCTGCGAGACGAAATATTCGAGCGCCTTGAAGGCTTCGGCCGGATGCTTGGTGCTCGCGAAGATCGCCCAGTTGAAATCGCCCATCGCAGAGGAGCGCTCCGCGCCTTCCTTAGGAACCGGCAGCAGCGCGACGCCCCAGTCGAACTTCGCTTCCTGGGTCATGCGGTCGAGCTCCCAGGGGCCCGAAATCGCCATGGCGGCGTTGCCGGAATTGAAGGTGCCGGTGGAGTCCCACTGGCCCCGTGTCAACGAATCCGGAGAGGCGAGCTTCTCGTCGATGATCGTCTTCCAGGTCTCGAGGGCCTTGACCGCGCCATCGGCATTGATGTGCTCATAACCGCCGCCGCCCATCTGCGCCCAGGGCAGGAACTGGAAGGTGCCCTCCTCGCTGGCCTTGGCCGAGAAGGCCAGGCCGTAGACGTTCTTGGCCGGATCGGTCAGCTTGCGCGCATCCTCGACCAGCTCGTCCCAGGTCTGCGGCGGCTTGTTCGGGTCGAGCCCCTTCGCCTTGAACATGTCCTTGTTGTAGTAGAGCGCGATCGTGTTGGTCGCCTTGGGAACGCCGAAATACTTGCCGTCCCACTCGACCGATTTCAGCGGCCCGGGAAAATAGTTCTCCGGCTTGATCACTTTTGAATTCTTGATCATGTCCGAGATGTCGAGGAAGGCGCCGCGCGAGGAGAACAGCGCATGCTCGGGATTGTCGACGGCGATGATGTCAGGCGCCTGGCCGGTGGCGTAGGCACGCATCGCTTCGGTGACGACGTCGTCGAACTGGATGAGACGGTACTCGATCTTGATGCCGTTGTTCTGCGCGTTGAATTCCTTGATGAGATTGGGCGCCGGCTGGATATCCTTGTCCAGCGACCAGAGCGTCAGCGTCACGTCTTCCGCCTTGGCCGAAAGGCCCATGAGGGAGACGCCAGCCAGCGCCAGAGCGCCGATGACTGCAAACTTGCGGATGGTCATAGTTCTCCTCCTTTGTGGTTATCCCTGTGAGCCGGCAAAATCTCCTCCTCGCCGGCTCGGTATTCTCAAACCGGGTCGATGACGAAGTCGCCGCCCCGGGCCTGTTTCAGATGGTTGAGCGCATGCACCTGGCCGGTCATTTCGAGCGCGTCGCGATAGACGGGATCGTGCCAGCCCTCGATGTCGATCGAACCCGACCAGCCGGCCAGGCGCAGTTCGGAAATGACGTCCGTCCAGTTGGTGTCGCCGAAGCCGGGCGTGCGCATGAAGACGAACTTCTCCTTGCCGAAGATGCCGTGCTCGCGGATGACGTCCCAGCGGATCGTCGCGTCCTTGCCATGGACGTGGAAGATCTTGCCCGCCCATTTGCGGATCTGCGGCAGCGGGTCGATGAGATAGACCATCTGGTGGCACGGCTCCCATTCGAGGCCGATGTTGTCGTGCGGCGTCTCGTTGAAGATCAGCTCCCAGGCATCGGGATTGTGGGCGATGTTCCAGTCGCCCGTCGCCCAGTTGCCGTCCATGGCGCAGTTCTCGAAAGCGATCCGGACACCCTTGTCGGCGGCGCGCCGGGCGAGCTCGCTCCAGACCTGCCCGTAGCGGGGCAGGCTTTCGGGAAGCGGCTTGCCGCGCAGGCGGCCGGTGAAGCCGGCAACGCAGGTGGCGCCGAAATGATGGGCGTTGTCGATGCAGTCTTTCCAACCCTGCAAGGTCTCACGGTCGATATCGGTTTCCTCGAGCGGGTTGCCGAACATGCCGAGCGTGGAGATGGTGATGTCCCGATCGCCGATCGCCTCCCGGCAGCGCTTGCCGAGCTCGGCGAGATCCTGGCCGTTCGTCGTCTGCCAGAAGAAAGGCTCGAAGCTCTCGAAACCCATCTCGAATATCTGGCCGATGCGCGCGGCGGCGCTGCCGTCCGAAGCGCGCACCATGGTGCCGATGCGAATGGATTTTGCCGGGTTGGTCATGAAGCTGTCCTATGCTGCAATGGTGATACGCCGGGCGTCGCGCGCGCTTTCGATCGCGCCGAAGACCATGGCCAGGCTCTTGATGTTGTCGCTGCCGTCGGTTTCGGGCCGGCGACCGGTTGAGATGGCCTGAAGGAACCGCTCGATCACGCTGGCATGGCCGTGGGTGTCGGCCTCGTTTTCCGATGCCGGAACCTCCAGCGGCTCGGTCGGGCGGAAGAAGCCCTGCGTTCCGGTGACGATGTTGGCCTCGAACCGCTCTGCGCCGTCCCACACCAGGGTGCCTTTGGTGCCGGTGATGCGCCAGGCGCTCTCCCAACTCGTGGGAGCCCCCTCGGCACACCAGGAACCACGATAGGTGAAGACGACATCGTCCGAGAATTCGAAGATGGCGCTGGCGGCCGCGCCGTGCCGGTACCAGGAACCCGGCGGGTTGGAGGCATGGCAATAGACGGCCTGGGGGTCCTTGCCCGACATGAAGCGCGCGGCATCGAAGGTGTGGATGGCCATGTCGAGCAAAAGGACGTTGTCCATCTGCTCGCGGAAGCCGCCGAAATGGGGGCCGAGGAAGAAGTCGGAATGCAGGCCGGTGAGGCGGCCCAGCACCTCCTCCTCGATCATGCGGCGGATGCGGCGCACGCCGGCGATGTAGCGGCGGTTCTGCACCACGGCATGCAGTCTGCCTGCCTTGTCGGCGAGATCGCGCAGCTCGCGCGCTTCCTCGAGCGAAGCCGCCATCGGCTTTTCGCTCAGCACATGGCAGCCATGGGCAAGGCCGGCGGCGACCACCGCCCGGCGCGCTTCCGGAACCACGATGTCGAACAGGATATCCGGCCGGGTCTCGGACAGCACGGCATCGAGGTCCGTACCGGTCGTGGCACCGCGAAGATCGAACTCGGAGCGAAGCGCCTCTGCTGCCGCCCGGTCGAGGTCGACAAGACCCACGACACGCACGCTGTCTTTGAGACCGGGGGTGTCTCGAAGCGCCTTCAGCCAGCCTTTGGCCATAGCTCCGCACCCGCACAAAACGACCCTGTACGTCACGCATTTCCTCCTGGAACAGAGGCCAAAAAGCTCCTCAACCGGCCTCCGTAAACGTTTACGACCTTATGAGTCGAAGCTATTTTGTGTCAATAGGGACTCGCGCCGTATGGAGCATGATCCCGAAAAGTTGCAGACTTTTCGGACCATGATCATGCGACAAAACAAGGAGATAGAGCGGAATACGATTCATCTTGATCGCATTCCGCTCTGGCGAAATCAGAGGAAGATCGATGACGGGCATCCGCAAACTTGCCGAACATCTCGACATTTCGATCGGCACCGTCTCGCGTGCCCTCAACGGCAAGCCGGATGTCAACGCGGAGACGCGCAAGCGCGTGCTCGAAGCCGCCAAATCACTCGGCTATGTCGCCAATCAGTCGGGCCGGGCGCTTCGGAAAGGCTCGACCGGGGTCATCGGCTTCATGATCCAGACGGGCCAGGCGATCACCGGCCATGGCGATACCTTCTTCATGAGCGTTTTCGATGGCGTGCAGTCGGTGCTCGCCCGCCACAAGCTCGACCTCGTGGCCCTGCTGTGCTCCTCGGAGGAGGACCCTCTCGATTACCTGAAGCGCGTCGTCGCCCGCGGCTTTGCCGACGGCATCATCCTGTCGGCAACCCAACGTCATGACGCGCGACTGGAGATGCTCGCCAAGCGCAGGGTCCCCTTCATTACGCTGGGGCGGAGTCTGACGGATGTCGGCCAGCCATGGATCGATCTCGATTTCGAAGGCATGGCGGAGACCTCGATCGAACGGCTGGTGGAGCGGGGCCACCGGCGTATCGCCGTCACGCGCCCCCATGACGATATCAATCTCGGCTATGTCTTCGTCGATCGCTGCCGCGAGGTGCTGGCCCGCCACGGCCTCGAACTGGCGGACGAGCATATCTTCCGCTCCCTGCCGAACGAAGCGGGCGGCTACCAGATCGCCCGGGATCTGCTGGCCTGCAAGGAACGCCCGACGGCGATCCTGCTGATCAACGAGGCACTGGCGACCGGGCTCTATCGCGGGCTGAACGAGGCAGGCCTGATGCCTGGACGTGACATCGCGGTCATCGGACGGCGAAGCCCGCACTCGCATTTTCTTTCGCCGCGGCTGTCGGTCTATGACCTGTCGCTGCGGGACCTGGGCATCGCCCTTGCCGAAACCCTGCTGGCCACGATGCCGGCCTATGCCGGCACCTATGGCGAGCGCCCTGCCCGCATGCTGTGGCCGATGACATTCGCGCCCGGAGAAAGCGATGCCGAAGGTCCGGGCGACAGGCGGTAGAGCGGAAGCTCATTTCCGCATCATTTTGTATTAATGGTCAAAGATGCGGAATTCTGTTACTTTTCAGGGCAGATACGCCGACTGGGCATGTCCGCGTGTCTCCGCTGGGGGCGGCCAGGTAAAATGGGTGTTGTTCCAGGAAGACCAATCCGCGGATCGCTTGCGATACAACCTGCGATTGTTTCCGACATCTACGATGCCGCGCTCGATCCGGAGGGACTACAGGGGCTGACCGCAATCGTGATGGCGGTCGGCGAAGGAAGCAGCGCAGCCTTGGGCATCCTGCACGGAAACGCCTTCGCGGAGGCGGCCATCTGCAATCTCCCCGACAAGGCGCTGCAGGATTATGCCGCCTACTATCGCCACATCAATCCCTGCATTCCCCTTGCGATGGCGCGCCACCCCAACAGCATCTCCCGCTTCACGGATCTCATGCCGGAGACCGACCTGGAGAGAACGGAGTTCCATACGGACTTCCTGCGGGTGCATGACACCGTTCGCGCCATGGGCGTTCCGGCTGTTCCGGTCGGCCCCGGGGTGCTGCTGCAATTCAGCGTTCACCGCCCGCGCGGAAGCACGGATTTCAGCGACGACGATGTCGCCCGGCTGCAGGACCTGGCGCCCCATCTGCAGAGAGCGATGCAGTTGCGCCGGAGACTGGACCTGGGCCTTCATCTCAATGCCGGGCTCGCGGCCCTGGAGAGCCTGGCTTTCGGTTGCGTGATCTGCGACGGCGCCGGCCATGTGCTGTTTGCGAACCGCGCGGCCGAGGCGCTGGAAGCGAGCGGCATCGTGACACTGGCCTCGCGACAAGGCCTGCGGGCGCGCAACGCGGGCCAGTCCCGGCAACTCGCCGCCTCAATCGGCCAGACCGCAGCCGGCGGCAGCGGCGATGCCCTTATCCTTACCACCAGGGACGGCATACGGGTGTTCGTGCTGACGACGCCTTTGCCGACGCGTCTCGGCGGCCAGCCGGGGCGCGTGCTCGTCACCCTCAGGTCGGAAAACACCTCGACGACGCTCGACGCCGCGGCCCTGCAGCAACTGTTTGTGCTGACGACGGCGGAAGCGCGGCTGGCGCTGGCGCTGGCGGCCGGCCATTCGCTGGCCGAGTTCGCCGCCCAGCATCGGGTTTCGGACAACACGCTGCGCACGCAGATCGCCAGCATCCTGCACAAGACAGGCACCGAGAACCAGCGCGAGCTGGTGCGCCTGCTCGGCCTGCTGCCGCCCGTCGACAGGCCGCCGGCCGACAGAACCCGATAGGCGTGACTGGAGCGTTTCCGTTTTTCACGGAAAACGCGGAATCGCTCTGACTCTCACTCGGCGCAATCCCGAAGGCAGGCACATCAGATCGCGCCAGCCGTCAGCCCATGGAGCACGCCAAGCAACGAGCAGCCTGCCAGCACCCACACCGTGCCGAGCCTGAAGCGGAAGACGGCCAGCAGCGCAACGATCGCCAAAGCCAGCGCGGCGAGGTTCACGCTGGCCAGGACAGGAATGTCGAGGGTGGCGCCGAAGACGCGCACCTCCCGGACTTCGCCGAACAGCACATGCAGCGCGAACCAGACGGCGAGGTTCAGGATCACCCCGACCACGGCGGCGGTGATCGTCGCCAGCGCCGCCGACAGCGCCCTGTTCGAGCGCAGCGCCTCGATGTAGGGCGCGCCGAGGAAAATCCACAGGAAGCAGGGCGTGAACGTTACCCAGGTCGTGAGCAAGCCGCCAAGGGTGCCGGCGAGCAAGGGCGGCATGGTGCCCGACGCGCGGAACGCGCCCATGAAGCCGACGAACTGGGTGACCATGATCAGCGGCCCGGGCGTGGTCTCGGCCATGCCCAGACCGTCCAGCATCTCGCCCGGTTTCAGCCAGCCATAGCTTTCGACCGCCTGCTGGGCGACATAGGCCAGCACCGCATAGGCGCCGCCGAAGGTGACCACCGCCATCTTGGAGAAGAAGACGGCGATCTGCGAAAAGACGTCTTGCGGCCCATAAAGCATCAGCAGGGCCGCTACGGGCGCCAGCCACAGCACCAGCAGGATCGCCGCCATCTGGAGCGACCATCTGCCGGCATTGCGGGCATGGGCCGGGATATCCTCGCCAAGTGCGGTGTCGGCATCGGCCACCTTTCCCGCCTTGCCGTGTCCGCCGCTGGCCATGAAGGCTGCCCAGCCGGCGCGGCCGCCGATGTAACCGATCAGCGCCGCCGCCAGCACGATCAGCGGGAACGGAAGGCGGAAGACGAAGATGGCGACGAAGGCGGCAGCGGCCAGCGCCACCATGACGGCGTTGCGCAGCGCCCGCCGGCCGATGCGCACGACGGCTTCCAGCACGATCGCCAGCACGGCGGCCTTGAGGCCGAAGAACAGCGACTGGACGATCCCGATAGTGCCGAAGATGGCGTAGATCCAGCTCAGCGCCATGATGGCGACGAGGCCGGGCAGGACGAAGAGGATGCCGGCGACGAGGCCGCCCTTGGTCCTGTGTAGCAGCCAGCCGATATAGATGGCGAGCTGCTGCGCTTCCGGGCCAGGCAGAAGCATGCAGTAGTTCAGCGCATGCAGGAACCTTGTCTCGCCGATCCAGCGTTTTTCCTCGACCAGGATGCGGTGCATGACGGCGATCTGCCCGGCCGGACCGCCGAAGCTCAGCGCGGCGATCCTCGCCCAGACCTTGACCGCCTCGGCGAAGCTTATGCCGTGCGCGGTGGGACGGTGCGGCGCCGGCGCGTCGGAAGCGGCGACGGTCATGACGCGGCTCCGGGCTTCGCGCTCGGCCAGTTGTGGCTTTCGTCCGTAGCGTCACGGCACCAGCGGTAGAAGGCGTCGTAGAGCGTCATGCCCGCTTCCAGCTGGGCGAGATCGTCGGAATACATACGCGACAGGCCGAGTGACGCCGCCAGCAGCCCCGCCGCTTCCGGCGCCAGGTCGAGGCGGGCGGTGTCGGCGCCGCGCACGATGGCGGCGAGCCGGAGCAGCGGCTCCGTGGCGAGGCCGAATTCCTCGACCATGGTGTCGAAGCTGCATGTCTCGCCGCGGTGGCTCCAGAAGACGTTCTCGACGTCGAAGGGCGTGGCGTCGAACCGGTCGGCGACGCCCGCCACCTCCTGCGGGGCAACGAACAGGAAGGCCGCTGCCGGATCGACGAAACGGCGGATCAGCCACGGGCAGGCGATGCGGTCGATCTTCGGTCGCGCCCGCGTCACCCACACGGTGCGGCCCGCCGCGTCGCGCGGCGGCACCCTGGCCGCAGGAACCGAGGGCAGGCCGGCGTCAAACCAGGCCTCGATGCCGCCTTCGAGCGACTCGGCGGGCAGACCGAGCTGCCGCAGCCATGCGGCACAGCCTTCGCTCAGCTTCTTGCCGGCCTGGCAGATCACCACGGCCGAAGGCCGGGCGATCGCCTGGTGCCATGTCTGGACGTCGCGGTGGGATCGCCGGATCGAGCCAGGTACAAGTCGGGGATCGAGGGCGAAATCCTCGTCATTGCGCACGTCGATCAGCGCCGGGCAATGCGGCGTACCGATCAGGCGAGCGAGCTTGTCGATGGAAATGGTGGTCGGGGATGGCATGGCGCGTCCTTCCGTATCACGGGTTTCTGGACGCGATGCTTGGGCCGGAGCCTCGTGGGGAGATCGCAATCCCCATGGGCCGATGATTTGCCCGAGCCGCGGCCAAGTCAAGCGTTATGTGCAAAGGGAGGCCCGGGCTGGCATCCCGGTTCCCGCAAGCCGACCTCGCAGTCGAAATCTGTGTTTGCCGGAAAAACAATTTGATCGAAGGCCGCCTCAAATCGCGCGGAATCCACGCACGTTGATGAAGGCAATCGATGACGGAAGGAGGGGCAGATGAAACTGTCGTTTCTCATTCTGGCCGGGACGCTTTCGCTGGCCGCATTCGAGGCGCAGGCGGCGTCCGCGATCCGGCCTGCCGCGCCCACGCCGGACGGCCTGCTGCAGCAGGCCCGCGTGACCTGTGCCTATCTGACGCGCGACGGCTATTGCGTGCGTCCGCGCAAGCACTACCGCAAGCATCATCGCCAGCACTGGCGCTACCACCGCCCCGTCTACCGGACCTATGAGCCCTATCAGCCGGACGATAGCGACTATTGGCGCTATGAACGCCCGCGCCCGCTCATTCGTATCGTGCCGGACTATCCGCCGCCTTACGGCGGCTGGGACGATGACGACGACTAGAAAGGTCGGCCGACACCTGGCTGGCCTGTCCGGCGCGAGGCGTTCGCGAATTCACTTTTTTGGCAGATATCGATTTCAGGAGCTTGCGGAAATTAGGACACTCCAGATGTGACGGAGCCGGGCAATCGGCGACATGCTGGATCGCCTCGCGAAGCGCGCGAAGTTTGGCGATCTGGCGGCCCAACTCGGCGGCTTTGGCATGCAGATCCGCACGGGGGATGTTCAGCGTCCCGTCGTTCGCAAACATCGAAGCAATCTCCGCAAGCGAAAAGCCGGCAACTTTCCCGAGCTCGATCAAGGATAGCGTGAGCAGCACGCTGGCATCGAATTGCCGGCGCAATCCGCGTCGTCCGGCGGAGCGGATCAGCCCTATTTCTTCGTAATAACGAAGTGCCGAAACCGACGCGCCGGAGCGTGACGTCACCTCGCCGATATCCATCAAATTCATGCTTGACCTCAAGTTGACTTGAGTTGGTACGTTTCCATCGAACGATCGGCGAATCAAGCTCAACCGCTCCAAGATCGCTGCCCCGGTGACCCATGCGGGTTCCGGCGTGGACATCTCTGCGCGTCCGTTGGAGCCGGTTCGCCGTCATGCAGGAGAGAGGCACCAATGTATGGAAAAATTGTCGTAGAGGGCAGTGGTCCCGCTGTGGTTATGGCACATGGGACCATGATGGATCATTCCATGTTCATGCCGCAGGTCAGCGCCCTGAAGGATCGCTATCGCGTCGTGTCCTATGACCAAAGGGCGCGCACCGCTGCGTATGATACCCCCTATTTTCTGAGAGACCTGGCAGAAGACTGTCGTGCGCTGCTCGACGACCTCGGCATAGGAAAATGCGTGCTGCTGGGCATGTCGATGGGAGGCTTTATGGCGACCGAGTTCATCCGTCTTTATCCTGATCGGGTGAATGCCCTTGTCCTCGTCGGCTCTCAGATCGGTACCTATTCCGAGAGTGAACAGGCTGCGCGCATGATCGAATTCCAAAAGTTCGATCATGACGGCACCGTATCGTTGCCCCTCGCACGGCAAACCGCCTCCTACATATTTGGCCGGCATACGTTGCAGGACAAAGCGGACACGGTAGATCACTGGGCGCATCGCTGGGCGGAGCTTCCCGCCCGCTCAGTTTTACGTGAGGCCGAGAGCTGGCTGGGAAAGGCCGACTACACCGCCGTTGCACGACGATTTGAAAAGCCTGTCCTCGTCATCCACGGTGAGGACGACGCAGTCCTGCCCGCCGACGAAAAAACTGGTGCCATGGAAAGGGCATTTACGAACATCGAAGTTGTTCGCATTCCGCGCTCCGGCCATGTCGTGAATCTCGAAGCGCCTGTGCGAACGAACGAAGTGCTGTGCGCTTTCCTTGATCGTCTCAAGGATGAAGGCAAATTGAGTTTGTAAGAGGACCCAGCGAATTTCCTGTATCGCGGAAACGCGGGTCAGGCCGATGGCGGCAGCCCGGCCCAGCCGTGATAGCCGACATAGAGCCCGACGCCGACGATCAGCACGGCCGACAGGTAAGGCGCCCTGCGGGCGACGGTGCCGAACCAGGACCAGCGCCTGTTGGCGTGGCGGACACTGAGCGCGGCAGCCGCACCGACACTGACCAGGGTGATGGCCAGCCCGATCGAGAAACACAGCACCAGGGCAAAGCCCAGTGTGAATTCTTTCAGCTGCAGGCAGAGCAGCAGCACGGTGATCGCGGCCGGGCACGGAATGAGCCCGCCGGTCAGCCCGAACAGCACGATCTGCCAGGTGGTCACGTTGCGGTCGGCGAAGCGGCGGCGGATGTCGTTGGCGTGCGCCAGCTCGTGCGCGTCCTGATATTCGCTGCCGCTCACTTCCAGCCCGCGCATCTCCTCGTGCAGATGGTCATGGCCGTGACCTTCGACGAAGGACAGGTCGTAGTCATGGGTATGGTTGCCGTGACCGAGACTGACGCGCGCCATGAATTCATGCGGCTCGGGGATCTCGCCGGCCGATTCCAGGTAGCCGCCACGATCGACGAAGGTGAAACCCTGCCGGCTGCCGTCCGGCCGTTCGGTGACGATGGTCACGTCCCCCGCCGGCCAGCCATGGCCGCGTTCGGTGCGGATGCGCCAGCGTGGCGTCACGCCATCCTCGAACAGCTCGACCGAGATCACGCCGTGGCCGGTGTCGATGCGGCGGCTATCGCCGTGCCCATGATCGTGCGCATGGCCATGGTGGTCATGGTCATGATGATCGTCTCCGGCGGCGGCCTTCGCGTCCTGCTGCTCGCGCCAGGTGCGCCACAGCATCCAAAGCGCTATGGCGATGATGATCGCTGCCGAGGCGAGCTGGAACCAGGGCTCGAAGGTTTCCGCATCGACACCTTGCCACAGATACATGCCGCCCAGCGCAATGCCCCAGACAACGATGGTGTGGGAGACGGTGGCGGCCAGCCCCAGCAGCACAGCCTGCGCGACCGTGCCCCGGACCGCGACGATGAAGGCCGCCATCATCGTCTTGGAATGGCCGGGCTCCAGCCCGTGCAAAGCGCCCAGCAGGACGGCGCTGGGCACAAACAGCCAGGCATGGGCGGAACTTTGCTGGATCAGCTCGGCGAAACTCGGCATGCCTGACTCACAGATATTTGGTGATGGCCTTGAATTCGTCGATGGTGGCGCGCTGGTCCTGGTCGAGCATGCCGACGGCGTCGTCGAGGCAATGGTCGAGGTGATCCTGGATCAGCGTCTTCTTCGCCTGCGCGATCGCCTTTTCGACGGCATGCAATTGCTGGGCGATGTCGAGGCAGGGGCGCCCCGTCTCGATCATCTCGATGACGCTGCGCAGATGTCCACCGGCCCGCTTCAGGCGCTTGACGATGTCGGGATGGGTTTCGTGGCGATGAGGTTCCATGAAGGATCACTATCCTCCCCCAGGGGATATTGCAAGCATCCCCTAGGGGAGGATGCTGATTGAGGCGCAGGCGTCGTTATCTCCCCCTTGTGGGAGAGAAAGCGATTTCAGCATCTTAGACGAGCACGCCTCAGGGCAGCGCAGGCTAAGTGCTGGAAATAGCAAGAGAGGGGGTGAGAGCTTGGTTCGCCGTAGGCGAATTGAAAGGTCCGGTGGACTTTTCAAAAAGCTCGAACGCCCAAAGCCATAGCCGAGGGCCGGGCAGCGCTATCGTAGAGCGCCAGCGCCCTATCTCCCCCCTTGTGGGGGAGAAAGCGATTTCAGCATCTTAGCGAGCACGCCCGTAGGGCGGCGCAGTCTAAGTGCTAGAAATCGCAAGAGAGGGGATATGCCCGCACACCGCTGACAACGAGCTCTCAAAGCATCTTGTTCTCGAAAGGCCATTCTCGGCCTCGCGGTAACGGGCAACCCCCTCAGCTGAAAATCCCCTCTCTTGGATTTTCTACGACTTAGACTGCGCCGCCCTAAAGGGCGTGCTCGCTAAGATCGTGAAAATCCTTTCTCCCCCGCAAGGGGGGAGATAACAAGCACTTCGCCTCGCTTGACCTCGCAATATACGAACCATATATGATCCGTATATTCACCGGAGACAGCCATGGGCATCGTGAAGATCGACGAGGAACTGCATGAGGAGGTGCGGCGCGCCTCGGCCGTGATGTGCCGTTCCATCAATGCGCAGGCCGAGTTCTGGATGAAGATCGGCATGCTGGCCGAAGCCAACCCGACGCTGTCCTTCACCGAGATCGTGAAACGGGAGCTCGCCACGGCGCATGAACATCCCGCCCCCGACCTAGCCGTAGCCTGACATGGTCAAGACACCGGATGAACTGGCGCTGATGCGCCAGTCGGGCAGGCTGCTGGCCTCGGTCTTCGAGATGCTGGACGGGCTGGAGCTTGCCGGCATGTCGACGCTTGAGGTCGACACTCTGGTCGACCGCTTCATCACCGAGGATCTTGCTGCCCGCCCGGCGAGCAAGGGGCAATACGGCTTCAAGCATGTGCTGAACTGCTCGATCAACGATGTCGTCTGCCATGGCGTGCCGGATGCCGCCGCGATCATCCAGGACGGCGACATCGTCAACTTCGACATCACGCTGGAGAAGAACGGCTTCATCGCCGATTCCTCGAAGACCTATCTGGTCGGCGATGCCTCGCCCGTCGCGAAACGGCTGGTGCGCGTTGCCCAGGAGGCGATGTGGAAAGGCATCAGGGAGGTCAAGCCCGGCGCGCATCTCGGCGACATCGGCTACGCCATCGAAAAGCATGCGAAGAAGAACGGCTATTCGGTGGTGCGCGAATATTGCGGGCACGGCATCGGCCGCGAGATGCATGAGGAGCCGCAGGTTCTGAACCACGGACGGCCGGGAACCGGCGTCAGGCTGCGCGAAGGCATGGTCTTCACCATCGAGCCGATGGTGAACCAGGGCACACGCAGGGTGAGGACGGCAGACGACGGCTGGACGGTGCTGACCCATGACGGCAAGCTTTCCGCCCAATTCGAGCACACCGTCGCCGTCACCGCCACCGGCGTCGAAGTGCTGACGCTGCGCCGCGACGAGAAGCTGGCGGCCTAAGGGGCGGCTCTCTCGTCGAGACAGCTGGCCCCTTCGAAAAAGCCGAAGAATGCCTTGCACTACCGGGCAATCGCGTCCATGCCCAGGGTCAACCTGCGGGAGAAGCCATGTGATGCGCAAGAGGCGGCTATCCAGCATCGGCATGGTGCGGCGATCCCGCGCCATGGTCACCTCGCCGCGGCTCTGGAAGCCGCGCCTGGTGTTCTGGGCCGGCGCCTTCGCCATCGGCATCATCAGCGCCGGCTTCGCCTGGCTGGCCGATGAGGCGCAGACGCTCTTCTCCGGCGTGGTCGGCGGTGGCGGCTGGCGCAGCTACATTCCCCTGGCGCTGACGCCGCTCGGCTTCATGCTGTGCGCCTGGCTGGCGTTCCGTTTCTTCCCCGGCTCGCAGGGCAGTGGCATTCCGCAGGCGATCGCCGCACGCCATCTGCGCGACGACGAGGAACGCGGCCGGTTTCTTTCGCTGCGCATGGTCTGGGCCAAGATCACGCTGACCATCATCGGGCTGCTCTGCGGCGCCTCCATCGGCCGCGAGGGGCCGACAGTTCAGGTCGGCGCCTCGATCATGATGCAGGCGGCGCGCTGGGGCGGCATGGCGCAGGCGCGTGGCCTGATCCTGGCCGGTTCGGCGGCGGGCATCGCGGCCGCCTTCAACACGCCTCTGGCCGGCATCGTCTTTGCCATCGAGGAGATGGGACGCTCCTACCAGGCGCGCACCAATGGCGTCGTGCTGTCGGCCGTCATCCTGGCCGGGCTCGCTTCGCTCGCGCTGGTCGGCACCTACACCTATTTCGGGGTCAGCCAGGCCTATGCCGCCTTCCCGGGCGACTGGCCGCTGGTGATCGCCTGCGGCATCATCGGCGGCGCGGCCGGCGCGCTGTTCTCCTCCGCGACGCTGAAGATCACCCGCCGTATCCGCCGCTGGCGTACGGACTTTCCGCTGAGCCGGACCCTGATCGTGGCGGGATGCGCGGGCCTCGTCGTCGCGGTCATCGGCGTGCTTTCGTCAGGCGCGACATTCGGCACGGGGTACGCTGAGGCGAGAGGCGCCATCGAGGGGCATGCGCTGCCGCCTTTCTTCTTCATCGCGAAATTCCTGGTCAGCCTTGCCTCGACGATTTCCGGCATTCCCGGCGGCCTGTTCGCGCCGTCGCTTTCGGTGGGTGCGGGGCTGGGCTCCACGCTCGGGCAGATCTTCGGCGCCGATGTCGGCCTGGCGGCGATCCTCGGCATGGCCGGTTATTTCGCCGGCGTCGTGCAGGCGCCGATGACGGCCTTCGTCATCATCCTGGAAATGACGGGCAACCACGACAACGTCATCCCGCTGATGGCCGCATCGATGCTCGGCTACGGCACCGCCCGCCTGATCTCGCCGGAGCCGCTCTATCATTCGCTTGCGCGCCTGTTCCTGGCCGACGCCATAAGGCGGCGGCGCATCGAGCAGCAGGCTTCGTAACGCCCCGCTACTTCAGCGGCAGGAACAGCTCCACGACGATCTCATGCGCCGGCACTTCCGGGATGGGGGCAAGCCGGCGCTGGCAGTAGACCGGGAAGTCACGCGCTTCCTCGCCGCTGGCCGGAAGCCATTCGCGGTAGAGGTAGGTTGCTGCGGGTTCGAGATTGTTGGTGTTGCCGGGATAGCGCAACACCGCGCAGCGACCGCCCGGGATCACGCCGGCCTTCATCAGTTCGTCGTCCACTGCGACCGGCCGGTCCGTCTCGATACACAGGTCCATGCTGTAATCGGCCGGATTGGCGGGGCAGCGCTCGGAACGAAACACCATGAAGGTGGAGGTCGTCTCGGGCGACAGGCCGGCGTCCTTGCGCCAGGCCCTGAAACGCTGGGTGGTGGTGCCGAGCATGGCCCGGTCGCCCCGATGTTCCAGCACCGCCACCGGCGTCGGCGGCACATCGCGGATCGTCACGTCGTCTTCCGTAAAGATGATCTTCATCAGCTTGCTCCTCGCAGTCTCGAGAGGCCCGAAGGCCACAAGCCACGGTTCCCAGTCGGGAGACTTCCGGAACGACGAAGGCGATTGCCCCAGCCGTTGCCGAAAGGCGCGGGCGAAGGCATCCGGTGCATCATAGCCGGCATCCATCGCTATCTCCGTGACGCTCTGGGCGTTCGGATCGGCCAGCCGGTGTGAAGCACGCTTCATGCGGGCAAGCTGGACATAACGATGCACGGACAACTCGAAGGTCGCCGTGAACTGCCGGTGGAAGTGAAATTTCGAGAAGGCGGCGACCCGGCTCAGCGCGTCGAGATCCAGATCACCGTCGAGATGGCGGTCGATATGGTCGAGCACACGCTGCATGCGGGCATGGTAATTCTGAAGCGCCGTCTTCATCGTCTTTCTCCGTGGCGGCTCCAGATAGCCGCCTGGCGGGATGACACGCTCGACCGATCTTGCGGTTTCGGGGCTGCGAGAGCACGCGTCCGTCTCGATGCCGCCCTATACCCTATAGCCCACCCTACACCCGGCCGGACCCTGGACAGAGAACTTTGGGGGCGCTGATTTGAACCAGACGGACGCTTGCGGCGTTGACCGACGCCACCAGCGCAAAGGAGCCGCGTATGACTGTTCGCAAATTTTCCGTGTCCGACGCAACGTTCGAGCATGTGCCCGGACTGGACGGAGAGGTCTTCACCGGCAATCTGGTCGACCAGCGCCACGGTGCGCCGATCACCATCGGCTACGGACGCTACGGGCCCGACGTCAGCATCGACATCACGCTTGCCGTCGACGATGTCATGGTGGTGCTGAAGGGACAGCTTTCGGTGTCGAGCGAAGCCGGCACGGTCACTGCCGGTCCGGGCGAGATCGTGCATATGCCGAAGGGCGATCGGGTCACCATCCGCGCGCATGAGGACGGCGCGATCACCGCCTATGTCACCTATCCACACTGGCAGGAGGCTGAAGGCGGCTGAGTGAACCGCCCGTCACCGATTTGCCTGCGAGGCTTCGTCGCCCGCGCGACAATGCCGCGCCAACCGATCCAACGTTCCGGAATGGATCCCCGACACTCTTCGCTCCCTACGGTCGCTCACGAGGTCGAGGATGACGAGAGGAGAAGCGCCTCGGCTAATTTTCGATGTTTGGCGATACTCTAGACTTTGGTGACGATGTTGACGTCGGCAGATCCTGATGAGAGGCAATGTCAGGTGCCACCGGTGACAATGAGCGCCTGCCGCCAATACAGCCCGTCATCCTCGACCTCGTGAGGGAGCGAAGCGACCGGAGAGTGTCGGGGATCCATTCCGGAACGCCGACCAAGACAGCGGTCCAAGGAACGCTTCCATGCGTGCCGTCTTTGCAGGCTCGGCTGATGCCTCAAGCCGGCAGGCAGGAGGGGCCGATCGGTTCGAAGGTCTTGTAGGTCAGGATGAATTCTCGGTGTCCGAGCTGTTCGGACTTGGTGGCCTGGCCATTCGCCACGGCGACGACCAGGTCGAAGATCTCGTCGCCGACTTCCGGCAGCGTCGCGGCACCGTCGAGGATCCGTCCGGCATCGACATCCATGTCGTCGGGGAGCCGGCGATAGGTCTCCGGATTGGCGCAGATCTTGATCACCGGTGCGATCGCCGAGCCGGAGACGGAGCCGCGGCCGGTGACGAAAAGCGTCAGGTGACAGCCCGACGCGATCAGTTCGACGATCTCGGCATTGTCGGAGATGTTCGGGAAACCGAAACGCACGTCGCCGTCGGGCACAACGTCCATGAGGTAGAGCCCGCCCTTCGGCGGGATGTCGCCGGGCTTGATGAGGCCGGAAATCGGCGAGGAGCCCGACTTCGCATAGGCGCCCAGCGATTTCTCCTCGATCGTCGACAGCCCGCCATCGGCATTGCCGGGCGCAAAGCTGCCATATCCGAGCGTGGCGTAATAGCGGGCGGCCTTCGCCACGGAGGCGCGCAGCTCATCACCGAGTTCCGGCGTCACGGCGCGGTCCGCCATGATCTCCTCGCAGCCGATCAGCTCGCCGGTCTCCTCGAAGATGCAAGCCGCCCCCGCTTCGACCAGCCGGTCGAAGGCGAGGCCGGCGGCCGGGTTTCCCGTGATGCCGCTGGTGCCGTCCGAGCCGCCGCAGATCGTGCCGACGATCAGCTCGCCCGGATCCATCGGCACGCGCGGGACGCGGTCCAGCCCCTCGAGACACCGGTCGACCCATTCGATGCCGTCGGTGATCGTCGACAGCGTCCCGCCATTGTCCTGGATCGTCAGCGTCGCCACCGGTCGGCCGCTCGCCGCGACGGTGCGGGACAGGGAGAACTTGTTGAAGCTCTCGCAGCCGAGCGACAGCAGCAGCACCGCGCCGACGTTGGGGTGCGTGCAGAGCCGGTCCATCATCTTCTGGGCGTAGGGATTGGGAAAGCAGCCCGGAAAGCCGATCAGGTGAACGTCTCTGCCGCGGAAATGGCTGACGATCTCGCGCCCGACATGGTGGGCACACTCCACGAGATAGGCGACGACCACGATGTTGCGGATGCCCTTGCGGCCGTCTGGCCGGAGGTAGCCGAGAATGGATGCGCCTGTCATGATCCGGCCTCCGCGATCACATGCGTCTTGGTGTAGTCGCTCTTCAGGTTGTGGACATGGACATGCTCGCCGGGCGTGATCGCCCGTGTCGCCGAGCCGATCGGAGCGCCATATTTGACGATCTTTTCGCCGGCGACGATCGGACGCCGCGCCAGCTTGTGGCCGAGCGCGACGGTCTTTTCGAGAACCTGCGCATGGCCGCCGACAAGGACAGTCTCGCCGGCCTCGATGCGCCGGCAGACGACCAGGACATTGTCCTTTTCCGAGAGCAGGAGCAGACGCGGGTCGGTCATCCTGTTTCCTCCCCGGTGTCAGAAGCCGTGCAGTGCGCCACCGTCGACCACAATGATGTGGCCGGTCACATAGGCCGCGGCGCGCGAGGCGAGATAGGTCATGGCCCAGCCGATATCGGCGCCTTCGCCGAAACGGCCCATGGGGATGCGGCTGTTGATCTTGCGCGCCCGTTCCGGATCGGCCGCGGTCGCCTGGCGCAGAAGCGCGGTGTCGATCCACCCGGGCGCCACGCCGTTGACCCGCACGCCGGATGGCGCAAGTTCGGTCGCCAGCGCCCGCACCATGCCGACATAGGCGGATTTCGCCGCTGAATAGCCGATCACGTTCGGAATGCCGAGGAACGAGCTCATCGAGGCGGTGAAGAGGATGCTGCCCTTCGCCGCCGAGACCTGCGGCAGGAAGGCGCGCGACAAGGCGAAGGCGCCGCCGACATGGACGCTCATGACCGCGTTGAAATCCTCGACGCTCATCGCCGCGAGCGGCTTCTTGACGGTGTTGCCGGCATTGTTGACGAGGATCGAAACGCGGCCGGATTTCTGTTCGACGTCCCAGGCGAATGCTTCCGCGGCCGCCGTGTCGGTCACGTCGAAGACGTGGCTGCCGGCGGAAGGGCCGAGCGCCTCGCAGGCCTTGGCGAGCTTTTCGGCATTGGTGCCGACGATCGTCACCCTGGCGCCGGCCTGGACGAAGCAGGTCGCGACCGCAAGTCCGAGACCGCTGCCGCCGCCGGTCACCAGCGCGTGTTCGCCTTTCAGGCCGAAGACATCCTCGAGGCTCATGCGTCTTTCCCCGCTTCGATCCTGACGACGATCTTGGTGAAGCCGCCGGGATCCCTGTCCCAGGCTTCCATGGCGGCGGCGGCCTCCTCGATCGGCACGACGCGCGAGACGATGCGGTCGCCGGCATCCGGATGCTGCTTCAGATAGGCGATGACATCGTTGAAGTCGGCGATCTCGGAACCGCGCGACCCGCGGATGTCCATTTCCTTGAGCAGGAAGTGCTTGGTGTCGTAGGCGATCGGATTCTTGGCGTAGCCGACATAGACGACCCGGCCGCAGGAAGCGACGAGGTCGATCGCCTGCCTAAAGGTCACGTCGGCGCCGACGGCCTCGATGACGACCTCGGCGCCGTCGCCATGGGTCAGTTCGAGGACGCGCGCCGCGACATCCTCGGAGGAGGCATCGATGGTTTCGGCGGCGCCGAGCGCGCTGGCGACCTTGAGCTTGTCGGCGCTGAGGTCGACGGCGATCACGCGCGCATCCCTCCTCACCGCGCCGAGCAGCGCGCCGAGACCGATGACGCCGCAGCCGAGGACCACGACGGTTTCCCCTGCCCGCAACTCCGAGCGGCGCACGGCGTGGAAGCCGACGGCGATCGGCTCGATCAATGCAAGGTCGCGCTGGCGCATGCCGTCGACGGGGATGACCTTGGCGACAGGAACGACCACGGTCGAGGTCATGGCGCCTTCGCGCTGCACGCCCATGGTCTGGTTGTTCCGGCAGGCGTTGGGCCGGCCGAGCCGGCAGGCATGGCATGTGCCGCAGTTGAAATAGGGCAGGATGGTCACCGGCTGGCCGATCGCCAGCCCGCTGACGCCGGCGCCGAGCGCGGCGACCGTGCCGGAGATTTCATGGCCCGGCACGCGCGGATAGGAGACCAGCGGGTTCAGGCCGCGGAACGAGGTGAGGTCGGAACCGCAATACCCCACATAGTCCACGCGCACGGCGACTTCGCCGGGGCCGGGCGTCGGCTCGGGCAGTTCGATCAGCGAGATCCTGCCGGGTTCGTCGAGGCAGACGGCTTTCATCATGGCGTTCAGACCTCGGCGATGGTGCTGTTTTCGATGACGTCCCAGTCGATCTCGACGCCGAGACCGGGGCCGGAGGGCGGGGTCGCGTAGCCGTCCTTGATCGGCAGCGGCTGCTTGAGGCCGAAGGCGAAGTTTTCGATCGGGTAGAGCAGTTCGAAGAAGTCGCAGTTCTTGATCGCCGCGGCGCAATGCAGGTTGACGATCTCCATCGGGTGAAAGATCGCGGTGTGGATCTCGCAGTTGACGCCGAAGGCTTCGGCAAGGCGCGCGGTCTTCATGACGCCGGTGACGCCGCCCGTCCAGGACACGTCCGCGCGGACGCGGTCGACGACGCGGGTCGAGATGAACTCGGCGATCGAGTAGGGATGCTTGGCCAGCACCTCGGTGCCGACGAGCGGGATTTCCAGCGTGCGGGCGAGCTCGCGCAGCGAATGGACATCCTCGTCGTAGAGCGGCTCCTCGAGCCAATAGAAGCCGAGGCGTTCCAGTTCGCGGCCGAAGCGGATCGACTGTTCGAGGTTGAACATCGAGACCGGATCGGACATCAGCGTGAAATCCGGGCCGACGGCGGCGCGGACCTGGCGATGGACGTCGATGTCGTAATCGAGGTCGAGGCCGGGTGTGTGCAGCTTGTAGGCCCGCAAGCCTTCGGCCTTGGCGCGCAGCGCCTCGTTCACATAGTCCTGCGGATCGGACAGGATCATCGAGCTGCCATAGACCGGCACGCTCTCGCGATAGGCGCCGAGATATTTGTAGAGCGGCTGGCCGGCCGCGGCGGCGGACAGCAGCCACAGGCAGGTGTCGAACGGTCCATAGGCATAGATCGGCAGGTGACCCCACCAGCGGTCGGCGACGCGGAAATCGTGCCAGGCCTTTTCACGGTCGAGCGGATCGCGGCCGATGAAGAAGGGACGCAGCGTGTCGGCGATCAGCCTGCCGGCGCCCGGCGCCGAGCGGCCGGCGAAACCGAAAGCGGTCGCCTCCAGCCCCGTATCCGTCACCATGGTGACGGTCAGGAATTCGAACTTCGCGAAATCCCCGGTTCGAAATGCGCTGGCGGCAAAATCGCCCGGTTTGCGCTGGCAGCAGCGCACTTTCACGTCCGTGATCTTCATAGGGGAGCCTTCAATGAGCCGTGGCGGCAGAGAGGGGGCCGGGGAGATCCCGGCCCCGGATTGTACTCAGAAGCGCGGCAGGTCGACCTCGACGCCCATCCACTTCTTCTGCAGGGCCTGCAGCTCGCCCGTCGACTGGAGCATGAAGAGCTCGGTGTTCAGCCAGTGCAGCAGGTCCGGATCGTTGCGGCGCAGGCCGATGCCCATCGGCGCCTGGGCGACGATGAACTGCTTCTTGAGCGCGGAATTGTGTTCCTCGACGGCACGGGCGAGCGCGCCGCTGGTGACGATGCCCTCGACCTGTCCGGCAAACAGCGCCTGCGAGGTGGAGGCGTCGTCGTCGTAGCGCTGCAGCTGCACGCCTTCGACGGCCTTCTTCGTCATGACGATGTCGTTGGTGCTGGCGCGCGTGACGCCGATCTTCTTGCCGGCCAGGTCCTCGATCTTGGTGATGGGCTGGTCGGCCGGGCCGACATAGACCTGCTGGTCGACATAATAGGTGTTGGTGAAGGCGATCGCCTTGGCGCGCTCGGCGGTGATCGAGAACGAATAGATCACGATATCGAGCTTGCCAGAGGTCAGGTTCGGAATGCGGTTGGCGGCCGTGGTGTCGACGATGTTTGCCTTGACGCCGAGATCGCGGGCGATCAGCTTCGCGACGGATACGTCGTAGCCGTCCGGCTGCATGCTGGCATCCATCAGGCCATAGGGCGGCGTTCCCAGGCCGACGCCGACATTGATGGTTCCGCGCTGGACGATGGTATCGAGCGCGCTTTCGGCCTTGGCCGGCAAAACGATCGCCAGCATGGCGGCGAGCCCGATGGCAAGCTTCTTCAACAGCATGGCACTTTCCTCCCTTTGGTGATGGACTGGTTTTTCAGTTCGCTGTCTGGCGCAGCCGCCGCTCCAATCGGCGGCTGGCGTAGGACAGGGTCGAACAGATGACGAAGTAGATGGCCGCGACCGTCAGGTAGACCTGCAGCGGCTGGAACGTCGCGCTGGAGACGATCTGGCCTGCCCTGGTCAATTCCACGAAGCCGACGATCGAGGCCAGCGCCGTGTTCTTGACGACCTGGACGGAGAAGCCGACCGTCGGCGGAATGGCGACACGCAGGGCCTGGGGAACGATGACATCCAGCATGGTGTGGCGCCAGCCGAGCGCCAGCGCGAAGGCGGCCTCCCATTGCCCCTTGCTGATCGACTGGATCGATCCGCGCCAGATCTCGCCGAGGAACGCGCTACTGTAGAGGGTGAAGCCGATGCCGGCGGCATAGATCGCCGGAAGGTCGTAGCCCAGGTTGGTGACGCCGAAATAGGCGATGAAAAGCGTGACCAGCAGCGGCGTTCCCTGGATGACGTAGATATAGGCCTGCGCGATCCAGCGCAGCCATGCGAGGCGCGAGAGCCGCATCAGCGCGATGATCGTGCCGCCGATCGCGCCGCCCACAAGCGCGATGGCCGACAGGACCACCGTCCAGGTCGCGCATTGCAGCAGGAAACCCACATGGTTGATGCCGAAGGTCTGGAACATGGTCAGCGCCCCGCGTAACGGAAGGAGAACAGGGCGCGGTCGATCAGCGCGAAGGCGCCTTTGAACGCGGCGGTCAAGGCGAGGTAGATCACGGCGACCACGAGATAGGCTTCGAGGCTTCGGAACGTCAGGCCCTGGACATCGTTGGCGACGCCGGTCAGTTCCGGCACGGAGATGACCGAGACCACGCTGGAGGCCAGCATGATCAGGATGAACTGGCTGGTCAGCGCCGGAAAGATGGCGGAGATGGCCGGCAGCAGGACGACATAGCGGAAGGTCAGGTAAGGCGACATGCCGAGCGTGCGGGCCGCTTCCCTCTGGCCCTCGCCGATCGTCTGGATGCCGGCGCGGACGATTTCGGTGATATAGGCGCCTGCATAGAGCGTCAGGGACAGAATGGCCGCCGTCATTTCCGAAATGCGGATGCCGACCGACGGCAAGCCGAAATAGACGATGTAGATCTGCACCAGGAACGGTGTGTTGCGGATGAGCTCCACATAGGCCGCGGCGATCGACGACAGCACTTTCGAGTTGGAGAGGCGCATCAGCGCACCGACGATGCCGACGCACATGCCGAGCGCCAGCGCGGCGATCGACAGCATCAGGGTCAACATCACGCCATGGACGAAGAGATCGCCGCGCGCGAAGGTCCCGGAAAAATCTAGGTAGCCCACACTTGTTCCTCAGTTCTTTCTAAAGAGGGCCTCAGCTCTAAAGCAGGCTCGGCTCCGTCGCCTGCGCGAGGACCTTCACCTCACGCAGCGTGTTCTGCCGGCTTCTCTCGAGATGCAGCAGCAAGGCAGCGACGATCTGCTCTTTGCTGCCGGCGGCGACCGCATCCAGGATGTCCTGGTGTTCCTTGACCGAGCGGCTGTAGTCGCCCGGAATGGACACGAAGACCGTATGCGTCTGGCCGATGATGCGGGCATGCATGTCGGAGATCATCGGGATGCGGGCCGCGCCGACGAGCGTGCTGTGGAAGGTCCGGTCGTGCGACAGCGCCAAGGCCAGGTCGTCCAGCGATGTGCCGCTCGCATGGCGCCGATGGTTTGCCAGGCTTTCCGAAAGCCTGGCATGCAAGGCGCCGTCGATGCGCCCCGCGTCGAAAGCGGCCTCGACGGCGCCCTTTTCGATCAGCACGCGTGCGGCATAGAGCTCGTCGACATCGTCCTGGTTCAAGCTGCGCACAACCATGCCGCGGCGCGCGGAATTCACCAGGAGACCGTCGGCTTCCAGACGCAGGCAGGCTTCCTTCACCGGCGTCGGGCTGATCCCCAGATCCGCCGCAAGCTCGTTCGGCAACAGCCGCTGGCCGCCCGCCAGCCTGCCGCTGACGATGCGCGAACGGAGTTCCCGATAGGCCTGCTCGGCCAAGGTCGTCTTGATCATGCTCATGGCCCAAGCATCGGGCTGCTTTCGTCCCGACGCAAGAAAAAAATTAAAAATAAAAAATTTTTTATTTTCCGATCTCGGTCTTTCGCGTTACAAGCCGCTCCAGACAAGGAGGAGGAGTTCATGGACGGAAACGGCAACGCTTTCGTGAGGATGCGGGACGCGGTGAAGATGTTCGGCACCTTCCAGGCGCTCGACCATGTCAGTCTCGACGTCGCCAGGGGCGAGAAGATCGTCATCTGCGGGCCTTCGGGATCCGGGAAGTCGACGCTGATCCGCTGCATCAACGGTCTCGAGGAGCTGCAGCAGGGTTCGGTGGAGATCGACGGCAAGCCGCTTGTCGAGAAATCCCATGGCCGGATCGCGCCGCGTCGCGACATCGGCATGGTGTTCCAGCAGTTCAACCTCTTTCCGCATCTGAAGGTGATCGAGAACTGCACGCTCGCGCCGACCCGCGTGCTCGGGACATCGAGGAAGGAGGCCTCGGAAAAGGCGATGGAGATGCTGCGCAAGGTGCGCATCACCGACCAGGCTGAGAAATATCCGTCCCAGCTTTCCGGCGGTCAGCAGCAGCGCGTCGCCATCGCCCGCGCGCTCTGCATGCAGCCCAAGATCATGCTGTTCGACGAACCGACCTCGGCGCTCGATCCTGAGATGGTCAAGGAAGTGCTGGACACGATGGTGTCGCTGGCCTCCGAAGGCATCACGATGATCTGCGTGACCCATGAGATGGGCTTCGCCAGCCAGGTCGCGGACCGCGTCGTGTTCATGGACAAGGGCCGGATCGTCGAGGAAGGGACACCGAAGGAGTTCTTCGCCGCGCCCAAGCACCAGCGCTCGCGCGAATTCCTCTCCCAGCTCCTGCACTGACAAACCTGGAGCGTTTCCGTTTCGCGGAAACGCTCTAACTCTTTGTTTTTACGCAATTCCGGACGGAAAACCGCTACGCGCTTTTCCTGGAATTCCTCTAGAGGCCACGACATGCAAATCGCTTCCGTCCAACCGTTCATCCTCCATCTTCCCCTGACTTCGGATTCCATTTCGGACTCGACGCACAACATCACCCATTGGGGCGTGGTCGGTGCGAAGATCGTCACGACCGACGGGCTGGAAGGATACGGCTTCACCGGGACACATGCGCATCTCGCCTCCGACCGGCTGATCACCTCCTGCATCAGCGATTGTTACGCGCCGCTGCTGATCGGCGAGGATGCCCGCGATCATCAGCGGCTCTGGACGAAGCTCGCGCGCTATCCGGCCCTGCAATGGGTCGGCCGAGCGGGGATCACCCATCTGGCGCTGGCGGCAGTCGACGTCGCGCTCTGGGACCTGAAGGCAAAGAAGGCCGGCGTTCCGCTGTGGAGCCAACTCGGCGGCGCCCGTACCGACGCGCTGGAGGCCTACAACACCGACATCGGCTGGCTCTCCTTCGATCTGGCAACGCTTCTGGATGGTTCGGCAAAGGCGGTGGAGGAAGACGGCTTCACCCGCATCAAGATCAAGGTCGGCCACGACGATCCGAATATCGACATCGAGCGGCTGACGGCGGTGCGCAAGCGCGTCGGGCCGAAGGTCCGCATGGCCATCGACGGAAACGGGAAATGGGACCTGCCGACCTGCCAGCGTTTCTGCGCGCTCGCTCGCGATCTCGACCTCTATTGGTTCGAAGAGCCGCTCTGGTACGACGATGTCGCCGGCCATGCGACGCTTGCCCGCAACACGTCGATCCCGGTCGCGCTCGGCGAGCAGCTCTATACCGTCGACGCGTTCCGCAGCTTCATCGATGCGGGCGCGGTCGCCTATGTCCAGCCCGACGTCACGCGTCTCGGCGGCATCACCGAATACATCCAGGTGGCGGACCTTGCGCTGGCGCACCGGCTTCCCGTCGTTCCGCACGCCGGCGAGATGAGCCAGGTGCACGTGCATCTGAGCTACTGGCACCCTGCGTCGACGATCCTGGAATACATCCCCTGGATCAAGGATCACTTCCGGGAACCGGCCAATGTCGTCAACGGCGTCTTCCAGCGCCCGCAGCAGCCCGGCGCCGGCACGACGCCGCTTCCGGCAAGCATGGAGCGATACGGCAAGAGCCTTGGGTGAAATCAGCGATCCCCAGATCCCAGCCCCCGGGCAAATCTCCGATTCAGCCAATTTTTTGCGCAAAAAATATTTACTGTCTCCTACGCCTGGACTAGGGTCTGTCCAACCCAATCGTTCGTGTCGGTTACGGAGATCACCATGCATCTGGAGCGCCTCGCTTCCATTTCGGAGGGCCTCGGCTTCAAACTTCACTGGCAGCTCAAGGTGGTCGAGACCGGCGAGACGTTCGGTCAAGGAGACGAGCTGGAACTGCCTTCGGCGAGCGTGCGCAAGATCTCGATCATGATGGCGGCGCTCAAGGCCGTGCATGAGGGCCGGATCGATCTCGCTGCCGACGTGACGATCACCAAGGAACTGCAGGAGGGTATCCTGTCGGGGGTCTGCCAGTACATGACTCCCGGCCTGGTGATCCCGTTCCGCGACGCCATCCTGCAGATGATCATCACCAGCGACAACATCTGCACATTCGAGGTGATGCGGCCGTTCGAAATCCCGGAATTCACCAGATATTGCAGGGACATCGGCATGAAGGGCACAACACACCGCACACGGTTCCCGCCGACGAACCTCAGCGCCGAACACGCGCTCGACCAGGTCACGACGACCACCAATGGCGACCAGGTCCTGCTTCTCGACCTTATACTTCGCGGCACAAGCGATGAGGCGGCCGCCAGGCGGCTCGGCGTCAGTATGGAGCTGTGCGCCATGGCGCTGCAGTTCCTCAAATGGCAGCGCTACCGCGAGATGATCCCCGGCCTGCTGCCGACGATGACCACGGTGGCGAACAAGACCGGATGGGGCCAGCGCGGCTGGATGGATTCCGGCATCGTCTTCAGGGACGAGCGCCCGCTCTATATTCTGAGCGCAACGACGGACAACGTGCCCGAAACCATGCCGGACGGACTGCCGGGGCGGGTTGCAGCCGCCCGGGCCATCGCGGAGCTCTCGCGCGCCTGCTGGGATTTCTTGGCCTGAAACGGTCTTTATTTGCGCAAAAAAGAACCGTTTCGCTGGCGATCAGAACGACTCTATGTGACGCACGATGATGCGGTCGAGTTCGATCGGATCGCGCATTTCGATCGCCTTGACGATGCTGAAATGATCGAGGCTTGAGGCGCGCAGGCCTTCGACCGAACGCCATCGGCCGGTCGTCGAATGCTGGCTGCGGTTGCGCAGTTCGTCGATCATGTCGCACAGGACATGATTGCCGGCAGTCGCGTAAAGCTTGGAATGGAAATTGTGGTTGGCAAGCGCCTGCTCGCGCCGGCCTTCGGCCAGGATCGACTGGTCGAAAGCCTCGGCCAGCCGGGCCAGCTCGGTCACATCTTCGCTGGTGGCTCTGGCGGCAATGAGGGGGGCGGCACTGCGCTCCAGGACGGTGCGCACGAAACGTGTTTCGAGCCGTGTCGACTCGTCGGGCGTCGCGACCCGGAAGCCGGCATTGGCCGCGTGATCGACGAGCTTCAGGTTGGAAAGTTCGGCAAGCGCGCGCCGGATATGGAACGCACTGGCGCCATGGTGGGCCTGCAGGTCCGTCAGCTTCAGCCAGGTGCCCGGCGCATAGGCGCCGAAGATGATGTCGTTGCGGATCTCTTTGATGAGCAAGGCAAGCTGGTCCGCCGATTCACGCGACTTGGCCATGTCGATTCCCTCCCCCTCTCTTCGTAGACAGGCCCGCGCTCGAATGCCAGCACGGACCCGATTGTCTCTACATCCTATTGTTTCGAAACATTCCAGAGCGCCGGCGTCTCGAGCGGGGACGCATGCACGCCTTTCAGCTTCTTGCTGACGCCGAGCGCCAGGTTGACGTGGTAGAGGCTGACCGCCGGCACCTCTTCCATGAACATCCGGTAGAGTTCGCCGGATATGCGCTTTACCTCCTGCGGGTCGCTGGCCTGCATGCCCTTGTCGAGCAGGGCGATCGCCGCCTCGTCCTTCCAGACCTTGCGCGATTCCGGCCCGATGATGCGTTCCCAAGCGCCCATCGGATCGAACCGCCCCGAATAACCGAACGACTGGGCCTGATAGTTGCCGTTGGTGTAGCGCTCAAGCTGGAGACCCCATTCGAGCGTTTCGATGTTGGCCTGGATGCCGGCCATCAAAAGCAGGCTCTGCACGATCACCGCCTGATCGAACATGCCCTCGAACTGCTTGTTGGCGATGATGGTGATCGGCTGCCCGGCATAACCTGCCTCGGTCAGCAGCGCCTTTGCCTTGTCGAGCGACGCGCCGAGCTGTTCGTTTTCCGGCTGGGTATAATATTTGCTGGCGCGCGGCATCGGCGTCGTCGTTCCCGCCCATTGGCCGAACGAGACACCCTGCGCGACGGCGGTGCGATCTATGGCGAGCGCGATCGCCTGGCGGATGCGCTTGTCCTTCAGCAGCGGGTCCTTGCTGTTGAGCAGCAGCGCATACCAGACGGTCGTGTCGGACGAGACGACATCGAGCGTCGGCTCCGCCTTGATCTGCTCGACGGCCTGCGGGGTGATCGGCGTCAGGTCGAGCGCGCCGGAGCGCAAGCCGACAAGCCGCGCCGACGGGTCGGTCACCACGGCAAAGCGCAGTTTGTCGACCAGCGCTTCCTTGCGGCCCAGCCGGCCGTTCGGTTCGCCTTCCGGCGAGACATAGCCGGCGAATTTGTTGACCTCGACAAAGTCGCCGATCCGACGCTCGCCGAAGGTGAACGGTCCGGTACCGACGACCGTCTTCCAGGCGCCGTCCGGGCCGACCGACGAAGAATGGAAGACGGGCGTGCCGGCGCAATCGGGCCGGGCCAGATTATAGATGAAGCTGCCGTTCGGCTTTGCCAGTTTGTAGACGATGGTTTCCGGGTCCGGCGTTTCCACGGAGGCGACCTTGATGGCCCCTTCGAAGACCGCCTTGCAGCGCCAGATGGATTCAGGTGCCATCAGATAGTCCCAGGACCATTTGACGTCGGCGGAAGTCAGGGGCTCGCCATTGTGGAACTTCACACCCTTGCGCAGCTTGAAGACATAGGCCTTGCCGTCGTCTTCGACGGCATAGGACTGCGCCAGCACGGGACCAACTTCGAGGTTGTCGCCATAAGCGACAAGGCCTTCGACGACATGCATGTGGACTGGGTCCGACATGCCGTCGCGCTCGCGCGCCGGATCGACCCCGCGCACGTCCTCGGTCATGCCGACGGTGATCATGCTCGGCGCCTGCGCATGGACAGGTGCTGCCGAAAGCGTGAGGGCGGCGATAGCCGCGCAAGGGGCCGCCCATCGGCGGGTGGATTCCAGCCATCCAGGTGAGAAATCTGCCATTTCGTCTTGACCTCCACGTTCTTGTTCTTGTTCCCATTCCGCGAGGTTTCCCGCGAAATTCTATTGGTCGGTGCGCTCTAGTTGCCGAGACGGCGCGGGCCCGGCCTTCAGGTCGATGCCCGGCGCCGCCTCGATGAGGCTCCTGGTGTAGGCATGTTCGGGCGCATCGAGGATGCGCCGGGTAGGCCCCTCCTCGACCACCTTGCCGTTGTCCATGACGACGATGCGATGGGCGATCTGCCGCACGGCGGAGAGATCGTGGCTGATGAACAGGCAGGCAAAGCCGTAGCGCTTCTGCAGCGAGGCTATGAGGGCTAGTACCTGCGCCTGGATCGTCATGTCGAGCGCCGAGACCGGCTCGTCGGCCACCACGAAAGCCGGGTGACGCACGATCGCACGGGCAATGGCGACACGCTGCCTCTGCCCGCCGGACAGCTCATGCGGGTAGCGCAGGTCGAAACCGGCGAGGCCGACGTCGCGCATGACCTCATCCAGGCGCTCGCGCTTCTGATCGCGGCTCATATCGTCCGCATGGCGCAGCGGCTCGGCAATGATTGCGCCGATGCGCCGGCGCGGGTCGAGGGACGAATACGGATCCTGGAACACCATCTGGCAGGCGAGCCGCATCGTGCGGCCGATATGGTTGGTTTCAGCCGACAGGCTCTCGCCCTGGAACGAGACCGAACCCTTCTCCAGCGGAGCAAGGCCGATCAAGGCCCGACCGAGGCTGGTCTTGCCGGAGCCGCTGCCGCCGACCAGCGCGACGGTTTCGCCACGGCGGATGGCCAGGCTGACGCCTGAGACCGCCGTGTCCGAGCGGCCGCGATAACGCACGGCGACATCGTCGGCGCTGATCAGTTCGCCGGCTTGCATGTCGCCCGGTTCTGCAAGGCTCTCCACACGTCGCGCGGCAGCGACTAGTTCGCGCGTGTAGGGGTCTTTCGCCCCTGCGATGAGATCGGCGGTGGCACCGGCCTCCACCAGCACGCCGTTGCGCAGCACCGTCATTTCGCTGGTGTAGCGGGCGACGAGGCCGAGATTGTGGGTGATGAGCAGGACGGCCGTGCCGGCATCGCGTGCCAGCTCGACCATGATATCGAGCACTTCGCGCTGGCTCAGCGTATCGAGTGCCGTCGTCGGCTCGTCGGCGATCAGGAGCTTCGGCCGCAGCAGCATCACCGAAGCCAGCATGATGCGCTGGCGCATGCCGCCGGAAAACTGATGCGGGTAGGAGGTCAGGCAGCCTTCCGGATCGGCGATGCGCACCCGCCGCAGCATCTCGATGGCGCGTGTACGGATCTCGTCGCGGGACAGGTCGGTGTGCCGCCGCAGCGCTTCGGCGAGCTGCGCGCCGATGGTCATGGCAGGGTTGAGCGAAACCATCGGTTCCTGGAACACCATGCCGGCGACGGGACCGCGCAGGGTGCGCATCTTGCGGTCCGATGCCGGAACGATGGCTTCCCCGGCGAGCGAGATGTCGCCGCCGGTGATGCGGACGCCGGGCGGCAGCAGCTTCAGGATCGCGCGCGCCAGCATGGTCTTGCCGCTGCCGGATTCGCCGACAAGGGCTGCAAGCTTTCCCGGCCGCAGGGTCAGGTCGACGCCTTTCAATATGTCGACCGCACCCACCCGGATGCGCAGGGCCTTGATGTCGAGGAGCGGTTTGTCGGTCATGGTCACGCCATCGCCATGCGTGGGTCGAGATGATCGCGCAGGGCATCGCCCAGAAGGTTGGTTCCCAGGAGTGCCAGCGAGATGCAGGCGCCGGGCGCCAGGCTGAGCCAGAGTGCGTTCTCGAAATAGGGCTGGCTGGCGGCCAGCATGTTGCCCCAGGTCGGAGCCGGCGGCGGCACGCCGAGCCCGAGGAACGACAGCGCGCTTTCAGCCAGGATGACCCAGCCGAACATCGAGGTGGCGAACACCGAGATCGGCGCCAGGCAATTGGGCAGGATATGCGCCACCATGGTGTAGAGTTCGGAGTTGCCGATGACGCGCGAGGCTTCGATATATTCCTTCTCGCGCACCGACAGCACCGCGCTGCGCACCACCCGGATCACGCCGGGCGCGTAGGCCAGCGAGAGCGCGATGACGATGCCGTTGCGCCCGGCGCCGGTGATGACGATCAGCGCCAGCGCAAGCAGGATGCCCGGAAAGGCAAGCAACGCATCGGTGAGCACCATGATGAGCCGGTCGACCCGGCCGCGCAGGCTGCCGGCGACAAGCCCGACGACTGTGCCGATGGAGACCGCGATCGCGACCGTAACGGCGGCGATGCCGAGGCTGGTGCTGGCACCCGCCATAAGCCGGCTCAATATATCGCGGCCGAATTCGTCGGCGCCCAGCCAATGCGCCGCGGAAGGCGGCGACAGCCGGTTGACCATGTCGAGCTGGAGTGGGTTGAACGGCGTCCAGAAGGTTCCGACGATGCCCGCCGTCACCAGCAGGGCGGAGATCGCCGCTCCAAGGATAAAGTTTGCGCCACGGCTCATCGCGCTACACCGCCGATACGCGTGGATCGAAGATCGGGTAGAGCAGATCGACGATCAGGTTGACGAGGACGAAGACGCCGGCGGTCAGAAGCAGGCAGCCCTGGACGACGGGATAGTCGCGCGCATAGATCGACTCGACCAGCAGCCGGCCGAGCCCCGGCAAGGTGAACACCGTCTCCAGCACGGCAATGCCGCCGAGCAGATTGCCGAGCATGAGGCCGATCAGCGTCAGCGTCGGCGCGAAGGCATTGGGAAAGACATGGCGCAGCAGCACCTGCCGCTCGGACAGGCCCTTGGCGCGCGCATGGGTGACGTATTCGAGCCGCAGCACCTCGATGGCGCTGGCCCGCGCCATGCGGATGAGCACGCCGGCCTCGATCAGCGCCAGCGTCGCCACGGGCAGGATCACGAAGGAGACGGCTTTGAAGAAGTCGTCGCTGAAGCCGACATAGCCGAGCACCGGCACCCATTTCAGCTTCAGGCCGAAGCCGACGAGCAGGAGCAGGCCGAGCCAGAAGCTGGGAATCGAAAGCAGCAGCGTCGCCAGCGACACGACCGTCAGGTCGGTTGCGCTGTTCTGTTTCCAGGCAGCGACGATGCCCGCCGGTATGGCGATGAGTGCGGCCAGCGCCACCGCCACCAGCACGATGACCGAGCTTACGGCAAAGCGATCGAGGATGAGCGGCAGCACCGCCTGGCCGGTCCGGGTCGAGACGCCGAGATCGCCCGTCAGCACGCCGCCGATCCAGTAGAGGAATTGCAGCGGCCAGGGCTGGTCGAGGCCCCAACGCTGGCGAAGGATCTCGAGCTGCTGCGCATTGGCGGATTCGCCCAGCATCAGCTGCGCCGCATCGCCCGGAATGATCCGGATGAGGATGAAGACCGTCACCGCGACGAGCAGCAAGGTGATCAGCGTCATCCCCAGGCGGTTGGCGGCATAGCGGAACATGTTTACGCCGCCATGCTGGGCGCTGCGGACAGGGCGTAGGTGGTCGACTGGCGGTTGAGGGCCGGAAGCGGCGTGATGTCCATGGTGCCGGCGTTGCTGTCGATCATCAGCGTCGCAACCGTCGCGGTCAGGTCGCCGCGCGTCGACTTGCGCAGCGGCGCCCGGCAGACCGCAAGCGGCGCACCGAACTCGTCACGCAGGGCGGTGACGACGTCCCGGCGCGTGATGCTGCCGATCTTCGGCTTCAGATGCTCCTTCACGCGCAGATCGCGGTAGAGGCTGTCGGGCGTGCCGAGAATGCCGACATCCTTGTATTTCGATAGCGCGGCCGTGCTCGTCCAGTGGTTGGCATGCACGATCAGCCCGTTGTCGGGGTAGACCGCGAAGGTCTCCGACGGCGCGCATTCGAAGTCGATCGCGACGCCGTCGCGGTGACTGAGGATGAGGTTGTTCGAGGTCAGCTTCTGGGTCGATACGATCACCCCGATCGCGCCGGCATAGCTTTCGGACTCCAGCGCCTTGCGCCGCAAAAGGGCGAGCGGAATACCGGGCTTCTCGAAATCGCGGTCGGACTCGATGTAGTTGGCGGTGATAGCGATGCCGGCGGCGTTCACCCCCGCGCGCGACAGGGCGCCGGCTTCCGCGAACATCAGCACGTCCGGGCCGTCGTCGCGCCTGATCTGGAGGACGACGGCGGTTTCGGCGCATTCCGCCTTCCAGTCCCAGTTGGTGGCGTGGATGATCGTCCCGTCGGCCGATGCCGAAGGCAGCACGACGACGCCCGTGCATCCGTCGGGCGAATTCTGCTCGCGTTCGCTTGCCCGCTTCTGCACTTCCAGCGCCTCGTGCAGGAGTTCGGTGCGGGCATTGAGCAGAACGATGGAATCGAAATCGATCCTGGCGCCCTCGGCGATACCCTTCATCTCCTCGACCAGGTCGCCGTCATAGGCGAGGATGCGCGGCAGGTAGCTCTCGACATGGCTGCGGATGCCACGACCATCGAGGCCGCAATCGGCAAATTGCTTGAGATAATGAGAGACGCCGCGCGCGATCCGCTCCGACGCGGCCTGCCCATACTGGCGCCCCCTCTCGCGCGGGGTTCCACGGATTTCAATCAGGGGGAATTGGGAAACTGTCATTTGATCTCTCTATTTATGCGCATAAACTAGAGTGATCTTGACAAAGCTGGCAAGCCCATCACACAAAAATCTTTTGGATCGCTCGCAATGCGAACCTCAGGCCCGCAGGCCACCGGACCTTGAAATTACCGCTTCTACAAAGGTTCCATGCCAAGGAACATCATTGGCGCACGCCGTCAGTGTTCTAACAGGATGCTGACTTTGCATTTATTTTTGCACAAAAAATAAACAAGCAAACGCGCTGCGCTCCCCCGGTCAGTCCTCGAACAGCTTTTCAGGGTCGTAGACGGGTTTGCCCTGCAGCAGGGTGGCGACCACCTTGGCGTTGCCGATCGCCTTGGCCGGAAGCTTCAGGATGTCGCGGTCGATCACCGCGAGGTCCGCGACCTTGCCAACCTCGATCGAGCCGGTCGTCTTGTCCTGATGCAGCAGCCGGGCCGGGTTGATGGTCATCCATTCGATCGCGGTGGCGACGTCGGACGCGCCGTCCTTCCTGCGCGTGACGGCCGTCTGGATCTTGACCAGGGGCGAAAGCTCGTCGGCATCGAAGTCGCTGCTCATCACCACTTGAGCGCCCATGGCCTGCAGCGTGCCCGCCGGCAGCATGGTGTCGGCCCTGTCGCCGATGAACTGGCGGATGAACTGCACATAGTCCGCGTCGACGGAGCTCGGCGCCAGCTGGAAGTCGGCGACCACGCCGAGCTGTTTGAAGCGCGGGAGATCGGCCTTGTCGACGAGGTAGAGATGCGTCAGGCGATGCGGGCCCGGCGCGGCATCGGATTGCGCGATGGCATCCAGCGCAAGCCGCGCGCCGCGATCGCCGGTGACGTGATAGTGCAGCTGGAATCCCTTCTCCGACAGAACCTTGGAATAGCGGTTCAGCGTATCGACGTCGAAATAGAGAAAGCCCCTATCGAAGCCGTGATCGATGCCGGCACCCGGCTTGTAGGGTTCGAGCACCGCGCCGGTGCGCTGCTCCAGAATGCCGTCGACATAGATCTTGACCTGGTTGAAGCGCAGCAGGCTGCTGGCGTCGTTGGAGAACTGCCTGGTCAGCGCCGCGACCTGCTCGTCGAAGGGCATGTCCGGGTAGACGTAGAGCGCACTCGAGGCCCGCACCGTCAGCGTGTTTTCGGCCAGCGCCTTCTGCCAGACCTTGACATGGCCCTGCGGCCAGAAGCCACCCGCATCACTGACGCTGGTGATGCCGTTCTGGGCCATCGTCTTCAGCGTCGGCAGCATGCTCTCATAGGCGAACTCGACGTTTTCGGGCGTATCCGGAAAGGCCAGGTTGCGCAGCTTCTGCTGCGCGTTTTCCAGCACCACGCCATTCGGCTTGCCGGTCTCCTTGTTGCGCAGGATGATGCCGCCGGGCGGATTGCCCTCGAGCGCGTCATAGCCGGCGGCATGCATGGCGGCCGAGTTCGCCCACGCGCCATGGCCGATATCGTCGAGGATCAGCACCGGCCGGTCGGGCGAGATCTCGTCGAGCAGAGCGATCGGGTTGTCGCTCTGGTCGAGCAGGTTGGTCATCGAGACGCCTGAACCGAGCACCCAGTCGGTCTTGCTGCTTTTCACGCATTCCTCGGCGGTCGCCAGCGTGTCGTCGAGTTCTTCGAAAGGCCCGAATTCGCAGAGGATCTCGTTGACGCCGGCTTCGACGAGATGGACATGCGCGTCCTGAAAGCCGGGCAACACCATCCTGCCGCCGAGATCGATGATCTCCGCATCCTTGCCGGCGGCGGCCAGGACATCCCTCTCAGTCCCGACGGCAATGATCTTGCCGTCGTCGTCGATGGCCATCGCCTCTGCCGCGGGCGCCTTGGGATTGACGGTGTGGATGCTGGCGTTCGTCAGCACCTTGGCGCCGGCAAAAGCGGGGGAGCTCCACGCCAGGCCGGCGGCCGGAAGAAGCCATAGGAGGTGCAATCGGCGACGGGAAATGCCAACCATTTGAAAACCCTCCAGAACACGCCGCGATCTAAACTGCTTTCCGATCGCGCCACAAGCGCATTCCGGACCGATGGTGGCGGCAACCCTGCCTCCTGCGAGGATTGCTCCGAAACGCTAGGTCATACTCATCGAACCACACCAGCCGCATCGCGCCATAGCGCGCCGAGTCCGGACCGCTGCTCGAAGTAACGCGGTTGCTTGGCTTTTCGAATTTCGAAGCCGCGATAAGAATACCCCCACCCCTAACCCCTCCCCTCAAGGGGGAGGGGGACTATGTGGCGTCATGCGAAACCGTCGACGATTTAGCCAAGCACAAGCCCCTGCCAATTCCCCTCCCCCTTGAGGGGAGGGGTTAGGGGTGGGGGTATCTCGACAAGCGCGACGTCCTCAAATCGCCGTACTTCAACACAGTTGCCATTCCGGAACGCCAACAATCCGGGATCGAACCGAGCTCCACATGCGCGCCAAAAACTTATTGACTAAATAGTTAGTAATAATAATCTCCACATCGGGAACAAGATCGGCCAGCCGGCACCAGCCGGTGAATGACCGCATCCCGGGAACACGAGACGGAGAACCGCCCTGGCGGCCATTCGGCCTGTCATCGGCGAAAACGGGCCTGCCAGCGAACGGCGGGACCCCAAAAGGGAGAAAAGGCATGAAGCTGAAACTGGCAGCCGCGGTCCTTGGCCTGTCGCTTGCTGTCGCGACGGGCGCGGCGCGCGCCGAAGGCGTGCTCAACATCTACAACTGGGGCAACTACACCAGCCCCGAGCTGATCAAGAAGTTCGAGAAGCAGTACGACATCAAGGTCACCGTCACCGACTACGATTCCAACGACACCGCGCTCGCCAAGGTGCGGCAGGGCGCGTCCGGCTACGACATCGTCGTGCCGTCGGCCAGCGTGATACCGATCTGGATCGGCGAAGGGCTGCTGCTCGAAACGCGCCCCGACCAGATGGAGAACTTCAAGAATGTCGACCCGCGCTGGGTCGACGTTCCGTTCGACCCGGGCCGCAAATACACCGTGCCGTGGCAGTGGGGCACCACCGGCATGTCGGTCAACAAATCCGTCTATTCCGGGGACATCAACACCTCGGCGATCTTCCTCGATCCGCCGCCCGAACTTGTCGGCAAGATCAATGTCGTGCCTGAGATGGGCGACATCCTGTATTTCGCCATCACCTATTTCGGCGGCAAGTTCTGCACCGAAGACAAGGAATTGCTGAAGAAGGTGCGCGACAAGCTGGTCGAGGCCAAGGCGAAGTGGCTTTCTCTCGACTACGCCGCCGTCGACGGACTGGGGCGCGGCGACATCGCGGCCGGCGTCAACTGGAACGGCATCTCGCTGCGCCAGCGGATGCAGAACAAGGACATCGTCTACGGCTATCCGAAGGAAGGCTATCCGATCTTCATGGACAATGTCGCCGTGCTGAAGGACGCCAGGAATGTCGAAAACGCCAAGCTGTTCCAGAACTTCATCATGGATCCGGAAAACGCGGCGCTGATCTCGGCCTTTGCCCGCTACGCCAACGGCATCAAGGGCTCGGAGAAGTTCATGCCCGCCGACATGAAGGGCGCGCCGGAAGTCGACATCCCGGCCGAGTTCCTCGCCAAAGGCGAGGTCATGCCGATCTGTCCGCCGGCGGTGCTGCAGCTCTACACCAAGATCTGGACCGACATCCAGAAATAGCCAGCCAGCGCCGGGCGGGCGCGCCCGGCCAGTTGCTCTCATCATCAGCACAATCGCGATCGTCCGATCGCCGGAGACTTCGCATGTCCGACCTCGACCTTTGCTACATGCCGGCCCACCAGGCGCTGCGGCTCTTCAAGACAAAGAAGCTTTCCCCGGTGGAATTGATGCAAGCCACCATCCGGCGAGCCGAGGCCACCAAATCCACGATCAATTGCCACACCTTCACCTATTTCGACGAGGCGATGGAACTGGCCCGCAAGGCCGAGGCCCGATACGCCAAGGGCGCCAGGACCGGCGCGCTGGAAGGCCTGCCGATCGGCATCAAGGACGAGAGCTACATCAAGGGCAAGCCGACCTCGCACGGGTCGCTGCTGACCGAGGGCGCCGTCAGCGATCACACCTCCACGATCAACGAGCGTATCCTGAAGGCGGGCGGCATCGTGCATGCGCGCACGGCGACGCCCGAATTCAGCTGCGCCGGCTACACCTGGTCGCGGCGATGGGGCGTCACGCGCAATCCGTGGAACCCGGATTTCACGCCGGGCGGCTCCTCAGGCGGTTCGGCCGCGACGCTTGCCGCAGGTACCTCGGCCATCGCGACGGGGTCGGATATCGCGGGCTCGATCCGCATCCCGGCCTCGGCATGCGGCCTCGTCGGCTTCAAGCCGCCCTATGGCCGCAATCCCGATGAGCCGCCTTTCAACCTCGACTTCTACTGTCACACCGGGCCGCTGGCGCGCACCGTCACCGACGCGATCCTGCTGCAGAACGTGATGGCCGGCCCCAGCCCGCTCGACATCGCCACCTTGCGCCCGAAGCTTCGGCTGCCGCTCGATTACAAGCCGATCAAGGGCTGGAAGATCGCCTTCTCCATGGACCTCGGCTCCTTCGAAATCCATCCGGACGTGCGCAGGAACACGCTGGAAGCCTGCGAGGTGTTCCGTTCGCTGGGGGCGACGGTGGAAGAGGTCGATCTCGGCTGGGGCGACGAGGTGCTGAAATCCGGCATGGCCTATCTCGAACACATCTTCGGCGCCTCGCTGGCGGGCCTGCTTAAGGAGCATGGCGACGACATGACGAGCTATGCCAGGCAGTTCGCCATGGACGGGCAGAAATCGAAGGCCACCGACTTCGTCGGCACGCTGGAGGTCGCGGCCCGGATGTACCAGAGCCTCGGACCGCTCATGGAAAAATACGACGTGCTGCTGTGCCCGACCAATGCGCTGCCGGCGGTACCGGCCGAGTTCGACCAAACCACGGGTACGGTGGAGATCAACGGCAAGACGGTGAACCCGTCGCTCGGCTGGGTGATGACGACGCCGTTCAACATGCTGAGCCGCTGCCCCGTAATTTCCATGCCCTCTGGCCGAGCGACAAACGGCGTGCCGACAGGCATCCAGATCGTCGGCCGCACCTATAGCGACGCCGATGTATTCCGCGCGGCAATGGCCTATGAAACGGCACGGGGCCAGTGGTACGGCGACGGGATGCGCCCGTCGCTGTGATGGCGGAAGGATGAACCGGCCTGGGGCATGATCGCCCGGGCCGGATAAGGGACTGAAGCAAGATGGCGCAGCGCAAGGCAGCAACAGCTGAAAAACAGGAGACCGGCTCGGCCACGGGCAAACGCCCGGCCACCCGCGACCGCCGGCGCGAACGCGGCGAGGCGAGCATCCAGCGCATCATCGATGCCGCCATCGACCTGATCGCCGACGAGGGCCTGTCCAGCCTCACCATGCAAGGCATCGCCAAGCAGGCGGGCGCTTCCAACGCGCTGGTCGTCTTCCACTTCGGCAACAAGGAGAACCTGCTCCGGGCGGTGCTGCAATATCTCAGCGATCAGTATGACGCGTTGTGGACGAGGCTGGTGCGCGCGCCCGGCCTGTCGCCGGTCGAGCGCGTGACGGGGGCGGTCGAATGCGGGCGCCGGTTCGCACGCCAGCACCCGAAATGGGTTTCGGTCTTCGTCATCTTCGGCAGCGACCGCAAAAGCATGCAGATCTACACGGAGATCGGCCTGCCCGGTGACCTCGCCTACAATGCCGAAGCCAGCGACCTGCTGGCCGAGATCGTGCGCCTCGGCAACTACAGCGGCGTCGACCCGAAGACGCTGTCCGAGAGCCTCAACTACCTGGTTCAAGGGGCATGGTACTGGGGACACCTCAATCCGCCCGACCTCCACTCCGAGGTTCCAGCCAGGACGATCGCAACACTGCTGCACCACGCCTTCCCCCGGCATTTCGAGCCGGCGTGAAGCGGGGCGGCGGTGGCGCTGCTCTTATCTCCCCCCTTGCGGGGCTGGGCGCCACTATCTCCCCCCTTGCGGGGGAGAAAGGATTTTCACGATCTTAGCGAGCACGCCCTTTAGGGCGGCGCAGTCTAAGTCGTAGAAAATCCAAGAGAGGGGATATTCAGCTGAGGGGCTTCATAAGTGAGAGCCTTCTCTTCTCCGAAACAGATGAGAAGAGCAGATCGCCAGCGTTGTGCCGGCCCTCGGCTATGGCCTCGGGCGTTCGAGCCTTTTGAAAGGTCCACCGGACCTTTCAATTCGCCTGCGGCGAACCAGGCTCTCACCCCCTCTCTTGCGATTTCTAGCACTTAGCTGCGCCGCCCTGCGGGCGTGCTCGCTAAGATGCTGAAATCGCTTTCTCCCCCGCAAGGGGGGAGATAGTGGCGCCCAGCCCCACCGGCGCCAGCGCCGATCCGGCCACCAACCGGCTACGGATCTCCATCCTTCCTGTCGATCCGCACCAGTTGCAGCAGGCCCAGCACGATCAGGGCGAGCACGGTGGCCAGCAGGCCGATCTGCCAGAAGCCCAGCCCTACCGCCAGGCCGATGGCGCCCGCCAGCCACATGCCGGCGCCGGTGGTCAGCCCTTGCACTTCACCCCTGACGAAAAAGATCAGGCCGGCGGCCAGGAACGCCACGCCGGCGGTCGTCGCCTCGACCAGGCGGATCGGATCGATCCTGATCTCCTGCCCGGCGAAGACATCGACATGAGTGATCTCGATGGTCAGGATGGCGATGGCGGCAGTCGCCAGGCAGATCAGGATATGGGTTCGCAAGCCCGCCGGGCGATCGCGCCATTCGCGCTCCATGCCGACGACGGAGCCGAGCGCGGCCGCCAGCAGGAGACGGGCCGAAATCACCGAAAAAGGGAGCCATGTCGGCTGCCCGAAGCGTTCGAGGAACTCTTCCATGAGGGCGAGAACGTATCCCTGAACGCTCGGTTCCCGCCAATGTCCCGGCCGGCAGGGCGAAGCGGCCGTCAACCCGCCTGCGATGGCCCGCCATCCAGCGTCGCCAGCCGCCCGTAAAGCTCGGGCCGCCGGTCGCGGAACACGCCCCAGGAGCGGCGTTGATGGGCGATGGCATCGAGGTCGAAGGAAGCCGTCAGAACGGTTTCGGTCTCGCGGTCCGCCTCGGCGACCTTGGCCCCCGTTGGGTCGGCGATGAAGGACGATCCGTAGAAGGTGATGCTGGTGCCGGCGCGGCCCTGTTCGGTGCCGATGCGGTTGGAGGCCAGCAGCGGCATGATGTTGGCGCCGGCGTGCCCCTGCATCACGCGCTGCCAGTGCGCGCTGGAATCGAGACCCGCATCGTGCGGCTCGGAGCCGATGGCGGTGGGATAGAGCAGGATCTCGGCGCCCTGCAGCGCCATGGAGCGCGACGCTTCCGGAAACCACTGATCCCAGCAGATGCCGACGCCGATGGTGCCGGCCTTGGTCTTCCAGACCCTGAAGCCGGTATCGCCCGGCGAAAAATAGAACTTCTCCATATAGCCCGGACCGTCAGGGATGTGGCTCTTGCGGTAGTTGCCGAGCACGGCGCCATCGGCGTCGATGACGGCAAGGCTGTTGAAATAGCTCTGGCCGGCACGCTCGAAATAGCTGAGCGGCAGCACGACGCCGAGTTCGCGCGCCAGCGCGGAGAAATGCGCGATCAGCGGGTTGTCCTGAAACGGACGGGCAAGATCGAAGAAGCCGTGGAACTGGTCCTGGCAGAAATAGGGCGCGGCGAACAATTCCTGGATCAGGACGAGATCGGCGCCCTTTCCCTTCGCTTCGCGCACCAGCCGTTCGGCGCGCGCGACATTGTCCTTCTCGTCCCAGACGCAGGCCATCTGGGTGGCGGCGACGGTTACCTTACGCATGATGAAGCGAACTCCCTTGTCACGGCTGACTTATAAGCTGCTTGTTTGATGGTTGGCACCAGCTTGAATTCCTGCCGGCACCGTCTATCGTTCAGGGCATGCAGCCGGCTTTTTCCCTCGAGCAGTTCGGACGCTGGAGCCAGGGCGTGGCCGCCGCCGCGCGGGCCGACTCGACCGAAGAGATCGCGGCCACCTTCACCGCCGCCGCCAGCGGGCTGCTGGCTTCCGACCGAGCCTATGTCGGGCTTTATCTGCGCAACCACAGTTCCGTGACGATCGACGACCGTGGGCCGGATCCATGGAACCGGAACTACGACGCGCATCTCTACAGGCTGGACCCGTTCTTCCGGATGTTCGCCAGCACGCGGCAGGATTTCCTTTTGCCGCTCGCCGCGCTCGATAGAGGCGACTTCCGGCGGACCGCCTATTACCGCGACTTCTATGAGCCGTCGCGGAGCTTCGACGAGATCACCGGCGTCTTCAACCTCGACAACAGGGCGGCGGGCTACGTCACCTTCCTGCGGTTTCGCGGCGCGCCGGCCTTCGGCCGGCAGGACCTCGCGCTGGCTGAGGCGATCAGCGGCGCGACGCGGCTGGTGCTGCAACAGCTGTGGCTGCAGTGGCGCACCGAGGAGCAGATGCGCCCGGCAGTCCGTTGCGGGGAAGAAGCCGGTCATGCGCCGAACGGCTCCTTGCGGCTGTCGCGGCTCAGCGCACGCGAGCGCCAGATCGCGGACCTGCTCATCGATGGCGGCTCTGCCAAATCCATAGCGCGCAGCCTTGCCATATCGCCCGGAACGGTGCGCAACCACATCAAGCAGGTCTACGCCAAGCTCGGCATTCATTCGCAGGTGGAACTGATGGCGGCGGTGAGGGTCGCCGATATGGTGCCCTTGCCGTAGCCCCCACGTCTCCCCGGGCGACTGCATCCACTCGACGCGACGTGAAGCAGGTCTGGATCGCCGTGCCTTCGTCCGCGTTCCGGAATGGATCCCCGACACGCTCCGGTCGCTCCGCTCCCTCACGCGGTCGAGGATGACGGAGCTTCTATGTTCCGCCCGATCTCCGACGCTGGCATGATCGTCAGCGTTGGAGATTAGCCGGTACGCCCCCACCGCCGTCATCCTCGACCTCGGAGCGACCGAAGGGAGCGGCGAGTGTCGGGGATCCATTCCGGAACATTGAAGGGAGTGGCTCCCCGACGGAGGCACGCGACCTCCCGCTTATTGCCCCGTGACGACACGCGTCCACATCCGGTTCTGCAGGCGCAGTTGCTTGGCATCGGCTGCGTTGACCACGAACAGCTTGGCCTTCACGTCGTCGGGCGGAAACACGCCCGGATCCTTGGCCACGGCCGGATCGATCAAGGGCAGCGATTCCGGGATCGGGTTGGCGAAGGAGATGTAGCTGGAATTCGCGGCTGCGATGTCGGGGCGCATGTTGAAGTCGATCCAGGCGTGGCCGTTCTGCGGATGCGGGGCATCCTTCGGCACCGCCATGGTGTCGAAATTGATCAGCGTTCCCTCCTTCGGGATCGCATAGGCGATCTCGATCTTCTTGGCAGCGGCCGCGGCGCGCGACTTCGCCTGCAGGATGTCGCCCGACCAGCCCAGCGTCACGCAAATGTCGCCATTGGCGAGATCGTTGATGTATTTCGAGGAATGGAAATAGCGGATGTGCGGCCGCACCTTGCCCAGAAGCTCCTCGACCTTCGCGAGGTCGTCCGGATTGGTCGAGTTCGGATCGAGCTTTAGATAGTTCATCGCCATGGGGATGATCTCGGCCGGCGCGTCGAGAATGGTGACGCCGCAATCGGCGAACTTCTTCACCACGTCGGGATTGAAGATCATGTCGAGCGAACCGACCGGCGCGTCGGGCATGCGCTTCTTGACCGCCTCGACATTGTAGCCGACGCCGTCGGTCACGGCCATGTAAGGCACGGCATGGACATTGTCCGGATCGGCGTTGGCGATGAGCTTCAGCGCCTGTGCATCGAGTTTCGCGAAATTGGCGAGCCTGGCCTTGTCCATCGCCGAGAACGCGCCGGCCTTCACCTGGTTCTTCAGGAACGGAAAGGCGGAAGGATAGACCACATCATAGCCTGATCCGCCGGTCAGCAGCTTGGTCTCCAGCACTTCGTTGCCGTCATAGACGTCGTAGACGACCTTGATGCCGGTCTCCTTCTCGAACTTCGCCGCCGTGTCGGGAGCGATGTAGTCGGACCAGTTGTAGACATTGACGACTTTTTCTTCTTCGGCCTTCGCGGCACCGGCGAAAACACAGCTTGCCAGTAAAAATGCCGAGATCATGGATGTGCGCATAATATCTCCCATTGTGGTGGCCTGCGGGGCATTCGCCCTCTTCAGGCCGGTTTCTGCCCGGCATAGACGGGCAGCGTGATGCAGGCGACGTTGCCGCCACCCAGCAGAATTTCGCGCGAGTTTTCGATGCCGACAATACGATGACCCGGAAATAGTTCGGCGAGCTTCGCCTTGGCTTCGATGTCGAGCGTCTCGTCGGCAAACTGCGGCACCACCACGACGCTGTTGCCGGGATAATAGTTGATGTAGGTGGCCGCGACCCGGTTGCCTTCCGGCCGCGCCCAGGTGGCGTCGACACGATCCACGCCTGCGGCTTCCTCGGCCGTCATCTCGATGGGGAGCGGATGGCGGATGCGATGCACTTCCAGCCGGCGGCCGCGCGCATCGGTGGCCGAGCGCAATATGTCCTCGGCCTCGCGCACGATCTCATATTGCGGATCGTCCCGCTCCTCGGTCCAGCTCAGCGCCACCACGCCGGGTTTCACGAAGCAGCAGAGATCATCGATATGGCCGTCGGTCTCGTCGAAGGCGAAGCCGCGCGGCAGCCAGATAACATGATCGAGGCCGAGATAATCGCAGAGCTGCCGCTCCACCGCTTCCCGGCCCAGATGACCGTTGCGGTTGCGGTTCAGCAGGCATTGTTCGGTGGTCACCAGCGTGCCTTGCCCGTCGCACTGCAGGCCGCCGCCTTCCGCGATCAAAGGCGAGCGGTAGCGATCCATGCGTTCCGTCTCCAGCACCTTGCGGGCGACAAGATCGTCCAGGTCCCAGGGCGCATAGAGGCCACCGTCGAAGCCGCCATAGGCATTGAAGGTCCAGTCGACGCCGCGCACCGCGCCCTTGTCGTCGATGACGAAATTGGGCCCGCTGTCGCGCAGCCAGCTGTCGTTGGTGGCCATCTCGACGAGACGGATATGGTCCGGCAGCATGGCGCGGGCATTGAGCCATTGCCGGCGCGACACGGCGATGGTGACCGGCTCGCTCTCTGCGATGGCTGTTGCCACCCTGACGAATTCCTTCTGCGCCGGCTTCGCACCGAGGCGCCAGGTGTCGGGCCGCTCCGGCCAGGTCAGCCAGCAACCGGCCTTGGGCTCGAACTCGCCCGGCGCCCAGAACCCGTCCTGTTTCGGCGTGGTGGAAAGCGTGCGCGACATCGACAACCCGTTCTTCGAAAATCCGGGCTGGATGAGGCCGTGAGATGGGGCGTCCGGTCAATGTCCCAATTGGGACAGGGCGAGAAGTCAGGCGGCGCACACCATCCGGCTCCAGGCAGCTTTCATGCCTTGAAGCGCAATGTCTCCAGCAGCAGCGTGAAGGCCGACGAGGCGTGGCGCCGGTGCGGATAATAAAGATGATAGCCCGGCAGGTCGGGCGTGAAACGGCTCAGCACCCGCACCAGCCGGCCATGGTCGAGATGATGCTGCACCTGGTCGAGCGGCAGATAGGCCAGGCCATGGCCGTCCAGCGCCGCATCGAGGATCAGGTCGATGGTGTTGAAGACCAGCGGCCCGTCGACGCGCACCCGCGTTTCGCGGCCGCCACGCACCATGCGCCAGGCGTTGAGCGTGCCGGAGGTCGGCAGCCGCAGGTTGATGGCGCGGTGGTCGATCAGCTGGGCCGGAGAGGCCGGGGGCGGCTGCCTTGCGAGATAGTCCGGCGAACCGACGATCGCCATCGGGATATCCGGCCCGATACGCATCGCGATCATGTCTTTGGCCATCTCGCCGCCCAACCGCACGCCCGCATCGAAACGATCGGCCACGACATCGGCGAGCCCATAGTCGACTGTGATCTCGACCTTGATTTCGGGATTGCCGGGCAGCATCCGCCTCATCGCCGGAACGATGATGGTCCTGGCCGCATGCTCCACGGTGGTGATGCGGATCGTTCCCGTCGGCCTGTCGCGCAGGTCACCCAGCGAGGCAATCGCCGTATCCAGGTCATGCAGCATGGGACCGAGCGTGGCGATGAGCCGTTCGCCGGCATCGGTCGGCGCCACGCTTCTCGTCGTGCGCGACAGCAGGCGCAGCCCGATCCGCTCCTCGATTCGCCGCACGATCTGGCTGAGCGCGGATTGCGCCATGCCGAGCCGGACAGCGGCCTTGGTGAAGCTGCGCTCTTCGGCAACCACGACGAAGGCTGCCAGGTCGGCGATCTCATCCCGTCTCATTTATCACCTCGATGATAGGCGCAAGACAAATTGAGCGTCTAATCCATGAAGTTGTTGTGCCCTAGATTGTAGCCATCGCCAAGAGGTTCCACCCCGTTCCCCTGGCAAAGCGAGCCAAACGGCTCCCCGATCAAGAGGAAGAGCAAGATGGGCAAGATCAGCTTCGCCAATTCCAACAACAAGACGATCACGATGTCCGCGGTGATCAATTTCCCGGAAGGCTTCGACGAGACGAAGCGCTATCCGGCGATCGTCGTGTCGCATCCCGGCGGCGGCGTGAAGGAGCAGACCGCCGGCACCTATGCCAGGATGCTCGCCGAGCAGGGTTTCGTCACCATCGCCTATGACGCCTCCTACCAGGGCGAAAGCGGCGGCGAGCCGCGGCAACTGGAAAACCCGTATATCCGCACCGAAGACGTCAGCGCCGTGATCGACTACCTGACCACGCTGCCTTATGTCGACCAGGGCCGCATCGGCGCCATGGGCATCTGCGCCGGCGCTGGCTACACCGCCAACGCCGCCATCCAGGACCGCCGCATCAAGGCGATCGGCACCGTCAGCGCCGTCAACATCGGCTCGATGTTCCGCAACGGTTGGGAAAACAACGTCAAGTCGATCGATGCCCTGCCCTATGTCGAGGCCGGATCGAACGCCCGCACAACGGATGCGAGCGGTGCTCCGGTGGCGACGATGCCGCTGGCACCGCTGAAGGAAGAAGACGCTCCCAACGAGGAACTGCGCCAAGCCTGGGAATATTATCACACGCCGCGCGCCGAATGCGCGACCGCGCCGGGTTTCGCCACTTTGCGCAGCCTGAACCAGATCATCACCTACGACGCCTACCACGTGGCTGATGTCTACCTGACCCAGCCGATCCAGATCGTGGCGGGCAGCGTCGCCGGCAGCAAATGGATGAGCGACGACCTCTACGATCGCGCCGCCAGCACCGACAAGAATTTCCACATCGTCGAGGGCGCCAATCACATGGAACTCTATGACGGCGAAAAATATGTCGGCGAGGCCGTCTCCGTTCTCGCCCCGTTTTTCAGGGCGAGGCTCTCGGCAGAGGTCGCCGCTGCAAGGCAGGCGGCGGAATAGCCGCCGCAACGATCCCCATGGGCGCCGGGAGCCTTGCGTTGCCGGCGCTCCCTTTTCCAACGAGGAGAAGAGCTATGGAATCAGTCCGTATCCAGAACAAGGACATGGCCTGGCACATCGCGGCTAACATCCTGTTGCCGCGGCATTTCGATGAATCGAAAAAGTACCCGGCGATCGTCAGCATCCATCCCTTCGGCAGCTGCAAGGAGCAGACCTCCGGCAGTGTCTACGGCAAGGCGCTCGCCGAGCAGGGCTTCGTGGTGATCGCATATGATGCCAGCTTCCAGGGAGAGTCCGGCGGCAGCCCCCGCTGGATCGAAGATCCCACCCAGCGCGTCGAGGACGTCAGCCGCGTCATCGACTATGCAGTGACGCTGCCCTACGTGGACGAAAGCCTCATCGGCGTGCTCGGCGTTTGCGGCGGCGGCGGTTATGCCCTCAACGCGACGTTGACCGAAAAGCGCATCAAGGCCGTGGTCAGCATCACCGGCGTCAACGTCGGCCGGCTGTTCCGCGAAGGCTTCAGCAATTACGATCCGCTCGGCGCGCTCGACGCCATGGCTGCCCAGCGCACCAGGGAGGCGCGTGGCGGCGAATTGCAGGTCAACGAGCTGCTGCCCGCAACTCCGGATGTGGCCAAGGCGAACGGCCTGACCGAACGCGACGTTTTCGAGGCGACGGACTACTACAAGACGCCGCGCGGCCAGCAGGAAGGCGGCGCGACGCGGATGCTGTTCTCCCATGCCCAGAAAACGCTGGCCTGGGACGCCTTCGCCTTCGCCGAGACATTGCTGACCCAGCCGGTGATGGTGGTGATCGGACAGAAGGTCGGCGCCTTCGGCGCGTTCCGCGACGGCATAGAAATCTATGGCCGCGCCACGGCCTCGAAGGACCGCCAGCTCGTCTCGCTGGAAGAGTGGTCGCACTACGATCTCTACGACAAGCCGGAGCCTGTCGCGCTTGCGCTCGAGAAGCTGGTTCCGTTCCTCAAGAAGCATCTGGCGCTCGGTGCCGAACGCCAGGCCATTGCCGCCGAGTGATTGCAAGCTGGAACGGGCCTGCGTCCGTAGGCCCGTTCCCCTCTCGAAAAGCGAGATCGACCATGCCCGACATATTGATACTCGGCGCGAGCGGGCAGATCGCCCGCCATGTCATCGCCATGCTGGGCGGCGACCCGAACCTCCGCCTCACTTTGTTTGCCCGCAATCCGAAAAAACTGACGGCACCAGCCAACGCAGAGTTGGTGCAAGGCGACGTGCTCGACGGCGCGAAACTGAAATCAGCCGTCGCCGGCAAGGACATCGTCTACGCCAACCTGACCGGCGAAGACCTGGACGACCAGGCCAGGGCGGTGATTGCCGCCATGAAGGAAACCGGCGTCAGACGGCTGGTCTTCGTGCTGTCGCTCGGCATCTATGACGAAGTGCCTGGCAAGTTCGGCAACTGGAACAACGCCATGATCGGCGAAGACCTGAAGCCGTTTCGTCGCGCCGCCGACGCGATCGAGGCCTCCGGACTGGACTACACGATCATCCGACCGGCCTGGCTGATGGATGAGGACGAGGTGGATTATCACCTGACCGAACGCAACGAACCGTTCCAGGGCACGGTCGTATCGCGCAAGAGCGTGGCCGGCCTGATCACCGCGATCGTGCGTTCCCCGCAATTGCATCGCAACGGCAATCTCGGCGTCAGCAAGCCGGGCACGGATGCGGACAAGCCGTATTTCATGTGAAGACAAACGGCGGCGGGCCGGCATGCGGCCCCTCGCTAACGCCGATCTCTCGACAAGTTCATTGTTGCGTGACCGCGCGCTCGCCTAGAGTAGTTCCAGCAAAAGTGCGCAGCGGTTTTGCGTCCGGAATTGCGCAAACAAAAAGTTAGAGCGTTTCTGCGTTTCCGGGAAAAACGGAAACGCTCTAAGCATGGAAACACCATCTTCAGGCAAGGACAGCAATGTTTTCCGGCGTATCCATGCGACCGCAATTGCTCAGCCTCATGCGAGTGGCGATCGCCCTGACGTTTTCCCAGCACGCGGTCGTCAAGCTGCTTGGCTGCACCAGCATTGGCTGCATTCCGCAACCCTTCACGCCGCTGTGGCTGAGCGGCATCCTGGAGATCATGTTCGGATCGATGCTGCTTTTCGGCCTGGCTTCGCGATCGGTCGCGCTTTTGCTGGCCGGTGAGGCGGCGATTGCCTATTTCACGATGCTGACGCAGCAAGGCTTCTTTCCGTTCCTCGACGACGGCAAGCTCGCGATCCTCTACTGCATCGCCTTCCTGTACCTGGCGGTGGCCGGACCCGGCTCCTGGAGCATCGACGCCATCACCAGACCCGCCCGCGCAGCCTAGGGCGTTCGCGCCTATTCGCCCATCGACCGCGTTTGTGCTGCAGCCCCTCGATATAAGCGCAGAACATGTCGGCCATCGCATCGGCATAGGCGTCGATCTCCGCATCCGTGCGCGGGCTTTCCGAGAACTCCTTGCCCACGGTTGCCATGGTCGTCATGATCAGATCGGTGGCTGCCTCGCGCGTTGCGTCCGAAACACCGGGCAGCGCTTCCATCATGAACGCCTCGATGATCCGATCTCCCGCCGCCCGCGCTTCCTGCCCCTCGGGCGCGTCGCGATAGAGCGGGGCAACGCTGGCCAGCGCGACCCGCACTTCGGCTTCCTCGCATTCGGACCGGATAAACGCCCGCACCAGCGCCCGAAGGCGCTCGGACGGCGAGCGGCCTTGATCCTGGAGGACGGTGCGCAGCATGTCCGTCGTCTGGCGCCATTCGTCGCTCTGCAGGCGAAACAGGATCGCGGCCTTGTTCGGAAAATACTGGTAGAGCGAGCCGATGCTGGCGCCGGTCCTTTCGGCCACGCGCGCCATGGTGAAGCGTTTGATGCCTTCGCGCGCCAGCACCTGGACAGCGGCCTCAAGGATCGCGGACACCAGTTCGGTCGAGCGCGCCTGCTGCGGCTTCTTGGTCTGCGAGATCGTGGGGCGTCGTGAAGGCATGCCGGTCCTGGCTATAGGAGAGGTAACAGCTAGGCGCATCCCCGGCGACGTGCAAGGCGTCCGGGGCCCACGCCAAATCTGAACATTCCTGGCACGCATCCGTTTCAAAGCCCGATCCGCGCCCTGCCGCGCTCCGCTTTCATCAAGAAAAACAGTGCGTTGCTCAGAAGCAACGGCATGCCTTGCCAATGCGATTAGCGGGCCCGACTGGCGCGGCGTACTTAAAAGCCACGCGAAAACATCGATCGGAGACAGATGTGAACACACTGACCAAAACGCCGCTGGCGCCGCTGCTGGAACGCCTGTTCGAAGAGGCGGCGACGTCCGGCTCGACCGCGGCAAAAATGAGCGACGCTGAACAGGCCCGGCTGCTTTACAGCAAGACCGAATATCTCGACCTCTATGGACGCCTGAAGGACCTCTGGCTTCCTGTCTCGGAAAAGACCGGAACGCTGCTCTACATGCTGGCGCGGGGCAGCGGCGCCCGCTCGGTCGTCGAGTTCGGCACCTCCTTCGGCATATCGACGCTGCATCTCGCGGCAGCGCTGCGCGACAATGGCGGCGGGCGGCTGGTGACGAGCGAATTCGAGCCCTCCAAGATCGCGCGGGCAAGGCGGAACATCGAGGCGGGCGGCTTGCTCGACCTCGTCGAGATCCGGGAAGGCGATGCGTTGAAGACGCTGAGCAGCGATCTTCCGGAGTCGATCGACCTCGTCCTGCTCGACGGCGCCAAGGCGATCTATCCGGAAATCCTGAGCCTGCTGGAACCACGGCTGAAACCGGGAGCCATCGTGGTGGCCGACAATGCCGACATGTGCCCCGAATATCTCGAGCGCGTGCGCGACCCGGCGCAGGGCTACCTGTCCCTGCCCTTCGACGAGGATGTCGAGCTGTCGGTGTGGGTGGGCAGGGGCTGATCGGATTCACGAGCCGGCGTTTGCTTCACCAGCGTTCCGGAATGAATTCCCGACCGGTTCGCTTCGCTCACCAGGAGGTCGAGGATGACGGAGATCCTGCGACGTCGCGCCCATCGATTACCCCCACCCCTACCCCTCCCCTCAAGGGGGAGGGGAACCTGCCCGCATTTCGCCTGGCAAGAAATCCTCGGCGTATTCTCGTGACACACGGCCTCCCCGTCCCCCTCCCCCTTGAGGGGAGGGTCAGGGGTGGGGGTCAACTGCGCCGAACAATCCAACAACACAAGTGGCGGCACCCGCTCCGGGTGCGCGTCCCACAAGGAGACCTATTGCCATGCATGTATTCGTAACAGGCGCCACCGGCTGGGTGGGCTCGGCCGTCGTCGACGATCTGATCGAGGCGGGCCACACCGTCACCGGTCTTGCCCGCGACGCGGAGAAGGCGGCAGCGCTGGCCTGGAAGGGCGCGCATGTCGTGCGCGCGACGCTGGAGGACGAGGAGGCCTTGCGCACCGCGGCCGCTTCAGCCGATGCGGTGATCCACACCGCGTTCAACCACGATTTCTCGAAGTTCCTCGAAAGCGCGGCACTCGACCAGCTCTGTATCGAGACGCTCGGCAGTGCGTTGGCAGGCTCGCAGCGACCGCTTCTGGTGACGTCGGGCCTGCTCGGACTGCCGCGCGGAGCGACGGAGGCCGATATCCCCAATCCCGCCTCGCCCAGGAAATCGGAAGTCGCCGCACGCGCCTTGGCCGAGCGCGGCGTGCGCGCCACAACGGTGCGGCTGGCGCCATCCGTACATGGGCTGGGCGACCACGGCTTCGTGCCGCTGCTCATCCGCATGGCGCGCGAAAAAGGCGTCTCCGCCTATATCGGCGACGGGTCGAATGCCTGGGCGGGCGTGCACCGGTCAGACGCGGCACGCGTCTACCGGCTGGCGCTGGAACAGGGCGTTACCGAACCGGCCTATCACGCGGTCGCGGATGAGAGCGTTCCGTTCAAGGAGATCGCCAGGGTGATCGGCCGCCGGCTCGGCCTGCCGGTCGAGCCGCGCCCGGCAGAGCATTTCGGCTGGTTCGCCCATTTCGCGGGAACGAACATGTCCGCGTCGGCGGAGCAGACACGCAGGCTGCTCGGCTGGAAGCCGAAAGGCCCGGACCTGCTCGCCGAGCTCGACCAGCCCAGCTATTTCGCGGGGTAACAGGCGGGGAGGAACGGTCGCGCGTTCTGCCCCTTCCCGCCGATACGAGTTGGAGGGACCGGCAGTGAAAGACCGGCCGAAAACGGGCTAGAGCATTTTGTAGCCAAGTGGGATCACTTGGCGTTACAAAAATGCGGCAAAACAAAAAACTTAGAGCGTTTCCGCGTTTCCGTGAAAAACGGAAACGCTCTAGGTCTCGTCCTTCGACAGGAACTGCGCGGTGGTCAGGTAGTAGTTCCGGGCGGTGGCATTGACCTGGCGCTCGCCGAGTTCGGTGAGCGCGCGCGCCTTGACCCGTCTGGCGGCCGCGTCGGCAGGATCCACTGCCAGCAGACAATCGGCCAGTTCGGCCGCCCACTGGAAGTCGCCTGTTTCGACGGCCTGCCCGGCCCGGGCCAGCATCTTGTCCGGTCCACCTGCCATATCGATCATCCGGGCTGCGCGCTGCGCCGGCGACAGAGGATCGAGATTGGTGGCGTTGCCATCGAACCAGCCGACATAGTCGGCATAGATGCCACGCACGGCCCAGGCGACGCTGCCGTAATATTCCTGCAGGTACGGGCTCTTCGCGAGCTCCGGCGAAAGCCTGACCTCCTGGACAAGTTCGTCCGGCGTCCTGCCCTGCCTGATGCCGGCCAGCGTCTGGTCGAGCACGGTCCTGATGCCGTCGCGATAATCGGTCAGCGCCTTGCGGACTTCATCCCGGCCGAGGACCGGGCGCATATGACCTTGCACCATGGCATCGGCATTCAAGGCGAGCATTCTGTCGAGACTGGCGATCCAGCGCTCCGGCGGCCGCAGCTTGAGACCGCGGATCGGCGAGAGATTCGGGTAGGATTTCAGGACATCGTCACCGGGGATCAGCACGCCCCGGTCGGCGAGCCAGACGGCGGTGTTCTCAGGCGACTCTCCCGGCGTGTGGATGAGTTCCATGCGCACGCCGGCCACATCGATCGTCTCACTCTCGCCGCTGAAGGTACGGGTCGGCGCAAGGAAGCCTTCCCGCGTATGCGGGGTTACGCGGCCGTATTCGAGCTGCGTGCCGGCGTTGATGAACAGCGCGTCGGGAAGCTTCGTGCCAAAGGCATCACCGCCGTCGCGTGGTCCCCTGCCGAATTCAGGGCCGGACTCGACCAGCGTGCGATGGCTGTAGATGTCCGGTCCGTCGGCTCCGGCAAAGATCGTTGCGCCACCGGAATGATCCGGATGGTTGTGCGTGTAGACGATCGCCCGGACGGGACGCTGCAGGCGATCCCCGAAGGCTTCCACGATGGCTTTCGCGTCGACCGGATTCGCGGCGGTGTCGACAATGATCGACCCCCCGTCGCCCTGGATCAGCGTGACGTTGCTTGCCGAGTAGCCGACGGCGGCGAAGACACCCTCCGCGATCTTGATGACCTCCCTGCGGAATTCGGCGGAACTCGCCCGCAACTGCTCACGTCCGGCGAATTCATCGGCTGGAGGCGTCGATAAGGTCGTCAAGGCTGATCCTTTCATGGCATGCAGACCGTGATGCTAGCGCACTTCCTGCCCGGATGGATCGCAACTCCTGACGAATGGGGCAGGAGAGAACCGACCCGATCCCTATCGTTCGTTGCCGAAGTATTTTCGGCGCAACGCTTCCAGTTCGCCCGCTTCCTGCAGCGCCAGGATCTGCAGCGTGATCGCATGGCTGAGATCGTCGCCGTGCCGGAAGGCGAAGCCGTATTTGTCGGGATGGAAGATCGGGCCCACCACCGACAGCGGCGCCTTGTCGTGGGTATGCGCATAATATTCCAGCACCGGGGCATCGCCGATGATGGCCGAGACCTCGCCGTTGCGGAGCCCGGCCACCGCGTCGTCCAGGGTGCCATAGGCCTGGGTCGATAGCCTGAGATCCCTGGAATAGGTTTCCGCGACGCTGCCGCCATCCACGCCGACGGTGCGCCCGGGAAGGTCGGCCAGCGAGTTGACCTGGTGGGTCAGCGTCAGGGCCGTCATCACGCTGGTGACCGACGAGGTGACATAGGCAATGACGGCGACACCGCAGACCATCCACAGGCCGCCGGAGATGCGGCCGATCCAGCCCAACGCGTTGGGGCGCGTGACCTTGCCCGAGGTCGCGACCGACATGACCTCGTAGAAGCTTTCAGCCAGTCCCGCGTGCCAGCTTCGCGGAAAGGTCTCGTCGAACCGGCGGTAGAACCACGCCAGCACCAGCGTGGCCACGACGATGATGGTGGCAAGCCAGGCCATGGCCCTGAGATGGCCGGCACGCTCCAGCCCGCCCATCACCTGCCAGAAGCCGGCGCTGTCGCGCTCGGCCACCATGATGCGCAGGCCGGCATCGTACCAGGGCTGGGAGAAGGTGACGCGCTCCACCCGATCCTTGGTGATGGTCAGGTTCGAAACGGCCACATCGGCGTCGCCCTTGCGGACCGCCTCGGTCAACGCCTCGAAACTCGGATATTCGCTGTAGGTGTAGGTTAGGTCCAAAGGCCTGGCGGTAGCCTCCCACAGGCCGATCGCCATGCCGGAATAATGCGCGCCATCCTTGGCGACGCCATCCTTCACGACGAAAGGCGGGCTGACATAGACGCCAACCTTGATAGGTGTTCCGCCCGCTGCGCCGGCCTGCCCATCCTGAGCCAATGCCGCGGTGCTGAGCAGGCCTGCCATCACGACCAGCGCGGCAAGCACGGTCGTCAGGCTTCTGAAGAATGCCGGTTTCATGAACTGGATATCGAAGGCTCCCGATGAGCATCAAACAGAAACGGCCCACGATCCGGGGACCGCAGCACCTCGGGACCTGCTATAGAAGCGGGCTTGTGAAGCACAAGGTAACCAAACGCGGCTCGGCAAAGCAAGCGCCGGGCCGATGCGGGATTCCAGCCGGGCCTGGCTGCCATCGAGAGGCAGCCGCCTGCCGGGTTACGCCGGGTCTCGGGCAGGCCTGGAGAACCGCTCAATCCGATACCCGGACGCCACGTTTGTGCATCCAGAAAAGCAGCGCTCCTCCGAGCGCCGCTATGGCAAACCCGCCCCACCACGGCAGTGGAAAACCGTAGGCGGCGAGGATGCCCGGCAGGGCGATCTTCTTGCCCCAGATGAGCTCCACCACGGTCGCGATGAGGCCCTGGCCGACAAAGACGATCCAGACTGCTGCAGCCCATGGCGAAATGTGTTTCTTTGCAGAAGCACCCGCTTCGTTCCGTTCGCTCAACCTTGATCTCCTTTTAATGTGATACGAACGTATCATAAAAATAGAAACCAGACAATCACCTCATGCCAAAACGTGTCGATCACAATTTGCGTCGCCTCCAGATTGCCGAAGCGCTCTGGAGGATCGCCGCGAGCCGGGGCCTGGAGGAAGTTTCGATGCGCCAGGTGGCGGCAGAGGCCGGCGTATCGACGCGGCTGGTTCAATACTATTTCGAGACACGCGAGCGCCTGCTCGTCGAAGCGCTTGCGCTGCGCAACGAGCATGACCGCAAGCGCATCGAGGGCCGGCTGCCCGAGGACGCCTCGCTGAGGGATGCGATCCGGGTGCTCCTGCTCGGACTGCTGCCGCTCGATGAGGAGAGCCGGCAGTCGACGCTGATCCAGCTTGCCTATGGCATCCGGGCGGTGAACGATCCGCTGCTGGCCGGACACGTCATCAACCCCTCCAAGCCAGGCCTGGAAGAGCTGGTCGCCGACATGCTTGGCGGCGCCGAAGCCGCGGGACAGCTTTACGAGGGCCTCGACCTTGCCCGTGAGGCGGAGACCTTGCTCGCCCTGTCGAACGGCATGACCTACGACGTGCTGATGGGCATGCGCAGCGCCGACGATGCCATCGCCCTGGTGGACTACAATCTCCGGCGCATCTTCCTATCTGAAGCGACGTGAACCCGTCCAAGAAACCCGAGGCAGCTCAAGACATGCGCGGTACGAGCCTGGACAGCGCCGACGACATTTTGCGGAACCACATCGCCGGCGTGGTCGACGAACTCAGGACCGAACTGGGAGACCGCCTTCATGCCGTCATCCTGCACGGCTCGCTTGCCATGGGGAGTTTCCATGCCCCCAAGAGCGATGTGGATCTGCTGATCCTGGTGGAAGACCTGTCGGCCGACCAGGCGCGCCGGCTGTACAGCCTTTTCGAGCGGCATCATTCGCGCAGGCCCTATGCCGGCGGCCTCGAGGTGAGCGTCATCCGCGCCGCCGATGCAAAGTCGCCGCAGCACCCGTTGCCCAGCCTCGTCCATTTCAGCGAGACGACCAGCGGATGGCAGCCATGGCCCGAGGGCAAGCCGCCGACCGACGAAGACCTCCTCGCCCATTTGACTGTGGCCAGGCATCGCGGCCGCAGCCTCCATGGCCCGGTGCCTCGTGACGCGATCGGCGAACTGCCATGGGCCGACTACCTGGCCTCGGTGCGCGGCGACATCGACTGGATCCTGGAGGACGAGAACATCCTGGGGTCGCCCTATTACGGGATCCTCAATCTCTGCCGCTGGGCCATGATGGCGGAAGCGGCGGAGCGCATCGTGCCGGGCAAGGAAGAGGCCGGCATGTGGGCCCTGTCGCACCTGCCGCAAGACCAGAGGGAAATCGTCGCCCAGGCCCTCGCCGCCTATCGGGACCGGAACTGGCCGCAGACGATCCGCGAAAGGCAGCTGTCGGGCGGACCCTGGCAGCGCGCGCCACTGCTGGAGTTCCGGGACTATATGCGTTCGCGCTACGGCAACCGGGAAGGCGCTGGAACGCCAACCCCCTGACTGCTTTCTAAGTGCCGAGAAGCTTGTCGACGTCGTCTTCGCTGTCGACGGGAATACCCACCGTCAGCAGATTGTGCTGCGCCTGGTGAAGCACGCGCATGCAGACGGCGACGTCTTCATCCGGGATGCCCTGCAGCGCGTCGCGGTTGGCGGCGATGGCCGCCGCCAGGGCCGCGGTCTCGAGCTGGCGCCCTTTCTTGGTCAGGGAGACGATGTATTTGCGGGCGTCGTTTGGATCGCGGCGCCGGCGCACCAGTCCGGCCGCGATCAGGCTGCGCACCGCCACGACCATGGCCGGGCCCGCTATGCCGGACTCATGCGCCAGCTCCACCTGGGTCAGGCCATCCCGGGTCCACAGCGTGCGCAGCGCATACCATTGCCCCAGCGAAACGCCCATATGCGCGATCCTGAGCCCAAGGTCGCGCTGGATGAGCCTGTTCAACTGCCGCAGGCTGTGTCCGAAGCTGCTGTGGGTCGGCAGGATCGAGCCCTGCTCTCGCTGGCTGTCGTCCATGCTGTCAACTCGCCTCATAGTCCTGGCCCCCAGTAAACACGAACCCTGCCTTCCGCAAGCGACCGGACCGGGTTCGGACCGCGCAACAATTTAAGCATGAAATATTTTTCGTCCACCAGCTTGTCGGGTCAAAACAAAGGCGCTAGCATAAATTCGTTCATAAACTAACGAATTGGTCAACCAGGCTTCTCTCCAAGGATCTCATGGCGTTGAAATTCGACGGCGGACGTCTTTTGCGGAGTTCAGCGCCTGGTATGCACCACAATGGGGAACCTGCATGTCCACACATCCGCACACCTTCGCGGCGCTGCTTGCAGCGGGCGCGATGCTGTCCACGCCCGCCCTCGCGGAACCCGTCAAGCTCGGCATGGTGATGTCCTTCAGCGGCTGGTTCCAGCCGATTGACGCCAGCACGGTCAACGGCGCCAAGCTCGCCGTGAAGGAGATCAACGCGGCCGGAGGCATCCTCGGCAGCCAGATCGAGATCGAGACGTTCGACAACAAATCCGACCCGTCGCTCGGCGCCGAAGGCGCGCTGGATGTGATCGGCAAGGGCGCCAAGGCGATCATCCTGCCGAGCGACTTCGATTTCGGCGCGCCGGGCGCCATCGTTGCCCAGCAGAACAACGTGATCGCGCTGTCAGGCGCATCCGATCCGAAATTCGGCGTCAAGGCAGTTGGTCCTTACGCCTATTCCATCTCGGTCGCCGGCCAGGCGCAGGGCGCCCTGCTGGCTGAATGGGCCTTCCAGGAGAAGGGCTGGAAATCGGCCTATGTGCTGCTCGACAACACGATCTCCATCACCAAGTCGATCTGCGGCGGCTTCACGCAGCGCTGGAAGGAACTGGCCGGGGATGCCGCCATGGCCGGCAGCGACACGTTCCTGAACGGCGACCCGAGCATCGCGGCGCAGGTCTCCCGCATCAACGCCTTGCCGGCCAAGCCGGACCTCGTCGTGCTGTGCTCCTACGCGCCCGGCGGGCCGAGCGCGATCCGGCAGCTGCGCGCGGCAGGCATAGACCTGCCGGTGCTGACGGGCGAGTCGATGGATGGGGACTACTGGGCCGGCACGGTGCCCAACCTGTCGAACTTCTACGTGGTGAACTACGGTTCGATGTACGGAGATGACCCGGATCCGGCGGTGAACGAGTTCTTCAAGCGCTATCAGGCCGAATACGGCCAGCGGTCGGATGCATCCTATTCGCTGCGCGGCTATTCCATGGTGCAGGCCTGGGCCAAGGCGGCCACCAAGGCCGGCTCCTTCGATGCCGACAAGGTCGCCGCCGTGCTCGACGGCTTCAAGGACGAAGCGCTGGTGATCGGACCGACGACCTATTCGAGCGAGCTGCACATCCAGGCCACCCGCCCGATGACGATCGTGCAGAGCCAGAACGGCAAATTCTCGTCCGTCGGGAAGTTTGCCGCCAAGTCCGCCAGGCTCGACTGAGGCGGGCCGATGGACGCCGTGGAACTCAACGCGACGGACATAGCCGTGTGGTTTTCCGGCGTCCGCGCCATCGAGGGCGTTTCGCTTTCGCTGGGCAAGGGCGAGATCGTCGGCCTGATCGGCCCCAACGGGGCAGGCAAGACGACGATGGTGAATGTGCTGAGCGGCTTCCAGCGCCCGCATCGGGGCGGGGTGACGATCGGCGCCGACCGCACCGACGGCAGGTCGGCGGCCTGGTTCTCGCGCCGGGGTGTGGTCAGGACCTTCCAGGCGGTCCGGCTGTTCCGTGGCCTCACCGTCAGCGAAAATGTCGAGGCCGCGCTCAGCAGCCGCAATCTCGGCCGGACCGCCGCTCGACGGCGCGCCGGGCAGATCCTCGACTATATGGGCATCGCCGACAAAGCCGGCCTTGCCAGCGACGCGCTGACCTATGGCGACGAACGCAAGGTCGGCATCGCGCGCGCTCTGGCTCTTGAACCCAGCTTCCTGCTGATGGACGAACCGGCCGCCGGATTGAACATCGCCGAGGCAGCCGCGCTCGGCGATGTCATTTCGCGGATCCGCGACGACTTCGGCTGCGGCATCCTGCTGATCGAGCACAACATGACGCTGATCACGCAGACCTGCGGGCGGCTGCACGCCATGGCCAGCGGCAGGACGATCGCCACCGGCCTGCCCGACGCCGTCCTCGCCGACCGGCAGGTTCGCGCGGCTTACCTGGGATCGTAGCAGCGCATGGAGAACGCATCCCAACACCTGCTTGCCGTCGACGGACTTGTCGTCCGCTACGGGCGCATCGCTGCCCTCGGCGGCGTCAGCATCCATGTCGATCGTGGCGAGATCGTCGCCATTGTCGGGCCGAACGGCGCCGGCAAATCCTCGCTGCTGGCAGCCATAGCCGGGCTGGTGCGCCCCGCCTCCGGCTCCATCGCCTTCGCCGGCGAAGACACCATCGGGCAGCCGCTGGAGCAGACGGTGCGCCGCGGCATCGCGCTGGTGCTGGAAGGGCGCCACGTCTTCGCCGGGCTGACCGTGCTGGAGAACCTCAAGCTGGGGGCGGCCGCACGCTCCGATTTCGCGGAAATCGAGAAGGACATCGCGGCGCAGTTCGAGATCTTTCCGATCCTGGCGGAACGCCGGCGCCAGCCGGCGGGCCGGCTCTCGGGAGGCGAGCAGCAGATGCTGGTCATCGCACGTGCCCTGCTGTCGCGGCCCAGGCTGCTGATGGTGGACGAACCCTCGCTCGGCCTCGCGCCGCTGATGACCGACCGTGTCTATGAGGTGCTGGCCGAAATCCGCAAGCGCGGGGTTTCGGTGCTGGTGGTGGAGCAGAACGCGCCGCGCGCGCTGCAGGCGGCCGACCGCACCTATGTGCTGAACGGCGGACGCGTCGGGCTTTCCGGACCATCGGGCGAGTTGGCGCACCATCCCGATTTCGAAGCCGCCTATTTCGGTCTCACGGCATGAACCAGTTCCTGCAGATCGCCATCGATGCGCTGAGCGTCGGCGGGCTCTACGCCCTGACCGCGCTGGGCATCGGCCTGGTCTTTTCCGTGATGCGGCTGGCCAACTTCGCCCATGCGGAGTTCGTGACAGTCGCTGCCTACGTCCTGCTGGCGCTGTCGGGACAACCGGTCGTCATGTCGATCGCGGCTTCGGTGCTGGTCGCGATCGCGCTCGCCGTGCTCACGGAGCGGATCGCTTTCCGTCCCATCCGCCAGGCCGACCAGGCCACCATGCTGATCGCCTCCTTCGCGGTCAGCATGCTGCTGCAAAGGGTGCTCGTCTTCTTCCTCGGTTCCCGCATCAAGGCGGTGGACCCGCTGCCCGTGCTCAGTCAGGCGATCACGATCGGCGGCGCCCAGATCAACCTGCTGAAGCTGGTGACGATCGCGACATGCGGCATCCTGCTGGTGGCCCTCACCTTCTTCATGACGCGGACCCGATACGGCCTCCATATGCGGGCGGCTGCCGAGAACTTCACCATGTCGCGCCTAGTCGGGGTGCGCGCAAACGCCGTCATCGCCACCGCTTTCGCGCTGAGCGGCGCGCTGGCGGCGATCGTCGCCCTGCTGTTTGCGGCGCAGACCGGCTTCGTGCAGCCGCGCTTCGGCGTGCAGCTGGTGATCATCGCCTTTGTCGCGACGGTGATCGGCGGCCTCGGCAACCTGGTCGGCGCAGTCGCGGGCGGCTTCCTGGTCGGGGTTGTCTCGACGCTGCTGCAGGCGCTGCTGCCCGAGGAATTCCGGCCGTTCCGCGAGGCGTTCCTGTTCGCGGTGGTGATCCTGGTGCTGCTCTTGCGGCCGCAGGGCATCTTCCCCGCCAAGGGACTGAGGGAGCGCGTGTGATGTTCAACCCTTCGCCGGTCTCGTGGAGAGACACCGTCGCGGAGCAGGCGCGCAGGCTTGCGCCGCTCGCCGTCCTGGCGGCGATCATCCTGGCCGTCATCCTGCTCGGCGGTTTCGCCGACACGGTCATGCAGCGCCGCGTGACCTTCGCGCTGGTCAATCTGTCGGCGGTCGTCGCGCTTTATGTCTTCATGGGCAATTCCGGCATCCTGAACTTCAGCACGGCCGGCTTCATGGCCATCGGCGCCTACACGTCGGCACTGCTGACGATGCTGCCGGCAATGAAGCAGACCTTCCTGCCGGACCTCCCCGCTTTCCTGGCGGCGGCGCAGGTGTCACCACTGACGGGCGCACTCGCGGGCGGAGCACTGGCGGCGCTGGTCGGCCTTTTGGTCGGCTGGCCGCTGATGCGGCTGTCCGGAATCGCGGCCGGCATCGCCACCCTGTCGCTGCTGATCATCTGCTACATCGTCCTGGGCAACTGGACATCGGTCACCGGCGGGCAGCAATCCCTGATGGGCCTGGCGTCCTATGTCGGCCGCTGGACCGCCGGGCTGGCGGCCATCGCCGTGGTGACCGTGGCCTTCCTCTACCAGGAAACGCGATGGGCCATCGCGCTGAGGGCCTTGCGGGAGGACGAGGTCGCCGCAAAGGCCTCGGGCATCCATGTCGTGCGCACCCGGCTGATAGCCTTCGTGCTCAGCGCCTTCCTGGCCGGTATCGCGGGCGCGCTGTACGGCCATTTCCTGGGAACCCTGCGGATCGAGAATTTCTATTTCGACCTGACCTTCCTGCTGATTTCGATGCTGGTGGTGGGTGGCATGCGCAGCCTCTCCGGCGCGGTTTTCGGCGCCCTGCTGCTTTCGCTGCTTGCGGAAATCCTTCGCCTTGCCGAAATCGGCATCCCCGTCACAGGCGGCGCAAAGCTCGCCGCGCCGGCCGGCCTCGGCGACGTCATCCTGGCGGGGCTGATGCTGCTGATCATCCTGTTCCGCCCACGCGGCATCGGCGGCGGGCGCGAGATCGCCTGCCTCCCCTCCGGCAAAATCCCTTCGATTCAAGACCCATCGATTCAAGGAAAGACCACATGAGTGACAACACCCCGAACCCGCCCGCGCCGACCGTCGAGGCCAACGCGCCGCGCCGGATCGCCGACGGCGTCTTTGTCATCGAGGACCGCCGCGTGCCGCTGGTGCCCAATATCGGCATCGTGCTGGGCAACGAGAAAGCCCTCGTCATCGACACCGGCATGGGCCGCAGGAACGGCGAAAGGGTGCTCGCCGCGGCCAGGGCTCTGGCCGGTTCGCGGCCCCTGATCCTGACCCTGACGCATTTCCATCCCGAGCACGGCTACGGCGCCGATGCCTTCAAGGGCAATGCCGAGATCGTCTACAACAGGGCGCAGGCCGACGAGCTGGCCGACAAAGGCGAAGCCTATCTCGGCATGTTCAAGGGAATGGGACCGTCGATCGCGGAAGCGCTCGCCGGCACGGAACTGGTCGCCGCCGACAGGCTCTACGCCGACGCCGAGCACCTGCTCGACCTCGGTGGGCGCAAGGTGCTGCTGAAGAGCTGGGGCAAGGCCCACACGCGCGGCGACCAGATCGTCTACCTGCCCGACGAGCGGGTGCTGTTCACGGGCGATCTCGCCGAAGAAAAGACCTTTCCGATCTTTCCCTGGTTCCCGCCGAACGACATGGACATCGATGCCGGCAACTGGGTCAAGGCGCTGGACGATTGTCTCGCGCTGCAGCCTTCGACGGTGGTGCCGGGGCATGGCGACATCGGAGGGGCGGCAATCCTGACGGGCGTGCGCGACTATATCGTCGACGTCGCGGCCAAGGTGGCGGCCGCCAGGGGCGAAGGCAGCGACGAGCAGATCGTCGCGGCGCTCGCCCCACGGATCAGGGCGCAGCATCCCGACTGGCATTTTCCGGAATGGATCGACTTCGCGATCCGCTACCAGCTCGCGCAACAAGCCTGAAGGGGCCAGCGTGAACACGGTTTTCCTGGCGCTCCACTATCAGAACGAGGTCCTGCATCCCAAGGGCCGCATCAAGGTCGGGATGGCCGGGGAGGATGCCCGGCGCGGACGGGTGATCGAAGCCGCGTCGAGGCTGTTCGACTTCTGCCGCGGCACAAATATTCCGGTCGTCTCCGTTCGGGTGGCGTTCCGGCCCGACCATGCCGACGTGATCCAGAACTGCAAGATCTTCCGCGACGTCGTCGCTTCGAAGGCCATGACCGAAGGCAGCTGGGGTGCCGAATTCCATGAGGGCCTCGGTCCCATGGAAGGCGAATTCGTCGTCAAGCACAGCCGCGTCAATGCCTTCCACGGTTCGCAGCTCGGCGAGGTCCTGGCGATCCTCAAGGCGCAGCGCCTCATCATCGCCGGCATCGCGACGAACTCGGTGGTCCTGACCACCGTCGCGGCTGCCGCCGACATGGGGTACGAAGTCATCGTCGTCGGCGACGCCTGCTCTTCCGGCAATCTCCAGCTGCATGACTCCTCGCTGGAGAACATGAAGCTGGTGTCGGAGGTGACCGTCATCGATCAGCTCCCATCGCTGCTGGCAGGGCAATAGCCGGGTCTGGATCGCAGCGCCTTCGTCTGCGTTCCGGAATGGATCCCCGACACTCTCCGCTTCCTTCGGTCGCTCCGAGGTCGAGGATGACGGGCTTCATTTGCCGCCGTCGCTAATTGTCATCGTAGAATCCACGCTTGTGGTTGGTGGAGGCGAAAAGGGAACTCCGTCATCCTCGACCTCGCAAGGAGCGAAGCGACTGGAGAGTGTCGGGGATCCTGTGTGTTGGGGCTGTGGTATTCAAGAGCAGGGAAGGAGGCCGAGGGGATCCAGGTCGCCTTTCGGCAGACCGTGGCAT
>NZ_JBHYHV010000012.1:0-1375 GCF_042739215.1 Mesorhizobium sp. NPDC059054
TCTCTTGGATTTTCTACGACTTAGACTGCGCCGCCCTAAAGGGCGTGCTCGCTAAGATCGTGAAAATCCTTTCTCCCCCGCAAGGGGGGAGATAGCAGCGTCGACGCTTCGCCCAGACGATGCGAATTGTGCGCCTTGGTCAGATGGTGCGAGACTCTGTGAAAAGAGGGGTTTGCCGGTTGATAGTGAGGGGCGACCGGGCGCGGCACCCTTATCTCCCCCCTTTGCGGGGGAGAAAGCGATTTCAGCATCTTAGACGAGCACGCCCGCAGGGCGGCGGAGGCTAAGTGCTAGAAATCGCAAGAGAGGGGATTTGCCGGCACGCCGGCTGACAAGTTGCTTCTCCAAGCATCTTGTTCTCGAAAGGCCATTCTCGGCCTCGCGGTAACGGGCAACCCCCTCAGCTGGAAATCCCCTCTCTTGGATTTTCTACGACTTAGACTGCGCCGCCCTAAAGGGCGTGCTCGCTAAGATCGTGAAAATCCTTTCTCCCCCCAAGGGGGGAGATAGCGGCGCCAGCGCCCGGCGCCAAAATGAAGCCCGTCATCCTCAACCTCAGGGCAGACGGTTGAACCAGTCGTCGACGTCGCTCTTGGCGCGGTCCTTGGCGAGGCCGTATCGTTCCTGGATCTTGCCTTCCAGCTGGTCGCGGCGCCCGGCGATCTGGTCGATATCGTCGTCAGTGAGCTTGCCCCACTGTTCCTTGACCTTGCCTTTCACCTGCTTCCAGTTTCCTTCGATGCGGTTCCAGTCCATGGTTTTTTCTCCATTGGGCGGGGATCGCCCGGTTCTTGAAAAAGCGGCCCGATCGGCGGCCGCGGCGGCCCGTCATCATCTGCCCGTCTGGCGTCCGAAAAGTCTGCGACTTCGCGGGCTCAGTGCCAGAACAGCAGGATCAGGATGATGATCGGGATTGGAATGCCGAGTAGCCACAAAAGAATGCCACGACCCATCGTCAGGTCCTCCTTGCTTGGATGGCCTCAACTAGCGAACCGCCCGAATGGCGGCGCGGCGAAAAAGGATTTGGTTCAGATGCCGGAGCGCTGCCTGAAGGCCGGCCTTCGCGGCATCGCGTGCGCGCCTGCCGGTCTCATGACCGGTTGCCGGACGGGCGCTCTCACGACCGGTCGCCCGACAGGCTCCGGGGTGAAACGCGCCGCGGATGAAAGCGCATCCTCGAGATCGATCTGACGCAGGGCCAAGAGCCAGTGGTGCTCATGGCGGTTGTCCGGACAGCCTTCCTGCTGCCAGATTTCGCCAGCCCGAGCGCGAATGCGCGTGTAACGCCTGTTGCGTCCATGATCCAAGGCAGTCTCCTCATCATACGTCGTCATGAAGAGGCAACCGCCGGAAACGGCGATGGTTCCGAAAATGG
>NZ_JBHYHV010000012.1:1472-21169 GCF_042739215.1 Mesorhizobium sp. NPDC059054
ACTAGGCAGTAGGCCGTAGGCAGTAGGCAGTAGGCAGTAGGCAGTAGGCAGTAGGCAGTAGGCAGTAGGCAGTAGGCAGTAGGCAGTAGGCAGTAGGCAGTAGGCAGTAGGCAGTAGGAGATGGATTGCAAACGCCGATGGCCGTCAAGCCATCGATGACCGCGGAACAGGCGACGTGCCGCCGACAGTCTATTCCCTATTCCCTATTCCCTATTCCCTATTCCCTATTCCCTATTCCCTATTCCCTACTCCCTACTCCCTACTGCCTATTCATGCCGTTCAATTCGGATCGTCGGGGTTGTCGACGAGGCATCCGACGCCGTGGCAGCCCTGGTAGTTGCCGTGCTCGTCGAAGTTCGGAAAGCCTTGCCTGTCGAACTGCGGCCGCGTGTCGATCTCGTCGTCGGGGTTGTCGACCATGCAGCCGACGCCGTGGCAGCCATTGTAGCCGCCACCGTCGCGGTGGTTGCTGATGGTGTGGGAATGCTTGTCGACGGCGCCCTCGATGATGGCGCCGATGACCGCGCCGGCAACCATGGCGCCGGTGTCGTGGCCGCGATGGTCGTACATGCGCGCGTTGCGGTCGAAACCGTCGCCGCGGCCGTGATGATAGCCGCCGACATCGGCGAAGACGCCCCGGCAGCCCTGCGCGACCCAGATGTACCGGCTCTGCCGGTTGTAGCCCCAGGTCTTGTTGACGATGCAGGGGCTGCTCGATTCCTGGAAGACGAGTTGCGGCTGCTTGAGCGGACCGGCGAAACATTCGTCATACTGATCGTTGCGCGACTGGCACTGCACCGTGGGGCCCTGCACATTCTGCGCGTTGGCGACCGGGACGGCCCAGGCAAGCAAAAGTGCGGCTGGAGCGATGAAACGAAGCATGATGATGACCCTTTCTGGAAATGGAGAACAGCCCCGCGCTCAATCGTTGATGGCGGTGATCTTCACGGCCATGTGGTTCGCATCCTTGCCGACACCGGAGAACCAGATCTCGCCGTCGCCGATCATCACGCCCTGCCAGTTGGCGAACAGCGTGGCATAGGTCTGCCTGGCGACGGCCGCCTTGACCTTTGCCGTGACGACCTTGTCGTAGTCGGCACTGAAATGCGCGGCATCCTTGATCTTGACGGCCTTGCCGCCGATGCGCGCCTGGAACGGATAGTCGACAAGACCGGCGACGGTGGCCTTGTCGCCGGAGGCGACCGCCGTCTGCAGCCTGGCGAAGAAATCCGCATAGGGCTTGTGGCCGCCGAACAGCGCATCGAGCGACTTGTCCATGTCGGCAGCGCTCTGCGCCCAGGCGGCGACGGGTAGCAGGCAGGCCAGCACGGCGGCTGCAATCAACTTTCTCATGCTCTCTCTCCGTTCAGGTCGTTATTGCGAAGTGCTTGAACGCGGGGGCTGCTGGACGCATCACAGGACGCTTTGTCGTCCGAACCCGAGCACTGCATGCCGGGAGCCGCGCCGGGCATGACGGAAGGCGGAACGCCGGCCATGGTGCTGCCGGTGTTGCCGGCCGCGCGCGCCGCAGCCGCTGTATTCATGCAACCGACCAGGGAACCGTCGGCAAAACCAGGCGACCGGCATTCCTGCCTGTCCTCGGCATTCTGTTGTTCCGTGGTCTTGCTGGCGGACAAGGCAATAAAAGCAGTTAAAATAAATGCAAACTTATACACAATGAACCCCGCATGGCGTCTTCCCCCGCCGCCATCCCAAAACAGTAAATATCCCAATCCTTTCTGTCTAGCATGACATCCGGGTGACCGAACGGCTTTTAATATTTTTCAAAATCGAGAATAGTTCATACAGGAAATGAAAAACCTCAATTAAGCGTCGTCTCTTCGACACGCATCAACGTTTCAACTTGAAAGACCCTTGTCGGCCAACCGGCGGCTGCCATACGGTCGATCCCATTGCCATTCGAGGGAAAACGATGCGGAAACCTGTCTTCACTGCCTTTGTGCTTGCCGCCCTTGCCTCCGCCGCATTCGCACAGGACCCCGGCCAGGATTTCACCAAGGCCGACGCCGCGCTGAACGCCACCTACCGACAGGTCGAGCACCGGCTGGCCGGCGACGCCGGCGCCAAGGCGCGCCTGATCACCGCGCAGAAGGGCTGGATCGCCTTCCGCGACGGCGAATGCACGTTCCAGTCCGGCGGCGACGATGGCGGCAGCGCCGCCCCGACCATCCTGGCTGCCTGCAAGGCAAGCCTCACCAGGACGCGGACCGAACAGCTGAAGGGCTATCTGCACTGCGCCGAAGGCGATCTTTCCTGCCCGGTGCCGGCGCAATAAGGCAAAGGGACTGGGCAGGCGGCTGAAGCCGCCTGATCGATGCAGCGGGGCCATGAAAGCCGACTGGAGGGATTAATGCGAGGCCGGCCACTGCGGCCGTATTGAGCCTGGCAGCGCTTGCGACATTAGCCGGCTGCCAGAGCCGCAATGCGACGCCACAGGATCTGCAGAGCTGGTGTTCGATGATCTGCGACAAGCACAGCTTCAATGGCGGCCGGGACCGCATCGACTGCCTGAACAGCCTCCAGCAGAGCAACGGACGGTCATTGCCCAACGGACCAACGCCGAAAAGTGACTGGCCGCCCTACGCCCCCAGCCAGATGCCGGCTTCGTAGCGAGGATGGGTGTAGCGCGAAGACGACACTCGCGAGAAGCGCATGCCTTCGTGCCTCGATCGACAATTTGCCGGCGGCCGAGGCCGTCAGGTAAGCGGCGGCCCGCGCGCGCCACCTGGGGCGCCCGACTATGGAGCCGTCTCTGCACCCAATGTTTCTAACATAGCATTTCGAAAAAGCGTAAAGCTCTGACTTTGCTCTGCAATTTTGGAAGTTTTATCTCGAGCGGCATCAGCTCTATGCTTATAAAATTTTTCCAAATTAATGCCCCGAGAGAAAGTTCGTAAGAACTCTCGCTTGGCGTCTATATCCTCGAGATCATGGTAGGACGCCTCCGCCGCAAGAATCCAAGCTTCTGTGCTCTGTACAGGTATCGCTAAAACAACCTTAGATCGATACTTATCAGAAACCGCTAACCATTCATGCACCACGTCAACAATATGCGCTACACGCGCTTTTGCTGAGACTGGCAACTTCGGCTGCTCAATCTTACTTGCCCTACAAACATCGAGCAGACTATCTCCATCGACATGAAATACGATAGCATCAAGTCCTGGTTGGTCTGCAAATAGCGGCTCGAAGAAAGTTTGGATGTTTGCCCCGCCATTTGCTTTGCACCAAGACTTTACCCGAAGCCAGCCGCCATCCTCCATTTTGCCCGTCTCGTCTGACTGAGGATGGATCGTTTCGAGCGAAACATTCCCGATACCTCTAGTCGCAAGTTCGCCCAAAATCAGGGCCGGAAGCATGATTGCATCATGCCTTCCTTCTATTACGAGTCCGATACGAGGCATTAGAGTGCGCCGGGTATTCGTTCGCTCAGCAATAGTTCTGACAAATTTTTCCCCCCATGCTTCTCAACCCAATCGGCCTTCGTCATTTCCTGAGGCGGCCGCAAGGCAAAATAATCTGAATGTCCTCGGCGTTTTGGATCTTTATCTCGGCTAACGACAAATATCTTCTGATCTCTGTCAAATATATCTACGCTATCGAGAGAAGAAGGATGGTGCGATGTCATGAAAGCCTGCCGTTGCTCAACTGGATCAGCCTTGGAAACGACATCAACTAGATGCTTTGAAAGATTTCTCACCAGCCGCGGATTTAGCGTGCCATCGACGTTATCCAAGCCGAATGCTTTCGGCGTTCGAGGATGCGCCAGAAGAGTCGCGACAAAAATCAGGTATAGTGTTCCTTCACTTGCATCAAATGCGCTCAGCATATCGCGACCAGAACGCATAAATCTGTCTCGTATATACAGAACCAACCCTTCGGAAAGCACATGAGAAGGAACAATATCTGGGTTATGCTGCTGTATAATTATTTGATTCGCCCAGCCCGGCTCCCACACCACTTTGAGAATAGATTCCAATTTCTCCGAGGGAACTTCTGAAAGTACATTTTGTAGCGCAACAGCGAGACCGGAACCGGTCAAGCCGAGTGGTTCAACGATACGATTGTCGACAGCCAATCCCCGCATGATCGCCGTCTGCGGGGCATAAATTGCGAATCTCGAAAACTCTTCCAATTCAGATCGAAATGCCGAAGATATTCGAGCAAAAGGATCCAGCAAACTCCAAACACTTCGAGTCTTATCAAAAGACTCTTTTCTAAATTCAGGCAATTGAGACTTGATCGAATGAAGCTTAACCCCATGAGCACTTCGACCAAATACTTGCCTATCGCCATCGTATAGCGCTTCAGTCGCAAATTCCAAAAGCGACCTATTAGTGCCGGCGCTTATGCTGCAATCATAGCGGCCATGATCAAATACAGCCTCAAGGCGGAACGTTCTCGGCAAATGCTGATTCTTGAAGGCAGATTTGAATTGGTGCGGCAGCGAAAGCCGTACACCCTTCATGTCGAGCACAGTTGGCTCCAGCCCACTAGATAGGGCTGCAGCTAAAACTCCAAGCGCTTCCAAAACATTTGATTTACCGGCCCCATTAGGTCCGACAAAGAGATTCACTTTGCCAAATTCGATCTCCTGCTCGAAGATCGATTTGAAGCGTTCTATCCGGAGCTTCCGAAGCACGCCTACCCTCACGACCGATGTAAGATGCTCATATCTTACATGTCCCCTGTGTCAACCGCGTTCCCGCCCCCCAAGGCGCCGTCGCATTTTGAGGCCGCAGGAAAGTCGCCCGCCAAAGATGACGTTTTAAGCTTTTTTACTTTGAAATCGCTCACGCTGCCCGTATCGCCGCGATCTGGCCGTCGATCGCCGCCTTGCGGGCGGGCACGTCCATATGGGCGTCGGCGTAGTCGAGGAGGTCGCGCTCGGCTTCGAGCGCGCCGATGATGCGTTCGCGCTCATCAGGAGAGGTGGCCGCAAGGGTGGCGCCAGCCGCTTCGTTCCGGGTCCTGGCGATGGCGCAGGCCTCGACATGGAAGCGGGCGTGGTCGGCGCAGGCGTCGAGCGCGCGCTGGAACGACCAGTGGCGGTCGCGGCAGCCGATCCAGGCGATGAAGGACGAACCGTCCCGGGTGACGGTGCGCTCATGCGCGCCATCGACAGTGACCAGCCAGCGATTGTCACCCGTTTTGCGGAAGACAAGGCCGTCGGTGGCGTCGATGTGGCTGGACATATCCATCCCTCTCCATTGGGACAGATATAATTATCACAATACGTGAATTTATCAATCGTAAAATTCACACAGTGTGAATATCATTGGGATTAACGGACGCACCGTCGAGCCGAAGACCACCGGATCCAAAAGAAAGCCCGCCGAGCGAGGCCAGGCATGGAGTACCCCTCAACCGCTGCCCCGTGAACCTCGGAGATCCGCCGCCCAAAGGTCTCGCAGAGGTTGGAGGGGCCCGAAACCATCCGCTTCAGCTGCGCAGCGCTGCTGGCAAGATACCGCTTGAACATGAGGCCCCAGTCCTCGTCGGCCGAGACAGGCGCCCGCTCGCCGGAGGCGACGGCGCGAATGAGAGCCAAGGTCTCGCGATAGCGAGAGCGCCGGCAAACCAGCAAGGCATTCGCCTTGAGCCCCGCTGTTTCAGCTTCCCGCGCCGCGCCTGCCTCGAGAAAAGCCCGCGCGAAGCGGGCTACTCGTATGACACGAACAGATTCATGATCTCGGCCCTCAGCCGTTGGCCCGGCTCTCCCGGCTCATCCGCCACGATCTGAAAGAGCCTCTGGTATACCTCGCAGGCCTGCGGGTTGACGACCCCGCTCCCCAGGACCTCCTGAAGATCCGCCACGGCTCCGCCACCCGCGACATACTGCAGCCCCATGATCTTCCAGTCATCCGGCGTCGTCGCGCCGATATCCACCGGAGACTTTTCGCCGGCGCCCTGGGCCCGGACGAGGGCAGCAGCAAATCGATCGGCGGGAGCACCGTAGGTTTCGCGCTTTGCCTGCATCGCGGGGGTCATGGTGTCCGTCATGATCCAGTTGGCGCAATCCTGCGGCGTTTCATTCGCCTTCACCAGGTCGAACAGCTCCCGCTTGGCCTGGAGCGCGCTCTGCACCAGGGCAGGATCTGCCTTGCGCACCGAAGCCGCATAGCGGCGCCGGATATCGACCAGGCTTTTCTTCGAGAGCGCGGCCGTCTCTTCAGTGCCGGCGCCTTTGTTGGCGAGGGCCACATATTCGGTCATGAATTTCTCGTATTCGGCAGGAAGCGCCTCTTTCAGAGCCTTCAGGTAGGTGAGCCCGGTTTTGTCGACTTCAGCCTGCAAAGCTTCGACCGTGAGGGTCGGCTGTTTCACGAAGCGCGAATAGGCCCCGGAGATGGCAAAGCCAGCAAGCCCAACCAGAAAAACGACAACGATCTTCCAAGGTTTCATCGATTCCCCCTCACTGGAACGCCGCGTGCCCATCAAGACACGCAAAGGACGCTCCATCCCCTGATATCGAGCGCCGCGCGCCCACCTGGACGCGCAGGACGCTCCACCCCTTGAGTTGACGCATTCCCGAAAATCGATGCCGATTTTCGGGGACCCATGCGTCTGCCGGGCGCGACATGATCAGCTTTTCCGGCATCCCACAAGAGCAGTATAAGTTCTTGTTTCGTTCTTTACAAGAGAAACAGGAATTGGTTCCTAATACGCGCTGCAACAGGAGCGCAGCGGGTGGGTGGAATGGAAGCGAAGCTGGATGCCGACGGCCATCTGAAACGGGTGGCCTGCCAACTCTACACGCAGCTGCCCGAGGACAAGCGCGAGGCGCTGCTGGTGCTGCGTTATGTGCGCCAGATCATCTTCTGCCTGGGCGAGGACTGGGAAGCGGTCACTCGCTCCGCGCCGATCCTGCCTTTTGCGGGCGATCGGAAAGGTCGGGCAGAATCTCCAACATCTTTGCGGGTAATCCAGACCGGTCGCCAAGATACAGCCAATCCAGAGTGACGCCGGTCTTCGACTGGATGGCGATCGCGACATCGAGATCCGGCCGGCGCAACCCCTTCAGATAGTTGTTGAGCGCCGGCTGGCTGATGCCGATGAGCTGGGCAAAGGACGTCTGGTTGCGCTGCAGCGCCTTGAGCAGCGCCGCAAGCCGCATCGCTATGTCTTGATTGGAACGTCCGCCATCAGCCATCGCCTTTTCTGCCATATTCACGCCGTGAAAAGAATTAACGCATAGGGGATTGAAAGTAATTCACGCTACGTGATATCTGGGAGTCATGAATGACTCTCCTGACGACTGTGTGAGCGATGCGCCCGGCGATGCCGCCGGGGCGACAGTTCTCCAGCTTGGGTTCCTCGCCCCCGTGAAGCGGGGGAGAGGTGGATCGGGCGAAGCCCGAGACGGAGAGGGGGAAGTTCCCCGCATACCGACGACCGCACCATTCTGGTTTGACAGCGGCGGCCGTCGGCGCTGTCCCCCTCTCCGTCTCGGCTACGGCGGCTTTGCCGCCGGCCTCGACACCTCTCCCCCATTTCATGGGGGCGAGGAACCCAAGCGGAACGGCGCCCCGCGCCTTCCGATGCGCCAGCACCTTGTTTCCCCGATCCGCGGCCCTGTCGCGGACGGCCGACGCCTGGGCAGGTCTCCCCTCCCGCCGCCCGGGCGTCGGCTGCCTCTTCCACCGCCCGGCCCGAACAGCACAGAGGAGCTCCGCCTGTGAAGTACGACTTTGACGACGACCTGCGCGGCCCCGATCCATCCGAGCGGCTGCATCTTCTGGTCAGGATCGGCCTCGGCGGCGCCGCAGCGCTGCTGACCGCCTTCATCTTCTTCTGCTTCGCCTGGAGCGTGCTGACGCCATGACCGAAGCGATCTGCATGAAGGCCCGCGCGCTCATCGAAGCCGACCCGCGGCTGGCCCGCGAAGTGGCGCGCCAGCTCGTATGCGGCAAGGCCGGCGGCATGACGACGCGGCAGCGCGCGCTGCTTGTGTTCGTGCGCGGCTACATAGACCGGCACGGCGTCGCCCCCTCCTTCGAGGAGATGAAGAGCGGGCTGGGGCTGGCCAGCAAGGCCGGCATCCACCGCATGATTTCCGGGCTGGAAGACCGCGGCTTCCTCACCCATGCGCCCCGCCGCGCCCGCTCGATCCGCCTGGTGAGCCTATGAGCGAACCACAGACAAAGTTGAGCTTATGAGCGAACCACGGAACAAAGTTGAGCACACCATGACTGAACGCGTCAGCGACTCCCAGGGCGCCTCCCGAACCGAGTTTGGGCGCATCCCTTGCCGCGACATGGCCGATGCGCTGGAGCGCATGGCGCATGGCAAGCAGTTTTGGTTAGCCGACTTCGGCCGCGGCCGCCGCAAGCGGCCGGACCACGAGATCCAGCAGAAAAGCCTGGAACTCGACGTGCTGCAGCAGGCCGCACAGGACTACCGTACGCAGCGATTCCAGGAAAAGTGCGACGCGGTTTTCCGTCCGCGTGAGAACCAGGTGCGCCGGCCATGAGCAAGAAACGCTGGTTCCGGCTCTACATCGAGCGCTGGCGCGACGGCACCTTCGGGCTGACGCCCAACGAGATCGCCGCCTACATCACGCTGCTGTGCGAACTCTATGACCATGACGGCATATTGATCCGTGCCGATCTCGACCTTCTGGCGCGCCGCTGCGGCATGCGCCCCTCCAGTTTTCGGAAGGCTTTCGAAACGCTGACCCGGCGCGGAAAGCTCACCCTCGACGGTGATGTCATCACCTCCAAGGCGGTCTCCGAAGAAATCGAAAGCCGGGAGAGACTCGACGGGAAGTTTGCGGAAAGCCGCCAGAAACTCGCCGAAAAACGCAATGAAATCAGAGAAATCCAACAAAGACTGCCGACTGATACAGAGAAAAGAATCAAGACAAGAGTCTTAGACTCCTCCCTGCCGCCGCTTGGCGCCGGCCAATCCCCTTCCGTCCAGAACTTCATCAAGCGCCGGGAAATGGCCCGGCGCAGGAGCGCTTGAGCCATGTTCATTGCCCGTTTCGAAAACACCATGCGCAACGCCCGGCCGAAAGGCGTCGAGCCCGCGCCTGGCAAGCCGAGCCCCGCGCCCAGGACTGAAGATCCGGCCGTGGCCGCCTATCGCTGCATCGACGTGCTGGAGCCCAGGACACCGGCGCGCGAGATCATCAGCCGCGTCAGCATGCTGCACGGCTACAGCTTCGCCGAGATCACCGGCCCGCGCCTGGAGAAGAAGCTGGTGCAGGCGCGCTTCGACGCCATCAAGGCGGTGGCCGATGCCAGGCTCGATCTATCGCTGCCGCAGATCGGCAGGATCTTCAACCGCGACCACACCTCCATCCTGCACGCGCTGAAGAAGCGCGGCGGCCGCCGCCCCGAGCAGCAGGGCCCCGGCCAACAACAGGGAGCCGCGAAATGAGCGCGCCGCAAAACCGCGGGGATTGGTACATCGTCAGCTGCCATCCGCATGCGGAGCGGCAGGCCTGCGCCGAGATCGCGGCGCTTGGCCAGACGGTGTACCTGCCCTCGCTGCGCAGGGAATTCCACCACCGCCGCTACCGCAAGTGGATTAGGCAGCACTACCCGCTGTGGCCGGGCTACCTTCTGGTGCTGGCTTCCGAACACTGGAGCCGCGTGCTGGACTGCCAGCATGTGACGCGCGTGCTGCGCAGCCAGACCTATGCCGGCGCCGGCGCCCCGATCGCCATCAGCAGCGCCGACGTGCAGGCGATCCGCCACGCCCAGGACAGCGGCCAGTTCGACGAGATGCGCATGGACCGGGCAACGGTGAAGCCAGGGGACAGGCTGAAGCTGCGCGAGGGCGCGCTGACGGGGCAGGCCGGCACGGTGGAAAGTGTGGGCGACGAGACGATCGTGCTGCTGATCAATGCGATGGGGCGGGAGTTAAGGACGGTGGTGCCGGTGGAGAGGATGGGGTGAGTGGGTGGATCTTATAGCGCACGTCTTGCACTTGGAGCATCTTGATCGGCATAAGTGGAATGTCGGCTTTCCCCTGTGCAGACTCCATAGCCCGAAGGCGAAGCTTCTCTTCGCGCGCGCGCTCACACGCCGCATCTGAACATTAGTGCAAGCCGAGTTTATCGTGGATTTTGGCTAAAAGCTCGACATCGCTCTTGTTCAATCCTTTCTCCTTCGTCCCTTCGTGAGCCCAGTTGTTGCGCAGTGTGTTAAACAACGAAATCCATTTGATTTTATCGGATTTGCTAGAGAAACCATGCCCGACATCGATCGAAAAGTGCTGTTCGAATGACTCAGCTCCCGCTCGGCCTTCAGGTTTTTTCGCCCAGTATCTCTCGATTATCGTCTTGTAGTCTTTGATGAAGAATTGGTCTGTCCACGGGATCTCCTGGCGACCCAAACCTTCTTTATAGTTTTTTTCCATCTGTTCCTTGGCGCGCATCTCGCACTCGCGCTGAATTGTGCCTATCTCAATGTCCCAATTTTCTTCAAACAACTCCTTCAGCTGGGTGATAATGAAATTCTTCATGTGTCGTTCGATCCGCGTACCAAGTTCCCTTCCTTTGGTCTGAAGCTCCTTGTCTTGCCGTTCCCTCCAATCCTGTAGCTCGGGGGGATTGTAATCCTTGAATTTACTATGAATGTAATTCTGAAAAACTCTGAGCCAGGTTGCTTCGGCACCGCTACCTAGCTTTCCTGTGAGAATATCAGCTTCTTCCGGCTTCATTGCCCTCAAGGCGGTGAAGAGCACAAGCAGATACTTTCCGATGGCCTCCGCTCGCTCCTCGGTGCTCGATTTAATCGAGATCGACCCGCGAGAGGTTTCGAATGAATGAAGATCACCTATAAGAGAAATAAAAGCAAAAGTACCACGGTTGGAAAGAATATATATATTTATAAATTCCTTTTCTAAAGATTCTTCCGCAAGCTCGTAGCAGGAATTTATGAAGCCAACTGTTCTCGTTCGCGCCTTCATCATCTCGTCTTGATGATCGACGTTGTCTGCATTATACAATGACGCAGATGTGGTTCCCTCTACAAACTTATTACCCCTTGCTTCCGGCAATAGTCTGCATCTGAGCAGCGCGTCCGCAAACGGCTTCGCCTGGAGTGTTGCCCTGTCTTCGCCAAGCGAGATTTTGCCAAAAAGCGGACCCGATTGATCGCCACCTAACGCACGGATAACTGATGACCGAAGCGCCTTTAGCCTAGAGTCCAGACGGTTGGCGTTCCAATATAGATCCTCCTCAAGAGTTATTCGCAGAGTAGGACTTACCGCTTTCTGATTCTCATTGATCTGCATGAACAGTTCAAGTTGATCACCAGGATCAAGGTTTTTGAACGCCACTACTGGTATTGTGTTACTCTCTTTGTATTTCGAGTTTGCGTACCCATATATCCTATGTTGACCATCAATAATATAAGCTATAGCATAGGCATTCGGAATTTTGAGTATTCCAGTTCGTGAGACTGAGTCCTTAGCACGCTGCTGACCCTGAAACTCGAGCTTTGCATCACGCTCGTTGAAGTTAAGAATAGCCGAATTTGGAAAGAATCCTCCACCGTCGATGAATTTCGTAATCCCCTTCAATCGAGAGGGAATAAGAAGACGCTGATAGGTGGGCATCTCAGACTCATTCGCCCGCGTCCGATGCAAGACAAACCCGATTTTCAACAGCAGCTGAGGTTCCAGCGAGAACATATAGTAGGTTTTGTCACCCATCGTGCCTTCGATAGCGGGGACCTCTATCCTATCCTTGTTGATGGTCTGCCCTTTCATTAGCAGCCCCATAAACTGATAGTGAGCAGCGTCTCGATAGGATTTCAGAAGACTATTTATGTAATCGAAGGCATTGTCGTTGTAATAAAATCCACCTGACTCGACAAGCCTTATAATATCGACGGAATCTCGACTTAACCTAAAGTTTCTAGTCGCAAAAATGTATTTTATTCGTCGACCTGGACCGAAGGTTTGATCTATCGCCTTTTTGTACCCATCTAGACGGAGCTTAAGAGCTTCAAATTCGGTCTTAAACGAAGGCGCCTTTGCCGAAGCGTCACTAGATTTGCACTCAATCAGCAACACACTGTCTTCGTCCATCGCCACGACGTCAATCTGCTTCTTCTCGGACGAGCTTGAACCAAAAGGCAGGTTGAAGGTCTCATCCACGCTGAGCATGCGATAGCCAAGGCGGTAGAGCTGGCACCAGATATCGTCCTCAAACTGGACATTGTGGCTCTTCGCCCTACGGAGCCTAGTCTTGGTCTTCAGAGGCTCGCCATACTCTTCCCAGCCATCATGAAGCAACCCGTCAACCAGGCTATGATCTACATTTCGAAACTGATACTTTAAGGATTTCGCTGCAAATATCTTTCCAAGCAGTGATTTATCACTGCTCATTTTACTACGAAGCATTACTGCTTCAGCAGGATCGATAAACGACAATGTACCCCCCCCAATTCCAAATACTCCTTCCGAATTCTCAGAAAACGAAAAGAGACTCCGTAGTGCCACGTCTTGAAGTAACAGAGCCCGATATTACTGATGGACGAGAAACTAATTTCGGAGTTCCGAGTTCCCCATAGAGCTCGTGAATACTAGCGTGATCAGCATTTGTTAGGACAACACAAGCTCCTCGCTGCTTTGCGCCATGAATGGCTCTCCTCAACCTCTTCTGATCCTCCCATGTAAAGATCTTTTGATTGTATTTGATAAAACCATTGCAGTTATGGGCCGTTGTATACGGAGGATCTAGGAATACAAGGTCACCTTCCATCGCCTCATCGACGACGGATTCAAAATCCCCGTCCCGCAATTCAGCTTTAGATAAAATCTTACTCGCCTCTTCAAAATCATCGTCCAGAAGTATGACCTGCGTCTTTGTTCCCAAAGGCACATTAAATTGTCCTTTTAAATTCTCTCTATAAAGCCCGTTGAAACATGTCCGATTGAGATACAGAAACTGTGCTGCGCGCATGTAAGAACTTGCATGCTCTCTGCGCCTTTCTTCGTAATAAAACTCTTTCGAGTGCCTTGCCTGAAACTCAAGCAGGCTCGACCGCACGAGGCTCCATTCATCTCTGATAGATCTATAGGTTGAGATTAGCCGCTCGTTTATGTCGGACAAAATTGCTTGCGAGGGGGCAAGGTGAAAGAAGACAGCTCCGCCGCCCAGAAAGGGCTCGATATATCGTCCAGAGAATGCTGGGAGATCGAAACTTGGGTCGTTGAGAAGCCATCTTTTACCGCCGGCCCACTTGATAAATGGCTTCAAATCAATGCCCCTTCTGCGAACAAGGCGCAGCGGTAGCGCCCTTTGTGAGCAGAATAAGCATGTTGTGAGCCGTCAATCTAGCCAATTAAACCAGGTGTATACAGGAGCTTACCTTTCCGAGATGCTGGACACACTCAACCGAGATGATTCCTGCTGCCGGTTCTATTGCTCGACCAATTTGCACCGAGGCGTCTCGGCATGGTCGCGACAAGACCATAAATCACGCGATGAAAACATTCGAGCGATGGTAACCCAGATAGCTGTGCCGCTGCGCTGCGAACGGAGCAGTTCGCCACACGGCCGGCGCTTCCGCTAAGCCGAACCTCTCCCGGGCCAGTTGTTCGAAACCGAGACGGTATAGATCGCCACGATCCATACGTGGCGACACAAGCACATCTCCGTCATCTTCGAAGCTGATGAACCCGCGATCGAAGAGTAAGTCGGCATCGGGCGTGAGCAAGAGCCCATTCATGCCGTCAAGCCGTTCCTCGGCAGAGGTGCAAAGCCGCCACGGTTTGATGTGGCTGGCAATTAGTAGTGATGGGTTTGTGATTCCTGTCAGGCGGCACTCGCGTTCTATAGCCTCCACATTGGCGCGAAATTGCCCCTGGCCGCGGCGCGCTTGAATGACGCTTTTTCGGACCGTGTCGTCCAGTTGAAGATCGATCTTGATACGGCGCTCGACAATTTCATCGAGAAATTCGCCAACAGCTTCAAAGGTAAGACTGTTGCGACCGCCAAACTCAAGCGCTTGAGCGTCGAATGTTGTGTTCGCAATTACGATCTCGAAGACGGCTTTCGGGATCGACGCGAGATAGACGCTTTGGTGTCCTCCTCCAGTGATTGGATTGATCGGCGAATATCGTGCCGGCAGCAGCGGGCCTAATTTTTCGATGAGTTCTTTTGGCCGCACTGCTGGGATTAGAGGCACCCAATAGATGGGCAAATACCAGCCCTCGTTGCTCCAATAGGCTCCGGTGTCACCGAACTCGGAGGGTTTGGATGCGGTAAAGGCGAGTTGGGTGACCCGCCCAACATAGCTGATAGCCTGATTGGCGAACGAGAAAACCAGATCGCCCGGATTCGCGCGACGCATATTGTCGTAAAACTCATTGCGTGCGCCGTTGCTCTTCCTCTTGGGAGACCAGAGGTATTGACCGTCGATCTCCTGACGGAAGGTTTGTTTGTGATTTACCCACCAATATTCCGGCATTTCGGATCAGCGATTCCAGGACTGCGCACATCACGTATAGAACAATCGCAGGGAAGTTAATAATGCCAGCTCGGTAAGTCGTTACTGCCTTCCTCTGCACAAATTCTGCACCAATCTCCTGAACATCTCCTGATCTCCGCCACGATGGCCGCGCGGCATGCCACCACAACCGGTGCATGCAAACGACGCTGCCCACACGACTGCAGACCGACGGATGGTGGCTGGTAGAGCCGCCGGAGCGCGAGCCGCCGCAGCGTGAAACGCTGCCGTTCAGGCAGCGGGCGATTGGATTTCGCTGCCAAGGCGTGATCCTGCCCTCCCCGCCGCCGGGCGATGCGCGCTCTGCGCCCCCGCCCGCACCCCAGCCCACCTCCACACCTCAGCTCCAGCCTCTACCTCAACCCCAGGACGATCCCGCATGACCCACGCCTCCCTCACCCCCAAAGCCATCGCCGCCCTGCTCCTCGTCGCCGCTGCCGATTTCCTGCTGTTCGACCAGCCGGACGGCATTGCGCTGCCGCTGTTCTGCGGGCTGATCGTGGTGGCGCTGGTTGCCACGGCGGCCAGGAGTGCTGTGCAGGTGCGGCGGGTCGCTTTGGTGCTCGCTGCGCTGTTGCCGATGGTGGAGGCGATCAGCCCGCTTTCGATGGCGGTGGCGCTGTTCGGGCTGGCGGCGTTTGCGCTTTCCTTGTCCGGCCGGCTGCGGGTGGGGCTGGCCGGCATGGCGAGGCAGGTGGGCGTGCTGCTGCTCGGTGCGCCCTTGCGGCTGCCGCGCGACATGATGCGGGCGCACAAGGCGGCGAAGCGGGTGCGGCTTAGCGCGCGTTCCGGCACGATCGCGATCTGGACGCTGTCGGTGGCCCTGGGGGCGGTGTTCCTGGCGCTGTTCGGTGCGGCCAACCCGATCATCGACCGCTGGCTGGCGCTGCTCGATGTCTGGCTGCTGCTCGACCTCATCAGCATCGGGCGCATCGTGTTCTGGCTGGTCGTCGCGGCGTTGGTGTGGGCGTTGCTCAGGCCACGCCTGCCGCGGTTGCCGCGATGGCTGCGGCGGAAAGCACCGGCCGTTATGGACCCCGAAGCCGGCAAGCCGGTGCCGGCTCTTCAAGGGATGGAAGCCGGCAACGCCGCACCGGGCGGCAAGGCCGAAGATGCCGCCACACTGCGCGACGTGATCTTCAGCGAAGGCGCGGTGCTGCGCGCGCTTGTCGTGTTCAACGCGATGTTTGCCGTGCAGACAGTGCTCGACGCCTCCTATCTGTGGGGCGGCGTCGCGCTGCCGGAAGGCCTCACCTATGCCGGCTATGCGCATCGCGGCGCCTATCCGCTGATCGTCACGGCGCTATTGGCGGCGGGGTTCGTGCTGGTGACCTTGCGGCCCGGCAGCGCGATGTCGGCCAACCGGCTGGTGCGCGCACTCGTCTATGTCTGGATCGCGCAGAATGTCGTGCTGATGATCTCGTCGATCCTGCGGCTCGACCTTTATGTCGGCATCTATTCGCTGACCTATTGGCGCGTCGCCGCCTTCATCTGGATGGGCCTGGTCGGCGCCGGCCTGGTGCTGATCATGGCGCGCATCGCGCTTGGCCGCAGCAATGAATGGCTGCTCGGCGCCAATCTCGCCACGCTCGGCGCGGTGCTTTACGCGTGCTGCTTCATCAACTTCGCCACAATCATCGCCAACTACAATGTCATGCACAACCGCGAGATCACCGGTGAAGGCTATTCGCTGGACCAGGATTACCTGCGTTCGCTGGGGCCGGCGGCGATCCCTGCGATGGATGTTTTCCTGGAAAGGACGCCGGGGCTGGAGACGGCGGGGAGGATGGTGATGGAGCGCGAGATCGAGAAGAGGGACTTCCTGGCCCGGCAGCAGAACTGGCGCGCCTGGGGCTTCCGCAACTGGCGCCTGGCGCGGTATCTCGATGCTCACCCGGTGCCGGTGCTGGTACCCACGCCGTGATGGGGGGAGCGATGTTTCCACGGCACGCGAAGGTCGCTGTTCCACTTGGTCGGCGTTCCGGAATGGATCCCCGACACTCTTCGGTCGCTTCGCTCCCTGCGAGGTCGAGGATGACGAGGGGAAGGATGCTTCGGCCAATCTCCAACGTGGATGATGACATGGATGGCGACGTTGGTCGTGGTGCCGGCGATCACGCTGGTGCCTGCGCCATGATGCGGGCCGCGATGTTTCTCATTCCGCTGGCGCTCGCTGTTCCACTTGCCCGGCGTTCCGGAATGGATCCCCGACACTCTCCGCTCCCTACGGTCGCTCCGAGGTCGAGGATGACGGGCTTCATGGGCTGCCGACGCTCATTGTCACCCTCGGCACCATCATCGTCAGCACCCCCGTCGCCAAGACCAGTCATGTCATCATCCACGTTGGAGATTGGCCGAAGCGTCCTTACCCTCGTCATCCTCGACCTCGGAAGGAGCGAAGCGACTGCAGAGTGTCGGGGATCCATTCCGGAACGCTTGTCAGATGAACTCGTAAGCGCCGAGCACCGCCTTCGGATCTGCTCTGCGCGCGACATGCGTCTTTCCCCGCCGTTCTCGCAAAACCGCTGCACACTTTTGCGCGACATGCTCTTCTCCTTGCGCATGTCGTTATCGCGCTCCACACTTTTGCGCGACATGCTCTTGTCCTTGCGCATGTCGTTACCGCAAAACCGCTACACACTTTTGCGCGACATGCTGTAGAGCCCGCCATGCCGAACCATATCCTTCTCGCCGACGACGATCCGCATATCCGCGAGGTGATCTGCTTCGCGCTCGAGAAAGCGGGGCTGAGCAGCGATGCGGTGGCCGATGGCGCAGCCGCGTTGCGGCGCTTCGCGGAGAAGGGCGCCGACCTCATCGTGCTCGATGTCGGCATGCCGGAGATGGACGGGCTGGAAGTGTGCCGGCAGCTGCGGCGCAGCTCCAACGTGCCGATCCTGTTCCTGTCGGCGCGGGACGAGGAGATCGACCGCATCCTCGGGCTGGAGATGGGCGGCGACGACTATGTGACGAAGCCGTTCAGCCCGCGCGAACTGGTGGCGCGCGTGAATGCCGTGCTGCGCCGGCTTGGGCCTGCGAAGGGCGCCGAGGCGGAACCCGGGCCGTTCAGCCATGGGCTGTTGAAACTCAACAGCGGGCAGCGGCTGGCCTGGTTCGGCGACAGTGAGGTGCGGCTGACGGCCATCGAGTTCGCCATGCTGGAGAGCCTGACGGCGCGACCGGCGCATGTGCTGACGCGCAACCAGCTGCTGGACGGCCGGCCCGGCATCCATGTGTCGGACCGCACCATCGACAGCCACATCCGCAACATCCGCGCCAAGTTCGCGGCGGCCGGCGGCAGCGATGTCGTCGAGACCGTGCACGGCGTCGGCTTCCGGCTGGGGCGATGCGGCGCGTGAAGGCGATGGTGGTTTTGGGTTGGAGCGCGCGGCCAATCTCCAACGTAGATGATGACATGAACGTTCCCGGTGCCTACGGCAGGGCAATCGCCGATGAAATTCCCCCTCTCCGTCGCCGCTACTCCGACGGCAAAGCCGCCGTAGACGCCACTTCTCCCCGCTTTGCACAGGGCAATCGCATATGGCGCATTGCCCCCTCTCCGTCTCGCCCTGTGGGCGATCCACCTCTCCCCCGCCTTCGGCAGGGGCGAGGAACCGCAGCTGCAGCGCCGGCACTTATCCCGCTTGGGTTCCTCGCCCCCGTGAAGCGGGGGAGAGGTGGATCGGGCGAAGCCCGAGACGGAGAGGGGGAACCTCATATGCGATTGCCCTGCCGCTTTGCGGGGGCGAGGAACCGCAGTTGCAATGCCGGCGCTTCTCCAGCTTGGGTTCCTCGCCCCCATGAAATGGGGGAGAGGTGGCTCGGCCACGACGGCTTTGCCGCCGACATGGCCGAGACGGAGAGGGGGTTTGCGGCATGAAATGGCGTCCGCCGCTCAGCCTGGTGGTGCTGGCCATCCTGTCGACGGTGATGATGCTGCCGCTGGCCGGCCTTGCCGGCTATCGGCTGCTGGAGGCAGCCCCGCACAGCGCGCTGATCGCCGGGGCAATCGTGCTCGGGGTCACGCTGGTCATCGGCTTCGTGTTCGTGCGCGTCATCACGCGGCCGATGTATGAGCTGATGGAGCGCACGGCGCGCATCGCGGCGGGCGACACTGAGGCGATCCGCCCGCTTTCCCATCACGGCACGCAGGAGATGGCTGAGCTTTCGGACGCCTTCCTCGACATGGCGCGCAAGCTGCAGTCGCGCTCCGACACCATCCGCACTTTCGCCACCCATGTCTCGCACGAGCTGAAATCGCCCCTCACCTCGATCCAGGGGGCGGCGGAACTTTTGCGCGATGCCGGCGAGGAGATGGACGCCGCCACCCGCGCGCGTTTCCAGAACAACATCGTGGCCGATGCCGAGCGCATGAACCAGCTGGTGCGCCGGCTGATCGAACTGGCGCGGGCTGAAAGCGCGGGCGCGGCGGTGGAGACGACGTCGCTGGGCGAAGCGCTGGCGCGGTTCGCCGTTTCAGGGGAAGGCGCGCCATCTGCCGGTTTTGACGCGGAGCCGCCGGTTCCCGGAACGGCGAGCCCGGCCGTGGTGGTCGAGGCGGGCGCCGATCTGCGCTTCAGGATGTCAGGCGAAAACGCGGCGATCCTGTTCTCCAACCTCGCCGACAATTCCGCACGGCACGGCGCCAGCCGCTTCGTGGTCAGCGCGCGTCAAGAGGATGGCATCGTGGTGATCGTGGCATCCGACGACGGCACCGGTGTCTCGCCCGACAACCGGGCCCGCATCTTCTCGCCCTTCTTCACCACAAGGCGCGAAAGCGGCGGCACCGGCATGGGGCTGAGCATCGTGGCAGCGCTTGTGAAGGCGCATGAGGGCGGGATCCGGCTGGTGGATGGGGAAGATGGCGCGATCTTCGAGATCAAGATCCCGGCGGGGTGAGTGGCGCGAGGGCGAACAGGCGCGGCGCTGTTATCTCCCCCCTTGCGGGGGAGAAAGGATTTTCACGATCTTAGCCGGAGCAGGCCGAAGGCCGTCGCGAGGCTAAGTCGTAGAAAATCCAAGAGAGGGGATTTTCAGCTGAGGGGGTTGCGTAGATGAGCCTCTCATCCCCACGGCTGGATACGAAAAGCAGATTGTCGGCGCTGCCCGACCCTCGGCTATGGCCTCGGGCGTTCGAGCCTTTTGAAAGGTCCACCGGACCTTTCAATTCGCCTGCGGCGAACCAGGCTCTCACCCCCTCTCTTG
>NZ_JBHYHV010000013.1:0-18138 GCF_042739215.1 Mesorhizobium sp. NPDC059054
TCCCCCCTTGCGGGGGAGAAAGCGATTTCAGCATCTTAGACGAGCACGCCCGTTAGGGCGGCGCAGGCTAAGTGCTAGAAATCGCAAGAGAGGGGATATTCAGCCACGACCCTTCGCAGCCTGGAGAATCGCCAAGCACACCGCGTCGGTGTTTTTCTCCACTTCGTCATTCCAGAAGCGACGGACGCCAAAGCCCTGTTTTTCGAAATGCCGGTCGCGAACGATGTCCCGCTGTGAATCGGCATGCTGGCTACCATCGACTTCGACGATCAGTCGAGCTTCGAAACAGACGAAGTCGAGAATGTAACCATCCAGCGGCACCTGCCGCTTGAATTTCAGCCCGTCAAGTTGACGGTTGCGCAGGGCTTGCCAGAGGATGTTCTCGGCCTTCGTCGCATCAGCGCGCATCGAACGGGCAAAGCCACGACGTGAGGGAGTAACTGGTTGACGCATTGCCCGGCAAATCCCCTCTCTTGCGATTTCTAGCACTTAGCCTGCGCCGCCCTGACGGGCGTGCTCCGGCTAAGATGCTGAAATCGCTTTCTCCCCCGCAAGGGGGGAGATACCAACGCCGCGCTAGGCCGCGCAGCGCCACCCCTACTCCGTCACCGAGACGCGGATCTCGTAGATGTCCACCGACTTGCCCTGCTTGTCGAAGTCGGAGTTGATGGCGATGGTGCCGGCGGAGCCGGGGCGCTTGGCGGGCAGTTGCACGTCGAACAGATATTCGTTGCGCTCGTTGCCGACGACGTAGCGCTTGCGGCCGCAGTCGCCCAGTTCGCCGAAATTGCAGTCGACCGACATCTGCGTTTCCTTGCCGTCCTCGGCGCGGGCGATGATGTCGAAAACGGCTTTCTTGCCGGCGATCTGTTCCAGGATGCCCTGGCCGACGTCGAAGGAGACGGCGGAACCGGATGTGCCGGAGGTGACGCGGATGAAGGCGCCGGATTCGTCCTTCATCACTTCAGCCTTCGCATCCGACGGCGTGGCAACCTGCGCCGGGCTCTCCGGCGAGAAGACGTTGATCCAGTTGCGGTTCTGCGTGTCGTCGCCGGAAAGCTTCGGCGCGCCTTCCGGCTGGTAGTCCTCGTCGGAGACCGTCGGCGTCTGCGCCGGCGGCTGGCCGAGCTGTTCGAGCGTCTTGAAGGCGTTGGACTGGATGGCCCACCACAGGCCGATGCCGACGAGGGCCAGGATCGTCACGCCGAAGAAGATCGCCGTCAGCGGCAGGCGGCGGCCGATGCGGCGCGTGTCGCGATCCGGCGAGACCTGCGGGCTGCCGGCAAGCGCTGCCTCCGCCGCCGAGGGCGGCAGGCTGCCCTCGGGGATGATGTCGGGCACCACGGGCAGCACGCGCGAACGCGGCGCCTCCCCCGGGGCGCCAAGCGAAGGCTCGACGCGCCCGCCGGGCTGGCTGGGCGCGACGGATGACGGCGCGCGGTCGCCGATTTCGCCATCGAGATCGACCTCGGGTGCCGCGCCCGGCACCGCCGGCAGGAATTCCGATTCGATCTCGGCGATCTTGGCCTGCATCGCCTTGCGGCGCTTCATCGCCACCTCGACGGTGACGTTCGGATTGGCCAGCAAGGCGCGGTCGAGCGCCGCGAAGGCCGATCGATAGACCCGCTCGCGGAATGCGCGATCGTCGGGGTCGCCTTTTTCGAAGGCGTTGCGGATCGCCTTTTCGATCGGGTCCAAATCGATTTCCTTCCGGGCGGCGGTCACATTTCCTTGATGGTTAGCCGCCGGAACACAATCAATCAACGGTCGGCTGCTGCCATTTTCCCCTAAGCAACGCCCATTGCTCGCATTTTTGCTCCGAACCGTGGCTTTCGGGAGTCGTATCGCAGCACTGCGCTTCCCTGTGGATACATTGAGGACGCCCGACATCTTTTAGCTGCTGCCTGGAGCGCCCCGCGTCCGCAGGACGCGCAAAGGACGCTCCAGCACTTTTTAGTTGCGCATCGTGCTTTGCGAAAATCCTACCGATTTTCGTGCCGATGCGCGTTGCCCAGCCCTCGCCCTTGCGCTATGAAATTGACGTTTACGGAAACGTCAATGCAAAGGGAGGCTGCAGCGTGGCCCTGCCAGACATTCTCACCAAGCGCGTTCGGATACCGGTGGTCGGCTCGCCGCTCTTCATCATATCGCATCCGCCGCTGGTGCTGGCGCAGTGCAAGGCCGGCATCGTCGGCTCGTTTCCGGCGCTGAACGCGCGCCCCGAAGCCCAGCTCGACGACTGGCTGGCCGAGATCACCGAAGAGCTTGCCCGCCACGACGCGGCCAATCCTCAGCGCCCTTCCGCGCCTTTCGCCGTCAACCAGATCGTGCACAAGACCAACACCCGCCTGGAGCACGACCTCAGGCTCTGCGTGAAATACAAGGTGCCGGTGGTGATCACCTCGCTGGGCGCCGTCGAGGAGGTGAACCAGGCCGTGCATTCTTATGGCGGCATCGTGCTGCACGACATCATCCACGACCGCCATGCCAGGAAGGCCGTCGAAAAGGGCGCCGACGGGCTGATCGCGGTTGCGGCCGGCGCAGGCGGCCACGCCGGCACCCTGTCGCCCTTCGCGCTGGTGCAGGAAATCCGGCAATGGTTCGACGGGCCGCTGCTTCTGTCGGGGGCGATCGCCCATGGCGGCGCGGTGCTGGCGGCGCAGGCGATGGGCGCCGACATGGCCTATATCGGCTCGCCTTTCATCGCCACCGAAGAGGCGCGCGCGATGGACGGCTACAAGCAGATGATCGTCGACTCCAAGGCCGCCGACATCGTCTATTCCAACCTCTTCACCGGCGTGCACGGCAACTATCTGAAAGGCTCGATCCGCGCCCAGGGCCTGGACCCGGACAATCTGCCGGTCTCCGACCCGACCAAGATGGATTTCGCCAGCGCCAAGGCGTGGAAGGAGATCTGGGGCTGCGGCCAGGGCATCGGCGCCGTCGACAAGGTCGTGCCCGCGGCCGAACTGGTCGAGCGGCTGGTGCGCGAATACGAGGCGGCGAAGACGAGGCTGGCGGCTTAGAGCTTTTTCTTCTCCCCCTTGCGGGAGAAGGCAACGCCACTGCCGCGCCAGATGTCTCTCCTTGGGCCGCTCAGTCCAATCCTTCGGCGTTCCGGAATGGATCCCCGACACTCTCCGCTCCCTACGGTCGCTCACGAGGTCGAGGATGACGGAGTTCCTTGTTCGCCTTCGCCAAGCGTAGGCCTTGGCCGCTAAGACCGTTGTACGACTGGGAGCGCCAGGTGACGCTGGACGCCAACGGCGACAGTTGGCACCGGCCATACATGGAGCCGTCATCCTCGACCTCGCAAGGAGCGCAGCGACTGGAGAGTGTCGGGGATCCATTCCGGAACGTTGAGGAAAGCGCGGCGGTGCAGAACGGTTTTAGCCCCGCGCGAACTGCCTGCTCGGCCTCGTTTCTTCCAACACCCCTCATCCGTCTCGGCGCATGCGCGCCGATCCACCTTCTCCCGCAAGGGGAGAAGGGAACGCCACCGCCGCGCCGTACGAGCCGCATGAGTTTCCGGCAGAATCGGCGACAACCCATCTTGAATTTGCCAAAGCTTGCGGCTATCACGCAGCCACCTTCGCGGGTTTCCAGCCCGCCGGGCCGCTTTAGCTCAGTCGGTAGAGCACATCATTCGTAATGATGGGGTCGCGTGTTCGAGTCACGCAAGCGGCACCACTTTTTCCCGCCCGCATCCCTGCGCCAGATCGAGCCGCCGTGGCTGCGCCTTTCGCAGCCTAGGCTTTCTTCACGAATTCGGTCTTCAGCACCAGGCCCTTGACCTGCTTGGTGTTGGCTTCGATCTCGCCGGGGTTGCCGTTCAGGCGGATGTTCTTGACCAGCGTGCCGCGCTTGATCGTCTCGGAGGTCCCCTTGACCTTCAGATCCTTGATCAGCGTGACGGAATCGCCGTCGTTCAGCTGCGCGCCATTGCTGTCGCGTACCACCACATCGTCACTCATGCTGTCCATCTCCAGATTGCGTCCCCGCACTACAACGGCGCGATGGGTAAGCCAAGGTGAGCTGTGACAATATGCAAAATGCGGGCAAGCATCCCCGGCGCTAGACTGCAGGAATGAGTAGTGAAAATCCCCTCACTGACCCAAATATCGCGCATCCGGACATAGACGAGGCGCTGATCGCCCGCCTTGTCCGCACGTTCTACGATCGTGCCCGCAAGGATGAGCTGATCGGCCCGATTTTCATCGAAGCGGTCCATGACTGGGATGAACACATCGCGCAGATCACAGCCTTCTGGTCGTCGGTGACCTTGCGCACGGGCCGATACAGCGGACGCCCGATGCGGCCGCATCTCAGACTCCCGCTTGAAAACGAGCATTTCGACCGCTGGCTGGCGCTGTTCGAGGCCACGGCGAAAGAGCTCTGCTCACCCGGGGCCGCGAACGCCTTCATCATCCGGGCGCGCCGGATCGCCGACAGTTTCGAGATGGCGATCGGCACCCAGCGCGGAGAAATGCGCCGTCCGCGTCACTCCCGGATGTGATCCCCGGGGTGCCGGCTGCGGCTGCGCAGTCACAAGTCTTGAAGCGCGGCAACAAGCGCCGCTACATGGCGGCATGAGCAACCTCAACACCCTGGTCGCGACCGTCACCGCCCGGCAGGAGATCAAAAAGAGCCGCTTCGTCGCGGTCGCCGGCCCCGTGCCGGATGAAGCCGCCGCGAAGGAATTCATCGCCGCGCATTCGGACCAGACCGCGAACCACAACTGCTGGGCGTGGCGGATCGGACAAGCCTACCGGTTCAGCGATGACGGGGAACCCAGTGGAACGGCCGGAAAGCCGATGCTGCAGGCGATCGACGGTCAATCGCTCGACCGCGTCGCTGTCGTCGTCACGCGCTGGTTCGGTGGTGTGCTGCTGGGCAGCGGGGGCTTGATCAGGGCGTATGGCGGCACCGCGGCCCTATGTTTGCGAGAGGCCGAAAAGATACCGCTGGTCGATACGATAGCGGCGACGGTTCGATGCGGGTTTGGCGATCTGGCTCTTGTGCAGGCACGGCTGGAGGCGTTTCCCGGCGCGCAGCTTCGCAGCCAGGCATTCACCGATACGGGGGCGGAACTGTCGGTTTCGGTTCCGAAGGACGAGGCAGACGCCATGGCGCGCATGGTGGCGGATCTGACGAGCGGACGGGCGGCGCTCAAGATTGAGGACTAGCGCAAATTCCAGCAAAAGTGCGCAGCGGCGCGGCCACACCAGGGCAGACGGCGCACATCAGCCCGCGGGCTTCAACGTCTCAGGGCACGTCGTCCTTCCCTGTCGTGCCCCCTTCACCTTCCAGGACGCTCAGCCGCCTGGTGAGTGACCGATTGAACTTGAGCCTTACGCCGATGCCCTGGGAGCCTTCCTCAGGAAGAAAAACCGCCCCAAGTTCTTCCAGTGCAACGCGAATGGCGTCGATTGCTGCTCCATTCGGGACGTCAATGCCACGTTCGAAGTGCTCTATGGCTTTTTCATCGACGTTTGCATTGGCCGCGAGCTTGGCGCGGCTGACTTCGACCAAGGCTCGGCCAGCCTTGCATAAAGGCCCGGTGATCATCTTCGTCTCCGTTGTTGATGGAGCTTAGCACACATGTTGAAGCGCCTGTTACCCCGCGCGGGTCGAACAGCTTGTCGCGGCATGGTGGTGGCTTCGTTTGCAGCGACCGCGGCCGCCCGGGCCAATGGATCGTCGGCGCCCGATCAGCCCGCTGGCTTCAACGTGACATGGAACCGGCCGTCGCGGATCGCCGCCTTGCCGTCCAGCGATTCCATGTCGGCGGAGAATGTGCCTTCAATGGAATTGCCTTCGACCCTGGTGATCCTGAGCACCGCGGGCTCCTTGGAGGCGCGGTCGATCAGGAATTCATGGCCGTCGCCGTGCAGCTCGATGCAGGGTCCGTTGGCGTTGCAGTCGCGTGCCAGCATCTGCTCCTGCAGCGACGTCGCGTCGAACTGCAGCTTGAGCGTGGTGAGGTCGATGTCATCGCCTTGCACCGAAGGCGTGGTCTGGACCAGCAGCACGTTCCCGAGCGCGACGGCGATCATGCCGGTTCCGGAAGACGACCAGTCCTTGTCGCCGATTTTCGCACTGATGCTGTCGCCCGCCTGCGCGGTGGATTCGATCTTCTGCTCGGCCGCCTTCGGCTCTTGCGGCTTCATTGGCGGCTCTTGCGGCTTCATCGGCGCCGCCGGCGTCTGCTCCGCCTGCTTGGGCGGCTCAGGCGTTTTCGGCTGTTCCGCCTGCTGGCCGGGGTTGGCGCCCGGAGGTGCCAGCTCGAAGTTGAACACCTGCCATTGACCGGCCTCGTTCTTGACGAGGTTGACCGTTGCCGGAAGCGTCACGTCGCCTTCCAGCGTCACGGTTCCGACGACCTTGCCCTGGCCGTTCTGCATCTCGCGTGTCGGCCAGGACGCGCTCTTGAATTTGGCGAGCCCGAGGCGATCGGCGATGGCCACGAAATCCTGCTCCGAAACGGCCTGCCGGAAGCCGCCCGCTGCCTTCTTGTAGGCTGCCGGCGCGCCGGAACTGGCGGTGGTGGCGAAGAAGTCGGTCGCGGCGTCGCTGATGCCGCTGGTGAAATAAAAAACCGCGCTGACGATGATGGCGGCCACCACGGCGACAGCGCCAAGCCCGATCAGGAGCTTCTTGTAGAACGGCATACGGATCACACTCCGTGATCGAGAATCAAACCGCCCGCGCGGACCATATCGAGAGGGCTTTTGGGGAGCAACTGACGCTGGCTGAGGCACGCGGGTTGAATGGCGGCCACCTCGCATTCGAACGGCGTTCTATTGGCCAGGGGATGCTCGCCGGTACTTGTTGACGCTTGACTGGTCCGGCGCGATTGTCAGCGCGAGAAGCCAATCGCAGGTCGAGAAAATCAATGAACGCCTTGGTGACGCTGCGGGTTGCGCTCGGCTTCTTCCTGGCTGTCGGATTGGGGTTTCACCCCGGCGGTTCCGCCAGGGCACAGGATGCCGCGTCCGCAAAACTCGGCCTCGACATCTACCGGCCATGGACCGGTGACTTCGACGGCATGGTCAAGCGCCGGGTGATCCGCTTCCTCGTGCCCTACAGCAAAACAGTCTATTTCATCGACAAGGGCGAACAGCTGGGCACCGCCGTCGATCGCGGCCGCGCCCTGGAGAAAGAGCTGAACAGGGCCAGGAAAAAAGCCGACGAGCAGGTGATCGTCGTGTTCCTGCCGATGCCGCGCGACCAGCTCATTCCGGCGCTCAATCAGGGACTTGGCGACATCGTGGCCGGAAGCCTGACGGTGACGCCGGAGCGCCGGAGCCAGGCCGATTTCAGCGCGCCTTTCGAAAGCAACGTCAAGGAAGTGCTGGTCACCGGTCCCTCGGCGCCTGCGATCCTACGCATTGAGGACCTGTCGGGGCGCGACGTTCATCTGCGCAAATCGAGCAGCTATTACGAACATCTTCTCGCTGCGAACGACCAGTTGAAGACGGCGAAATTGGCTCCGATCAACCTTGTCCCTGTCGACGAGACGCTCGAGGACGAAGACCTGCTCGAAATGGTCAACGCCGATCTGCTGCCCTACACGTTCATGGACGACTACCGCGCAGGCATCTGGTCAAAGGTCTTCACCAACATCAAGGTTCGAAGCGACATCGCGATCGCCGAAGGCGGCGATATTGCCTGGGCGATCCGCAAGAACAGCCCGCTCTTGAAGGCCGAAGTCGACGCTTTCGCAAGGAGTCATGAACCGGGCACCGCCTTCGGCAACATGCTGAAGAGCCGCTACTACAGCAACGAGCGGATCGTGCGGCGCGCGCTGGCGCCGGAGGCGCTGGCGCGCTTTGCCGAGATCCGCGGCTATTTCCAGCGCTATGGCACACAGTTCGGCTTCGAACACCTGCTGATCATGGCGCAGGGTTACCAGGAGTCGCAGCTCGACCAGCAGCGCCGAAGCGCACGCGGCGCGGTCGGCATCATGCAGCTGTTGCCGTCGACCGCAGCCAGCAAGGAGGTCGGCGTGCCCGACATCGTGACGCGCGCGGACGACAACATCCGTGCCGGCACCAAATATCTGCGCTACCTGATCACCACCTATGTCGACGACCCCGCGATCGACGATTTCAACCGGATGCTGTTCGCGTTCGCCGCCTACAATGCCGGCCCCGGCAACCTGCATAAATTCCGCGCCAGGGCAACGGCGATGGGGCTCGACCACGACAAATGGTTCGGCAATGTCGAACACGCAGCGGCGGCGATCGTCGGGCGCGAGACGGTGCAGTATGTCAGCAACATCCGCAAATATTACATCGCCTATACGCTCTCCGAGCGGATAGAAAGAACACGGGCGGATCAGGAGCAGGCGGCGGGATCTCCGCACGCCGAGGCGGAGACTTCACCGGTCGAGGCTGCGAAATGATGGAATCGATCGCCGGCAGGAAGGCGCGGCATGCAACCCCTCCGGCACCCGCCGCCCGTCGGATAGCCACGACGATGGCGGCGGTATCGTAGTAAAACGGCGTTCCGTCGAGCAACAGCCCATCCTTGAAGTGCAGGACCTCAGCAAAGGGCTGCTCGCCGTCTGGGCCTGATAGACGCCACCCGTTTCCCGCCGAGGACCTTGATCGTGATCAAGGTCGCAGCAACGCACTCCGTCGCCGCAGGACACTCCCGTTCATTCACGGAGACTTCCCCGATGCACGCTCTCAAGATCGCTTTTCTAGTTTGCCTGACGGCCCTGCCCGCCCAGGCTTCCGTCGGTTTCCGGCATTTCGAATTGCCGCAAGCCGATGACCGGACGCTCGACGTCGCCGTCTGGTATCCTTCGAATGCTGCCGGCACGCCGACCCGCCAGGGCGAGGATGACAGTTTCATCCTGCAGCCTGCCCTGCCAGACGCGGCCATCGCGCCGGGACGCCACCCGCTGGTCGTGCTCTCGCATGGCTATGGCGGCAACTGGACGAACCAGGACTGGCTGGCTGCGGACCTGGTACGCCAGGGTTATGTCGTGGCCGCCGTCAACCATCCCGGCACCACATCGTCAAACATGGACCCAGCCATCGGTGGGCGCCTGTGGGAACGTCCGCGCGATGTCTCGGCGCTGCTCGACAGGCTGACCAGCGATCCCGCCTGGTCCATCGACGCCAACCGCATCGCCGCGATCGGGCATTCGCTCGGCGGCTGGACCGTCACCGAACTGGCGGGTGGCCGGTTCGATCCGGATGCCTTCGAGAAGGATTGCCGCGACCATGCGGAACTGGTCTCCTGCAGGGGCTACGTTGAACTCGGCGCCGGCAAGGACGATGCGTCGCGCACGGCAATGCGGCAGTCGTTCGAGGATCCACGCATCAAGGCCGGCGTGACGCTGGATGCCGCCGCCACGCGAGGCTTCGACCCCAGAAGCCTGGCCGGCGTCAAAATCCCCATGCTGGTCATTGCAGCCGGAACGCCGGGTGGAGACCTGCCGGCAGCGCTGGAATCGCACCGCATGGCCGACCTGCTGCCGGCGGCAACCACCCGCTACGTCGAAATCGGGGATGCCGTGCATTACAGCTTCCTGCCGGTCTGCGTTCCGGATGCCGCCAAACGGCTGAGCGGCCCCAGCGCGACGATCTGCGACGACAATGGCGACCGCGAAACCATCCATCGGCAGACCAGTGCGGAAATCGAGCGCTTCCTGGCCAAGGTGCTTCAGGCGAAAGACTGATTCCGGAGGTCCTGGATGGCCCACCCGGGCCGCTTGGCTTTCACGCCAACGGGCGGGGCGCCCACGGTCAATTGGCGCGCGCTCCAAAGGTCATTCAAAATGACCTTTGGACTCCCGGATCGAGCGGCGATAGTCGCTCGGGTTCTGGCCGGTCACCCGCAGGAACTCGCGGTTGAAGTTGGACTTGGTCTGGAAACCGGCCTCGAACATGATCTCGGTCACCGGCGCAGCGGTCTCAGCGAGCAGCCGCCGCGCCTCCTCGACACGGTATTCGTTGACGATCTGCGAGACGTTGCGGCCATGCACCCGGTTGACCGCCGCCGAGATGTGGCGCGCCGGAATGCCAACCCGGCGCGCCAGCCGGTCGAGCGTCAGATTGGGGTCGCGGTAGAGCTTGCGCTCGCGCATGAGCCTGTCGACGGTGGCCAGAACCTGCGCATCGTCTTCCGGCGCGCCACCGGCATACCGCCTTGGCAGATCGTTGTTGTCGGCCTCCGGCTCGGTGGGCACGCGGCTGCGGCCGGCGACAGCCGCCGCATAACCGATGATGACGAGCACCATGATGTTGGCAACGCCGACGATGCGTGCGGCACCCGCATCGCTGTCGAGCGCGATGGCGATCTCGACCAGCGCGCCGAAGATGAACAGGACACCGACCGTCGCCATGGCGCGGCTGGCCGCCGCCGCGTCGGCGAAACGGGCGGCACTCAAAGCATCCGGCCCCTGCCGCGCCGCCCACAGCAGCGCAATGCCATAGCCGGAGAACAGGACGATCAGCGCCGCGTCGATCGGGTCGGACCAGACAGCGACCATCGCCGCCATGACCGCGACCGGGATGGCATGCGGCCAGCGCGGGGCACCGGGCCGGCGCAGGTCCGCGAAGCCCAGCCAGGCGAGCGGCGGCAGCGCGGCCGCCAGGACAGGCTGGATCAGATGTGCTGCCGGCCAATTGTAGTTCCAGCGCAGCCCAAGCACGATCGCCTGCGCCGCGCACAGTGCGACGAACAGCGTGAGCGGCCCGCGCATCATCCCGCCATGACCAGCCATGCGCGCCAAAAGCACGGCCAGCAGCAGCGCGGTTACAAAGGGCAAAGGAATTGCCGGCATCGCTCGATTCGAAGACACAGCCCAAAGCAGCGTCGGGTAGATCCAGCCCTTTTCTGAAATGCAAACCCTGACAAAATCAAGGGTGTGGCGATGAAAATCGGCGGCGGCAAATACCCGCCGGCTGCCCTTCGGCAAATCGACAATGGCCGACTTGACGCCTGCTCCTTCGCGGCAGGCGCACCGGCGCTGGAGCGCAAGATCAGGTCGTTGCCGGACAGGTGCCGGCTGCTGCGCGAGGTCGCTGACATTTCGCGGCAAAATGAGAGTTGATGGCGCTGCGCTTTCGAACCAGGCAGGCATCGCCTAGGCTGACCACCATGAGGAAATCAGATGATCCGCTTCACATGATCCGCTCCGCAGCCTTGATCGTCATCGGCTTGAGCGTTGCCGGGTGCGGCATGTCCCGAGAGAGCTATGAGGTCGGGCAGGCGCAGATGCGCTCCAGCCCCGCATTCCGCCAAGGCGCGATGGAGACCTGCATCAACGATGCGGATCGCGCGCCGGCCGAGGAGAGGAGACGCTTCGCCGCGCGCCACAGGATCCCGACGCGCGACGTATCGCGCACCGCCTGCAGGCGCATCGTGAACGCCATCGCCCAGAACCGCCTCACCTATGAGAAATATCGCGAGGTGTTCTCGTCGGGAGACGGCTCCAAATTGCTTCGGGCGGCCGAGGCGGCTGGTTGAAAGCCGGCCTTTGGAGCGTTTCCGTTTTTCCCTGAGACGGCCACCTGCACTTGGTTTGCTCTGGTTCCGCAGAGCGAACCGGGAACTCCGTCATCCTCGACCTCGGAGCGACCGGAGGGAGTGGAGAGTGTCGGGGATCCACTCCGGAACGTGGACGAAGGCGCAGCGGTCCAGACCAGGAATTAATTTTTGCTCGGCCGGAACTGGCTCTATTCCGATCAGTGTTCCGGCCCACCGGCGTTCCGGAATGGATCCCCGACACTCTCCAGTCGCTTCGCTCCTTACGAGGTCGAGGATGACGACTGCAAAGGGCGTCCCGGCCAATCTCCAACGGCAGCGCTGACGCCGACGGTCGTTGTCGAGCGTCATCGATGACGGCCGACGCCAGCTCCCCTCGCCTAAACCGCCGTCCCCGTCGGCTCGCTCCTCGCCGCGCGCAGCAGTTCCGAGCGTACCCAGGGGTCGGCCATGGCGCTCGGCACGGCGCGGGCACGCACGTCGTCGGGCAGCGTCGAGACTTCGCCATAGAGGCACGACCAGCGCTGGCAATGTTCAGCGAGCGGGCGCTCGTTGCGCTCCCATGCGGCCAGCCGGGCGGGGATGTCGCGCGGGTCGGCGAGGTCCTCCAGATGGGCGGCCAGCGCCAGCGCGCTCTGCATGGCCATGCCGCCGCCCTGGCCGAGATTCGGCGGCTGGGCGTGCGCGGCATCGCCCAGGATCGCGGCGCGGCCGGCCGACCATGATTTCACGGTGACGATGCTGTAGGGGCTCCAGGCCAGCACGTCGCCGATCCGGTCGATGAGGTGCGCCCAGGCGGGGAAGGAGGCGCGCCATGTCGCCTTGTCGAGCGGATAGGCCCTGCCCTTCTCGTCCGTGTCCTGGCAGGTCAGCGCCAGGTAGATCTGGCGCCCGGCCAGCGGGGTGATGAGGAAACGCCGCATGCCGGACCAGCACTCGATGTATTTGTCCTCGCCGCCTGCGCCGAGATCTTCGATACCGCCTTCGATGATGGTGCGGATGGCGCCTTCGGTCGTCTGCTGGTGGCTGAGTTCCAGACCCAGCGACTTGCGGATCGACGACCAGACGCCATCGGCGCCGATGACGAGATCGCCCTGCACCGAGCGCCTGTTGGCGAAGAGGAGCTCGCCCTGCGCGCCGGCGCCGATCACCTCCTGGCTGGTGCGGATTTCCACCCCGGCTTTTTCGGCGGCACCCTTCAGGCCTTCGAGCAGGTCGCGCCGGTGCAGGGTCACCAGCCGCACCTGCGGCGGCAGGCCGCCATCGTCGAGGATGGCGTTGTCATGGCCGCGCTGCTCCATGGCGTGGCCGCGATAGGCGTTCTTCGACAAGTCGCTCAAGCCCAGCGCCTCAAGGATACGCAGGCCGTTCTCCCAAATGTAGATGCCGGCGCCCGAGGCCCTGAGCTCGGCCTGCCGCTCGAACACGGTGACCTTCCAGCCGCGCTGCGCCAGCGCCGTTGCCGCCGTCAGTCCCGCGAAGCCCGCGCCGGCGATGAGCGCCGTTGGTTTGCCTGTCATCTTGTCCTCCTCTTGCCGCATGCCTGCGGCCATGCCGCGTCACATGCCGAAATAGCGGCGCTTCACTTCCGGATCGTCGACCAGCTCATGCGCCGGGCCCGACAGCGTCACGATGCCGTTTTCGATGATGTAGCCATGGTCGGCGGTTTCGAGCGCCAGCTTCGAATTCTGCTCCGACAACAGAACGGTGTAGCCGTCGGCGCGCAGCTGGCTAATGATCTCGAACACCTTCTTGACCATGATGGGGGCGAGCCCCAGCGTCGGCTCGTCGAGCAGGATCAGCCGAGGCTTCGCCATCAGGCTGCGGCCGATGGCGAGCATCTGCTGTTCGCCGCCGGACATCGAGCCGGCGAGCTGCCGGCGCCGCTCCTTCAGCCTCGGGAACTGCCGATAGATCTCCTCCAGCCTTGCCAGCGCGCCGCCATGGGCGCGGGGCACGACGGCGCCGAGCCTGAGGTTCTGCTCCACCGTCAGCGCGGCGAACACCATGCGCCCTTCCGGCACCAGAGCGATGCCGCCGTCGACACGGCTGTGCGAAGGGCTTTGGGAGATATCGGCACCGTCATAGACGACCCTGCCGCTGTTGGCGCGGATCAGGCCGAGAATGGTCTTCATCAACGTGGTCTTGCCGGCGCCGTTCGGGCCGACCAGCGCGGTGATCGAGCCCGGCGCGACGCCGAGGCTGATGTCGCGCAGGATCACCACCTGTCCGTAGCCGGCAGAAAGGCCCTTGATGTCGAGCAGCGCCGTCATCCGAAATACACCTTCAGGACGTTCTCGTCGGCGACGACCTGCTCAGGCGGCCCCATGGCGATGGGCACGCCGTGGTCCAGCACCAGGATGCGGTCGGACAGGTTCATCAGCGCGCCCATGACGTGCTCGATGATGAGGATGGTGAGGCCCCGCTCCTGCCGCAGCCGGAACAGCGTCTCGGTCATCTCGGCGACCTCCGTCGCGGTCAGGCCGGCCATGACCTCGTCGAGCAGCACCAGCCTGGCGCCGGTCGCCAGCGCCCGCGCGATCTCCAGCCGTTTCTGGTTCGACAAAGTGAGGCTTGCCGCGAGCTGGTCGGCGAGAGTTGCCAGGCCGACATCCTCCAGTGCCTGGCGCCCGGCCGCCGTCGCCTCGCCCAGCTTGTGCGCGCGCGCCGAGCCGTACATGGCCGAGACGATGACATTGTCGAGCACGGTGAGATTGCCGAAGGGACGCACGATCTGGAACGTGCGCCCCAAGCCGAGGCGGCAGATCTGGTCGGGCCGCTGCCCGGCCAGCGGCTTGCCGGCAAAACTGATCGATCCGCCGTTCGGCCTGATCTGCCCGGCGATGACGCCGAACAGGGTCGTCTTGCCGGCGCCGTTGGCGCCCATCAGGCCGAAGATCGTGCCTTCGTCGACCGAGAAGCAGACATCCTGCAGCGCCTTCAGTCCGCCGAACTGCTTGCAGACGTTGTTGACATCGAGGATCGTCATGCGCGGCCGAGCCCCTTGCGCACCAGGCCGGCAAGGCCCTGCGGAACGAACAGGATGAAGACGATGAGCAGGGCGCCCAGGATCATCATGTAGGCCTGCGGGAAGCGCGCCCACAGGAGCTCCGACAGGATGACCAGGAACAGCGTGCCGAGTAGCGGCCCCGACACCCGGCCGAGCCCACCGACGATGGCCGTGGTGACGATGGTGAAGGAGACCGCCGGATCGAAGGCCTGGTCGGCGGCGAAATAGCTGGTGCGCAGCACCAGCAGCCCGCCGACGATGCCCGGGATGATCGCCGAGGCGACGAAGGCGAAGAGCTTCAGCCGGGTCACCGGCACGCCGATGGCTTCGGCCGCGACCTCGTTCTCGCGGATGGCGGCGAGCCCGCGGCCGAAGCGCGATTGCGCGGTCCAGGCGGCGAGCGCGGTGGCGATCACGGCCAGCGCCAGCATGGCATAGTAGAGCGCCTCCAGCGAAGGCGCGTCGAAGATCATGCGGCTGAACTGGCCGAGCCTGGTCTCCAGCAGCATGACCAGGTTCTTGACCAGCTCGGCGAAACCGAAGGTCAGGATGACGAAATATGGCCCTTTGACGCGCAGCACCGGCAACCCGACCACCAGCGCCAGCAGGCCGGCGGCCGCACCCGAGAGCAGCAGCGCGTAAGGCACCGGCATCCAGTCCAGGCTGACGACCAGCACATAGGCGCCGATGCCGTAGAAGACGGCATGGCCGAGCGAGATGTAGCCTGTCGTCGCCGACAGCAGCGACCAGCTCTGGATGAGCGCGATCCACATGGCGACGATGAAGGCGACGCCCAGCCAGTATTCGGACCCGAGCTGCGGCACCAACGCCAGCAGGCCAGCCACCACGGCGAAGGCGGCGATCAGGAAAGGCTTGCCGGTCATCGTGCCTGCACCGCCTTGCCGAACAGGCCCTGCGGCCGCAGCAGAAGCACGCCGACGAAGATGCCGTAGATGAGGATCGACCTGTAGGTCGCCGAGGTGAGCGCGACGCCGAAGGTCTCGACGAAGCCGAGCACGAAGCCGGCCGCTATGCCGGCCGCGATGTTGCCGAGCCCGCCCATGATGACGACGACGAAGGCGGCGATGGTGAAGGGGAAGCCCATGAAGGGCGTGATCTGCTGCGTCATCGAAACCAGCACGCCGGCGACGCCGGCAATGGCGAAACCGGCGCAGATCGAGATCATCTGCACGCGCTCGACATTGACGCCGACGACGGCGGCCGCATCCTTGCGCTCGATGACGGCAAGCAGGCTCCAGCCGGCGACATGGAAGCGCAGGAAGGCGAGCGCGCCGAGCGTGATCACGGCCGCGACGCCGAGCAGCAACAGCATGCTGCCGGTGGCCGAGACGCCGCCGAAGCTGTGGACGCCGTCGAGGAACTGGTAGCCGCGCGACGTCGCACTGAAGGCCAGCGAGGCGCCGTTCTGCAGGATCACCGACAGGCCATAGAAGATGATGAGCGAATTGGCTTCCAGGCGCTGCGCCAGCGCCGGCGAACCGAGCTGCCGTTTCAACAGCAGGACATAGACCAGGAAGCCGAACGCCGCGCACAGCACCGTCGTGGTGGCCAGTGAGACGACCGGCGAGATGCCGAGCAGCGTGAACGACCAGAACGCCGTATAGGCACCGATCATGACCAGATCGCCATGGGCGATGTTGAGCAGCCGCAGCGACCCGTAGACGAGGTTCAGGCCAAGCGCGACAAGGGCATAGAGCGCGCCGGAAACGACCGCCGCGAACAACAATTGCTGGAACATGGGCCTCTCACCAGCCCGTCTTCGGCCTGAAGTCCTTGGTCTTGATCTGATCCGGCCAGACCAGCTCAAGGCTGCCGTCCTGGATCTGCAGGAAGGAGGTCGGCGTCGTGGTGTTCTGGACGCCGTCGAACTTGACCGGCCCGTTGATGGTGTCGAAGGTCGCGGACGCGATCGTCTCGCGCAGCTTCTCCTTGTCGAGGCCGGCCGTGGCCACTGCCTGCTCAAGGATCTCCATCGACATGAAGGACAGCACGCTGTCCAGCGCGTCGGGCGCTTCCTTGTACTTGGCGAGATAGGCGTCAAAGAACGGTTTTGCTCTAGGCCATTTGCTCTGGTTGGGCGACCAGTGGCCGACCGTCACCATGTTGTTGGCGCCGGTGCCGAAGGCCTGCTGGTAGGCCTGGATCGTCGGACCGATCAGCGACAGCACGAACGGCGCCTTGACGTTGAGCTGCTTGGCCTGGGTAGCGAAAAGGAAGGTGTCCGACGGATAGCTCAGCACGATAAAGGCATCCGGGTTGGACTGGTTGGCGCCGCTGATCAGCGTCGTCATGTCCTTGATGTCGGGCGGGAAGTCCTCGTTGGCAACCAGCTTGATGCCGTTCTTCTCCAGCGCCGGCAAAAGGTAGGTCTTGATCTCCTGCGCCAGCGGCAGGACGTTTGCGAAGACGGCCGCTGTCTTGACGTTCTCCTTGGCCATGAAGGCGGCGAGCTCTTCGCCGACCTTGTCGGGGATGACGGCGGTGGGGAACCAGATGTAGCCGGGCTTCACTTCCCGCAGCTTCACGGAGGCCGCGGTGTTGCCGACCATCGGAAACTTGTGCTTGGCCAGCACCGGCGCGATCGCCAGGTGGATCGGCGTGCTCCAGGGGGCGGCCAGAAGGTCGACCTTGTCCTGGGTGATCAGCTTCTCGTAGATGCGCACGGCATTGGCCGGGTTGGACTGGTCGTCATAGCTGACGAACTCGACCGGACGGCGCTGACCGCCGCCGATGTCGAGCCCGCCGGCAGCGTTGACCTGGTCCTTCCAGAGTTCATAGGCGTTGACCTGCGAAGGCGCGGCCTGCGCGAACAGCCCGGTCAGGCACATCGAATAGCCGATGCGCAGCGGACCATCGGCGGCCATCGCCAGGCGCGTCGTCACCGGGGCAAGGGCCGCGGCGGCCAGGAACGTCCTGCGGCTTATCGTGAAAGTCATATGTCCTCCTCCGGCGCGTCTTTGTGCGCTGCCTTGCCATGCCCTCGACGGGCTGTTCCCACATCTTCACCCGGTGCCTGTTCGCACTCTTGAACGAATGACGTTCTTTAATGAACGACGATATGTCGGCGAGTGTCAATAGCGAATTGTATTCTTTTATCGGGAGGCGTGTCGTGGCCTGGAGGTAGCCGATTGCGCATCTCGGCGCGGGGCGATGAAGAGGGCGCGGATGGTCGAGCCAACGGTGGGAATCAGCACTGCATGTGCTTGCTCGGCCGTTCTGGACCGCTGCGCCTTCCTCGCCGTTCCGGAATGGATCCCCGACACTCTCCAGTCGCTACGCTCCTTTCGAGGTCGAGGATGACGGAGTTCCCTGTTCGCCTTCGCCAGCGCAGGAGCCAACATTGGCGATTTGCGTCGGCCCTCAACGCAGCCGTCATCCTCGACCTCGTGAGCGACCGTAGGGAGCGGAGAGTGTCGGGGATCCATTCCGGAACGCCAACGAAGGCGCAGCGGCCCAGAATGGCCCAGCTTCCACGGCGTTGGAGATTAGCCAAGGCACCCCTCACGGCCGTCATCCTCGACCTCGCAAGGAGCGAAGCGACTGGAGAGTGTCGGGGATCCTGTGTGTTGGGGCTGTGGTATTCAAGAGCAGGGAAGGAGGCC
>NZ_JBHYHV010000014.1:0-15903 GCF_042739215.1 Mesorhizobium sp. NPDC059054
TGACGGCCTCGACAGCCGCGTAGGCGGCCTTCTCGGCCGCCACAGCGTCGTCGTACACGGCCTTGGCCGCTGCGGCGGCCTTCTCCAACTCAGCGATGGACGGCTTCTCCTGCGTCTGCGACGCGGGCTTCTCATCGGCAAACGCGGGGGTGACCGACAGCATGAGGGCAGGCGTGGTCACTGCGGCGGCAACAGCTGTGGCAAGTATTCGGCGGATCTTCACGTGAGCCCTTCGAGGTCCGGAAAGAAGAAGGGGTCGCAGCACAGCGGAAATGGGGCACGCAGGTGCGACTCGAAGTGATCGTAGAGCCGGAGTAGCTGTACACCGTCACGAGTTCTTCACCCTCCTCAACCGGAACAACGCCCCCCGGGCGGACAGAAAAGACGAAAGGACGCAGTTGCCTTCACTTGCTGTGGTTTCGCTGTGAGGAACACCACATGCCGTGAAGCGGCCCCGATGCCCTCCGAGCCGTCACCCGCCGGCTCCTGGACGCATACGCCCACCACCTGTCCGCCGCACCCGGCGACGAGACGGCCACGGAAGCACACCGAGACCGCACGCCGCTGCCGGTGGACGTCAGCCGTTCGTTCGTGCATCACCCCTGGTGAACGCGTCGGCGCCTCCATACGAGTGATTCCCCGTCCAAGATCGGCACCCCATGGATCGGCTGCTCCAGGATGGCGACGGTGCCGAGGGCCGGCGCCGCGTCCCGATCTCCGTCCCATGTCAGGAGAGCTGCATGTCCGAACCCACCGAGCGCGAAGTCACCGACGCGTTCGAGGCCGCCGCACCCATCGTGCTGGCCGCCACTCCACCTCAGGAGCAGGTCACACACGCGCCCTCGCCCGACGACACATGGCCGCTCCCGGGCGGCACGGCCTGGGTCTACTACGGAGAGCGCAACCAGGGAATCGTCCGGCCGGTCCTCATGGCCGACGGCTTCAACAGCGGACCGAGTTCGCTGGACGACCTCTGGTCCGGCCTGGAGAACTCCGCGTACCCACTGATCAGCGAACTGCGCCGGCGAGGACGCGATGTCGTCCTGATCGGTTTCGACGAACGCAGCGCGTCGATCCTCGAGAACGCGCAAGCGGCCACAGCCGCGATCCACCGGGCCGTCGCCGAACGGCTCGGCAGCAACCGCCTGATGGTCGGCGGCTTCAGTATGGGCGGACTGGTGACCCGCTACGCGCTCGCCAGGATGGAGATGCAGCGCATCGACCACCAGGTCGGCGTGTACTTCTCGTACGACAGCCCGCACAACGGGGCCCACATCCCCCTGTCCCTCCAGGCGTTCGCGCACTACATCCGTAAGCTGGACAGCCGCTTCTCCGACCAGATGAACAGCCCGGCCGCGCAGCAGCTGCTGTGGCAGCACATCGAGAACTGGTCGGACAAGCCGGGCGTCAGCCCGCTGCGCACCGAGTTCCTCGACGAACTGGAGAAGGTCGGCGGCTGGCCGAGGATCCCGCGGATCCTCGCAGTCGCCAACGGTGCCGGCAACGGCACGGGCAACGGCATCGACCCGGGCACGACAGCGGTCAAGGGCAAGGGTCTCGGCATCGTCGGCACCGACCTGCGCACCACGCCCACGGGAAGCGACACGCTCGCGGCGAAGCTCCGCGTCGTCTCGCTCCAGAAGAACGAGGTCCTCGCCGAGCGCCTCCCGGACATCGACGGCGCCCCTGGCGGCACTCTCGAAAGCTTCCAGATCCTCGCAGCCGCGCTCAACAAGATCATCGGCCTCGGCGTCGAGAACCCGGTCAAGGACCACTGCTTCGTGCCGGCGGTGAGCGCGGTCGCCATCCGCGGGCTCGACACCCACAAGGACCTGTACGCGGACATCGACTCCCTGCCGCCCGACGAGGCCCAGGTCGACGACTTCCTCTGCGCGTCGCAGAACGAACGCCACACCAAGGTCACCGAGGAGCTCTGCACGTGGCTCCTGGAGCGCCTGCCCGACTGACGGACGCGTGAGCGGCCTCATGAAGCAGACGGTGCAACAGCGGGGCCGGACAGTGTGCTTATGTCCGGCCCCGCTGTTCACGCCCGAAAAGGTCCCGGAACGCAGAAAAGCCCCGTGCCACAAGGGCACGGGGCTTTCCCGGAATAATTGTTCGGCGGCGTCCTACTCTCCCACAGGGTCCCCCCTGCAGTACCATCGGCGCTGAAAGGCTTAGCTTCCGGGTTCGGAATGTAACCGGGCGTTTCCCTAACGCAATGACCACCGAAACACTATGAAATTAACCAACACCGGAACACAACACGGCCGTTCGTTATTTCAGAACTAACACAGTGGACGCGAGCAACTGAGGACAAGCCCTCGGCCTATTAGTACCAGTCAGCTCCACCCGTTACCGGGCTTCCACATCTGGCCTATCAACCCAGTCGTCTACTGGGAGCCTTAACCACTCAAGGTGGTGGGAATACTCATCTCGAAGCAGGCTTCCCGCTTAGATGCTTTCAGCGGTTATCCTTTCCGAACGTAGCCAACCAGCCATGCCCTTGGCAGGACAACTGGCACACCAGAGGTTCGTCCGTCCCGGTCCTCTCGTACTAGGGACAGCCCTTCTCAATATTCCTACGCGCACAGCGGATAGGGACCGAACTGTCTCACGACGTTCTAAACCCAGCTCGCGTACCGCTTTAATGGGCGAACAGCCCAACCCTTGGGACCGACTCCAGCCCCAGGATGCGACGAGCCGACATCGAGGTGCCAAACCATCCCGTCGATATGGACTCTTGGGGAAGATCAGCCTGTTATCCCCGGGGTACCTTTTATCCGTTGAGCGACAGCGCTTCCACAAGCCACTGCCGGATCACTAGTCCCGACTTTCGTCCCTGCTCGACCCGTCGGTCTCACAGTCAAGCTCCCTTGTGCACTTACACTCAACACCTGATTGCCAACCAGGCTGAGGGAACCTTTGGGCGCCTCCGTTACTCTTTAGGAGGCAACCGCCCCAGTTAAACTACCCATCAGACACTGTCCCTGATCCGGATCACGGACCCAGGTTAGACATCCAGCACGACCAGAGTGGTATTTCAACGACGACTCCACAACCACTGGCGTGGCCGCTTCAAAGTCTCCCACCTATCCTACACAAGCCGAACCGAACACCAATATCAAACTATAGTAAAGGTCCCGGGGTCTTTCCGTCCTGCTGCGCGAAACGAGCATCTTTACTCGTAGTGCAATTTCACCGGGCCTATGGTTGAGACAGTCGAGAAGTCGTTACGCCATTCGTGCAGGTCGGAACTTACCCGACAAGGAATTTCGCTACCTTAGGATGGTTATAGTTACCACCGCCGTTTACTGGCGCTTAAGTTCTCAGCTTCGCCGACCCGAAAGTCAGCTAACCGGTCCCCTTAACGTTCCAGCACCGGGCAGGCGTCAGTCCGTATACATCGCCTTACGGCTTCGCACGGACCTGTGTTTTTAGTAAACAGTCGCTTCTCGCTGGTCTCTGCGGCCACCCCCAGCTCACCGAGTAAATCGGATCACCAGTGATGGCCCCCCTTCTCCCGAAGTTACGGGGGCATTTTGCCGAGTTCCTTAACCATAGTTCACCCGAACGCCTCGGTATTCTCTACCTGACTACCTGAGTCGGTTTAGGGTACGGGCCGCCATGAAACTCGCTAGAGGCTTTTCTCGACAGCATAGGATCATCCACTTCACCACAATCGGCTCGGCATCAGGTCTCAGACTTATATGCACGACGGATTTGCCTACCGTGCGTCCTACACCCTTACCCCGGGACAACCACCGCCCGGGCTGGACTACCTTCCTGCGTCACCCCATCGCTTACCTAGTACAAGTCTGGTTCGTCGGCTCCACCACTACCCTCAACTCCGAAGAGATCGGGCCGGCTTCACGGACTTAGCATCGCCTGATTCAGTATTGGGCGTTTCAAAGCGGGTACCGGAATATCAACCGGTTGTCCATCGACTACGCCTGTCGGCCTCGCCTTAGGTCCCGACTTACCCTGGGCAGATCAGCTTGACCCAGGAACCCTTAGTCAATCGGCGCACACGTTTCTCACGTGTGTATCGCTACTCATGCCTGCATTCTCACTCGTGAACCGTCCACAACTCGCTTCCGCGGCTGCTTCACCCGGCACACGACGCTCCCCTACCCATCCACACAGGCGTTGGCCCTATATGTGTGAATGACACGACTTCGGCGGTACGCTTGAGCCCCGCTACATTGTCGGCGCGGAATCACTTGACCAGTGAGCTATTACGCACTCTTTCAAGGGTGGCTGCTTCTAAGCCAACCTCCTGGTTGTCTCTGCGACTCCACATCCTTTCCCACTTAGCGTACGCTTAGGGGCCTTAGTCGATGCTCTGGGCTGTTTCCCTCTCGACCATGGAGCTTATCCCCCACAGTCTCACTGCCGTGCTCTCACTTACCGGCATTCGGAGTTTGGCTAAGGTCAGTAACCCGGTAGGGCCCATCGCCTATCCAGTGCTCTACCTCCGGCAAGAAACACACGACGCTGCACCTAAATGCATTTCGGGGAGAACCAGCTATCACGGAGTTTGATTGGCCTTTCACCCCTAACCACAGGTCATCCCCCAGGTTTTCAACCCTGGTGGGTTCGGTCCTCCACGAAGTCTTACCTCCGCTTCAACCTGCCCATGGCTAGATCACTCCGCTTCGGGTCTAGAGCGTGCAACTCAATCGCCCTATTCGGACTCGCTTTCGCTACGGCTTCCCCACACGGGTTAACCTCGCTACACACCGCTAACTCGCAGGCTCATTCTTCAAAAGGCACGCAGTCACGACGCACCGAGCAAGCTCGATGCGCGACGCTCCCACGGCTTGTAGGCACACGGTTTCAGGTACTATTTCACTCCGCTCCCGCGGTACTTTTCACCATTCCCTCACGGTACTATCCGCTATCGGTCACCAGGGAATATTTAGGCTTAGCGGGTGGTCCCGCCAGATTCACACGGGATTTCTCGGGCCCCGTGCTACTTGGGTGGTTCTCAAGCAAGCCGTTGATGTTTCAGCTACGGGGGTCTTACCCTCTACGCCGGACCTTTCGCATGTCCTTCGCCTACACCAACGGTTTCTGACTTGCCGACCAATCGGCAGATTGATCAAGAGAACTCCCACAACCCCGCATGCGCAACCCCTGCCGGGTATCACACGCATACGGTTTGGCCTCATCCGGTTTCGCTCGCCACTACTCCCGGAATCACGGTTGTTTTCTCTTCCTGAGGGTACTGAGATGTTTCACTTCCCCTCGTTCCCTCCACACTGCCTATGTGTTCAGCAGCGGGTGACAGCCCATGACGACTGCCGGGTTTCCCCATTCGGAAACCCCCGGATCAAAGCTTGGTTGACAGCTCCCCGGGGACTATCGTGGCCTCCCACGTCCTTCATCGGTTCCTGGTGCCAAGGCATCCACCGTGCGCCCTTAAAAACTTGGCCACAGATGCTCGCGTCCACTGTGCAGTTCTCAAACAACGACCAGCCACCCATCACCCCACCCTTACAGGTGAGTGCACTGGGGCCGGCAACCGAAGATCCAGACTCAACGAGCCCGTACCTTCAGATACCCAACAGCGTGCCCGACCCGACCGATCCCTCACCACGTTCCACGCCGAAGCAGTACTAGCAGTGAGTTACCTGTCGTGCCGAATAGTCAACGTTCCACCCATGAGCAACCACCGTCGAACATTTGCCGACGTAGTGGCTCTGGATTCCTTGCGGAATCTAGATGCTCCTTAGAAAGGAGGTGATCCAGCCGCACCTTCCGGTACGGCTACCTTGTTACGACTTCGTCCCAATCGCCAGTCCCACCTTCGACAGCTCCCTCCCACAAGGGGTTGGGCCACCGGCTTCGGGTGTTACCGACTTTCGTGACGTGACGGGCGGTGTGTACAAGGCCCGGGAACGTATTCACCGCAGCAATGCTGATCTGCGATTACTAGCAACTCCGACTTCATGGGGTCGAGTTGCAGACCCCAATCCGAACTGAGACCGGCTTTTTGAGATTCGCTCCGCCTCGCGGCATCGCAGCTCATTGTACCGGCCATTGTAGCACGTGTGCAGCCCAAGACATAAGGGGCATGATGACTTGACGTCGTCCCCACCTTCCTCCGAGTTGACCCCGGCAGTCTCCTGTGAGTCCCCATCACCCCGAAGGGCATGCTGGCAACACAGAACAAGGGTTGCGCTCGTTGCGGGACTTAACCCAACATCTCACGACACGAGCTGACGACAGCCATGCACCACCTGTATACCGACCACAAGGGGGGCACCATCTCTGATGCTTTCCGGTATATGTCAAGCCTTGGTAAGGTTCTTCGCGTTGCGTCGAATTAAGCCACATGCTCCGCTGCTTGTGCGGGCCCCCGTCAATTCCTTTGAGTTTTAGCCTTGCGGCCGTACTCCCCAGGCGGGGAACTTAATGCGTTAGCTGCGGCACCGACGACGTGGAATGTCGCCAACACCTAGTTCCCAACGTTTACGGCGTGGACTACCAGGGTATCTAATCCTGTTCGCTCCCCACGCTTTCGCTCCTCAGCGTCAGTAATGGCCCAGAGATCCGCCTTCGCCACCGGTGTTCCTCCTGATATCTGCGCATTTCACCGCTACACCAGGAATTCCGATCTCCCCTACCACACTCTAGCTAGCCCGTATCGAATGCAGACCCGGGGTTAAGCCCCGGGCTTTCACATCCGACGTGACAAGCCGCCTACGAGCTCTTTACGCCCAATAATTCCGGACAACGCTTGCGCCCTACGTATTACCGCGGCTGCTGGCACGTAGTTAGCCGGCGCTTCTTCTGCAGGTACCGTCACTTTCGCTTCTTCCCTGCTGAAAGAGGTTTACAACCCGAAGGCCGTCATCCCTCACGCGGCGTCGCTGCATCAGGCTTTCGCCCATTGTGCAATATTCCCCACTGCTGCCTCCCGTAGGAGTCTGGGCCGTGTCTCAGTCCCAGTGTGGCCGGTCGCCCTCTCAGGCCGGCTACCCGTCGTCGCCTTGGTAGGCCATTACCCCACCAACAAGCTGATAGGCCGCGGGCTCATCCTTCACCGCCGGAGCTTTTAACCCCGTCCCATGCGGGACAGAGTGTTATCCGGTATTAGACCCCGTTTCCAGGGCTTGTCCCAGAGTGAAGGGCAGATTGCCCACGTGTTACTCACCCGTTCGCCACTAATCCACCCCGAAGGGCTTCATCGTTCGACTTGCATGTGTTAAGCACGCCGCCAGCGTTCGTCCTGAGCCAGGATCAAACTCTCCGTGAATGTTTTCCCGTAATCGGGATCACAACACGAGAGCGGAACAACCAGGTCGGAATATGACCGGTTGTTCACAGCGTCCTCGCTGTTGTTGCCTACCCGGTCCGAGGACCGTGCAGGACTTTTCAAAGGAACCACCAACCTGCGATGCAGGCCGGGGTATCAACATATCTGGCGTTGACTTTTGGCACGCTGTTGAGTTCTCAAGGAACGGACGCTTCCTTCGGTCCCGTTTCACCGGGTCCCTCCGGGCGCTTCCCTTCGTTCTTGCGTTTCCGACTCTATCAGACTCTTTCGTGTCCGATTCCCGGTCGAAGCGGGTTACTGCTTGTTTCGCTTTCCAGTTCTTCGCTTTCGCGTTTCCCTTTCCGGCGAGTCCGACTCTATCAGATTCTTTTCCGTTCCGTTTCCGGTCCGAATTCGATTCCAGCGGCCTGCGGAGTGGCCTTTGCCTTTCGGCTGACCCGACTTTATCAGAAGCATTTCGGCCGGAGCGAATCCGGCTGTTTGCTCGAAAGAAAGAAGAATCGTTCGGCTCGGCGAGGACCACGTCCTGTGCACGAGCGAGTTGAACTTTAGACGTTCCCGCACGAACTGTCCAGCTCGTTGGAACCGTTAAAATCTACCTCCCCACGCGGACTGTGTCAACAGTTTTTTGTGGGCGACCAGGAGACTAGCAGGTCAGCGGCCTCAAACGCACATCGCCTCTCAGGCAGCGGCGGGAAGCTCGGCGCTTCGCCCCTCGGCTTCGAGGTCTCCCGTGTCGCCGGCCCTGGCCGCCCTGCCTCCGAGGACGTAGACGTACACGAGAAATGCCAGCTCAGCGGCTATCCCGATGGAGATGCGCGCCCAGGTGGGAAGTCCTGACGGGGTGACGAACCCTTCGATGACGCCGGAGACGAACAGGACAAGGGCCAGGCCGATGGCCATGCCCATCGCTGCCCGTCCCTGCTGGGCCAGGGCCGAGCGCCGTGTCCGTGGGCCCGGGTCGATGACCGTCCAGCCGAGCCGCAGGCCTGTCCCCGCCGCGACGAAGAGGGCGGTGAGTTCGAGCAGCCCGTGTGGCAGTACGAGCCCGAGGAAGGTGTCCAGACGGCCGGCGGAGGACATCAGCCCGATCCCGACGGCCAGATTGAGCACGTTGACGAGGAGGATCCAGATCACCGGTATGCAGAGGAACGCCCCCAGTACGAGGCAGATGGCGGCCGCCTGAGCGTTGTTCGTCCAGACCTGCGCGGCGAAGGACGCAGCCGGGTGGCTGGAGTAGTACGTCTCGTACTCGCCACCCGGGCGCGTCAGGGCGCGCAGGTCCTCCGGGGCGGCGAGCGATGCCTGGACCTCCGGATGAGTACCGATCCACCAGCCGATGACGGCCGCCAAAAGGGTGGAGAGCACAGCTGTGGGTATCCACCAGTGCCGCGACCGGTAGACCGCCGCGGGGAAGCCTGCCGTCAGGAATCGCGCGGCGTCACGCCACGATGCCCGGCGCGTTCCCGTGACCGTGGAACGCGCGCGGGCCACGAGCTGGGTGAGGCGGGCGGTCAGCACGGGGTCCGGGGTGCTGGACTGGATCAAGGACAGGTGTGTTGCGGTGCGCTGGTACAGGACGACGAGTTCGTCCGCTTCCTCACCCGTCAGGCTCCGCCCTCGGTGCAGAAGATGGTCCAGGCGGTCCCACTCGATGTGGTGGGCGTTCACGAAGACGTCGAGATCCATGGTCGGCTGCTGCTCCAGGCATGGTGCGTACGGGTCCGTACTACGGCGGTGCGCTGCGGGTCAGCTTGGCAGACTGTGCCTTCGAGGGGCAGTGAAGGGCGGCGAGGGGTGGGTGGCGATGAATGAGCTCGTGACCGGGGACGCGGTCGTACTGGGGTTGAGGCCGGCGCGGCTTCCCAGCCGGGCGTTGGCCATCGCCATCGACCTGGCGGTACTCATGACGGTCTTCGTGGTGCTCTCCCTCGGTCTTGCCGTGGCGTCCGTGACGCTCGACGAGGCGGCCACGGCCGCGATCGCCGTCGCCACGTTCCTTCTCGTGCTGGTGGGCGGGCCGGTCGCGGTCGAGACGCTCAGCCACGGCCGTTCGCTCGGAAAGCTCGCTTGCGGGCTTCGCGTGGTGAGGGACGACGGGGGTCCGATCCGCTTCCGGCACGCACTCGTGCGGGGAGCGATGGGCGCGGTCGAGATCCTGGGGACCTTCGGCGTGGTGGGCAGCATCGCCTCCCTAGTCTGCGCGCGTGGCCGACGGCTCGGTGACGTGTTCGCCGGCACACTCGTCGTCCGCGAACGCGTACCGGCCGGACGCGCCGCGGCCGCGCCTCCTCCCCCGCCCTGGCTCCTGGGACGTTTCGCCCAGCTGGACCTCTCCGGTGTCCCGGACGGTCTGTGGCTGGCGATTCGGCAGTACCTGACCCGGATGAACCAGCTGGACACGGTGGTGCGAGGCGCGATGGCCGAGCGGCTGTCCACGGACCTCGCGGCGCGCACCGGCGTTCCGGTGCCTCAGGGGGTGCCTTCGGCTGCCTACCTGGCGGCCGTGGTGCACGAGCGACAGGTCCGGGACGTCCGGCGGGTGGCCACTGCGGCCGGCCACGGCAGCCCGGCCCCGGCGCCCCGGGCCGTGCCCGCGCGCCGGGAGTCCGTCGGCGAGGGCACGGTCGACGATCGTCCGGCAGAGGTGCGGCAGGGCGCCCCGGACAGGCCGTCGGCGACCGCCCCGGGCGGGGACGGGGCGGAGGTGCGGGCAGCGACAGGGTTCGCACCACCGGCCTGAGCGTGCGCAGCACCACCGGCTCGGCCACGGCCTGCCGGCGCCCCTATCCCTCGTGCGTCGCGCGGGGCATGGCCGAGGGTGGTGATTCCAGGTGCTCGAGCTCGATGCCCGGAGCCGCCAGCACCACGTCACCGGCGATGTGCACGGCGTGCTGGTCCCCGGTGTCCAGGGCGTTGACCTGGTACTCGTCCACGATCAGAGGCCCGTTGTCAGTGGCGTGCGCTTCACTGTTCAGCAGCGACCAGGACTGGTCGACGGTGCGGGGGGCGAGAACCGGGTCCGTGAAGGTGACCAGACGGACGCGGGTCGCGGGGGAATCGGGGGTGAGGCGCAGGAGCCGGGCGGTGGCGACGAGGAAGGCGGGGGATGTGCCGGAGAAGCTGTGGGCACGGACATTGCCTTCGGTGGCGTGAGCGCCGGTCGGATCGTTCCGTACCCAGGTGACCCCGTCGAGGGCGGCGCCGCGGATCTGCCAGCTCGCGGCGTGCAGTTCGAGGCGGATGGGGCGGCCGAGTTCGTCCAGTGCCAGATCGACGGAACCCAGGTGAGCGCCCGAGGGCCCGGTCGTCTGGGAGACGTAGCGCCAGCCGGAGGGGCCGGGCGCGCAGTGGAAGTGTTCTTCGCCGAGGGGGGTGTGGTCGTGGACATCGTGGAGCGAATAACGGCCGCGGGGCATGGGGTCCTTCGGGTTCCTCGGGCTGTGCGGGTGCGGTACGGGGCAGGCCCCCGACACGGGGGTGCGGGGGCCTGCGCTCGGACCTGCTGCTGAGAGCTGTGCCGGCCGTCGGCCGACGGCCGGCTCAGTAGCGGTAGAGGTCGGACTTGTACGGGCCTTCGACCGGGACGCCGATGTAGTCGGCCTGCTCCTGGCGCAGGGTCGTGAGCTTCACGCCCAGCGCGTCCAGGTGGAGGCGGGCGACCTTCTCGTCCAGGTGCTTCGGCAGCACGTAGACATCGGTCGGGTACGCCTCGGGCTTGGTGAACAGCTCGATCTGGGCCAGGGTCTGGTCCGCGAACGAGTTGGACATGACGAACGAGGGGTGACCGGTGGCGTTGCCGAGGTTCAGCAGGCGGCCCTCGGACAGCACGATCAGGACCTTGCCGTCCGCGAACGTCCAGGTGTGGACCTGCGGCTTGACCTCGTCCTTGACGACGCCGTCGATCTTGGCCAGACCGGCCATGTCGATCTCGTTGTCGAAGTGGCCGATGTTGCCGACGATGGCCTGGTGCTTCATCCGGGCCATGTCGGAGGCCATGATGATGTCCTTGTTGCCCGTCGTCGTGACGAAGATGTCCGCGGTCTCCACCACGTCGTCCAGCGTCGCGACCTGGTAGCCGTCCATCGCGGCCTGCAGGGCACAGATGGGGTCGATCTCCGTGATGATCACCCGGGCGCCCTGGCCGCGGAGCGACTCGGCGCAGCCCTTGCCGACGTCGCCGTACCCGCAGACGACGGCGGTCTTGCCGCCGATCAGGACGTCGGTGGCGCGGTTGATGCCGTCGATCAGCGAGTGGCGGCAGCCGTACTTGTTGTCGAACTTCGACTTGGTGACCGCGTCGTTGACGTTGATCGCCGGGAACAGGAGGGTGCCGTCACGGTGCATCTCGTAGAGGCGGTGGACACCGGTGGTGGTCTCCTCGGTCACGCCGCGGATCTCGGACGCCAGCTGGGTCCACTTCTGCGGGGACTCGCCGAGGGTGCGGTTCAGCAGGGTGAGGATGTACGCGTACTCCTCGCTGTCCGCGGTCGACGGGTCCGGGGCCTCGCCGGCCTTCTCGAACTCGACGCCCTTGTGGACGAGGAGGGTGGCGTCGCCACCGTCGTCGAGGATCATGTTCGGACCGCCGGTGGGCGTGTTGGGCCAGGTCAGAGCCTGCTCCGTGCACCACCAGTACTCCTCCAGGGTCTCGCCCTTCCAGGCGAAGACCGGGACGCCGGCGGGGGCGTCCGGAGTGCCGTTCGGGCCGACCGCGATGGCGGCCGCGGCGTGGTCCTGGGTGGAGAAGATGTTGCAGGAGGCCCAGCGGACCTCGGCGCCGAGGGCGACGAGCGTCTCGATGAGCACCGCGGTCTGCACCGTCATGTGCAGCGAGCCGGTGATCCGGGCGCCGGCCAGCGGCTGCGCGGCGGCGTACTCCTTGCGGATCGACATCAGGCCGGGCATCTCGTGCTCGGCGAGGGTGATCTCCTTGCGCCCGAAGGGGGCGAGGGAAAGGTCTGCGACCTTGTAGTCCTGGCGATTGGCGGCCGTCGTCATAACGGGCTGCTCCTCGTAGTGGGTCGAGGGTGGGCTGGCTGGCTCTGCGGCGGCCACGGGCACACGAATGCCCGGGCGATCCGCAGTGCAGTCCGTCGGAGGCCCTCTCTCCCTCGGCCGGCCCGCTTCCGCGAACCGATCGACCGCCATCAGCAGCGACGTCTGGTACTCCCCCGAATCTACACCGAACGGCCCAGCGTGCCCCAGCCCGCCTGGGCGGCGGAGTGAGGCACGGGGCCGTTCGGGGCTGATCCTCAGCGGGTCAGTGGCCGGATTCCTTCGGCGCGCCGCCCGGAGACGAGCTGCCGTGGGACGTACCGCTGCCGGACGCGTCGACGTCGGACGCATCGCTGCCCGACGCGTCGCCGCCGGGTGTGATGCCGTCGGGGGAAGCGGGGCCGCCCGGGACCTTGGCCGGGTTCTCGCCGGCCGCGGCGGCGGCCTCGTCGTAGATGTCGGGCTCGAGGTAGATCACACGGGCGATCGGGACGGCCTCGCGGATCCGCTTCTCGGCGTCGTTGATCGCGTCCGCGACCTCCGCGGCGGACTCCTCCGCCCGTACCGCGATCTTGGCGGCCACCAGCAGCTCCTCCGGACCGAGGTGGAGGGTGCGCATGTGGATGATGCGCGTCACGGTGTCGCCGTCGACGACCGAGGCCCGGATCTTCTCGACGTCTTCGACACCGGCCGCCTCACCGAGCAGCAGCGACTTGGTCTCGGCGGCGAGAACGATCGCGATCACGATCAGGAGGATGCCGATGCACAGGGTGCCGATGCCGTCCCAGACACCGTTTCCGGTGCCCAGCGCCAGGCCGACGCCTCCGAGGGCCAGGATCAGGCCGACGAGCGCGCCCAGATCCTCGAGGAGGACGACCGGGAGTTCGGGTGCCTTGGCCCGACGGACGAACTGCGTCCAGGACAGCTTGCCCCGGGTCTGGTTGGACTCGGCGATGGCCGTACGGAAGGAGAAGCCCTCGGCGATGATCGCGAAGACCAGTACGCCGACCGGCCAGTACCAGGCCTCGATCTCGTGGGGGTGCTTGATCTTCTCGTAGCCCTCGTAGATGGCGAACATGCCACCGACGGAGAACAGCACGATGGAGACGAGGAAGGCGTAGATGTAACGCTCGCGCCCGTATCCGAAGGGGTGCTGCGGGGTCGCCTCGCGCTGGGCCTTCTTGCCGCCGAGCAGCAGGAGGCCCTGGTTGCCGGAGTCCGCCAGCGAGTGGACGCTCTCCGCCAGCATCGATGACGAGCCACTGAAGAGGAACGCCACGAATTTGGCCACTGCGATCGCGAGGTTGGCGGCGAGTGCCGCCACGATCGCCTTGGTTCCGCCTGACGCGCTCATGGGTGGGTGGTGTCCCTTCCTCGATGCTGCGGCACGGGCGCCGCGTTACGGCCGGACATTGTTGCAGCCGACGGTGGGGACCGTACGTCAGACCACCACGGTCGCGCGGAAGAGTGTTCCCGTACCGGCGACTTCGACTGTTTCGTCCGCCGGGACGAACACGGATTCGCCGGGCGCGAGGGCGATCTGTCCCGCTCGCGGGGCGCCTGCGGTGCAGAGCAGGATCTGCGGGGTGGCCGCCGTGAGGTCGACGGGGGCGCCGCCGGGCGGCAGGACGTAGCGCGACAGCCGGAACTCGTCGACCGGTGTCTCGTAGAGCTCTTCGCCGGTGGGCGCGGCCTCGGGGCGCAGGACGGCGGGCTCGGTGGCTTCGAAGCGCACGATGCGCAGCAGTTCGGGTACGTCGATGTGCTTGGGGGTCAGACCGCAGCGCAGCACGTTGTCGGAGTTGGCCATGATCTCGACGCCCAGACCGTCGAGGTAGGCGTGCGGCACGCCGGCGCCCAGGAACATGGCCTCGCCGGGCTGGAGTTGCACGTGGTTCAGCAGCATGGCCGCGATGACGCCCGGGTCGCCGGGGTAGTGGTGGGCGATCTGGGCGTACGGGGCGTGCGCGCCGCCGAGGCGTTCCGCGGCCTCGGCCGCCTCGGCGACCGTGTGCGTCATCTCGTCGGGGTCCGCGGTGAGGATCGCCGTGAGGACCTCGCGCAGGGCCCTGTCCTCGGGGCTCGCCCGGAGGAGGTCCACGTACGGCTTGAGGGAGTCGACGCCGAGGGCCGCGATGAGGTCGGCTGCCTCCGCGGGCCTGCGGAACCCGCACAGTCCGTCGAAGGGCGTGAGCGCGCAGATGAGTTCGGGCTTGTGGTTCGCGTCCTTGTAGGTGCGGTGGGGTGCGTCGAGCGGGACGCCCCGGCGCTCCTCGTCGGCGTAGCCCTGCTGTGCCTGTTCGAGGTCGGGGTGGACCTGGAGCGACAGGGGTGCGCCGGCCGCGAGCAGCTTGAGCAGGAAGGGGAGGCGGGGTCCGAAGGTGCGGACCGTGGCGGAGCCGAGTTCGCGTTCGGGGTCGGCGTCGATGACGTCCGTGAGGGTCTGTTCACCGGTCGCCGGGCCCGCGGAGCCGCTCGCGTGGCCCGCGGAGCCGCTCGCGTGGCCCGCTGAGCCGGTCGCGGGGCCCGCGGAGCCGCTCGCGGCGGGGCGGGTGAGGCGCGAGGGGGCGCCCGGGTGGGCTCCCATCCACATCTCGGCCTGCGGTTCGCCGGTCGGGGCTGTTCCGAGCAGTTCGGGTATGGCCGTGGTGGACCCCCAGGCGTAGGGGCGCACGGTGTTGGAGAGCCGGTCCATGGAGATGTGTCCTCGTGTGGTGCGCGGGGCTGGGTGCCCGGGGGATTGCGGGCCGTCAGGCCCGGTTGTCGGAGGCCAGGGAGGCGTAGACGGCGGCGAAGTCGGTGACCGCGAGCAGTTCGGCGAGGGCTTCGAGCTCGCTGCCCTCCTCCGGTTCGAGTTCGCTGATGGCCGTGTCGTGGCTCAGGGCCAGTTCACGGGCGGCCGGGCCGGCGGTCAGGCCACCGGTCGGGCGGTCGCGGAGGAGGACGACACGGGCCCGCATGGCCTCGGGCTCGTCCACCCGGTCCCGGAAGAAGTCGTCGGGGTCGCCTCCCGCGGCGAACGCTCCGGCGAGCAGCCCGCCGTGGGAGGGCAGTGCCTCCGGCAGTTCGGCCACGAGGGCGGGACGGCCGGCGAGCTCGGCCAGGACGGCGGCGAACCGGCGCCCGACCGGGCCTGCGGCGTCCCCTTCCGTCCAGAGGAGGGGCAGGCTGTCGGCGAGTTCCGAGGCGAGGGTCTTCGCCGGGTTGCTGTAGGTGGCGATGGCCGGCCCGCAGCGCTCGGCGGTGCGGTCGAGGCGGTCGGCGACCTTCTGGAGCATGTCGGGGGACGCGTCGATCAGCCCGACCCGGTCCAGCAGGGCGAGCAGCGGGGTGAGCAGGGCCCAGAGGGTTCCGGGTCCGGCTGCGGAGGTCTCGGCGTCGTACTCGCCGTGCGGGGCGGCCGCCATGGGCACAACGAGTCCGTGGACCCCGTCGACGGCTTCGCGCAGGGGCGACCGGACGGGGGCGACGGCGACGACCGTGCAGCCACGGCGGTACGCCTGCTCGGCGAGGAGCGCGAGGCCGGGTTCCGATCCGTCGGCCGTGGCGATGAGCAGCAGGTCCACTGATCCGGCCCATCCGGGCAGGGTCCAGCGCAGCGCTCCGGCGGCCGCCGCGAC
>NZ_JBHYHV010000015.1:0-10566 GCF_042739215.1 Mesorhizobium sp. NPDC059054
ATCCCCTCTCTTGGATTTTCTACGACTTAGCCTGCGCCGCCCTGCGGGCGTGCTCGTCTAAGATCGTGAAAATCCTTTCTCCCCCGCAAGGGGGGAGATAACGGCGCGCGCCACCAGCGTCGACACTCCCCCCGACCTCAATGCGAATCCTTCGGCACCGCATTGCCGCGGCAGCCGCGCAGGAAGTCGAAATCGGCGCCGGTGTCGGCGCCGGTGACGTGGTCGTGATAGAGCATGCCATAGCCACCGGTGGGGCGGGTCGGCGGGTTTTGCCAGGCCGCCAGCCGCGCCGCGATCTCCTCATCGGGCAGGTCGAGATGCAGGCGGCGGTTCGGCACGTCGAGCTCGATGAAATCGCCGTCGCGCACGATCGCCAGCGGGCCGCCGGCTGCAGCCTCGGGGCTGGTGTGCAGCACCACGGTGCCATAGGCGGTGCCCGACATGCGCGCATCGGAAATGCGCACCATGTCGGTGATGCCTTTCTTCAGCACCTTGGGCGGCAGGCCCATATTGCCGACCTCGGCCATGCCCGGATAACCGCGCGGGCCGCAGTTCTTCAGCACCATGATGCAGCTCTCGTCGATGTCGAGGTCGGGGTCGTTGATCTTCCTCTTGTAGTCGTCGATGTCCTCGAAGACGACGGCGCGGCCACGGTGGACCATCAGCGCCGGCGATGCCGCCGACGGTTTCAGCACCGCGCCGCTGGGCGCCAGGTTGCCTTTCAGCACGGCGATGCCGCCCGCCGCCGTCAGCGCCTTTTCGGTCGGCAGGATGACGTCCTCGTTCCAGTTGCGGACATCCTTGACCTCATCCCAGACGCTCTCTCCCGACACCGTCAGCGCATCCTTGTGAAGCATGCCGGCTTCGCCCAGCCGCTTCAGCACCACCGGCAGCCCGCCGGCGTAGAAGAACTCCTCCATCAGATATTTGCCCGACGGCATCAGGTTGACGATGGTCGGCACGTCGCGGCCGAGCCTGTCCCAGTCGTCCAGCGTCAGGTCGATGCCGACCCGGCCGGCCAGCGCCAGCAGATGCACCACGGCATTGGTCGAGCCGCCGATGGCGCCGTTGGTGCGGATGGCGTTCTCGAAGGCCTCGCGGGTCAGGATGTCGGAAGGCTTGAGGTCGTCCTTCACCATCTGCACGATGCGCCGCCCGGTCAGCTGCGCCATCACCCGGCGGCGGCTGTCGACGGCCGGGATGGCGGCGTTGCCCGACAGCGCCATGCCGAGCGCCTCCGCCATCGAGGCCATGGTCGAGGCCGTGCCCATGGTGTTGCAGGTTCCGGTCGAACGGCTCATCGCCTGCTCGGCTTCCAGGAACTCCGCCTTTGTCATCGTGCCGGCCTTGATCGCCTCCGACATCTGCCACAGCGCCGTGCCCGAGCCGACACGCTCGTTGCGGAACCAGCCGTTCAGCATCGGGCCGCCGGTGACGGTGATCGCCGGCAGGTCGACCGAGGCGGCGCCCATCAGCAGCGACGGCGTGGTCTTGTCGCAGCCGACCATCAGCACCACCCCGTCGATCGGCTGGGCGCGGATGGTCTCCTCCACCGCCATGGCGGCGAGGTTGCGGTACATCATCGCCGTCGGGCGATAGGTGTTCTCCGAGGCCGAGAACACCGGCACTTCGTGCGGGAAGCCGCCGGCCTCCCAGATGCCCGCCTTCACCTTTTCCGCCAGCTCGCGCAGATGGCCGTTGCAGGGGGCGAGGTCCGACCAGGTGTTGAGGATGCCGATGACCGGCCTGCCGTCGAACAGGTCGTGCGGGTAGCCCTGGTTCTTCAGCCAGCCGCGATGATAGATGTTGTCGCGCGAGGTGCCGCCATACCATTCCTGCGAACGCAGCCGGCGCGGCCAGGGTGCCGGTTGGAACGGGGTGCGTGTCTCGGTGGTCATGCTGTTTTCCTGTTTGCGGCGCCGCGGTCGCCGGCCAGCACCAAGAGGCGCTGCAATGCGATGAAGGCGAAGAGCAGGATGCCGACGACGATCTTCGTCCACCAGCTCGACAGCGTGCCGTCGAAGACGATGTAGGTCTGGATCAGGCCCTGGATGACGACGCCGAAGAAGGTGCCCGCCACCAGCCCGACGCCGCCGGTGAGCAAGGTGCCGCCGATCACCACGGCGGCGATGGCGTCGAGCTCGACGCCGACGGTGGCCAGCGAATAGCCGGCCGAGGTGTAGAGCGAGAAGACGACGCCGGCGAGGCCCGACAGGAAGCCCGACAGTGCATAGATGCCGATGGTGGTGCGTGCCACCGGCACGCCCATCAGTTCGGCAGACTGCCGGTTGCCGCCGATGGCGTAGACATAGGAGCCGAAGCGCGTGTAGTGCGCGATCACGATACCGGCGGCGAAGACCGCGAGCATCAGGCCGCCGATCAGCGTCAGCCGGCCGCCGCCCGGCATCAGCACATACATCTTCTGCACGGCCGAATAGAAGGCGTGGTTGATCGGGATCGAATCCGTCGCGATCACGAAGGCCATGCCGCGCGCCAGGAACATGCCGGCGAGCGTCACGATGAAGGCCGGCACTTCGAGATAGTGGATCGCAGCCCCCATGGCGGCGCCGAAGGCGGTCGACACCGCCAGGGCGATGGCGAAGGCGGCGAGCGGATGCACGCCGTACCAGCTCACCAGCACCGAGATCAGCACGCCGGTGAAGGCGATCACCGCGCCGACCGAAAGGTCGATGCCGCCGGACAGGATGACGAAGGTCATGCCGACCGCCGCGATGCCGAGAAAGGCGTTGTCGGTCAAGAGATTGCCGGCCACGCGGGTGGAGGCCATGTTCGGGAACTGGAACACGCACACCGCATAGGCCAGCGCGAAGATGACCAGCGTGGCGAAGAAGGGCGTGAGGCGCGACGACATCATGTGCGCTGCGCCTTGCTCTCGGGAAGGGCGCGGGTACGTACGAAGAAGCGCCCGACGGATGCCGACTGCGCCAGCAGGATGACGATGATCACGATGGCCTTGACGATGAGGTTGTATTCGGGCGGGAAGCCGGAGATGAGGATGCCGGTGTTCATGGCCTGGATGATGACGGCGCCCAGCACCGACATCAGGATGGAGAAGCGGCCGCCGAGCAGCGACGTGCCGCCGATCACCACCGCCAGGATGGCGTCGAGTTCCAGCCACAGCCCCGCATTGTTGGCGTCGGCGCCGCGGATGTCGGCCGTCACGATGATGCCGGCGACGCCCGCGCAGAAGCCGCAGAAAGCGTAGACCAGGATCAGCAGCAGGCGGCTGTTGATGCCGGCATAGGTCGAGGCGCTGCGGTTGACGCCGAGCGATTCGATCAGCAGGCCGAGCGCGGTGCGCCGCACCACCAGCACCGTCAGCACCGTGAGCGCCGCGACGATGGCGACTGGCATCGGAAAGGCGAGGAAGGTGCCGGCGCTGAAGGCGGTGAGGCCGGGATCGTTGAAGGTGACGATCACGCCCTCGGTGACCAGCTGTGCGATGCCGCGCCCGGCGACCATCAGGATGAGGGTGGCGACGATCGGCTGCAGCTCCAGCACCGCCACCAGGAAGCCGTTGAGCAGCCCGCAGGCGAGGCCGACGCCGAGTGCGGCCAGCACCACCACCGGCAGCGGATGGCCGGCCATGATCATGGTCGCGGCGACCGCGCCGGCCATCGCCATGACGGCGCCGACGGAGAGGTCGACGCCCTTGGTGGCGATCACCATCGTCATGCCGATCGCCAGGATCGCCACCGGCGCGCCGCGGTTGAGCACGTCGATGAGGCTGCCGAACAGGCGCCCGTCCTGCAGGCGGATATTGAAGAAGCCGTCGAAGGCCATCCAGTTGAAGAACAGGATCAGCGCCAGGCAGGCGAGCTGCGGCGCGGCGCGTTTCAGGCCGCTCATGCGCCGGCTCCTTCGCTGGCCGCTATGGTGCGCATGATGGTGCCGGTGCTGATCTCCGCTCCGCTGAGGTCGCAGATATGCTCGCGGTCGCGCAGCACCCGCACCCGCGTCGAATAGGCCATGATCTCCTCGATCTCGGAGGAGATCACCACCAGCGCCAGCCCTTCCGCGCAGAGCCGGTTGATCAGCTGGATGATCTCGGCGTGCGCCCCGACATCGATGCCGCGGGTCGGCTCGTCGAGGATGAGCAGGCGCGGCTCCGTCGCCAGCCAGCGCGCCAGGATCACCTTCTGCTGGTTACCGCCCGACAGGAGCTTCACCGGCTTCTCGATGTCGGTGGTGCGGATGTCGAGCGCCTTGACGAAGCGATCGGCAAGCTCCGCCTGTTCGCGGCTCGACATGCGTTTCAGCCAGCCGCGCCGTGCCTGCAGCGCCAGCGCGATGTTCTCGCGCACCGAGAGGTCGCCGATGATGCCGTCGGCCTTGCGGTCTTCCGGGCAGAGGCCGAAGCCGAGCCGCACCGCCTCGCGCGGCGAGGTGATGCGAACGGTTTTGCCGTCGACGGTGGCCTTGCCGCTGTCGGCATGGTCGACGCCGAACATCAGCCGCGCCGTCTCGGTGCGGCCCGAACCCAAGAGGCCGGCGATGCCCACCACTTCGCCCGGCGCGATGGCCAGGTCGAAGGGCGCGACGGAACGCGACAGGCCATAGGCCGAGAATTCGATGGCAGGGGCCGTGCCGGCGGCCGGCGGGGCGCGATGGCCGTGTTCGGTCGCGGCTTCGAGCGCGCGGCCCAGCATCATCGAGACGAGCTCCATGCGCGGCAGCGCCGCTCTGTCGCGCGTTCCGACCAGGCGGCCGTTGCGCAGCACGGTGATGCGGTCGGCGACGGCATAGACCTGGTCGAGGAAATGCGTGATGAAGACGATGCCGAGCCCGCGCTCGCGCAGCTTGCGCATGACGCCGAACAAAAGCTGCACCTCGTGCCGGTCCAGGCTGGCGGTCGGCTCGTCGAGGATCAGCACCGAGCCCGACATGTCGACGGCGCGCGCGATGGCGACGAGCTGCTGCACGGCGACGGAGAAGCTGGCCAGCGGTGCTTTGACGTCGACGTCGATGTCGTATTGCGCCAGCAGGGCCTTCGCCATGCGGTTCATGGCGCCGGCATGGGTCAGCCCGAAACGCTTCGGCTGCCGGCCGATATAGAGGTTTTCGGCGACGCTGAGATTGGGCAGGAGGTTGACCTCCTGATAGACCGTGCCGACGCCCAGCTTCTGCGCATGCAGCGGGTCGCGCACGTCGACCTGTTCGCCGTTCAGCACGATCGTGCCGGCATCGGGCCTATGCACGCCGGTGAGCACCTTGATCAGCGTCGACTTGCCCGCGCCGTTCTCGCCGAGCAGCGCATGGATCTCGCCCCTGCGCACGGAAAAGTCGACATGTTCGAGGGCCTTGAAGCCGAAGAAGCTTTTCGAGATGTCATGGGCGCTGAGAAGCGCATCGGTTTCGCCCACACCGTCCTCCAGTCAGCGCATGGATATCGTGTCGGAAGGGGAGAGTGGGCGAGGCGCTGGTGCACCCCACCCGACTCTCACCCCCAACTGCTGGGCAATCGCCACTCGCGGCGACATGAAGCAGGGTCTGGATCGCCGTGCCTTCTTCCACGTTCCGGAATGGATCCCCGACACTCTCCAGTCGCTTCGCTCCCTGCGAGGTCGAGGATGACGCAGGTTGTGATGCCTCGGCTCGATTTCGGCGTTGATGGTGGTGCCAAGGCTGGAGATTGGCCGAAGCGCTCTTCCAAGCTCCGTCATCCTCGACCTCGCAGGGAGCGAAGCTCCCGAAGAGTGTCGGGGATCCATTCCGGAACGCGGAAGGGAATGGCTCCGCAGAAGCACCACCACATGCGATTGCCCTGACTCCAACCCCGTCAGTAGCCGAGGCCCTTCTTCTCCTCATAGACCTTCATCGGATCGTCGGCCTGCGTGTAGAGCTTGGACTCCGTGATGATGGTCTTCGGCGGCACGGTGCCGTCCTTCTTCAGCTTCTCCAGCGCGTCGAAGGCGGGGCCGGCCATGTTGGGGGTCAATTCCACCGTCGCGTTGGCTTCGCCGGCGGCGAGCGCCTTGAAGATGTCGGGCACGGCGTCGATCGACACGACCTTGATGTCGGTGCCCGGCTTCAGCCCGGCTTCCTTGATGGCCTGGATGGCGCCGACCGCCATGTCGTCATTATGGGCATAGAGCGCGCAGATGTTCTTGCCGCCATTCTCCGCCTTCAGGAAGCCTTCCATCACTTCCTTGCCCTTGGCGCGGGTGAAGTCGCCGGTCTGGCTGCGGACGATCTTGATCGACGACGTGCCGGCGATCGCCTCCTCGAAGCCCTTCTTGCGGTTGATGGCCGGCGACGAGCCGGTCGTGCCCTGCAGCTCGACGACGTTGCAGTCCTTGCCGGCCTGCTCCTTCACCAGCCATTGCCCGGCGACCTTGCCTTCCAACACCTGATCGGATGCCACCATGGTGGTGTAGAGGTCTTCCGGGCCGTCGATGCCGCGGTCGAGCAGGAAGACCGGGATGTTGGCTTCCTTGGCCTCGGTCAGCACAGCCTCCCAGCCGGTCGCGACGACGGGCGCCACGAAGATGGCGTCGACGCCCTGCGCGACGAAGCCGCGGATCGCCTTGATCTGGTTTTCCTGCTTCTGCTGGGCGTCGGCGAATTTCAGGTCGACGCCGCGCTTTTCGGCCTGCTGCTTGGTGACGCTGGTCTCCGCCGCGCGCCAGCCCGATTCCGAGCCGATCTGCGAGAAGCCGACGGTCAGGCCGGCCGCCTGGGCCGAAGCGCCGATGATGAGGGATGCCGCCGAGGCGAGCAGAATAGTCCTGATGGTCCTTGTCACTGGTTCCTCCCGAGTGAATGCGACGGGTCGCGCTCCACCCGCGAGCCCGGCCGCTATCAAGGCTTTCCGGGTCATAACCGTCAAATCATCATTAGGCATCTTCATATACCGGAATTGGTAAGATAGAAGGGCGCATGAAGTTCCAGTATCTGAAGCTGAACCAGCTGCGTTTCGTCGATGCCCTGCGCCGCCGGGGAAGGCTCGGGCTCGCCGCCGAAGAACTGCACATGTCGCAGCCCGCCGCCTCGCGCATGCTGGCCGAGATCGAGGGCCTCGTCGGCCAGCCGATCTGCGCGCGCAACGCCCACGGCGTCGTCTTCAACGAGCTCGGCCAGGCGCTGGCGGCGCGTGCGCATCGGGTGATCCACGAGATCGACCAGCTGCGGCGCGACCTCACCGAGCTGGTCGACGGCAGCCACGGCAAGGTGCGCATCGGCGCGGTCACCACCGCCGCCGTCGCCTATGCCTTGCCGGCGGCGATCGGCCTGCGGCGGCTGGCGCCGCGCATGGAGCTGCAGGTTGACGTCGAGCCCAGCGTGACGCTGATGCGGCGCATGCGCGCCGGCGACTACGATTTCGTGCTCGGCCGGCTGACCGAGCCCGAGGACCGCACGCGGTTCGACGAGCGCCAGATCGGCGCCGAAGCGGTGAAATTCGTGGTGCGCGAAGGCCACCCGCTGGCCGGGCGCGGCCGGCTGCGCCTGGCCGACCTGGCGCGCCACGACTGGGTGGTGCAGCCGGTCGGCACGCCGATCTGGTCGGCCCTGGCACGCGGCTTCGTCGATGAGGGCACGCGCTTTCCCGAAAGCGTGACCTATACCGCCTCGGTGCTCCTGACGCTCGCCGCGATCTCGCGCACCGACGCCATCGCCCCGCTGGCCGAGGACGTCGTGCACCTGCTGGCCTCTCCGGCGCTCGCCACCCGCATCGCCATCCTCGACATGGCCAACCCGATCTTCGTGCCGGATCTCAGCATCATCACCCTGCGCGACAACGCGCTCTCGCCCATTGCCTCGCGCTTCCTCAACCTGATCGAAGGCGAGATCGCGGCGAAGGGTGGTCTTGGTGGGTGAGGGGGCGCCCTTATCTCCCCCCTTGCGGGGGAGAAAGCGATTTCAGCATCTTAGACGAGCACGCCCGCAGGGCGGCGCAGGCTAAGTGCTGGAAATCGCAAGAGAGGGGATATGCCCGCACAACGCTGATCAGTTCGGCTTCGAGGCAGCCTGCCTCGAAGCTGGAATTCTGTCTGCGAGCGACGACAGTTGCGAGAGGTCTCGGCTGAATATCCCCTCTCTTGGATTTTCTACGACTTAGACTGCGCCGCCCTGCGGGCGTGCTCGCTAAGATCGTGAAAATCCTTTCTCCCCCGCAAGGGGGGAGATAGAAGCGTCGCGCCCGCGCCCCGCAAGGGGAGAGATAGAGGCGCTGCGCGCCAGCCCCCTGGGGAGATAGAGGCGCCTCACCCCGTCAACGTCGAAAGCTGGTCCGTGTCGAACCGGTCGCGCAGTGCGGCGAGTGCTTGCGGGTCCGGCGCGCCATGGGCGGCCAGCCCCGCCAGTTCCTCGAAATAATGCTCGTGGCCGGGCGGCGAGACGGTCATCAGCACGCGGGCCGGCCTGTCGCCGACATTGGTGATGTTGTGGCGCACGCCGGGCGGGATGAACAGGAAGGTGCCGGCCGTGGCGTGGACGGTCCTGTCGCCGACATGCCACACGCATTCGCCTTCGAGCACATAGAAGGTCTCTTCCTGCACGCGGTGCACATGCATGCCGGTGGCGAAGGCGGGCGGGATCGTCCAGTCGAACATGCTGGTGTGTTTCGTGTCGGCGCCGGTGACGAGGAACGTCATCGGATGGCCGCGCAGCATGACCCCTTTCGTCTCGTCGGGCATGCGGATGACTGGGGTGGCGCTCATCGTGATCCTCCATCGTTCGCGATGACAAGGACGGCATGATGATCCCGCCCGGCCGGCAAGTCGTGAAGCCGTTGCGAAATGATTGCGAAAAAGCCGCAAAACGGTATCTGCTTTGCGGGATGGCAACACGCTTCGCGTTCGGCCCTTTCCGTCTCGACACCGGCGCCCGGATCCTGTTCCGCGGCGTCGAGCCGCTGCCGCTCGGCCAGCGCGCCGTCGCGCTCCTGGCGCTGCTTGTCGAGCAGGCAGGCGCACCGGTGTCGAAGGACGCGCTGATCGAGACGGCATGGCCCGGCCAGGCCATCGAGGACAGCAATCTGACGGTGCAGATCGCAGCGCTGCGCAAGGTTCTGGAGGAGGCCGCGGACGGCGCCCAATGGATCGAGACGCTGCCGCGGCGCGGCTACCGTTATGTCGGCCCCGCCGTCGAGGCTGCCGGGCCGGTTGCCCAGCCCGTGCCCGCCTTGCCCGCCAAGCCGTCGATCGCGGTACTGCCTTTCACCAATCTCAGCGGGGATCCCGAACAGGACTATTTCGCCGATGGCGTCGTCGACGACATCATCACCGGCCTGGCGCGCATCAACTGGCTTCTCGTCATCGCGCGCAATTCGACCTTCATCTACAAGGGCCGCGCCGTGGACGTGAAGCAGGTGGGCCGCGAGCTCGGCGTGCAGTACGTGCTGGAAGGCAGCGTGCGCCGGGCCAACGGCAGCGTGCGAGTGACCGGCCAGATGATCGATGCCGCGACCGGCGCGCATCTGTGGGCCGAACGTTTCGACCGCAGCTCCGACGACATCTTCGCCTTGCAGGACGAGATCGCCCTGTCGGCGGTGGGCGCCATCGCGCCCTCCCTGCGGCGCGCCGAGATCGACCGGGTGAAGCGCAAGCGGCCCGACAGCCTCGACGCCTATGATCTGGTGCTGCGGGCGCAGCGCGATGTCGATTCCGGCATGCCGGATCAGGTCACCCGGGCGCTGGTGCTTCTGGAGCGCGCCATCGACCTCGAGCCGGATTATGCGCTGGCGCACGGCAACGCCGCCATGTGCCACCATTGCCTGTTCCTGCGCGCCGGCCTCACCGAAGCGAGCCGCGCCGCTTCCATCCGTCACGCGCGTGCGGCGATCCTGCACGGGCAGGACGATGCCGCCGCGCTGACGCTGGCCGGCTTTTCCATCGGCATGGACGGGCACGACCGCAAGGCCGCCTTCACCGCGCTGGAAGCCGCGCTCGCCATCAGCCCGTCCTCGGCGCTGACCTACATTCTGGGCAGCGTGCTGCTCGGCTGGGGCGGCGAGGCGGAGCGCGCCATCGAATGGAGCGAGCGCGGCATGCGGCTCAGCCCCTTCGATCCCTGGGCCTTCGCCGCCTTCGACGCGCAGGCGATGAGCCACCTGCTGCGCGGCCGCTACGAGGAGGCCGCAGCTGCCGCCTACAGGTCCGTGCAGGCCAACCCGGCCCACTCCATCACCTATGTCCAGCTCACCGCCGCCTTGGCCAAGCTCGGCCGGCTGGACGAAGCAAGAAGCGCCGCCGCCCGCGTGCGTGAACTCCACCCCACCTTCCGCTACAGCCGCCAGTTCGCCGCCGTGAACTGCGCCCCGGAACTGGCGCACTGCCTCGGCGAGGCGCTGGCGATGGCGGGGCTGGCGGAGTGATAGGGGAGGCGACGTGAGGGGCGCAGCGCCAAATGAAGTCATCATCGACTTCGAAGCGGCCAGCGGAAGCGGAGAGTGTCGGGAATCCATTCCGGAAGTTGAAAATTTGGCGCCAGAAGCGCCGGCATCTCTATCTCCCCCCTTGCGGGGGAGAAAGCGATTTCAGCATCTTAGACGAGCACGCCCGTTAGGGCGGCGCAGGCTAAGTGCTAGAAATCGCAAGAGAGGGG
>NZ_JBHYHV010000016.1:0-10033 GCF_042739215.1 Mesorhizobium sp. NPDC059054
CTGTCGCCGACCTCCATGTCGATGACGACGGCACCGCCGCCCGGCACATGATAGCGCTCGCTGCCCGGCAGAAGCAGTCCGGGCTGGAAGATCAGACTCGGACGCGGCGGACCGGATACAATGGCGGGATAATCCCTACCTGTCACAACCATCGCCGTCCTCCCTGCAACAGTCTGTTCGTGGTTTGCGAGAGGCTAATGATCGGCTGTGAACGAGTCCCCCGTGATACGTGAAAGTGATCGCTCGGGATGTGAAAAATTGTGATCGGCTAGCGCACCTCGAATGTCGGCTTGAACCAGGCCGGGGCAAGGCTGCGTTCGACGTCGAGTGAATGCACATTCTTCCGATCGATCACTTCCACCGGTGGTCCGACATGGCGATAGCGCAACGTGCCTTCGATGGCCCGGATCGCTTGGTCGACCGCGATACGCCCTTGAAGCGGAGGCGAGTCGGTGGGAGCTGCGACCACTTTCCCACGGTTGATCTCGCGGAAAGTGCCGTGCGTGAAATAGTCGGCGAGGATTTGCACGTGGTTGGCGCGGCCCTGAGCCCGCAGCAGGCTGACTGCTGCGTCCGCTGTCGGTGCGCTGCCGACGACATAGTCGATGTCCGGCTGAGCTTCGAGCACTTCCTCGAGCAGCAGCAGCTGGATCTCGACGCCCGTGTCGCCCCATTTGACAGCCGTGACGTTGGCCGAACTTTGCTTCAATGCCCGCTGGAAACCGGCTTCGACAAACTTGACCCAGCCCGCCCCCTTGGGTCCCGGGAACCAGGCGACCCGGACGGGTATCGTGCCAGCGGGATGCAATCGAGCGAGATAGGCGCCGACCGACTGGCCCATCTCTTCCCAGGAAACGCCTGTCTTGGCTGAAATGCCGGCGTCGTCAATATCGTTGACCGCTGCGATGACAGGGATACGCTTGGCGATTTCCTTGATCGTCGACGTAAGGCCCTCATAGGAGACTGTGCCAACGACCAGCGCATCGGCATCGATGCTACAGGTACGGATCTGCTCGATCTGGCGTTCCAGATTCGGATAGCCACCAGCTTCGACGACGGTCAGTTTGACGCCTGACGAACGCGCCTGTTCGACCATGCCGTAATTGACGCTGACCCAGTATGAATCCTTCAAGTGCGGATAAGAAGCGCAGATATGCCACGGCTTTGCCGCGCGCGCGACCGGCTCATAATCGATCATCGTTGGGGCCCGTGAATAGTCGAAAGGCGGCTCCCAGGCGTTGAGCTTCCAACTTGCCTGCGCCGCAATGGCGGATTGGGAAACGCCCAACACCGCAATGACGATCGCGATCACGCTCGGGAATTGGCACAATGCAGGCAGCTTCATTCCCGCACGCTAGACAGCTTACGTTCGCAGCGCAAACCATGGTTAAATGAACCATGGTTCGTCGGCTCGGTATCGGCGGGAGGCTGTTCCTCGCCTTCCTGTGCATCACTGGTCTATCCCTGACATCCGGCATCGTCAGCTGGCTGATCCTGCGCAACATTGCCGACGCGCAAGCCGTCGTGAACGCCCAGGCGTTGCCGGCCGTGGCGGCGACGCAGCGCACGGCAGAACTCAGTGCTAAGCTGATTGCGACCGCTCCGGCGCTTGCGGCGGTGCATTCCCGGGACGACCTGCTGAGCGAGCAGACACAGCTCGCTTCGCTCTCCCAGGAGATCGTGAAATCGCTAGCCGAAGTCCGGCGACTCGCCATTGATCCCGACCTTATCGAAGCCTTTGCCGGATCAGTCGAGAAGATGCTGGCAAATCTCAAGCAGAACAACGAACTCGTGCGGCAACGGCTGGAGGAGGACAAGGCCTATCGCGACAGTGCCCAAGCTACCGCGGACGCGGCGCAGTCGATCCTCCAGTTGTCGGAGACTCTGATTTCCAATGCCTCGGCCGGAGCGTCCGCGGTGACGGCCAATCTCTATGGGTTGATCGGAGATCCGACGCGGCGCGAGGATGCTTACACCGCGCTCGACCGGCTGATCGAGCACGACATCTATCTGATGGAGCGCATGTATGAGCTTCGCCATCGTAGCGCGCAGATCAGTCTGCTCATCAATCGACTGGGTCGTGCCGAAACGAGGGCCGAGATCGCCGAGATCAGCGGCATCTTCCAGGAGCATGTGAAAGTCATCAAACGACGCATCCTCAGCATAGACGATCCTGTGCGGCGCAAGCAGGGCCAGGAACTGTTCGGCGTCATCGAGGCAGCCGCCGGAAATGTACCTGTCGCGGCCTCGATCTTCGGGCGTCGCGAGAGGGTCGTGGATATTGCTGGTCACCTGGACGCGTTGGCTCAAGCCAATCGAGACCTCGCTGTGACGCAGAACCAGATTGCGCGCACTATTCTCGACCGTTCCGACGACTTCGCCAGGACGACGGCCGAACGCGCCGACAACGCAGTGCGCATCGGTGTCATCCTGCTCGTGGTGACCCTATTAGGTGCTGTCCTCGCTTCCGGTGCCATCGTCTGGTTCTATGTCGAACGCAATCTCGTTCGCCGCCTCAGTGGCCTGTCGCGGGCGATGCAGCGGTTGACCGCAGGCGATCTCGAGGTCGCAGTCGCCGAGGAGGGTGACGACGAACTGCGCACGATGGCGGTTGCGGTCAACCAGTTCCGTGACGAGTCGCGCAGGCGTCTCGAACTCGAACAGGAACGTGAGCGCATCACCGACGAGCTCGGTCGGCATCGCGAGCAGTTGCAGCAACTGGTCGAGGAACAGACCGAGCAGATCCGGCTGGTCAACAAGCGCTTGCGCCAGGAGGCGGTAGAGCACAACGAGGCGCGGGCACGTGCCGAACAGGCAAACAATGCCAAGTCGGCATTCCTGGCCACCATGAGCCATGAAATTCGCACGCCGATGACCGGCATGCTCGGCATGATGCGCCTGCTGGCGGATAGCAAACTTGCGCCCAAGCAACGGCAATACCTCTCGGTCGCGACCAGTTCGGGCGAGGCGCTACGCGGCATTCTCAACGCTATCCTCGACTATTCAAAAGTCGAGACCGGCAATGTGGCGATCGACAAGGTCGACTTCGATCTGGCCAAACTCGTCAGAGGGATCGTCGCATTCATGAGGCCGATGGCAGCCGAGAAAGGGCTTGATCTCAGGTTCGTCTGCGATGCCAAGCTGGGGCGCGCCTTCAATGCTGACGCCGGCAAGTTACGCCAGATTCTGTTCAACCTCATCAACAATGCGATCAAGTTCACCGAGCGCGGCCATGTGCTGGTCGATGTCACCGTCATGGCCAACCGCAAGCGAGTCCAGTCGCTTCGGATTGCCGTTTCCGACACGGGCATGGGCATCGCGCCCGAGCGTCAGCAAGACGTCTTCCAGCCGTTCACGCAGATGGATGCATCCGTGACGCGTCGTTTCGGAGGCACGGGGCTCGGCCTCACCATCAGCCGCAAATTCGCCCACCTCATCGGCGCGAATCTTACGGTTTCTTCCCAGCCGGAGATCGGGAGCACATTCACTCTCGATATGGATCTGCCCAGGGCTGCGGTTGCAAGCCTTGGTGCCCGTCAGCACCAGCGCTTGCACCGCCGGACTGGAGCCGCACTAGACCTGCTGGTGGTCGAGGACGATGACGCGACGCGGATGGTGGCCAGCGAGGTGCTTGAAAAGGCTGGCCACCGGGTCAAGGCGGTGAGCTCCGGCTATGTCGCCCTGGAGGCCATCACCGAATTCAGGCCAGACCTCGTGGTCATGGACGTCAGCATGCCGGGCATGGACGGCATCGAAACCATGGACCGTATCCGCACTGTGCTCGCCATGCCGGATCTTCCGGTTGTCGCCATGTCGGCCCATGTGTTCAAGGCAGACATCGAACGTTATCTCGACGCCGGCGTCGATGCTTTCGTCGCCAAGCCTATCGTGCATGAGCACTTGCTCGACGCCATCGCTTCTCAGACAGGCCGGCAGGACGGGCAATCCACTGCATCCGCCGAAGCGCTCGACATGTTCGCCTGCAAGGCAGATATCGACGCCCTCGGTTCCGACGCCGTAAGGCGCCTGCATGAAATTGCCCATGACAGCTTGCCCAAACGCTTCAACTCGATGCATGCGGCAATCGCCTCTGGCGATCGCGAAACCCTTCGCGATCTTGCCCATGCCACGCGAAGCACTGCCGGATCCCTTGGTTTTCCTCGCCTTCTGGAGGCGGCGGAAACACTTGAGGCGGCTGCCGCACAGTCGCCGACACGTTTGCTCGGAACAATGGTGAAGGCCTGCGAATCGGCATTCGCCGACGGCGCGAGGCAATGGGAGGTCATGCTCGAAGCGTCGTTCGATCCAGCGTATCCGACGTGAAGCCGGGAACGGCAACGCTCTGTTGAACGGCATCAGGGGCGAAGAAATAGCCCTCACCGTGCGATGTGAGGATGATGCGCGGCGTGCGCGGATTGTCCTTCAGCTTGCGCCGGACGCGCCGGACCAGGACGTCGACAGTGCGGTCGCTGGCATCCCATTCCCGCCTCGATATCTCGTGCAGGAGGCGCTCGCGCGACAGCACCTGGCCGGGATTGGCCGTCAGCACCGCCAGCAGCTTGAATTCCGCGCCGGTGAGTTCGACGAACGTGCCATCGCAGGCCTGTAGCGTGCGCCGCACTACCTCGAGTGTCCAGCCATGGAAATGCCGCACGGCCAAGCCGGCATGCGGCTGCCTGTTTTTGCTGACGCGGCGTAGCAGACCTTTCACACGGGCCAGCAATTCACGGTGCTCGACAGGCTTGGTGACATAGTCGTCCGCGCCGATCTCCAGGCCCACCACACGGTCGACCATATCCGTACGGCCCGTCACCAGGATGATGCCAACATCGGAGCGTTCGCGCTGCTCGCGGGTAAGCCTCAGCCCATCCTCGCCAGGCAGATTGATATCGATCATCAGCAGGTCTGCCGGCTGCCTGCTCATGATGGCTCGCATTTGTTCGCCGTCACCGGCCTCGCTGACTTTATAGCCTTCCGCGAGAAAATAGCCCGCGAGCTTGGCCCGCGTGACCGGATCGTCCTCGACGATCACGATGTGATGCTGAACCCGCATGCCATCCTAAGCTCCCAACCCATTAACATCTTTTAACAAGCCGACGTACGACTTTTACACCTCGAGCGACACCGGTTCACTTCTCGCCGTTATCTTTGCAGGAATGGAGCGGAACTCCACCGGCCCGCAGAGGCCGCCCCGCTTTCCATGGGAACCAATGGCAGCATAAAGAAACGGGAGGTTCAATGAAGATTTTCACGAATGCCGCATCTGTGGCGGCAATCATGGCGTTTGCGGCCGATCCTATATTCGCACAGGATTCGACCGACGTCATCAAGATCCCGATCCACAACTGGTCGAGCCAGATCGTCGGCGCCCATATCGTCGGCAAGCTGCTCGAAAAAGGTGGCGCCAAGGTCGAGTATGTCTCGTCTGACAGTCAGGTCGTCTATACCGCCATGTGCGAAGGCGATGTCAGCCTCGAGAACGAGGTCTGGGAAGGCGCCTTTGGTGTCGCCTTCGAAAAGGTGGTCAAAGAAGGCTGCGTCATCGATGCCGCGACCCATGACGCCAAGACGCGCGAAGAGTGGTGGTATCCGTCCTATGTCGGCGAGCTGTGCCCCGGCTTGCCCGCGTGGGAAGCGTTGAATGCCTGCGCCGACAAGTTCGCGACGGCCGAGACCGCGCCCAAGGGGCGCTTCCTGGGTGGGCCTGTCGACTGGCTCAAGCATGACGCCGAACGCGTCGAGGCGCTCGGCATGAACTTCGAGGTCGTCAATGCCGGTTCGGCTGCGGCGCTGTGGGCGGAGCTCGCGTCCGCGGTCGAGCGCAAGGAGCCGATCGTCCTCTTCAACTGGACGCCGAATTTCGTCGAGGCTCTCTATGAGGGCAAGTTCGTCGAGTTCCCGGCCTATGATCCCAAGTGCAAGGACGATCCTTCCTGGGGCACGAACAAGGAACTTACCTACGACTGCGGTAACCCGAAGGACGGCTATCTGAAGATCGCCGCCTGGAAGGAGTTCCCGAACAAGTGGCCCAAGGCCTATGCGATCCTGCAGAAGGTCAACTTCTCGAACATGGACGTCGCCGTCCAGGCCAAGTTGGTCGACATCGACAACATGGAGCCCGAACAGGCAGCCGACAAATGGCTGGCCGATAACCAGGGACGTTGGCAAGGCTGGCTGACCGGCACCAACTGACCGGCGCATCTCCGCCCTGTCCCGGTGGCATCGCGACGCCCGTCGCGGGCGTGGTGCCACCGACCCATCGGTCGTTTTGGCGAGAGGCAGTTCCACGACATGTCCGAAACAAAACTCGCATGCCGTAACCTCTGGAAGTTATACGGCTCTGATCCCTCCGGCTTCCTGCGCGGCCAGCCGGGCACACCGTCCATCGAGACCATTCGCGCCGAGGGCTACATTCCGGCGGTCCGCGACGTGACTCTCGAGGTGATGACAGGCGAGATCCTTGTCGTCATGGGACTCTCAGGCTCAGGCAAGTCGACCCTGTTGCGCTGCCTCGCCCGCCTGATCGAGCCGACCGCGGGCGAGGTCATGTTCGAAGGACGTGACATCCTTGCCGCGAGCGAGTACGAGATGATCGACATCAGGCGGCACAAGATGGGCATGGTCTTCCAGCACTTCGCCCTGCTGCCGCATCGCACCGTGCTCGACAATGTCGCCTTTCCCCTTCAGGTGCGCGGCACTGATCGGCAGAAACGCGAGGCTCGCGCACGTGAAGTGATAGAACTGGTCGGTCTCAAGGGCCGCGAGGGCTATTATCCACGGGAGCTTTCCGGCGGCCAGCAGCAGCGTGTTGGCATCGCCCGTTCGCTCGCCGTCGGCCCCGACGTGTGGTTTCTCGACGAGCCGTTCTCGGCGCTCGATCCGCTCATCCGCCGCGAGATGCAGGACGAATTCCTGCGGCTGCAGCAGATGCTCAACAAGACGATCGTCTTCATCACCCACGACTTCGATGAGGCGATCCGCGTGGCCGATCGTATCGCCATCATGAAGGACGGCGTTGTTGAACAGCTCGGCACCGCCGAAGAACTGGTCACCCACCCGGCCACTCCTTATGTCGCTGAATTCACCCGCAACGTTCCCCACGACCGCCTTCTGTCCGTACGCGCCGTCATGGCGCCCGCATCTTCCCGCACACCCGAGACGACGGCGGTGCGAGCGCATGCGCTGCTCGCGAGCGTCGCGCGCCAGGTGTTGTCGTCGGAGCGGCCGGTCGATGTCGTCGATGACGCAGGCATGCTTGTCGGTACGCTAAGCCGCGATAGCCTGATCGATGCTCTCTACAGCGCCGAGGTGCCGGCATGAGCGCCACGACGCTGATCGCCTCAGAGCAGCACCAGGACAAGCCGAGTACGCCGCTGACGAAATCACTGATCGTCCTGTTGCCCTTCCTGTTCCTTCTGCTCGCGGCATCGATGCTACCCGATTGGGCCGTGCAGGTTCCAAAGAACCGGACGGTCCCGTTCGTGGATTGGGCCAACGTACTCGTCGAGCACCTGCGGGACGATACGGTCTTCGGGCTGTTCTCGTTTCGAGACCTGACGCGCGGCGCTGCCGAGCTTATAACCTGGCCACTGGCCATCGTCGAAGGACTGCTCGTGGCAGGCTTTCCCGCGATCGGGCTTCCCGCGATGCCCTGGCTCATGATCATGGGACTGGCCGGCTTGCTTGGCTGGCATCTCAGGGACTGGCGCCTTGCGCTGCTTTCAGCCGGCTGTGTCGCCTATATGGCGATCTTCGGCAAATGGGAACTCTCGATGATCACCCTGTCGGTGGTGCTGGTCGCAGCCCCTATTGCCGGCTTGATCGGCTTCGGCATTGGCATCCTCGCAGTGAAGAGACCGTGGTTCGAATCCCTCGTCGTGCCCTTGCTCAACGTGCTGCAGTCACTGCCGCATTTTTCCTACCTGATCCCGATCGCGGTGTTCATTGGCGTCGGCCACAAGGCCGGCGCCATCGCCACCGTGATCTTCGCCATTCCCCCGATGGCGCGCCTCACCATCCTCGGCCTCAAAGGTGTCGCCGAGGAGGTGCGAGAGGCAGGCAAGATGGCCGGCTGCACTCGTTTCCAGACTTTGTGGATGGTTGAGATCCCGTCCGCGCGCCAGTCGCTTCTGGTGGGTGTCAACCAGGTCATCATGCAGTGCCTGGCGATGGTGGTGATTGCTTCCTTCGTTGGCGCACGTGGTCTCGGTCACGACCTCCTGTTCCGGCTTCAGGCTCTGAAAATCGGGCAGGCGCTCGAAAACGGCGTCGCCATCGTGCTGATGGCGATCACGCTGGACCAACTGAGCCGTGCGGCTGCCTACAAGCAGCCTTCACATGTCGCGCCCGACGCGAGCTGGCTGCAGCGTTTCCCGTTCCTCGCTGCGGCCATTCTCGTCGTCCTGGGATCCCTCCTGCTGACGGCGATCACGCCCTATGCCCAGAACTGGCCTTCGCAGTTCACCCTGAGCACGGCACCCTTCTGGGATGCACTTGTACGATGGGTGACGGTGACGCTCTACGGTCCGTTACAGGTGCTGCGCAACGCCATGTTGCTCTACGTGTTGATCCCGATACGCGACCTGTTCCAGGGTATTCCGTGGACAGCGATAGCGGCGCTGGTCGCGGCAGCAGGCTGGGCTCTCGGCGGGCTGCGCCTCGCGCTCACTGTCCTCGGCTTCGTGCTGTTCATCGCCTTCGCGGGCTATTGGGAGCGGTCGCTCATCACTGCCTATATGGTGACAGTTGCAGTCTTGATATGCGTCATCATCGGCCTGCCGATCGGCATTTGGGCGTCACGCAGCGAACGCCGCACCGGTATTGCCAAGCTGCTGTGCGACACTTTCCAGACGTTTCCTTCGTTCATCTACCTGATCCCGGTGATCATGCTGTTCAAGGTCGGTGATGTCGCGGCGATCTCGGCGATCATCATCTATGCGCTGATCCCGATCGTGCGCTACACCATCTTCGGCCTGCGCAACGTGCCTGCGGAGATTGTCGAGGCCGGTATAACCTCGGGCTGCACGCGGCGGCAGCTGTTGTGGAACATCCGCATGCCGCTTGCCTTCCCCGAAATCATGCTCGGCATCAACCAGACGATCATGTTCGCACTGTTCATGGTCATCATCGCGGCCTTCATCGGCACCAAGGATATCGGCCAGGAGATATTCCGGGCGCTTACCTTCAATGACGCCGGCAAAGGTCTGGTGCTTGGCCTTTGCGTCGCCTTCATGGGCCTGACAGCGGATCAACTGATCACAGCCTGGGCGACGTCGAGGAAGCGCAGGCTGGGTCTGGCTTAAGCCTCCACATAAATTGATCCAGCGCCCGGCCAGCCGGCTGTCGGTGTTCAGCCGGCGCTAACAGCTTCATATCGACGCTATCCCACCGATAGGGTCGGTATGTTTTCATTGTCGGCAACGGCAGGCCCGATCGCTTATGATCGAGCCCTTTCCCATGCTCGCCTTTTGCTCTGCTGTTCTGGAATGGAAAAAAGGCGGATCGTTCAGGGAGTGGAACGATCCGCCTGTAAACGGCCTCAGGAGCGTGGTCTGGTCTTCTGCGGGTCGTAGTGGGCGAAGGGAACGACCCGGGCAGGAAGGCGCTTCTGGTGGCCGTCGAGCTTGCCGATCTCGACTTCGGTTCCGACTTCTGAATGGGTGATGTCTACCCTTGCCAGCGCGATGTTCTTGCCGAGGATCGGTGAGCGCATGGAGGAGGTGACCACGCCGATCTGGGCCCGGCCGATATGCACGCAGTCGCCATGGCCGACATCGACATTGCTGTCGATCTCCAGGCCGACGAGCTTGTGGATCGGGTTCTCCTTGCGCCGGATCAACGCCTCGCGGCCGATGAAGTCGTCGGTCTTCGATTTGAGCGGTACGGTGAAGGCGATGCCCGCCTCGAAGGGATCGGTCTGGTCGGAGAACTCGTAGCCTGCGAAGATCAGGCCCGCCTCGATGCGCACCATGTCGAGCGCCGCCAGGCCCATCGGCACCAGCCCGTGCGGCTGGCCGGCCTCCCAGACCGCGTC
>NZ_JBHYHV010000017.1:0-9016 GCF_042739215.1 Mesorhizobium sp. NPDC059054
CCCCCCTTGCGGGGGAGAAAGGATTTTCACGATCTTAGACGAGCACGCCCGCAGGGCGGCGCAGGCTAAGTCGTAGAAAATCCAAGAGAGGGGATCTTCAGCTGAGGGTTGCACAGCTATCGCGAGACAGAGAGTGGCTTTCGAGAACAAGACGCTTGGAAAAGCAACTTGTCAGCGACGTGCCGGCATATCCCCTCTCTTGCGATTTCTAGCACTTAGCCTGCGCCGCCCTAACGGGCGTGCTCGTCTAAGATGCTGAAATCGCTTTCTCCCCCGCATGGGGGGAGATAGGGCGCCGGCGCTTCTGGCGGCAATTTTCAACGTTCAGGAACGTCGCAGGAATGGAACCGACGGGCAGGTCCAGGAAGAAGCGGACGCCATCGAAGAAGATCCGGCGACATGCCAACTTTTCACCACCCTGGCCTGATGGAATTGCGCTTGCCCGGATGGTCATAACGGGAAGACTCTTTATATAACTGTTCTGAGCTTGCGATAGCCAAGGGGAGACGATGCGTTACATACGTCCGCTTACAATCGAGGATGCCGTCGGCCAGCTGGTCGGTTCATCCGGTACAGCCGCCATCCTGGCGGGAGGCAGCGACCTGCTGGTGAGGATGAAAGGCGGGTTCGTCGAACCCGACCTGATCGTCGACATCAAGGCGATCGATGGCCTCAGCGAAATCAGGGAAACCGCGGAAGGCTTCTCGATCGGTGCCGCCGTGCCCTGCGCGGTGCTGGGCGAGAACAAGGTGCTGAAGAAGGCCTGGCCGGGCGTCGTCGAAGCGGCGAAGCTGATCGGCTCGAAGCAGGTGCAGGGACGCTGCACCATCGTCGGCAATCTCTGCAACGCTTCGCCCGCCGCCGACTCGGTGCCGGCGCTGGTGGCTGCCGGCGCCAGGGCCGTGGTGGCCGGGCCGTCGGGCAAGCGCACCATTGCGGTCGAAAGCGTGCCGACCGCGCCAGGCCGGACCTCGCTCGCGAGGGGCGAGATCATCGAGGCAATCCTGCTCGACAAGCGCGAACCGCGTTCGGGCGATGCCTATCTGCGTTTCATTCCGCGCACCGAAATGGACATCGCGGTGGTCAGCGCGGGCGTGAACTTGACACTCGACGAGGCGGGTGTCGTCAAGACGGCCCGTGTGGCGCTGGGTGCTGCGGCCCCCACCGTGCTTCTGGTCGAGGAGGCTGCCGAGGTGCTGGTCGGTTCCAGGCTGGACGAGGCGACGCTGGAGAGGCTCGCCAAGGTCTGCGCGGGCGCCTGCCGCCCGATCGACGACAAGCGCGGCACCATCGAATTCAGACGAAAAGTCGCGGGCGTGCTGGCCGGACGGGCCGCTACCGCTGCTTATGAACGTGCAGGAGGCAAGTGATGGCCGGCGTAGCGGTTTCAACGACAATCAACGGCGATCATGTCGAGTATCTCTGCCAGCCTGACGAGACGCTGCTGGAAGTGCTGCGCGACCGGCTCGGGCTGACCGGCGCCAAGGAAGGCTGCGGCACCGGCGACTGCGGCGCCTGCAGCGTCATCGTCGACGACCGGCTGGTCTGCTCGTGCCTCGTGCTGGGCGCCGAGGCCGAAGGCCGGCAGGTCGAAACCATCGAAGGCATGGCGCATGGCGAGAAGCTGCACCCGCTGCAGCAGAAGTTCCTGGAACATGCCGCCCTGCAATGCGGCATCTGCACGCCGGGCTTCCTGATCGCCGCCAAGGACCTGCTGGCCAAGAACCCCGACCCGACCGAGGAAGAGATCCGCTTCGGGCTGGCCGGGAATCTCTGCCGCTGCACCGGCTATGACAAGATCGTGCGCGCCGTCCAGGACGCCGCCAGCGTGATGAGAGGCTGAGCCGATGAATTTCGATCCCCGTCTGACCAACCGCGATTTCACCTCCGTCGGCACGCGTCCCATCCGTCCCGACGGCATCGACAAGGTGACAGGCCGCGCCCGCTACGGCGCCGATTTCAACATGGCCGGGCAACTGGTCGGGCGCGTGCTGCGCAGCCCGCACGCCCATGCCGTCATCCGCAAGATCGACACCTCGAAGGCCGAAGCGCTTCCCGGCGTGAAGGCGGTGATCACGGCCGCCGACCTGCCGGACCTCACCAACGGCGACAGCGCCCTCTACGACATCCTCGACAACTGCATGGCGCGCAAGAAGGCGCTCTATGACGGCCATGCCGTGGCGGCGGTCGCGGCGATCGATGCCCGCACGGCAAGGCAGGCGTTGAAGCTGATTACGGTCGACTATGAGGTGCTGCCGCATGTCACCGATGTCGACGAGGCGTTCAAGCACACGGCGCCGCTGATCAACGACGCCATCTTCACCGAGGGCCTCGAGGAAAAGCCGGTCAAGCCGTCCAACGTCCACAAGTGCACGCAATACGGCCATGGCGACATCCACAAGGGGTTCGCCGACGCCGATTTCGTCGTCGAACGCTCGTTCAGGACCGAACAGACGCACCAGGGCTATATCGAACCGCATGCCTGCGTGGCGAGCGTCAGCGCCGACGGCACGGCGGAGCTGTGGGTCTGCACGCAGGGCCATTTCGTCTATCGCCAGCACTGCGCGCAACTGCTCGGCATGGAAGCCTCGAAGCTGCGCGTCACCTCCTCGGAGATCGGCGGCGGTTTCGGCGGCAAGACCCATGTCTGGGCCGAGCCGGTTGCGCTCGCGCTGTCGCGCAAGGCGGGCCGGCCGGTGAAGCTGGTGATGACACGCGACGAGGTGTTCCGCGCGTCGGGCCCGACCAGCGCCACCTCCATCGACGTGAAGATCGGCGCGCGCAAGGACGGCACCATCACCGCCGCGGAAGCGACGCTGCGCTACAGCTGCGGTCCCTATGCCGGCATGTGGGCCGAGGTCGGCGCCATGACAGCCTTTGCCTGCTACAAGCTCGACAATGTCAGGACGGTCGGCTTCGAGGTGCTGGTCAACCGGCCGAAGACCGCCGCCTATCGCGCACCGTCGGCGCCGATGGCCGCCTTCGCGGTGGAAAGCACCATCGACGAGCTGGCCGGGAAGGTCGGCATGGATGCGGTCGACTTCCGCATCAAGAACGCGGCGCAGGAAGGCACACGCGCTTCCTACGGTCCGGTCTATGGCCCGATCGGCATCGGCCCGACGCTGGAGGCGGTGAAGAACCATCCGCACATGAAGGCGCCGCTCAAGCAAAACCAGGGCCGCGGCATGGCCTGCGGCTTCTGGTTCAACTTCGGCGGCCAGACCTGCGTCGACCTCAACATCGGCATGGATGGCTCGATCTCGCTGGCCGTCGGCACCGTGGATGTCGGCGGTTCGCGCGCCTCGCTGTCGCTGGTGGCGGCGGAAGAGCTCGGTATCGACTATTCCCAAGTCAAGGCCATCGTCGCCGACACGTCCAGCCTCGGCTACAACGACATGACCGACGGCAGCCGCGGCACCTTCTCCTCTTCCATGGCGACGATTTCGGCTGCCCGCAACGCCATCAAGATCCTGCGCGAACGCGCCGCGCAGATGTGGGACATCCCCGTCGACGACGTGGTGTGGGAAAAGGGCCATGCGCTTGCCAGGGGCGAGAAATACGGCAACCTGTCGCCGCTATCGCTGAAGGAGATCGCGGCGCAATCCGGCACGACCGGCGGGCCGATCGCCGGCCACAGCGAGCTGGTCGCCGACGGCGCCGGCGTCTCCTTCGCCACCCATATCTGCGACATCGAGGTCGACCCCGAGACCGGCTCGACCCGGGTGCTGCGCTACACGGTGGTGCAGGATGCCGGCAAGGCCGTGCATCCGACCTATGTCGAGGGGCAGTACCAGGGCGGCGCGGCGCAAGGCATCGGCTGGGCGCTCAACGAGGAATACATCTACGGCAAGGACGGCCGGCTGCAGAATGCCGGCTTCCTCGATTATCGCATCCCGGTCTGCTCGGACCTGCCGATGATCGACACGCAGATCCTCGAGATCCCCAACCCGAACCACCCCTATGGCGTGCGTGGCGTCGGCGAGACCTCGATCGTGCCGCCGCTGGCGGCGATCGCCAACGCGGTGTCGAACGCGGTCGGCGTGCGCATGACGCACATCCCGATGTCGCCGCCGCGCATCCTGGCAGCGCTCGAGGCTAGCGCATCGGCCCACGATGCGTAGGTTCAAAGTGATAGAGCGTCCTTTGCGCGTCCGAATGGACCTGCGGTGCTCTAAACGGGGCGGCTGATGGTCGCCGTCACGCTCTGGGGATCGCTCGCTGCTGTCGCCGGAGGCAAGGACAAGCTCGACATCGAGGCCAAGGACATCCGGGAACTGTTCAGGAAACTCGCTGAACAGTATCCCGGCTTCGAGCCGTTCATCGACCGCGGCATCGCGGTCGCCATCGACGGCACCATCTACCGCGACACCTGGTCGAAGAAGCTGCCGGAAGGATCGGAGATCTTCCTGCTGCCACGGCTGGCGGGAGGATAGCGGCGCACCTTTATCTCCCCCCTTGCGGGGGAGAAAGCGATTTCAGCATCTTAGCGAGCACGCCCGTCAGGGCGGCGCAGTCTAAGTGCTAGAAATCGCAAGAGAGGGGGTGAGAGCCTGGTTCGCCGCAGGCGAATTCAAAGGTCCAGTGGACCTTTGAGAAGGCTCGAACGCCCGAGGCCATAGCCGAGGGCCGGGGCCCGCACACCGCTGACTAGCTCTCAAGCATCTTGTTCGAAAGGCCATTCTCGGCCTCGCGATAACGAGCAACCCCCTCAGCTGAAAATCCCCTCTCTTGGATTTTCTACGACTTAGACTGCGCCGCCCTAAAGGGCGTGCTCGCTAAGATCGTGAAAATCCTTTCTCCCCCGCAAGGGGGGAGATAGAGGCGCCTCATCTTCGCGGATAGCCGCGTGGAGTTCTCAAAGCCTGCCAATCCACCAATTCCCACGTTGCGCGCTACTGTCATTTCTGCCGATACCGCAGCGCGTTCACGACGACGGCCATTGCCGGGGATAGCTGCCGTCTGCTCGGGTAGTAGAGATGGTAGCCCGTGAAGGGCTCGCACCAATCGTCGAGGACCAGCCGGAGGCGTCCCGCCCGGACGTGATCGGCGACGATGTCTTCCGGCATGAACGCCATGCCGCATCCGGCGAGCGCGGCGTCGATCATCGCCATCGACGAGTTGAAGGTCAGCTGCCCGTCGACGCGGACGCGCAGTTCGTGGCCGTCCTTTTCGAATTCCCAGGCGTATAGGCCGCCGCTGGTCGTCTGCCGCATGTTGATGCAGGAATGCCTGATCAGGTCCTGCGGGACGATGGGAACCGGATTGGTCGAGAAATATTCCGGAGCCGCCACCACCACCATGCGCCAGTCCGGACCGATCCGCACCGCGATCATGTCCTTCTCCAGCCGCTCTCCCAGCCGCACCCCGCCGTCGAACCGCCCCTCGACGATGTTGCGGATGCCGTTGTCGCTGAACAATTCGAGCTTGATGTCGGGATAGGAGGCGAGCAGCGGCTTCAGCCGCGGCCAGACGGTCGTGGCGAGCGCGTGGTCCGACAGCGTGAGGCGCACCGTGCCTGCCGGCTTGTCGCGATATTCGACGAGGCTTGCCAGTTCGATGTCGATCTCCTCGATGCGAGGCGCAAGCGTGGCGAGCAGGCGTTCGCCGGCTTCGGTGGGAGCGACGCTGCGCGTCGTCCTGGTCAGCAGGCGCACGCCGAGACGGGCTTCCAGTTGCTTGATCGTATGGCTGAGGGTCGACTGCGACGTGCCGAGCTGCGCGGCAGCCTTGGTGAAGCTCTGTTCCCTCGCGACCGCCAGGAACCAGAGCAGGTCCTTCATCTCCTCGCGCTGCATCTCCAGCCCGCCTATTCATATCAGGTATCGATAAGTCCATACGGATTATCGCGGATACTCGGTGAAGTCCGCAACAATTATGTTCGCTGACATGCAGCCGGGACCGGTTCCCGGGAGTGCATGGAGCCACAGCAATGACCGTTACCTACGACAAGCCCCTCATCGAACAGCGTTCCGCCTGGAGCGCGGTCTTCTCGATGTCGCTCTGCGTGGCCGTGCTGATCGCATCCGAGTTCCTGCCCGTCAGCCTGCTTTCGCCGATCGCGGCCGACCTCGCGGTGACGGAGGGGCAGACAGGCCAGGCGATCGCCGTGTCGGGCGTGTTCGCCGTTATCACCAGCCTGACGATCGCCTGGCTGACCCGTCGTCTCGACCGGCGTACCGTGGTGCTCGGCTTCACCTGGCTGCTGATCATCTCGGGCCTGACCGTCGCCATGGCGCCCGACTACCTCACCTTCATGGCCGGCCGCGCTGTTCTCGGCATCGCCATCGGCGGCTTCTGGTCCATGTCGACCGCCATCGTCATGCGCCTCGTGAACCGCGCGGACGTGCCAAAGGGCCTGGCGGTGCTGAGTGCCGGCAACGCCATCGCGGCGACCGTGGCCGCACCGCTTGGCAGCTTCCTCGGTGCCCATGTCGGCTGGCGCTGGGCCTTCCTGCTCGTCGTGCCGCTCGCGCTCGCAGCGCTGGTGTGGCAGCGCACGAGCCTGCCTCCGCTGCAGCCGCGCCGCGAGGAAGGATCGGCCGATGTCCTGCGCCTGCTCGGCCGTCGCCAGGTCGTGTGCGGCATGGCCGCCATCTTCTGCCTGTTCATGGGCCAGTTCGCGCTTTTCACCTATCTGCGCCCCTTCCTCGAACAGGTGACCGGGGTCAGCGTGCCCGCCTTGTCGACCATGCTACTGATCATGGGCGCGGCGGGCGCTGCCGGAACCTGGTGCATCGGCCGCCTGCTCGGCACCCGCCTGTTCGGCATCCTGGTCGCCATCCCGCTCATCATGGCAGGCCTTGCGCTGGCCCTGATCGCTTTCGGGACCCATACCGCCGTCGTGGCGCTCCTGCTCATGGCCTGGGGCTTCTTCGGCACCGCCGCTCCGGTCGGCTGGGGCACATGGCTCAGCCGGGCCCTGCCCGACGACGCCGAAGCGGGCGGCGGGCTGCAGGTCGCCGTCATCCAGCTCGCCATCACCGCGGGCGCTGCGACAGGCGGGCTGCTGTTCGACACCATGGGCTGGCAGTCGACATTCGCGCTCGGCGCCGCATTGCTTGCCGCATCGGCCGTGCTCGCATGGACGACATGGCGGTTCACGCCGAGGCAGGCGGCATGACGACAGCCCAGATCAACCGCCGTTGCCTGATCGCATCCGCCATCGCCGCGTCGCTGGTACCCGGCGCAGCTTTCGGCCGGCAGGGCAACGATCCCGCCAGCCAGGAGCCGACGACCATGCGCATCCGGATGATCTTCAACGACAGGACGATGACCGCGACGCTCTACGACAACCCGGCGGCCCGCGACTTCGCCGGCATGCTGCCGCTCGACCTCAAGATCGATCGTGCGCCTGCCCCGGAAACTGACCGAAGAAGGCAGCGGCCGCTTCGGCAACGAGCAGCCCTATGACCTTTGCTACTACATGCCATGGGGCAATCTGGCCCTGTTCTACGCCGGCTACAAATATCCGGGCCTGATCCGGCTCGGCCGCTTCGACGAAGGCTACGAAACGCTCCACATCCGCGGCGAATTTCCCGTGCGCATCGAGCGCATCCCCTGACGCGCGGCAATCGAGGCGCCGGTCCAGCGACCGGTAAATTTCCAGACAACCAACAGACAAGGAAGAGAATGATGACCGACAGAATCGAGATCGCAGAAGGCCCCAACCGGCGCACCCTGATGAAGGCGGGCGGCGCCGTGGTGGCGGCGCTGGGAGCGCTGCCGCTGGTCGCCGGCGCCAGCGAGGCGCTGGCTGAGGACGCGGCGTGGGACAAGACCTTCCCGCGCAACGAGACAGTCACGCACAGGAAAGTGACGTTCAAGAACCGCTACGGCATCGAGCTGGCGGCCGACCTCTACAGTCCAGCGGACCGCGAGGGCGAACGCCTGCCGGCGATCGCCGTATCCGGCCCGTTCGGCGCCGTGAAGGAACAGTCCTCCGGGCTCTATGCGCAGACCATGGCCGCGCGCGGCTACGTCGCGCTTGCCTTCGACGCATCCTACACCGGGGAAAGCGGCGGCGTGCCGCGCAGCGTCGCCTCGCCCGACATCAACACCGAGGATTTCAGCGCCGCCGTCGACTATCTCGGCCTGCACCCTTCCGTCGATCGCGAGCGCATCGGGCTGATCGGCATCTGCGGTTTCGCCGGCATGGCGCTGAATGCGGCCGCTGCCGACAAGCGCATCAAGGCCGTCGCCACCACCTCCATGTACGACATGTCCCGCGTGATGGCCCGGGGCTACTACGACAAGATGACCGCCGAACAACGCAGCCAGACGCTGGAGCGGTTGAGCCGGCAGCGCTGGGCCGATGCGGAAGCGGGCGTTCCCGCGCTGGCGGGCGGCTTGCCGGAAACGCTGGACGGCGTCACCGATCCCGTCATTCGCATGTATTTCGACTACTACAAGACGCCGCGCGGCTTCCACAAGCGCTCGATCAATTCGACGACCGGCTGGAACACGACCTCGCCGCTGTCCTTCATGAACATGCCCCTGCTGAGCTACATCAAGGAGATCTCACCCCGTCCGATCCTGCTCATCGCGGGCGAAAACGCGCATTCGCGCTATTTCAGCGAAGACGCCCACGCGGCCGCCGCGCAGCCGAAGGAACTGATGATCATCGCCGGCGCCGACCATGTCGATCTTTACGACCGGGCGGACGTGATCCCGTTCGACAGGCTGCAGTCCTTCTTCGAGCAGCACCTGGCGTGAGCCAAGAGCGGGTCGGGTTAACCTGGCCCGGGCTGCCGCTACCGTGTCGGGCGGGGAGGTAGTGGGGCTTCCAGCAAAAGTGCGCCGGGCCTTCTTCCACGTCCCGGAACACTGACACAGGCGGAACGGTGCAGACCCATTTGCTTTCTTCAGGCTGGCCGTCGAGGTGGCCAGCAGGTTTCTGGGGCAAGGTTGCTTCCATTCCTCCAGCGTTCCGGAATGGCAACTGTGTTCAAGCGAAGCGGCTTTTGTCTCGGATCATGGCGTTGAGCGAGACGAGGAGCTTCCTTGCGACAGCGATGAT
>NZ_JBHYHV010000018.1:2500-5393 GCF_042739215.1 Mesorhizobium sp. NPDC059054
CTTTTTGTGCCAATTCCATCTGTGCGTGTGAGCCTTGAGGGTTCATGTGCAAAAACTGATGGGCATTGGCAATGAGAACGATCAAGTGTCTTAAGGGCAATTGGTGGATGCCTTGGCATGCACAGGCGATGAAGGACGTGATACGCTGCGATAAGCTACGGGGAGGTGCGAATACCCTTTGATCCGTAGATTTCCGAATGGGGAAACCCACCTAAGGTACTTGGAAAATCAGAGCAGCAGAGCGATCTGCTGCTGTGGTTTCCAAGTATCGATAATAGGTAACTTACCCTGAATACATAGGGGTAAAGTGGCGAACGCGGGGAACTGAAACATCTAAGTACCCGTAGGAAAGGACATCAACCGAGACTCCGCAAGTAGTGGCGAGCGAACGCGGACCAGGCCAGTGGCTTTTGTGAGATAAGTGGAACCTTCTGGAAAGGAGGGCCGAAGTGGGTGATAGCCCCGTACACGTAATGCGAACAAAAGTCCTTGAGTAAGGCGGGACACGTGAAATCCTGTCTGAACATGGGGAGACCACTCTCCAAGCCTAAGTACTCGTGCATGACCGATAGCGAACTAGTACCGTGAGGGAAAGGTGAAAAGCACCCCGACAAGGGGAGTGAAAGAGTACCTGAAACCGATTGCCTACAAACAGATGGAGCCCGCAAGGGTGACATCGTACCTTTTGTATAATGGGTCAGCGACTTAGTGTGTCGAGCAAGCTTAAGCCGGTAGGTGTAGGCGCAGCGAAAGCGAGTCTGAACAGGGCGTTCAGTTCGACGCATTAGACCCGAAACCGAGTGATCTAGCCATGAGCAGGTTGAAGGTAGGGTAACACCTACTGGAGGACCGAACCCATAACTGTTGCAATAGTTCGGGATGACTTGTGGCTAGGGGTGAAAGGCCAATCAAACTCGGAAATAGCTGGTTCTCCGCGAAATCTATTTAGGTAGAGCGTCGACCGAATACCCTGGGGGGTAAAGCACTGCATGGGCTAGGGGTCCTCACCGGATTACCAAACCTAAGCAAACTCTGAATACCCAGGAGTACTAGTCGGCAGACACACGGCGGGTGCTAACGTCCGTCGTGAAAAGGGAAACAACCCTGACCTACAGCTAAGGTCCCCAAGTTATGGCTAAGTGGGAAAGGATGTGAGGATCCCAAAACAACCAGGATGTTGGCTTAGAAGCAGCCATCATTTAAAGAAAGCGTAACAGCTCACTGGTCTAAATAAGGGTCTTTGCGCCGAAAATGTAACGGGGCTAAAGCCATACACCGAAGCTTAGGGTTCGTGAGCAATCACGAGCGGTAGCGGAGCGTTCTGTAAGCCAGTGAAGCCGTACCCGTGAGGGGCGGTGGAGGTATCAGAAGTGCGAATGCTGACATGAGTAACGTAAGGGGAGTGAGAGACTCCCCCGCCGAAAGACCAAGGGTTCCTGCTTAAAGTTAATCTGAGCAGGGTTAGCCGGCCCCTAAGACGAGGCAGAAATGCGTAGTCGATGGGAACCACGTTAATATTCGTGGGCCTGTGGGTAGTGACGGATCGCACAAGTTGTTCAACCTTATCGGATTGGTTGGGCAGCGGAGCGGTTCCAGGAAATAGCTCCCACTTATAGACCGTACCCGAAACCGACACTGGTGGTCTGGTAGAGTATACCAAGGCGCTTGAGAGAACTATGCTGAAGGAACTCGGCAAATTGCACGCGTAACTTCGGAAGAAGCGTGACCCTTTGCTGCGCAAGCAGTGGAGGGTGGCACAGACCAGGGGGTAGCGACTGTTTATCAAAAACACAGGGCTCTGCGAAGCCGCAAGGCGACGTATAGGGTCTGACGCCTGCCCGGTGCTGGAAGGTTAAGAGGAGGGGTGCAAGCTCTGAATCGAAGCCCCAGTAAACGGCGGCCGTAACTATAACGGTCCTAAGGTAGCGAAATTCCTTGTCGGGTAAGTTCCGACCTGCACGAATGGCGTAACGACTTCCCCGCTGTCTCCAGCATAGACTCAGTGAAATTGAATTCCCCGTGAAGATGCGGGGTTCCTGCGGTTAGACGGAAAGACCCCGTGCACCTTTACTATAGCTTTACATTGGCATTCGTAGTGGCATGTGTAGGATAGGTGGTAGGCTTTGAAGCCAGGGCGCCAGCCTTGGTGGAGCCACCCTTGAAATACCACCCTTATTACTATGGATGTCTAACCGCGGCCCGTTATCCGGGTCCGGGACAATGTATGGTGGGTAGTTTGACTGGGGCGGTCGCCTCCTAAAGAGTAACGGAGGCGCGCGATGGTGGGCTCAGAACGGTCGGAAATCGTTCGCTGAGTGCAATGGCATAAGCCTGCCTGACTGCGAGACTGACAAGTCGAGCAGAGACGAAAGTCGGTCATAGTGATCCGGTGGTCCCGTGTGGAAGGGCCATCGCTCAACGGATAAAAGGTACGCCGGGGATAACAGGCTGATGACCCCCAAGAGTCCATATCGACGGGGTTGTTTGGCACCTCGATGTCGACTCATCGCATCCTGGGGCTGGAGCAGGTCCCAAGGGTATGGCTGTTCGCCATTTAAAGCGGTACGTGAGTTGGGTTCAGAACGTCGTGAGACAGTTCGGTCCCTATCTGCCGTGGGTGTAGGAATATTGAAAGGATCTGTCCCTAGTACGAGAGGACCGGGATGGACGTATCTCTGGTGGACCTGTTGTGGCGCCAGCCGCATAGCAGGGTAGCTATATACGGACGGGATAACCGCTGAAGGCATCTAAGCGGGAAACCCACCTTGAAACGAGTATTCCCTGAGAACCGTGGAAGACGACCACGTTGATAGGCCGGGTGTGGAAGAGCGGCAACGCTTGAAGCTTACCGGTACTAATAGTTCGATCGGCTTGATCGTTCTCATTCCTAATG
>NZ_JBHYHV010000019.1:0-2224 GCF_042739215.1 Mesorhizobium sp. NPDC059054
ACCCATTCAGAAGTCGGAACCGAAGTCGAGATCGGCAAGCTCGACGGCCACCAGAAGCGCCTTCCTGCCCGGGTCGTTCCCTTCGCCCACTACGATCCGCAGAAGACCAGACCACGCTCCTGAGGGGTGCAGAACGGTTGGCTCAGACGTCACAAATCATGGTCGAAAGGTGGAGAATTTCCATCGAAACATGCCTTGCCTGCCTTTTCCTTATGTGCAAATATCTTTCACAAGATGCAAGGTGCGATATGATGTCAATCGCTCCGAGCGTCGCGAAAGCTCACTCGAGACGACGAGGCAGCCGTGCCGAAAGTTTTGTATGACCTTCACCAGGGCCACGCCCCGATTACCCTCCACCAGGCCTTTCAGGACGCCACGGACACGCTTGAGGGCGACGGCGACACACAGGAGCCCGCGGTATTCGTCGAAGGCTGCGCGGTCCCGGTGACGACCATCTTTGGCGCGATGCTGGAATGTACCGACCTGATGCCTTTCCGCACCCGCGAATCCGTCAACGTGGTGCTTGCAGCTGCGCGCGAAAGCGCCTCGACCGACAGTGGCGACATCTACGCACGTGGCGCGCGGCTGATGCTCTCCTATTGCCGCCAGCGTTTCGGGAAGATCCCCTCGCCCGGCTGTCCGGAGCATGATCCGGAAAAGTTGCAGACTTTTCCAGCAGAGATCATGCGACAAAATCAGGGAGTAGAGCGGAACGCGATCAGTCTTGATCGCATTCCGCTCGACACCGGCGATCTCCCCCAGCTCGCATCGAATTGACAAAGGACATTCCATGAGCACGATCATCGACGGCAAGGCTGTCGCCGAAGAACTGGTCGCCGGCATCAAGACGGCGACGCAGGATCTGGTGGCAAGAACCGGCACACAGCCCGGCATCGCCGTCGTCATCGTCGGTGAGGATCCCGCCAGTCAGGTCTACGTTGCTTCCAAGGGAAAGAGAGCCAAGGAATGTGGCTTTCATTCCATCCAGCACACGCTGCCTGACAACACGTCCGAGGAAGATCTTGTCGCGCTGATCGAGCAACTCAACGCCGATGACACCATCCATGGCATCCTGGTGCAATTGCCGCTGCCGAAGCAGATCGATGCCGGCCGCATCATCCAGACCATCTCGCCCGACAAGGACGTCGACGGCTTCCATTTCGTCAATATCGGCAAGCTGGGTGCCGGCGAATTGGAGACGGCCTTCGTACCCTGCACGCCCGCCGGTTCGATGTTGCTGATTGAACGCGCCCTTGGCCGCGATCTGTCGGGTCTCAATGCGGTCGTCGTCGGCCGGTCCAACATCGTCGGCAAGCCGATGGCCAACCTGCTTCTGGCCGCAAACGCCACGGTCACGGTCGCACATTCAAAGACGAAGGACCTTCCCGAGATCTGCCGCACCGCCGATATTCTCGTTGCCGCCGTCGGCCGTCCTGAAATGATCAAGGGCGACTGGGTCAAGCCGGGGGCGGTCGTAATCGATGTCGGCATCAACCGGTTGCCCGCCGGCGAAAACGGCAAGGCACGCCTGGTAGGCGACGTCGCCTATGACGAGGCTTTGCCCGCGGCAAGCGCGATCACCCCCGTGCCAGGCGGCGTCGGCCCGATGACGATCGCGCTTCTCATGTCGAACACGCTCGCCTCGGCCATTCGCGCGGCTGGTCAGAGGGCATAGGCGAGACCGTCCTTGCGTGAAACGCAGGATTTAGATTGAGCCCGGCGCTGGAATTCAGGAAGCCGGAACGGACAAAAGACAAGGGAGGAGAGCCCTCATGGCCGAGTACAAGAGTGACATTGAGATCGCGCGTGGCGCGAAGAAGCAGCAGATCCAGTCGATCGGGGAAAAGATCGGCATTCCCAACGAGCATCTGCTGCCCTACGGCCACGACAAGGCCAAGATCTCGGCCGAGTTCATCAAGTCGGTGAAGGGCAACAAGGACGGCAAGCTGATCCTGGTCACCGCCATCAACCCGACACCGGCCGGCGAAGGCAAGACCACCACCACGGTCGGCCTCGGCGATGGCCTCAACCGCATCGGCAAGAAGGCGGTGGTGTGCATTCGCGAAGCTTCGCTTGGACCCAATTTCGGCGTCAAGGGTGGTGCCGCAGGCGGCGGTTATGCCCAGGTCGTGCCGATGGAAGACATGAACCTGCACTTCACCGGCGACTTCCACGCCATCACCACCGCCCACAACCTTCTGTCGGCCCTGATCGACAACCACAT
>NZ_JBHYHV010000020.1:0-2075 GCF_042739215.1 Mesorhizobium sp. NPDC059054
ATCGCATCCGGCGACCGCACCGCCTGGGCCTCGAACAACTCATGGATGCAGGCGTCCTCCGCAAAGGCTGCCGCAGTGTCATTCCATTCCTCGAGCAGAAGCCGGCGCTCAGCTTCCGGCAAAATATCAAGCTGACACAACGGGACCGTTGGCCGGTGAGCAATCGCATCCGCAAGACCCTCGAGGGCTTGCCGCATCAGGGCACACAGCCTCGCCGCCGACACCCCTCCCACGACCTGAGCTGTGAGGCCCAAGCTTTTGCCATAATCCTCGACGGATAGCGCAATCGGATAGTTTGTCAGTTCTTGTCCGCCCAACCGCTCGATACCCGACAGTGCTTCAGTCCGGTCCGGCGCGGCTTGAGCTTGATGCCGATAATTCAGCAGAGCAGTGAACAACGGAGCCGGCGCATCGACACCGCTGCAGCGCTGTGCCTGCGCCAACGAGGCATGCTCGTGCCGTAAGAGCTCGGTAAGAAGCGAATGCGCCCTGCGTACAGCAGCCTCCACACCCGTCTCATCCAGGCTCAAACGGAATGGAAGCGTGTTGATGAACAACCCCATCGCCCGGTCCAGAGCCGCCGCGCCTTGCGTACGCCCAAGCAGGACTGTGCCGAAGACAACATCTTTGCGTCCCGACGTACGGGCAATGACCAGCGCCCACGCCAGATGACAAAGGCTCGCCAGACTTACCCCCATGCGACGCGCCTGCCCGCGCAAACGATCATTCAGATCCCGCGGCAACATTTCATGCGTCTCGTCAGCAAGGCTGTCGCCGCGGCGGACATCGCTCAAACCAAATGGCAGTGTTGGTTCATCCACATCACCCAGCATCGCTTGGAAGAAGCGATCGTGCTCTTCCTGCGAGACGCCAAGGCGTGCCTGTCCCACCAGGTTGCGGAACAGCTGCGGTTCGGGCAGATCATTGCCCTCACCCGCCAGTATTTTTCCAATTTCTTCGTTGAACACGTCCTGGGTCGAATGATCCCCAATCAGATGGTGGGAAAGCTCCAGCATCAACCAGCGCTCGCTTTCCGTGTCTTGCCCGACGACAAGACGCATAAGCGGTGCCTGACCCAGATTCATCCGGTAATGCCGCGGATCATAGCGCCGCCTCAACTGCTCCAACGCAGGGCCAGCCGACGCATCCAGCTCAACGAAGTTCACATCGAGGGAAGCATGACGCCACACCACCTGCACCGGCGATGACAGCTCGTCCCAGACAAAGCTGGTACGCAGAATATCATGACGATCGACAACGCCTTGCGCCGCGCTCAGATATCGATCCAACAGCTCGCGGCTTGCAAACGCCATTTGCGAGACAACAATATATGTATCACCAGCTTCGCTCAGCAGATGATGGAACAGCATGCCGTCCTGAAGGGGAGACAGTCCATAAATGTCCTGGATATTGGCAACGCCGCCAGGAACCTGCTTCATGACGTGATCAATTTCTGCCTGCGTCAGATCGGCCAACGGAAGCATTGAAGGCGAGATGGCCGTGCTTTCTCGTGTGATGGTACTGGCCGGTACAATAGTTACTGGTTTTTGCCCAAGCCTTGCAGCCAGGTCACACAGTTGTGGACTTTCAAACAGAGCAGCAACATCAACAGCATGCCCCAGTTGTTGTATTCTGCTGATCAGGCGCACCGCCAGCAGCGAATGACCTCCGAGGGTGAAGAAGCTGTCGCGGCGCCCGATGCGTTCGACGCCCAGCAACTCGCTCCACAGGCCGGCCAGCATCGTCTCGATCTCGCCGACCGGCGCTTCACTGGCTCCGCGCGCATACGCCTCGTCCGCTGGCGCCGGCAGCGAGCGACGATCCACCTTGCCGTTCGGCGTCAGCGGCAAACGGTCAAGCACCACAAAGGCCGCAGGAACCATGTGATCCGGAAGGCACCCGGACAAATGCCTTCGCAACAGTGCCGCAAGGCCAGCAACCTCATCACTCGTCACCACATAGGCAACCAGCCGCTTGTCGCCGGATGCCTCCTGGCGTGCCACGACAACGGCCTCGCGCACGCCAGGATAAGCCGTCAATTGCGCCTCGATCTCGCCGAGTTCGATCCGGAAGCC
>NZ_JBHYHV010000021.1:0-1670 GCF_042739215.1 Mesorhizobium sp. NPDC059054
TGCAGGCGTCCTCCGCAAAGGCTGCCGCAGTGTCATTCCATTCCTCGAGAAGAAGCCGGCGCTCCTGCGGTCCAAGCAAGTCAATCCGGCCGACCATGCATGCCGCATCCGCAACAAAACCGCGCAGCATTGCTTCCAGATAGCCAGCATGACGTTCAATCGTCGATGCATCGAACAATGCTGTCGCATAGCCGAGACTGCCGACGATCTCGTCGCCAGCTTCACTCAGAGCAAGATCGAGATCGAACTTCGCGACCTCATAGGCCGTATCGACCGGCCGCACTGCAAGATCATCAAGCATTGCCGACGCAATGGCATCTTCGTTCTGCCAGGAGAACATCACCTGGAACAAGGGAGTGTGATCCAGGCGACGGGCAGGCTGGACGATCTCGACAACCTGCTCGAATGGAAGGTCCTGATGGTCCTGGCCCGAAACAACCTTCGAACGAACCCGCGACAGAAGCGTCCCAACTTCGGGCGATCCGGAAAGATCGATCCGCAGCGCCAGCGTGTTCACGAAGAAGCCGATCAGGCCCTCCGTCTCCGTACGACCGCGGTTTGCAACGGGCGTGCCTATGACAACGTCATCCTGGCCCGAAAGCCGCGACAGGACACCTGCCCACGCCGCCAGAACCGTCATGAACAAGGTCGTTCCGTGCCGGAGGCTCAATGCCTTCAGTTCGCGCGTCAGTTCGCCATCGAGCCGGATGCCGACATGCGCGCCTGCCGGTGATTGTTGTGGTGGACGTGGGCGATCCGTCGGCAATGCCAGCAAGACCGGCGCGTCAGCGAACTCGGAACTCCAGTATGTCGCCTGCGACGCCTGACGTTCGCCCGAAAGCCATTCACGCTGCCAGACGGCATAGTCGGGATATTGCACATCCAGCGCTGGCAACGGGTCCTCTCGCCCGTGCATGAACGCCCCGTACAACAGCCCCAGTTCGCGCAGAAAGACCTCAATCGACCAACCATCCGAAACAATGTGATGATGGGTCAGGACAAGGACATGCTCCTCATCCCCCAGTCGGATCAGACTGCCGCGAACCAGCGGGCCACACTCGAGGTCAAAAGGCGTATCCGCCTCCTTGCGGCAGATCTCTTCCTGGCGCTCCCGAGCGTGATCCTCGCCCCGAAGATCGTACTCGACCAGTCCAAAGCCGGCATCCGCATCCAGAAGCTCGACATGCGGCTCGCCGCCCTGCGCGACAAACACGCTCCGCAGCCCCTCGTGACGAGCCCACAACCTGTCCAGGCTGCGGCCAAGGGCCTCGCGATGGAGAGGGCCGCGCAACTGAAGCGCCAATGGAATGTGATAGCTCGCGCTCACCCCATCCAACTGGGCGAGGAACCACAGGCGCTGCTGCGAAAACGAGAGCGGCAACACGCCCGCGCGATCGACAGGCCTGATCGACGGCAGCACCTGGCGACCCGAACTCCCGACAAGGTCGGATATCGCCTCGGCCATCTCGGCCAGGACTGGCCGGGCAAAAAGCTGCGCCAGTCTGAACTCGATCCCGAACTCCCGACCGATGCGGCTGATCAGCCGCACCGCCAGCAGCGAATGGCCTCCGAGGATGAAGAAGCTGTCGCGGCGCCCGATGCGTTCGACGCCCAGCAACTCGCTCCACAGGCCGGCCAGCATCGTCTCGATCTCGCCGACCGGCGCTTCA
>NZ_JBHYHV010000022.1:0-1449 GCF_042739215.1 Mesorhizobium sp. NPDC059054
CGCCAGGAGAAAGTCCGAACTGCCCGATCCGCTTGCCGATCCGGTGCTCGATCTCAGGGTGAAGTCGCGCACGGCCGAAGCCTATTTCGTCAAGGCAGGCGACTACATCCAGATCATCGACGTCGACGGCCGCCAATGCACCGACTTCCAGTGCTTCTCGGCGCGCAAGCTCGACAAGGGCCGCGATCTCGCACTCGACGTCACCGCCACCCGCTCCTTGATGGGCCATGCCTATCCGATGCCCGGCCTGCATGCGAAGTATTTCGATCAGGATTTCGAACCGCTGGTGGAAGTCGTGCAGGATACCTGCGGCCGGCACGATGCCTTCGCACTGGCTTGCTACGCCAAATATTACGACGACATCGGCTATCCCGGCCACATCAACTGTTCGGAGAACTTCAACGGCGTGCTCGCCCCGCATGGCGTGACCGCCCGCGGCGGCTGGATGGCGGTGAACTTCTTCTTCAACACCGGCATCGACGCGCATGGCGTCATGTTCTCCGACGAGCCATGGTCGCGGCCAGGCGACTATGTGCTTCTGCGCGCGCTGACCGACATCGTCTGCGTGTCTTCCGCCTGTCCCGACGACACAACCCCGGCCAATGGCTGGAACCTCACCGACATCCATGTCCGGACCTATTCCGGACAGCACAAATTCTCCCGTGCGATTGCCAGACGAGTGACCCCGGATGCAGAGCCAAAGATGACCCGCGAAACCGCTTTCCATTCCAGCTTCGCCAAGCACACCCGCAACTTCATCGAGTACAAGGGCTATTGGCTCGCCAATTCCTTCGCCAAGGAAGGCCCGCTGCAGGAATATCGCGCCTGCCGCGAGAAGGCCGTGGTGATGGACCTGTCCGCCCTGCGCAAGTTCGAGGTCACCGGCCCGGATGCCGAGGCGCTGCTGCAATACACCCTCACCCGTGACGTCAAGAAGCTCGGCATCGGCCAGGTCGTCTACACGGCCATGTGTTACGAACACGGCGGCATGATCGACGACGGCACCTTGCTGAGGCTCGGCAAGGACAACTTCCGCTGGATCGGCGGCGACGACTATTCCGGCCAGTGGCTGCGCGACAAAGCCGAGGAGCTCGGCCTGAAGGTTCTGGTGCGGTCCTCGACCGACCAGATGCACAACATCGCCGTGCAGGGTCCCAGGAGCCGTGACATCCTGAAGGAGATCGTCTGGACGCCGCCGCATCAGCCGGCGCTGGCCGAGGTCGAATGGTTCCGCTTCACCATCGGCCGCATCGGCGATTCCCAAGGCGTGCCGATCGTCGTCTCGCGCACCGGCTATACGGGCGAACTCGGCTATGAGATCTGGTGTCATCCGCGCGATGCCGAAAAGGTCTTCGACGCGGTCTGGGAGGCCGGCCAGCCGCACGGGCTGGTGCCGATGGGCCTGGCGGCGCTCGACATGGTGCGCATCGAGGCGGGCCTGATCTTCGC
>NZ_JBHYHV010000023.1:0-1138 GCF_042739215.1 Mesorhizobium sp. NPDC059054
AGAGTGTCGGGGATCCTGTGTGTTGGGGCTGTGGTATTCAAGAGCAGGGAAGGAGGCCGAGGGGATCCAGGTCGCCTTTCGGCAGACCGTGGCATGGCACGGCCCCCTTCCCGCCTTGAGAACCATCAACCTGAACAGTTGAACGGGGCTGTTCGCGCAGACCCCGCAGCACAGGAAGAGGCACTGGTGATGATAGAGCAAAACTATATTGGATGCGACATCTCCAAGCGGACGCTGGATTTCCACGACGCAGCCAGCGGCAGGGATGTGCGCATCGCCAACGACGCGGCGGCAATCGCAGCCCATGTCGCTGGACTTCACAGCGGTCGCGACTTCATTGTGATGGAGGCGACGGGCGTGCACGACAGGCTGTTGCGGCATGCCCTGGCAGAGGCAGGCATTGCCTTCTCGCGGCACAACCCAACCCACACCCACCACCATGCCAAGGCAGGCCGCCAACGTGCCAAGACAGATCGGCTCGATGCACGCATGCTGTGCGACTACGGCCGCTGCCACCAGCCAGCAGCGGAAGCGACACCTTGCGCCGAACGCGAGCGCCTGCAGGCACTTGTGCGTCGGCGTGACCAACTGGTCGACATCAGAGCCGACCAGAAGAAACACCTCCAGGAAGCCTTCGATGCCGATGTGACGACAGACATTGAAAGCCTGATCATCACGCTCGACGAGCGCATCAAGGCACTCGAGGCGTTGATCCGCACGGTCACGGATGCCGACGCCACGATTGCCGCCGACTACGATATCCTGGTCTCCGCGCCAGGTGTCGCCACCGTCACCGCCACCACGCTGATCGCGTTGATGCCAGAACTCGGGCAGCGGTCACCCAAGACCATCGCAGCCCTTGCCGGACTCGCTCCGATCGCCAACGAGAGCGGCTCAAAGACCTTTCGTTCCCACATCCGAGGCGGCAGGCCGCGTGTGCGCCGTGCACTCTATATGGCAGCTCTGACGGCCATTCGATCTTGTCAGCGCTTCACACAAGCCTACACCGCAATCGCTACCCGATCCGGCTCAAAGAAACTCGCCATCATCGCTGTCGCAAGGAAGCTCCTCGTCTCGCTCAACGCCATGATCCGAGACAAAAGCCGCTTCGCTTGAACACAGTTGCCATTCCGGAACG